>NZ_BARF01000092.1 GCF_000367365.1 Streptomyces prunicolor NBRC 13075 | reverse complement strand
AGCCCCCACCGGCCCGTAGACAACAATCGACCCAACCGTCTGAGGCACAGCCCCACGCCCACTACCCTTGTACCGTGACCATTCGCCTGTACGACACCAGCGCCCGGCAGATTCGCGACTTCACCCCGCTCACAGCGGGCTGTGTCTCGATCTACCTCTGTGGCGCCACCGTGCAGGCCGCCCCCCACATCGGCCACATCCGCTCGGGCCTGAACTTCGACATCCTCCGCCGCTGGTTCGAACACCGCGGCTACGACGTCACGTTCATCCGCAACGTCACGGACATCGACGACAAGATCATCACCAAGTCCCGTGAGCAGGGCCGCCCTTGGTGGTCGATCGGCTACGAGAACGAGCGCGCGTTCAACGACGGCTACAGCGCACTCGGCTGCCTCCCGCCGACGTACGAACCGCGGGCGACCGGCCACGTCCCCGAGATGATCGAGATGATGCGCGGGCTGATCGAGCGCGATCACGCGTACGAGGCCGACGGCAGCGTCTACTTCGACGTGCGGTCGTACCCGGACTATCTCCAGCTCTCCAACCAGGACATCGACGACCTGCGCCAGCCCTCCGAGGAGGGCATCACCGGAAAACGCGACCCGCGCGACTTCGCGATGTGGAAGGCGACCAAGCCGGGCGAGCCCGACTGGGAGACCCCGTGGGGCCGCGGGCGCCCCGGCTGGCACCTGGAGTGCTCGGCGATGGCGCACAAGTACCTGGGCCCCGCCTTCGACATCCACGGCGGCGGCCTCGACCTGATCTTCCCGCACCACGAGAACGAGATCGCCCAGGCCAAGGCCTACGGCGACGACTTCGCGCAGTACTGGCTGCACAACGCCTGGGTGACCATCGCCGGCGAGAAGATGGCCAAGTCGCTCGGCAACAGCGTCCTCGTCTCCGAGATGGTCAAGCGCTGGCGCCCGATCGTCCTGCGCTACTACCTGGGCACCCCGCACTACCGCTCGATGATCGAGTACAGCGAGGAGGCCCTGCGCGAGGCGGAGTCCGCGTTCGCGCGGATCGAGGGCTTCGTGCAAAGGGTCGTAGAAAAGGCCGGGGGAGTCGTCGAGCCCGCCGCCGAGGTGCCACCGGCCTTCGCCGAGGCGATGGACGACGACCTGGGCGTTCCGCAGGCACTCGCCGTCGTACACACCACGGTCCGGCAAGGGAACTCCGCCCTCGCCGCCGACGACAAGGAAGCCGCCGTGGCGCGGCTCGCCGAGGTGCGGGCCATGCTCGGGGTGCTCGGCCTCGACCCGCTGGACCCGCACTGGGTCGGCGAGGGCGGCGACCGGGGAGAGGACCTGCACGGGGTCGTGGACACCCTGGTCCGGATGGTGCTCGACCAGCGCGAGGCCGCCCGGGGCCGTAAGGACTGGGCGACCGCCGACGGCATCCGCGACCAGCTCAACCAGTCCGGACTCACCATCGAGGACGGCCCGCAGGGCCCGCGCTGGACCCTCGGCCCCCGCTGAACCCACCCCCGATCGCACCCTGATCGCACCCGGTCAACGAAGATCGACTGTGCCGCCCGGCCCTCCGGGCGGCACACTGCATAGACGTACGTCCACAAACCTTTGATACGACTCTGAACAGACAGGTAGGTCATGGCAGCCAACAACCGCCGCATGTCCGGCAAGAAGGGCGCGCAGGTCGGCAGTGGCGGCCAGCGGCGCAGGGGTCTCGAAGGCAAGGGCCCCACCCCGCCCGCCGAGGCGCGCAAGGGCCACAAGAAGAACCGCGTCGCCAACGCCAAGGCCAAGCAGGTCCAGCGCCGTCCCGCGCCGCGCGGCCGCGGCGGCAAGGGCACGTCCGAGATGGTCGTCGGCCGCAACCCGGTCGTGGAGGCGCTGCGCGAGGGCGTTCCGGCGGTCACGCTCTACGTCCAGCAGTTCATCGACAACGACGAGCGGGTGCGCGAGGCGCTCCAGCTCGTCGCCGAGCGCGGCGGCATCCACCTCATGGAGGCCCCGCGCCCCGAGCTGGACCGCATGACGAACGGCCTCAACCACCAGGGCATGGTCCTCCAGGTCCCGCCGTACGAGTACGCGCACGCCGAGGACCTCGCCAACGCGGCCTACGACAAGGGCGAGGACCCGCTGATCGTCGCCCTCGACGGGGTGACCGACCCGCGCAACCTCGGCGCGATCGTCCGCTCCGTCGCCGCGTTCGGCGGCCACGGCGTACTCGTCCCCGAGCGGCGCGCGGCCGGCATGACCGCCGGTGCGTGGAAGTCGTCGGCCGGTACGGCGGCCCGTACGCCCGTCGCCCGCGCCACGAACCTGACGCGCGCGCTGGAGGCGTACAAGAAGGCGGGTCTGGCGATCGTCGGTCTCGCGGCCGACGGTGAGCACGAGGTCGGTGAACTCGCCGCGCTGGCAGGCCCGGTGGTCATCGTCGTCGGCAGCGAGGGCAAGGGCCTGTCCCGACTCGTGGGCGAGACCTGCGACTTCAGGGTCCGGATCCCGATGCCCGGTGGCGCGGAGTCCCTCAACGCCGGTGTGGCGGCCGGAGTTGTGCTCTACGAGGCGGCACGCAACCGTTCCTGAACGGGCGTTCGGCACCGTCCCCCACTCGGGGCAATCTGGGCGCCGGGCACCCGCTTGACGCGGTCCGGACACTTCCGGCGAGTCAAAGCAGTGTCCTAAACACACGTCACTCGGTTAGATGAGTGTGGACACCAGAACACCCCGCACACCCACGGGGGACGGCCCGTCGGGCTTCGACGACGCTCCCGCGCTGAGCATGGTGAAGGTGCCGAGCGATCCGGCGCAGATCATCGTCAATCATGCGAGCTTCCGCGTGCAGTTGGGCGCCTCGTCGCGTCCCCCGTCGCCGCGGATCGCACGGCACCTGAGCGCCACCGAGGCCCCCGGCCGGATCCCCGCCGGCGGCGCGCGCCGCCGGCCCGTCGTCTGGAGCGGCAAGTCCGCACCGGACGACACCGGCGCCCACCGGCTGCTCCAGGCCGTGCGCGGCACGGGCGTCCGCCACGGCGACGAGCCGGCCGGCGACGCCGGAGCCACGCAGGTCATCCCCCGTATCGACGGCGGCGGTTACGACGGCGACCTGACCGCGCAGACCATCGAGACCCCGCTCGTCGGCGCCCAGCGCGGCGGCGATCACGACACCGGCGAGACCCGACTCCTGCCGCCCATGCGGACGGTGGGCAGCGTCTACGACGAACCCGCCTACGGGGACCCGGAGTTCGAGGCCTTCGAAGGCACGGACAGCGAGCGCCGCACCAGACGCAACCCCAACGAGCCCGTACGGCACGCCTATTACCCGGGCCGCCGCATGAACCTCGGGGTCGTCCTCCTCCCGCTCCGCATCTTCCTCGGCTTCATCTCCATCTACGCCGGCATGGGCAAGCTGTGCGACCCCGTCTACTTCGACGGCGGCAAGCGCGGCTCCATGGTCAAGTGGCTCAACACCCTGCACCCGTGGGAAGTCGCCGAGCCACTACGGCAGTTCGCGCTCCAGCACCCGGTCGGCTCCGGGCTCGTCATCGCCTTCGCACAGGTCGTCGTGGGCGTCCTCACGATCCTGGGCCTGTGGCAGCGGGTCGCCGCGATCTTCGGCGCGCTGCTCTCGGCGGCACTGATCGTCACGGTCAGCTGGAAGACCGTCCCGGCCTACGACGCGCCCGACATCATCTATCTCGCCGCCTGGTCGCCGCTGATCATCGCGGGCGCCCCGGTCTACTCCGTCGACGGCCGCCTCGCGGGCAGCGCCTGGCGCCGCCTCGGACCCCGCGCCGACATCTGGGAGTTGCGCCGCTACGTCCTGCGCCGCGGCGCCCTCGTGACGGCCGTCGCCATCGGCCTCACCCTGCTCGTCGGCTCGCTGCTCGGCGGCGCGGTCCGCGACTCCAGCCGCGTGGTCGTCCCCGGCCCCGGCGAGGCCCCGCGCAACGAACTGCCGGGCACCCCGCTCCCCGGCGAACCGACCAAGGGCCGCAGCAGCAGCCCCAAGGCATCCAAGTCCCCGTCCCAGCACGCGACTTCGGCCAAGCCGTCCGGCGCCGCGACGACCCCGGGCGCGACCCGCTCCTCCTCCGGTACGGCCACCGGCGGCGCCCCCAGCCAGACCCAGGGCACCGCGGGCCGCACCCAGCCCCAGCAGTCCTCCCCGGCCGGCCAAGCCCCCAGCACCACCGCAGGACCCACGTCCAGCGGTGGCACCAGCGGCGGCACCGGCTCCAACGGCGGCTCCAGCACCGGGGGTTCATCCTCCTCCGGCCAGCCGGGCCTGGTGGGCGGCCTGTTGGGGTAACTGGGCCGGTGGGGGGCTTGTTGAAGCAGTCGCCCACCGGCTGACCTCCGAGGAACAGGAAGTGGGCCCGCACTTGTCCAGTGCGGGCCCACTTTGTTGCCCTGGGGGCAGTTGCCTTAGGGGCGCGGGGCTGTGACATTGGCGGCTCCGCCGCGGGGCGCGACCAGCCACAGCGGACCGGCACTCGAAACACAACCTGACTGACCGTCAACGCCCCAGCGCAGCAAGCTCCTTGGCGGCTTCCCGCAGATCCTTCGCGGTGTCGATGGCCCGCCAGTAAGCCCCTTGAGGAATCGGGAACCCGGCCAACCGCCGCTCACGCGCAAGGTGAGGGAACGTCGTCCGCTCGTGATCCCCGCGCTCCGGCAACAACCCCGCGAACTCGGGCGAGAAGACGTACACCCCCGCATTGATCGCGTACTGCGTCGGCGGCGACTCGATGAAGTCCGTGACGCGCCCGAAGCCGTCCGTCTGCACCGCCCCCCAGGGAATCCGCGGCCGAGCCAGCGCGATCGTGGCGACGGCATCGCGTTCGGCGTGGAAGTCGGCCATGTCACGCAGCGAGAACCGGGTCCAGATGTCCCCGTTGGTGGCGTACCAGGCGCTGTCCGGCCGGGGCAGGTGCGCGGCGGCGTACTTGAGGCCGCCGCCGCGGCCCAGCGGCTCCGTCTCGACGACCGTGGTCACATCGACGGGCAGATCGGCTGTTTTCAGCCACTCCTGCAACACCTCGGCGAGATGCCCGCAGCTGACGACGACATCGGTCACGCCCTCCTCGGCGAGCCAGACGAGCTGATGGCCGATGATCGGCGTCCCCGTGCCGGGGATCTCGACCATCGGCTTGGGCCGGTCGTCGGTGTACGGGCGCAGCCGGGATCCCTGGCCACCGGCCAGGATCACGGCTTGGGTGGGGCGCGACGTGGCGTTCGGATCGCTCATGACCCGAACTGTACGTGGCGGCCCCACCGTGTCTTTCGGCTGCAACCGTTCCTTAATCAGCCGTTACCGACCTCCTACTCCGACCTGCTCCTGCTGGCACCGGCTCCGGTCAGCTGTGCGCGGCCATGACCCCGGAGGCGAACGCGGTGTCGCACACGGGGCGGGCGTAGGACTGGGCGCGGGCGGCGCCGTAGATACGGACCGCGGCGCGGCCCAGTGCGCGGGCGATGGAGGTGCAGTGGCCGGCGAGCGACGGGTGGCCGTTCACCGCCTCCTGGAGGTGCGTCAGGACGACGCCGGGGTTCTTGTCCTGGAGTTCGGTCATGAGCTGGTCGCGGAGGATGTCCTGCGGGGCGCGTGCGGCGGCCCGCGAGGAGGCGCCGGCCGCCGTGACGTCCGTCGCGGTGAGCATCGAACTGGACGGGCTGCCCGACCAGTTGACCCGGGTGACCGCGAGGGTCCCGGAGAGCACCATCATGACGGGCAGGACGAGGGCGAGGGTGCGGCCGACCCGGCGGGCGGGGCCCCGGCCGCGTCGCGGCTGTTGGTTATTGGAGTGCTTCACGCGTGTGAGGGTAGCGTCCGGTAATGATTTGGCGACATTTAGTCACCAATTCGGGGGATGGATTGATGCCTCGAATTGGGTAGGGCGTTGACGAACGCTGCTCGAAATGACGGGTCTGCCGGGGTATTTGTCGACAGGTCCGGGCGGGGTTCGGTGGCGATGGACAACGGAAAGGGCCCCGCGGCGAACCGCGGGGCCCTTTCCTCGAACGTTTGATCAGTCAGTGAGACCTGATCGTTCAGTGAGACCTGACGTTCAGTGGGATCTGACCGTTCAGTGGGATCCGGTCAGTCGGTGAGGCGCTCGCCCGTGGAGGTCGAGAAGACGTGGATCTCGCCCGGACGCGGGACCACGTGGAGCGTGGAGCCCTTCTCCGGCACCGAACGGCCGCTGACGCGGACGACCAGGTCCTTGAGGTTGTCGTCGACCTTGGCGCTGCCGTAGACGTAACCGTCGGCGCCCAGTTCCTCGACGACGTTCACGGAGACGGCGAGACCGGCCGGGGCGTCCTCGGAGTCCTTGGTGAGGGACTTCGCGGCCTCGCCGTTGTGCTCCTCGATGTCGAAGTGCTCGGGGCGGACGCCGACGGTGACCGTGCGGTCGCCCTTGTCGGAGGCGGCCTTGAGGGCCTCGCGGTTGACCGGGACGACCGAGTTGCCGAACTTCACGCCGCCGTCGGTGATCGGGACCTCGATCAGGTTCATGGCGGGGGAGCCGATGAAGCCGGCGACGAAGAGGTTCTTGGGGCGGTCGTACATGTTGCGGGGCGAGTCGACCTGCTGGAGCAGACCGTCCTTCAGTACGGCCACCCGGTCGCCCATCGTCATGGCCTCGACCTGGTCGTGGGTGACGTAGACGGTGGTGATGCCGAGGCGGCGCTGCAGCGAGGCGATCTGCGTACGGGTCGAGACACGGAGCTTGGCGTCGAGGTTCGACAGCGGCTCGTCCATGAGGAAGACCTGGGGCTCACGCACGATGGCGCGGCCCATCGCGACACGCTGGCGCTGACCGCCGGAGAGCGCCTTCGGCTTACGGCCCAGGTAGTCGGTCAGGTCGAGAATCTTCGCCGCGTCCTCCACCTTCTGGCGGATCTCGGCCTTGTTGACGCCGGCGATCTTGAGCGCGAAGCCCATGTTGTCGGCGACCGTCATGTGCGGGTACAGCGCGTAGTTCTGGAACACCATGGCGATGTCCCGGTCCTTCGGCGGCAGGTGCGTGACGTCGCGGTCACCGATGCGGATGGCGCCGGCGTTGACGTCCTCGAGCCCCGCGAGCATGCGGAGCGAGGTGGACTTGCCACAGCCGGAGGGACCGACGAGGACGAGGAACTCGCCGTCCCCGACCTCGATCTCCAGACCGTCTACGGCGGGCTTCTCGGTGCCCGGGTAGATCCGGGTCGCCTTGTCGAACGAAACAGTGGCCATGATGAAGGGCCCCCTTCTACCGGCAGGAACGTGCCGGACGATCCGTTGTAGGAAGGTGGTGGTGTAGTCCACGCGAGTGAACTGGGTCAGGACGGTACCTGGCGTTTGCCTGGTCTGTCAGTACCTGGACCCATGTGAACTTCGAGGAAATTTTCGACAGGGGGCGGCGGGGACCTGGGTACACTGCACGGGCACGTGATCGCGCGCGGCCTGGGGGCACGGGTGGGTATGTCCTGCCGGGTATGTCTCGCCGGGTACGCCCTGCCGGGTACGCACGCATCGCGCAGGCCTCCTTAGCTCAGTTGGCCAGAGCAACGCACTTGTAATGCGTAGGTCGTCGGTTCGAATCCGACAGGGGGCTCCTTTCAAGGCCCAGGTCATGCCCTTCTGACCTGGGCCTTTTGCTATTCCGATACCTTGGTCCGTCGCCTCTGGGGGTACTTCGTAGGCACCAAGATCGCCTCCGGTGGACAATCGGTGGACAGGCGTGCAGTGAGCGTGTAGAGCGGTGGACAGCACGCGTTCACGCCACGGGGAGTTGTACGGCCAGACCGGAGACGGCCGACGAGTATCAGGCGAGTGGTCGGGCAGCGGTCGGCTTGGGGGGTTCCCATAAACCGGAGGAGCTGCGACATCGGCTGATGAAGAATCAGTCAGGGGCGCTACCGAGGAACTGTTCGTGATCGCAGTGCGCTCACAGGAGGGAAGTCGACATGGGCGCTCGCGTTCAGCTCGACGAAGTCGTCCGCTCGATCAGCGAGGATGACAGGGACGCGTACGTGCGGTTGCTCGCCCTGCGTCAAGGGAAGTGCTGGGTCCTTCACGACTGCTGGGTGCTGGTGGGTGCGGAGCCGCCCGGCTGGGTTGAGACCGAGTGGATGTACGAGCGGTACGCCTTCGTTGCCGGCCGTGTGGCTGCGGCCGATCTGGCTCTGCTCTACTCGGACAGCGTCTGCAACGCTATGACGATCGGTTCCCTGACCGTATGGAGTCCGAGTGCGGCGAGTACGGCCACCGTGGAGCGTCGCCCGGGTTACTCGCGCCTCGACAGGCCACAACTGACCTTTCCAGTCGTCGAGCACACTCTTTCGCCACTCGACCAGACGGATCGTCAGCTTCCCCACATGATGCTCGTGGGGGCCGGAGGCGCCCCTTCGTTCCCGGAGCCGGACAGCGCCTGGCGGGCGTTCTTCGAGGGGGATTTCTCACTTACAGGACGAAGCAGTCCTTCGATCGATCTGGCCAAGGTGCGTATCGCTGACCGGGCCGCCTGGATCGCCGGCGTGCACATCACCGCGACCGAACTGACGGTGACCGTCGAAGGCGATGCCGTGCAGGGGACCGACCTGGAGCTGTACGGGGTGGAGGAACGGACGGTCCGGCGACTCGATGCCGCTGGCCCCATGACCATCGCGCTGGCCGACGGTCTGCCCACTCACGCCTGGTTGTGGTTGAAGCGCGGGACGGACTGGCTCGACTACCGCTCTATCGATCCTTCCTCCGTCTGGACGGATCAGGCGGGGCGGGCGGGCGTTGAGATCGACCTGCCAGTTGATCCCGTGGCTGCGGTCGAAGCGCTGATCGCTTCGGGGGAAGGGCCCCGACTGGAGTTCAAGCAGATGCTTCCCAGCCGGGATGCCCGCCGCACCCTGAAGACGGTGGCCGCGTTCGCCATGGGCAGCGGGGGATCCATTGTCTTCGGCATCGACCGCGACGAGGTCACGATTACCGGCATCGCCGAGGACAAGCCCAGTACCCAGATGCGCGACGAGCTCGGGAACCTGCTGAGGGCCATGGTGCAGCCGACACCGGAGTTCGAGATCAAGGAATACCGGCTCGACGGGAAGCTGATCCTGGTCCTCGACGTGCTGCCAGGGCAGAGCCCGCCCTACGGTCTGGTGACGCCAGGCGCTCGCGACAAGCCGCTGGAGTATTTCGTCCGGCGAGGCTCCAACACGTATCCGGCGCAGCCGTACGAGCTGCGCTCAGCGGTGCTGAGGAACGGAGGGACGACCGAAGACTTCAGCACCCGTAGGTGGTGACGAGGCTGAAAGCCTGTTTGTCCGACGAACGAGTTCGGCACTCGGCGACACACATGCCGGAGCCCCGGTCAGATTCCCGCTGACCGGGGCTCCTTTTCCGCTTGTTGTCAGGCGGAACGATTCTGCTGAGGTGTGTCGCCCTTGTACGGCGGTACCATCCGTGGCCGCCGGGGAGCCGTGCTCGACTTCGGCTCGTCGTCGCGAACTGCCACCAGCGGCTTACGAGTGTGCGGCACGAGTTGTACGACCTTCTCGGCGGCGTCGCGAGCGAGGTCGTCGAGGACGGACTGGTAGATGTCCCGCGTGACCCGGGTGTCGGAGTGGCCAAGGGTCTCGGAGACGACCTTGATATCGGCCCCCGCCGCGAGCATCAGGGTCGCAGCGACGTGGCGGAGGTCGTGGAGGCGGATGGGGGGCAGGCCGGCGGCCTTGGTGAGGCGCTCGAAGAGGTCGCTGACCTTGCCGGGGTGGAGAAGTGAGCCATCCTCCTGGGTAAAGACGCGCCCGGTGTTCTGCCAGCCCTCGCCCCACGCCTCGCACTCCCGCTGCTGGCGGTCCTTGTGGTTGATGAGGCCCTCGTTGGTGTCGTCGTCGAGGGCGATCAGGCGGATGCCGCTGTCGGTCTTCGGAGCACCCTCGTGAACCTCCCAGCCGTCTTGGACGAGTTGGGTGGCGATGGACAGGGAGCGGGCTTTCCCGGAGTGGTCTTCCCAGCGGACACCGCATGCTTCGCCTCGGCGGGTGCCTCGGAAGGCGATGAGCCGCCAGAGCATGTACAGCCGGTCCGCAGAGACGAAGTCAAGGAAGACGGCAGTCTGCTCCGGGGTCCAGACCATGACTGGCGACGGCTTCTCAGCGGTCTCCAGCCATCGAGCGATGCGCTCGTCGGTCCAGATCAGTGCCTTCGGCTTTGTCCCCGGCAGCAGCTCAACGTGAGCGGCGGGGTTGAAGGCAGGCATCACCTGCTGGGAGATGGCGACGTTCAGCGCGGCCCGGAGCGTGTCGCGAATGTGGGGCTGGGTGTTCAGACCGGTGATCCGGCGGAACGGCGGCATCGCGTCGAGCTGGGCACGGAACCACTTCCGGCGCGCCCGATTCTCAGCCCCCTTGTTCGGTGTGGCCTTCAACTCGGCGGTAACCGCCCGACGCTGGGCGTTCTGCTCCTGGATCTCGATGTTCCGCTCGTTGATGGCGTCGAACATCGTGTCGATGTGGTGGACCCGGAGCTTGTCGAGGCGAAGGTGTCCGAGATGGGGCCTGAGGTGGATGCGGATATCGCACTCGTAGCGCGCCACCCCGCCCCTGCGCAGGCGTTTGCGCCCGGCCAGCCAGGTGTCCAGCCACTCCTCGACGGTGACCTTGGAGTTCAGGGCCTGCCCGGTCTGGAACCGGCGGCGGGTCTCGTCGTAGTCCGGCAGCGGCGACTTGTCCTGGACGCAGGCCTCCAACAGATCGCTGATCTGTGTCTTGCCCCAGGCGTCGTCCTCTTCGGGGATGGCCATGAGGGCACGGACCTTGTCCAGCTCTTCCTTGGCCTTGGCGGAGGTCTCGAAGCCACCACGACGAAACCGCCTACGCCGGCCGTCCTGAGCGGGGTCCAGCTCCTGGAAGACGCCGTAGGTCCCGTGCCGTCGTGACTGGAGCTTCGGGCACGACGCCCCGAGATCCTTGCCGGTCTCGGGGACAGTGCACCGGCACCGCCGGGTTATGGTGCCGTTCTTCACTCACTCTCCTCCGCGTCGGTGGCCATGTCGGGCTGGGCGACGAAGGCGAGTTCGTCGGGAAGGGGCGGAGGGGTGAGACCGCGCTGGCACATCCGCTTCCGGTAGGCGCGTAGCTCTTGGGCGTCTTCGAAGGCGTGCTCCTCGTAGCCCTCGGCGCGCTGCAGGAGGGTGGCTCTGCGGGCCCGGTCCAGGGTGGTGCTGGCCACCCGCCGCCTCTCCCTGGCCAGGGCGTAGGAGGACATCGCGCCAGCCACCAGATCACCGTGCTGACGGAAGAGGTCGAGGACGTCCCGAGCGGAACCTTCGGGAGTGGGTTCGGCCAAGGGCGACTCGCCCGTGAACCACGCCACCGCATCCCAGGTGGAGACTTCCCGGCCGGGGAGGGCCTCCACCGTGGCTGAGGACCCAAGCGGGAAGAGGAGAGTCACCGGCGGGACGCCCAGGACGTCAGCCAGCACGACGACCTCCGCCACGCTGATGCTCGTCTTGCGCCCAGACTCCAGGTTCTTCATCGAGTGCTCGGTGAACTCCGGCAAGCCGCGGTCGGCACAGCCCTGAGCGACTTCGGCCATGGTGAGGCCGGCGGCTTTGCGTGAGTCCCGCAAGCGCTGGGCGATCCGACCAGTGAACGCTGTCGGCCATTGATCAGGTGTCATGGTGACACCTTAGCGGGTCATGTGATGCTGCTGCGACCGCGTGATACATCTATGGCGTCACAGCGACACGGAAAATTCCCAGGAGGGTGCCATGAAGGCATTTGAATCGTCCCGTGAGGCGCGAGGGCTGACGGGAGACGAACTGCTTGCCCTCCCCGCCGTGATCGACCTCGACACCTCGAACCGAGCGCTGATGATCGGGCGATCCACCGGCTACGGACTCGCCAAGCAAGGGGAGTACCCGGTGAAGGTTCTACGGCTTGGGAACGCCTACCGAGTGGTGACGGCAGACCTGCTGAAACTGCTGGGGCTGGAGCGCCATCAAGGCGATACGTACCAGACCGATGGTGGAAGCGAGTGCCACAGCCTGGCGGCGTAGAGACGACCGACTATGAGAGCGCACCGAACGGGCCTCTGGCGTCGAGTTGTCAGGAGCCTGCGGACCTCTGCTTCGGCAGTCGAGTGGCGGGGCGGGGGCCTGGGGGTGTGGGCACTCCCCTCACGTCCGCTGAACTGTGAAAACGCTGGCCAAGTTCGAGTCGCGTTCGAGGCCTGACCTTTAAACGACAAGGTTACGGTTTCTTCGAGATCGAGGAGCCCCGGTTGCGATTGGCGAAGGGGAGCGCTCCGTGAAGCGCGGTGAACTCCGCGATCAGCTCCCCCTCAGCCTGGCCAGCGGGCGGATCGGCCACGGTGCGCCAGGCGACCAGGAGCGTGTCGGAGTCGGCAAGTTGCCAGATGTACTTGCCACCGCTGTGGCCAGCGTTCCGGCCCTGGCCCTGGCGGCGGTAGGCGTTCAGCCGTTTGCTCAGCCCTTGGCGACCAGCGGCCTTGCCGACGTACACCACTGTGGCGCCGGGTACCCAGGCGTTGTTAAGGGTGGCGGTCGTCGTGGTGGGGGAGTGGCCCTTGCGGTGGCCGGCGGGGCTGCGTGCGAGGAAGACCGGGTGTGAAACGGCGGGGCGTAGCACGACGTAGATGCCCTCCCCGGCTGGGATGGTGCTGTGCGGGAGGTCGGCGAACGGCACGAAGCCGACGAAGCCACGCTCAGCCAGCGTCACGCGCGTGAGGGGCGTGGGGCGGCCTGTTGAGGCCGCAGCGAGGCCGTTCTCGACAGGCTCGGGCTCGGGGGGCATCGTGAGTCTACCTCCAGGGCGGAACGGCCGGCCCGCTGCTCGCGGAGGCTCGGGGATGCGGTTGTAGAGCCTGCCAGGGCTGGCCCGAGGAGCTTGGTGGTCGAGGTGATCGAGTGCTTGGGTAGCAGGTCGCGTGCGGCGTGGAGGATGTCGTCGTTGACGACGGTGGGTGTCCCGTCGATCCGTCCGCGGGAGGCGTCCAGGCGCTCGCGAGTGCCGGAGACGATCAGCTCCTGGATGGACTTCGCCAGCGCAGCGAAGACGTGGAACACACCACCCCCGCCGGACGTGATGGTGTCGAGCCGCTCGTGCAGCGAGGTGAATCCGATCTCGCGCTTGCGTAGTTCGCCGACCATTGTGATCAGGTCATGCTAAAGAGCGTTTATTCGGTTTCCATCGCCCGCAGTCGGGCCTCGGCGGCGGCGATGACCCGCCCCGATCCCTCGGTCATCCGTTCCTCCGCGTCGATGATCGGGCAATTCATGACCATAACGGCGAGGCCGTCGAGATCCACCATCGTCGCCACCTCTGCGCGCCGACGGGAGTCGTATCGGGCCAAGTCGTCGCACGCTTCGACCAGCGTGGTGAATGACGGCAGCCGTCTCACCAGCGTGAACTGGAGGTCCTGCAGGACGCGCTGCATGTCCCTGCTGCGCTCGTGCAGCGCGGACGCCGCGTCCTGTGCCTCGCTCATCGCTGTCTCGCGCCGGTCCAGGTCCCGTGCCTTTTCTCGTTCGCCGTCTCCGAGCGTTTGGATCTGCCACTTCACGATGGTTTTACGCGTGAGGTTGGCCGAAGTCGCATGGATCTCGGACAGCACTCTTTTTCCGGCAGCCCTCCCGCCACCGCCCGCAGCGACAGGGCCGCGGCCAAACCACGCTTCCGTGGCGTTGCGGGCCGCAGCCCCGGACAGCCTCTTTATCGCCCTGCCGGTGGAGGCGGAGCCGAAGGTTCGCACCGCGCGATAGGCGCCGGCCTCGGCAACGTAACCAACGAGGGGCGGCCCGCCTACCACGAGGAGCGCGCCGCCTGCCAGTGCGCTGACGGCAGCGACCGTCACGGCACTTTTGCGCGGCTGCCGAGGGCCGATGCCCACCTCGCCGCCGGCTGTTGGCCTTTCGATCGCGGCCAGCTCGACCAGATCGACGCGCTTGAGACGCTGAAAAGCGTCACGGAAGGGGAGGAGGGCCTCGTCGAAGAGCGTCTGCCGGGCCTTCTGCAGGGCGGCGTTCTCATCGACGGCCCGCTGATCGAGCTCCTCCTGGCACTCAAGCAGACGTCTGTCTCTCCGTCGGTTCGTCTTCGCGAGCCTGACGGCGTCGAATACGTCGATGGCCACGTTGCCCCCTAATACTCGGTTCGGAGATCTTAGTGCCGCATCAGGCCGTTTCGCTGCGTTGTGATGTGCCGTGGCTGAACGTGTGCGGCGTAGCGCTTCATGCCGCACCGGCGCCAGCTGGCACGGGACCGGGTTCGAGAGACCATGCGCGGGCACGGCTAGGTTGCCCCGGCGATACGGACCAGCTAGGCGACAGCGATGTTGGCTGGCCCGAAGGCTAGGAAGTCGCTGCGGCGGATCGTCAGCCAGGTCCACAATGATCACTTTCACGTCACGTCCTCCAGCGCCGCGACAGCTTCGCAGCGGCGACCGTTCCGTGAGGGGACATGGACGTTGCTCTCTGAGGAAGGGGCTACAGCTCATGCCGGCCATCAAGGTGGCAATGTGCACAGGGAATTCAGGGAAGTTCCGTACGGCCCAGGAGCATCTCGCACCTTGGGGTATTGAGGTGGAGCAGGTGGCGTTGGAGCTGGACGAGATCCAGACAACGTCCGTCGCGGAAATCGCGCAGCACAAGGCCCGGCAGGCCTTCGCGCTCCTCGGGCGACCGCTGTTCGTCGAGGACTCCGGGTTCTACATCGAGGAGTTCGGCGGATGGCCGGGGCCCATGGTCAAGCAGGCCCTTGAAGCGATCGGACCCAGCGGATTTACGCACCTCGCAGATCTCACGGAGAAGCGGACCTGCCGTTTCGCGAGTGCCGCTGTCTACGCGGACGCTGACGGTCGGTTAAAGACCTTCGCAGAGGACACACGTAGCTCAGGATCGATTGCGGCCGCTCCAGACCGTGGAAACAGCCCACGATCCTGGTCCGATCTGTGGTCGATCTTCGTGCCGAACGGCGCAGCCACGACGCTCGCCGCGTTGCCCCAGGGTGAACAGAACCGTGTGTTCGCGGGGTGGGCAAAGACTTCGGTCGTCGCGGCGCTGGGCGAGTGGCTGGCGCAGTCCCATTGACATCGCAGTGGTTATATCACCCGAGGGATAGGGAGTTGGGCGGTCCAGGCCCCATGGTGGTCACCCGCCACTTGCTGGACTTCTAACCGGATCTCCGGTTGCCCTGAGGCGCTGCCCGGTGAGGTCGGCGAGCGATCCGTTCATTTATGGGATCACGTTGACGCCCTAGCCCCCGCCCATCGAGAGGTTCCAGCCATGTTGCCCCCGCTCGAAGAATCGCGCCACGCGTTCACCGTCCCACCTCTAATCAAAAAAGTGCCAACAGCACGGGAGCGCGTCGCGGACCAAGCTGGGCGACTTGGGCTGAGCCTGAGCGAGGAACTGATCTACGACTTGAAGCTGCTCACCGGGGAACTGGTCGCGAACTCCGTCACGCACACCAAGGCCGCGTGCGTAGTGTGCGTGTGGTGGACCGGAGAGCGGCTCCGCGTGGAAGTCACCGATGTCGACCCCACCGCAGTGGCTCCGTCCCAGGCGCCGTCCATGGACGAGCATGGCCGCGGCCTATTCCTCGTCGCCACATTGGCAACCGATTGGGGCTCGGAGACCTGTACGGCAGGCAAGAAAACATGGTTCGAATTGGCGGTCCCCGATTCCGCAGGGGGTACCGCAGCCGTGTCCTTGTCTCATAATGATGTCACTATAGAGGAATCTGCACCAAACGCCGATGCCCGCATACGAATCGCGCACCAAGCAGCCTGAGTCGGCCCCTTTCACCCCAGTGTCTCATAACTTGGTTTGTGTTGTTTCACGCCATTCCTGACCAGCTTCTTCACGTGCGTTCAGATTATCACGCCATGGCCTGCTCGTGCATTGAGTGCTCATTGCTACGCCCCAGCGATCCTATGCTGGATCAGTTCCAGCCATTGCCGTAGTGCCATCCCTTGCGGTGGCAGAAGGTCGAGTCCCAGCGCCGTAGCCGCAGTGTGGAGCTCCTGATCCGAGGACACCATGGTCAGGAGTTCGCCGAGCTCCTGCACTCCTTGTGTACGTTCTTCCGGTGCGGATTCGCTGACGTACTCGTCGAGAGCCTCATCGCGAGAATCGTAGATGTTTGAGAAATCACGGTGAAAGTAGGCCCCGAGCAGCTGGCTCAACTCAGGGAATCGCTCGTTCCATTCCCAAGAGTTTTGTGGGTTCATCTGGGGAACTTGCGAGGGGTCCTGTAGGAGCCGCTCAAGGTGGCCTCTGACGATGCGCAGGCAGTCCTCCACGTTTTTCCCCATCGGAGGGCGGATGTGCGGCAGGTCTTCTACTTCATCTGCGATCTCATCGGAGAAGAGGCCGACGGAGAGTAGGTCGTCGATTTGCTGGAGTGCCGTTGTGGCGCGTACAGGATCGCGTGCGGCAATTCTGAGATAGGAGGCCAGGCCAGGGCCCGGAGTCTCTGCAGTGTCGGAGAATGTGAAGCCGGTGTACGTATAGGCCTTTAGTAGGTCGCCAAGTTCATAGAATCGCTGTCCTGGTGGAAGTGCCTGACTCATGAGTTACTCCAAGCGTGCACGTTAGGGCTGGGGGAACGAGGTGAGGATGCGGTACCCAGACGTCGCTGTCGGGTCAGCCTTGAGGATGACGCGAACCCCTTTCACCCAATTCGTTGGCTGCCCGTGGGTGAAGTCGTAGCGAGTGAGGTGGAGTCCTGTGTTCTCGTCAAACTCGGCTTCCAATCGCAGCGGTCGCCTCGCGCCCTTGGCCAGCCAAGTAGATATCTTCCGCTGGTTCTCTCTGGTGGCGAGAGTCTTGTCGGTAAAGCGTTGTGCCGCATCGACGTCAACGTAGCGTGAGTCCGCGTCAAGGTCAGGGTTCTCACGCAGACGCTTGCGCATGCCGTCAATGGTCTTGTCGACGTGCTCGTCGATGGTATGAGCCTTGCTCTTGCCTCCAAGGCTCTTGCCCTCATCACCACGGACATCTGCCCGGTGCTCGGGCTTGACCCGCCCCTTGCGTTTGCTCCGAGGCCAGGCGTTGTAGTCCCCGCCGGAGTCATTTGATGCTCCCAGTCCCATGAGGACGATCCCGGCCGTGCCGAGGAGGGCGGCGTTGGCTGCGGCTTCGGCTGTGAGCGCGCCGATTGCCCCGCCGCCAGCGATGGCGAGAGCGCCCGGCGGGAACAGGGCGAGCAGGGAGAGCAGGAGGAGGGCAAAGCCGAGGTAGACCAGGAAGGTGTCCAGCGCATCAAGCAGATGGAACGTGTGGATCGCCCTGCCACCGGGGCCGGCGTCCCCGAACCCGCGCCACAGCAGGAGTGCTCCGGTGGTGGCCGCCCCCAGGGCGGTGCCGAGGCGGAAGCGGTGGACCGCCAACAGTTCGCCCATGGGCTGGGCCGACGCCGTCCGCCAGGTGCGAAGCAAGGTGGCAAGTTGGTAGGCGATCCAAGCCAGGGCGGCGATGCCGAAGCCCATGAGGATCTTCGGCCCTGAACCGGTACTGAAGAACTTCTGGAGGCCGGTAGTTGAGGTGAACGAGCCGACACCCAGGAACAGTAACGAGGGGAGCACGAGGACGCACGGGATCACCAGGAGCCAGCGCCGCCGAACACCACGGGCCGTTCGGGCTGCCTTTAGCAGGGCGCGGATGTTCAGCGTCTGCCAGGCGTGCGGGTTGTCGGATACCTCCATCCGAGCAGTGATCCCGACGACCGACCGGTGCAGTTCCGCGGTGTCGTCGAGTGGCGCCGACGCCGCGGCGTACAGCAAGGAGCGCCGCAGTCTGACGTAGCGCAGGACGATCAGCAGACTCCACGGCAGACGCCAGGTCGCGTAACGCAGCAGGGCTCCCACGCTGTCGCCGTCAGCACGTTCAGAAGCAAGCAGTACGGCCGGCACGGCGCGTTTGCCGCGGTGGATCTGGCGCAGGTCGAAAAGCACGGCGATGGCCAGGCATACGAGGGGCGCCGCCCACGCCTTCCCGTTCAGAGATTCGAGCCAGTGCGCGGCCTGGCCGGTGGGTTTCTGGACCGCGTAGTTGTTCACCGTGTGATACCCGGCAGCGGCCACGACCGGGAGCACCGAGAACAAGCGCACCCAACCCCGTGTACGCCACAACAGCCCGACGCCGAAGCCAGCCATGGCCGTGAACACCAGGTGGGAGAAGGTTTCCGTGGCTGGCGGGCCGAGCATGTCCAGCTGACTGAACGGCGCCGGAAGCCAGGCCGTCAACACCTGCCCCAGGCCTGGCACATACGGCGGGGACAAGCTGTCCGGGATGATCCAGCCCCCGCCGCGCGCTATCGCCCGGTCTGCGTCCAGGCCGTACCGCAGTACCGCCTCCAGCAGTCCGAACCCGGCTCCCAGTGCCACGCCCAACACCACGAAGTCGGTCAGCCCCCACTGGCGACGAACCTTCACACTCGCTCCGGCCAGCAACAGCGGGGAAATCTTGATCAATTCCTCCACCCACGGAGCCACCGTGTAGCTGGTGGTGTTCACCACCGTCACCAGCGACTGCCCGGACTGGTTCGTGTAGAGGCGGGTGTAGGCAAGCTCCACCAACGCTGTCGCTACGCCGCACCCGTACACCCCCATCGCGAACGCCAGCAACACGGTCGACAAGCGCACCGAGCGCGTAGGCCAGGAAACGGCGAACATCTGCAGCACGCCCCAGACGGCCGCGACCGCCATCACCAACGTCACGCCAGGCCCCCGATGCACAGGAACAACAATAAATTCGCGATAGTGAACGTGATGCTATGTAGTCAACTGTGAACACAGCAAGAGAGTTGCGAGATTGTGCGCGATGGCCGCAATCAGGCTGCAAAGCATCGTGCTGGGCCGGGCGAAACATGACGTGGGGCCAAAGCCTGCGGCTCTGATCGACCCTCCACATGCCGACCGCCCGGTCAGGCCCGACCGGCGTACGGGCCGGATCACGGGCGACGGCCGCTGCCAGCAGCGTGTCCGGGCCGGGCCATGGTGGCGGCATGTCAGTCCAGGTGGCGGCGCAGGGTGGGCTGACGTGGCCGAACTTGCCGCCGCCGAAGGCGAGCCGCCAGGTCAGCACCCGCTCTACGTGGAGGTCGTTTTGGTGGGTGGGATACGCGTTCTTAGCAACCGTCGTGACGAAGCCCTGCCCTCCAGCTACGGGGGGAGCCGAAGGGCAGGGCGGCTTGTCGGCAGAGCGGTCGTGGCGAGATCAGGTTCTCCGTGGCGCTCTGTCTAGCGCAGTTCGCGAAGCAGCGAGGTAGCGGCGGCGGCCATGGTGTCGGTCAACGGCGCCTTCTTGCCTGTCCGTTGAAAGGCGCGCTCGACGTTCGCACACAGCAGCAGGCGGGACAGCTTGCCGCTGCGAGTCGACAGGATGTTGGAGAACAGGGCCTGTACTCGTTCGGCGAGCGTAGGCACGGTCAGGGAGGCGGACCACAGGCATGCCTCGTCCCATCCGGCCGGGCCCATGCCCCAGCTCTCCCAGTCGATGATCGACAGGCGGGGGCCGCAGAGGTTGGCATAGCCGAGATCACCGTGGGCGCAAGCCCAGTCGGTGATCGTGGTGTCGATATCGGTTCCGTAGACCTCGTGGATGCGGCGGGTCAGGTGGGCCTGGCCCATGGACACGCGGTCTGTGGAGTGCACCGAGAGGTTCATGAGGGCGGCCCGCAGGTCGATCCACCACTGCTCGGGCAGTCCAGGATCCGTGGTGATGTCGCTGGTGAGGGACAGGGCGCCGTCCTCCACTAGCGTCATCTCGTCCGCACGCCACACCACGCCACGCCCCTGGTCGGTCCAGATGGCTGCCGCTGACCATTCGGGCCGGGGGACGCCTTCGATGGCGGCTGCGGCCTCGAAGCCGGTCCAGGCCTGGGTGTCGATCTTCTCGGTACGTCGCCAGGCGAGCCGGACCCAGGTGGCTGCGTCGGTTCGGAAGCCGGCGGTGCCGTTGTACTTGCTGAAGTGGCCGTCCTCGCGCTTGAGTTGACGTCCGAGCCGCCGCTCGACGTCGTCGAGGACGTCGTCAAGCGGAACGGTCGAGAGGTCATCCAAGGTGGCGTGCACTATTGGTCCTTCCTGGACGGGGCTCCTGCGCTCACGGTAGCCCGCTCGCGCAGTAGCGACCGATATGCCGTAACCGTCTCGGTGTTGACCTCAAGTCGCGAGCCGCCGACCGCTTCGGCGAGGTGCTCGATGTCGGTGGTGCCGACCGCGAGACGGGTGACCTCGGGGATCGCGAACGCCGCGGCGACGCCTGCCTGCAGCGCGCTGCACTGCTGGCCCGAGACGAGAAACGTGGAGGTGTCCACGGTCTGCCAGATCGAGTCGTCCGCATTTCCCGCGAAGGGAGCCATTCCCCACAGCCCCGTGATCTGCGCGCGGTCGACGAGTTCGTCCACCGCGTCCAGGATCCCCACCGGGACGGTGAGGCCAGCGCGGACCATCGCCACGTCTGGGCACGGAATCTCCCAGTCGGCCGCGAGGAGAGACCGAGGGTCCCAAGTGGAAAGCCCCCAGGTCTTGCAGAATCCTGCCTCGCACATCTCCCGGAGCACGACGCACGCGTCGGCGAAGCCGCCGACCGACGACTCGGGGTTGTGCAGGAGCACTGTGTCCGGGGTACGGCCTAGTTCCTCCGCCGATCGCTCGACCGCCGCGCGAAGCCGTGCCGGGTCGAGGTCGTGGCCGTCGGGGAAGTAGCCGACCTTCGTGGAGATGGTGAACGAGGGGAGGAGGTCGTCCGCGATCGCCGCGAGGGTTCGGTGGGAGGCGAAGTGGTGGTAGTTGAAGGCGGTGTCGAGGTCGGTGACCCCTTGCTCCAGGGCGCCTTCTAGAAGGTGTCGGGTGGGACCAGTCCGGTATAGGCCGAGAGCGATTCGGCGGTCAGCGGTGCGCACAGCCCCTCCTGGATCAGGTGCTCGGCGAGCGTGATGAGGTCTTGGTCGTCGTCGGTGAGGTGCACCGGGTGCCCGGACAGGAGGCTGCGAAGAGCGGGTTCGGCGCGGCCGTGGAAGGTGAGACGCTTGCCGCCGCCGACCACCTGGACCGTGTCGCCGGCGGGTGCGATGACCGGTTCGAACTCGGTGACAGCTACGGCGTAGTCGAGCGGGCCGAACACCGGGATGTAGGGGAGGTGCCGAGCGGGCGGGGTGTTCGCGCGCAGTTCCGCGAGATATCGGGCGGGGTCGTACTTGCGGGCGAGGTCGGTCAGCTTCGCGGCGAGCAAGTCGCCATCGACGGATTCGTCGCTGCGCTCCAGGTCCGTACGGAAGTCCTCGTCGGCGCGCGCGGCGTCGGACAGGAAGTTGGCCCAGGTCACACCCGTACGCTTCGTCAGGCCGAAGGTCACGTGGAGGGAGTGACCGTCGTCCCCGGAGCCGATCCTCGTCGCGGTGTGCCAGAAGCCGCGGGGTATGTGCATGACGTCGCCGGCCTGCATGGTGCCCTTCCAGAGCACCTCCTCCGACGGAGTGCGGTTGCGCTCGGCGTCGCGGTACATGGGTGCTGGACGGGAGGGGCCTCGGACCTCCCAGGACTTCTCGCCGGAGAGTTGGACCGCGATCACGTCGTGGTCGTCCCAGTGCAGGTTGAAGCCATCCGTGTCACCGACGGCCAAGTAGGCGTTGGCGGAGGTGAGTTCGCCGGACCACCAGCCCAGGGCGCGGCACGCAACCTCCAGCGTCGGATCGAAGGAGTCGACGTGGTCCAGGACCACGGTTCCTCCGTCGTTGAGGATCCGGCCGAGAGCTGCCATGTCGGCCTGGCTGACGGCCTGCCTGCGCCGGTTGACGTTGGTGGACAGGAAGAGCGAGGGGTGGAGCTCGTCTCCCTCGGCGTAGCAGCGCAGTTGGGGGGTGGCGAGGTGGTGGTGCCGGATGGTCTCCAGCAGCCGGTTCGGGGTCATCAGCCGGGTGATCAGGTCCGGGTCGGCGAGGTGCCCGCGAGCGAACGCGGTGCCCACGGGCCCCGGCCCGCCCCAGCCGAACGCCTTCTCGATACCTGTGACGAGCCGGTGCTCCATGGGTTCCCCCTACTCCTTGGGCAGGTTCAGGTCGCGGTTGTCCCCGTCATCACCGGCGCTGTTCTGCGAGCTGGTGATGTCGGACCGCTCCGCCTCGCTGCGGTCGTGGGCCACGGCGAGCTGCTCGACGGCGACCAGCAGACCGACGCTGTTACCGCCACCCTCCTTCTTGGCCTTCGTACTCTTCGCGGTAGTGGTCACTCGACACTCCTCTCATCGGACCTCTCGGTAAGCGAGTGGCCTGGGGATCCTGCAACTGCGGGGGTGCAGCCGCTGAGTGGTGGTCCAATCTGGCGCGATGGGCGCCAGAAACCGCCCCGCCTCCACGGCGCATCGAGTGGTACCTAGGGCGGTGCTCGTCTGCGGCGCAGTACGCCTCTGCTGTGCGGTACTAGCCAGCTGGTCGTGTTGGAACGACGTACTTCGGTGCGACAGCCGATTGCTTGCGGGGGTGGCTTACCTTCCCGACTCAACCCTGCTTCTGACAGGGGAAGTTCGCACATTACGGTCGTGATATCTCTCCCGTGATCTAGAGAGATGCATTTGTCATGCCGCCAGAGCCCCCAAGACTCGGGGCGCGTCGATATCAGGACACGGAGACACAGGGCCTAGACGGGCTGGCAGGGCGTACCACTACACCGTCGAACTTTGGACGCCTTGGGCGCCCCTGAGTTCGGGTGGCTGGTTGGAGATCCTCGTAGGCCTGGAGCGTAGGACTTGGTCGGCTCTCAACGCCCAGACGATCACCATGGTGCGACGCCGATGGAACACCTCTTGGTAACCACAGGTTCGGTGAGTGGATCACCGACAGGATTGCGCCGTCCCCACCGAGCCGTATCTCCCCGGTGATATGCGTGGCCGTCAGCAGACCGCTAGCTTTCGTGGCTCACCAGCCCGCTCTGACACCACGGCGACCATCCGCTGGCAAGCAGCCAACAACGGTCAGGGGTTTACGCATGGCAAGTTCTCTGGAGACGAATCCTCTCGCTGCGCACGTTCGTAATGATCTACCGGGCCGCTTCAACGAGCTCGACGTGCTCCGACGGCACTGGGCGCGTTTCGCAGCTGTATCGCAGGGCGCGGTCGTCCCGCCGTACGAAGTCCTGATCCACCCCTCCAGTGGGTGCAACCTCCGATGCGCATGGTGCATCGGAGACCATGTCCCTCTGGAGCTATGGGACGAACAGCAAGAGCAACTGGTCATGCTCGATGCGGCCAAGAACGCTGTCGATCGGCTCCCGGACCATCTGGCGGTGCCAGCAAACATGCTCAAGCTCGTAGGCGACATTGTCGACTACGAGGTCGAGGCGCCCTACAGGCAGAAGGGCGAGGACTGCTCGGGCGTCTTCAAGGTGGAGGCCGTGTCGTTCTCCGGTTTGATTGGCGAACCACTCGTCGCCCGCAAGGCCTTGATACCTGCATTCGATCTTCTGGCCGAGCGCGGCATCCGCTACGGGATCTTCACCAACGCCGTGCTGATGGACGACGCGTGCATCGAGGCATTGCTTCCAGCCGGGTACGTGCACATCAGTATCGACGCGGGAACCCCGGACACCTACGCCCAGCTGAAGTACGGCGGCCGCCCGGCCGGCAAGGCCATGTTCAAGCGAGCTCTCGCAAACCTGGCGCGGCTTGTCCAGCGGCGAGCCGAAACCGGATCGGACGTGGAGATCAACACCTCCTTCGTCATGTATCCGGAGAACTTCCACGAGGTCTATACCGCCGCTGAACTCATCCGTGCGGCAGGTGCAGACAGCTTGCGCTTGAAGCAGGACAATTCCGGGCAGCGCCCTCTGAGCCACGACCAGGCACGTCACGCGGCTCAGTTGATCGGGCGGATCCGCGCGGAGTTGGAGACCGACAGCTTCCGGCTGCTCGAGATTCACCGGGTCGGCCAAACAGGCGAGATGGCCCGGTCGTGTTCGACCTGCTCGATCACCGACTTGATGGCCGCCGTGGGCTCAGACGGCTGTCTGTACCCGTGCAACTACCACCCCCGCCCCGGTGGATTCAGCTACGGCAGCGCGCTGGACCAGCCGTTCGCCGAGGTCTGGGAGGGTGAGTTGCGTCGGCAGCTCCGCGGCAGGCTTCCTGTGATCTGCCCGAAGGTATGTGACCCGTTCAAGAATCGGTCCAACCGACTCCTGGCAGAGGCCAAGAGCGTCGTCGCGGCCAGCGGCATCGATCGGCTGGAGGAACACGTGGCCGACCTCGTTGAGGGCGGCGCCTACGCGATCGAGGGGTGACCTCCGTGCAGGGCAGTTTGTCGAGCGACGAACTCGACACCTGGGCGGACCATGGCGCCACAGGGTGGCGACGGGAACACCTCGGTGTTCCGGAGGCCGTGGTTCAGATCAATGCACCCTCGCCGATCGTCGACTACGTCACCTGGTACACGGAGGGCTACTTCGGAAGTCTTCAGTCACCGGCCCAGGCGCGGCTCTTCGTCCATGATCTGCCTCCGAACCTGTGGCGCTCGGTCCATCACGCGCGGCTCGCTCCGACGCTGCGGCGAGTCGTTCTCCCCTCGGCTTCGGAAACGATCTGCCTGGTGGATGACCGGCGCCGAGCAGTCCATCTCGTCCCGCCGGTCGGTTCGGACCAGTCCGTGCTGCTGGTGGTACGGATCCTGCGCGCGCTCGTTTTGCGTGAACTGCTAGCCATGCGCTACTCGTTCTTCCATGCGGCTTGCTTCGCTCTGCGGGGAACAGGCGTGGCGTTGATCGGAGTTCGTACGGCCGGCAAGACGACAACTCTTCTACATGCCCTGGACCACCCAGAGGCGACACTGGTCAGCAACGACAAGATCGCCCTGGCGCCCGGCACGGACTCCGACTCCATCGTGGCGCTTGGCTTCCCCATACAGGTCGGGATCCGTGCGGGCAGTGTGCTCGCCCTAGCAGAAGGCCCGCTGCGAGCGTTTCTAAAGCGCAGATGGTCGCAGCGGTTGGGTGACATCGACGTCCGGAGCGACCAGGAAACCCGTCTCCAGGTCCGGCCGCAGGAACTGGCCGCAGCCGTCGACAGCATGGTGACGCCACGCTGCCGTCTTGGCATGGCCATCGAGCCACACCTTGATCCGCAAGTGGCCACACCGCGCCTGCAGAGGCTCAACGATGCTGAGTGCCGAGCGCTTTGGGCTCGACACCTGCTGCGCGAACCTGCCGCGGTCTTCCCCGAACAGGCCGTCGTTGCCGACCCGGCGATCCGGACCACGCTGCGGATTCCGCGGGTTCCCGCATACCGCCTGATCCAACCGCCCGCTGCGGGCCCACTGACCGTCCGACTAATCGAAGATCTCATGTGCCGCACACCGATAGGAGAGTGAGAGAGATGCGCATCCTCGGTATCGCCAGTGATCTGCACATTTCCTCCGCCGCGCTGATCGAGGACGGCCAGGTCGTGGCAGCCGCGGCCGAAGAGCGTTTCATCCGGAGCAAGCACACTCGGGCCTTCCCCGCCCGCGCCATCGACTATTGCCTGTCATCTGTCCCCGATGGTCTGCGCGGAGTCGACCGGGTCGCGGTCAGTACGAACCCGGCGATCGATCTGAGCGTGCCCGACGGCCGCTACGCCGGACGTGCCCGATGGCACCCAGAGGGCCTCTACTCGATTCCGAACAATCTCGCCCCCCTGGTGGATGGGCCGTACCAGGGGCATGCAACCCAGATCCTCCAGACTGCGGACAAGCCCCTACAGATCGACTACGTCTACCACCACGACGCCCACGCGGCGAACGCCTTCTTCCTCTCCCCCTTCGAGTCGGCCGCGATCCTGACAGTCGACGGGCGGGGTGAGGACTGCACCGCGCTGAGCGCGATCGGGGACGGGACCACCTTCACCACGGTCGACACCATTCCTTACCCCCACTCGGTGGGGCTGCTGTACGGCGCTGTCACCCAGTACCTGGGTTTCCGGATTGACCGCGACGAGTGGAAGGTCATGGGACTGGCCGCCTACGGGGATCCCGACTCAGCCGCCTACAAGGCGCTCCGTGATCTTGTCGACTTCAAGGACGGCACCGTCCGTATCGACCTCAATTACTTTGGCTATTACCTTCGCCCCTCGCGTGGCGCGGTCAGTGACGCGTTCATCGACCGGTTCGGTCCGGCACGGCAGCCGGGTGAGGCGATTACCAGTCGGCATCATGACGTGGCGGCGGCTGTGCAGCATGTGCTCGAGGACGCACTGCGGTACCTGCTCATGAACCTGCACCGGCAGACTGGGGTGAGGAGAGCCGTCTTGGGCGGAGGGAGCTTCATGAACTCCGTCTTCAACGGGAAGATCACGTCTTCGACTCCCTTTGACGAGATCTTCATCTCAAGCTGCCCGGACGACAGCGGTACGGCGATCGGAGCGGCGCTCTACACGCACTGTGTCCTGCTTGGTGCAGATCGTGGTCCGGCGATGACCCACAACTATTACGGGCCCTCCTTCAACCAGGCATCAATCGACGAGGTGCTGTCGCGCGCCAAGCTGCGGGCGCCGGCCGTGGAGGATCCGGCCGCCGCTGCCGCCCATGCGCTGGCCGAGGGGAAGATCGTGGGCTGGTTCCAGGGCCGTATGGAATTCGGCCAACGTGCGCTGGGTAACCGATCGATCCTCGCTGACCCTCGGAGCGCGCACATGCGGGACCAGGTGAACGACGCGGTGAAGTTCCGCGAACCGTGGCGGCCTTTCGCACCGGCCGTGCTCGCCGAGGACTTCGCCGCCTACTTCGGATCCGAACCCCCGGTGCCGTTCATGGAGCGAACGCTGCCTGTGCGGCCCGAAGCACAGAGCCTCATTCCAGCTGCAGTACATGTCGACGGCACCGCACGGCCGCAGACCGTGAGTGCGGACACCAACCCGCTTTTCCATCAGCTGATCAGTAGGTTCCGCGATCTCACGGGCGTCGGTGCGGTCCTTAACACCTCGTTCAACCTCGCCGAGGAACCGATCGTGTGCGCACCTCAAGACGCCATCCGCACCTTCTACTCCTCGGGCCTTGACCTGCTCGTCCTGGGGAATCGAGTGCTCACCAAGTGACTACGACTATGGATGCGGAGGAACTGTCCGCGTGCTTGCGCCAGTTCGGGCTACAGGCGCGCCGACCTGCACGGCCCCTGCCAGGTGGGCATGTCGGAAGCACGGTCGTGGTCCCGACCAGTCAAGGGACACTGGCCGTCAAACGGTTCGGAGGACGATTTGACGCGGCGCGCACTCGGCTCGCGGCAGAGGCCCACCAGTTCGCGGCGATCGCTGGACTGGCTCCGCCGGTACGGCTGACGCTGAGCGGCCAGCTGACCACCAAGATCAACGATGCCACCTACATGATTACCGACTACATCGATCCAGCATGTCCGCCCGAATCTACCGACTTCGCTGTCGCGCTCGCCGCACTCCACGTGCGGCTTGAAGGCTTCCGTCCCGGCAGCCTCTGCACGGACTTCCTTGAGCTGCCCTCTCCTCCTGCCCTGGGCCTGGAGCGGATTCTGCGGCGGACGCAGGACAAAGCCTGCCGCGAGGTCATTGGCTGGCGCCTGCGGATCCTCGCGGATTACGGCCTGGAATCAAAGACAGTGGCGACCACACACCACAGTTGGATCCACGGTGACGCTCGGCCGGACAACCTGCTCACCACCGCCCGCACCGCGGGCCGGCATCTGTTCATCGACTTCGACCAGGTCTCACGTTTCCCGCGACCGTACGAAGTCGTTCGGGGCTACGTCGCCTCCGTCAATCCGGAGCTGCCTGCCCATCTGTTGGACCGGACATTCCGGTCTTATCTGGGCGCCTATCACGCCATCACGCCGATCTCGGCGGCGGACCGAGCACTCATGATCGACCTGTACATCACTGTGCAGGCGGCCGAGACCCGGACCTTCACCACACCTGAGGGCGAGATCCGCGGCATGCACGCCTTCGCCGGAGCCCGCCACCAGAGGTTGACCTGGATCATCAAGCATCGTGACCTCCTGCGCAGGGTCGCGGAGGAGGTACGTCCATGACCACTCTCGCGCTCCTCGGCGGACCGCCCCTGCGCACACGCCCCTTCCAGACGTGGCCGCAGTTCGATCAGGCAGAGGTCGACGTGCTAGCCGATGTCCTCAACAGCCGCCGTTGGGGCGGCATCCACAGCGGATCACAAGGAGAGTCCTTCGAAACCGAGCTTGCCGCGTACCTCCAAGTGCCCCATGCGGCCGTGGTCTCCAGCGGCACCGCCGGTTTGATGATCGCTCTGAGGGCCCTGGGTATCAGATCGGGTGACGAAGTCGTCGTCCCCGCTATGACGTACGTGGCGACGGCAACAGCGGTCTCCCTACTCGGAGGGATACCAGTCTTCGCCGACGTCGATCTCGCCACCCACACGATCACCAGCTCATCGGTGAAGGCCGCGATCAGCGAGAAGACGAAGGCAGTCATCGCCGTTCACTTGGGCGGGCACCCGGCCGACATGGACAGCCTGGGCACCGTAGCCGACACGTACGGCATTCCGATCGTTGAGGACTGTGCCCAGTCTCTCGGAGCGACGTGGAATGGCCACCAGACCGGATCTTTAGGCACGATCGGGGTGTTCAGCTTTGCCAGCACCAAGAACATCACCGCCGGTGAAGGCGGGGCAGTCGTCACCCACGATGATGAACTCGCCGCACGCATCGCCTCTCTACGCGATCACGGCCGACCTCCCGGCGGCACCGGTGACCACCCCGAACTCGGCTGGAACTTGCGCCTCAGTGAATTCCAATCCGCCATCCTGCGTGTCCAGCTGGCACGTCTGAAGGATCACCTGGCCGCGAAAGCCAAAGGTGCGGCATACCTCGCTTCGGAGTTGTCCGGCGTGCCCGGCTTGAGACCTGTACCGATGCCCGCTGATCTCGACCCGCGGGTGACCGCGCACGGCCGGCTCTCCTTCGCCTTCACATTCGACAGCGAGGCATTCGACGGCGCGGGTATCGGCGGCGCCTCGGTCAGCGTCTTCCGCGCCGCGCTGCGGGCAGAGGGCATACCTGTCTCACGCCGCAGTCTCGTCGCCTGCCCCGATGAACCGATCTACGCCGACGCCACCAACTGTGACTACTCCAGCTCACGGACAGCCTCGGCCTCGCAGGCTCGGGCGGCCTGCGCCAGGTTGGTGTTGCTTGGGCAGGCAGCCGGATCAGGGCTGTTGCTCGATGAGCCCACGGAACTCGCCGATGTCGTACGTGCCGTGGAGAAGATCCACGAGAATCGTCACCATCTGCGCCGAGAGCAGCGTCAACTCGGCCGGATCCACGTCTGACCCCATCACTAGTCAAGGAGCCACGATGCCCCGAGCCCCTTTTCAAGTCCTTGTCGTTCCTTTCCGCCGGGTTGGCGACCAGGTCGAATTCGCTGTGCTGCGACGCGAGGACATGAACGTTTGGCAGGCTGTGGCCGGTGGCGGCGAGGTCGGCGAGACTCCGCAGCAGGCTGCCGTACGCGAGGCTCGTGAAGAACTCGGCCTCGACCGACTGGTCCCGCTGTACCCGCTGCAGACTAGGGCCAGCATCCCGGCGCGGTTCTTCGCTGATCGCGACAGCTGGCCTGCCGGGACCTACGTCGTTCCAGAACACTCATTCGCCACCGACCTGACCGACGTGGAGATCAAGATTTCCCACGAGCACACCGATGTTCAGTGGCTGGACTACAAGGGGGCTCTCGAGACACTGCGGTTCGACAGCAATCGGACGGCTCTCGGCGAACTTCACGAGCGTCTGCAAGCCGGCGACCTGCCTCTGTCAGCCGAGTGATCGTCGGTGGTTGACGCAAGCTCCCGACGTCGCCGCACGGTCATACTCGGCCAGGGCTATGTGGGTCTTCCGCTGGCCATCCGGGCGGCACAGGTCGGCCACCGTGTCATCGGGTTCGATATCGACGCCGGACGCGTGAAACGGCTGAAGGCAGCGGAGCCGTTGGGTCCTGATGTGACGGCGGACCAGATCGCGGACGCCCTGACGAACGGCAACTACACGCCGACCGCGTGCTCAGACGACCTGGCTGGGTTCGACATCGCAGTCATCGCGGTGCCGACCCCGCTGCGCGACGGCGCACCGGATCTATCCGCGGTCCTGGACGCCGGCCGGATGCTCGTACCGCACATGCGCCCCGGCTGCGTCATCATCCTCGAATCCACCACCTATCCCGGAACCACCGAGGACATCCTGCAGCCGCTATTGGAATCCGCATCCGGGCTGGCAGGGGGCGCGGACTTCCATCTGGGCTACAGCCCCGAGCGCATCGATCCCGGGAACCGGACATGGACTCTCCAGAACACCCCCAAGATCGTCTCTGGGATCGACGCGTCCTCCCTGGCAGCCATAGGTGACTTCTACCGTGGCTTGGTCGACACTGTCGTCGAAGTCGCCGCCGTCCGCGACGCTGAACTGGCGAAGGTCCTGGAGAACACATTCCGCCAGGTCAACATCGCCCTTGTGAACGAACTTGCCACCCACTGCAGGCAACTCGGCACGGACATTTGGGCGGCACTGGACGCAGCCGCCACCAAACCCTTCGGCTTCATGCGCTTCACACCGGGCCCCGGTGTCGGCGGACACTGCCTCCCCATCGACCCCACCTACCTGTCCTGGCAGGTCCGGCGCCAGACAGGCAGCGCCTTGCGCCTCGTGGAAGTGGCGGATGAGATCAACACGTCGATGCCGACCCACGTCGTGCAACGCCTTACCGAGGGACTCAACCGCCGCGGCCTGCCAGTTATGGGCTCCCGCATCCTCCTACTCGGCCTCGCCTACAAGGCCAACACAGGCGACACCCGGCAGTCGCCGGCCATTGCTATCGCGCAACTCTTGATCGCCCAGGGCGCGCAGATCCAGGTTGTCGACCCCCATGTCGAGGAACCCTTCGACCTCGACGCCCATGCTCACCACGCACATCTCACAGCGACCAATGTGGCCGCTGCCGACGCCGTGGTCCTGCTGACCAATCACGACGCCTTCGACCTCCGGCTTGTCGAGCAGCACGCGGTCTATGCCCTGGACTGTCGGGCCTGCCTGAGCGGCGAGAACATCGAGCGCCTTTGACCCGCTACCGCCCGCGCTCCCGAGGAGGACAAGCCCATGGTCCAGAGTCCCTCAGCGTCTCGCGATATCCCCGAGGGCGGCCGCTGCCTGTCACGGTTACCCAAGGCTGATCTCCATCTCCATCTTGAGGGCGCCATGCGACCCGAGACCCTCGCGGACCTGTCAGACGCCCACGGAGAGCCGACTCCTCAGCTCGGCAACTACAGCTCCTTCGACCAGTTCCAGTGCTGCTACCGGGCGGTCGTCAAGATGATCCGTACCAGAACCGACCTTCGTCGACTCGTACGCGAGGTCGTCGAGGACGCGGCGCTCTCGGGAGCCGTATGGGTCGAGCCGCACTTCAACCCGACCACTTATGCCCCAACACTCGGCTCAGTCGACGAAGTGCTCGACCTCGTCCTGGAGACCGGGCACGCGGCAGGAGAGACCCTCGGCGTCGGCTTCGGACTCACTCTCAGTGCCAGCCGCAACCGCGACCCTCGACACGCCACAAACCTTGCACGACTGGCCGTCAAGTACGCCAGCCACGGGGTGGTGGCCTTGGGACTCGCCGGAGACGAGAGAGCTGGCTCTGCAGAAGCCTTCAAGGACGCTTTTACGATCGCCCGGGAGGCAGGCATCATCGTCGCGCCCCACTCAGGAGAACTCGCGGGCGGAGCGACACTGCGTAACACGCTCGACGCGCTAGCCCCTGACAGAATCGCCCACGGCGTCCGGGCCATTGAGGACCAGGCCCTTCTGAAGCGCCTCGCCGACGCACAGATCACCCTGGACATATGCCTGACGTCCAATCGTGCGCTGGGAGTCGTGAAGCACATCAAAGAGCACCCGCTACCGCGCCTCCTGGAGTCCGGAGTGCGCTGCTCCCTGGGATCCGATGATCCACTGCTCCTTGGGACCAGCCTGCTCGCGGAGTATCGCCTCGCGCGTTCACAACTGGCGCTGACGGATTCACAATTGGCCGCACTGGCCCGCGCGTCGATCCAGTCGTCCGGGGCACCCGACCACGTCCTCACACCGGCCTTGCACGGCATCGATGCCTGGCTCGGCGGACGGTAAGGCAGTGAGATCTGGCGGACGGGCTTATCAGCTACCTCCGGCGATCTCGTCGAATCCCAGGGTGTCGGGCGCGCCGGCCAACTGCGCGGGTCGTCCGAAGTTTTGTGCCCTAACTGGCCCTAACGCCCCCTTCTCTGCCAGGCGAACAGTGCCCTCTGGATATCGCTGGAGTGGTCTGCATGGCCGGGCGTCACGCCGACCATTCCTCTTTCCTCTCTGTAAGTGACCGGCCACGTGGTCTGCCTTCCGCCACCGTCGGTTGGAGCATGGGTCCGGTGAGTTCCGCCGGAGTATCGAGTCCGGCGAGTAGTTCGACGATCTTGTCGATGTTGGTGAGTCTTCGTACCCCTGACTCCAACATGGACAGGAAAGCTTGACTGAGCCCCGTAAGCTCCGCCATATCGCTCTGGCGCAGCGCGCTTTCGATTCGTACAAGGTGGCATACTCGGCCAAAGTCGCGGTCCCCGAGAGCTTCCCGGACGTCTACTCGCTTCCAAACCTCTGGCGCCACCTGGAGCTGCGGCGAAGGGGAAGCTGGTGCGTGTCGCGAGCAAGAGCTGCAGTACGGTTCATTGTTGTATCGGCTCAGGGGGCGTCGACACCATCGACACTGGCGTCCGTGCCGCTCGGCGGCGTCCGTCTCGGGGGACGGGGGCGAAGGGCTGCCTTTCCGGATTCCCGTCTCAACCGGTTTTTCGCCTGCGAGCGTCGGGATCCTGCGGGTCTCCTCGTCTTCTGCTAAGACGAGCGGCGAGCGATGGCGGGCATCAGTCGACATCGAGGGCGCCGACCTGTGACGGGAAATCGAGCTCTGCCCACGCCGACGCACCAAGCCCGAAAGGGTCGTTCATATCCCAGCGGTCGGCCAGTGTGTCCACAATCCTCCGCCGAGGATCTGTATCTGACTCAGAACTATTTGCCATCAGCTGACGGGATTCGTGAACTGTTTCGGACACCTCGATGCGCAGGCCACTTCGGACTCGCATATACCGAGTCTCGATCTCCGTTCCCGGCTGCACATTACCGTGGCGTACCACGTCGGTTAAGAGCTCTGAGAGAACGAGGACAGCTGAGTCTTCAATACCTGAGAGACCCCAACTGTCCAGCGTGATACCGAGTTCACGACGCGCGAGGCCGACGCAGCGCGGATGGCGACTCCAGCGGAGGACCACCGCACTGCTGCTCTCGGGACCGGTGTCATCATCCGGCCGATGGGTCACAGGCACTCCGATGCCTCCCCGTACAAGTGGCTTGGTCGCAACGACCGTAGAAGCCGATGGGGAGGCGGACCCGGAAGAATTTTCCGGGTCTGCCGTCGAACCTCTCCTACAGCGGGCTCTACTTGATAGCGCCGAGCCGCACGGCCAGGTCCTGGACATCCTGACGGCGGGATCGCTTGTGGAGCCGACGAGCTAGGTCCCGAGCGAACTCATGTGCCTTGATCTGCTCGGGAGCGGTTCGGTAGGCGCGCTTGAGATGGTCTATCGCCTCATCTGTCCGACCTACCTCGGCATAGGCACGGGCAACATCCAGTCGCGCCCGCCCCCGTCGTTCTACCGGCAGTCCTTCCGCTCTGGCTCTCGGCGCTACGTCCACAGCCAGTTGAACGTCCTCGAATTCCAGGGCGAGCGCCAGCCGGTGGATCTCTACGTTGCCGGGACCGAAGGAGGTCCACATCTCGTTGGAGTCGCCGCCGAGCAGATGCGCTGCTTCTTGGGCCTTACCCATCATGTGATCTGCCAGCGCCCGGTTCCGCATCCGGGCCGCTGCGACGGCTCCGTTGAGGAACAGGGTCCCGTACAGGGAGAGAGAAGCCGGCGTGGAGCGCCACCAACCGGGTTCGAGGTCGTCTGCCGCGTCGAGGGTGACGTTCACTGCCTCTGCTGGCATGCCGGCGCCGAGTTGAACATGTGCGACACCTCGGCGCAGCGCCAGCATTGTGGCGGGGTCTTCGGACTCTGCGGCTGCCATGTCGCCTTGGTCTACAGCGGTCCAGGCCAGGTTGGTCTCACCCAACTTTCGTAGAAGTACTGCTGCCACGTGGCAGGTCAGTGCGAACAACCGGAGTGCTTCGACGTGTTCGGCGCCAGCCGTGCGCTCCTGTGTTGCCAGCCGGGCGTCCGCGAGTAGCCCGGGCAAGCACTCTCCCAGGCGCGCGAACTGGCAATTCTGATAGAGCCGCCAGGCTTCGTCGACTGCGAAGGAGAGACGTTCGAGGCGCACGGTTTCACGGCCGTCGTACAGCGAGCCCGCCAGCCGTCGCGACTGCATGAGTGCGGTGCGAATCGCCGGGATGCTGGCCGCGTGACGACCGCGGTCGTCCAAGAGCGTCGGCGTGCCCTGAAGGTCCTCAACGTGCACTCGCAGAGCGTGTGCCAGGTCCGCGAGCATCTTCACGTTGTTCACCGGTATGCGTTCGGACTCGACCCGGTACACCCAGTCCTCGGAACGCCCCAGAAGTTCGCCGAGCTGCCGCTGGCTCAGACCCCGGCGTTTCCGGTAGAACCGGACTCGCTTGCCGAACGGAAGGTGGTCGGTCATCCCCCGCATTGACGTGCTCCCTTCAGGCTGCTCAATCGAGTTTCACACGGCGTGAGCGCGCGGGACAGGAGAACCATCGTCTGAGGGCGTCTGTGTTTTGGAACGTAGGCTGATCCCATCGGGGGCGTGCTCGTCGTCGGCCGGGTTCCGAGTGACGCGGGGGAGACAGGGTCTTGTACGTTTTCAACGGCGGGGAGCTGTCCTCGGCGAACATGGAGGGCGAGAGCAAGTGATCTCAACGCAGGCATGGGCGGATGCTCGGCGGCTGTGGGACTTCCAGCAGATGGGTCACGAGCCGCGCCCTTGCTCCGTGGCGATCGGACTCGGCAGCCACGACCTGGGGGTGGCCGACACCACCGCAGACCTCTACCACCGTGGCATGGCGCCTCTCATCGTCTTCACCGGAGCAACCAGCCGTACGACGCGTGAGCGGATGCCCCGCGGTGAAGCCGAACACTATCGGGATCGGGCGGTGGCGCTTGGGGTTCCTGAGGGTGCCATCATGGTCGAGCCGAAGGCCCGGAACACGGGCGACAACATCCGCTTCTCCCGCTCTCTCCTCGAAGAACAGCGTGTTGCCGTCTCGTCGGTCCTGCTGGTCAGCAAGCCGTACGAGGAGCGACGGGCTTATGCGACAGCGCGAAAGCTCTGGCCGGACGTCGAGTGGGTGAGCGCCTCCACGCCCATGGCGCTCTCTGACTACGTCGATTCGATCCAGGACGCCCGTCTGGTCATCGACATGCTGGTGGGGGCCCAGCAGCGGCTCATGGTGTACCCACGGCAAGGGTTCATGATCGAGCAAGAGATTCCCAACGACGTGGCGGCGGCTTTCGAACGGTTGCGTCGCGACGGCTTCACGAGCCGACTCGTGCCAGAAGAGGCAGAACGGGCATGATCAGGTGGATGTCGCGTGGAGCCAAGCGTGACGGTCAGGCGCAAGCTCCACTGCTGATCGACTGTGGCGAGAAATTGCCACCCCAACCGTGATCCATGAGGGCCGCATGCTAGCGCGCGACCGCAGCACGCGATGCGATTACTCGCCACTGCAGTCTTAGGGCAAGATCGCGATCTGAGGTGGAGTATCAGGAGGCTGTCCGCAGAGATGAGCCCGGAGCGGCAGCCATGGGGCGGAGCATCGGCCCCGTGATGTCGACGGGTGCGTTCAGGCCTTCCAAGAGCACGACGATCCGGTCGATGTTGGTGAGGCGGCGCTGACCAGATTCCAGCATCGACAGAAAGGCCTGACTCAGCCCCGTGATGAGGGCAATGTCCTCCTGACGGAGGTGGCCGTACTCTCGCACGAGTTGGCACAGTCTGCCGAAGTCCTTGTGTAACAGGGCGTCTCTGACGTCCTGACAAGCCCATACATGGGCCGGAACGAAAGGGCGCGCAGGCTGTACGGCTGTCTCGCGACGAGCGCAGCCGGAACAGACATCTTCCCTGTTGTACCGACTCAGGCGGCATCGGCAGTTGCTGCAGAGCCGGGTGCGGCCGGTCGGCGTGGGAGTGCTTCTCGCGGCGCTCGCGGTGCTGAGCTCCGTGTCCGACGGCGTTGGGGCGGCACCAGGCGAGCGTCGAGATGAGTAGTCCTTACCACGCATCGCACCCGTATGAGCGTTCGAGCTACTCTTCGATGCGGCGCCCCAAGTCGTTGCGCCGGGGAGCGTCGCACTCAGTCCCTGATCGGGCATCCGTCCCCTCCATTAGCCGGTGATGCCCTCAGGCTGGCGCCAGTCAAGACGAAGGGCCCGGACAGACTGTCCGGGTCCAATTCATCTTATTTCCAAGGCTTGTTGATGGAATGTCAGGAGACTGCCTTGCCGGCCTCGCGTAGGACCGCTTCCCACGGGTACCGACGCCCAGGCATCCCAGCCCGCGGCTCGGCCAGCGGCCATACCTCGTCTCCATAGATCAACCGCACCCCCGAATCATGAAGGGCCTTGATGTGCCCTTCCCATGCCGGGTGGCGAGCGTGCGCGGCGTTCACACGAGGCCAGACGACTACCGGGAGGTCCAATGCTCCAATTGCTTCGTTGACCTGTGTCAACGCCTGGTTGTCCGAGATCCCCAGGGCGAGCTTGGCGACCGTGTTGGCACTTGCCGGTGCTACGACATAGCAGTCCACAGGCGGATGCGGCCGAGAGTCACCCGGCAGACGTGATTCGGACCGTACGGAAAGGCCGGTCAGAGCCTCAAGCTCCGCCCTTTCTCCGTTCACACGGAGCCACTGACCTGCGGTCGGGGTGAGCGTAACCGCAACCGTCCAGCCCCGTTCAAGTGCCGGGACCACGAGCCCTGTACGCAGTTCCTCGATACCGCCGGCGCTCGAGCCGACGACGCCCAGCACCTTGCCCTGCATCGAACTCACAGCACCGCCCTGCATCGTTGGGCCATGGCCAGCAGCTCGGACGAGTGGCTGCCACCCGTGACCGGGGACTGCTTCCTCAGGTCGCGAAGGGTCTCGCGTACACGTGGATTGTTCCGCACGAGTTGCGGCGAAGCGCGTTCGGCTTCCCGCAGTTCGCTGAAGGACTCATCGACTCGACCTCTGAGGCAGAGGCCGCGGGCATAGTCGATGCGGTGAGACACGGCACGTTCCGCTGGCATGCAGGAAACGTCAATGCCGCCATGCTCGACGACGTACGGGATGTTCTCCAGGTCAAGCTCGATCGACAGCCGGTGCAGCTCGACGTTCGTCGGACCGAAGCACGTATGCCAGTGGTTCTCGTCGGAACCGAGCCGGTCGGCGAGCCGCTGCGCTTTCTCCAGCAGGGAGTTGGCGGTGTTTCGATCCTGGTGACGTGCGGCGGCCACAGCAGCTCGCAGATGAATCATGCCAAGCAGGCTCAAGGCGGCCGGGTCATCGTCGTGAACCTGACTGGCGAGCCAGGCCGCTGCGGTATCGCCGAGTTCGAGGGCGTCCTCATATCGCCCGTTGGCCAGCAGCGCGTGCGTACCGGAGCGGGCGGCGGAGACGAGCGATAGCGGGTCCTCGGATTCGTCGGCGGCCCGCATGGCTCGTTCGGCCGCGAGCCACGACAAGTCGGACTCGCCGACCTTGGCGAGGGTGGTTGCCGCCAGGTGATGTGTACGGGCTGAGATGGCAAGGCCGCGTCGCCGCTGATCACCGGGCGGAAGGTCTTCCAGCTCCTGGGCGGTTCTCAGCAGACCTGGCAGGGCGGCGATGACGTCGCCAAGAACGCCGGCTTGGTAGTCGCCCCAACTGCGCTCGACGAAGACCTGCGCCTGATCCGGTCGAGGCAGCTGCCGTTCCGCCGTCGAACCGAAGAGCAGCTTGGAGAGCCGTCGAGGGCTCATCAGCGCATCGCGGACCGCCGGCACGTCGTCCATCTGCTTTTCCTCGTCCTCCAGGAGGACGGGCTGACCCATCAAGTCGCCGAGCGGGACACGCAGTACACGAGCGAGTTCAGCGAGCTTGTCGATTCGCGGCGGCTTCCGCACTCCTCGCTCGATCTTCGACAGCCAGTCGGTACTGTGCCCGACGAGGCCAGCAAGAACGGGCTGCGTGTAGCCCCGGCGCTCGCGGTAGAACGCGATCCGCTCTCCGATGCTGAGGTGATCACCAAGACCACGCATGCACGCTGCCTCCCCAACTTTGCTCCGTCATTCAAGGTAGCGGCCGAGCAGTCCGCGAGATCAGGAAGCGATTCGGGCTGCGGTGCCATGTTCAACATCCGCTCTCGGGCCTAGAACTGGCCGGACACTTCGTCCGGCCACGCCTACGAGTCCAGGGCGTCGAAGCCGAGGTTTCGGAGTTCCCGTTGGCAGCGGCGGGCTCGAACTGCTTCGACCAGCGAGGCGCACGTGCGCGGGCGCGGGTGGTACTTCATCTCGCCGGTGATATCACGAGAGTGATATCCCGCTGCAGTAGCGTCGACTCGGAGGGATCAGCGACGTGCCCATGGTGACGTTGAGGGTCATCGATCATTTGGCGCCGGATTCTCCCTGGGGATGTCGACTCCAACGCCCCCTGCGCCATACGAGTTGGGCTTGCGAAGCATGAGGCCAGCGAGCTCTTCCGGCACCTTGAGACCCGCAAGGAGGTCAACGATCTTGTCGATGTTGGTGAGCTTGCGGCGGCCCGATTCGAGCATCGACAGGAACGGCTGACTCAGCCCTGTCATCAGTACCAGGTCCTCTTGGCGCATACACGTCAATCCGCGGACACGAAGACAGAGTGCACCAAAGTCGCGTTCGACCAGGGCCTGCTGCACTTCGCGATCGCTCCACACATCCGGCGGAATCGCGGGCACGGCGGCCTCTGGCAGGCTGACGCCCCGACTGCATGCGAAGCAACGAAGCCCGTCGTTGTACCTGTTCAAGCGGGTTGCGCAGTTGGCGCAACGGCGAGTGGAACCTGAAGGTCGTGCGTCGGCGAATTGTCCGGCCAGCACGGACGGTCACTCCTTGAGTCCGGATGGATGCGCAGGTCCACATGGGCTCTGAGCCGCTGCCCTGTCCGCCCTTGGGCATAGAGACGACGTTCGTAACCCGAAGCACTAGGACACCGCACAGGGGCGGGTTCCATGCAGGGCATCAGGCAGTCAACTCGGTCAACTTTGGGCCCCGTTGATGGATCGAGCTGAATCGTGGGAATGCCCGAGCAGAGGCACGTGGCGATCGTCGGAGGGAGGGAGTGGGAATGTCGGAGGCGAACAGCAGGCACAACGTGGTGCTGTCGGAATGCCTCGATGAGCTCGGCTGGAGTCCCAAGGCTCTCGCTCGAAGACTGAACCGTGTCTTCGGAGCAGGGACGGTTGCCGAGTCCGCGCCGTACCACTGGCGAGATGCGGGTGGTGTACCGCGCTCGCCCTTGCCTGCGATGACGGCGTACGTTCTGTCACAGGAGCTGGGTCGCCCCGTCTCCGTTGGGCACCTGTGGCGGGGCAAGGCGCTGGACTCTCCCGTGCTGCTGGCCGCGGATTCAGGATTGGATCACCCGTGGACCGTCAAGGGGCTTGATCACATCGTGGAGGACTGGGTGCTTGGCGGGCTTGTTGACCGCCGTCGTTTCCTGGCTATCTCGGGGTCAGGGCTGCTCGCGGCGATCTCTCAATACCTCAACGGAACAGCAGGGCATGGCGACTTCGCTCCGAGGATCACAGACGACGGGTCGTCCGATCCTCTCGTCGCCCAGGTCGAGCACAACCTGCCGTTGCTGCAACTTCTCGACGACGCCAACGGCGGCGCACGCCATCTCCCATACGTCGGGGCTCAGTTCCGGGCAGTCGGTCTGTTGCTGCACGAGGGAGGGTTTCCCGAGACCGCGACCATCCGTCTGATCCGCGCCTTCGCCGAGATCGGGCAGCTCGCCGGCTGGATGGCCTTCGACTCCGCTCACCACGGTCTCGCTCAACGGTATTTCGTCACCGCACTCAGAGCAGCGCACCAGGTCAACGACAGACAGCTGTGCGCGCACATCCTGGCCGACATGTCGTTTCAGGCGTCCAGCCGGCGCCATCCCGCGGACGCGATCACCTTGGGCGAGGCTGCGTGGCGGGCAAGCAGCGGTGGAACCGCCAGCGTACGTGCGTCGGTTCTCTCCCGACTCGCGCACGGGTACGCCGCTGCTGGACGGACGGCAGACTTCGAACGGGCCAGCGGAACGGCGCGCGAACTGATCGAGACGCGATCGGGGATTGAAACCGAGCCGCGGTGGATGTACTTCCTCACGCCCAACCACCTGGAATGTCAGACTGGTTACTCGACGATCAACCTGGGCCGCTCGACGGTGCAGGAGGGGAACCGGTCGGCTGGTCGCGGCCTGGTACGGCGCGGCGCGGAACTCGTCGAGACGGGGGCGCACAGGGTGAGCAAGGGAGATCCGAGCCAGCGAAGAGCCCTGTTCGAAGGCGCCTGGCTCGCGCTGGGCTACAGCACCTCGGGCGAGCTGGAACGCTCCTGCGACATCGCGAGGACCGCGGTGGCGCGCCTGGAGACGGTCCGCTCGCCGCGCAGCACCGAACTCCTTCAGCAGTTGGCTGTCGAGTTGCGTCGGCGGCAGCGAAATCCGCATGTCGGCACGTTCCTGCCCGAGTTGGAGGAGAGCCTGCGGACGTATCCCGGAACGGGGCCAGGTCGGACGGATACGGTCGGGGCATGACAGCAGAGCGGACGATCGTCATCATCGGCGCCGGCGTCTCCGGTCTCACGACCGGGGTCGCGCTCCTCGAAGCGGGTCACCCCGTACGTCTCGTGGCGGAGGAAGTTCCTGGTGTGACATCGCTGGCGGCCGGGGCGATGTGGGGGCCATATCTGGTTGAGCCCTGGGAGCGCGTGCGCGACTGGAGTCTCGCTTCTCTGAGCGCCTTCGAGGCTCTGAGCGACGATCCCGCGACAGGAGTACGGATGGTCAGCGGGATCGAGGCGGCCCGGACCAACGTGCCAGCACCCCCATGGAGCGGTCTGCTGCCCAATTTCCGCACCTGCGCGCCGGATGAGCTACCAGTCGGCTTCGCGAGTGGCTATCGGTTCACGGTGCCGCTCATCGACATGCCGGTCTACCTGCAGTACCTGTTGGACCGCTTCCAGCAGGTGGGGGGAGTCGTTGAGCGGGCGACGATCCAATCCCTCGATGCGGTCGAACGCGCATCCGCGATCATCAACTGCGCCGGCCTGGCAGGCGGAGATCTCGCTGGTGACCCCGGTGTCCGACCGATCCGCGGTCAGCATGTGGTCGTGAAAAACCCGGGCATTACAGAGTTCTTCTCCGAGGACACAGGTCTGTCGCCCGATCTTCTGTGCATCTACCCGCACGGCGGGACCGTCGTGCTTGGCGGCAGCGCGATCGACGGTGAAGGTGATCTGCGGGATGATCCCGAAACGGCCCGGGCCATTGTCGACCGGTGCGCTGAGATCGAGCCTGCATTGGCGACGGCGCAGGTTATCGCCCATCGAGTGGGAGCCCGGCCGACACGCGTTGAAGTTCGGGTCGAGGCGGAGGGCCTCGCGAACGGTGCCATGGTGTTCCACAACTACGGGCACGGCGGCAGTGGCGTCACCTTGTCGTGGGGCTGCGCGGGCGAGATCGCCGCGTTGGTAGCCGCGGCGATGGCCCCGTGAGAGTGGCTCACCCTCCAAGCCGGCGAGTATGTCAGCCGACTGCCCACTGGGCTTGGTCGTCGCGGCTTCTCAGGGTCTCGATGCGATACGACAACTGCCGTGCGGCAGCGGCATCTCCGCGATCGGCGCGTCGGATGTACGAGCCGAGCGTGTGCAGGTCCCGGATCTCACAGAGAATCTGGAGTCCGGGCCAGTGCCTGATGTCGTATCCGTACTGAGAGCTGAATGCATCCAGCTCTTCGGCGGTACGCCCGAAACGAGTTCCTTGGAATGTGTTAGCCAGATCGACCTCTCGTGGCCCAATGGCCGCTTCATCCCAGTCGCCGAGCCGGACGTCCCGATGTGCCCAAAGGGTATTGCCGGGATATGCGTCGCCGTGGATATGTCCATGGCCGAGTGGGAAGTCCAGGCATTCGTACTCTTCCAGAAGAGCGTCTCGCCGTTCGGTCAGCCACGTTCGGCGACCTGAATCCAGGTAGGTGCTGGAGTCCACAGTGTTCTTGAGCGAGGCGAGCGGCAGAAACTGGGGCAGGGACACCGGAGGTGACGGCAGGTCGTGGAGGTCACGGAGTAGCTTGCCCAGCCGTCCGACGGGCGGTGCATCGTCCTCAGGCTGTGGATAGTGGCGCCAGAAGGTCACAACGTACGGGTCGTACGCCACTGGTTGTGGGACAGCCAAGGGTTCTGTCGCTGGGAAGGCGTTGGCGACGAGCCACCGGGTCAGAGACACGGCCGTTTCCAGGCGCTTCTGCTGGGAGCCGGGACTGACGCGTACGACCACGTCTTCTTTGGTGAGCAGGAACACGGAGGTGGCGTGTTGGTGGAGCTGGGTAAGGGGCTGTTCTGCGAGGCCGGCCGCCCGGGAGGCCATGCGGGCCGCGAACTCGGGTGAGACCGTCGTGGTCATGGGGCGAGGGCCTTCGTTCGGGTGTTGATCGCTTGGTAGCCGCGGGTTGCGTCCGCTATTTCACGGGCGACTGGGCTACGTGCGAGCCGCGGTTCCTCAAGCAGCCTAGTCACTCCCCGCATGGCGTCGCCGAGTTGCCGGATCCGCCGGTCCGCCGGGAGTTCCAGGATGGGCTGGAGTTGCTCACCGGCTCCGTCGATTTCTCCTGCCATGATGCGCGCGGTGACGATGTCCAGGCGGGCCAGGGCCTCGTCACCGTATGACCGGTGCTCCTTGGGGCCGTTCTCGTACAACTCGATGGCCGTGGAGGCGTGCTGTTCGGCCCGCTGGTGCTCTCCGAGTAGAGCGAAGGTTCCCCCGATGTAGTACTCCTGCTTCGCCTCGGGAAACGTGAGGAGGCCTCCAAAACGGGTGAGAGCGTCGGGAGCCGCACTCTGCTCCCGGGCACGGTGGAGGTTCTCGAGCGCGCCCATGGCCGTGGTGCGGTCCCCGATGCGTGCCGCCGCTCTGGCTTCGATTGCCGCGATGCGGATACGGGTCTGCCCACCTGGTGCCAGTTGGATCGCCTGACGCGTGTAGTCGAGAGCCGTCTGCCGCCGAGTGGACCATTCCGCGATGAGTGCCGCTGTGCCTTTGACCCAGGCCCGTAGGTCGTTGTGGTCTGCCTGTTCCGCGAACGACCAAGCCGTCTGCAGTTGCGCGATTGCGGCGTCTTCGTCACCGAGATTCTGTGACGCGTGCGCGAGCAGAAGGCAACTCGTGCCGGCGAGGAGGAGAAGTTCGCGGGTTTGCCCGGCCGGCTGACGGCCGGTCAGCAGCGCGAAGAGACGGTCACGTGTCGTGACGAGGTCGGTGAAGATCCGGCGCAAGGGAGCATGGACGTAGTCGCTGGCGATCTGTGTAAGCGTGAACTCAAGGCCCTCAAGCTCGACATCGCTCACGTTGGTCTTGGCGATCTCGTCCGTGAAGTGCAGCGACTGCACCGCGGCCTGCGCTGCCAGATCGCTTAGGTCTGGGTTGTCGCGCGCCGCTGGCCGTGTGCTATCACGATCAGTCCCGGAGTGCTGGATCTGGGCAGGCATAGAGGGGTCTTGGTGTTCGCGGAATGGTGGGGCTAGCAAGGCGTCCGGGGTTCCGATGCCTTGCAGGAAGCGTGCGGCCTTGTCGAGGTTCGTCAAGCGTCGATTGCCGGCTTCGAGCATCGACAGAAAGCTCTGGCTGAGTCCTGTCATGAACGCCATGTCGTCCTGCCGGAGCCCCGCTCGTTCGCGGATGAGGCGACTTGCGAGGCCGAAGTCCCAGTGGGCGATGGCATTTTGGATGTCCAGGCCGATCCAGACCTCTGCTGGGATGCTGGGGCTGAGGTCAGCATCCAGTCGCCTGTCGCGGGAGCATGCCGCGCACCGGTCTTCCAGGTTGTACTGGCTCAGTCGGCATCCACAGTCGGCGCATGTGCGAGCGTTCTTCCCCATCGCACCCCCGTTCCTTGTCTGCGCACGTCAGCGTACGTTCGGGCGCTGGCGATCCTGTATCACGCAGGTGATACATGCAGGTGAGGGCTGCTATACGGCGGTCACGGGCCTTCGAATGTCACTGCTCCGATCGCGTCCAAGATCTGTGCGACGTCTTCGAGACTTCCGAGCACGACATCGGCTCCTGCCGAGCGCAGTTGGTCGGCGGAGGTCTTGCCGGAGGCGACTCCAATGACGGGAGCACCGCCTTCAAGGCCTGTGCGGACATCCTCAAGGGAGTCGCCGATGATGACGGTGTTCGAGCGGGTGAATGCCGTTGCGTACTTGGTCTGAGCTCGTTCCTGGGCAACGCCAACGAGGGCTGGACGGTGATCGTTGTCCGAGGAGTAACCGCCGACCTCGACGTCTAGGAACGCGGTGAGGCCGAACGCTTGGAGCTTCAGCAGCGCGTTGGGCTTGAGGTTCCCCGTGACGACCGTAGGTACGCAGCCTGGTTGTGCGCGTACAGCCTTGAGTGCGTCCACGGCGCCGGGCAGGAGCACGCCTTGCTCACGAAGGTCGTCGGAGTGCGCGGCGAGGCGCTGCGGTAGGAGCTCCACCATGCGCGGCACTAGGCCGGGGACGGCGTCCTCGGGGACGCCGTTGTCCATGAGTAGGGATCGAATCGCGAGGGGCATGGTGACGCCGGTGCCGCGCGCCGGAAGGCGTTCCGCGGGGCGGCCAACGACCTCAGCGAAGGTCTCCCGATATACCTGCCGGTCGATGTCACCGACGTACAGCAGAGTGCGGTCGATATCCCAGAGCACGAGGATCTGGCCGGCGTCGGTCAAGTTCGGCTCCCTGCTGTGGTCACGGCAGCGCGTCGCTCCAGTACGTCATGAACGTACTGGCTGTGGGCGACGGGACGGAGGTGCTGGATCATGCTCGTGACGTGGTTGCCGAACCGCGCTGACTGAAGCTTCTCTGCGAGATCAAGGACTTCGTGTGCCGTGGCGCACCCGGCTTCGAGGTCTCCCTGCTCGATGTGGGCGGTTGCGGCGCGTGAGAGGAACAGGCCCCTGGTGCGGTGGTCCGTTGGGTTGAGTGCCTCCCGGGCCTTCGAGAAGCTGTCGACGGCGCTGCGTGGGTCGCCGAGGTCGAGGTAGCAGCTGCCTGCCTGTCCGTGGATCTCGCCCTCGTTGACCCAATAGAGCCAGTGCGGGTCGTGTTCCGAGCGGCCTTGGGCGCACAGCTCAGCGGCTTTACCGAGCGCGGCGATTGCCGCTTGGCGTTCGCCGAGCTTGGCGTGCCCGCGGGCCTGTCGAGTCAAGAGCATCGCTTCGAGTGCAGGCGTGCCGAGGTTCCTGATCTTGTCGCGGGCTCGCTGTGCCGCGGTGACGGCTTGATGCGGCGCTCCGGTGGAGTAACCGTGGATGGCTATGTAGGACAGGGCGCCGGCCCCGAGCCGTACGTCTTGTGAGGCTTTCGCGGCGCGGAGAGCGGCGTAGAGGTAGCTGAGTGGGCGGTCGCGATCACCGGAGTCGAAGACGAACCATCCGGTCTGGGCCGCGGTGTCGGCGATGATCGCCGCGAGCCGTCGCCCTGTCGCCTCGTCGTACGACGTTTCTTCCGCGAGCTGTTTGAGGAACTGGAGGTGACGGTCTCCAAGGCTGGTTAGAGTGCCGCTGCCGTCACTCGCGTCCATAGTTCGCAGGCTGTCGGTGGTGCGCTGGAGGCCATCAAGAAGGTCGTTGGTGAGGCGACTTCCCTCCGCAGCTCGATGAAGGGGTTCGGCCTCGGCTGTGTCCCACGCGTTCACGAACGCGGTGAGGGCGACGCCGCTTGCGGTGAGGAATCGTCGACGGTCCATCGCGCTGCCTCCTGCCGCTGTATCCAGTGCTGCCACCATACGGGCCGCGGTCCAGGGCAGGCTGGGATCAGCGTCGCCGGCGAACTGGGCTGACCGCTCCTGTGCTGCTGGGGCGGAAGTATGCGGTAGCGGAAGCGCAACCAGATCCGGGGGCACACCGAGGCCGGTGAGGAACTCGATGATCTTGTCGATGTTGGTGAGGCGGCGATTGCCCTTCTCCAACATGGAGAGAAACGCCTGACTGAGGCCGGTGAGGTTGGCCATGTCGTCCTGACGGAGACCACCGTGGAGTCGGATGAGGCGGCTGGCCCGGCCAAAATCCCAAGCATCGAACGCGTTTCGCACATCTGGGTCGTTCCAGATGTGTTCCGGGACGGAAGGGGTGTTCTTCTCCCAAGTCCGTGAGCGAACGCAGGCGGCACAGAGTGTGTCCATGTTGTACTGGCTCAGGGGACAGCCACACCGATCACAGCGTCGCTGCACCTGCTGCGGCACTCTTTCCTCCCCCGGCCGAGCGCCTGTGGTTCCCGACCTTTCCGGAACCGGAATCACCTCAGTGATATCACCCTCGGAATGTGCGTAATCCCCTTTCGGTAAACAGTCTTAGGGATCAGCCAACGTCCTTGTGACAGCAGTCGCTTGGTCAAGCGGCTCCGTCAGTGTGTCCGGACGCACAGGAGATCCCGGTGATTGTCTCGCCAGGCCGAGTTGAAACCGCCCTCAATCCGCACACCGCCCAGCACCCAGTCCCACCTCGAGTGCCGCTGGTCGGCTGGCAGCGGTCGCAACTCCGCCCCGTCGTACCGGAGCCGGCGTTGCCGCTCGCGCAGACCGAACTGCCCTGGAGGATCCAGCTCGCGTCCCACCCGCTGCCGCGGCTCGGCCCCGTCGACGTCGTGCAGGCGGGACTGCTCGTTGGGTTACGTGCGGTCGAGGGCGCCCGAATCCGGGGACTGGCTGTGGGGCCGGTGCTCTGCTGCCACGCGCATTCCCGGATCCACGTTCCGGTCGAAGCCGGCACGGCATACCGGTGGCACGCTCCACAGACGGTGTGCCGTTCGGGTCGCTTGTGGGAGTGCACGCTCGATAGACAGATCGCCGGGCACACGCGCTGTTCGACGGTCTGGCTGCTGCCCCCTGACGGCCAGCACTCGTGCATGCACAGTGCCGCTCTCCTCCACTGGCTCTCCCTAACGCGGTCGGCAGGTATCCGAGCAGGGGAGGCGCCGCATGGCGGTTAGCGTCTCGGCCGTCGTCCTGTTGGCGATCATCACGTTCCTGCTCATCAAGAAGGGCGGGCTGAACGCCGGACACGCAGTCGTCTGCACACTCCTCGGCTTCTACCTCGCCAGTTCCTCGATCGCGCCGACGATCTCGCAGGCCACTACCAGCCTCGTGAGGATGATCGGCGGGATCAAGTTCTAGTCGCACCCCCTTCACGCAAGTCAGGCAGGGACGCACGGGTGCTTCAAGCGTCGTACGAAACCGCACGGCGCCGTCCGCTGGTGCTGCCAACTCACCCAACTTCCCTTTGACTTCGAGGATTTGATGACCTCGCGCATATCGGACCCGGTCTTCTGGCTCCTGGCCCTGGCGGTCGTCGCCACCCTGGCCGTAGCCCTGCGCTTTCGTGCAACGTCCATCGAAAACAAGCGACGCGTCACCAGCCTTGAGGCTTCCCTGCGCCTGGAGCGGGCAGCAGTCGAGGCGCGTGACAGTGAGGTGCGGCATCTGGCGCACCAGCAGGTACCCAATCTGATCCATGCCGTACTGAGCGGCCAGCAGGCAGCGATCGCTCCCTTCCTCCACGCGGAGTTGAGCGACACGGTCTTCGGCCAGGCGCTGGCGGAGGTCCTCCGCACGGTGCAGGACACCACGGTCCAGTCCGCCGACAGGGCGGAGAACGTGACGCGCACGACGCTGAACACCTTCATCCGCGCGATCCAGCCGCTCGTGAACGAGTTGCAGGGTGCGGTGGAGGGCATGGTTGAGAACCATCACGACCCGAAGGTGCTCCAGGACGCGATCGAGATTTCCCACGGCGGCAATCAGCTGGCCCGGCGTCTGCAGACCTTCAGCGTGCTCATCGGCTCCTGGCCCGGGCGGCAGCGCGATTCCGCGTCCCTGCTCGATGTCGTGCGTGGCGGTGTCTCCCGGATCCGCGACTACGACCGTATCGAGATCACCGGCGAGATTCCGTACGCGGTGACCAGCCGGGCGGTGGAGCCCGTCGTCCTTTCGCTGGCGGAGCTGCTGGACAATGCCGCCCGCCACTCGGAGCCCGGCACCAAGGTGCAGGTGTGGTTCGTCCCGGGGACCAACGGGGTGAGCGTGTTCATCGACGACTCGGGCATTGGGATGACGCCCGAGGAACGGGCGACCGCCGCCCGCCTGCTCTCGGGCCAGCAGCAGGTCTGGATCACTCAGATGCGCAACCCGCCCCGGCTCGGGTTGGTCACAGCCGGCCAGTACGCGGCCCGGTACGGATTCCGGGCGGGAGCCGATCAAGAGTCCGCCACAGGTGGCGTACGAGCATGGGTGTTCATCCCTCGGGAACTGCTACTTCCCCTCACGGACCGGCAGACGGCCGGCGAGCGGGCGCGGATGCACCAGCCCGTTGACGCTCTGGCCCCAGCACCGGCCGCGGAGGCTGCCCCCGCAATCGACGCTCCCCCGGAGTACCCCGCCCGGTCCGACAGCGGGCTCCCGCAGCGCACACGGCAAGCCCCTGGTCCACGGCACGCCGCTTCCTCGGTCCACGAGGCTCTGCCCCCAAGCGACGGTGGCCGTGCCGTCGGTGCGTTCCTCCGAGGCGTCCAACGAGCCAGCACACCGGATCCAGGCTCCGATTCCCAACTCCCTGTAGATGAAAGGAACGTGACCGATGACGACCGCTGACAACAGGCTCGGCATTCTGCGCGGGCTGGGCTGGATGCTGAACGAGGAACTCCTCGTTCTGCCGGGAGTCTTGCGGGCCTTGGTGCTGTCGGCCGACGGGCTGCCGGTCACCTGCTCCAAGGACATCGACCGGAACCAGGAGATGCCCTCCGACATTGCCGAGCGAATGGCTGCGGCGGTGACCGGGCTCCAGGCCGTCAGTCAAGAGTCCACCGAGTTCGCGAGCACTCCGAGGCGGAACAAAGAGGAGCCCTTCTCCGCAGGCCCCTGGCAGAGGACCCTGCTCCAGTTCGACAAGGCCTACATCACGGTCATCTCCGCCAACATCGGCACCTACCTGACGGTGGCCATGAACGACAAGGCGGACGTTGAGGCCGTGTCCTACACGATGGAGAAGGTCGTCGACCGGATCGGCGAGAAACTCGGCCTTCCCGCACGGCAGTCGGCGCCGTCCGCGTCATGACAGCGTCCCGGCGCACCCGGGGTCCGGGACTGGTGGGTCTGCACGTCGTGACGGGCGGCCGGTACGAACCGAGCCGCAACCACTTCGACTTCGTCACGAGCGTGTGCCTCGCCAACCCTGGCCTGGAGCGCACGGGCCTGACTCCCGAGCAGCGTCGCGTGCTGGAGCTGTGTCAGCCCGGGGCCCTGTCGGTGGCGGAGGTCGGGGCGTATCTCGAACTACCGCTCAGCGTTCTGCGGATCCTGCTCGCCGACCTGATGGAACGCGGCCATATCACTACGAACGGAAAGTTCTACGCCGTCCAGACGGCCGACCGACAGCTTTTGGAGGCAGTCCTTGAGGGGCTCCACAACCTCTAACCCCGCCGAGGGAACCTATCTGCGTGGTGACGAGACCACCGTAAAGATCCTGGTCGCGGGGCCCTTCTCCGTGGGTAAGACCACCTTCATCGGCACGATGTCACAGATTCGCCCTCTGAAGACGGAGGAGGTGATGACCGCTGCCAGTACCGCCGTTGATGACCTGCGAGGGCGCCCGGACAAGCACGAAACCACGGTAGCTCTCGACTTCGGCCGGCTCTCCCTCAACGACAAACTCGTGCTGTACCTGTTCGGCGCTCCCGGGCAGGAACGGTTTTTTCCCATCCTCAGCCATCTCGCCCACGGCGCCCTCGGAGCCCTGGTGCTGGTGGACACACGTCATCTCGCTCAGAGCTATCCCGTCATGGGCGTGGTGGAGCAGCTGGGCCTGTCCTACGCCATTGCGGTCAACCAGTTCCCGGACTCTCCCCCCTACACGGCCGACGAGTTGCGGGCCGCGATGGACCTGCCCGCTGACGCTCCGCTCGTGTTCTGCGATGCCCGCGACCAGCCCAGTTCCAAGCAGGCCCTGATCCGTCTCGTGTCCTACCTCCTCACTTTGCTGCCGGAGTCCACCCCATGACCATGCCTCCCCACGGACCGACCTCGTACCGCCCGCCGACGTCCAGCAGTTGCCCGTACGGCACGCCGCCATCCGCGCCGGTCTCGAACCGCCTGCTGCCGATCCACGGAGCGGAGTTCAGCGCGGACCCTCGCGCGACGTACGCCCGGCTACGGGCGCAGGGGCCGATCGCGCCGTGCGAACTCGACCGCGGCGTCTACGCCTACATCACCACCACCTACCGCGCCGCCCTGTACCTGCTGCGCAACACCCCCACGGTGTTCCTCAAGAACCCGGTCCACTGGCAGGCCCTGCGGAAAGGGCAGGTGCCCGCCGACAGCCCGGCCCTCATGATGATGCAGCCCCGGCAGAACGCACTGTGGCTCGACGGCGGCGCCCACAGTCGGCTGCGCAGCGCCATTACCGACAGCCTGGAATGGGTCGACACCCACGCCCTGGCCGCCAGCGTGGCCCGCATCGCCGACGATCTCCTCACCCGCCTCGTCAACCTGGAACGCCCCGACCTCGTCGCCGACTTCGCTGACGCGCTGCCCATGCAGGTGCTGATCGACATGTTCGGCTGCCCACTCGACCTCGGTCACGCGATCGTCGGCGCCATCGCCAAGCTCTTCGACACCACCCAGGATGCGGCCCAGGCGAACGCCGACCTGGAAGCGGCCTGCCTGGCCCTGACCCGCCTCAAACGAGACCATCCCGGCTATGACGTCACCTCCTGGCTGGTGGCCCACCCGGCACGCCTGACAGACGAGGAGATGATCCAGCAGATCCTCCTCGTCATCGGGGCCGGCACCACCCCGTGCACGAATCTGATCGCCAACGCCTTGCTCCTGCTGATCACCGACGACCGGTTCAGCGGCGACGTCCACACCGGCGTCCGGCCCGTCTCGCACGCCCTCGACCAGGTCCTGTGGGAAGACCCGCCCATCTCCAACTACTGCCCGTTGTACCTGCGCGAGGAGCACATCTACGAGGGCGTCCGCCTGCTCCCCGGTGTCCCGATCCTCGTATCCTTCGCAGCCGCCAACAGCGACCCCGCCCTCGCTGCCGGCGCAGACCGCCGTGCGGGCAACCGGGCGCACCTCGCGTTCAGCGCGGGAATCCGCGCCTGCCCGGCACCCGACCTGGCCCGCGTCATCTCCGAGACCGCCATCGAACGCGTCCTGGACCGGCTGCCCGACCTCGCTCTCAACTGCTCACCCAGCCAGCTGATGCGCCGTCCCGGCACCTTCCACAGCGGCTGGACTCATCTCCCCGTCACGTTCCCCCGTACCGCGCCAGCCGGCACATACCCCATCGGAGGATCACGATGACCACCCAACTGCCCCAGTCTGGATGCCCGTTCGCGATCGACCCGACAGGCTCGGACATCCACCGCGAAGCCCGCCAACTGCGCGCGCTCGGCCCCGCCACCCGGATCGAACTCCCCGGAGGCGTCCTCGCCTGGTCGGTCACGGACGCGGCTCTGATCGAGCGGCTGCTCCTGGACGAACGGGTTTCCAAAGACGCCCACAAGCACTGGCCCGCCTTCATCAACCAGGAGATCCCGGAGAAGTGGCCGCTGCTTCTGTGGATCCAGGTCCGCAATGCCCTGACCGCTTACGGCCCCGAACACACCCGGCTGAAGCGCCTGATCGGTTCCAGCTTCAGCATCCGCCGAATCCGCGCGCTCACCCCGGCGATCGAGGACATCACCCGATCCCTCCTCGACGACCTCGAACGTCACCGGGACACGGATACACCTGTAGACCTGCGGGCGACCTTCGCGTGGATACTGCCGCTGCGCGTCGTCAACACCCTGCTCGGCGTCCCCGACGAGTTGCACGACACCTTCCGCGAACTGATCGGCGGAGCCTTCGCCACCGACTTCACCGAAGAGCAGGCGGAAGCCAACAACCTCGCCCTCTACAACGCGCTGAACGACCTCGTTGCGGCCAAGCGCGAGATGCCCGGCGACGACGTCACCACCGCCCTCATCGACGCCCACGACACCGACACCGGCACACGGCTGTCCCACCAGGAGCTGATCGACAGCCTCCTGCTGCTCATCGGCGCCGGACACGAGACCACCGTCAACCTTATCGACCACGCCGTGGTCGACCTCCTGACCCACCCCGGCCAACTCGCCCTCGTCCGCAGCGAAGACGACGACGTCACGATGGCCGACGCCGTGGAAGAGACCCTGCGCCACCAGGCCCCGATCGCCAACATCCTTCCTCGCTTCGCCACCGAAGACATCCACGACCCCGCCACAGGACTGACCTTCGCTCGCGGCGAACTCCTTGTCATCAACTACGCTGCCGCCGGCCGCGACCCCGAAGCCCATCCCGATCCCGACCGCTTCGACGTCACCCGGCCCACCCGCAAGAATCACCAGTCCTTCGGAGTAGGGGCCCACTACTGCCTCGGCGCCGGCCTGGCCCGCATCGAGGCCCGTATCGCACTGGACGCCCTCTTCACCCGCTACCCCCGCCTCGCCCTCGCAACGACGGCCGAGGACCTGAGCCCGCTCGCTTCGTTCATCTCCAACGGCCACCAGAAGATCCCCGTCTACCTCGACGGCGCTCCCGCCTAGACCCTGGCCGTAGCCCAGGACCGTACTGACATCGCTGCTCAGGCCGCGTTGTCAGTGGCTCCTGGCACACTCCACACCCGCACATGAATACCCAGAGCACCCGACACATCACTGAGTGTGCCGCTTGGGTGGCTCGGCCAACGGAAGGAGGGCGTAGCAGCGTGACCGAAATGCCCAGTGCACTTCATCAACTGGTGGGAACGGTGACCGATACCTACGCGGTGGTCGCCGAGCACCCCGGACCCGGCGGCATGAGGCCGTCGGTTTGGGAGGTCTGCGCGTCTGGCCGCCAGCGGTGGTTCGTCAAGCAGCACGCCGGGCCAAGGCTGCACCGGCGTGAGGTCGACGCCTACCAGAAGTGGACGATCGCTCTCGGCCCAGGTCGGACGCCCGACCTGGTCGTCGCCGAGGCCGCCACACAGACGATCCTGGTCACCGCTGTGCCCGGCCACAGTCTCAACTCCCTCCGGCTGCCGGCCGATCAGGAGCGCAAGGCCTACGAGCAGGCGGGCGAACTGCTCGCCCGCCATCACTCGGCGGCCGGCGGCGGGCCCACCGCAGACACGGCCGAGGACGCGTGGGAGCAGACGGTGTCGAAGGTCCTGGCATCTGCCGCTGCCTACGTGCCCGAGCCCGAACTCTCGACAGCCCGAGCCCTCTTGAGCGAGCCGCCGCCACGGCTACCGCAAGTCGCCGGGCACGGCGACTACATGCCGAAGAACTGGATGTGGGACGAGTCCGAACAGCTCCTGAGGGTCATCGACTTCGAACGCGCCGAACTCCAGCCCGCACCACGCCGAGACCTCAGCCGCCTGCGCTACCGGATTCTGCATCACAACCCAGAACTCAACGCCGCGTTCCACAACGGATACGGCCGCACCCTCACCGAAGACGAAGTGGTGGCGTGCCGGGCGTACGGGGCCCTGGACGCTGTCGACGCCCTGGCCTGGGGGCTGCGGCATCACGACATCGGCCTGGTCGACGAAGCCCACACGATGCTGGACAACCTGCGCCTGGAAAGCCGCAACCGCCTGTGGGGCGGGTGGGCTTCGTGAACGCCTCCTCCGGAGCCACCTCGGACCACCACCGTTTCCTCCCCGGCATCGCCGAGGAACGGGCGCGCACGGAAGACCCTGCGCTAACCGTCCCTACGAGACGCAGTCCTTCGGCGCACGGAGGCCGATGATGCAGATGGACGAAGCAGGGCGGGACGCGGCATTGACCGCGGATGTGCTGGAGGACCGGTACGGGCTCATTGCCGACGTCGTCGTACCGGTGCACATGGGCACGGACACGATCAACCGGCGAGTCCTGACCGACGACGGGTTACGGCTGTTCGTCAAGCAGTACCCGTCGACGGCCGACCTGGACGCCGCGCGCAACGCGTGGGACATGTCGGAATACTGCCGGGCTGCGAATCTCCCCGTTCCGCGCGTGTGGCCCGACGCCGACGACAACTTGGTCACCATCGCGGAAGGCAGCGCGTGGGCCGTGGTCGACGAGGCTCCCGGCCGGGTGACCACGTCGGCCATGACGGTCCCCTTGGCCGAGCACATCGGCGTCGTCATGGGGCGTATGCACCGTGTACTCGCCGCGTACCCGCTACCCAACCGCGTACAGCAGGCTCGCTGGAGGACCGAGCCCGTCGAGGGTGCCGCAGCGAAGTGCGACACCGTGATGGCCAAGGCCGCGCGCGACGGCCACGACGATCTCGACCAACTTCGTGCGGACCTCGACCAGCGGCGTACGGACTTGCTCATCCACGCCGCCGTGCTGCGCCGACAGTTGCCCACGACGCTGGTGGAACAGGCGCTGCATGCGGATCTCACCCGCACCAACCTGATCACCCTCTTCAATGCCGTCACCGGCATCATCGACTTCCGCTGCGCCAGCGCGCTGCCGGCCTGGGAACTGGGGCGAGCGGCGTTCGACCCGCGCACCGTCGCCACCAGCACCGAGTGGAAAGCCTGCGCCTTGGCCATGGTCAGGGCCTACTGCTCCGAGCACCCCAGCCTCCCGATACAGGAGGTCCGAGCCTGCGCCCGGATCGCGCTGCTCTACATGCTCTTCAGCTTCTACGGCGCCACCACCGCCGAGTACAACCTGCCCCAAGACGCTGAGCTCGATCTGCAGCGGCACTGGAGCGAGCGTCAAACCGCCATCCGCCGTCTGCTCGGTGACCTTGAAGGCATCGAAGACGAACTCACCGCCTTCGGAGCGGGCGGAGACAGCTCATGACCATCCCGCAGCTATCAACTGCACCGCACTCCAAGGGCGTTGAGCAACGGCGTCAACCGTATTCGGCATACAGGGGGACACCTTGGCGTATCGAACAGTGATCGGCTTGTACCTGGTCATCATCCACAAACAGCCAGTGCTGGGCTTCCCTACGACCTTTGCCGGGAACCGTGTATCTGCGGAGGGCTGGAGCTGATGACAACCATCCCGAAGCCCTCTGGCACAACCCCGCCCACTGGTGAGGCGGAGATGCCGGACGAGGAACTGAAGTTTGTCATCCCCGGCGACCGCCGCATCGAAGCCGCCAACGCGATCACCACCCGCGCGATGGCCCGACGCCTGCCCCAACTGATCCGCCGATCCCTCGCACTGGGATGGCAGGTCGACCGTGCCGCGGTCATCGCCCTGCTCGGCGTCCAGCTCCTCTCGGGGGTGTTGGAGGCGTTCGGGCTGATGGCCACCACCGGCGTGATCAAGCCGCTGATCGCCTCCCAGCACATCAGCGGCGACCAGATCCGCTCCGCCGTACCGTCCCTTATGGTCCTGTCGGGGGCCATCGGTCTGCGTGCCCTGCTCGGCATCGTCTCCACGGCGCTGTCTGCCCGGCTCGCCCCGCGTATTGCCCGCGAGGCCGAACTCGAACTCCTCGACGCGGCGACCAAGGCGGAACTTGCCGCGTACGACAACCCCGGATACAACGACCGGTGGGACGCTGCCGACCGGGGTGTAGAGGTCTCCAGGGACCTTCTCACTCAAGCCCAGTACATCCTTGCCGCATCGGCATCGCTGGTCGCCTCGGCGTTCGTCTTGACCGCTGTGCATCCCATCCTCCTGCCGCTGCTTGTTCTGGCCGCCCTACCGAAAGGCCTGGCCAGCGTGCGAGCAGCACGCCTCAGCTACATCGCCTCGCTCGCCACGTCGAAGGACCGGCGGCTCCTGGGCATGCTGCGCTGGTACCTGGTCGACAAGCAGACCGCCGACCAGGTCCGCTCCGGCACCATGGCACCCTTCCTGCTCGACAAGTACCGCACGGCCGGGGCACGGATCGACACGACGACCGATCAGGCCACTTGGCACTCCGCCAAGATCTCCCTGGTGGGTGGGGTGGCAGGAGGTCTTGCCCACGCGGTGGTGTGGGTGGCACTAGCGCTGCTGGTATCCGCCGGGCAGATCTCGGTCGCCGCCCTCGGCACGGCGTTTCTCGCTCTGGGCCGCGTCAGCGCGGGACTGGACGGGATCGTCGGCTACGGAGCCCAACTCTTCCGTACAGGTATGTACTTGGACGACTGGGCGGATTTCATCGACGAAGCCGGCGGACACCGCATCGACCGCGGTCCTCGGGTGCCGGCCGCGCCCACGGTCGTACGGGCCGAGAACATCACCTTCCAGTATCCAAGCGCTGACCATCCCGCCCTCGACGACGTCTCCTTGGAAGTCCGGCGCGGCGAAGTCGTCGCGCTGGTGGGGGAGAACGGCTCGGGCAAGACCACCCTCAGCAAGATCCTTTCGGCGCTGTATCTCCCCGATCAGGGAACCGTCACCTGGGATGGCGCCGATACCAGGGGCCTGGACGCGCATGCCACCTGGGAGCGTGTTGCCGTCGTACCGCAGTCCTACGCGAGCTGGCCTCTGTCGGCGAGGGAGAACATCACCCTCGGCCAGGCCACCGAGGACGGGGACACCGCGGTGCTCGCGGCAGCGCATGCTGCAGGCGCCGACGAGGTCGTCGACGGGCTGCGCAGCGGCTTGAACACCCTGCTCGCCAAGGAATGGTGGGGAGGGCAGGAACTGTCCGGTGGACAGTGGCAGAGAATCGCGCTCGCCCGAGCCTTCCACCGGCCGGCCGGACTGCTCGTCCTGGACGAACCGACCGCGGCCCTCGACCCGCGGGCCGAGCACCGCATCTTCACCGGGCTGCGCCGCCTCGCGACCGACCGAGCGGTCGTCCTGGTCACCCATCGGCTCACCAACGTGACCGTCGCCGACCGCATTTTCGTTCTGGACAAAGGCCGCGTCATCCAACACGGCACCCCCGACGAACTGCTGGCCCAGGAGGACGGGTTGTTCCGCGAACTGTGGGATCTCCAAAACGAGCGCACCGGCCGCGTTCCCGCGCAGGTTAGCTCCGACGAGGACGCGTCGCCGAACCAGTCCGCCTTGTTCTGAACGATTCGACACCAGCGAGAAGGCTTCCTAGATGAGCAGAGACGACGTTGCGCGAGAGAAGCGGAAGCCCCACCGGTCTGGCCCTGACGGACGACGGTCGCGATGGCAGTGACCATGCGAAGTGACGAACGACTGAACGCGGACGGGGCGAGGCACGCGTCAGGCCCGGGCAGGCCCACCATTTGGGGAGTGCCATGGCATGGAGCACGGCGTATCCGGATTTACGCCTCCACTCTGGTGCCGGGACCCTTGCAGATCTACGGATATCGGGAGGCCGTTCGCTCGTATCCGCTTGCCCGGGAATGCGGTCACGACGAAGCCGTTCTTCCGAACGGCGTACCCGTCGCGTTCGTGCTTGAGGAATCGGTGCTTCACCACCAGGTTGGCGGGCGCGACGTCATGCGCGCCCAGATCGGCCACCTATTGGGACTTCTCCGCCCGGCGACGAACCTCTCGGTGTCGCTGATTCCCCTGCACGCGGGCCGCAGGCCGGAGGAACTCCCCATGGAGCCCTTTGTGATCATCGACAGCCACCGGGTCGTCCTCCCTGTCACCCCGAAGCCGGTTGTCCTTGAACACCGTGAGCAGACCTCCCGTTACACCGCCGCATTTGCGCGGCTCTATCGGCTCGCCCTCGCCGGGACCTCAGCTTCCCAGCACCTGTTGGGGCTTCAAAACGTGCTCGCACCGACGTCTGCAGACCTGGCCGACGTCAGAGAAGGAAGTGATCTCCCATGCGCAGCAACCGTGTAATGACCGCCGCGTTGTTCACCATCGCGGGCACGGGCATTGCCCACCTCATCCTCAGCGAGCGCCGTCACCGCGACTGGACCGTCCTGGAGAGCGCACGGATACACCAGCGGCTGCTCGCCACTCAGGTCGAGCGACCTGGACTTCGCGAGATCTGGGGCAGCCTGACGCCGCTCGACCCCCGCGAGCGCCGCCTTCACGTGCACCGCAACGCATGGGTCGCGGCGTGGGAGGCGCTGCATCGCGTCGGCACCCTGTCGGCCGATGGGGTACATGACGCAGCGGGTGCCCTGTTCGCCACGCCCGAGGGCCGGGAGTGGTGGATCCGCGTACGAGAAAGGCGAGCCCATGCGGCAAGTGACGGCTGCGGTCGCCGCTTCCACCGGCTCCTGGAGGCGGCCTACCAAGCCGAAACCGGAGCGGTCCTGCCACAGCCCGGCTCGGGTACCGCTGGCTGAGGTGTTGGTGACACTGGGCGCGAGTCCCGTTCCCGGCAGCCTCCGCCCCCTGGGACGGCGCGACAACCCTTCACGTGGTGTGCCAGTTGAGAGAAGGGCGGGTGTTTGTACACCGAGGTCGGTCTCGAACCGTCCGGTGAGTGCCCGCCCGCAGCAGTTTCCACGGCTACTTCTTCGGCCGGGACACCGTCCGCCCCTGCGTCGGTGAGGTTCAACACCACCTGCAGTAAGCCGAGTTGGCCGACCATCGAACCCCCCTGACCTCGGTTACTGGGCCTGACGAACACGGTTGGCACGGCCCGCCCCTGGACTGTCGTGCCACCCACCTTGCCGCCCTGTCCCGTGCCCGCCGCTGCTGATCTAGAACGAGGAGGACCACATGACGCCCAACGTGCTCGTGGCCGCGTCCTGGAACATCCAGAAGAACGGCCGCGCTCCGGTCGACGGCAGGAACCACTCTCCCAGCCCGGTTGAGATCCTCGCGCGGTACAAACCGCACATCGTCTTCCGCCAGGAACTGTCAGGAGCGGGCGCCGACGGCAAACGCGCCCTGTACGCGGAAGCACACGCGCTCGGCGGCCTGATCCCATTCATGGGCGAGGAGCGCGAGGGCCGCAGTAAAAACCCCACCGGGGTGATGGTCGACCCACGCCTCTTCGACATCGTGGCCCACACCAACGACGATCTGGGCTGGAAACAAATCTGCCACGTGCAGGTCCGCCGCAAAGGTCGCCCCAGAACCCTGCATCTCGGCTCGGCCCACCTGTGCCACTTCGACCCCGACCAGAAGGCCACCGAGGCCCGCCGGCTCACCACCTACGCCGACCATGGCCACACCGTCCTGATCGGAATGGACGGCAACAGCTTCGTCCGCCGCCGCGCCGAGATCAGCAAGAAGCTTAGACGGCGACAGGTCAAGGACCGCATCCACTATCAGCACCGCACCATCGAGCGGTTCGGCCTGCGCGTCTGGGACACGCGACCGAGCGAGATCCTCACAGGCGGCCGACAGCCGGTCTTCACCGACCTCGCCCGCCACGCCGCCACCGTCCGGGGCCAGAGCCAGGCCCTGGCCCCGACCGCCAGCCTCCAGCGAACCGATCAAGGTCCCCCGCAGCGCATCGACTGGCAACTCAGCACCCCTGACCTGGCGTCGGCCCTGCTCGGCTTCGAGGTCATCGACACCCCCGACATACGGCGGTGGACCGACCATGCTCTCACCATCACCCGCTGGGACCTCGACCAAGTCGACCGCCTGATGAGCATCCCCAACTGACTGGAGCCTGCACGCTGACGTCTCGCATTGGTTACGGAGCCTGAGGCGGCGCTTCGACCCGCTGCCCCCGATCGCCTTCGCCGCCTGACACAGGACCATCCACTGCCCCGCCCTCCCTACATTCTTCGCCAGAAGGAGCAGTCGAGTCCGTGCCCGACACCCGTCAACTCCCAACCGAGCAAACGCCGTTCATACCTCTGCAGTCGACGCTGGCGCGGGCCGTACGCAGGGAGCGCAGAGCGGCGGCCCGCAAAGGCACCATCCTGCGGCAGTAACTCCACCGGAACCCGACTCGCCCACGCCCCGAGGACCGGAGCACCGACGGCGCAGTGGCGCTGGAAGACGGCTACCCGATCACACATCCACCACCTGCTTCCTGACCGCCTGCCCGTGTCAACTCGCCGTCTCTGAAAGGACTTCGCGTTGCTGAAGATAGGCAACTACAACGCCTACAAACTCTGCCTCGACGCCCGCGGCAGTACCGCCTGGCTCGCCCGTGTCAAGGCCGTTCAGGAACTCGCCCCCGACATCCTCGGCCTCCAGGAGGTCGTGGTCGACGAGGCCGCAATACCTTGCTCCCAGTGGGATGCCATCGCAGCCCAGACCATCACCGCCTTCGCCGAGGACTGCGGCCTGACCGCCGCCGTCCCCGCCACCCCCGGCCGGTGGCACGGAATGGCGATGGCCGCCAACGCCCACCGGGCCTGGTACACAGCCGCACTGTGGAACCCCAACACGGCGGCCATCGTCCCCGACACCTACCGCCCCTTGGGCAGCCCCGACTTCTGGCACGGGCTGACCACGGCCGCCTTCGACATCGGCGCCCCCGAACCCCTCACCGCGGTCTCGTACCACGGGCACCCCGGCAGCCCCCTCTACCGCACGGAGGAGGCACGGCGCATCAAGATGATCCTGCGCCGCACCGGCGGCGTGAAGCCCGCCGTCGCCGTTGGTGACTTCAACGCCCTGTCCGCCGCCCAAGTACCGTGCCCCGACGGGACATTGGGCTACTACGACGCCGAGGTCTACGCGGACCAGAGGCACGACGATCTCGAATACCAGGTGCAGGACGGCACGATCGGTGGCACCCAGCTCGCGGACCGGCGTCAGACCGAAATGCTGCTGCGCAATGGCTATATGGTCGACGCGGCTGCCCATCTGGGCGCTCCGTGGCAGGCGACGGTCGGTCACTGGGCGGACGGACAGGGCGATCCCGATCCCTGGGGCGAGCGCAGGATCGACCTGATCCTCGTATCCCGCCCGGTCGCGCCCGCCCTGACGGCGTACGGCGTGCTGGACAGCGCGGCGGCGCTGGCCGGATCCGACCACCGGATCGTCTGGACCACCCTCGACCCGGCCCTGATCACTGCGCCGGAGGCCCGCCGATGAGACGGTTCATGAGCGAGCAGCGGCTGTGGGCCCCCGAGGGCGCCTCCGAAGAGGGCCAGGTCCGGCCACACGTACTGTGGCTGCCGCACGACCAGCCCGACGTGCTGGCTTACCTCGCCCGTGTCCGCGAGATCCTGACCCCGTACGCGGACATCATTACCCCGGTCGCCGAATGCGACGCGCACATGACGGCCGAGAAGCTGGCACCGCACGACAGGGACGGCGGGCGCGTCGACGAGGAACGCCTACTGCGGGCCGCGCCGTTCATCCAGGAATGCCTCGCGGGCTTGGTGCCGTTCGGGATCGAGATCGGCCCGCCGCGGGCTTCCGCGTCTGCCGCCGTCATGGATGTCTGGCCGGAGACTGTACTGCACGAGTTCTACCTGTGCCTGCGCGCCGGATGCAGCGACGCCGGCTTGACGATGGCGCCCGTCGCCGAGTGGTTTTGGGGTCACATCTCCGGTGGGTACGGTCTGCTGGACACCAACACGCCCACGCTGGCGGAGCGTTCGGACCGGCTCGCCTCCGAGCTGGGCCGGGGCCTGCGACCGGGCAGCCGCGTGTCGGCGTCCATCTCGTCGGTGTGGCTCGTGCTGGAGCACCAGGACGTGGTCAACAACCAGTACACGTTCCGCCGCGTGCGTGAGATCCACCTCGGCCGCACGGAACGAGTCGCGGCGTGAAACCGTTCGTCCCCGTCTACCGGGGCAAACCATGGGTGTCCGGCGTCTCCGTACCTCACCTGTACATCCGGCCAGACGCGGCCGTGGACACGGACCTCTTCGCACTGATCGCCGCATGCAGGCCGGTGCTGGGCGAGTATCCGATCTGGTGCCCGTCGGACGACCTCGTGCACATCACCGTCGAGATGAACGCGGCAGCATCGAGCGAGGAGATCACCGATGCCCAGCGCTCCGCCCTCATCGCCGAATTGGCGGCCAGGTTCGCCGACTTCAGTCCCTTCACCGTGCTATGCGGGTCCCCGCTCGCCAACCGCACCGGCGCCATCCTCGACACCTACCCCGACCACCATCTCACCGCCGTGCGGAACTTGTGCCGGGCCGCGCTGTGGACGGTGCACGACACGCCGGCGATCGCTCACGGGGGCGGAAGAGGCCACATGGCCCTCGGCTACGCCCACCGCGCCGCCGACTCCGATCCGCTCCAGAGCGCCCTTCGGACGATCACGCCCAGCCACGCCACCCTGAAGGTCTCCCGCCTCTACGTCCTCGACGTGCGCTGGACCGCCCACTCCACACCGGACGGCGACAGCCGGTGGGAGATGTCATGGGAGGAGGTCGCCGTCATCCCCCTGGGCGGTAAGACCAGCACCTAGCCGCCCTGCGTCGCACTCTCCGTCAGGTGGCTGCCCCGGCCGGAAGCCCGACCCGGCCGGCTCCGCGACTTCAGCATCTGCATCGCCGACGGGCCCATGAGCCTGGCCGACTCGCGCGATCGGAGTGAACCAGCGACCGGTCCGGCACTGTTGCCGTGCTCCGCCTTGCCGCCCATGACCCGGTTCTACCGGCACCCGACGCGCACAGTCCGGCCGAGCGCACAAAGCGCTGACCCAGCAGGTCACTTGTCCACAGTCCGCCGGTGTTCGGCCTCACCTCCGCCGAAGTGTCCGGGCAGCGGCTCATCACGGAGGACGGACTGATGGTCACCGACCACGTCCCCTGGGCATCAGGGATGGACAAAACGCCGTGGGGCCACTGGACTTGCGCAGCGTGGGGAAGATAGGAGAAGTGCATCCGCCGAACCGGGCGGGTGATTCATGGCAGCAGGAGAGGGGCCGGGCGTGATCGACGTGCCGACGGACGAGGCTGTGGCCGCGGGTCATGTGGAGACGCAGGTGGAGACCGGTGCGGACTCGGTCGTACGGGTCCGTGTGGACTGGCACGCGCCGGCAGGAGGACATCCGCCGAAGACGGAAGGGACTTTGCATCTGCTGGCCCCAGCCGGCCGGTCACTGATCGGTCCGGAGCCGGTCGTCCAGAGCGCTTCCGTCGTCGTTGCTGACGCCCGCCATCACCGCAGTGTTGATGCCGCTCAGGAGGAACTGCGGGCGAGGGTGCGGTCGCTTCCCGGCGCCCTGGTCGTGGCCGCGGTAACCAGCAATCGCTCGGCGCTGGTGTGGGTGCGTGTCCAGCCACCCGCGGTGTGGGAACCGGCCGGCTATACGGTCACGGTCCGCAGCGACGAACCAGGGCCGGTGGGCCTGTACCCGTCGGTGATCTACGGCTGGATCCGCTGGTGGGCCGACCAGCAGACCGGCTTTCCGGAGGGCTTCCCCTTCGGCCTGCTGCTGCCCCGGCCGCCGGGCCGTATCGACGCCACCGTGCTCTCCGACACTTACCGACTCACCATCACTCCGGCCGACGCGTTCATCTCCAGCACGTACACCGACCCGCACGACCCCACGGAGTGGCGCTGACCCCCTGACGCTGCACGCCCGTTCACCGGGGTCCTCCTCTTCTTCTAAGGCGTCGGCGCCCCTGCCCGGAGCCCGCGGTTGAGCCATTCCAGAGCGGGCGCCAGCTCGATGCGGAAGTCGGGTGTGTCCATCGACGGCAGATCCACCGTCACCCAGTTCTCCTTGGGCGACGTCAGGGAGACGATCAGGTGGCTGAGTGGTCCGCCGTCATCGGGGAAGCGCTCGGCGAACAGTGCGAGCGCGGCGTCCACCGCTTTCCTCGTGTGGAAAAGCTCGCCATCCCGCGTGAATCCACCCACGTCCGGCGTGTACACATGCACATACGGTGCGAGAACAGCCAGCAGCGCCGGATCGTCCAACTGCTCATCACGGTCCACTGCGAACAAGAGCAGTGCCAGGCTCTGAAGGGCGTGTACGCGTCGGTACTCCCACCCCTTGATCCTCACCCACTCGGGCTCGACGAGCCGCGCGGCCCGGGCAACAGTGACATCCCATCCGGGCTCGTCCTGACCGGCGGCAGAGACCTGTTCCACCGCTGTGCGCAGACTCGGTTCCATAGGCAGCACGGTATCGAGTCGACGGCCGCCTCAACAGGTTGACCAGCAGATCCCGCATGCGCCAGACGTTCTACTTGCGCCGGCGGACCAGAAATCCGGGGTGCCGCCCGCCCTCCGGGGCGTCGGCACCGACGGCGGTGCCTGCACACCGGCCGGTGGGAGCCGGTGGCCTCCGCGTCCTGCGAGACGCTGGCGAGCGTCGGGTCACTTCGCCGCAGAGCTTGGAGCGAGCCAGGGGACCTGCGCCAGCTCCCTCTCTTTGGACCGGCACATCCGGAGCAGCTCCTCGTCCCGGAGTTCTTCGGCCACGTCAGCGACCAGGGTGAGCGCCGAGCCGTAGAGCCGGTAGCGGGCGTGGCGGGCGGCGTACTGCGCAGCGTTGAGTGCCGCGGCCAGGGCCGGGCCGTCGTGTCCGAGCGCGTGGTGGGCCGCAGCGCGGGCCAGGTCGGCGTCCGCGCCGGACTGAGCCGGGCTCCGGGTCAGCAGGGCCAGCGCCTCCTCGGCCCGCCCGGCCGCGACTAGGGCGTGCCCGAGCCGGGCGGAGACCATACCGGTGCCGGCGCGGTAGCTGGCCTGGGTATAGCAGTGCAGGGCCTGCTGCCAGGCCGGGATCGGGTCTCGGCCCTGGTCCTCCTCCACCTCGGCGCGGGTCTGCCAGATCAGCCCGCGCAGCCGGTCGTTGCTGACCAGGTCCAGCATCTCCTGGGCTCTGTTGATCTCTTTGCCGGCCCGCTCGGGATGGTCCGTGCCGCACAGGAGCTCCAGACGTGCGAGCCGGGTGCGGAGTTCGGCCTGCGCGTCGATCGCGCCGTCCCACAAGGCCGCCTCGACCCCGAGGGTGTGGCTGTCGCGCCAGTAGGAGTCGTGCACTCGGACGTCGTACAGGGGGCCCAGGGCCATGGCCAGCCGCCACACCTCCCGGTGCCACTGGTCATAGGTGATCATCTGCATGATTGTGGTCACGGTGTGCTGCTCGGCGTCCAGCACGTCCAGGGACGCCCGGCGTGCCGTGTCGTCGGCATCGGGTGAGGTGCAAGTGGCGGCGGCCTTTTCGACCATCGTCAGGCAGGCATCGGTCAGCTGCCGTCGCACTCGCCGCCGTTCGTCCGGCGTTTCGGTACGGGCCCGGTCCTTCGTGTGGGCGCGGGCGCTGTCGCGCAGCCGGAACCGGCCCGGCGAGCCGGCCGGCACCAGGAGCCCGGCCGCCGTCAGTTGTGTCATAGCCTTCTCGGAGCCGACGCCGAGCAGCAAGCGGGCCAGGGCAGGGCCGATGGTGGGCGCGGGCAGGTGCCCCAGCAGCCGGTACAAGGCGCGGGCCGGCTCGGAAAGCTGCTGAACGAGCGTGTCCATGTCCTCGTCCGCGCTCGGCGGGCTCTCCAACAAGACATGAACGATGTCGGCGTGCAGGCTCAGCCCGTCCAGCCGCCAGCGGCTGCCCACCAGCAACAGGCCCGGCGCGCACGCCGCGACGACGGCTTCGGGCGCACGCAGCACCCCGTCGACCACAATGACGATCCGGCGCTGCTGGGCGATCTGCTGCAACGCGCGGAAACGGTCGCCGAACTGGGGCGGGATGAATTCCTCTACCACTCCCAGGTCGCGCAGGAGACAGGCCAGCATCACGGAGGGGTCCCCGGCTCCGTCCCGGCGGACGTCGTCCATGTCGAAGTATGTGGACGCTTTCGTATTTCCCCAGGGGAAAGTTCGCGTAATTCCCCACCCTCTCGTCTCGTCGGTGTCATTTGACTGAGGGTTTGCCGGGCTTGCTGGTGGGGTTCTTGGGCCGCTTGTTCGGGCGGTAGCTGGGGCCGTTCATGATGACTTGGTGGCTGGTGTTGATCAGCCGGTCCAGGAGGGACTCGGCGACGACGGGGTTGGGGAAGAGCGGATACCAGTCGCTGGGCGCCCGGTTGCTGGTGATGATCAGGGACCGGCCCTGCCGCTCGGAGACGAGTTCGTAGAGGTCGTCGGCTTGGGCCGCGCCGAGCTGGCGCATCGCGAAGTCGTCGAGGATGAGCACGTCGGGACGTACCAACTCACGCAGGCGTTTGTCCCAGGTGCGGTCCGCGTGCCCGCCGGCCAACTCCGCCAGGATCCGGCTGGTCTTGGCGAAGCGGACGTGGGCGCCCTGGCGGACCGCGAGGTGTCCGAGGGCCTGGGCGACGTGCGTCTTGCCGACCCCGACGGGACCGAACAAAATGACCGACTCGCCCGCATGCAGCCAGCGAAGGGCGCCGAGGTCGCGGATCTGGGCTGCGGGCAGCTTCGAGGAGGCGGTGAAATCGAACTCCTCTAGGGTGACCTGCTGCTCGAACTTCGCCCGGTGCAGGCGCCGTTGGAAGGCGACGGTCTCGCGGCGGGTGATCTCGTCCTGGCAGAGGACCTGCAGGAAGTCGAGGTGGCCGAGCTCGCCGCCGTGGGCCTGGGCGAGGCGGGCGTCAAGGGTTTCCAGCATCCCCGAGAGCCGCAGCGACTTCAGCGACTCGCGCAGGGCGGTGTCCATCACGCTCATCAGATGCTTCCCTCAGCTTCGCCGTGGACCTGGTCGTCGCGGAGCTCGTCCGCCGTGTCGGAGGGTGTCGCGGAGGCGAACAGCCGCTTCGGTCCGTGGAGGAAGGCCGCGGCTCCCGCATCTCCGCTGGTCTCGGGCTCGGGATCGGTCTCGGTGCCGGCGATCAGGATGCCCTTGACAGTGCGGTAGGACGGGTCGCCGACCGCGATCGCCCTCGCGCAGGCGGCCTCCAGGCGCGTCTCGCCGTACTTCTTCCGCAGTCCGAGGACTCCCTGGGCGGCGCGGAGCCGGTAGAGCGCGTTGACTTCCAGCAGCTGGTCGATGACCTCGCGGCAGGCGTCGCCGATCTCGGACGCCTGAGTGCGGCACCAGATCGGCGTCTTCATCTGGAAGGCGATCTTCTCCGGCGGGTAGTCGCTCCTGTCAGTGCGTTTGCCCTGCTCAAGTGCCGCGTGAGTCTTGACCAGTTCACCGTCGAGGAAGATCTGGACCATCGTGGCGGTCAAGCGGACGTCGACCCGGCGGCCGATCAGTTTCCAGGGCACCGAGTAGAGGGTGCGGCCGACCTTGATGTGGATGTCCGGGCCGACCGTCGCGGTCGACCAGCGGGCCAGCACGAACGGCGTGGGCGGCAGCGGCAGCAGCGTCTCCGCCTCCAGGGCCCCGAAGACCGCCATCGGGGCGGCTCCGCCCAGCGGCCGACAGGGCCGCTGGCCTGCGACGTTCTGGGCCCAGGTGACGGCCTCGGTCTGCATGTGCTCGATCGAGGTGAACTCCCGCCCGCGCCAGAACGAGTCCCGGATATAGGGCATGGGCCGTTCCACTCTGGGCTTGTCTTTTGGCTTCAGAGCGCGAGCCGGATCCACCAACGCCCCGTAGTGGGTGGCGAGTTCGGCGTAAGCCTTGTTGATTTTCGGGTCGTAGAGGTCGGGCTTGTCGACGCCGGTCTTCAGGTTGTCCGGCACCAGCCGGCGCGGGACCCCGCCGAAGTAGCGGAAGGCCGCGACGTGCGCTTCCGTCCAGGCGTGCTGGTGGAGGTTGAGGACGGGGCGGACGAACATGTGCCGCGAGCACGGCAGCACCATCACGAATGCCCAGATCCGGTGCCGTTTGCCGGTGCGCGGGTTGATCCACTGTCCCAGGAAGCCGTAGTCGATCTGGGCCTCCTCGCCCGGCTCGATGTCCTCGCGCAGGACGGTGACCTGCGACCTCTTCACTTCGTCGGGCAGTGTGGCGTGCACCCAGCGGCGGAACGCAGAGATCGACACCTGAAGCTTGTGTTCGTCCCGCAGCCGCTGGTGGATCGTGGTGACCGTCACCGTCCCCAGCAGGCTCTCGATGTAGTCACGGTGCTGGTCGATGTCCGCCCAAGTGATCTGCCTCAGACGGGAGTTGGCCAGTTCCGGGAACCAGTCCTTGAACAGTCCGGCCCAGTCGGCCTCGCTCATCGGAGGGCCGCCCGGAGTGATTCCGGCCGCCTCCGCCGGCGCCAGATACTTCCTGACCGTCTTGCGGTCCACGCCCAGCGACGCGGCCAGCGCGCTCTTCGAGCGGCCCGCGTACCAGTGGACGTAGATCTCGGTGACATCGACCACGACGAACGTTCTCCTCGCCATCCGGGCTGCCCATCGGCCTTCCCAACCACAGGTCGAGGGCCGCTCACGCGAACTCCGCGATGACCAGGTCCCTCGATCCCGAACTCCGCCGTACCCATGGCCAATTAGGAGAATTCAGGATGAGGAATAACAAAGTGCTCAAACCACTCAAGCTGGGGAAAAACGCGATCGCCGACACGAAGTACAGCTGCCCGCCAGGGAATTGGGCGGCGTTGCGGTACACCCAATCGGCCAACAGCGCGCGCCGGGCTTCCCGGTCGGCCATCTGCACCGCCACGACCGAGGCCCCGGCAGCGGCTTTCTCCAGCGCGGCGAGGTGCTCGACCGGCACGGCGGCTGCCGCGTCGTGCCCGATCTGCCGGGGAATCACAACGGGGGGCGCCGGCAGCGTGATTCCTGCCAGCAGCGTCCGCGCGGCGTCGCTCCCCGCCGGGTTCGGCACGCTTCCTCCTCGGTCTCAGTCACCCGCCCTGGTGCTTCCCGCATCCTGCCATCGAAGCCTTGGCACGTATGACCGGCGCTTTCAGGCGGTGGGGGCGGGGTGGTGTGATGCGACTAGCGCCATGTGTTGGGCGTGAACCACGTATGGGGCGTGAAGTCCCTCAGCTGGACAGGGAAGCAGCGGTCCTTGACCACCAGGTCGAGGCGCGCGGGAGGCTGCGGCACTTCCCGGTTCTCGATCTCCGGCCCGCTCAGCCGGAGTGCGCGCCGGTACGACCAGGAGGCCCAGGTGTGGAGCAGGGCCGGAAACAGTTCCACCGGCGCGTCGGGGTCCGGGCAGGTCATGGTCAGCAGCATGCCGTCGTGGCTCTCGGTGAACCATCGCATCCTGGGCCGCTGGTCCCACGGCATCCGGGGCCGCAGCCCCGCCCGGCACGTGTGACGATCCACGATCGCTACCGCCACGCACGCGCTGTCCGCGGACAGCGTGCAGAAGAGCCGGTCCACGACCATGTCCGGCACCTCGTCGGTTCCGCCCCGGGATGCCACCGCTGCCGACGTCATGACCCCACGCCTGAACATGTCCTGGTGCCACGGGTCTTCCTGCGCACTCGGTTCGAAGGCGACCAGGAAGTTGTTGAACAGCTCCGGGTCCGGCTCCGGCAGGGACCGCGGGTCATGACGGCTCAGATCGACTGCCGGCACACCATCGGAATCCCGGCCGCCGACAAGCCGCGCCTCGACCCGGACCACGGCCGTCCCCGTCCAGCCGTCTGCCCCTGGCGTCTGCTGCTGCATCCCAAGCACTCCGCCCCACCTACTCCACAACGTTGAAGTCCTGCTGGAGTATTAGCGTTTGCGCCGCGGCTTCCGCTTCGGCTGGTTTCGTTTGCCTACCGGTCGCACCGTTGGTTTGGGTTTCTGCGTGGCTGCGGCGGCCTGCAAAACGGTGAGGAGTTTTTCTTTCAGCGTCTGGCGCTGCTCGTCCGTGGTCGCCTCGGCCGGGGTTTCCAGCAGGTGCGTTTTGAGGACGGCGAGCATGTCCCACTCCCACGGTCCCCGGCGCTTCGGGTCTGGGGGGATGAGCCCGGCGTAGTCCTCGTCGTACAGGTCGGCCAGCAGGGCGAGCGCGGCGTCGTCGCTGACCTCGTTGATCTGTTCGCGCTCCGGGGCGCCGGTCGCGGTGCTCTCCGCGCTGCGGGCCTGCCTGAGCAGCATCAGCCGGATGTTCTCCTGCGTCGCCATGCGTCCGCCGGCCCCGCTCACCAGCCATCCGGCCACTGCCGTGGCGACCACGAAGTCCACCGGCCCGACACCCTCGCCACCCTCGCCGCCGAAGTCCACCGGCTCGTGGCCGGGCGGGATGGCGTCCAGCTTGGCCAGCGCCTCATCGCGGAACTGGGCGGGCGCGAACCGCTCGACATAGTCGCGGGCGCCCTCCACCACCGGCTCGTTGGGCAGAGGGGACCGCTCCGAGATGGCGGTCATCGCGTCGCCGACGATCCGCAGGGCTTCTTGGAGGGCGAATTCGTAGCGCGGCCGGGGGTAGGGAGTGCGGCCCGGGTCGTCGTCCCAGGTGCCGATCCGCTCCACCAGGGCGGCGTAGGTGTCGGGCTGTTCGTCCATGAGCGCGATGATGCTGCGCATCGCCATGCCGCTCATCCGGCCCATCCGCTCCACGATCGGCTGCGGCAGCTGACTCATCAGATCGGTCACGACAACTCGCCTCCTCCAACAGCGTGTTCAACGACGGTATCAGCGCATGCCACACCGCCGGGTGCATCAGCAACCTGGAGATCGAACTCGTCCGTGGGCGGTCCGGAGGCGTCGGGCTCCGGACGAACCGTGCTGATTACCGCGACAGCCCGATCCGCCCAACCCGACAATGGCGATCAGGTGGTGGACCGGAGGGGAACGAGGCCGTGCATGCGCATCAGGGACAAGCGGCTCGCCGCACTGGAAATGCTCGACGCGGGCAAGCAGGCAGCCGGCCACGGCTGGGTCCTGGACGACCAGGCCTCCGCCACGGTTCAGTACGGCGTCGACCGAGTGGTGAGTGAGGGACTTGCTGAACTGGCCGACCGGGATACCCGTGCCGAACTCTCCGCGCTCACCTCGCGGCCCGTACGGTGGGCGGCGCGTCTGACCCCGCATGGGCGCGACGCTCTGCTCTACGCACGTGCGCTGCCGCTTCCCGTGCAGGACCCGGATGAACCCGCCCCCGGTGAGCAGCGCGTGCACCTGCGCCCCGCGCAGATGGACGCCCTGCGCCGATTCGTCGCCCTTGCCGCCGAACTGACCACCCCGCCCGCCGACGGACTCGCCGAACGCGTACACGCCGCGCACTTCAGCCGTACGGACAACCGCTGGCGGCTCTGCCTGACGCAGCAGCAGATCACCTCGGTCGCCTACGGCCTCTACCTGTACCGCCTCACCTGCTCCGAGGCGGAAGCCAACCGGTTCGCCCGCGAGTACCACGTCATCTACCGGCCATGCCCCGACACGGGTGAGCCCACCGCCGTGGTCCTCACCCAGGCGCCCGGCACGGCTCACGTCGCGGATCCGCGGACCACTCAGGTCTGAGGACCTTACGAACGGCGCCTGCCAGCACAGGAGTTGGCCGTCGGCGATGATGGCGAGCCCCTGGTGCCCAGGCTGATGAGCCCGGTACCGGCCCGTCCGCAGCGAAGGTCACAGCTGTCTTCACCGCTTGGGTCTCCACGGGCGGGCATCGTTCACCCGAACACCGGTGTACATCCTGCCAGTTGGGCATGCTGTCGGCTCCGAGATCGTGTCGCATCGCCTCCCTGAGGAGACGACCCGGCTGTCCCCGATCCGTGCGAGCGCGTCGCCGCCGGTCACCCTCGACTTCGTCGCGGCCGGCTTTGTCCTGCACTGGGTAGCGTCGGTCGGCGAAGTGGCTGACGCCTCTTTCTCGTAGAGCCCGGTTTGGGTTCGGTCGATGTACAACTCCCCTCCCCCTGCTCCGGAACCTGTTGAAGCGGTGCCCATACCGAGGGCCGCTGGGCGAGATGCCACGAGACCAGACCTGAGGCCCACATAAGGCACCCGTCCCATGTCGAAGGCAACCACGCCTCCCGCGACTGCTTCAGCAGCTCGTCAACATCCCTGCCACGGAGCGTACTTGCCAACCGGATCAGCTCGCCAAGCCGAGCGGCGAGTTCGGTGCTGCTCCCCCCCCCTTGGCCGGGAGCGGCGATTGGCTAGACCTCGGTCAGGATCGGTGCCACAGCGCGCTCGACGGCGTCAATGAACCGGCGGTAAGCCTTGACCTCCACCTGTCGGACCGCATGGATGAACAGATCCCCGACGTCCTCGCCGCTCGGCTGCGGTACGGCCTCGCGCTCGTCAACCATCTGCTGTGCCTCCGCCGACCGCAGAAGTGCTCTATTGATCTGCGCCCGGTCTGTAAGCGGGCCGAGGGAGGCGAACACCTTCTGCCACCACTTCGCTTCAGCCGAGGTTCGGATCTGCACCAGCAGCCCTCCATAGTTGAGCGGTGGAGCGTCAGCGTCGTCCACCGCTTGGACCGCGCACGCCGCGTGCTCGCGTGCTTCAGTGACCGCTGCGTCCCGTGCCTCGCGCAGCGCCTGCGCGACCTGTGCCTCAGTCGTCATCCCAACTCCCTGGAATCCCGGTGCCGATCTTCCAGCAAACGCTACCGGCCCAGGACAACGCAGCCACGAAGGTCGTCGTCACCGGTCACCTCGGCTGACCGCGGTCGGCCGTGCAGTTGAAGCGACTACGTACGCTCTCGGGGCCCGTGCGCCGACGAAACCACATCACACAGCCCACGTTCCCCAGCCGGCCTTCACGCACCTGACCGGCCGGGCCAGTATCGAGCCGTCAGTACTCAACGTCCCCACTCGTCGCGGCCATCAAGGTAGAGCGCACCGCCCCCAGATGGTTCCACGCAGGCCCCATCTCCTCCCACAACAAGCGCCGAGAAGGCTCCTCCTCCCAGCTGGCAGCGGTCCCGAACCGCAGTTGGGTAGCGACGTCCTCTGCCGGAGCGCCCGAATATCTGGTGCGGTAGGCGATTTCGTCAGCGGTCGGCTCCGGCAGGGCGGCCGTGCGCCAGGCGGCCAGTACCGCGTCCGCGTGCCGCACCACCGGCTGCGCGCCTTGGATGTACATGTCGACCAGCTCGGCCATGGGCGAGCCAACGGGAAGACGTTCGCGCCACTCGGGCAAGAACTCCTCCCGCAGCACGGTGACTTCGTCGGCCAGCACGGCGACATCCTCTGTATGCAGGCGCGGCGTCCACGGCTCGGTACCCCGGGGGAAACCGTGATCCTTCTCCTCCATGTTCTTCACCAGTTGGAAGAAGGCTGCGCCGCACGTGGCCTCCTCATCGGTGGGCTGCCAGTGGTAGCGGTTGAGTGAGCGGGCAATCTCGCTCAACCTGCTCTGGTCCGAGGTCTCGGTCATGGCCGCTACCGTACGAGCGGGAGGAGGGCGCCGCCAACGCCGGTCCTACTAGGTATTTTTCAACCTCGGACGTGACGAGTGTGGGCCCTCACGGTCCTACCGCCCCTTCACGACGAACAGCCGCGGCCTCCACCGCCGTCGGGCCGTAGGCCGCAGACTGACGTCCTAGGCCGCGTCGGCACAGGGACACCGCTGACCGCATCAACACCTTTGACCTCGGGCCTGCCGACAATTAGCCCGATGGCGGCCAGCCAGGTGTGCTCTGGCAGGCATTTATCGGTACACCTCGCCGGAGCCGAAGATCGAGTATTCCCCCCGCCCGTCACGCCAGTAAAGTCCCGCGCATGAGCAGCGACGGCCGATGGCACCGCAGGGACAGCCGCGTCCTCTTCACAGGTGGCCCGCATGACAGTGTCCGGCTGAAGGTAGACGATGCCACGCGCCCCGACGGTGTCACGGTGGAGTATCCGCACGTGGCCGCGCCGGACCCCGTCCGAGTCCTGGCCGTCCACCGCGGACGGGTGGCCATGGTCACCCAACACCACTACCTCCACGACACGGAGATCACCGATCTGCCTGGAGGCGCCGTTGACGACGGCGAGGAACCCGTCGACGCCGCACGCCGAGAACTCGCGGAGGAGACGGGACTTCGGGCTGCGTGGCTGTATCCGCTGGGCATGGTGGCCACCGCGCACGCCGTCGCCACAGAGAGGGCTCACCTGTTCCTCGCCCACGGCTGCACTCCGGGTCCGGTGTCACTCGATGCCGGCGAATCGCTACGAACTCAGTGGCGCCCGTGGCACGAGCTGGTGGAGCCGGACTTCATGGCGCTGCAGGCGGCGTTCCCCCATGCACTCGGTGACGCCGCATCGGATGCTGCCGTGCAGCGCACCAGTGCCCAACTGCGGGCGATCGGCGGAGGTCTCCCGACGCGAAGAGACGATCTCGCGAGGGCCGCGTGGGGGGCGTACACGGTGGCCGCCTTGCGCGATCCCATCGCGGACGACCGGCTCAGCCTGGTGTGGCTCGATCTCGCCGTGGGCCGTTACGCACAGGGCGCCGCGATTCTCGACGAACTCGAGTCCGGTCACGACGGGGACAACGCAGAGGCGTCCTGGATGCGTGCCGCCGACCAGTTCTTGGCCCTGGCCCGGACACATTGACCGGGCACGAACCGGTGAGCCTCGTGGAGTTACACCCGTTCGAGGCGAACCGCGGCCAGTTCCTCTCGTCTCACAAACGCCTCTGATGCAACCCGGTTTGGCGCCGAAGGCGCTGAAATAGCCGAGAAACAACGGGATTTCAGCGCGATAGAAAATACTCCCTGCAAGCCTAGGCCACGGCACACACCTGATCGCGCTGATCCTCCGTCACCCCTCCCTGGCGGAAAAGGTTTTAGAGCAGAGTCGGGACGGAAATAACGCCGCACAGGTGCGAGATATTCGCGCACTGTTGCCAGCCACGCCGCCTGACATTTTCCTCGACTGCCGATCCGCAGCTCCGGAATGAATCAGTCGAGGACCAAGACCGCCGAGGCCAAGACCTAGTTGCTCGATACGGCCTTTGCGGGCGTGACAACCATGAGGCGGCATGATGGAAGTTCGTCGGGTCTATTCGCGATGAACCGGATGGCGAACTCCTGGTCCCCTCGGCCCGCCAAATAGAGGCGGCGGGGTTGTTCCGATGCCGGGTGGGTGATGGCGGGCAGGTCGGGTGCGTCCCAGAGCTTGCGTGCGGTCGGGTCGGCTCGGACGGCTTCGACCACGGCCCGCATGCGCTCGTCGGTGCGCCAATCTTCGGCGTGCACGCGCAGCTGGGCCATCATGGGCTTGGCCCACTCCTCTTCCCAGTTGACGAGCTGGGTGCGCGCCTCAGGCCAGGCGAGGGCCCACTCCATGACGTTGAGGCCGTACTGCATCCACGGGAAGTACTCCAGGGCCTTGGCGTTGTAGGCCAGGACGTCCCAGCGGTAGTCATTCAGGTAGACGGCCCAGGTGCGACTCTCCTCGACGAAGGCGCGGAACGCGTCTGGCAGCAGAGCGCCGAGGTGGCTGACAGGGGCGACTGCAGGGGCATGGCCGCGGATGACGCGGTAGACGATGCCCCATTCCTCGTCGTTCAGATCGAGGATGCGCCGCACGGCCTGGAGGAACGCGTCGCTGTAGTTGGCGGGACGCCCGGCCTCCAGACTGCCGTACCAGCGACGGCTGACGCCGGCCAGGCGGGCCGTCTGTTCCTGCGTGATTCCGGAGGGTTGACCCGTCCCGAAAGCCGCTTCAAAGCCTGGTATGTCTGATATATCACGGCGCGCCCGCGCTTGCTGCAGAATGCGGGTGGCTATCGGGGTCTGCATCTCACTCTCATTCATAACGCTTACGTAACGACAGGCGCTGAGACTCAGGTCACATTGCCCGCGTATTCGCGTCCCCTTTCCCTGTTGGCCGCTCAGCGCATTGCGGCCCGCACGTAAGGGAGTTGACATCGCGCACCGTGTCCAGCATTCGGAACGCAATGGCTCTTCATCGGGCAATGGGAACTGTCAGTTCCCATCCCCAGGATAAGCGCAACCTTTGCGTCCCTTTGAATCACACAGCGACGTCCTACTGTCACTGGCACCGCCGCGGCGAGGCGATCTCCGCAACGGTGAACCAAGCCAGCTGACTCGTGTAAAGGATCTTCATGTCGCGCTCTGTTCTGATCACCGGCGGAAATCGTGGAATCGGGCACGCCGCGGTCCGCGCATTCACCCAGCGCGGCGATCACGTCGCGTTCACCCACTACACCGAAAGCGCCTCCTTCGATCTCGTGCACGACGGAGCCCTGCCCGTGTACTGCGACATCACCGACCCCGAACAGGTCGAGAGCGCCTTCAAGGAGGTCGAGGCCGACCAGGGGCCGGTCGAGGTTTTGGTGGTCAACGCCGGCATCACCCGGGACAACCCGCCCCGCACGCCCGAGGAGGACTTCGCCGTGGTCCTGGACACGAACCTCACGGCCTCTTGCCAGTTGGTCAAGTGGGCCGCCCGCGGAATGCTGAAGGCCAAGCGTGGCCGGATCATCCTCGTGCCCTCGGCCGTCGCCCTCAAGGGCGAGACTCAGACCGACGACGCGGCCTCCACGGCGGGTCTTGTCGAGTTCGGTCGCTCGCTGGCCAGGGAGTTCGGCTCAAGCGGGATCACCGTGAATATCGTGAGCCCGGGCCCGGCCGGCACAGCCATGGCCGATGACGTTCCTCTGGGCCGGATCGGGAATCCGGAGGAGATCGCCTCGGCCATCGCCTTCCTGGCCAGTGAGGAAGCCGCCCTCGACGCCGGCGGCAGGGTGCCGGTCGGCGGCGGCATCTCCATGGGGCACTGACTCCTCGACGCCGACCGTTTGCGTCGTCGTACGGCACCCACGTCGACGCGGGCAGATCAGTCCAACCTTCGGCAACTGGAGCGGGATGTCCACGCCGGATCTCCGGCCGCGCGGAAGATGACGTTGCGGGACCGCCGCGAGATGGCCGAACACTCCGACGGTGACCTTCGTCGGCTCAGGCTTCCGTATCACCGGGGCCGGGAAGTCGCTGTTCGAATCGTCGCCTTGCAACCGCCATGCGTAGCGACTGTCGCAGAGTGATCGTGCGGATGGAAGACGGTCGAACCGGCAGTGTTTGATCGAGCCAGGGGGCCGACGCGCGCCGTGATTCGGGCGGGGATGAACTCCCCGCGTCGTCGAGCAGTGCGGGGTCGCCCGACTCGCCCAACATGCCTTCCAGTCGATGGGCCTGGTCGATCGCGGCGTTTGGCATGTCCAGGCCCGACGCGCTGAGCCCGTCGGCGTACACGGCGATCCGGCACGCCCTGGTCGCGTATGGCGGCAACCACCTGGATCCCCTCATGCCGCCGCTCGGCCTCCACCTCGTGGAAGAGGTAGACCAGGGGCACGTCGAAGAAGCGGGCCCGTGCCTGGACGGTCTGCGTCTTCGGGTTGTACCCCGGTGCGGAGCTGCTGGGTGGCGCCTGCGGAGATGGCCATACGGGAGGCGTCGCGGATGCCTTGTGAAGCCTCCCCGGGCCGTCCAGCTTGGTGTTCCATGCCTGGTCAGGGCCGGTGTGAAGAGGCTGGACTTGTGCCACGGGTCGCCATATGGTCCTGGTCCCCGCACAAAAGATCACCGGCTGGGGACGGACCAGAAGGGGAGGGGCGATGCACGCACGCGGGCCATGAAACCCGCCCGGGGAAATGAGACCGGCGCCCGGGAGCTACTAACTCCCAAGCGCCGGGCCGGCACCCCGAAGAGCGCCGATTCACATCTCGCGGGCGGCGGGGCCTCTGCACGAGAACCGCCGCACCGCGCTCCTACGAATCACGGAGTATCGCATGCTCGTCACGCCGAGCGGAACTTCGGCCTGCCCGGACGATCGCCCGCACCGTCTCGCCGCCCAGCTCGCCGACATGATCCCGGGCGCGGCCACCATCCGGGTCAGTCTCAGCGACCCGAAGGAGACCTGGCCTCACCCGCACGTCATCGTCAAGGACGAGGCCGGTCAGACCATCCAGCTGGGCCGGATCGCCGCCAGGGTCGCGGCCCGCTGGATTCTGCGGGTTTGGCCGGAGGCGGACTGGACCCGGCCTCACACCTTCGACCTCACCGACGCGACCCTCACCCGCAGTGACCTGCTCGCCGCCCGTCGGGGCCGCTGACATGGCGCGGATCCGAACCGTCAAGCCGGAGGCCTTCGTCTCCGAGTCGCTCGCCGAGGTGAGCGTCGAGGCCGAGCGGACCTTCTTCGGGCTGCTCACCCAGGCCGACGACCACGGGCGTCACCGCGACAACGCCGCGATCATCGCCGGGCTGCTCTGGCCGCTGCGCGCCGAGCACACCTCGGTCCACGTCGAGGACGACCTCCACCAGCTCGCGAACGCCGGTCTGCTCTGCCGGTACACCGGTTGCGACGGCCGCCGCTACCTCCATGTCGTGACCTGGTCCGCGCACCAGAAGATCGACAAGCCGAGCCAGTCCCGTCTGCCCTCCTGCCCGCAGCACCACGGCGGCGACCGGTGCGGTGCCTGCAAGGGCATCTGCACCAAGCGGATCGAGGAGTCGCCCACCTCTCCCCGAGGGCTCGCCGAGGCTTCGCCGAATGCTCCCCGGGCCCTCGATTTGCCCGCGCGGCCCGCTGCGACGCCTCCCGGCCACGCGGGCGGAGCCCCTGCCGCCCAGCAGGACGCCCTCGACAGCATGGCCGACACCCCTAACCAGGTGGAAACGAAAGCAGCAGGTCAGACGGCATTCTCCGAGGATTCTCCGAGCCTTCCCCGAAGCGTCGGAGAGGGTTCGGCGCCTGGATCTAGGATCTTGGATCCTGGATCTTCTTTCCCTACGGGGCGCGTGGCGCCCGCAGCCACCGTCTCGGCCAACCAGCTCGTCGGCGAGTACATCGCCGCTTGCGAGGAGCGTCCGCCCAGTGACGTGCTCGGACACCTCGGGCGGATCACCAAGAAGCTCCTGGGCGAGGGCATCGCGCCGGAGCACATCCGGGCCGGGCTGCGGAACTTCGCCGCCAATCCCAAGCACCCGAGCGTGCTGACCAGCATGGTCAACGAGGCCATGAACGCCCGCCCGGGCGGTTTGGCCCGGCCGGGGATCCGGCCTACCGTGCCCGCTCACCGGGCGTGGACCAACCCGGCCGACGTTGCCGCCGCCTACGCCGAGGAGCTGTGATGCGCACACGTAACCGCGAACCGCAGCCCCTCGGCGGCACGGGCACCGTGGACCGGCTGGCGCGGATCCTGGCCGCCCGCAACATCGACCCGGCCGCCGTCACTGACCTGGTCGACGAGCCCGAGCCGTACTCCCCGCTGGACGCCCTCCTGGCGGGGATGCCCCCGCGCTACCGGGCCGCCGTCGCCGACCACCCCCAGGTCCTGACCTGGGCCCGGGACGTCGCCGAAGCGGCCGTAGCTCCCAGCCCGGGGGCCCGCCGACAGGTCACCACCGGCCCCAGCCTCCTGATGGCCGGGGTCGTCGGCGCGGGCAAGACGCACCAGGCGTACGGCGCGGTCCGACGGCTGGTGCAGAGCGGAGTCGGCGTCCGCTGGCGCGCGACCACCGCCGCCGACCTCTTCGCCGACCTGCGGCCCCGGCCCGGGGCCGACAGCGAGCGGGAGCTGGCGGCCGTCAGCCGCTGCCCGCTGCTGATCATCGACGACCTCGGCGCGGCGAAGGCGTCCGAGTGGGTGGAGGAAGTGACGTACCGGCTGATCAACCGCCGCTACAACCACATGCTCCCGACCCTGGTCACCACCAACCTGGCGATCAAGGACCTCCGGGCCTACCTCGGCGACCGCGTCACCTCCCGGCTCGCGCAGATGACCACCCGGGTCGAGTTCGAACCGGTCGACCGCAGACGCCTCCGCACCACAGCCTGACCCGCCGCAGGCCGCGCCTTCAGCGCGCCGCCCCATGCACCTCCCGACCCAGCGCACGCCTCCGCCGACGTCCCTGCGCGGAGAGCGATCGGAGCAACCCGCATGACCACCACGACGATCAGCCCTGCCCGCCACCGGTCGCTCGGCGACCACACCTGGCAGGACCAGGCCGTCTGCCAGAGCACCGAGTACAACCCGGTGGACCTCGAGATCTTCTTCCCCGAGCCCGACGAGACCGACAAGATCACCGCCGCGAAGTCGCTGTGCGGCCAGTGCCCGGTGCGCCGCACCTGCCTGGACGCCGCCCTCGAAAACGGTGACACCGACGGCATCCGTGGCGGACTGACCGAGGAGGAGCGCAAGTCGCTGCACGCGAAGCTCGCCCACCGCCTCGACTACAGCCGCGTCAATGCCACCATCGCCGGGCGCGACGTCCACCTCACGAGGGACGAGCGCACTGCGGTCGTCCTCGCCGCTTACCACCACGGAGTGACCGAGCAGCGCCTGGCCTGGCTCCTGAAGATCACCGAGGAGCACGCCCAGAAGCAGTACCGCGAGATTCGCCGCGCCTTGCGCAACCGGGGCCTGGAGAAGACCCCCACGACCACCCCGCCCCCCGAGACCGACGACGACCGCCTGGGCCGCGACGACTTCGGGACGGCGGCGTGACCGACACGAGTGCGCCGAGGACGGCGCACATCACCGGCTGGGACCGCGCGGTCGTCATCGCCCTGGGCGGCGCGGGGTGCGCGCTGTCGTACGACGCCCTTCAGCAGATGGCCGTCGCCATCCACGTCCGCGGGCTCCTGACCTACCTCTTCCCGCTGGTGATCGACGGCTTCATCGCCTACGGCATACGGGCGCTCCTGGTCCTGCGCGACGCGCCCCTGCGTGCCCGGCTCTACGTCTGGACGCTTTTCGGCACGGCCACCGCCGCCAGCATCTGGGCCAACGCGCTCCACGCGGTGCGCCTCAACGAGGAAGCGGGCTCGGCCACCGGGCTCCGGCTCGGGGACACGGTGGTCGCGGTGCTGTCCACCATCGCCCCGCTCGCGCTGGCCGGCGCGGTCCACCTCTACATCCTCATCGCCCGGGGCCCGGTCAAGGGCAGTGACCGCGAAGTCCTCGGTCAGGCTGACCAGCCCGAGGGCATCGCGGTCACCCGGACCGACCGAGTCGGTCAGCACGAGCCGCAGGCCGGTCAGGTCAGCGCCGGGCAGCCGGTCACTGCCCTGACCGACCGGCCGCGACTGTCCCTGGACAAGCAGACCCTGGGGCGCCGGTCACCGATCGGGGACAGCGCCACGGCGGTCAACGGCAACCAGGTCACCGGCGAGAACGGTCAGTCGCACGAGGCCGCTGACCAGCCCGGACAGCCGGACACCGCGCCGTCGGTCACCGACAGCCCGATCGGAACCACGCCGGTCACCGGCAACCAGGACACCCTCGTGCCGCTCACTGACCGCCCGGTCACCCCGTCGCCGGTCACTGACCGGGACACCCGGACAACGAGTGACCGGAGGTCCGACCCGGACACCGAGGAGCTGTTGAAGATCGCCCGGTCGGCGGTCAGGGCCGAGGACAAGCTGACCCGCAAGGTGGTCGCCCAGGCGATCCGAGGTCAGCAGATCCCCCTGTCCAGCGACACCTTGACTGCCCTCATGGCCCAGCTCCGCGAGCAGCACGGACAGCCGGTCACCTCCGCCCGGGACTGACCGGACACCGCGAAGCGGGTGACCGAGCCGCACACTCTCGCCGGTCACCCGCTCCCGGACACACGCCCCACATCATCCAGAAGCGAACCGGAGCACACCGCATGCGCACCCACCCGGCCACACCCGCCGAGGTCGACTCCTGGCTGACCGTCCTGCACCAGCACGGCCACCTTCACCGCGCCCAGTCCGGCCCCGACACCACCTGGACCGTGCAACGAACCCGGGACAGCCGCCCCTGGACCCTGCACCACCCGGTCCTGGCCATGGACTGGATCGAGGAACTCGTCCGCGACATCCGGCAGGAGAACCCGGAGACACGCCGATGACCGCCAACGACCCGGTGGCCACCACGGACGGACAGCAGCGTGACCCCAACACGGCTCCAGGCGGAGCAAGTTGTCGCCTACGACGGTCCTACGGCCCGTCGTACGCACTTGCCCCTGCCCAGGAGGGCGGGGGGAGTCCGGTGGGTCCCCGAGCGAGGGCGCACGGGGACCCACCAGACGACCGGCACCAGGGGGCACCGGTCACAGGGGGAGAAGCCGACCAGCGCGAGCCGCCGAGCCCGAGCACGCCCGCCTTCCCCGACCGCAAACCCCGCCGCCGCAGCCGCAACCCGAGCGAGCGCACCCGCAAGACGACCACCCGCCTCTCCGACATCGAGAAGGCCGAGATCGTCGCCGCAGCTACGCAGCGCGGCGTCACCGTCGCCCGATTCCTCGCCGCAGCCGCCCTCGCCACTGCCCGCGGTTCCACCACTCTCCACACCAACGAGCAACTCGACACCGCCATCGACGAGTTGGCCGCCCTGCGCACCGCCCTCTCCCGCATCGGCAACAACATCAACCAGATCGCCTACACCTACAACGCCGGCGGACAGCCCCGCCCCGGCGAACTCGCCCACGCCTTCACGACGTTGACCCGCCTCCTGGCCCGCATCGACGACACGGCCGAAGCCCTGGTGAAGAAGCGACTCTGATGGTCCCCAAGATCCGGCGCGGCTCACGCACCCACGGCCTGCTCGTCTACCTGTACGGCCCCGGCAAACGCGACGAACACATCGACCCCCACCTGGTGGGGAGTTGGGACGGCTTCGCCCCCGACCCCGGACGCGACACCAGCCCCGACCCCGACCCCAAGGTCACCCTCGCCCGCCTCACCGCCGCACTGGACCTGCGCGTCAACCAGCTCGGCGACAAGGCCCCTGCCCAGCACGTCTGGCACTGCTCGGTCCGCACCGACCCCGGCGACCGGACCCTGACCGACGCCGAATGGAACACCATCGCCCGCAGCCTGGTCCACGCCGTCAACCTCGCCCCCGAAGGCGATCCGGACGGCTGCCGCTGGGTCGCCGTACGGCACGCGGACGATCACATCCACATCCTGGCCACCATGGTCCGGGGCGACCTGCGCCGCCCCAGGATGAACTACGACTTCAAGAAGGCTCAGGCCGAATGCCGCCGCATCGAGAAGGAGATGGGCCTGCGCCAGCTCAAGCCCGGCGACGGCACCGGAGCCAAAACCCCCACCAGCGCCGAACGCTTCAAGGCCGAACGCACCGGCCGCCCCGAGGCTCCACGCGAAACGCTCCGCGAAGCCGTCCGTCAATCCCTCGCTGGAGCCGCCACCGAGGAGGAGTTCTTCACCCGGCTGCGCGAGGCGGGCCTGCGCGTGAAGATGCGATACGCCCCGTCCGGTGACGCCCTCGGCTACAACGTCGCACTCCCCGGCGACCGCAACCGCGACCGCGAGCCCATCTGGTTCGCGGGCTCCACCCTGGCCCCCGACCTGTCCCTGCCGAAGATCCGCCGTCGCCTAGCCGACGCCACCTCCGACCGTACGACGCCCTCGGCATCCACCAGCGGTCGACCGGACTGGTCGCAGCCCGCCCGGGAACGACGCAACGCCACCAGCATCGCCGAACGCGCCGCCATCCTCCTTGACAGCGACGACGACGAAGCCACAACTCAACTCGTAGGCGTTGGTGAACTCCTGGACGCGGTCGCACAGACCTCCGCGGCCGCCACCCGCGCCGAACTGGGCGCTGCCGCCCGCGCCTTCGAGCGCGCCACCCGCAGTCACATCCGAGCGGAGTACGCCGATACCCGAGCCATCCGCTCGGCAGCCCGAGGGATCATCCAGGCCGGCAACGCTCTCGGCCGTGGTGAGGACGGCGGTACCACCGCCATGCTCGTCTCCATCCTGGTCCTGGTCGCTCTCGCCGCAGCCCGCTGGCACTCCGCTCGCGGCCATGCCCAGCAGGCCCACGCTTCCCGACAGACCGCCGAGCACCTACGAGCCGCCTACCGCCAAATCGCTGCCACACCCATGCAGACACTGCGCGACCAAGGCCGCGCCCTGCCCGAAGCCGAACGCCGAACCCACGAGGCCACCATCCACGCAGCCCTGACGGAACAAGGACTACGAGCAGATAGTGCGTTGACGAAGACCGACGCTCTGGCCGCCACCCTTGCCCAGGCCGAGCAAGCAGGCCGCGACCCCAAGGCCCTCTTGCAGCAAGCCATCGACCTGCGCGAACTCGACACCGCCGACGACGTGAACGACGTCCTGGTCTGGCGACTGCGCCGCCTCGCCCAACTCCCCGCTCACCCTGGCGAAGCGACTCGCCGCCCGCAGACAGGCACCGGCCGGCCCAGGACCTCGGCCAACCGCACCAGCACGCAGGCGGCACCCACGGATGTCGCCCGCCACGCCGCTTCCGAACTGTATAACCGGCCACCGCACCGCTGACCAGAGTTGGGCAGACCGGTCACCGGCCTGCCCAACTCCACGAAACCCCTGGACAACCGAATCCACCGGCTGTTACGGATGGAAACGGAAGGACCTCGACCGGGAGATGACGCTCGTGCCCAGAACCACCCACCGCCCCGCAGCGCCGACACCTGCGTTGCCCGTCCTCCCCGTCGGCACCGATCCCCTGCTGCAATTCGAGTACGAGACGCAGCCGCCCAGCGGCCCCGGCGCGACGCGCTGCCTCAGCCACCCGCGCTCGCTGGCCCTGGGGGGAATCCCCGTGATGTGCACGGGTTGCAGGGCCCGGCGCGACTGGCTGCTCATCAACCACGGCCGCAACGTCTGGATCGTCTGCCGGTGCAGCAACCAGTGGCTCGAACCTGAGATCAGTCGCGCCGACTTCGACGCCCTGATCGCTATCCCGGACGGGACGACCTACCCCAGCGTCGAGCAAGGTCTCGCAGCGCTCGGCTTCGATGGGGCTTTCGCCGGCACCTACCTGGACTAGGCGAGCGAAGTACCAAACGCCGAGGGGTGCCACCGACATGTCGGTGGCACCCCTCGGCGTTTGGTGTGGTCAGCTACGGTTGCCGTTCTTCGGCAGCCCACCTCGGAAGTCGCAGCCGGGGCACGCGTCCTCGCCCTGGATATGACCTTCGTACCAACCGTGGACGGCCGCGTGCAGGATCGCCTCCTCCACCGAGGCTTCGCCGTTGCGGACCGAGGCGATGGCGTTGCCGACGATCACTCGGAGCACGCCGTTGTCCGGCGAGGGAAATGGCGGCGACGGCATCGGCGAGTCGGTCATGTCCTGAGCCTAGGGGCCAATGGGCCGTCATCCAGCGGAATCGGCCACCGGAGGAAGCCCGCTGGAGCGAGTCAGGCGGTGGATGCTGAGTTGGACCGCAGCAGAGTGAAGCCCAGACTCTCTGGCGGGAGTATCGACGGAGTGTTGGAGCGATTCTCGTAGCCGGTGAGGGACGGCGCGGTTGTTCGCGGCGTCCTGAGATCGGCGCGCGCGGTTGGGCGTACGGCAGGGCCGCCCCTGCCTGATCGGCGTGGGGCGGCCTTCTGTGGTTTCGGTCAGACCTGGGCGAGTCGATTGGAGAGGTCGAGGGCTGCGGTCGCGACTGCGAGGGCGGCGCAGAGGCCGAGCACCTCGTGGAGGGTGGGGCGGACGAGGCGTGGCCAGTCGTCCGGGGCGGTGGGCCAGGAGGCGAGATGTACCTCGGTGGTGGCCAGGCCCAGGTGGGCGGTGACGTTCCAGCCTGCGAGGGAGGCTGCTTCCCAGTGCAGGCGAATGTGGCCGAGGGGGAGTCTCGGGGTTTCGGCGGGGAGCCATGTGACGTCGAGTGGTCCGTCGGGGAGGGCGGAGACTCGCTGGACCAGCGCGCCGCGTACGCCGCTTGGGATGGGTTGTATGGCGAGGCGGTGCAGCGGAAGGAGACGTGATGGGCAGGATTGCGAAGGGATAGGGGTCTCCGGTGTGTGTTGGTGGGCCTGGTCAGGCCCAGGTGAGGGCATCGCTGACCGCTATCGGGAGGTAGTCCTCCTGGCCGTCGTCGGCGATGAACGCTTTGCCGTCCCGGACGACGACCTCGGCTCCCACGTAGTGGGTGAAGGGGAAGTCGGGGTTGATGGCGAGGCGGATCGGCAGATTGGGGTCGAGGTTCTGGAGCTGTCGGAGCAGGTGGCCGACGGTCAGGTAGTGGGGCATGGAACCTCCGGGGGCGGTACGGGATGGTAGGGCGGAGCTGGTGATGGTGCGTCAGCAACCGTCGAGGCGAAGCAGATCGCGAAGGACCTTCGGTCCCTGGGTATGGCTGGCGAGGTGTCGCTTGCGGTTCTCGTTGACGTAGCCCTTGCCGGGCTGCTTCATCTCCCACTCGCCGCACGAGCAGATCGCCTGTGTGTACGCGCGGCCGGGGCAGTCGGGGTGGAGCGGCTTGCCGGAGCTGGTGTGTTTGTGGTTCGCCGGGCACAGAGTGCCGTCGGCGTGGTGGTTGGTGAGCGGAGCGCGGTGTGCCAAGGGGTCCTTCCGGGAGGGGGCGGTAGTGCGGTCAGCGGCTGGGGGTGGCGATGAGCGCGGTGAGGAAACCGGCGACGGCTTCGGAGGGGGTGTGGCGGCCGAACTCCTGGACCCACGGCTCGCCTTCGGTGGGTTGGACCTGGACCTGCCAGACGATGCCGCGCTGCCAGGCGGTGGGGTCTTCGGGGAGCCAGCCGACGTAGACACGGCCGTCGGGGCTCGTCGCGTGGACGTTGGCCTGCGGGGTGTCGACGACGGCCCAGCCGAGGGCGTGGAGGAGTTCGAGTACCGGGTCCGCGCAGTGGTCGGAGACGAGCCGGCAGCGTTCTTCCATGGCAGGGCGGACGACGGCGGGCAGGTGGGTGGCGGAGGCGGTCACGGTTGGACGATCCCTTCGTTGACCTGCGGTTTTTCCAGCACCCGTACGTTGACACGCGGTATGCCGAAGCGCGTAGTCGTTTCCCGGGGTGCGACGTCTGCCGTGGGCGAACTGGCAGCCGCCAGCAGTTGGTCGGCGACCCGGGAATGGATCGGCGCACGCAGTTGTCGTACGTCGGTTGCGGCGACAGGTCGCGCAGAACGAGGAGGAGCAGGGGTGGCGAGCAGACACTGGGACGGCGCCGGGCTGGAGCGCAAGATCCGCGCCGCCGGGAGGCCGTGGACGGTGGGCGACATCGTGATGGTCGCCGACGGACAGTGGGCTGTCGGTGCGCAGTCCGACGGACAGCGGGACGAGGGCGGGGAGTTGGAGCACCGGATCGCGGACGGGCGTCGCGTCGAGTTGACGTTGGAGGAGCTGGCCCGCGTGGTGGGCTCCCGTATCGGGGATGCCCACCGTGACGAGGACGGCGCCTGACCGGTCAGCGGTGCGGCCCCAGTCCGGCCACCGACGGGCCGACAACGGCTGAAGGCGCGAGTTGATTGGGCGCCTGGCCCAGGGCGCGTGGAGCGTGCGCGGAGCGGGCGACAGCGGCCTGGGCCAGGCGGACTGCTGGGGCCCGGTCCGCGGTCGCGGCGGCTTCACGCGCTTCGATCACGTGGCTGATGGCCTGCAGGGACGTACGGCTCTCCGCTTGGGCGACGCGAAGGTCCGCCGCCGTGCTGGTGATCCGTTCCAGCTCGTAGAAGGCCGGCACGTGGCCGGGCCGGGTAAGGGCGTGCAGACGGTCCTGGTGCACGGCCACGGCGTTGTTGGTGATGACCAGGGCCGAGCGGATGTGCATGGCCGAGCGCAGGAGAGGGTCGTTGTTGGGGCGGCGGACCGCGAGGGCTTCGAGGTCGTCGATGGGGCGGCCCCAGGCTTTCTCGATCATGGCGGTCGCTTGGTCGAGCGCGGTGGCGTCGGGCATGGCGGAACTCCCGGCATTCGGGGGTGTTGTTTCGGTCAGAGGTGGCCTCGGAGCCCTGAGGATCAGCGGCTGTGGCGCTGGGCGGGCGAGATGGCCGGCGGCAGGGCCCCGGGGCTGTGCGCGGACTTGCTCGACCGGATCTGAGTCGACGTCGCCGTGCGGCTGCGGGCGGCCATGATCCGGAGGTCGGCGGCTGTCTGCGGGGTGCATGCGGCGCGGTGGACGGCCTGGGCGACAGGGGTACGGCGCACGTCGAGTGGGGTCGGAGCGCGAGAGACCTGGGGGACGGCCGGGCCGACGGGGGTGAGCGTGACCAAGTGCTGGACCTCACGGGCGAGTTGGTGCCGCTCGCGGATCACCTGGGCTGGATCGGTCATGGCGGCTGCCGTCGCGGCTATCAGGTGGGACGGGGTGCGGGCGGTGAAGACGGCCTCAGCGCGTGTGCGCCAGCCCGGTGGACCAGCCCACAGCGTGACGGTTTCGTCGTCCCAGGTGGAGAGGCGGTTGTCGATCAGGACGCCTGCCTGCCCGTCGGGGGCGACGATCTCGACAGTGCCGCGCTCGGCCGCCTCACGGCGCCAGCCGGCTTCGGTCAGCGGTCGGACGGCGTCGGCCCAGTACAGCGAGGGGTTCGCCAGAAAACGCCCGTTGCCCTCGTAGGGGTCGGCTTCGGCGTAGTCGTTTGCCAGGGCGGTGGTGAGACCTGCGACGATCTCGGCCGGGGTGACATGGTTGAAGGTCGCCGTCCAGCGGGGCGCGGAGACGGCCTCCGGGGATGCCGTGATCTTCCACAGCTCGAAGTCGTCGCCGAACCAGCCGATACGGATCCGCTGGTCGGGCGAGGTGACGAGGAGCTGGCAGGGGCCCTCGTCGAGGTGGTGGTGGGGCCAGTGGGCGACGGGGGCGAAGCCGGCTTCTCCGGACCCGTTGGAGCCGGCCAGGTACCGGGGGCTGACCAGTACATCCGGGAAGTCGCGCTGATCGTAGGGCAGTTGGGTGCTCATGGTCGGGTTCCGGGGCGTAGGAGGGGGACGCGCCTTCGCGCAGAGGGAGGGCTGCTGGACTGCACGTGGGCGCCGTGGCAACGGGGAGGCGCGGCTGGTTCTCGGTGCCACGCGGATCACCGGGCTCGGGAGACGGCCGACCGCGCGGTGACGGACGCCGGCACCCGCGGTTGCGGCTGCGGTGCGTGGCTGAAGAAGGCGCTCGGCGCGGCGGTGCTCCGGCGCAGGGCCGCTGTGGTCCGGTTGCCGTCCGCCCCGAGCGGCACGCCGGTGTGGGTCCGGGTGGCTGCGGGGGCCGGGGGCGACGGGTGCCTTGGCGACGAGAAGGGGGTGCTCCAGTGTTCGACGGCTGCGTAGACGGGGCCCAGTGCTCGTCCGGCGTCGGTCAGGACGTAGGGGTCGCCGTGGCGCGGTCCGGTGCGGGCGACCAGGCCGTCGGCCTCAAGTCGGCTGAGTCGTTGGCGGGTTGTGCCGCTGTCTAGGCCAGCCGCTTCGGCGATGTGGCCCAACCGCGTGGTGCCCGCGTCGAGGATCTGGATCACGGTGGTTGAATGCCGAAGGAACAGACGTCGTACGGCGTTCTCGGCGCGTTCTGCTCCGGCTACGTTGCCGAGTGAGAGGTTGGTCTGGGACCAGTCCGCCAGGGCGCGGTGCACCGGTGCCAGGGATTCGCCGAAGGCGCTGAGCTGGTACGGGGCACCGTGGCCGTCGTTGGTTCGGGTGACCAGCCCGTCCGTGTGCATCTGGGCCAGCCGCTTGCTGACGAGCTGCTCGCTGACGAAGGGGAGCCCGGCGGCGACGTCACGCACACGCATTGGGCGACCGTGCTGCGCCAGGGTCTGCGCTGACCAGGTCGTCCACTTCGGCGCTATGAGGAAGAACGCGTCCTCTACGCGCTGAGCGTCGACCGAGCCGATCGAGGAGGCGGAGGACTGTACGGGGGTGGGCATGGGGGACGTTCTTTCTGGGGGGAGGGGGATCAGCGGGAACGGGAGGGCTTGGTGGCCGCGCCTGGTGCGGGTACGACAGCTGGGTCGGCGGTGGTGCCGGGGAGCGTCGTGGTGTTGCTGCGGTTGAGGGCGGCGGAGACGCGCGGCGTGGCCGTGCCCGCGTCTCGCAGGGCTGCCTCGCCTTTCGGGGTGAGGGAGATGAGTTGTCCCGGCCGGTACAGTCCCTCGCTGGTGTCCCGGTCCAACAGCCCGGCGGCGATCAGTCGTTGGACGGTTTCGGGCCAGACCCTGTCGGCGAGGCGCTCGCCGCGCGCGTCCGAGAGAGAGATGTAGCCGTAGACCCCGCTCTGGTGGAACCGCAGTCCGCCGGCCTCGACGGCTTCCAGGGCCCTGAGCCGGAGATCAGCGGACACGGCCCAGTCATCGTCGCGGCCGGAGACCTGTCCGTTGTCCTGGTCGCGGGCCTCGGTGTGTGAGGGCGGAGCAGGGTTCGGCTCGGGGAGGAGACGACGGTACGCGACGATCGACTGCACGAGCCGCTCGTAGGTCGCGTTCTGCGCCGAGACGAGTCGGCCGATCTGCTGGACCGCAGACCGCACCGGTTCGTACGAGCTGGGTGAACCGTTGAATTCGCCTCGCCCGACGGGTTCGAGCACTCCGAGAGCGGCCTGGGTCGCGCGAGTCACCCGGCCGTGCAGTTCGTCGAGTTCGTGGGCGGTCCCGATGACGAGCGTTGAGGCGCGGTACAGCGGATCACTCGGCCGATAGCGGACGTTGAGGGTCCAGGGGTCCTCGACGCCGAGCATCTCGGCGACGAGGTGGGCGCCGGGCCGTTTGGTCGCGTCGTGGGGGTTCATTCGGCGGCCTCCATCCGGGCGAGCAGCGAACGGACCAGGGTGGGAAGGCTGTCGGGGCCGTCACCGATCCGGACGTGGGCGGTCGCCTCGCCGAGGACGTACGCGGCGTCGTCGAGGAGACCGCTGGAGATCTCCATGCAGGCGTCGGTGATCCGGGAGGCCGCGAGCAGGGACTCGGAGAGCACCTCGACGTAGTCGCCCGGCGGCAGACCGGCAGCTTCGGCGGCGGTGCGAATTGCGGCCAACTCCATTGCGTTGAAGGCGAATTCGGACTCGCTGTCAGCCCTAATGCCTGCGGGCGCTGTCGAGGCCCGTTCCGGCGGTTGCGCGGGGATGCCCACGCGCGTGCAGATCTGGTCGACCGAGGTGGTCAGTTCGGCGAGGGATTCGGTGAGCCATCCCAGCGCGGAGGCGTAGGAGGCCAGGGTGAAGAGACCTGCGGGTGTGGTGGGGAGCGGCGCGTCGGCCACGAAGCCTTCGAACCGGTCGTTCAGCTCGCAGACCACCCGAGGCCCGGCGGACAACGCACCCAACACGGGGTGCAGGTAGGAGCGGCTGACGGCCGTCGGGTACTCGGTGGTGAGGATCCCGGAGACGCTCTGTGCGGCATCGGTGAGGAGGCCCGCCAGTTCGCTACAGGCCATGGGGGCGCGGGTGGCGGTCATCGCTGGGGAGCCTTTCGGGACGCGGAGGCAGCGGGCTGAGCCGCCGTTGGACGAGATGGAGCGACAGCCGTCGGCTGATCGACCGCGTGGGGAGAGCGGGATCGAGCGGCCTGGACGCGGGCCTCGGCGGCGGAGGCCGTCGCAGTGTCCTGGAGGGGGTCGGTTCGGAGGTGGGCCGAGCGGTAGACCTCGTAGTCCTGTCGGCTGCCGGCGGCGACGAGATAGATCTCGCGCTTGTGGGTCGAGGTGGGCGGGGCCGGACGGAACTGGATGACCATCCGGTAGGAGACGGACGGGTCGACGTAGACTTTGTGGAAACCTGCGAGGCGGCCCTTCAGCGGCAGGCAGTCGTCGCTTCCGTGGACCAGATTCTGCAGTTCCAGCAGCGCCAAGTCCCTTATCTTGTCGGGGAGTTCACGCAGGTCCGTGATGGCGTCCGGGTGTGCGGCGAAGGCGAAGCGGGCGCGGCTCACATCGACCTCCGAGAACCCTGCTGCCGGGCCGTTTCTGTCGGCGGCACGTGGTGGGCATCGAGGCCGGCCTTCGGGAGCGCGGACACACCGGCCGACCGGGTGAGGGCAGCACCGGCTCGGAGGGCGGCTGCCTCGTCGCGGTATTCCGGCGGCTGCGGCAGAGGACCGGTGCGGTCGTCCAGCCAGTTGCGGGCGGCGTCCTCGTCGGCGAAGGCGCCCTCGCGCATCGTGTACGTGTGGGCGTCCGTGTCGCCCTCTTCGAGGAAGACCCGAATCGGTGCCTGAGCAGCACTGGAGTCCCGTGTCAGCGTCCACGTTTCACACGGGTCGAAGTCCGAGGTCTGGCTGTCGAGGACCTCGTAGCGGGCGGCCGACTCCCGGATCTGCTGCTCGATCCGGACAGTGAGCTCGTCGGCGGGCTTCATGAAGTCCCCGCCGACCTGAGTGATCGATTCGGGTGGGCAGCCGCGTTCGATCAGCCAGTTCTGGGCGAAGGCCAAGGTGGCGTGATAGCTCGACTCGAACGTGAACGTGTTCAGGCTGAGATCCCGCGCGACCATGATCGCCGCTACCTGCGGTTCGCCCGGGATGCCCCAGGTGATGGATCGGTCGTGGGCGACGACGAAGCTGTGCGAGCCGTTGGGCGTGGTGTGGTGTTGGGCCAGGACCGTCAGGTCACCGGGCCAGAGCCCTTGCTCGGCGCGTTCGGAGGCCGCGTCGGCGGGCTCCAAATCGTCGAGACGGAAGTCGAGTTCGTCGGCCATGAAGTCGCCGGGCCAAAACCCTTGCTCCGTGTCCTTGGAGCCCGCGTCGTTGGGCTCGAATTCGTAGGGACCGAAGTCGTAGGGGCCGAAGGCGGGTTCGTTGCTCATGCCGCCAGTCCCAGTTGCTCGGGTGCGGGGGTGGCCAGCACGCGGTGGTTGGGCCGGGTCGGGCTCGTCGTGCAGGCGGCGAAGGGGCCGTCGGGAGCACGGAGATGGACGAGCGTTTGGTCGAGGTGGTCGCGGTGCCACACCGAAGGACCGGACAAGCCGGCCTCGGCATCCGTGAGCTGCTGCCACGCGAGCCAGAGGGCGTGCAGCCGGGCGACGGCCTCGGGGTGTTCGTGCCACTGCGCGCACCACGGGCGGCTCGTGCTGATCTCCCTGCCGTACACCGGGAGGAAGAGGTAGTTCACCCAGTCGCTGAGGGCGGCGAGTTCGACGGTGTACGCCTCGCCGCCCAGCGCGAGGATGAACACCGAGGCGGGGCCGTCCACTTGCTCGGAGTTGGCCGTCTCTGCTGTCGGGGCGCCGTCCTCCGGCCGGGATGCTGCGGGCTCGGGATCGGGTTCGGAGCCCAGGCGGTCGAGGATGACACCGTGCTGCCTGACCTCGGCCATGGTCTTGGCGAGGGTGCTGGCGAGGTCGTCGAGGTCCTCGTCGGGGACGCGGAACGGCTCCGGGGCGGGGGTGGTCTTGCTGCTGTCGGACATGTGGGCGTGCTCCATCTGTGGGACGGCGACATGCCGACGAGGGTCCGCAGAAACCGCGATTTGGTGCGGCCGGGCAATCCCTGTAGAGAGCGCTATGTCGTCGTGCAGCGAGGACACCGGGGGAAGGGTGGGGCGAGCAACTGCATGGCGCGGGTGGCCTGTTGAGGTACGACGCCGTTGCCGAGCGCTGTGAGCTGAGCCGGTCGTCCGAGCCCCGGGGTGGCGGTGACCCAGCCGGGCTCCAGGCCCTGCATCCACTCCACGAAGTCGGCACGGAGCCGTCCGGCCGCGTCGGTGGGCGGCGGCGCGGGACGGGTGAGCGTCTCCCATCGGGTGATGGCGGCGGCGTACGCTCCCCATCGCCCGTCGCTTCGTCGGATTCCGGGGGCGTCTCCGCCCACAGCGGCAGGACCTCCGCCGACAGAGGCGGGCGCGAGCCCTTGCCCGGATGCCGGCCCCGGGTGCCGGTGCCGTTCGCCTTCCTGGCGGGGAGCAGCGATGCTGCGGCGCTCGGCAGGGTCATGTCCCCGTTGCCGTGGCGCTGGTTGGGCGAGCCCTTGGTCCCGTCCGATGCCTTCGGGGTGGGCAGGAGCCACTCCACCTCGTCGGCCAGGTTCGGGCCGTGGCCCCCGCTCTTCCTCTTGGTGGGGTGCTGGGAGCCGCCGTTCTTGCCGATGTTGCTGGTCGGCGTCTTGAGCAGGGTGGTTGGCGGGCCAGGCGGTGAGGAAGGTCCGTTCGCGGCGGTGTGGTGCTCCGATGTCGGAGGCGCGAAGCACGAGCCACCGTGCGTCGTACCGGAGGTCGGCCAGGGATCCGAGTACGGCACCAAGTGCCCGCAGAGGAGGCTGGGTTGGGTCGTCTCCCAGGCACCACGGGCAGAATTCCACGTCGCCAGGGGAGCCGGCGGGCGACGTGAGGAGTCCGCGGACATTTTCGATCACCACCAGGCAGGGGCGGAGGGCTTCGACCGCACGGGCGACGTGCAGCCACAGCCCCGAGCGGGTGTGGGCGTTGAGTCCGGCCCGTCGGCCGGCGACCGAGACGTCTTTGACAGGGGAAGCCCGCCGTCAGGACGCACACCCGCGGGACGGTGGACCAGTCGACGGCCGTGATGTCGCCCAGGTTGGGCACGGTGGGCCAGTGCCGGGCCAGGATGCGTGCGGCGTCCCGATTGACCTCTGCGTGCCAGGCCAGCGTGCCGCCGAGGGCGGACTGCACCCCGAGATCCAGCCCGCCATAACCCGAGCAGAGCGAGCCGATCATCGGCGGGCCCGTGATGGTGTTCTGCATGTCACCGGCTCCGCGTCGTCCGGGCCGGGGCGAGTGCTATGGCCGGGGCATCAGCGGAAGGTGGAGCGGGAGTTGCGGTCGTAGACCGGTGGCGGGCGGCCTGGAGCCGCACGGCCGGAGGCGTAACCGTCGCCGATGCGGCGCGAAGGGAGTCGGCGGCTTCGCGAAGGGCGGTGTCCGCCGCACCGAGTGCGTCGTCCATCACCCGTGCCGCTGCTTCCCGGGCATCCCGGGCGTCGGGCTGGTTGCCGAGGTGCTCGGTCTGGTGCAGGAAGGAGAGCTGGTGGGCTACTGCTCCGAGAGCGGATGCCGCTTCGCCGGCAGGCCGTACAGCGGCGGCGAAGCTGGTGATGACCCGCGCAGCGTGGGCCTCCTGGCCCTGGGCGGCAGCCCGGAAGAGGACCTCGTCGCCCAAGTCGGTTATCAGCTGGCCGAGTTCGGAGATCTGCTTGGCGACGGCGACGCTGTCGGGCGAACGGTGAAGGCCTCCGGGGCCTGGCAGTTTCCTGCGCTGGGCGTCGAAGACTGAGGCCGTGGCACGCAGAGCCAGAGCGTCGGCGATGGGGGTGTTGTTCACGGTGAATTCCATTGGAGGGGACGAGCGATGGGCTGAGGGGGCTATCTGTGGCCGCGTGAAGGCGGTCGCGCGGCGGCCGGGATGGGCGCCGAACCGGGCCGCGCCGAGGGCGGCGGCGATGCCCGCGGTGTGCTGCGGGAGAGCGCGGCACGCACCTGCGCAGGCGGAGTCCCGGTCGGTGCGAGAGCAGGGGCCGTCGGCGGCGGAGCGGGGCGGCCGTTCGCGGCCTGCCAGCGGGTACGCACGTCGTCGAGCGGGGCGAGTGCGTGCAGGGCGTGGTTGATGAGCCGCCCGGGGGCCAGCGTCTGGTTCTCCGCCAACGACCGGACGGCGTGTGCGGAGGCGGCGGCGGTGCGGGTGACCGAGGAGCGCATGACCTGCTCGCCGAGCCACTCGGCGCTGCCCGCGCCCACACCGTCGCAGATGGCGGTGACTTGGTCGTCGGTGAGGTTGCCGTCGGCCAGGAGCCCGCGCTGCTGGGCTTCCCAGAGCAGGGTGATCCGGTCGATGGGCTCGCCCCGATGGTGCAGTGCGCCGAGACAGCGGTAGAGCTGCCCGTGGGCCGGGACGACGAAGTCGCCCGGCCGCAGCCAGCCGACCACCTCCTCCATGGCCCCCGGACGCTCAGCAAGGACGGCCAGAAGGAACCGCTCGTCCTCGGCGACCTGGTCGGCTCGGACCGGCGCCGGGACGACGGTGGTGGTGGAGGGCGGGAGAGTTGGCGCGACGGGGCGCGGTTCGGTGCCCCAACGCCGTGCGAGATCGTTGAGGACGCCGGTCAGTACCTCCGCGGAATGCAGGGCTCCCTCGACCTCGCCCCGCAGGGCGTCGGCACGGGCTGCTTGGTGGAGGCGGATCGCGTGTTCCGTGATGCTGCGGTGGATCGCGCCCTCCAGCACCATGCGGCCGTAGACCGGGGCGTGTTCGGAGCGAGGGCAGGCCGAGATCAGGGTGTGGGGGTAGGCGGCGGTCAGCCCCCGGACGTGGCGACTGGCCTCGTCGACCGCGTCGGTCACCCAGGACAGCGGCGGTACGGATGTCTCGGCGGCCAGCGCGGGGTGGCCGTCGTTTCGCAGCTTGCGCAGGGCGGCGAACAGCGCTTGGTGGATTGGCCGGTAGAAGTGATCCGGGGCGAGCCAGTCGAGGTGCGCGAGCTGGCCGGGGTCGAGCAGCACCGACCCGAGGACCGCCTGTTCGGCGCGCAGCAGTGGGTTCATCGCTTACCCCCAGCGCGGGAAGCGGAGGACCCGCTCTGCCGGACACGGAGGTCGGCGACCGCCTGATCGGCAGCCGTCATCGCCTGGGCGAAGCCGTCCAGCATGCTGGTGAACGTGGGATCGGTGGCGAGAATCGAGCCGGCCCCGCTGACCAACCGCCACTGGCCGTCGCGCCGAATGGCCGGCGAGCATACGAGCCGCCCGGGACGCGGCGTGGGCGCGCTCATGCCGACAGCCCGAAATTGTCGCGGCCCAGGGACTTGGCGAGGGCCCGCTCGGTGATGGCCTTCGTCGCGCGGGCCGAGGCCGGGCCGACGACCTTGGCGGACGGCTCTTTGTACCAGGGCCGCAGGTCGAGCATGGCGACCCGGATGCCGGTGGCGAGCAGCAGCGCCTTGCCCTTGGGGAGCGCGCGGATCGCGTCCGGGGGCAGGATCCGCTCGGTGCGCATGCTGACCGAGGTGGACTTGCCGCTCTCACTGGTCGAGACCGAGGTGGTCTGGACGTCGTGGTCACCGACCTGCCTGCTGAGTCGGTCGGCGAAGTCGGCGTCGTCGATACCGCTTCCGATGATCTTGATGGTGGCGGCGGACCAGAGGGCGTCCATTCCGGCCTCGCCCCAGCAGCGCTGGCCCTGCCGGTAGGACTGCAGGATCGTCATCGGGATGACGCCCCGGCTGCCCAAGTGGCTGTACAGGTCGGGGAGATCGGAGATCTTGCAGACGTTCGCGGCCTCGTCGAGGACGCAAAGCGCGGGCGGGTCGAGCCGCCCGCCGGAGCGCTCGGCGACGACCACGGCCGCGCGCATCACGGCGTCGGCCGCTGCCGCGATGATGGCGCTCGCGCTGCCGCCGCCGTCCTTGCTCAGCAGGTACAGGGTGTCGCGGGACGTGGCGAACGTGAACGGCTTGAACTCGGGGAGGTCCTTGCTGGGCGTGACCCAGGCCGCGACGTCCGGGTCGAGGAGACAGCTCGCGTACTGCCGCGCGGTCTCGTAGATTCCGTCCCGCGTCTCGGTAGCTCCGCTGACGGTGCCCTGGAGCTGGGCGGCGACCGCGTCGTGGCCGGCGTCGGTGAGCAGGTCGACCGGGGTCCGGTCGGCGGGGGAGGCGAGCCAGGCCAGGACGTCGGTGATCGGACGCCGGTTGCTGGCAGCGGCGAGGAACAGCGCGCCGAGGGTGTTGCTGGCGGCGGTGGACCAGAAGTCGGAGCCGTTCGACTCGTCCACGCTGGCGGCGACGAAGTGCCCGGCGAGACGTTTCGCCCCGGCCAGGTCGCGGGCGTCGGCCAGGATGTCCCACCACATCTCGCGCGGATGGTGGGCGATCTGCTGGGGGTCGAGGGCCCAGACCGTGCCGACCTCGGCGCGGGCGTCCACCGTCGCGGTGAAGGCATCGTTCGCCGCCTTGTTGGAGGTCAGCAACACCGGGCCAGGAGCCGCGAGGATCGCGGGGATCGCCAGTCCGGAGGTCTTCCCGCTCCGCGGGGCCATGATCGCCACGATCACGTCCTCCCAGGACGCACGGACGTCGGCCCGGCCCGGAGAGAGGGCGCCGAGCAGGATGCCGCGGTCAGCAGGCGCGACCTCTTTTACCCTCCCGGCCGCTCAGGGACGGCCGCAGGCTCCTCGCCTTGGCGGTGATCTCCTTGTCCAGCAGCGGGGCGAGGTCGGCCTTCCGGGCGAGGCCGTTCTTCGTGCCGCCGCGCAGCCGCATCCACAGCACGAGAGCGAGCGCGGTGAGGAAGGCGGACAGCAGGCCGGGGATGATCCGCGCGCCGATCAGCAGCGCCAGGGGGCTCAAGTGCGGCCACAGCGCCCTGGGGTGAAGTAGTGCGTCGGTGGCACTGAACGGCGCCCAAGGGCCAGTACCGGAAAGGGAGTTGGTGACACTGCCGGACAGCCACGCCAGCGAACCGAAGGCGAGCGCCATGCCGAGCATGCCGAAGAGGAAGTAGAGGAGCGCGTCCGACCCTGTAGTGGTCGACGGCGCGCTGGTACGCGGTGCGGGCACAGTGGGTCCTGGGAATGAGCGCAGGCGAGTGATGGGGGCGGGGCACGCGGCGCTCTTCTGCTGGTCATCGAGGCAACTCCTGTTCGGGAAGCGGGATGGCGACCGGGGTCATCGGGTGCGGGGTGCGCGAGGCGCCGGAGGAGGCCAGCGGGACAGGTTCACGGCGTGACCGACAGGGCCAGATCGTCGACGAGGGACGAGAGCCGGTCCCGGGCTGCTTCGGGACTGGCGGCGGAGACGATGACGAAGCCGACCCGGCCGGTGCTGAAGGTGCCCTCCGGCGGCAGCACGACCCGCTCTCCGACATCCCGGAGCCACGTCACCTGGTGCAGCCACGGATACTCCGGGCCAGGGACGGCGGCCAGACTTCGGCCGGTGAGGGTGCCAGTGGCCGGGGTATAGAGGATCTTGATCGCGGCGGTGGCGCGTGCCGTGGGCGTCAGGTCGGGAGTCCTTCCGCAGGCGACGTCGGCAGCGATCCGGGGGAGATCGAGGCCGGTGGCAAGGCGGACGAGCTTGCCGATCAGGTCGCCGCCGATCCGGGCGTTGACCTCGATGATCCGCGGACCGGAGGGGGTGAGGCGTATCTCCACGTGCTGGACGCCATCGGTGACGCCCAGCGCTCGCACGGCCTGGACCGCAACGGGGGCGACCTCGGGCAGCAGCGGGTCGTCGGCGTCCACGGTGTGGCCGACCTCCTGGAAGTACGGAGGGAAGGCGACCTCCTTGCGGCTGACGGCCAGAGCGGTGGTGGCGCCGTGCTGGGTGACGCACTCCACCGATATCTCCGGGCCGTACAGGTACTCCTCGACCAGCACACCGCTGCCTTCCGGGCCCTGCTCACCGGCTCCGGCGGCAGCGAACTCCCAGGCGGCAGGCAGGAGTTCAGGGGTATCGACGCGGATGACACCGATGCTGCCCGCGTGCGAGGAGGGCTTGAGGACCACCGGGAAGCCCGTGCGGAGCGCGGCGGCCGTCGCCTCGTCCAGGGTGTCGACGCGGGTGGAGGTGGCCGAGGGCACGTGGTGCTCGGCGAACAGACGGCGGCTGGTCGCCTTGTCCCGGCAGGCGGTCATCGCCACCACGCTGTCGCCGGGCAGGCCGAGGCGGCCGGCGAGTTCGGCGGTCGGCACGAGCGTGTACTCGTCCCAGGTGACGACTCCGGCGATGGGGTGCCGCGCGGCCAGGGCCAGGCCGGCAGCGACCACGGCCGCCGGATCGTGAGTGTCGGCGACCTCGTGATCGACCACCAGATGCTGCTGCCAGGACGGCGGCTTGGCGTCGATCAGCGCGATCGGGTAAGCGGCGGCGGCCTGCTCGACGCAGTAGCCGCGATAAGCGGGATCGGTTCCGCCGACGACGATCAGCAGCGGGCGAGTGGATCGGGACATGGGAGGACCTCCGGACGGCAACGGCGGGAAGGGGCAGGAAGGGCGGGGCAGTTCAGCGGCTCGTCACCGCGCATCCGCAGGCTGGACGGGCTCGTTGTGGAGTGCGGGGACCTGCGAGTGGGGTAGTTCGCAGGCGGTCCGGTGCCGCCGTAGGCCGGCGAAGCACGCACTCAGCGCTACGCCCTGGAGCGCGGCGCACGCCAGCAGCAGGTGCGGGATCTCAGCAGTGGGAACGACCGCGATCAGGGCTCCGGCCAGCGGAAACGGCAGCAGCACCAGGATGATCGTCACCGCCAGGGTGGAGCCGAACGCCTGCACCGGGATGAGACGGGACCGCAGCGTGCGCAGGACGACGGTCAACGCGCCATCGCCGGCCATGACCACCGCCACCGCCACGGTGTATGCGGTGAAGCTCAGCGCCAGGGCGGTCGCCAGGCATGCCGCGGTCGAGACCGTGGCCGCCGCTGCACCGACCGACCAGATGCCGAAACGGTCGATCGCACGGCGAGTGGCCCACACGACAAGCAGGGAGGCAACGGCTGCCATGCTCCAGACCGACCCCACGGCGACGGTGGAGTAGTGGAAGTGGTGGATGACCGTGATCGGGGCGGCGGCCTGCAGCACGCCGAGGGTCAGATTCGAGACGACCAGACCGCCCACCAGCCAGCCAAGTGCGGGCGTACGGCGCAGAGTTGCCCACCCAGTCAGAAGACTGCTCGACACCGGACGGTGATCCGTGCCGCCGACATCGCCGGACGCGGTCGCGGCGGCGGTCAAAGCCAACAGCGCGACCACGGTCAGCAGTACGGCGGGGCCGGCCATCAGCAGCAGGCCACCCAGGAGCGGACCGACGAGCATCGCACCCTGGTCGATCCCGGTCTGCGCGGCCTGCACACGGTGGGCCGCCATGCCCAACCGGCAGCCCGCTTCAGCCCCGAGAGTCTCCACCGCGACGAAGGAGACCTCCGCAAACAGCCCGGAGACAGCACCGAAGGTCAGAACCACACAGGTCGTCATCGGCCCGGCGCTGGGCAGGACGAGCAGCACCGCACCCGCCAGGACCACCACGGCGGTACGCACCAGATTGGCCATCCGGAAGACACGGCCAGCACTCCACCGGTCGACCAGCGACCCGGCGAACGCGAAGGCAGCCAGACGAGGCGCCCATTCGAGGAGAAACGCAACACCCGTCAGCGCGGTGGACCCGGTGGTGAGCAGGACCAGGAGCGGGATGGCGTAGGTGGCCGTCGCACTGGCCAGAGCATCGGCGGCCCGCATGACGTAGGTGCGCGGCAGACCGGAACGGGGCGTGGGTGAAGAGATCATCCGGGTCACCGCGTCCGGGGATCGGGTGCCTGCGACGGACGTACGGCCACGCTCGCATCCGCTGTTCCAGAGCCGAGGACCGAGGTGACCTTGGCCGCTGCGGGCGACGTGGCCAGCGCGGCGCTTCGCGGGCCGGAGAGTGCCGAGGACCGCTCCCACGCCTCGGTCCCGGACCGCTGCGCGTTGCCGATACGGCCCAACTCGCCGCCCGAGCCGACGAGTTCGGACTGCGCCGAGCTGACGAACTCCGCAGCGACATCGAACCGGTCGGCGAGCTGGTACGCCTCGTCGTCGAGGTCGGTGATCTGCTCGCCCGCAGCCTCCAGCGCCTCCCGGAGACGTTCCAGCGCACCGTGTTCGGGATGGAGGAGGTGGTCGACCGCCTGTCGAAGGTCGGCACCGTTCCCGGCAGACCTGATCCGGTCGGTGAGACGGAGGAGTTCGGCTCCGGCGGTGTAGGGCCCGAGCGGGTTCGCCGCGGTGCTGATCCGGGTGGTGTCGAGGGAGGGGTCAAGGTCGACTCCGTAGCGGGCGGCGCGGAGCATCTCGGCCGCGTGGGAGGCGATGGCGGCGCGGTCAGCGGCCGGGGTGGTGGTGGGAAGGCGGTGGCGTCGGCCGTACCAGTCCTCGATCTGCTGGAAGCCGGCGTGCTTGAGGAGCGTGGCGGAGAGGTCGTCGCCGGCGCCCTTCGCCGAGACGCTGCCGCTGGGTTCGGCGGTGATGGTGATGGAGCGGGCAGGCACGTGGGTCTCCTGGGCGCGGGGTATCGGGTGTGGAGCGGTGGGCAGGTGGCCCAGTTCGACTGCGAGGCGGTGGCACTCGGTCTGTAGGCGGTAGGCGTCGCGGTAGGCGTTGTGGAGGCTGCCGTCCTCACGGGCGAGGGTGGCCACGACGTGCACCTGCCGGGGCTGGTTGCGCAGGGCGATCCAGCGGCAGGCGTCCGGATCGCCTTCCGGCGCGATCCCTGTGGCGACCACCAGGCGGCGGGCGACGGCGGCCCACTGCGAGTCGGTGGGGTCCGACCGGCGGGGGTCGGAGCGGACCGAGCAGACCCACACCGGCCGTTCGGGTGCTCGGACCCCGAGGCGCTCGACGGGTGCGTCGAGGGCCTGGGCCAGATAGGGCAGCGACTCAGGCTCGGCGAGCAGTTCGATCGGGGCTCCGTGGCCGTCGCCCGCGACCAGCCGAGGACTGGTGTGGGTACCCCGCTCGCCCGGCCCGTACAGGTACGTGAGCAGGCCGGAGGTGTTGCTGGTGCGCTGCAGGTGGGCGATCACGGCGTCAACCTCGAAGGGGAGTGGCGAACCGGAGCCCGGAGGTTCGGGCCGTGAGGGAGAGGATCCGCACAATCCGCGATTTGGCCCGGCCGGAGATCACTGGTAGAGGCCCGATTCACCGCGCCTCGCCGAAGGGCTCGGCGTCACACGGCGGCAGGACAGAGGGGGCCCAGAGGTCAAGCGCGTCAGCTTGGCGAGATAATCGAACATGTGGCCTAATAGCTGTCATGGAGCATGCCCCTCTCCCGCCCGACCTGATCGAACTCCAGGCGGACTGGCAGCGCACATACGCAGCGCTCGCCGTGCCGCGCCCCGTGCACGTAACCGCACTGCGCCGCCGCCTGTATGCGCTGTCCGGTCAGTTGCTGTTTCACCCGTACTGGTCCAGCCCCCGTCGATTGCCCGGCGCACGGGTAGAGCTGCGGCGGCAGGCTCGCGCACTGGGGCGGCTGCAGTGACACACCTGGTCCGACTCCAGTTCGCGACCGGCGGGCCGGCGGTTTCCGGGGTGTGGGCCGACGGTGCGACAGCCCGTCGAACCTGGTGGGACTGGGTCGGGCTCTACGGCAGCGACGAGAAGGTCGTCATCCGCCTGACCGAGGACGCTGACGGGAACGAACGTGTACTTATGGCCTGGGAGCGGGGGCGCGTCGTCGGGACGGGATCGGACGGCGGTTCCCGGTCCAAGAGCTAGTGGGCCCGCATGCCGAGCGCTGAACCACCGCCCCCGGAGGTTCGGGTGCTCCTGCCCGATGGGCAGGGGCTACGAGGTCGGCTACACGCGCGAGGACAGTTCGCCAGGGCGGGGTGGATGTACTGGGTAGCCCTGCCCATGTGGGCCGACAACCCCGACGCCGAGACTGTCGAGCCGCGCGAGTACCGCGTCTGGCTCACCCCTGGCCAGGCGTACCCAATCGACGGCGTCCGGTACGACGCTGTCCCCACCTACCCACTGCGCCGCGAGGAGCCAACAGCTCAGGCAGTCGACCGGTGGGCGTGGAAGATCCAGTGGACCCCGGCCATAGGATGTCGACCCGCCGCGCCCATCGTGCACGTCTGGGACTGCGAAGAGGCACCCCGGGATGCTGAGGAGCTGGACGTATTCGCCGCGCTTGAGGTCCTGCGCAGTCCTGGCGCCGTGCCCTGTACCGAGTGCGGGGCGGATGTCGCTCTCGGGCCGCTGGCGTAGCCAGGGCGAACCGTGTGTCCGCTGCGCGCTCTCACTTCTGGTAGCTACCCAGGCGCTCGGCTTGGCGTTTGCCAGGGTAAGGCGCGGCGCCGGGGCTTTCGCGGCGCCGCCATCCTCGGGGTCTTCGCGGCGGTGTCCTCTTGGTGGACGCCTTCTTCGCAGCCGTCTTGTCCGACGTCGTCCTCTGCGGCAGTTTGTGCACGTCGGCTTCGCCCTCGCCACGGGATGTCGGGGCCGTGCATACGAACACCTGAAGTTCAGCCGCCGCATTCCGCACCCGCACACCGTCAATTCCCGTGAAACGACTGCCTCAAGGCGGCACGGTTCCTATGCTGGCCGGTGGCGCACTGGTATATCGACACTCTCTCCTCATGCGTTTCGGCAATCCGGCCGGGACTCCACGCAAGACCACGAGAGAGGCAGATATGCCTGAAAGCCGACAAGATCAGGCAGGCCATGAAGGGTTGACGGATCGGTTACGCCGGCGGCTTGTGGGTGTCATCCACAACCGCTGGTTCCAGGCGATGGGCATGGCCGCTGCTAGTGCTGCCGTGACGTCGCTGACCACCAAGTTCGTCAGCCTTCTCTGACCCCTTCCCGGATTCGGTAGGTCCGGGAAGGGGCGCCAGAGGATCGCGGCTGCCGATCACACACAGGGCCTGCGCCTCAAAGCGCGGGTCCTGCGTGCTGTGGGCGTCAGCGGCGCGACGCGTATAGCTTGACGCTTAAGTAGTCACAGTGCATGCCGAAACATGGAGTTGCAACGGCTTCCCGGTGAATGGCCAAGTCCGAGGCGGTCGTCGCCATGTACCGGCAGACCCGTCACCCACCCTTCCGGGTGACAGCGCGGCGTTGTCAACAAGCAGGCTGACCACAGTGAGTTAGAGTCGAACGCGCGGCGCGACCACCGCTCCCCGGAGATTCCTCGGCCCCTTCGTCTCCACGCTCGGGTGAACCGGTCACCTCAACCGATGTACACAGCAACCCCCATGGGTCTCACACATCCACATCCTGGGCCGAGATGTGCGGAGAGCCATGAGTGAGTTCACGCAGGAAACCGTCCAACTGCGGTGTCTCTACACCGGCGAGAGCTGGCAGCACGCTCAACGCGCCCTCAGCCGACTCCCCTCCGGAGCAGTGCCTCTTCCATCCGCCCAGGCCCCGGCCCAGGAGCGGCTGGAGGCTCGCGTTCTCCTCGGACTCCTGGAGTTCCGCAACGTCTACACGCGCTTCCCGCTCGGCATCACGGCGGTTCATCCGGAGCGCACACGGATCAACTTGTGCGTCGAGAGCGAGGAACGCGCCGCCGAGATCCTCTTCAACCTCCTTCCCACCTATACGCCAGGCAGCGAGGTATACGGGGTTCCCGGGCTGAGGATTGTCCGGAGGTCCCAGACCGGTATCGAGCTGCGTGTACTCGGTGCTCAGGCCCGCCTGCGGCTGACCGGGCTGCCCTCGACCGTATGGCGCAGCGCCGAGAGACGCATGCTCGACGAGTGGCTCGACGGAGTACAGCACTGCTGGCGCTCCTCACCACGGGGGTGGACTGAGGCCGAACGCGAGCACCAATCCATGTGGGACGACGAGGACGACCGTTTCGTCCGTGTGCAGCGCCGCGGGGCGTGGCTGGGCAGCGGCCTGCTCCGTCGCATCGCCCTGCTGCACACCGTCGCCAACACCTTCCTCGTCGACGGCTACAGGCGTGCCGCATTCGACGTGGCGCGACTGGTTCTCCGGTGTTCGCAGGTACCCGACCAAGGACCGGGGCCGCACCACATCATCTCCGCCCTCCTCGACCCGGTGTTCGGGCTGTCCCTGGAACTCACGAGGTTCCGCGGCGACACCGACGAAAGCCACGCCGGCAAGCAGGACTTCACCCTCGCAGACATGGGCAAGACGGTCCTGCTGGAGTTGCAGACCGCCCGGGAACGGCCGCCCTCCTCCCTTCCGACCGACGTCTGGCAGACGATCCTGCGTCGGCTGCCCTCCGAAGGGTTCCCAAACGCCCGGGCGGTCAGTCTGTTCGCAGGGCTGCGCGTTGGCAGCGGGACATAGGGGAGAAGTCCACCTGCAGGGCACACGGCGTCACGGGGCTGCCGGGCGCGAAATCCCAACGCTGAGCCATGGGCATCTGCAGGCCGACCGGGCCCCTGCGAGGGGGCACCCCGGAGTACATGCCTACGCGCTCGTACTGCCCCGACCGTTCTCGCCCCTACGAGGGGTCACAGCGCGATCCACCGGTCGGTCGCGCACGTCGGCGAGCAGCTCCTCATCGTCCCCAGGCGAGGAGGGTCTTCAAATCACTGGACGGGGAGGGGAGAGTCGGTGCCCGCAGAAGCGGGCACCGGGCGGTCACAAGTAGGGGTCCTCGGTGGGCCGGTCGGTCTCGGTGGCGGCCTGGAGCAGCTCGGTGAGGTCGCCGGGTTCGGAGGAGCGCTGGTCGATCCACCACCCGGCGCGGGTGATGGTGCGAGCGGTCTCCTCGATTGCCACCCACTCCGTCTCGCTGGTCTCACCTTCGAGAACCAGGGCGGTGTAGGCGGCGGCCAGGACCTGGTGGCGACAGCGCACGCCCCAGGCGACGGCCCGCTCGCTTCCCTCCAGCGGCGCCATCCGGTACTGCTCCGACCAGGCTTCGGATTCGGCCTGCTCTTCGGCCCGCTTGGCCTCCAGCCAAGCGGCCTTGTCCTGCTCGTCGCCTTCCTTCGCGGCCCGCCAGCAGTCGGTGCTTCTCTGCACTTCACTCGATCGGGCTGCGCTGTGGATCACTGGGTCTGCTCGGAACGAGAGGCGTGGTCTTGTTCACGCTCCACGACAGTGTTGACGGCGCTGTCGCAAAGAATGCGGTAGTGACTCGCGCACACGTTGCGATCATGGGTCGGCCCAGTCTGTGACGTGTGCCGAATGGGCAAGCACCTCAGAGCCCTCGAAGTTCGTGAGCATCGCCTGACTGCGGATCACGGCGGTGCACCACCGAGGTCATCATTGGGCTTCGGCAGCAACCCGTGATCAGATAGGGTTTTGTCATGTCCTACATCTTCGTCCGCGTTCGGACCGCCTAAGACGTCTGCCGCCGCAGTCGCTCAGCGACCGGTGTCAGTCGAGGAACCCGCAGGAGACCACCGCGGTCTCACGGCACCGCCCTGCGGGTATCGCTCGGCCCTGTCCGCCGTCGCGCATCGTTGCCGGTAAGTGCTTCCACGCCCTGTGCTGTCCCTGACCGGCTGGCACGCGCTGGTTGACCGTAGCTACCGGCCTGTGTGCGCCTGGCCACTGAACCGCGCTGCGTCTGGTGACAGGCGCGCCCATTCTGCTTTAGCTTCGGCGGCTCACCGGCCGGCATCAGCCCATCCGGCATGCCCGCCGTGCCGCCCACCGGACATTGGACTGCCCCGTATGACATCCCTCTCCACCAACTCCTCCTCTCCGCAGCAGGCCCGCGACGCGAATCCCACTTTCGTACTCGTGCACGGCTCTTGCTCCAGCTCGCTGATGTGGGCTCCCGTCCAGCGTGAACTGGCGCTGCTCGGCCATCGCAGCTTTGCCGTCGACCTGCCGGGGCACGGCTTCGACGCCCAGTACCCGGCCGCCTACCAGGCCCCGCAGGACCTCGACACGTGGGCGGCCGAACCGTCGACACTGGCTGGGGTCACCCTGCAGGACAACATCGACATGGTCGCCGACGTCGTCCGACGAGTGGCCGAGCACGGGCCGGTGGTACTCGTGGGCGCCAGTCTCGGCGGCACCACCATCACCGGGGTGGGCAACACGATCCCTGACCAGGTGAGCCGACTCGTCTACATCTCCGCGTGGTCGTGCGTGCAGCGCGCGAACCCCATCGAGTACATGCAGGAGCCCGAGTTCGGCGAAAACCTGCTGGCTCCACTGGCCGCGCTGAACGTCGGCGACCCCGGCGAACTCGGCGTCGGCCGGGCCAACTACCGCACCGCCGACCCGACCCTGCTCGCCGCACTCAAGGCGGCGATCATGGCGGACGGTACCGATGAACAGTTCCGGGCCTTCCTCAACATCCTCCAGCCGGACGAGTCCCTGGCGGTGATGATGTCCGACGCACGCGGCCACGCCGCAACCTGGGGCACCATCGCCCGCACCTACATCCGTCTCACCGACGACCGGTCGCTTCCCGTGGCCATGCAGAACCGTCTGATCGCCGAAGCCGACGCCCTGACGCCCGACAACCCATACGACGTGCACACCCTGGTCACCAGCCACGTCGGGTTTCTGCTCAAACCGTCGGAGGTGACCAGCATCCTCGATCAACTGACCGTCTGACCCCAGAAGGCACAACCGCCAGCTAACGCGTTGAAGGGGGCAGTCAGCCAGCTGCCCTCTTCAACGAAATGGCCATCGGACGCCACAGGACTTCCCCCTACGCCGATCCGCCATCCGGGTCTGCCGGTGTTCGGGGGACGGGGATACCGAGGTCGACGGTGGGGCGGTGGGTGCGGCGGCGGGTGTCGTCCCGTTTGGTGCGGAGGATCTGGAGGGTGAGGTCGAGTCCTTCGATCTCGCCGGCCCAGCCCTCGGCTTTGGCGCGGGCTCGGCGGGTGATGAGGTCGGTTTCGAGGTCGTCGAGTCGGCTGATCATCTTCGGGCTGACTTGGAGCATGGGGCAGCGGATGCAGGCGTGTTCGTGCTGGCAGGGGGTGCCATAGGGGCGTCCGCATGCGCCGAGTTCTACCTTGCGCTTGTCGAAGTGCTCTTCGAACTCGTCCCACTCGTCGCTGGTGACGTCGCGGTATTCGTCGTCGGAGCGGAGCCGGCGACGTTCGTTGAGGTGGGTGAGGTAGTGGCGGACGACGTCTTCATCGAAGACGGCGACGTAGCCACGTGTTGTCTGGATGTTGAGGTGGCCGAGCAGGGCGGCGCCGATGTGGATGGGGAGTCCGCTGTTGACGAGCTCGGTGGTGAAGATTCTTCGGAAGTCGTGCGGGGTGAACTTGACTGAGCGGAACGCGGGATGGCGTTCAGCGAGGTCCTTGCCGCGTCGTTCGAGCATGCTCAGGACGGTTACGGGGCTGATCACGCTGCGGGTGGAGCCGATCTTGCGCTGGAACAGGAACGGCATCGGAGGGCTCCAGACCTTGTCGTGCGGGTCGAAGCGGCGCAGGAGCGGGACGGGGTTTCCGTCGCGCGTGTGCCGTCGGATGACGGAGGCGATGACGTGGAACAGCTCGGCGGACATCGGGATGACGCGCTCACGGTCGGTCTTGGACGGGCTGACGACCAGGAGGGCGATCATCTCGCCGCTGCTGCGCTGGTAGTGACGGATGCTGAGGTGACTGATTTCGCACATCTCCTCGATGCGGACGCCCGAGTGGCGCAAGGTCTCGACCGCGGCCCAGTCCCAGAAGGCTGTCTCCTCCTCTGCTTCGATCTGGATCAGCTGCCCGGTGTCGTCCCGGACACGGACAGGCGTGCGGTGGCCGCCGCGGGCGAGCGTGAGATCCTCCTCGGTCAGGACGCGGCGGTAGGTGCGGCCGACGTGAGTGAAGGGCGCGTTGCCGGCTGATGCTGATGCCTGTTCCAGGAGAGTGCGGGTGTGGTCGTAGCGCTCTTCGACGTGTCGGACGAGAAGTGGCAGGAGCGGCTGGCGCTGTCGGGTTCGGTCGGCGGACCGCTCGTTGATCCGGCGGCGGCGCTTTGCCAGTCCGCGCAGTTCGCTGGGCGAGACAGGACACGAGGCGACCCAGGGGGCCCAGCGGTCGGGGTCGTCGGCGGCCCAGGTGTGCAGGTCGTAGTAGAAACTGCGGACGGCGATGACGATGGCGTCGACGCCGATGCGGGGCTTGCCGTCCTTGCGGATGCCGATCTTCTTGCGCCAGGCGCTGTAGAGGTCAGCCGGGATGCTCAGATCGGCTTGCTCGGGGTTGATCTCTTCGATGCCGGCCCAGAAGTCGTGGGCGAGGTGTCGGACGATATTGACCAGGGAGGCGTAGTCGGTGTCGGCCTTGCGGCGGTGGAAGTAGTCGAGCAGGAGCCGGCGGACGCTCTGGTTGCGGATGGTGTGACGGTCGACGAGTTCCTCGAGGGTGAGCTGGCCGCGGTGCAGGGCCTGACGCATGGTGGCGGGTGTGCTGGGCGAGAAGTGCCCCATCGCGTGGAGGACGTTCCAGGAAGCGCGACCGGAGAACACGTTGGCGTCCTTCTTGCCCGGCCGCAGGACGGCTTTGGCCTTCCGCGATTCGTGGGCGTGGTGAAGCAGGGCCGCAGGGGTGAGATCCGCGAAGCCGATGCCCTGGACCGCGAGCAGACAGCACACGTCGAAGAGCGCTTCACGTTTGTGCGGCCAGGACATGTCATGGGCGGTGACGTGTTCGGCGTACTTCTCCAGCAGCGGGTCCTTCTGGGCAGCGATGAACTGGTCGGCGAACCCGTTGAAGTTGTGCTTCTTCATCACCAGCAGCGTGGGCTGGACGATCCGCAGGCAGAACAGCGTCTTGATGCCGATGCTGTAGTTCTGCCCGTACCGGTTGGTGCCCAGGTCAGCGGCGTTGATATCGCCCCGGCCCAGTGGGCTGGCGTCCCAGCGGCGCTGCCAGGTGCTGCCCTCGAACCGGTCAAGGTAGGCCAGGACACGCCGGGTTGAAGCCCGGTGCTGATCGGCGGTCTGCGCGGCAGCTGCTGTACAGACGTCGTGCGCGAGTTCGCCGATGCGCTGTGACGAGGCGGTGGACAGGTCACCGAAGGGGCGGGGCCGTGTGGTCGGGGAGGCCGGGCGGGCCTCGATCTGGCCTGCGACGAAGCGGCCGGCGAAGCCGGGCTCGTCGCTGACCTGGACGTGGCGGCGGCTGACTCCGGTGGTGGGGCGCGTCAGGTCAGCCACCGAAGACCGCCTCGATGTCCGCCGTGGCGTAGCCCGCGGGGTAGTGCCGTGGCGGCCGGGGCGCGGAGTAGTGCTCGGTGAGCTTGTCGAAGAGCTCCTCGATGTGCACGGCCAGATAGCGGCTGGTGGTGTGGATGTCGGAGTGCCGCATGATCGTCTGAACTTCGGGGAGTGTGAGTTTCCCGCTGTTGGCCATGCGGTAAGCGGCGGTGTGCCGCAGATCGTGAAGGGACCAGTTCGTGCCCAGCAGCGTGTTCGCCCGCTGCATGACACGGCGCATCGCCCAGTAGGTCAGTGGACGCTCGGGTCCGCGGATGGTCCGCCAGACCGGTGCACCCCCGGTGGGCGTGCCCGCCGTGTCGAGATAGAGGGCCAGGCGGAACAGCCCCTGCGGGGAGACCGGCACCGCTTCCCTGGCCCGCGTGCCTTTGGTGATCACGTAGATGCGCTGCCCGGACCAGCCGATATCACCGACCGCGATGCCGAGGAGTTCCTCGGCACGGGCACCGCTGGAGACGTAGATCTCCAGCAGCGCCCGGTCCCGGTCGCAGTTCATCGCGGCGAACAGCTCGTCCCACAGCCGGTCGGGAATGGAGCGCGGCGGCCGGTCGGGCACCCGCTGCCGCAACCGGGCCCGTCCGACCAACGGCGTAGGCTCCAGCGGACTACGGTGCCCCAGAGCCCGGCGCCGCTGCGACGAGTGCGGCACCGGGTTCACGACCGGACCTCGCCCCTGATGGGCGTGGAACTCGTAGAACCCGCTGATCACCGTCAGGGCATGGTTGATCGTGCGTGGCGCGTACCCCGCCCCCAGAGACGCCTTGCCCGTGCGGAGATTGACCGCCCCGGCCACCGGCGCGTTGGCCCTGTGCCGCTGGCGCTGCGGGTTGGCCGCCGAGCGAAGCCAACCCGTCAGCACCGCGACCTCGGACTCCGTCGCGCGGTCCCACCCAGTGCCCAGCAGCCAAAGCAGGCGGAACCACCGCAGCATCCCGTAGCCGTAGCTCCGGCAGGTCAGCGGGCTGGAATCCCCGAGCGCCAGGTCCCGCAGAAACGCCGTGACCGGCTCGACCTCAGCTCCCACCGGGTCGAGCACCGCGTACGGCGGATGTGCCCGGCTCACCTCGACGACTCGTCCGAGGCGCGGAATGACCCGCTGCCCCTCCATCAACTCATCGCGTACATCCATCACTTGCTCCCTGATCGCGGCATGTAACACCGTGACCAACGAGGCGAGGATGGTGCAGTTAACAGAGCAGTCGCGCTCGGCGAGCCAGCGTGCGAACCCGGCCCGCCGGTCGGCGGGCCGGTCGGACAGATCATGGACGACCTCGTGGCCGCAACGGTGCTCGACAGTCCACTTCTGAGGGACCCCCGGGGAATTCCGTTTGATGGGCGTTACGTTCGAGGTCGGGCTGCTGGTCTGGGGCTTCAAATCGAGTGCCTTTCGTTGGCGGTTGGGGTGGTGGCCTGCGTCGTTGCGGAGGGCCGTGCATCAGATGCGCGATTCATGCGGCGGACGGAGGTGGTCTGGAGTGCTTGGCGGTGGTCTCGGGGACGCTTCCGCCTTCTCGTCGTCTCAGCGTGTCCTGCGGATGGCGTCTGTGGCCGCCGTGGCGATGGCGACGGGAGCGCTGGAGGGTTGGGGCAGGTGCAGCAAGGTGGTCCCCGGCAAGTGGCGGGACTTCGCGGTGAGGGTGAGCTGGAGTACGGCGCAGCCGGCGGTCGTGAGCTGCTTGACGCGGGTGACGGCTTGAGTGGTTTCGTCGTTGCCGTACCGGGCGTCGGTGACGATCACGAGGAGGCGGCCGGCGCCGGGGTGGCTGAGTTCGAGGCCGTGGTCGAGTGCGTCGATGGCGTCGCCGAGGTTGTGGTGGCCGCCGTTGGCATCGAACGTCGTCACGCGCTCTGGTGCTCGGTGGGTGGGTCGGGTCAATGCGGTCAGGTGCTTGTCGTAGGCGATGGTGGCGGTGAGGGAGTCGGGGTCGGTCAGGGCTGCTGCGCGTGCCACGATCCAGGCAGCGGACGCGACGGGCGCGCAGGCGGCACGCATGGAGCCGGAGACGTCGACGGCGATACCCACACGCAGCGGTGGGGTGGGGGAGTTGCGGCGGCGGGTGTGGGTGAACGGTTCCGCGGTGGGGACCGACCCGGCTGCGCGCTGAGCGTCGCGGGCGAGGGCCGCGCGCATGTTGAGGCGGCCGGGCGGGGTGGGGCTGGTGGTCCGCTCCTCGGTCCGCTCGCGGTAGGCGGCGGCACGCAGGGCGCGGCTCAGGCGCGCGGCGGCACTCTGCTCGGCGGCGGTGGGCCTGCGGGTGCCGGTGACCGGGCTGCCGTAGGGCGCCGGTGTGCCGTCGGGGGTGACGGTGGTGCCACGGGCGTTGAAGACCGACTTGGCGGTGGCGGCGGCTTTGCGTCGCTGGCCGGCCCGCTGGGCGCGGTCCTGTGCCTGCGCCTTGGACTGCGCGGCCATGGCGTTGGTCGCTGCGGCCTGTGCCGCGAGGTCGGCGGTGTCGGTGGCTGCCGTGCTGTCCATGACGACCCCCACGGCGCCGGACAGCAGATCGGTGAGGTTCTCCGGCACGGGCAGGGCGGGGGCCGCGGTGTCCAGAGCGTCGCACCATTGTTGAGCGTGCGCGAGCATGGTCGTGGCGTCGTGGTCGGCGCACTGGTGGGCTGCGGTCCAGATGCGGGTGAGTGTGGCCAGCAGGTTTGCGCCCAGCACCTGTTCGCACAGATCGGCGACGGCCCGGGTCTCGCCGGCGTCCAGGATGCCGACGTCACGGCGGCCGAGGACCAGGGCCGCCACGGCGGCGGCGTGCTCGATGCCCTGGAGGGTGGGGTGGGCGGTGTCGGGCATGACCAGGGTTCGGGCACTGGTGCGCAGATAGGTGCGGTCCGTGGGCCGCCGGTTCAGGTGTGCGCCTTCGACGCGGCTCTCCTCCAGCAGGAGCGCGGCCTCGACGACACGGGGGTTCGCTCCGGCAGGTGCCGTCCAGACGGAGTGGGCGGCGTGCGCGGCCTCGTGGACGAACACTCCCCAGGCGGCGGGATACCGCTCCTCGTCGCCCACGATCCGCGGATGGATCTCGTGGGGCTGGAGCGGGGCGAACAGGCCGGCGTCGAACTCGACCTCGCCCAGAGTGGGGAAGAACGCGGCCGGTGCGCCGCTGCGCGTGCCGGGGCGGCAGGTGACGAGGAGGTCTGGGCGGCCGGAGAGGGCGACCAGCCGATCGCCGAGTTCGGCTCCCACGCGCAGCCACGCGTCCGGGGAGGAACGGGGTTGCGCGGGCGGGGCGCCGTCGTCGTCCCATCGCGCGAGGTCGGCGTCGTCGTCCGGCGTGGTGGCGGGGGACTGGACGTGGTGGTGGGCGCTCATCGCGAGCGGCCCCGGTGCGCGGAGCCGGTGCTGCCCGGGGGCTGCCGGACGGCCGGGGCGGAGAGCTGCTTGCCGAGGGTGAGGGGCGCGATCTTCTTGACGCCGGCAGCTTTGATGACGGCGGCGGCGACGGCGTCGCGATCCTCCAGAGGAGCGATGCCGACCAGGTTCGCGAGCGCGGCTTTGGTGCCGAGGACGGCCTCGGTCTTCTGGTAGCTGAGCAGCTCTCGCAGTTGGGGGGCCCAGCCCAGCTCGCCGAGTTCGACCTGGTGGGCGAGGTGTCGGGCGACCCGGACCACCCGGGCATCGATCCTCAGCGCCAGGGCGAGGTCATAGTCCGTGCCGATCTGGATCTGCACGCTGAACCGGCTCGCGAGCGCCTCCGTCAAAACCGCACCGTGGACGCCGGGATTGTGGCCCGCCACCACGTAGAAGCCCGGCTCGGCCTTGATGGTCTCGCCCTTGTGGGCCTTGACCTGGATCTGCCTGCGCCCGTCCATCGCGGGATACAGCGCCGCCAGGACCTTCGGTGAGATCAAGGTGGCATCGTCGATCAGCAGGGCGCGGCCCTCGGTCATCGCGGTGACCAGCGGACCGTACTGGAAGACGTAGCCTCCCGCGTCGTCCTGTGTGTACTCGCCGATCAAGTCGCCGACCGTGGTGTCGCCGTCACCGGCGACGGTGAGCAGGTCCTCGAACGCCGCCTCGACCAGACTCGTCTTGCCGGTGCCCGGAGGGCCGTAGAGCAGCACCGGCACGTCGGCGTCGCGCAAGCGATTCAACGCCTCGACATCGGGCAGATCGGCCAGCTCCCGGGGGTGGTAGACCTGGCCCCCCGCGCGGCGGATCGGGCCGGTCTGCCTGGGCGTGGCTGCTGCGGGAATGGTCGTGCGGGCCGTGGCCGCCTGGGCGCGGGGAGAGTGGGTGCCCGGTGGGCTGATCACAGCGGTCTGCGCGGCTGCGGCGGTTTTCGCGTTCGCGCGGAACTCCGGTTGTCCCCTTCCGCCTTGGTCGGCCTCGCCGCGTCGCACCAGGGTGAGGGCGGCGTTGCGGACGGCGCCGTGGGAGTGGCCCAGCTGCCTGGCCATGTCCCCGATGGTGAGCGTGTCCGCCGGCCGGTCGGCCAGCAGGCGGGCCACCTTGGCCCGTAGTTCGCCGCCCTTGGTGCGCGCTGAACTCTTGCGCGTTCCGGGTGTGGTCACAACGAGGCCCCTTTCAACAGGTGCGGGTGCGGGCGGGGTTGGCGATGCGCTGAAGAGGCTGGCCGCTCTCGGAGCGGATCACGGACTTTGCCGACATCGGCGACCGGGCCAACCGGGGCGTATTGTCGGCGCTCACCGGCCGACCGAGGGCTCGGTCCAGGTGCAGGGGATGGCCGGCGACGAGCAGCTCGCTGGCTGCCGAGCAGGCCCGTGCGTCCGCTCCGTACCGGGTTCCGTCGCTCGGCAGGCGCAGCCTGGCGTCTCTTCGAAGCCGTCCTGGAGCAGGATCCGCCGGGCGGCGGCGTTGTAGCCGGTGGTGGTGATCTCGCCGGTGATGGCGTGCCGGATCGTCATGAACGGCTCTGCTGGTGCTTCGGGCAAGGCGGATCTCCTATCGGTGGTGGCGGGAAAGCGGTGGGGTGTTGGGCGAAGGCGAGGCGGGCCCGGAACTTCCAGCACATCAACGGTGCGTGGCTGGACCACGAACGATGGGCAATGACTGCCGACATGCTCCAGGGCGGGCCTCACCGCCCCGCAGCTACCTGACTCGCCTTTCCGCACGTTCTGATAGCCGGGTGTACCAACACGGCCATGGGAACTGCTCCTTACGGGAGTTGGGTCAGCGGTTGCGGGAGAAGGCGATGCGCGGGTCGACCGGTCGGGACGCGGGAGCAGCTGTGGCGGGAGCGGGACCCGGCGCCTTGTCCGCGAGGCCGTCGCGGGCTGGGCTGACGGCGAGCGCGGCCACGCTGATGGAGAACTTGCCGGTGGTGGGCCCTTGGCCGCGTTCGCGGGGTGCGGCCGGCGTGGACGCAGGTTGCCGATAGGGCGCCAGGTCCTGGGCGAGGAGGGGTTCCGCTACGGCTCGGAGGCCGGCCCGGTGCATCGACGACGTGACGTCGGCGACCTTCCTCAAGGCTTCGGTGCGCCCGATGGCGGTGGGCAGGGTGTAGACGCCCGCGTTCGGATCGTGCCGCCAGCCCTCGTCCAGCAGGGCGAGTCGGCCGCCGGTCGCGGAGAAGCGGTGGCCGGCGGATGCGACGATGCCGAGTTGTGGATGCTCGGCGAACGCGATGTCTGCTTCTGCGTGCGGAAGCTGGTGACGGGTGGCAGGTGCCTCGGAGGCGAGTGAGGGGTCGAACGCGGCGTCCGCATCAACGTGGTAGTCGGCCTTGCGCAGCAGCGCGACGGCCCGGGTGGCACGCTCCTGTCCGTCACGCTGTTGGTCGGTCAGTGCGTACAGCGTCGGCCGGCCCGGGACGGGATGGAAGTCGAGACGCTTCAACATCCATGTGCTGGCGGCAAGTTGCTTGGGGTTCGCGGCGACGATGCCGTAGTCGGGGTGGTGGCCGACTGCGACGTCGGGACGCGAGTCGTGATCGGGGGCGGGCATGGCTGATCCATCCTGTGCGGGCTCGGGGAGCAGGGCGGTCGAGGGCCGGGATGGTTCTGCTGGTGAGGGACATGGAGGACTCCTGGGCGGGACGCGGTCAGCGAGCGGCTGCGGACGAGGGATGGGTGGGCGGCAGCGTCGGGCGGGCGGACGGGGCCGCTGGAAGGTGGGCTGGGACCGTGCGCTGGGCGGACGGCGAGGGCGCGAGAGCAGCACTCACTCGCGGTGAGGCAGCTTCCGCCCGTCGAGGCACACCGAGTTGATCCAGGCGCGCGTCGATGGCGGTGAGCAGGCTCGGGACGCTGCCACCGTGCCGGGCTTGGGGGCCGTCGGGTTCCGAGTCGTAGAGCACTTCGTGAATTGCGGAGTTGTCGGGGTGCGCGCGGGTCACCATCCAGCTCTCGGGGTGCCCGGGTGGGTGATCGGTAGGCGGTTCCTGGGGCGGCGAGATCAACAGCGAGCTGCCGTCGGGGAGTTGGGCATAGACGATGTAGTCGCTGAGGCCGTACTCGACGGTGCACTTCAGGCCGCGTTGGCGCAGGAGCGCGGTGAGGTGTCCGTATCCGTGTTCTCGTTCCGGAGAGTCGGCGGCGTGCTGGGGTGGAGGTCCGCTGGTCCGCGTGGTGATGGCTGAGCCCTCCTGCTGGATGGTGACCAGGGGTTGATCGGCGTGCATGAGTGTTCTCCGTGGCCGGGTACTCCAGCGGTTGAGGGCGTGAGGCGCGGAGTGGGGGGCGGGTCGAGGTGGTGGCGTTCCACGAGGATCCGGCGATCGGCCGGTTGGGCCGCGCCGCAGATCGGTGCTAACAACGTCAGCGGGACCGGCGAGGGACCGGCGGGTTCGGCACTGCGGGCGCGGACGGGGAAGCAGGCAGGACCGCGCGGTCGCCGGAGGCGGATCGAGCGAGGGCGACCTGGACGCGGTCGGTCTGCGAAAGCCGGTCGGCATCCATCCGGTTGGCCAGGTAGTCGGCAGCCCGAACAAGCGCCGGGCCCTGGAAGGACAGCTCGTCCGCGTGGTGCCAGCCTTCGGAGTTGCGGATCTCCTTGGCCCGGCTCTCATAGAGCTCCAGTGAGCCGGGTTGCGAGCCCTCCATAAGGGCCATGACCTGGTCCCACTCGTGTTGAATCTGGCCTGCTCGTTCGAGGGTGGTGTCGATTCCGCGCAGCCGCCGGAGGTCGTTGCTGATTGGTCCCTCGACGTAGTCGGCGCCGCTGGCGGCGTTGCGGACACCGGCCAGGACCTCGGGGCCGTGGGCGAGGAAGACCTCGACGTGTTTCCACGCTTCGGCGTCGCGTGTCACCTTGCCGTCCGCATAGTCCTCCTCGTAGGTGGGCCAGCCGTCGTGGTCGCAGAAGGAGTCCGAGACCGCGTCCCAGGCATTGGAGGCTTGCCTGATGCCGGCAGCGGCGGAGGCCAGAGCCGGGATGTGCCGGCGCCACGCCAGGGGGTCGGTGCTCACCGACGGCTGGGTTTCGTGGGAAGCGGGAGGGGTGGGCACGGTTGTCCTCGTTCCTGTGCCGGTGTTCACCGCGAACGCGGCAGTGAGCGGAGGGTGTTCGGTGGGAGAGGAGCAGGAGCCTCGCTCTGCCGACCGACGAAAGTCCCGCGGACTGACACGGCGGGGGAGAGACGGGCGGCTGCTGCCGTTCGACGCGAGCGGGCGTGGATCTCCTGGCCCACGGCCTCTCCCACGAGGTGCAGCTCTTCGCCGAGGTCGGTCAGGCGGTCGGCGAGGACGTCCAGCTCGACGGCACTGCCGCGGGCGCCGTTCGCGCGGCACCACTGAGAGGCGGTTTCGAGCATCTGGTGCAGCCGGGCCACCGCGCCGAAGTCCTCCGTGATCGCCTGGTGGAACAGCTCGGAGAACTCCTCGGGCCGGGCGGTGGCGAGCCGGTCGTTCCAGTCGACGGCCGGAGCGGCGGTGCCCGGGCTGACGGCCTGGCCTTCCCTGTGCACTCGCTGGTCTGCCCGCGATACAGATGACGCCATGTCCCAACTCCCTTCGATGGCAGGCATGGGCTAGGCGGCCATGCGGGCGTCGGTGTCGAACAGCTCGCGTTCGGCCGGGTGCAGGATGTGCTGGGTGATGAAGCTGCGGCCCGCGACCTTCCACAGGCCCCGGCCCTTGGTCAGGGCGGACACCGCCTGTGTCTCGACACCGGTCAGGCCCAACAGCGAGGCGGCAGCGGCGAGTTGGTCGGGTTCCTGGCGGTAGATGATGCGGGTGGAGCAGTCGGCCAGGAGGCCCTCGGCCAGTACCCGGCCGCGTGAGCCCGCGTCGCCCGCGCTGAGCAGGTCGCTGAGGCGGTGGATGACCATGAGGTTGGCGATGCCGAGGCCACGGGAGAGCTTCCACTGGGACTGCATGCGCTCCAGCAGGCCGACGTGCCGCATCACCCGCCAGGCCTCGTCGTAGATCACCCACCGTCGGCCGCCGTCCGGGTCGGCGAGCGCGGACTCCATCCACGCGCTCGCGCAGGTCATCGCCAAGACCAGGGCGGTGTCGTCGCCGGAGCCGCCGAGGCGGGAGAGGTCGATGGACAGCATGGGGGTGGTCGGGTCGAAGGCCACGGTCGAGGGGGCGTCGAACATGCCGCTCAGGTCGCCGTGCACGAGACGGCGCAGGGCGTGAGCGAGGTCCTGTGCGGCGGGCCCCATGCGTCCGGCTTGGTCGCCAAGGGCGCGGTCGAGACGCTCGGGGGAGCCGAGGGCGTGCGCGATGTCGCCGAGCAGCGGCACCGTGCCGTCGGCGTCGGCCTCGGCGACGACCAAGTCGAGCGCGAGGTCCAGGGCGGTGTGCTCCATCGGCATCAGATCGCGCTTCAGCACGGTGCGGGCCAGGGCTGCCAGGAGCAGGAGGCGGCGCTTGCGGACCTCGGTCGACCAATCGCCTTCGCTCACCGAGGCAGGTCGCGCCGGTGCGTCCAGGGGGTTGAGCCTGCCGGGGAGTCCCGGGCCGAGCGCGATGCTGTAGCCGCCGAGGGCCTGGGCGACGGGCGTCCACTCTCCCTTGGGATCGCAGGGAACGTAGACCCGGTAGCCGTGGGCGATCGCCCGGGTGGCGATGGACTTGGCCAGCGCACTCTTGCCCATGCCGATGATCCCGGCCAGGACGGCGTTGGGGTTGGTGAAGCCCTCGATCCGGCCGCTGCTGTAGAGGGAGAACGGGTCGTAGCAGAAGGCGGCTTCGGCGTGTACGTCCCTGCCGATGAAGATGCCCTCCGCGCCGAGGCCGCCCTCGGCGAGGAAGGGGTAGGCCCCGGAGACGGTGGCGGTGGTCATCCGGTGGGCGGGCAGGCTGAGTTTGCCGCCCCGAGCGGAGGAGGGGCCGGGGCGTCCGGACAGCGGGTAGGCCGGCCGCAGTTGCGGGTCGAGGGCCTGCTCGGCGCGGTGCTTCGGCGGGGCGGTGGCGCGGCGGGCCTTGTGGCGGGCTGCGGCGAAACCGGCGCGAGCGGCCCGCTGCTCGGCGCGGGATGTCTTGCGGGGGACGAACAGGGGAGAGGCACTGGCGCGGGTGCGGGGCATGAACAGTTCTCCAGACAGAAAAGGCGGGTCAGCGACGGACGAGGCCGGTGAACGGCGCGTACAGGTCAGCCGGGGTGGTGCGGCGGCGCACCAGGTGCGCGGTTCGCTGATGGCGCTGGCAGATCGTCAACTCCGGTGCGCCTTCGGGCAGTTGTGCCTGGCACGCCTCGCGGCCGGGCACCTCGTCGGAGTCCGGGCGGGGTGCCGCGTGGTAGGCGGAGTGGATGTGGTCGGCGGCCTGCCAGATCCGCGTGCGGGCGGCGTGGAGGTGGTCGCCCTCGGCCGGGGCGAGGTGTCCGGTGCGGCCGGTATGGGCGTCGAGCAGACCGTGCAGTGAGACGAGATGGGAGTGCAGGGCGTCCAACTCGGCGCGCGTGGTGACCAGGGGGCCGCCCGGGATGTTGAGCGCGCGGTGGAAGTCGAGCGCGGCGGTGGCGAAGGGCACGAAGTCCTGCGGCGTCGGGCTGGGAGTGCGGGACATGAGGGTGCTCTTTCGGCGGGAGATCGGCCTGCGTCAGGCGGCGAGGGCGAGCGGCATGGCGGCGGCGGTGAACGCTTCGGCCTGCTGCCAGGTGAGCGGCCTCAGGTCGAGCTGGGCGCCGACGGCCGCGGTCTCCACGACCGCGCAGGCGGAACGCAGTTCCTCCTCGCTGTCGGCCGAGACGGTCAGCAGGCCGGTCAGGGCGACATCCGCGTGGCCCGCGATGAGCTGGCGCTCGCGGGACTTGATGTCCTGGTACTCGATCGAGTCGGCCTCGGAGTCGACCTGGCCGCGCCGGGCGCGCTCGGCGGCATCCGCGATGACGCTGGCCTTCTTGCGCTGGACGTCGCGCAGGGCGGCGTCCAGTCCCTTCGGYTCGTACGACAGSGASAGCGTGCGCCGGATTCCCGGCTGTGAACAGGAGCTGGTGAAGGAAGCCTGCCGAGGTCTCGGTGCGGGGCCAGTTCTCCACCCAGTACGTGGCGTGGAGGGCCGAGTCGGTCGCGATGTGGTCCGCCTTCTCGACGACCACGACGGGTCCGGCAGCGGCGGGCTCTGCCTCGGGACGCCCGGCGGTGGACCAACGGTCAAGGGCTGCAAGGGACTTGGGGTCGTACGCCGTGCGTACGACGGCCGCGATCTCGCGGGCGGTGAGCCAGCCGGTGGGGTTGAGCCCGGCCGTGCGCGCGGCCTGGTCGAAGGTCGAGGTCAACTGCGCCAGGACGCTGAAGGACCCGGTCAGACCGCCTCCGGCCTGGTTGATCAGACGCCGCGCGGCCTTCGCATCCAGCGAGATCGCGACGTAGGCCTCGTGCGGTGCTGCCGCCGGGCCCGCGCTCTGGATCAGCTCGCCGTAGATCGAGCCTGCGACGGGGGCGTTGGGGCGGCCGTGGTCCTCCCAGTAGCGGCGCAGGGCGTCGCCGGAGTCCGGGACGGTGCGCTCGATCACCTGGATCCGGGCGATGTGGCCGGTGCGGGCGAGCGCCGCGAGGGCACGGCCCCAGCCGGTGACGTTGGCGTTCTGGGTGCCCGGGTCGAGCAGCGCGTAGGCGCGGGAGGAGACCTTGACGACGGCGGTCAGGGTGCCGGTGTGCGGGTTGTGGACCGCGCCGTAGCGGCGGTCGGGGGCGGTGACCACCCGCAGGCTGGCCGCGGTGCCGGGCAGGTGGAGGAGTCCTTCGCGGACCGGGCGGCGGGAGGGACGGGTGAGCCAGACAAGCTGGCCGCGCATCCGGCGCAGGACGTAGCGGGTTGCGATCGGAGCCCAGTCGGCCAGGGCGCGGCCTCGGTGACGGACGAAGACGAACAGGGCGATGGCGGCCCAGAGGGGGACGAGTTCGAGAGCACCGGCCACACCGCGGGTGAGGATCACGGCGAGCAGGAGGACGCCGGTGAGAGTGACGGCGATCAGTTGCGGGGCGGCCAGTCCGAGCAGGATGCCGCGCCTGCTGCGGTGCGGGAACTTCACGGTGGCCGTGGTGACTTGGGGCTTGTCGGGCATGGTGGTTCCAGACAGTGGGTGCGGGCGGAGGGCGAGGCGTGTGGCGCTCTTCTGGAAGTCACTGCGGGCCTCCGTCTGTGGTGATCGGTGGTGCGGGGGGACAGAGGGCGGGCTGCGGGTGCAGCCCGCCCCCTGCCCGGGAGTTGGTCAGGACTCCGAAGGCGGCTGGGTGGGGAACACCCAGCTTGTCGGCGTCGGGGAACCGGCTGCCGACGGCGTGGCAGGACCGCTGGCGCTCTCGGATGCTGCGGTACCAGCGCGGGTTACACTGCCGCCCGGAGCCGAAGCACCGGCGAACTGCCCACCCTGGGCCTCCCGTTCGGAACCTCCCGATTCGCCCTCGCCGGGCCGGGTGACGAGCGGCGGGATGCCGGGGCGCTGGATCAGGGCCCGACCCTTGTCGCCGGAGGCGTTCGAGTCCTCGCCGTACCGGAACCGGGTCTGCGGCTTGGGCGTTCCGCCGTCGATGCCCTCCTTGCTGAGGTTGCCGCCAGAGGGGTTGATCCCGGAGGCGACACCGTCGCTGCCCGCGCCGGGGACCTGACTGGGACCCTGCGGAGCAGGGGCGCCGGTCCGGGTCTGCATCGCGAGGCTGCCCGCGGTCTTCGCGGCTCCGGCGGCGACCGCCAGGCCGGCGACGCCGGTGCGGTGTACGTCGTCGTGGCCGCCGCCGTCGCTGGCCCAGTGGACGAACTTGTAGGTGGCGTACGGGCACAGCAGGACTAGCACCATCACGACGATGCCCGCCATCGCGTCGGACAGTGCGGCCATGCCGTCGTGGGTGTCCGACTTGCCCATGGCCGAGACGCCGATGAGGAAGACGACGGTCATCAGGAGTTTCGAGACGACCAGCGTGGCGGTGGCCTCGATCCAGCCGCGCCGCCATCGCTTGGCGACCTCCCAGCCGCCGCCGGATCCGGCGAACACGGCGAGCGCGACCAGGACCAGGACGCCGACCTTCCGGGCGACCATCACTCCCCAGTACATGAACGCGCCGATCGCACATCCGAGGGCGACCAGGGATGGGACGCCCCAGCCCAGGCTGTACATCGCCCCCAGTTCACTGACCTTCACCACACGCCGGACCGCGTCGTCGACCGAGGTGTTGGCCGCTTGGAACAGACCGTCGGACAGCGCGTCGACCACGGTGATCGCGACGGAGGTGAAGGCGACGGCACAGAAGGAGAACAGGACCCCCGTCATCGTGCCGATCGCCGCCTGAGCGAGGGCACGTTCGTCCCGCCGCCAGGCCGCGGACATCAACTGGATGCAGAACGTGCCGACGGTCAGCGCCAGCCCGATGGGCAGCAGGAGTTCGTAGTTGTCCCGGAACCAACCGGCGTTGAGATCGATGGCGGTGGTCTCGTCGACGGCCTTCGCGGCGAGATCCGCAGCGCTGGA
>NZ_BARF01000093.1 GCF_000367365.1 Streptomyces prunicolor NBRC 13075 | reverse complement strand
GATGCCCACCTAGCCGTACCTCACCGTGAGCACCGGGCCCCAGACGCGTAAGCTGGGGCCCGGCCTGTGTACGTACCGCTCAAGGAGCACCCGTGTTGGAGATCTTCTTCGAAACCCTGCTGGTCCTGGTCTGCGTCGGCGTCCTCGCCTTCGCCGGACTGAGCGTGAAGAAGCTGTACCAGGGCCAGCGCTGACCCCCACCGAGGAACTGCTGACGTCATGATCGAGATCCCGTCCGACCTCCACAAGGACCTGGTCCCCCTCGTCTTCCTGCTCGGCGAGTGGGCCGGCGCGGGTGTGCACGACTTCCCGGGCTCCGAGAAGTGCAATTTCGGCCAGGAGGTCTCCTTCACGCACGACGGCCGCGACTTCCTGGAGTACCGCTCCCACACCTGGGTCCTGGACAACGACGGCAACAAGGTCCGCCCCCTGGAGACCGAGTCCGGCTTCTGGCGCATCGACGCCGACCGCAAGGTGGAAGTCACGATGACCCGCGACGACGGAGTCGTCGAGATCTGGTACGGCGAGCTGGCCAAGCAGAAGCCCCAGATCGACCTGGTCACGGACGCGGTCGCCCGCACGGCCGCCTCCGGCCCCTACACCGGCGGCAAGCGCCTCTACGGCTACGTCAAGAGCGACCTCATGTGGGTCGGCGAGAAGCAGACCCCCGAGGTCGAACTCCGCCCCTACATGTCGGCCCACCTGAAGAAGATCGTCACCCCGGACGACGTCGAACGCTGGGCGAAGGCCCTCCCGGACGACATGCCGGACGACGGGATCGCTTTCTTCAAGTAGACCTAGACTCTGAGGTGTGGTGAGCACCCAAGGCACTGACTGGAAGACCGATCTGCGGCAGCGCGGCTACCGGCTGACCCCGCAGCGGCAACTCGTGCTCGAAGCCGTGGACACCCTGGAGCACGCGACCCCCGACGACATCCTCATCGAGGTGAGGAAGACGGCGTCGGGGGTGAACATCTCCACGGTGTACCGGACCCTGGAGCTCCTCGAAGAGCTCCAGCTGGTCAGCCACGCGCACCTCGGGCACGGGGCGCCGACGTACCACCTCGCGGACCGGCACCACCACATCCACCTGGTCTGCCGTGACTGCACGAACGTCATCGAGGCCGATGTCGAGGTGGCCGCCGAGTTCCGGGCCAAGCTGCGCGACACCTTCGGCTTCGAGACCGACATGAAGCACTTCGCGATCTTCGGCCGCTGCAAGGACTGCGCAAGCGCGGGCGCAGGCGCGGGCGCGGGCGGGAACGCGACCGGTAAGACGTCGGCTGAGACTTCAACTACCGAGTCGTAGGCTTACTCGTATGAAGAGCCCCCTGTTGTCCCTGCCCGGCGCCGTCCCCGCCGAAGGAGTGGACGAAGGCGTCGCCGCCCACTACGGCGACCTGTTCCGCGAGCAGCGCACCCTCGCCGACGGCACCGGTTTCGTCGACCTCTCCCACCGGGGCGTCGTCGCCGTCACCGGAGACGACCGGCTGAGCTGGCTGCACCTCCTGCTCACCCAGCACGTCAGCGACCTCCCCACCGGCGTCGCCACCGAGGCGCTGATCCTCTCCGCGCACGGCCACATCGAGCACGCCCTGTACCTCGTCGACGACGGCACCACGGTCTGGATGCACACCGAACCGGACACCCAGGAGGCGCTGATCGCCTACCTGGAGTCGATGAAGTTCTTCTACCGCGTCGAAGTCACCGACCGCACAAGCGAGTTCGCGGTCGTCTACGTCCCCGCCGGCTCCATCGCCGAGGTCCCGTCCGGCGCCGTCGTACGCGAGACGCCGTACGGCCGCGATCTCTTCCTCCCGCGCGAGGACCTGGAGTCGTACGCCGAGAAGTCCGGCCCCCCGGCCGGGATCCTGGCCTACGAGGCGCTGCGCGTCGAGCACCACCGCCCCCGCCTCGGCTTCGAGACCGACCACCGCACGATCCCGCACGAGCTGGGCTGGATCGGCACGGCGGTCCATCTCCAGAAGGGCTGCTATCGGGGCCAGGAGACGGTGGCTCGGGTGCAGAATCTGGGCAAGCCGCCCCGCCGCCTCGTCTTCCTCCACCTTGACGGCAGCGAGGTCCATCTCCCGGGCCACGGGACGGAGTTGAGGCTCGCGGAGGAGGGGGTGGACGGTCGCAAGATCGGCTTCATCACGACGTCCGTACGCCACCACGAGCTGGGGCCGATCGCCCTCGCGCTGGTGAAGCGGAACGTGCCGTTGGACGCGCCGCTGCTGGCGGACAGTACGGCGGCGGCCCAGGAAGTGGTCGTAGAGCCCTAGTTGTGGGGTCTTAGTCGGGTCTTAGAGGTCGATGACGACGGTGAACGGGCCGTCGTTCGTGAGCGAGACGCGCATCTGGGCGCCGAAGCGGCCCGTGGCCACCGTGGCGCCCAGGGCGCGGAGTTGGGCCACGACCTCGTCGACGAGGGGCTCGGCGATGTCGCCGGGGGCCGCGGCGTTCCAGGTGGGCCGACGCCCTTTGCGGGCATCGCCGTAGAGCGTGAACTGGCTGATGACGAGTAGCGGCGCATCGATATCGCTGCACGACTTCTCGTCGTGGAGCATGCGGATCGACCAGAGTTTGCGGGCCAGTTGGGCCGCTTTCTCCTTGGTGTCCTCGTGCGTGACGCCGACGAGGACGCACAGTCCCTCGCCGTCGATCGCCCCGACCGTCTCGCCTTCGACCACGACACTCGCGCTGTCCACTCGCTGTACCACTGCTCGCATGGATCCCATGATGCCGTGCGGACGAGAAGGACCCCGAGGCGGCCGTAGAAGGACTCCGAGGGCTCCGAGGCGGCCGTAGGTGGGTCGATTTTTGCTCCTTAACCCCCCATCTGGGGCCGTTCGGGGGCACTCGGTCACATAGCGGCCACTGGGGGTGGCACGATGCTGTCCACACGCCGGTCGAGGGGACGGGTAGAGGCACATGAGCACACCGAGTACCGGGCAGCCCCCCGGGACTGTCTCGCTGATCCGCGCGGGAGGGGCGGCCACGCGCCGCCCGCCCGTGCAGCGCGTCGACAGCCCGCTGCTGCCCGCCGAACCGGCCGCACCCGACCTGACCGCACTGCGCCTCCCGGAGCTGCGCGCGGTGCGCCGCGACGCCCAGCGGGACGAGGCCGACCTGAGCTACGTACGACGGCTCCTCCAGGGCCGTATCGACATCCTGCGGGCCGAACTGGCCCGCCGCTCCCCGGCGGGCGCGGCCTCGGTGGTGGACCGTCTCTCGGAGATCCTCACCGACGCCCCCGCCCGCCACCGTTCCTCGGCCCGGCACGTCACGCTGGGCACCCCGCACAGCGAGGAGTACCGGCTGCTGGCCGCGGAGATGCTGGCCGAGGTCGAACTGTCGGACCTGGAGGCCCGCACCGACCTGGAGCTGACCAGCGCGATGGGCCGCCTGGTGCGCTACGAACAGCAGGTGTCCCGGCGCCGACAGCTCCTCCAGCACACGGCCGACGGCTGTAGCGCGGAGATCGCCCGCAGGTACCGTGAGGGAGAGGCACTGGTGGACGACCTGCTGACGTGAGTGACGTGAGGGGCCCGACGTGACGACTGAGGATGCGGGTTTTACGGGGGTTTCTGCACGGGTTTCTGATGGTGTGCCCCCTCCGGTGCTGGCCGAGGTCGTCCGCTCCGGTTTCGTGGAGAGCCGGCACCGGGGCAGCCTGGTGGTTTTGGCGGCGGACGGCTCGGTGGAACGGGCCCTGGGTGACGTGACGACCCCGGTCTTCCCCCGCTCCTCCAACAAGCCGATGCAGGCGGCGGGAGTTCTCCGCGCAGGCCTGGACCTCACCGGCGAACGCCTCGCGATCGCCGCCGCGAGCCATTCCGGCGAACTCTTCCACCGTGATCTGGTACGCCGACTCCTCTCCGAACACGGCCTGGACGCAAGCCAGTTGCAGTGCCCGCCGGACCTCCCCCTCGACCCCGTCGAACAGGAGACGTACCTGGCCTCGGGCGCCGTACGCGACCGCATCGCCATGAACTGCTCGCAAACACACGGCCATGCTGGCGGCGAGTGCGCAACGGGGCTGGCCGCTGGACTCCTACCTGGACCCGGAACACCCGCTCCAAAAACTTATCCACAGGGTTGTGGAAGAAATGTCGGGCGAGCGGGTGGCAGCAGTGGGCACGGACGGCTGCGGCGCCCCGCTACTGGCGATCAGCCTGACCGGCCTGGCCCGCGCGTTCCGATTCTTCGTCCTGGCCGCCCCGGGTTCGGCGGAACGCCGGGTCGCTGACGCGATGCGGGCTCACCCCGAGTACGTCGCCGGCACCCGTCGCCCCGACACGCTGCTGATGCGGGCGGTACCGGGCGTGCTCTCGAAGATGGGCGCGGAGGCGGTCCAGGCGGTCGCCCTGCCGGACGGGCGGGCGCTCGCGTTCAAGGCGGAGGACGGGGCGGGACGGGCGTTGGGGCCGGTGTTGGGGAGGGCCTTGGGGTTGATGGGGGTGCCAGGGGCGGAGGGGCTGGGGAGGGCGGCGGTGTTGGGCGGGGGCCGTGAGGTGGGGGAGATCCGGGCGGTGTTCTAGGGGCGGGGTTGGGCCACTCGCTTCTCGGCCAGTGTCGGGCTTCCGCGGCCCGAGTAAAGGGCGCTCCCTGCGGTCGCGTCGCCTGCGGCGATTCCGCTGCGCTCCACCCTTGACTCGATCCGCTCCAGCCCGTTTCAGAAGCGAGCGAGCGGCCCGGAGGGATGGGGGGCCGAGGGAGGAATTCCCTTGCCTGTACTGCGTTGTGGGCCGGAGTGGAGGGGCGCGCTCGCGTCTCGCCGGCACGCCGGGCTGGCTTAGCGGCACACCGCGACGTCTTGGGTGAGCACGGGCCACTCCAGATCCCCGACTCGTCACGACGGCCATGATGCCGATGGCCACGCACGACCGTCATCAGGAGAGGTATGGTCGCCGTGTGAGTGACGGCACATCGGACGATGGCGGCGGGCAATTCCAGCGCCTCACACGCGAGTTGCTGGCGCTGATCAACGACGGACACACCTACCCCCGGGGTTCGTTGCTGCCTACGCAGCGTGAACTGGCCGCCGAGTTCGGGGTCTCTCGTGACACCGTGCAGAGGGTTCTCAGGGAGCTGGCGAACGAGGGCTGGATCGAGGTGCGCCAGGGAAGCGGGGCCAGGGTCGTCAGGAGCCCGCAGGTCCACTCCCCGACGAGCAGCGGGACGGTCACGCTCCGCGCGCTCATCGAGGACGCCTTCGGGCAGCCTGAAGTGACCCTGGACGTCTTCACGTTGACGTCCGAGTCGCTGGACGCGCACATCCGCATGCAGGCGGAGCGGATACGGGCCGGGGAGATCGCCCCGCAGCGCATCGCCCTGCGCGTGATGCTGCCCTCCGAGTCAGTTGAACTCCCGTACCTGCGCACCGGGCAGCCCGCTCAGGACGAGCGTCTGAAGGCGCGGTTCCTGAGCATCACAAGGCGGCACACCGAGTCGTTGCGCACCGTGCTGAGCGATCTGCGGGCGACCGGGCTCGTGCCCTCCGTGGATCTCCGGATCCGCCGGATCCGGGTGGCGCCGCAGTCCAAGGTCTATCTCCTGAACGGGACAGAGGCGCTGGTCGGCCTGTACACGGTGTGCCGGCGGTCCATCATGATGGAGAACGGCGAAGTGATCGAAGGAGTCCTGGATGTCCAGGGCCTGGGCGCCAGTCTCACTCACCATGTGAAGGACGCCGAACTCCATTCGCAGGGAACGGTGTTGGTGACGAACATGCAGGAGTGGTTCGACTCCACGTGGGAGCATCTCGCCGAGTGATCTCACCCGGCGCTGCTCCGTGCCAGGAAAATGGGTACGACACCCGACGGCCGTAGACCTAGCGTGAATCCATGACCCCCCGCGATGACGCCCTCGCCGTACGTCCCGTCACGGAGCCCGAGATCCCCGACTGGATCCGCGCGCTGAACACCGGTTTTCTGCGCACTCCCTACGTCTCCGACGACGAGATCGCCGACCGCAGCAGTTACATCGACCCGTCCCGCACCCTCGGCGCGTTCGACGGCCCCCGCTGTGTGGCGACCTTCCGTTCCTTCCCGCAGGAGATCACCGCCGTGGGCGGCGGAGCGGTCCCGGCGGACGCCATCTCGAACGTCACCGTCACGGTCACCCACCGCCGCCGCGGCCTCCTGACCCGGATGATGGACCGGGACCTGGCCGCCGCGAAGGAACGCGGTGATGTCGTCGCCACCCTCATCGCCGCCGAGTACCGGATCTACGGCCGCTACGGCTTCGGCCCCGCGACCTCGATGACCCAGTGGGAGATCGACGTCCAGCGCGCCGGCCTCGACCCCCGTTGGTCCGCCCCGGAGGACGGCGGCCGTATCGACCTGGTGGACGGTGAGGACGTACGCAAACTCGGCCCCGAACTGCACGAGCGGCTGCGCCGCGTCCAGCCCGGCGCGATCAACCGGGACGACCGCTGGTGGCAGGTCACCACGGGTGCCGTACACCTGACGCGCGCACCGTGGACCGAGCCGTTCCACGCCGTCTACCGCGCGGCCGACGGCGAGGTGCAGGGCCTGGCCACGTACGACTGCGACGACACCTGGACCGACGCCAAGCAGCCGCTCGACACGGCCACCGTGCGGGGGCTGATCGCCACCACCCCGGCCGCCGAACGCGCCCTGTGGCACCACCTCTGCTCGATCGACTGGGTGGCGAAGGTGAAGTCGGGCAGGCGTGCCCCCGACGACCTGCTGCCCCTCCTCCTGCCGGACCCGCGCGCGGCCACGATCACGACCCAGGCGGACTGGCTGTGGGTGCGGATCCTGGATGTCGTACGGGCCATGGAGGCGCGGTCGTACGAGGGGGAGGGCACGTTGGTGTTCGACGTGGTCGACGGGGCCGGACTGGCGGGCGGGCGCTACCGGTTGGCGGCTTCGGCGCAGGGGGCGTCGTGCGTGCCGACCACGGAGAGCGCGGAACTCACGCTGGATGTGCGGGAGTTGAGCACGCTGTGGCTCGGGGACCAGTCGGCCGTACGGCTCGCGGCGGCGGGCCGGGTCCGGGAAGAACGAGCGGGCGCCGCCCGTGTGGCCGACGCCCTGCTGCGTACGTCCAGGCGGCCATGGTGCCCGGACATCTTCTGAACGACCTTTCGCCTGCTGCCTGTTGATGGACTCTGATGGACTCATCCGTAGCTGTTCAGTTGTGGTTGTCGCACCTGTGTGCCAGTGGTGCCGACCGCCGGGCTCTCGGCTCCCCTCCAGGAGAGAGACCCAGGCGGCCAAGTTAGCCAAGTTGGCGACCAACTCTCTTCTAGTTATCTCCTCTTGGATGCGTCTCATAACCACCTTTCCTTGAACTGCCGAAAGATGGCGAGAAGTTGTAGTGTTTGGTCGTGGACCCGGAACACGCCACCGTCAATGGACGGACGAGGTCAATACGGCCACAGTGGTCACACCGCGAGCTGGCCGACGAGCTGCGCACCCGGATCAGGTCCGGTGTACTGCGGCCCGGCCAGCGCATGCCCACCCAGGCCAAGCTGGCGGACGAGTTCGGCATGGAGCGCGGGGCCGTACGGCAGGCACTGCGCATCCTGCAGTCCGAGCGGCTGCTCACCAACATGTCCAAGGGGAGCCCGGCGACCGTGGCCCCCGACCTCGGCCTGGCCCTGACCGGCCCCGGAGCCCCGCCGCAGCCCACGATGGTGGGACTGGGGCCGCGTATATCGGAGGCCTTCGCGCAGCCGCACGTCGAGATCGAGGCGCTCTGTCTCACCGCCGTCTCGCTCCAGCTGGCCGTCGGCGAACCGCTGCGCCAGATCCACGCCGGACGTCTGAAACCGGCCACGGTCGACGTCCGGGTGCTGCTGCCGAGCAGCGACATCGACCTTGCCTTCCCCGCCCGCGTGGACGCCCCGGCCGACAGCCGGCTGCAACGCCGCTGGCTGGCCCAACGCAACGCCCAGGGCCAGGTGTTGAAGCACAACCTGCTCGCGTTACGCGCGACCCACGGCATCGACGTGCACATCACGTTCCGCGCCCTGCCCTTCACCCCACCGGTGAAGCTGTACCTGCTCAACGGCTCGGAGGCGCTCTTCGCCTACTACACGCTGACCCAGCGCGAGGCGGAGATCGGCCACGAGCAGGTGGAGATGTACGACGCGGAGGGCACCCAGTCGATGCTGTTCGCCTTCGAGCAGGGCGCGGGGCTGCGGGACACGACGTTCGTGGAACAGTCGCAACTGTGGTTCAACGCACTGTGGGAGACGATCAGTTCGGAGCTCACGCTGACACCCACGAGCTGATCGCCTCCCGCAGTGGCTGACCTGATCTGACCTTGGGGGCGGCCTTCGGGTCGTACGGGTCGTCCTACGGGTCACAGGGCCGGACCGGTGACCAGCAGGGCCAGGACGACGGCCCCGATGGAGCTGATGGCCGGGCTCTTGGCCTTGATGCCGATGGAGAGCAACAGCAGACCGATGATCCCGGTGGCGCCGTACTTCCACTGGACGATCTGCTCGAAGCCGACGACGAAGACGGCGGAGAGGAGGGCGATGGCAGGCACGGTGGTTCCCCCTTCGGGCTGTGGAAGCAAAACTTCCACCAACTTGGAGAAGTTGGCAGCCAACTCTGCTTAAGTTGTTCCCGATTGGCACCTACTCACACCTACTTACAATCAGGTTCCAAACAACTCCCCTTAGATGGGGCAGAGTTATACCGTTTGGTCGTGACCCAGGAGAACGTGGCAGTGAACGGCAGCAGAAGCTTCTCGCCCCAGGAGATCGCCGACGCCCTACGCGACCGCATCCGCACCGGCGACCTCAAGGCAGGCGACCGCCTGCCCACCCAGGCCGACCTGGCGGAGGAGTTCGGGGTCGAACGCGGCGCCGTACGCCAGGCACTGCGGCTGCTCCAGGAGGCGGGCCTCCTGACGAACGTGAGCAAGGGGAGCCCACCGCGGATCGCGGAGCCGCCGGCGCCGCTGCGCGGCGAACCCCAGCCGACGATGGTGGGGTTGGCCCCCCGCCTGACGGACGCGTTCGCGGCATCGAACGTACGCATAGACGTCGTGTGCCACACGGCCGAGACCCTGATGCTGGCCCTGGGCGAACCCCTGCGCCAGATCCACGAGGGCCGCCTCAGCCCCCAGTCGATCGAGGTCCGCATCCTGGTCCCCTCCAAGGAGATCACCCTCGCGTTCCCCGTCCCGGCCGACGGCAGTGGCGAGGACAACTCGATCCACCAACGCTGGCTGTCCATGCGCAACGCCCAGGGCCAGGTGCTCCAGCACAACCTGCTGGCTCTGAGAGCCACGCACGGCATGGACGTCAAGGTCACGTTCCGGGCGCTCCCTTTCACCCCGCCCGTGAAGCTCTACCTCCTCAACGGCCAGGAGGCGCTGCTCGGTTACTACTTGCTGACGCGGCGGGAGGAGGAGTACGGCAGCCAGACCCTGGACATGTACGACGCCCTCGGCGCCAAGTCCCTCCTCTTCTCCTTCCTCCGGCAGACCGGCGAGCGGGACGCGGCGTTCGTGGATCAATCGCAGCTGTGGTTCGACGCCCTCTGGGAAACCATCACGACGGACCTGACACTCTCCTAGTGACTCCTGATACGACGCAGACTGAACCGGTGACAGTAGAGACAGAGAACCTGCGAGAACTGATCACCAAGACGCGCAACGTCCTGTTCGACTTCGACGGCCCCATCTGTCGGCTGTTCGCGGGGCACACGGCGGAGCGCGTGGCGGGCGAACTGGTCGAGTGGCTCGAAGGGCGGGGTCTGCACGGGCTGTTGACGGAGACGGAACGGGATTCCCTGGACCCGCACATGGTCCTGCGCGCCGTCGATCGCCGGCATCCGGGCAGTGACCTGGTCGCGGAGCTGGAGGAACGTCTCACGCAGGAGGAACTGCGGGCCACGGATTCGGCGATGCCCACGGCGTACGCCGATCCGCTGATCCAGACCTGGTCGGCGGTCGGCTCACGGCTGGCCATCGCCACCAACAACTCCCCGCGCGTGGTGCGCACTTACCTGTCCGGCCGCGGGCTCTTGTCCCGCTTCGCCCCGCACATCTACGGCCGCACCCAGGACCTCCAACTCCTCAAGCCCGACCCGCACTGCCTCAATCGTGCGCTGAAGGGCCTGGGCGCCGCACCGTCGGCCACTTTGATGATCGGCGACACTCCCACGGACTTCGAAGCCGCGGAAGCGGCCGGTGTGTCGTTCCTCGGCTACGCGCGTAACGACCGTAAGGAGAAGGTGCTGCGGGACGCGGGAGCCGAGCACGTGGTCGGCTCCCTGGACACGGTGTTGCAGATGCTGCGGGATCAGGCCTGAGTCATCAGGAGCACGAAGATCACGGCTCCGACGGACATGCAGGTGGTGTTACGGACCTTGTAACCAACGCTGAGCAGGAAGAGGCACAGGAGGCCGAGGGCCCCGTAGCGGTACTGCATCAGTTGCTCCACGCCGAGCGACACAACTGCTCTCAGCAGCTCTAAGGAGATCATGGGACCCCACCCCTTGTTTCTCTCTGTTTGTTTCTCTCCGACACGACTTCTGCCCGGTTGCGGATCAACAACCGTTCCAATTGGACTGGTTGCCGTAAATTTGATGTGCCCAGATGGCTTGATCGGCTAACGCCGCCGCCCTATTTACATGGTGGGCGGTCACATTGGGCCGCCGATGTGGCTGGAAGCGGTTTGGTCGCCGTGCCGAAGCGGTACGGTCGCGATGTGAGCTCAGGACGTGGCGAGGGCGGCGGCAGGGAGTACAACACCCTGCTGGAGGAACTCCGTGTCCGCATCGCCGACGGCACCTACGCAGTGGGGCAATCGCTGCCCACGCAGCGCGAGTTCGCCGAGGAGTTCGGAGTCTCCCGCGACACGGTCCAGCGTGTACTGCGCGAGTTGAAGGGCGAAGGGTGGATCGAGTCCCGTCAGGGAAGCGGTTCGCGGGTAGTGAAGAGCCCCATCCACTCCGGCAAGGTTCCGCAGCAGGCGCCCCGGCTGCGGGCGGCCCTGGGCCCCTTCGTCACCCGGGCGTTCGCTCAGCCGACCGTGCGCCTGGACGTCTTCACTCTCACGTCGGAGAGCCTGGACGCCCATGTCCGGCTGCAGGCCGAGCACATCCGTACCGAGCACATTCGCACTGGGGAGATCACCACCGAACGCATCGAGTTGCGGATGCTGTTGCCCTCCGAGTCGCTGCAACTGCCGTACCCACGGGCCCTGAAACCGGTGGGCGAGCCCGAAGAGGCGTACGGGCCCGAACAATTGGACCAGTTGCAGGAACAGATCCAGGAGCGTCTGCGAGGTATCACCCGAAGACACACGACGTCGCTGCGCGCGGCACTGCGGAATCTGAAGACAGAGGGACTGGTGCCGTCCGTGGCGGTGGAGGTCAGGAGCGTCCCCCTGGTACCCGCCTTCAAGCTGTACCTCCGCCCGGGCACCGAGGCCCTGTTCGGGCCTTACGAGGTCGTGGAGCGCTCCATCCTCCTCGACGACGGGACGGAGGTGGACGCCCTCGACGTCCTCGGTCTGGGATCGACTCTGATCAGGCACGTCAACGACGAGGGTGATCCCAACTCCACCGGATCAGTGTTCATCGAGACCATGCAGGCATGGTTCGACGCCTGCTGGGAGCGCCTGGCTGTGCCGTTCTGAAATCCGCAGGTCATTGGGTCGACGTCATCAAGTGAGTTGCGTTTTTCGATGTTGTTCCACTCGCTCCAGTCTTGGGCATTACAGTGTGGCCACCCATCTCGCGACGCATGAACATCTGCGGCGACGTACAGCTATTCAGGAGTGACCTTGGGTGGTCCGCCGATGCCCCGAGCTCCCTTTTCGGAGAGGGACGCGCGCGAAGCGTTCACCTCGCTCGTGGCTTGCGCCAAGGTCGAGGGGGAGTTCAGCCGGGGGCACCACAATCTGAACCATGTGGTGCAACCGCCGGGAGCGGTGAGCGCCCGGCTGCCGGCGCTGAGGGGGCACGAGCGGGTCACCATCCGTCAGCGGATCGGCGATGCGCTGCCCGTCGTCATCAGGACATGGCAGGACGAGGCGGAGATCCTCGACGCGCTCCGTGGGGTGCTGCCTCATGTGCCGCAATGCCTCGTCAGACACGGCGACATGACGGTTCTGAGCTATGTGCAGGGGGTGCCCCTGTCGACGATCTGCCGTAACGGCAAGCGCGTCGAACCTCATCTGATCCCAGCCCTCGCGGGCCTGCTCGCGGACATGACGCAGGTGCGCAGAAAGGATCTGCCACCGCTGCCGCTGTCCTGGCCCCGCAACGGCCGGGACAGCCGGGCCTTTCTGCAGACTCTGGCCCTGGCGACGGAGGAGCAGATCCGGAAGCGCAACTGGTCGAAGTTCGGCGGTCTGTTCGCCACGCTGGGTATTCCGGAGGACGCCATGGTGCGCTTCGCCGAGCGGGTGCCCAAAATGACCAGCCGCTCTTTCAGCTTTCTCCACACCGACCTGCACCGCGACAACGTGATCTTCTCGTACGACGGTGACCCGCCCCTGATCTGTGTCGATTGGGAGCTGGCGACCTTCGGCGACCCGGTGCACGACCTCGCCACCCATCTCGTGCGGATGGACTACCCACATGATCAGTGGTCCGAGGTGATGGACGCCTGGCACACCGCTATGGACCACCGGTGCGGTGACGCGGTGCAGGGTGCCGAGCGGGATCTGAGGCACTACGTTGACTTCGAGCGCGCGCAGTCCGTCTATCCGGACGTGATGCGGGCGGTGACCTCGCTCGGCGACAAGTTCGACCAGCGGGACCTGGATGCTGCGACGCACGCGGTGCACCGGGCGTTGGTGGCGGCGGAGATCCCCCTACGGCTCAAGAGCGTGCCGGACGAGCAGGCCATCGAGCGGATGCTCTTCCGGTGGAACGTGTCCAACGGCAAGCGGCACAGCAAGGACCGGAACAAGCTGACCATCGCCTGGAAGCGGGACATCAGGGTGCCTGAGCATCCGAAGTTTCCGGCGTGGGCGGTCCGGGACGCGCTCTTCGGGGAGGGCGCCGCTCCCGCGGACCATGTGTTCAAGGGGACGGCCCATCTCAGTACGGCGGTGCAGGTGCGTGGCATCCCGTTGCCGGTCATGGTGCGTCGGAAGGTGGGACCGGCCAATCCACGCGAACGGCGGTACCTCAACGAGCATGCCGTCCTGACGGCGATCGAGAAGTCCGGGGTGAAGGTGCGCGCCCCGCGGGTGTTGGCGCTGGGCACCAGCCATCGCCAGCTGAAGGACCAGTTCACCATCCACTCCTACGAGGGGCCGAAGGGCGAGATCCGGCACCCCGACCATCCGACCGAGGGGCTGCTGCCGTACGAGGCGGACGATCTCGTCGACCAACTCTGTGAATTGACGCAGATCGACTGCGATGAGCTGGGTTCGGACACTCTGGGCCAGGACTTCTACCACGGACTGCGCCTCGAACTGCTCCGCATGGTGTCCCAGCTCCCGAAGGAGACGCTGGCGCTGGCCCGGGAGTTGGGCCTGCCCGGAAACATCGTCCGACTGGGAGAGATTCTCGACCGGCACATGGTGACCCCGCGCCGGTCCGTGCTCCTGCACGGTGACCTCAACCCCTGGAACCTGGTGCGTCGCGAGGACTGGACGGGGCTGACTCTCATCGACTGGGAGATGGCGATGGTGGGCGACCCGCTCTACGACCTTGTCCGCCACATGCACCTGACCCCGACGAGCCCGGACATTCGGCACCGCCTGTTCACTCGATGGGAGAGGAGGATGCCGGAGGAGTGCACCAAGGGCTGGAACGAGGACTGGAACGTGTACCGCTGGATCGAGACCGTGCGGTCCGCCTATGTGGACCTTGACCGGCTGGTGACCGGAGACAGCCTGGAGGCTCCCAACGTCCGCCGGGCGGTCGACACCTACGCCATGACCTTGAAAACGGCGACCGCGTCACTCGGGCTCAGGGACAGATCGACGGCAAATCCCTATCTTGCCTTGGCGCTTGCATGGCCCGACCATGGACAGACGCGGACGCACGAGTACCCCGCAGAGGTGTGACTTGTCGTTGTGCGTCGCGTGACGGGGGAGAGGGGCTGCGATGGCCGGCAGTGGAAGGGTGCTGCCGGAAAGCACCCTGAGCGAGCGGCTCAGGCGGTTCCAGGCCCGCTACGAGCCGACGATCACGCGGATTCTGCTCCTCTCCGTCTTCGTCGTCGCGCTGATCGCACAGTTCGTGAAGCCGGTGGGCGATGCCCTCCAGGGCAAGGTGTTCCTCGGCAGCGCCCTTCTCAGCGTCGTGGCCTATGTGCTGTACAGCAAGGTCAACGACCTTGACGCGTCGCTCAGGGTGCCGTCGCACGCCCAGGTGAAGTCACGGGAGCTGGGCACCTTCGTGACCGAGGCCTTCCGCGACCGGACGGTGGAGATCAGTTTTCTCGGCTACACGGGCGAGACGCTGTACAACGAGCTCTATCACCGTCTGGAGGAGCTCCACGAAGATCCCGGTCCGACGCGGGAGGTAGTGGTCAGATTCCTGGTGCCGGACTTCCGCGTTCCCATGACGGTGCCCTCCCGAGTGGGCACGGGGGGTGTTCCCGTCGATGACGTGGACTTCCGCAAGCGGGTGGAGCTCAAGTGCGAGGAGTACGACCAGAGGCTGTCGGGCATCGCGAGGCGGCTGACGTCGGTGGGGCGGGTGACGGCCGCGTGCGAGTACCGCTTCTACCCGGGCATTCCGCGCGACAAGATCTGCATCTTCAACCGGGAACTGGTTCTGCACGGTCTCTACGACGTGTCCGCCCGCACCGTGGGATTCGGTCCGGAACCGGAATACTACGATCCCCAGGGATATCGCACCGACCTCAACATCTGGTCGCGGGAGGACACCGACGACGCCAAGGCTGCCGTCGAGACCTGGAACAAGCACTTCGACGCCCTGTGGGAACTGGCCGACAGGCCATCCTGGCACAGGGGCACGCTCGACTGACTGTGCTCGGCCGAGGAGCGACGTCGAAGAGCGGGATCAACTGCTTTTCCTTGTCGGCGAGGACCACGGCTCGGGCCTCGAATGTGAACGTGCCGCTCTCGACGGCGACTTGGGGGTGGGCGGTAGCGTCCGCCGTATGACTGATGCCACCGATTTCCAGGACGTTCCCACGACCACCCTCGCCGACCTCCTCGGCCACGAGCAGGTGTTGGACCTCGGTATCCGGTCGCTGTGGGGTCCGGTGTCGCGCCTTGTCGGGCCCGCCTTCACCGTGCGGTGCCCTCCCGGCGACAACCTCATGCTGCACGCGGCCATTTACCGGGCCGAGCCCGGTTCGGTGCTCGTCGTGGAGTCGGGTGACGTGGAGTACGCGCTCGCCGGGGGGAATGTGTGTGCCGTCGCGCAGCGGCGCGGGATCGCCGGGTTCGTCGTCGACGGGGTGATCCGGGACGTCGGGGAGGTGCGGGCGGCCGGGTTCCCCGTGTTCGGGCGAGGGACCGTGCCGATCCCGGGGGCCAAGAAGGCCGTACTGCCGTTGAACGAGCGGGTGCGGTGCGGGGGCGTCGCCGTCGACGCCGGGGATGTCGTGGTGGCCGACGAGGACGGGGTCGTGGTCGTGCCGGGTGCGCGGCGGGCGGAGGTGCTCGCGGGGGCGTTGGCGCGGCTGGTTCAGGAGGGCGACGAGAGCCTTGACGAGTGGGAGGCGGCGCATCGGGCCCGGGTCGAGGAGCTGCTGCGCGCGGGCGGGTTCGAGGGGTGACGTGTCCGGCGTAGGAGTTGAGAGTGCGGAGTGGGGGCGAGGAGTGGGGGTGATGCGCGTGGCGTCGGGGAGGGAAGTGGCCGATCCTGGTGTCGATGCTTCTCTTCCTCGATGTCGACGGAACCCTGCTCCCCTTCGGTGCGTCGCGGCCCTACCCGGTGTACGAGCCGGAGTTTGCGCCGCCGGTCGCCGCCGCCCCGCCCCTGCTGACCCGGATCGACCCCTCGCTCGGGCCCCGGCTCGCCGCGTTGCGGTGCGAACTGGTGTGGGCGACGACCTGGATGGACGACGCGAACGTGTGCGTCGCACCCTGGCTCGGGTTGCCCCAACTCCCCCTGGTGGACTGGCCCGACCCGGCCGAGGAGAGTGCGGGTGGGAGTCCGGTCAGCGGCCTGCACTGGAAGACCCGGCCGCTCGTCGCCTGGGCCGCCGGGCGCCCTTTCATCTGGGTGGACGACGAGATCCGCGACGCCGACCGCGACTGGGTGACCGCCCATCATCCGGAACGGGCCCTGCTGCATCGCGTCGACCATCGGTACGGGATCACCGACGCCGATCTCGATGCCGTGCGGGCGTGGTTGGACGCCAACCGGTAGCGGGCGGCGGGCAGTTGACGTACGGCTCTCAGAACGGAGGCTCGGCCGTTGCCAGTTGCAGCAGGCGCTTCGTGCTTTCCGCCGCGCCCGTCGCGCGCGTCTCGTCGGACGCGCCGGGGAAGATCCGGCCCCAGGTGACCGCACGTCCGATGACACCGAGCCGTCCGGCCAGGCTCAGCGCGCGACGAAGTTCCTTGCTGCTACGGCCGTTTCCTGTCCAGGGTTCCAAGTAGGCGTCCCGTAGGCGGGGCAGCGAGTCGGGGCCGTAGCGTTCGGTGAATTGCTCGGCCGGGACCAGGAAACTGCAGAACGGGTGGGAGACGGACGCGTCGCCCCAGTCGAAGAAGGTGAAGCGGCCGGGCTCCGGGTTGAACAACTGGCCCTCGTGCAGGTCGGAGTGGTCGAGCGAGTCGGGGATGCCCAAGTCGGCCAGTTCCGCGGACCAGTTGAGCAGGCGCGGGCGTAGGGCGTGCAGGGTGGTGGGGTCGACGCCGGGGGCGGGGTGTCGTGGCGGCGCTGCTGTTTTCTCGGTGACCGACCTGATGAACTCCACTGTCTCGTCGAAGACTTGGGGGAGTGTTGTCGTCCTGGCGCTGGGGACGCCGAGTTGTTCGAGGTCCTTGGTGTACGGGATCAGCGCGCGCTGCATCGTCGCGTACTGGCGCAGCGGTTCCTCCCAGGCGTGGGGGTCGGCGGGGTTGCGGTCGAGGACCTGGTAGAAGAGGTCGCCGCCGTCGGGGAGCAGGGACCAGCCGCGGTCGGCGTCTACGGCGAGGGGTTCCAGGACGTACTCCGGGACCCAGTGGGCGAGTGCGGCGGCGAGGGGTGCCTCGAAGGCGCTGGCCGGTGGATTGGCCTTCAGCCATACGGTGGAGGTGGAGGCGGACGTGGAGGTGGTTCCGTCGGTGGTGTCGGCGTCCTCGACCGGGATGCGGACCAGGACGGACCAGGGGCGTAGGCGTACCCGCCGTCCGGCTGTCCCGCTCTCTCGTAGTCCCCTCGTCGTGAGTTCGCGGGTGGCCCAGTCGAGGGCCGTGTTCCGCCAAGTCGGCTGGTCCCAGGGGGTCTTGGCGTTCTTGTGCCGACCTCGGTCCGTGATCGTCGATGTGTCGGCGGCGTCGCGCATCGGGTCATTCCAGCAGGCGGGGCCGCTCGGGTTCCATCGATTTCCGCGCGGTAGCGTGCTGATCATGGCTGACTGGGAGATACGGCCCGCGTCGGCGGCCGACGTCAACGCGATCGCCGAGCTGCGTGCCGTCGTGATGCGTGGTGATCTGGAACGGCTCGGGCGGTACGACGAGCGGCGTGTGCGGCAGCGGCTGCGGGACGGGTTCGTGGCGGAGTGGACCTGGGTGATCGAGGTGGGCGGGGCGTTCGCCGGGTGCGTGGCGCTACGGCCGGACGGGGACGCCCGTTGCCACTGGCTGGAGCATTTCTATGTGGGCGCGCAACATCAGGGGCGTGGGATCGGTTCCGGTGTGCTGGGGGAGCTGCTGGAGCGGTGTGACCGGGGTGAGGTCGATGGCGGGGGCGGCATCGGTGTCGGTGTCGGTGTTGTACGGCTGAATGTGTTGCAGGGGAGTCCGGCTCGGCGGTTGTACGAGCGGTACGGGTTCGTCGTCGAGGCCGAGGACGCGGTGGATGTGTTCATGGTGCGGGGAACGGCCGCCTGACCTGTGACTTTGTCCTCCGCCCTGACATTCGCGGGGGCTGTGTCGTCGTACGGGTATGACAGGTATGAGCACACGAATCCGGTACGTCAGCCTCGGTCTGCTGGCCGTGGTCGGGCTGTACACAGGTGGCCGGGCCTATTTCTCGCCGACGGGGTGGTACGCGAACTTCCCTGGACTCGGGCTGAGTTGGTTGCCCCAGCTGGGTCCCTACAACGAGCACCTCGTCAAGGACGCGGGGGCGATGTTCCTCGCGCTGGCCCTCCTCACGATCGTCGCGCTGCGCGAGGTGCGGAACACCAGGCTGGTGCAGACGACGGGTGCGGTGTGGCTGGTCTTCAACGTGCTGCACTTCAGCTATCACGTGCAGCATCTCGACATGTACGGGACGCGGGACCAGGTGCTGAACGTGGTGTTCCTCGCCGCGTTGGTGCTGTTGTCGGCGGTGCTGCTGGTGCCGGTGTCTCCTGGGCGGCGGGGTGACACCAAGTGAAGGCGAGGGTCGGTATGCGGGTTGCGGTGGCGGGCGGTACCGGGCTGGTCGGGCGGTACGTGGTCGAGGAGTTGGTCGCGGCCGGGCGGGAACCGGTGGTGCTGAGCCGGTCGCGGGGTGTGGACCTGGTAGCCGGGAGCGCTGGGCTCGATGCCGCGCTCGATGGCGTGGATGCCGTCGTCGACGTGAGCAACGTGACGACCACTAGCGCGCGAAAGTCGGTCGCGTTCTTCGACGCCGTCGGGCGCAATCTGCTGGACGCGGGGGAGCGGGCCGGCGTACGGCATCACGTGGTGCTGTCGATCGTCGGCATCGACCGGGTCGGCCTCGGCTACTACCGGGGCAAACTCCGCCAGGAGGATGTGGTGAGGGGCGGGCCGGTGCCGTGGACCGTGCTGCGCGCGACACAGTTCCACGAGTTCGCGGAGCAGACCCTCGACCGGGTGCCGGGGCCGTTCGCGGTGGTGCCGCGGATGCGGACCCAGCCGATCGCTGCGCGGGAGGTCGCGCGGCAACTGGTGACGCTCGCGACCGGGCCCGCGCAAGGTATGGCCCCGGATCTCGCCGGGCCGCGCGTCGAGCAACTCGTCGACATGGTGCGGCGGTTGCTGCGGGCGAGGGGGGAGCGGCGGTTGGTGGTGCCGGTGCGGATGCCGGGGGCGGTCGGGGCGGCGATGACGGGGGACGGGCAGTTGCCGGTCGCCGACGCGGCCGATGCACCCGGGGCGCGGGGCGGGCAGACCTTCGACGAGTGGCTCGCGCGGCATGTGGTGCGGGGCGGTCGGTCGTCCGGCCGGCCGTCTGTACGGGGAGGATGATCACCGCTGTGTCCAGTTCACCCGGTTCGTCCCAGGATCCCACCCTCGGTTCCCTCATGGCCGAGCGGCGGCGGCTGCTCAACCTCGGTTACCGGATGCTCGGTTCGGTGCAGGACGCCGAGGATGTCGTACAGGAGACGTACGCCCGTTGGTACGCCCTGTCCGAGGAGGCGCAGCGGGCGATCGACGTGCCCATGGCGTGGCTGACCCGGGTCGCCTCGCGGATCTGCCTCGACCAGCTGGGCTCGGCGCGGGCCCGGCGGGAGCGGTACACCGGTGAGTGGCTGCCGGAGCCGGTGCGGCACGGTGCGGGGTGGGCCAGTACGGGGGGTGGTGCGGGCGCCGACGATCCCGCCGACCGGATCACCCTCGACGAGTCGGTCAGCATGGGGATGCTGGTGCTGCTCGACTCGATGACTCCCGCGGAACGCGTCGCGTTCGTCCTGCACGACGTCTTCGGGCTGCCGTTCACCGAGATCGCCGAGACCGTGGGCCGTACGCCCGCGGCCTGTCGCCAACTCGCCTCCTCCGCCCGCCGACGCCTGGCCCACCGCGCACCCGGCAGCGGTACGGCGGCGGAACACGGGCGGGTCGTCTCCGCGTTCCGCGAGGCCTGCGAGACCGGGGATCTCGATGCGCTGGTCGCGTTGCTCGACCCGGCGGTCGAGTCGCGCAGCGACGGGGGCGGCAAGGTACGGGCGGCTCTGCGTCCGGTCGTCGGCCGCGACAAGGTGGCCCGCCTCTTCCTCGGCCTCATGCGGCGGGAACCCGACATGGAACTCGTCGAGGACGACGTGAACGGGACGCCCGGGGTGGCGGTACGGATAGCCGGGACGACGTTCGCCGTGCTCGCGGTGGGGGTGGGGGGTGCCGGCCTGATCACCGATCTGTGGTTGGTGGTCAATCCGGACAAGTTGGGGGCGTGGAACGGGTATGGCGATGGCGAGACGTAGGGGGTGAGGGGGGGGAGGGGTTGAGGCGGTGAGGGGGTAAGGCGTGATGCAGCTTGAAACGGGGTCGGAGTCGCCGAAGAAGGCCTGTGCTCCCGGACGTACGAGGCCGCCACCTCCAGTTTCGTCGCGGTGATGTTCCTGACCGGGCTGGCCGCCCTGGCGGTGGTCACCCTGCTCGTCTCGGCCGGCAGCACCTCCGTCTGGCAGCCGGCGGACGACCGTCCGGCGCGTCCCCCGTTGCTGCTCGCGCCGGCTCTGTTGGTCGTCCTGCTCGCGGGGCGTGCCCGGGGAGTCGGACCCGGGGCCGGAGATACGACCATGGCGACCGGGGAGACTACGGCGACCGCCGTCACGGCGCCTTGAGGAGTGCGTCGGACCGAGGGGGTGACGCTTGCGGACTCGCGGCCCGCGAACGCCTCCGGGTCAGCACCGCCACCGTCGTCCCGATCGCCGCGACCACCAGCCCGATCCCGCCGAAGACCAACGGCAACAGCCACAGGGAGAGGAACCCGTTGATCCGCGCGTCCTCGGGTGAGTCCGCGTGGTAGAGCACCTCGACCCGCTCACCCGCGTCGTACGCGGGCGGATTGGACCCCGTCGAGTCCCGGAACGTCCGCCGCGTACCGTCCGCCGACGTGAACTCGACGACCGGGTACGCCATGGGCTTGTCGCTCGCCCGGTTCTTGCGGGACGTACCGCTGTGGTCCTGCCGCCACTCCAGGCTCACCACGGTGCCGGGGGCACGTTCCGCATCCACCAGGAACGAGACCGACACCCCCGCCGTGATCACCCCGATGACCAGGAACAGCGCCCCGAAGGCGATCACCCCGAACAAGATCCAACGGCGTGCGCGCTGCCCCGGTACCTGACCCCGAACCTGCATGACATTCCTTGCCCCGAAACGGTCAACTGCGGCGATCAGTGTGGCCAGTTCGGGTGCGCGGTGGCCAATTGGCGTGGGTACCCGAGGTCAGGTCTTCGGCGTGGGCGTGGCCGCGGCCGGCAGTACGGCGAACACCACCGGGCCGGCCGTCTGGTACCCGATCCACACCTCACCCCCGGCACCGCTGCCCCGCCACGCCATCAGCAGGGCCACGCCGGAGACGGCCCGGGCCATGAGTGTTCCTCCCTGAAGCTCGTTCGACGTCTCGTCGGCTCAACTGCGGCCGTACTACGAGGAGATCGAGCGGGAGGTCCCGGCCGGGCTGGAGCTGCCGGCGGCGGTCGACGCCTTCGCCCGGCACTGCCGGCGCGGTGGTGACGGCCCCGACGCGCTGCCGCGCCTGTCGCTCCAGGAGGAGCACCTGATCGCGCTGTTCACCGGCAGGTCGTACGACGGCGGCACCGTGACGTCACCTCAGGCCCGGCTCCGGTCACCGCGCTCAGAGTGCTGTTCGTCGGCCTCACTCAGGGCGTCACCCTCGGCCTCGCCCCCGACGCCGACGAGCAGTGCTTCGCCGACACCGCCCGGGCCCTGGCATCCGACGTCTCCCCGCTCTCGTAGGCATGGGAAGGGGAATGCCTTATAACACCCGCCCTGTCGGGTCTGTGCTCGTACTCGACGGTGACCCTAGGGGAAACCTGTGTCCAGGAATCTTTTGGTCAAGTCCCCGGGTTTGAGGGGGAGATGGGGCAAATGAAATCTTGATGAAGGTTGTGAATCGCTTTAGGTTCCCTTTGCTGATCCATGTGGGATCGCGGGGGACGGGGGCGGATTGTGATCCGAAGAGGCAGTGGAAGAGGCAGCGGCAGCGGAAGAAGCAGAACCGGACGCGGGCTGGGCACGTTGCTCGTGTCAACGGCCTTGGTGTGCGGCCTGGTTCAGGCCGGAGGCGTGTCCGTCGCGGCCGACGTGGATCCGCTGGACGGGACGGTCGAGGCGGCCAGGTCGGTGGCGTCGGCGGCGAAGTCGGAGCCGATGAGCGAGGCCGAGGCGTCGGCGGACGACGGGAGTTCGGAGTCGACGCAGGCCGCGCAGGACGCGCTCGCGGCGGCGAAGTCGACGGGCGCGCAGGTGGAGGTGCCCGCGCTGCGCACCGAGTACGCGACCACCTACGCCAATCCGGACGGTCTGTCCTTCACGCTGGAGGACTCGGCGGTCCCGGTGCGGGTGAAGGCCGGTGACGACGACGGCTGGGTCGCGCCCGATGCCACGCTGGAGGTGCGCGCGGACGGGTCGGTCGGGCCGAAGGCCGCCGCTGTCGGCATGTCCTTCTCCGACGGCGGCGACGGCGGCGATCTGGTGTCCGTGACCCGGGAGGGGCGCACCCTGTCCCTGGGCTGGGCCGGCGAGCTGCCGAAGCCGGTGCTGGCAGGGGACTCCGCGCTGTACAGCGAGGTCCTGCCCGGCGTGGACCTGAAGCTGACCGCGTCGGTCGAGGGCTTCCGCGAGGTGCTGATCGTCAAGTCGGCCCAGGCGGCGGCGAGCGAGGCGCTGTCGGAGGTGTCGTTCGGGCTCGACACGACCGGTCTCGACGTCCAGGAGACGACCGGTGGCGGGATGCAGGCGGTCGACGGCGACGGTGTGCCGGTGTTCCGCTCGCCGCAGGCGCAGATGTGGGACTCGGCGGGCGATGCCCAACAGTCCTCGGCCGACGCCCAGTTGACCACGCAGTTGAGCACTCGGTTGACGACGGCCGGCGAGGTCGACGACTCCTCCGGCTCCGCTGACTCCGCAGACTCCGCAGACTCCTCGGGCGGCGCCTCGGTCGCCGACGGTGCGGACGGTCCCGCCGACGGCAGCGCGATCGCGCTGCTGCCCCTCGACGTCTCCGACGACGAACTCTCCCTGACCCCGGACGCGGAACTCGTCGAGAACGCGACCTACCCGCTCTACATCGACCCGACCGTCACCTGGTCCGAGGCCGAGCGCACCCTCCTGCGCAGCGACGGCTACGCCGACTACGCGTGGACGAACGGGGACGACGACGAGGGCAAGGGCATGGGGTACTGCGGTACCTACGTCACCGGCGGCTACTCGTACTACTGCGGTTCGGGCTACAAGCAGCGCCTGTACTTCGAGTTCGCGCCGACCTCGCTCAAGGGCAAGCACGTACTGGACGCCACGTTCCGGGCGACGGAGTCGTGGTCGATGTCGTGCACCGCGTCGTGGGTGGATCTGACCCGTACGAACGGGATCTCGTCGTCCTCGGACTGGCCGGGCCCCACGCACCTGGACCTGATGGTCGACCGGTACGTCTCCGCCGGCCGGGGCAGCGCCTGCGACCCGTCCCAGCCGAACGCGGCGATCGAGTTCAACGACAACGCGGCCGAGACGAACGAGAACCTGACCGCCACGGTCAAGAGCTTCGCGGCGGGCAACTTCTCCCGCCTTCCGCTGATGCTGAAGGCGCACGACGAGACCGACCCCAACTCGTGGAAGCGGTTCAAGAACGACGCCGTGCTCTCGGTGAAGTACGTGGGCCTGCCCGCGACGCCGACCGGTGTCGGCATCGTCACGGGTGACGGCACGGTCTGTGAGCGGGACGCGGACGACCCCGCGATCGTCTCCGACCCCACGCCGTCGCTGGCGGCGACCGCGCAGACCAAGTCGGGCGGTGAGAACGACGCGAGTCTGCGGATCGCCTTCGACCTGGACCAGCGGAGCAGCACCGGCACCTGGTCGAACGTGACCGCGGGCAACGGGAGCGAGCGGCCCTCCAGCGGTTACGCCGGTGACAACGCCAAGGTGACGCTGGCGTGGTCGACGCTGAGTGAGGACGTGCTGTACCGGTACCGGGCGTGGGTGCGGTCGTACTACAACGACGGTGCCAGCTGGCTGTCGGGCTCGTCGAACGCCTCGACCACGGGCTGGTGCTACTTCCAGGTCGACCCGACCCGACCGCTGAAGCCGACGATCGCGATCGCGTCGCCGTACTCGGCGTGCACGGCCAACGCGTGTGCGGCGGCGGGTGGTCCGGGGATCGCGGCGACGTTCACGTTCGGTCCGGCGGACGGTGACGCGAACGTGGCGTACCAGTACAAGCTCTCCACGGAGACGGCCTGGTCGTCCGCGATCAGCGGCACCAAGGTGACCAAGGCGGTGACCCCGGACGTCGAGGGGACGTACCGGCTGTACGCGCGGGCCGAGGACAGTCTGGGGCGTTGGGGCGCGCAGAACCTGATCGACTTCAGGGTCTCCGACGGCGAGGCACCGCAGGCCGAGTACCACTTCGACGAGGCGTCCGGCGCCGCCGTCGACTCCGGTACCGGGGTGGACGCCGACGCGGACGACCTCACGCTGTCCTCGACCGGTGTCACCCGCGACGGTCGCGGTCGCCGGGGTACGGACCCCGACACCGGTGCGGAGGACACCAGCCTTCTGCTGGACGGCGGTTCGGGGTACGCCCAGACGGACGGCCCCGTGCTCGACACCGGCAAGTCGTACACCGCGTCGGCATGGGTCCGGCTCGACGACCTGAGCAAGACGCAGATGGTCCTGTCGCAGAGCGGTGCGTACAACAGTCCGTTCTACGTGCTCTACAACGCCACCTACGGCTACTGGGGCATGATCACCACCGGCGACAACTCCGACGACCCCCCGTACACCGTGTACTACATGGTCGCGCCGGTGGCCGCGAACACCTGGACGCATGTGTCCTTCGTCTACAACGCGACGGCCGGGACGATGCGGTTGATCGTGAACGGCAAGTGGTACATCGAGAAGGCCGCGGCGGCGCCCTGGGCCTCCACGGGTGCCCTGCGGGTCGGGCCCGCGCTCTTCAACGGGGCGTACTCCTACCCTCTGCACGGTTCCGTGGACGAGGTGCGGACCTGGCAGCGGGCGCTGTCCTGGAACGAAGTCGTGCGGGACGCGCGCCTGTTGAACCCGACGACGGGTGACCAGTACGTCGAGCTCGCCGCGCACTGGGACGCCGCCACCGCGGCCGGTGGTGCCACCAGCCTCGCCGACAGCTCGGGGTACGGGCGCACGCTCACCGTCTCCGGCGGCGGTGCCACCGACGGGGAGGCGATCGTGCTGGACGGCACCGACGACGCGGCCTCCTCGGACGCGGCCGTCGACGACACGGGTTCGTTCACCGTGACGGCCGTGGTCGATCCCGACCTCGAAGCGCTGGCCGCCAAGGGCACGGGATACGTCGCCCAGGTCGTCGGCAAGCGCGACAAGGACGGGACGTCGAACTGGGGCGTCTTCTTCGAGGTGACCGGTAGGACGACGGTCGCGATCGAGACCACGGACGGCGACATCGTGGAGAAGACGGTGGCGACGGGCTTCTGGCACTTCGGCCGCTACAACGACGACGGCACCTTCACCGCGCAGGTCAGCGAGGAGGCCACCACCGACAGCGGTCAGGTGCGGATCACCGGCGTCTTCAACCAGCAGGACGTCACGGCGGCCCTGTATCTCAACGACAACGTCCAGTACACGACCGTGTCCTACACGACCGACTCCGGCAAGGAGTCCCTCGCGGTCGGCAACGGCTACACCGCCGGGGCCTGGGGCCACTGGCTGCCGGGCTCGGTGAGCGAGCTGCGGCTGTGGGCCGGGGCGGCCTCGGACACCGATCAGATCACCTCGATGGTCGGCGAATAGCGCGGACGGCCGCGTCCGGGAGACGGTGCCCCGCACCACCTCCCGGACGCCGGCACGACGGTACTTCCTTGATCTTTTTCATGTGACATGACGGGGCGACGACGTGAGACATGGCATGCGCACATCATCCATAAGGCTGGGGCGAACCGGACTGGTCGCCGTCACCGCGACCTTGCTGGCCTCGCTGCTGACACCGGTGGCCTTCGCGGCGGACGCGGATCCGCTGGGCAGGCTCGCGACCCAGAAGGAGCGGGTCAGCGAGGTGTACGAGGTCGAGGGCCTCGGCGCGAAGAAGGCGCGGGCGAAGGTCGCCGAGGCCAAGGCGGAGAACCAGGCGCAGGCGAAGCGGGCGCGTGCCGAGCAGAGCGCCGACTGGCCGAAGGCCGGTACGGCCGCGCTCGACCTCTCCACCGGCAGGGCGGCCGAGGCCGAGCCGGGTGGCCTGCCGGTGAAGCTGACGGCGGGGAGCGGCTCCGCCACCGTCGAGGTGCTGTCCCGCAAGGCGACCGAGGCGGCCGGGGTCTCCGGAGTCCTGCTGTCCGTCGCCGGTGCCGGAAAGGCGCAACTCTCCCTCGACTACGGCGAGTTCGCCTCCGCCTATGGTGGTGGCTGGTCGGGCCGCCTCCGGCTGGTCGCGTTGCCGGCGTGTGCGCTGACCACCCCGGAGCAGGCCAAGTGCCGTACCCAGACCCCGCTCGGCTCCGCCAATGACATCAAGGCCCAGGAACTCTCGGCCACCGTCGAGCTGACCGGTGCCGACACCGGCGTGTCCACCCAGCTGGTGCGCGAGGCGAGCACCGCCGCCGCGACCGTGCTCGCCGCGACCGCGGCCTCCGGTGAGTCGGAGTCCGGTTCGGGTGACTACACGGCGACCCCGCTGGCGGCCTCGTCGATCTGGTCGGCCGGCGGCTCCTCGGGGGCCTTCAGCTGGTCGTACGACATCGACGTACCGCCGGTCGCCGCGGGACCGGAACCGGCGCTGGCCCTGTCGTACGACTCGGGCGGCGTGGACGGCAAGACGGCGTCCACGAACAACCAGGCCACCCTGGTCGGCGAGGGCTTCGACCTCTCGTCGTCGTATGTCGAGCGCAGCTACGGCAGTTGTGACCAGGACGGGCACGACGAGAAGTACGACCGCTGCTGGAAGTACGACAACGCCTCCCTGGTCCTGAACGGCAAGTCGTCGGAGCTGGTGAAGGACGACACGACGGGTGAGTGGCGGCTGAAGGACGACGACGCGTCGACCGTCACGCACTCCACGGACGCCGACAACGGCGACAACAACGGCGAGTACTGGACGGTCGTCACCGGTGACGGCATCAAGTACGTCTTCGGCCTCAACAAGCTGTCCGGTGCGGGCGACGAGCGCACCAACTCGGTGTGGTCGGTGCCGGTGTTCGGCGACGACGAGGGCGAGCCCTGCTACGACGCGACCTTCGCGTCGGCGTACTGCGCGCAGGCCTGGCGGTGGAACCTCGACTACGTCGAGGACCTGCACGGCAACGCGATGTCGTACTGGTACACCAAGGAGTCCAACTCCTATGCCAGGAACGGCGCTTCGACCGCCACCGCGACCTACACGCGTGGCGGCTACCTCACGAAGATCCTCTACGGGCAGCGCTCCGGCACGCTCTTCACCGCGGACGCGCCGGGCAAGATCACCTTCGACCACAGCGAGCGTTGCACCGCCGACGACTGCTCGGCGCTGACGGACGACACCTCGGACGACTGGCCGGACGTCCCGTTCGACGCCATCTGCGCGGCCGACGCGGACTGTGAGACCAACGTCTCGCCCTCGTTCTTCACCCGTAAGCGGCTGACCGGTATCAACACCTACGCCTGGTCGGCGGCGAGCAGCGCCTACACGCAGGCCGACTCGTGGAAGCTGACGCAGGAGTTCCTCGACGGCGGTGACATCGGGGACACCTCGGACCAGACCCTCGTCCTCAAGTCCCTCACCCACACGGGCAAGAACGGTGCCGACGTCTCGCTGGACCCGATCACCTTCACGTACCAGATGCGGGAGAACCGGGTCGACGCGACCGACGACATCCTCCCGCTCACCCGCCCCCGCATCGAGACGATCACGTCCGAGACCGGCGCGATCACGGACGTGACGCTCTCCGAGCCGGAGTGTGTGCGCGGCTCGAACATGCCCACCGCCGAGGACGACAACAGCCTGTCCTGCTACCCGGTCTACTGGAACATCAACGGCGCCACGGAGGCGTCGATCGACTGGTTCCACAAGTACCGGGTCACCGCGGTGTTCACGGCCGACCCGACCGGGCAGAACGAGGCGGTCGAGCACTCCTACGAGTACTCCGGACCCGGCTGGCACTACAACAACGACCCGTTCACGCCGTCGGACGAGCGGACCTGGTCGCAGTGGCGCGGCTACCGCAAGGTGACCGAGTACACGGGCAGTCCGGATGTGACGCGGTCCAAGAAGGTGTCCCTGTATCTGCGGGGCATGGACGGCGACAGGACGGACTCGGGTACGCGTTCGGTGACGGAGGCGGGTGTCGAGCTGGACGGCTTCACCGTCGCCGACATCGCGGACGCCGACCCGTACTCCGGGTTCCTGCGCGAGCAGATCTCCTACGACGGTTCGACGCCGGTGTCGGTGGTGGTCAACGACCCGTGGAAGTCCAGAACGGCCACCCAGCACAAGAGTTACGCGGACGTCGAGGCCTACTTCGTCCGCTCGGACAAGGCGGTCACCCGCACGTATCTGACCGGCTCCGCGTCCTGGCGTACGTCCTCCACGGAGACGACGTACGACGACCACGGCATGGCGGTCGAGGTCCAGGACAACGGCGACGCGGCCGTGGACAGCGACCAGACCTGCACCCGCACCTGGTACGCGCGCAACGACACCCTCGGCATCAACTCCCTTGTCTCACGCACCCGTACGGTCGGCCGCGTCTGCTCGGCCGCAGAGACCGACCTGTCCCTGCCGACGGGCACGGACAGCCGCGGTGACGTGCTGGCCGACACGGCGACGGTCTACGACACCGCGTCCGCCACCACCTGGTCGGCCGCCCAGACCCCGACCAAGGGCGAGGTGTCCTGGACCGGCCGGGCGAGCGCCTACCCGGCGACCGCCACCAACGGCGAGCGGAATCCCGGCAGTTGGCAGACCACCGGCAAGGCGACCTACGACGCGCTCGGCCGGCCCCTGACGTCCACGGACGCGGGCGGCAACACCACGACCAACGCCTACACGCCCACGGGCGCGGGCCCGTTGACCCGCACCAAGGTCACCAACGCGGCCGGGCACTCGACGTACACCTACGCGGACCCGGCCACCGGCCAGCCGGTCAAGATCTACGACGCCAACCTGAAGAAGACCGATCTCACCTACGATTCGCTCGGCCGGCTCACCGCCGTGTGGCTGCCCAACCGCTCCAAGGACGGGGGGCAGAGCGCGAACACCAAGTTCGCCTACCACGTCACCGGTGACGAGCAGTCCTGGATCTCGACGTCGACACTGAAGGCGGACGGGACGTCGTACGCGACGACGTACACGATCTACGACGCGCTGCTGCGGGAGTTGCAGACCCAGACGCCGGCGTCCACCGCCGGGCGGATCCTCACCGACACCCGTTACGACACCCGGGGGTTGGCGTACGAGACGTTCGCCGACATCTACGACACCACCAGCGGGCCCAACGGCACGTACACCAGGGCCGAGTACGGCGAGGCGCCCAGCCAGACCGAGACCGTGTACGACGGGGCGGGCCGGGCGACGAAGGCCACCTTCCTGACCGGCGGGGTCGAGCAGTACGCGACGACCACCACGTATACCGGTGACTCGACCGCCACGACGGCTGCGGAGGGCGGTTCGGCGACCCGGGTGATCACCGACGCGCAGGGGCGGACCACCGAACGCCGGGAGTACGCGGGCGTCTCGCCCACGGTCAGCACCTACACGTCGACGAAGTACACCTACACCCGTGACAGCCTGGCCGACACGATCACCGGACCCGACGGCGAGCAATGGTCGTACGGCTACGACCTGTTCGGCCGCCAGACCAAGGCGACCGACCCCGACACCGGCACCACCACGAGCACCTACACCGCCCTGGACCAGAAGGAGTCGGCGACCGACCAGCGCGGGCAGAAGCAGCTGTACGGCTATGACTCCATCGGCCGTACGACCGGGGTGTGGCAGACGTCGAAGACGGACGCCAACAAGCTGACCGCGTACGCCTACGACTCCCTGGCCAAGGGCCAGTTGGACTCCACGACCCGCTACGCGGGCGGCACGGGCGGGGACGCCTACACCGACGCGGTCGTCTCCTACGACAGCCTCTACCAGGTCACCGAGTCGACGTTCGGCCTGCCGTCCGACGACACCTTCGTCACCTCGGGCGCGGTCCCGTCCGCCACGCTGACCTTCAAGACCGACTACAACGTCGACGGCACCGTGGCCTCCGGCTACGAGCCGGCGGCGGGCGGTCTGGACGACGAGTACGTCTCCACCACCTACACCGACTCGGCCCTGCCCAAGACCGTCTCCGGCACGTCGGGCTATCTGCTCGGCGCCTCCTACTCCGCACTCGGCCAGACCGAACAGCTCACCCTGGGCGCGTCCGCCGCGGCCAACACCCCCAAGGCGTACGTCACCAACACCTGGGAGGAGGGCACCGGCCGGCTCACCGAGTCGCATGTGACGACCACCGCGCACGCCTACATGCTCCAGGACCTCCAGTACGGCTACGACGACGCGGGCAACGTCCTGTCCATCGCCGACCCGACCACGCTGGGCGCCACCACCGAGGCCGACAACCAGTGCTTCTCCTACGACGGTTACCGCCGCCTGACCGAGGCCTGGACCCCGAAGACCGCCGACTGCGCCACCTCGGGCCGTACGACCACCGACATCGACGGCGCCTCCCCCTACTGGACCTCGTACACCTACGACGACGCCGGTCTGCGCCGGACGGACACCGAGCGGACCACGACCACGTCGACGGCCCGGACGTACTGCTACGACACCGACCGCCCGCACGCACTGCTCGCCACCATCACCGGCACCGCCTGCGCGAGCGCCTCGGCCGCGTACGGGTACGACGACACGGGCAACACCACCACCCGCCCCGACGGCACCGCCACCCAGAGCCTGACCTGGAACAGCGAGGGCAAGCTCGACTCGCTCACCGAGGCGGGGGCCAGGACGGGATATCTCTACGACGCGGACGGCAACCTGCTGGTGCGCCGGAACACGACCGGCGAGAGCGTCCTCTACCTCGGCGCCACCGAGGTCCACTACAACGCGGCGACCGGCGCCATCTGGGGCCAGCGCTACTACACGGCGGCCGGTACCACCATCGCCGTCCGCACCAACGAGACCGGCACCGAGAAGCTCTCCTTCCTCGCCGGTGACACACACGGCACGTCCACGCTCGCGGTCGCCGCCACCGATCTCGCCGTCACCAAGCGGTACTTCAGCCCCTTCGGGGAGTCCCGCCAGGGCGGCACCGGGACGTGGATGGACGACAAGGCCTTCCTCGGCAAGACCGCCGACGACGACACCGGGCTCACCAGCATCGGGGCCCGCGAGTACGACGCGTCGACCGGCCGGTTCATCAGCGTCGACCCGAAACTCACCCTCGACCAGCACCAGTCCCTCAACGGCTACAGCTACGCCAACAACACCCCCGTCACCCAGTCCGACCCGACCGGGCTCGAGTCCTGCTACCCGCACTACTGCTCGGGCACCAACGGCACCTACGGCACGTACAAGCCGGAGAACGACGACGGCTCCTCGCAGTACGACGGCTCCAGCCACGACAACACCCCCGACACGACCACCACGACCACCCTCTTCGGATGTGGCTGCGGGGTGGTGGCCACCGACCCGATGGCCAACCCCTACTTCGCCTCCCAGGTGCTCAACAGCCCGGATCTGAAGAACTGGGTCGCGCAGGCACAGGCGCTCCAGGCGAAGGACGACGCACTGCTCAAGGAAGTGGGAATCGCCGGCTGCGGCTGGATCCCCATCGTCGGTCTGGGCTGCGACGCCTACGACATCAAACGCTCCTGGAGCGACGGCGACGCCTTCGGCGTCGTCACCGGAATCATCGGCATCCTGCCCTTGGGCGACCTGGCCAAGGCGCCCAACCAGGCCGACAACGTCGCCGATGTGGTCAAGGGCGCCAAGAAGACGGCCACCGGCTGCACCCAGTGCTTCCTGGCCGGTACCGACGTACTGATGGGCGACGGGGCGACGACCGAGGACATCGAGGACGTCGAGGTCGGCGACCTGGTCATGGCCACGGATCCGGAGACCGGGGAGTCCGGGCCCCGCGAAGTGACGCGGCTGATCATCACCGAGGACGACAAGCACTTCAACGAGCTGTCCATCGCCACGGAGGACGGCGTCGAGAAGCTGACGGCGACCTTCGAGCACCCCTTCTGGTCGCCCTCGGCGGGCCGGTGGACCAAGGCCACCGACCTGAAGCCGGGCATGACCCTGCGCACCGACGACGGCACCTCCGTCATCGTCACCGGCAACCGCGCCTTCACCAGGCACGCGACCACCTACAACCTCACCGTCACCGACCTGCACACGTACTATGTGCTGGCCGGTGAGACCCCGGTGCTCGTCCACAACAGTGGCTGCGATCCGCGGTTCGAGGTCGACTCGCACGGCACGGCCACGGACACCACCAACCCCGGCGGCAGGCTCGCTCCTCCCAAGCTCGACGGCGGCTCCCTCCAGGAAGTCGGCGCTCCGATCTGGGGGAACGGAGACCCGTCGCATCTCGTCGGGACACGTTCGGCTGAGGAGCTCCGAGGCCTCGCCAGCAAGTCCGACGCGGAGAAGTTGCAGGACTTCTACCGCGGCGCCCAACTGGCGGGCCGGGGAGGCAAAACCGCGCCGGCGCGCGTGACACTGACGCAGGAGATCATCGATGCCTGGAGCTAGCGGAGCCCCTGGACCCACCGGACCCACCGGCCCGCAGACAGTGGACCTGAAGTTCACGGCGGCCCGGGGCGAGACCGTCGAAGTCTGCTTCGAGCCGATCGGGACCACCTTCTCGCTGTTCGACGGCCAGTCGATCTACCTACGGACCCCCCTCGCCACGGTGGGCTCCGTGGAGGTCGTCTCCTGGCCGAACGGCATCGGCGTGTGGGTGCCGTACCCCGGCGACCACCTGATCCTCGACAGCGAACGAAACGAACTGGAACCGCTCTGATCGTGTGCCCCGGGCGAGTGCGTCGACGGGAAGTCGGGACGACCGGATCTCGGTGCGGTCGGCTCGGCTTCGGACTGGACGTGGGCTTCCCTCGCGCCCACGACGAGCCGCGCCACCGCCGTCAGGAACTCCTCGGGCGCGTCGCTGATGCGGGACGCGGTCGGCTCCGTCTTCGCCCGGTGGTCCTCGACGACGCGGTCGGCCCGCCCATGTGCCCCCGGCGTTCAGGTGATGCGGATGCCGACCGTCACCGAGGCGCTCCGGTCGCCGGCGGCCTTCGGGCGAGTCTGGCGGCCACGGCGTCGAGGACCCAGTCCAGGCCGGTCGCGAAGGAGGTCTCGGCGTCCACGTCCGTGCCGTCGTGCACGGCCTTGGCCAGCGCCGGGAAGCGGCCCGTGGCCAGCATTTTCGTCAGATGCGGGCCGTGGGCGCGCTGCCAGTCGTACTTGGACAGGCCCGTGGCGCGCTCGGCCCGCAGGTTCGCGATCTCGCGCCTGATCGCGCCGATGAAATAGGCGCTGACGGTCTCCACGGCGCGCAGGACGGTGTCGATGTCGGCGAGGCCGTCGAGGGCGGCCAGCGTGGACTCGGCTACGACAAGTCCGTTGGGGCCCATGGCCGGGCGGCCGCCGAGCAGGTCGGCCAGCCATTCGTGACGGAGCGCGGCCTGCCTGGTGCGATGGGCGAGGGTGCGCAGCGCCTCCCGCCAGTCACCGGGCTGCTCCTCGGAGAGGATCTCGGCCTGGACCTCGTCCACCATGAGGTCGAACAGCTCCTCCTTGGTGGAGATGTATCTGTACAGCCGCATCGGACCGGCGTCCAGGCGGGCCGCGACCTTGCGCAAGGACACCGCCTCCAGCCCGCCCTCGTCGGCCAGCGCGATGGCGGCGGCGACGATCCGCTCCCGGTCGAGCGTCACGGGGCGAGTCGGCGGCTCCGGCCGGTCCCACACAGTCATGCTCACACCGTACCGTTGCGATACGCCGTATCAGAGCAATACAGTGTATCGACATGAGACACCGCATCGCAGTGGTTGGCGGCGGCCCCGCCGGCCTCGCCTTCGCCCGCGTCCTGCACCGCCACGACCACCCCGTCACCGTCCTCGAACGCGATCCCGCCCCCGACGCCCGCCCCCCGGGCGGCACGCTGGATCTGCACGAAGGGCTGGGTCAGCTCGCGCTGGACAAGGCGGGGCTGCTGGCGGAGTTCCAGGCGCTGTCCCGTCCCGAGGGGCAGGCCATGCGCATCCTGGACCCGGACGGGACCGTCCTGCGCGACTGGCGACCCCGTCCGGACGACCGGGCCAATCCCGAGATCGACCGCAGGCAACTCCGTGACCTGCTGCTCGGCCCTCTCGACGTCCAGTGGGGCCGGGGCGTGACGCGGGTGGTGCCGGGGGCCGGGGATGGCGTACGGGTCCGGTTCGCGGACGGGCGACAGGAGACGTTCGACCTCGTGGTCGGCGCGGACGGCGCCCGGTCCCGGGTCCGCCCGGCCCTCTCGTCGGTGACACCGCACTACACCGGCGTCACCTCGGTCGAGACCTCCCTCGACGACGTCGACACCCGCCACCCCGACCTCGCCCGGCTGATCGGCGACGGTTCCGTGGCCGTGTACGGCGTCAACCGCTCCCTCGTCGCCCAGCGCAACAGCGGCGGCCACGTGAAGGTGTACACCAAGTTCCGCGCACCGCTGGACTGGCACACGAACCTGGACCCGGCCGACGTCGAGGCCGTCCGATCGAGCCTGCTGGCCCTGTTCGACGGCTGGGCCGCTCCCGTCCTCGCCCTCCTCCGCCACGGCACCGCTTTCGTCCACCGCCCCCTCCACGTCCTGCCCGTGTCCCACACCTGGACCCACGTCTCCGGGGTGACGCTGCTGGGCGACGCCGCCCATCTGATGCCCCCACTGGGGGTGGGCGCGAACCTCGCGCTGCTGGACGGCGCCGAACTCGCCGAGTCCATCGCCGCCGCCCCCGGCCGTGGAGATCTGGACGAGGCCGTCCGCACCTTCGAGGAGCGGATGTGGGCACGGGCCGGCAAGTGGGCGAAGATCACGACGGCCGGCCTGGAACGCCTCGTGAGCCCGGACCCCACCGAAGCCCTCGCCCTCTTCGACGGGGTCCAGCCGTCCTGACGGCGTGCGTGCTTCCTTTCCCTGTCTCGCCGGACGCGGGGCGGGGCGGCCTGGACCTGTCCGACGGCTGGCCGGACCGGTGGATCGTGACGTGGAAGTACGCCGGGGAGCCGGCTGCGACGGGCCCCAACAGTTCACCGATTTCGTCGGCGGTCATCGGCGCCCGGAATGTTGACGAGACGTGGAAACACCTGTCTGGAGTGTCGGCGTCGACCGATGGCCGACGGAACCTGCCAGACCTGTGATCGCTAGGAGGGCGTCGTCTCCCAGTGTCCGCCCGACGGCGAGGTGGCGGTGTCGTTCAGGCAGCGGTCGAGCAGTTCGTGCATGCGGGGCACGGGGAGAGACGGGTTGGCGGAGGCGCCCTCTGCGGTGCGCGAGTCAGCGAGGAGAGCGTCCAGGGCTTCCGGCGTCAAGCTCGGGTTGACGGCGGCTGCTCGGCACACCGACTCGTCGGGGTCTTCCACCGGGGTCTCGGCCAGGGTGGGATCGGCTGCGGCCAGGGCCCGTACGTCGGGATCCGGGTGGCCGATGAGGTGGGCCCAGCCGGTGCGGGGGAACGCGGGCAGGGTCAGCAGGTGCGGTCGGTGGGCCGGGCGGGTGACGAAGACATCCAGGAGGAGGTGTGGCGGAGCCAGCGGGTGGTGGCAGGCCAGCAGGATCCGTACCTCCTCGTCGTCGTCCTGTGCGAGTGTCGCGGCGAGTTCCGCGGCCAGGCCGGGGAAGCGCGCCGCGACCCGACGGAGCACTGGTTCCTCGGACACCGCGCAGGCGGCGAACCAGTCGGGCGACGGCTCGCCGGTCGGCTCGGTGATCGGGCAGGTGCAGTCCGGGCCGTGCCCGATGACCCTGTCGATCGCCCAGTATTCGGCCCAGGTACGGGGGAAGGGGTGGAGGTCTGCGCGCATCCGCACGTCCTCGTCCGGGTCCTCCCTCAGCTCCGCCACCAGGTCCGGTCCCAGGTCGGGCCGGCTGGCGACCAGTCTGCGGATCTCTGCATCGGGGTGGCGGGCGAGCCGGGCGACGGCGTCGGCCGGGGTGCGGGGATTCCAGGTCAGAGGGTGCACCGTGCCGTCCGCGAAGCACTGCTCGACGAGCACGGGGGACAGGGCACACCTGCCGAACACGAACTGCTTACCGCGGGAGCCGTAGGACGGCAGCCTGGCCTCCACCTGTTCCGGATCCAGCACCCAACTGTGCTCCTGCGCCGCCTTCCGTACCGCGGGGTCGGGGTCGTCGAGCAGCGCCTCCCGCTGCGCGGCGGTGAGCGAATGCCACTCCCAGGTGGCGCGTTCACGGAGCCCTGGGTGCTCGTGCCCGGCCATGGAGCGGTGGAAAGACAGAGGGATCTGCTGGGAGGAAATGAGCTCCCCGGCGATCTCGTTCGCGGTGAGCGTGCCGTCCTCGCCTCCGTCCCGGGCGGTCAGGAGGGTGACGAGGATGTCGTCCGGCAATGGTCGGACCCATCGCGGGCGGAGATGGGCAGGGGTGCCGCCGGCGAGCCACCCGCGGACAATCCCCGACGGGTCCGTCGCCAGGGGGGCCAGTCGTGCGGGGTCGATGTGCCGGTTCCGCGCGAGCGCGCGGCGGATCACTCTGTCCGGGTGGTTCAGGGCCGCGTCGATGACGGCGTCGGGCAGGTCACGACCTGCGCACATCAGCAGGCCGGCCTCACCGGCCGCTGGATCCACCAGGCGTATCAGTACGTCGGAGGGCGCCGCCGGATTGAAGGCGATGCCGCGCAGCCACGGTTCGTGGAGAGAATCGGACACCGCGTCATCCTGCCACCTCGCCTCCTGAACCGGACCGCCGACAATTACCTCGTCGGCGCTTACCGGCGTCTCCGTTCGCAGGGCTTTTTGGACCACGTGGCGCGGGCCTTACGCGGCAACCGCGCGGGAGTGGTCGTCCTCGACGGCCGTCGGCCAGGGCCGGACGGGCCTGCCGCTGGAGGCGATCACCCACAGGTCGAACTGCGTGCGGTCGGCCTGCCAGACGGCATGGGGTCTCTCGGCTGTGTCGGACCACCAGGAGGTCGATATCTCTGACGTCGGCCGTAGGCGTCTCAGCCTCCTCATCCAGAGCCGTCTGCCGTCCCCTGCGGAGATATCAGCTCCGACCAGGAAACGAGTGGCATGGCGCACTTTTGCAAGCAGGTGCTTGCAATAGTTAGCGGGGGTGATGCAAGGTAGGGGCATGGCAACGCTCAACGTCGGCAATCTCGGTGAGTATCTGCGTGAGCAGCGGCGCAACGCGCAGCTGTCTCTGCGGCAGCTCGCCGATGCCGCCGGGGTGTCGAATCCGTATCTGAGCCAGATCGAGCGCGGGCTGCGCAAGCCGAGCGCGGAGGTGTTGCAGCAGGTCGCCAAGGCGCTGCGGATCTCCGCCGAGACGCTGTACGTGCGGGCCGGCATCCTCGACGCCGAGCGGGACCGGGACGAGGTCGAGACGCGTGCCGTCATCCTCGCCGATCCCACGCTCACCGAACGGCAGAAGCAGGTGCTGCTTCAGATCTACGAGTCCTTCCGCAAGGAGAACGGGTTCGAGATCGCCGACGGGGGCGAGGGCAGCAGCGGTAGCAGTAGCAGTAGCAGTATCCCCAGCGTGGTTGATGTCGGCGGCGACGGTGGCGACGGTGCCGCGCCGCACGAGACCGCCGGCTGACCAGCGGGACGTAACAACATAAAGCAGATGTACGCCACACAACCCTCAGCTGATAGCAACCGGGAGGACCATCACCATGGCCATCACCGATGACCTGCGCAAGACCCTGAGCGACCCCACCCCCCTCTACTTCGCCGCCGGCACCGCCGACCTCGCGCTCCAGCAGGCCAAGAAGGTGCCCGGCCTGGTCGAGCAGCTGCGTGCCGAGGCGCCGGCCCGGATCGACGCCGTGCGCGGTACCGACCCGAAGGCCGTGCAGGAGAAGGCCGCCGCCCGTGCCAAGGAGGCCGGCGCCAAGGCCAAGGAGGCGCAGGAGACCCTCCAGACCAAGGTCAACGAGTTCATCACCAGCCTCGACGGTGACCTCAAGAAGCTCAGCAGCACGTTCGACGCCGACCTGAAGAAGTTCGGCGAGTCCGCCCAGGACTTCGCGCTGCGCGGTGTCGGCGTCGCCGCCGAGTACGCCGTCAAGGCCCGCGAGGCGTACGAGAAGGTCGCCGAGCACGGCGAGCAGGCCGTGAAGACCTGGCGCGGCGAGGCCGCCGACGAGATCGAGGAGCTCGCGGTCGCGGTCGAGCCGGACCCCGAGCCCGTCGCGCCCGTGTCCGAGCCCGTCGTGGTGAAGGCCGAGACCCCGGCCCCGGCCGCCCCGGCGAAGAAGCCCGCCGCGAAGCCCGTCGCCAAGAAGGCCCCGGCGGCCCGCAAGACCACCGCCAAGAAGACGACTCCGCCCGCGAAGTAACACGAACGGGTGATCAGTAACGGGTCGGGCACTCCACGAGTGCCCGGCCCGTTCTTCGGGTAGCGGGAATCCGGTTGCGGGTACGGTGACCGCGTACGGACGAGTCGAGTCGGGTGGTGGACGTAGTGCTGATGCAGGGCTTCACAGGGTTCATGTGGCTGTTGAGTACCGCCCTGATCATTTTCAGTGGCTTCGCGCTCGTCGACGCCGCCACGCGTCGCGAGGACGCCTATCGCGCGGCGGACAAGAAGACCAAGCCGTTCTGGCTGATCGTCCTGGCGCTCGCCTTCGTGGTGAACCTCATCTTCAACATCCTGTCGTTCCTGCCGATCATCGGCCTCGTCGCGACGATCGTGTACATGGTCGACGTACGCCCGGCCCTCCGCGGCCTCCCCGGCGGCGGCCGCAGCCGCAGAGGCGGCTCCAGCAGCGACGGCCCCTACGGCCCGTACAACGGCGGCCGCTGAAGCACCCAGGCCGAGAAGCTGGGGTTACGGCGTCACGGCGTCCGGTCCAGCATCACCACCGCCACGTCGTCCGTCAGCTCGCCGCCGTTGAGGTCGCGGACCTCGTTCACCGCCGCGCGGAGCAGTTCCTCGCCCCGTAGGCCCTCGGCGAGTTGGCGGCGGACCATCGCCACCATGCCGTCCTGGCCGAGCCGCTCGCGGCGGCCTTCTCCGACGCGGCCCTCGATCAGGCCGTCGGTGTAGAGCATCAGGCTCCACTCGGCGCCCAGTTCCACCTGCATCCGCGGCCAGCGGGCGCCGGGGAGCAGGCCGAGGGCGGGGCCGTTGTTGTCGTAGGGGAGAAGTTCGGCCGGGCGGCCGGGGCGGGCCAGCAGCGGGGACGGGTGGCCGGCCAGGCAGAGGCCCGCGCGGCGGCCGTCGGGGGCGATGTCGACCGTGCAGAGCGTCGCGAAGATCTCGTCGTCGGAGCGCTCGTGCTCCAGGACCTGTTGCAGCGTGCCGAGGAGCTGGTCGCCGCAGAGGCCCGCCAGGGTCAACGCGCGCCAGGCGATGCGGAGTTCCACGCCGAGCGCGGCCTCGTCGGGGCCGTGGCCGCAGACGTCGCCGATCATCGCGTGCACGGTGCCGTCGGGGGTGCGCACGGTGTCGTAGAAGTCGCCGCCGAGCAGCGCGCGGGAGCGGCCGGGGCGGTAGCGGGCGGCGAAGTGCAGCGGGGAGCCCTCCAGAAGGGGGGTGGGCAGCAGGCCGCGTTCGAGGCGGGCGTTCTCCTGGGCACGGAGCCTGGACTCGGTGAGCTTGCGCTCCGCTCTGTCGGAACGTTTCCGCGCCACCGCGTAGCGGATCGCGCGGCTCAGCAGCCGGCCGTCCAGCTCGTCGCGGAAGAGATAGTCCTGGGCGCCCACCCGGACCGCCTCGGCGCCGCGCTCGGTGTCGCCGGACGCGGTGAGGGCGAGGACGGCGTGGTGCGGCGCGATCCGCAGCACGTGCTTGAGTACGGCCAGCTCGTCGTCGGTGCCGTCAGCGGCGCGGCCGGGGGCGGGCAGCGCGAGGTCCAGCAGGATGCAGTGGACGTCGTCGGTGAGCAGCCGCTCGGCCTCGGTGAGGTTGCGGGCGGTGCGGACCCGGATCGGTTTGCCGGTCGGGTCGAGCAGCTCGGGCACGACGGGGGAGCCGCCGGGGTCGTCCTCGATCATCAGCAGGGTGAGGTGACCGGGAGCGTGGCTGTTTCCGTTGCCGGCCTTGTCGCCGGTGACCGTGTTTTCGGCGGCTTCGGCGGCTTCGGCGGCTTCGGCGGCCGTGTCCTGCGTGCGCGGGGCCTCCGTGGCTCCGGAGACGGCTGCGGAGGTGTCCGTGGAGCTGTCTCCGGACATGTCTCCGGAAGGGCCGCCGACCGCGGGTGCGGCCTGCGCCGGCGTCTGCGCCTGACCGCTTTCCGCGGCCGGGATCGCTCTCTGCCGCGGTATGGGTGCGGGCATCGTCCTGGTTCCTTCCCTCCCCCCGAGGGCACGGCGGGGCGAGGGACCTCGACCCACCGACCGGGACCATAGCGGTAGTGGGCGCCGTAAAGGAATGGTGTGAGGCAGGTCGCCCGGCAGGCGGCCACTGTCATATGCCGTGTTCTGTACCGCAGTTGGGCAGGGCGGCCCCCACCTGGGGATGACGAAGGTCACGCCGGGCGGGCGTTTGGCGCCGGGGGTGCGTGTGCCAGGTCACGTGGCCCGGGTCACCGGTGGCACATCACGCATCCGGGCGCACAACGCCCAGTATCTTCATCGAGCCCGCCCCCGCGACCGTCACCGTCCGCCCCGGTCGCGGGGCGTGGATGATCGCGCCGTCGCCGATGTACATCGCGACATGGCTGGCGTCGTCGAAGTAGATGATGAGGTCGCCGGGGCGCATGTCCTGCACGGCGATGTGCTTCAGCTGCTTCCACTGCTCCTGCGAGGTGCGCGGGATCGGGTCGCCGGCGCTCGCCCAGGCCTGCGAGGTCAGCCCCGAGCAGTCGTACGACGACGGGCCCTCGGCGCCCCATACGTACGGCTTGCCGAGGGCGGCGGTGGCGTAGGCCACGGCCGCCTTGCCCGCCGCGGAGGCCTTGGTGTCGATGTCCTTGAGGACGCCGGAGTCGAGCCACGTCGTCTGTGCCTTCAGCGCGGCCTGCCGCTCCAGCTCGGCCAGCCGTGCCTTCTCCTGCTTCTCCAGCTGGGACTCGAGCTTCTCGGCCGCCGCGATCTGGGTCGTGACCTTCTTCTTGGCGGCGGCCTTGGCCTGGCGGTTCTTCTCCAACTGCGCCCACTGGGCGGAGGCGTCGGCGGTGTACTGCTTCAAGTCCTGCTGGGTGCGGGTCAGTTCGGAGATCAGGCCCTTGGTGGCGCGCTGGCCCTGGAGCACCCGGCCGGTACCGTCCAGGAACGCCTGCGGGTTGTCGCTCAGCAACAACTGCGCCTCGTCCGGGAGTCCGTTCGTGCGGTACTGGGAGCGGGCCGCGGCGCCCGCGCGGTCCTTCAACTCGTCCAGCTTCTCCTGGCCCTTGACGATCTTCTTGGCCAGCTCGACGATCTCCGCGGACTGCTTCTGGGCCTGCTCCTCGGCCGCGTTGTAGGCGTCCGTGGCGACGGCGGCGTCGTGGTAGAGCGCGTCGAGCTTCTCGCGTACGGCCTCAAGGTCCTTGTTGGTCACGGGAGTTGAGGATGCGGACGCGGACGGGGTCGACGAAGGGGTCGGTGTGGGGCTCGCGAACGCGGTGCCGGGTGCCGCGAGTACGGTGACCGCGCAGACGACCGTGATGGCCGTCGTGATCAGGGCTCGCCTGCCCGCTCCCATACCCCTGCCCCCACATCTGATTGACCGTCAGTAACTTACGGATGCCTGAGGGATCGTGCCATGTCCGTACAGAAAACGACAGAGGCAGTACTTCCTGTACCTCTCTCCTTTCCTTCCAGGTCATGGGATGTGACGAACGGCCGCCGGAGATCGTTCCCCGCAGCCGACACCCGCACCGGGATTCACCCGCGTGGAGCCAACGCCCTCCAGGCCACGGTCACTTCGCCCTGCCGCCAGCGCACCGGCCCGTCCGTCACCGGCCAGTCGGCGGTGAGGTCCCGCACCGCGCGGATCCAGCGCTGGCGGGCGCCGTAGGAGGCGTAGGGCGCGGCGGCGGCCCACGCGCGGTCGAAGTCACGGAGGAAGGCGTGCACCGGTTCGCCGGGAACGTTGCGGTGGATGAGGGCCTTCGGGAGACGCTCGGCGAGGTCGGACGGCCGCTCCAGGGAACCGAGCCGCGTCGCGAAGGTGACCGTGCGCGGCCCCTCGGGCCCGAGCGCGACCCACACGTGCCGCCGCCCGATCTCGTCACAGGTCCCCTCGACGAGCAACCCGCCCCGGGAGCCCTCGCCCGCCGGCGCGAGCCGCCCGCACAGCCGCGCCCACACCTCGGCGACCCGCGCCTCGTCGTACTGCCGCAGAACGTTCGCCGCGCGGATCAGCGACGGCCGCTGTGGCACCGGAATCTCGAACCCCCCGTGCCGGAACGCGAGCCCCTCCCGCTCGTACGGTTTCGCCGCCGCGACCCGCGCCGGTTCGATCTCGACACCGACCACGCGCGCGTGCGGGGTGACGGTACGGAGACGCGCCAGCAGTTCTACGGCCGTCCAGGGCGCGGCGCCGTAGCCGAGGTCGACGGCGACGGGGTCGACGGCCCGCCGCAGCTCGGCGCCGTGCGTCGCGGCGATCCAGCGGTCCATGCGGCGCAGCCGGTTGGGGTTGGTCGTGCCGCGCGTCACCGTTCCTACGGGGCGGGTCGTGGCGCGGGCTGTCATGCCTACGAGGGTAGGCGGCGCGGGACGAGGGGCGCCGCACGGGCATCGGCCGCGGCTGTCCTTGGCCTTCGCCCGTCCCGTTGTCAGTGCCGCCTGGCAGGATCGGAGATCAAGTCGACCGAGGGGTGAGGCGGGACCGATGAAGGCGCTTGTCAGCGACGAAGTGCATGTCGACTACGGCCAGATATTCGTGGAGAGCGGTGACGACGACTGCGACCTGCACGATGCCTTCGCCGGGCAGGAGGGCGTCGGGCTCTGCGGGGGCGGGCAGGCGGGGATGCTGTTACTTCTGACCGGTCTGCGCATCGGCGGCGTCGACTTCACCGCCGAGCTGCACGACAGCCGGCCCGAGCTGGACGAGACGTGGGAGGAGATCGTCGAGGTCCCGTTCCGGCCGGTGTCGGAGGAGACGGTGCTGCGGCAGTGGAACGGGAAGAACCGGTGGGAGCTGGAGCTGGAGGAGCGTGACTACCGCGTGCGGTACTCCGCCATCGGTATGGACGCGGGCCGCAGCAAGGACGTCCGGGAGGACGACGAGCCGCCGACCGGCGACCGGTACCTGCTCCAGATATGGCCCGCCGCGCCCGAACCGGCCCGGCTGCTCAAGCAGACCGGCCGCACGGCCGCGAACTGGCACGCCTTCGCGACGTCGCCGGTGGGCTGACCGGCAGACGCTGACCGGCAGACGGGAGCCGGCGCACCGCCGGACGGGAGTCAACGTACGGAAGGAGGCCAACGCACCGCCCCATCGAACGGTTGAGCGACCCCCGGCAATGGCTGGGTAAAATCCCCATGCGCCGGAATGAGAATCCGGCCTCCCGATGTTGGCGTCCTTGGAGGGACCCGCACGCCCTCCCTCAGGCATGCCCGCAGCGAGGAGGAACGCCACGTGAGCCAGTACGGCAGCAGGCTCGGGCGGCGTTCCGCGGCCTCGTCCGCGCGGCTGCGGCTGCACCGCAAGCCTCGCCGGGTGGCCATGCTCTCCGTGCACACGTCACCGCTGCACCAGCCCGGCACGGGCGACGCGGGCGGCATGAACGTCTACATCGTGGAGCTCGCGCAGCGTCTCGCCGCGATCAACATCGAGGTGGAGATCTTCACGCGCGCGACCGCCGCCGCCCTCCCCCCGACCGTCGAGCTGGCGCCCGGCGTGCTCGTCCGGCACATCGACGCGGGGCCGTACGAAGGCCTCGCCAAAGAGGAACTCCCCGCCCAGCTCTGCGCGTTCACGCACGGAGTGATGCAGGCGTGGGCCGGCCACCGCCCCGGGTACTACGACCTCGTCCACTCGCACTACTGGCTCTCCGGCCACGTCGGCTGGCTCGCCGCCCAGCGCTGGGGCGTGCCCCTCGTGCACGCCATGCACACCATGGCCAAGGTCAAGAACGCCAGCCTGGCCGACGGCGACACCCCCGAACCCGCCGCCCGCGTCATCGGCGAGACCCAGATCGTCTCCGCCGCCGACCGCCTCATCGCCAACACGGCCGAAGAGGCCGACGAACTCGTACGGCACTACGCGGCCGACCCCGCCAAGGTCGCCGTGGTGCACCCGGGCGTGAACCTCGAACGCTTCCGCCCCGCGGACGGCCGCGCCGCCGCCCGCGCCCGCCTCGGCCTTCCGCAGGATGCCCTGATCCCGCTCTTCGCGGGCCGGATCCAGCCCCTGAAGGCGCCGGACGTGCTCCTGCGAGCCGTGGCCGTGCTGCTCGACGAGCGGCCCGAGCTGCGCTCGAACATCGTCGTGCCCGTCGTCGGCGGCCCCAGCGGCAGCGGCCTCGCCAAGCCCGAGGGCCTGCAGAAGCTCGCCGCGCGGCTGGGCATCGCGGACGTCGTACGGTTCTGCCCGCCCGTCGGGCAGGAGCAGCTCGCGGACTGGTTCCGGGCCGCGTCCGTGCTGGTCATGCCGTCGTACAGCGAGTCCTTCGGGCTGGTCGCCATAGAGGCGCAGGCGGCCGGTACGCCGGTGCTCGCGGCCTCGGTCGGCGGCCTCCCGGTCGCCGTCCGCGACGGCGAGACCGGCTTCCTCGTCCAGGGCCACGACCCCGTCGCCTACGCCCACGTCCTGCGCCGGCTCGCCGACGACCCGCACCTCGCGCCCCGCATGGGCGAGGCCGCCGCCCGGCACGCCCAGTCCTTCGGCTGGGACACGGCCGCCGCGGCCACGGCCGACGTGTACGCGGCCGCGGCGCAGGCCCACCGCCGTCACGTACGCTCGCACCATGGGTGAGGCGGCAGCGGATCAGGACCGGGCGGCGCAGGTCATCGAGGGTTTCCTCAAGGATGCCGAACTCGACTGGGAGAGCCCGGAGTTCGGCACGTTCGTCGTCAAACTCCCCGGCACCCGCAAGCTGTCGACGACCCTCTCCCTCCTCGTCGGCCGCCACTCCCTCTCGCTCAACGCCTTCGTCATCCGCCACCCCGACGAGAACGAGACCGGCGTCCACCGCTGGCTCCTGGAGCGCAACCTCAAGCTGTACGGCGTGAGTTACGCCGTCGATCAGCTCGGCGACGTGTACGTCACCGGCCGGCTGCCGCTGTCCGCCGTCACCGAGGCCGAGATCGACCGCCTCCTCGGCCAGGTCCTGGAGGCCGCCGACGGCAGCTTCAACACCCTCCTGGAACTGGGCTTCGCCTCCGCGATCCGCAAGGAGTACGCGTGGCGGGTGTCGCGGGGGGAATCGACGCGGAATCTCGACGCGTTCACGAATCTGACCCAGCGGCCGACCAGCTGATCTCGTCCCGACCCCTTTCGCCTTTCGTCCGACCCCTTTCGTTGTGCCTGGGCGCCATGGCATGCTCACCGCCAGCACATTTCTGAACGTCGTTCACATCCATGAAGAGCCGCGTGGGAGGACGTACGTACATGAGCACCCCCCGTCTCACCAGACGAACCCTGCTCGGAAGCACGCTGGCCTTGGCGGTCCCCCTGCCGAAACAGGGACCAGGAGATCCTGCGGGCCAAGTCCCGTCCCTCTGGCGGGAGTTCACCCGCACCCCCTTCACCCACCCGCAGATCCCGTACATCGGCAGGGCGGGCTGTCGCACCCGGCGCGGGGGAGGCCACCCGCTTGTCCTCGACGTCCGTCGCTACGGCGCCGTAGCGGACGGTACGACCGACTCCGCCCCCGCGATCAACCGTGCCATCGCCGCTGCCGGTCGGGCCGGCGGTGGCACGGTGCTCATCCCGCCCGGCACCTTCCGCATCGACGACGTGATCCGCGTCGGCCACTCGAACGTGGTGGTCAGGGGAGCCGGCAGCGACCGTACGAAGCTCTACGCGACCAAGAACCTCACCGAACTGATCGGCGTCTACGGCTCCCGCTACGGCGGCGACAAGTCGTCCTGGTCCTGGGCCGGCGGCCTCATCTGGCTTGCCCCGACGGCCCGTTGGGACTCACTGGTCGCCGCGATCCGCGCGAAGGCCTGGCCCTTCGAGGGCTGGACCGGCAACAAGCGTGACGAATGGCGGCAGTTGACGGCGATCGAGCCGGCGCGACAGGGCGCGTGGACGGTGACGGTGGCGGACGCCTCTCAACTCAAGCCGGGCGAACTGGTGTTGCTCCGCCTCGCCGACGACACCGCCCACACCCTCCTCCAGCACATGGCGGGCGGCGGCCCCGGCCCCGAGGCGTACTACTGGGACGACAAGACCAAGCTCCTGTCGTACGTCCCCTACGAATGGCCCGTCCGCATCGCCCACGTCCACGGCCGCAAGGTGACTCTCGAACGCCCGCTGCCCCTCGACCTCCGCCCCGAGTGGAACCCCCAATTCGCCACTCACGTACAGGAGTTGACGGGCTCGGGAGTGGAAGGCCTGACCCTGGAGGCGGTGGAGACCCCGCAACAACCGCACCTCCTGGACAAGGGCTACAACGGCGTCGTCCTCCAATGCGCCTACGACTGCTGGCTCGACGACGTGACGGTTCGTCATGTGGACAACGGCTTCGGCCTGGTGGCGGCGTCGGCGTGCACGCTGCGCGGTACGACGGTGGCGGGCCGCGGCTCCCACCACCCGTACTTCTGCCGAGAGGGCTCGCACGACAACCTCATCGAGGACTTCACGATCGAGGAGCGCACGGTCCCGGCCCCCGCCAACACCCAGCTCCACGGCATCAACGTCGAGGGCCTGTCGTCGTACAACGTCTGGTCGCGCGGCGACATGCGCATGGGCACCTTCGACAGCCACCGCGGCCTCCCGTTCGCCAACGTCCGCACCGACATCACGGTTAACAACGACGGCCGTCACGGCGGTGACGCGAACGCCGGTCCGCTCTTCGGCGCCCGCTTCACCCACTGGAACATCCGCGTCACCAACGGCCGCGCGGGCCTGATGAAGATCGACCAACTCGCCCCGTACAGCGCCACGGTGGGCCTCAACACGGTCACCGAGTTCGACCAGATCGACGTCCCCGACTTCACCGGCGACCTGCACGCGCGGCTGGAGCTCTACGGCACGACGGGGGTCGTACGGCCGCGGAATCTGTACGAGGCGCAGCGGGAGCTGTGACTCACGCGTGAGCTCATGTGCGCCGCAGGACGTCGTAGCCGATGAAGTCGAACATGCGGGTGTCGGTGGGGAGTTGGCGGGGTTCGCCGGTGAAGCGGTGGGCGCCGACGGACTGGGGGATCGAGGGGTCCGACACCCACAGGCGCTCGAAGCCGCGCTCCTCCAGCCAGGCGCAGACCTGGGGGACGAGGTCGGGGGCGAGGTCGCGGCTGCGGGTCCAGACGACGGTGCCGCCCGTCCGGCACAGCGCGGTGCAGTGGTCGAGGACGCGCTCGACATCGGCGTCGGAGATGTTGCCGAGGAGGCCGCACACCAGGACGAGGTCGGCGGGGGCGAGTTCGGCGTACTGGTCCGTCAACGCGGCGTCTCCGGCGACGACTTCGACGCCGGGGAGGCCTGCGGCCCGGGCCGCCCGTGTCGCGACGTCCACGTTCCGCTCGTCCAACTCGACCAGCCGGGCGCGGACTTCGGGACCTCGGGGATGCTCGGCCAGCACGCCGATCAGGTCACGGCCCTGTCCGGCGCAGAGGCTGATCGCGGTGAGCGGGCCCGGCGGGGCGGTGTCGAGGGCGAGGCGGATGCGCTCCTGGATGAGGGCCAGGCGATGGCTGAGGTAGGAGTCGGGGGAGTCGTAGGCGTCGTGCCATTCGTGCCAGTCCATGCGCGGAATCTAGCTACGGCGTCGATCGCTGTCGCGTGAATAACGCCCCGGCGTGACCCCCACCAACTTCCGGAAATGCCGGGTGAGATGGGACTGGTCGTAGAACCCGGTCAGCGCCGCGACCTCGCCCGGCGGGCGGCCGTCGAGGAGCAGCCGGCGGGCGCGGTCGACGCGGCGGGACATCAGGTACTGGTGCGGAGCGATGCCGTACGCACCGCTGAACGCCCGTACCAGATGGGCGGGATGGGCGTGCACGAGCCGCGCGGCCTCGTCGAGGGCGATGCCTTCGGTGACGCGTGCGTCGAGGAGTTCGCGGAGGGTGCGGGCGAGGGTGGGGTCCTCGGTGGGGGCCGGGGAGAACGGCCGTAGGTGGGCGTGCAGCCGTTCGGCGATGAGGGTGAGGCGGCTCGCGGCCTCCAGTTCGTCGCCGGGGTGGTCGAGCGCGGTATGCAACTGGCCCACGCGCAGCCGGAGTTCGGGATCGCGGAGGTCGGGCCGGTCGACGGCGGAACCGATGAGGGTGTCCGCCAGGTGCGTGCCGTCGAGATAGAGGACGCGCTTGCGGAAGCCGTGCGGGGTGGCGGGGGAGCCGTTGTGCGGGACGTGCGGCGGGAGCAGCGTGACCGTGTCGTGCGGGGTGCCGTGCTCGTGCCGGTCGAGGTCGTAACGTACGGCGCCGTCGTCCACGATCAGCAGCGTCCACGCGTCGTGCACGTGCATCGGGTACGCGTACTCGGTGAAGTGGGCGTGGAAGACCTCGACGACACCGGGGATGCGGGGCCGCCACGCGGAGACTTCCTGTTCGGGGCGGCCTGGGTCGGGGTGGCCCGGGCCCTGTTGCGGGGCCATGCAAAGAACGTACAAGACGGGGGCGTGGGGCGGTCGGCAGTCTCGACGTATGAGCACCGACACGACCGCCGACACGGCCCCCGACACCTTCACCGAACCGATCCGCTTCGACACCAAGATCGCCGTACTGCTGCGGGCGGACCTGGAGCCCTGGCAGCGGCTGAACGTCACGTCTTTCCTGGTCAGCGGCCTGGGATCACAGGTTCCCGAGGTGATCGGGGAGCCGTACGAGGACGCCGACGGGGTGCGGTATCTGCCGATGTTCCGGCAGCCCGTGATGGTCTTCGAGGCCACGAAGGAGGTCCTGGTGGCGGCCCACGGGCGAGCGCTCAGCCGCGCGCTGCCCCGGTCCGTCTTCACGTCGGACCTCTTCACCACCGGCAACGACCGGGACAACCGGGCGGCGGTACGGGCCGTCGCCACGGCTGAGCTGGATGTGGTGGGGCTGGCGGTGTACGGGCCGCGGAACGGGGTGGACAAGGTGGTGAAGGGGGCGCGGATGCATCCGTGACGCCGTCCGTGACGTCATTCATGACCGAATCTGCACAGGGCGTGCGCAATCGCGGGGCGGGCGGGGCCCGTTGGGGCCGAGTTGTCCGGTTCCAACCGGTCGCCACGCGGCCTGTCAGCCCGCTGTGTGCCGCCGTGTGTAGAGAACCCGGACCCAACTCGTGTGCACACTCACACGGTTCGGTCGCCGTCGCGTTCAACTGCCCCGCCGCGAACGGGTTCGGACTGGATGCCCCGCACATCGCGTGGTTTGATCCTGCGCATCGCGGCCCGCAGCCTGTCCCCCAGCGGGACCGCATCCCCATGTGGACCACCACGCGAAGGGCAGTTTCCCCATGAACTCCGCTCCCCAGGTTCAGACCCTCGAGATCTCCGACGCCGAGCTCGACACCGTCTCCGGCGGCGTGAGCCCGCAGGTCAGCGTCAGCGTCGGTTCGACGACCCTCAGCAGTGCGGACCTCCTCGCCGAGGTCGACTCGGTCAAGGCGACTGTCCTGGGCGCCGTCGGCGGCACCCTCGGCGCGCTCCCCCACAACGTCGGCGTGAACGTCGGCTACTGACCGACGCCCGTCGGCGGTCATCGCCGGTCACGACGACGAGCCCCCTACCGGCAGAAAACGTGCGGGTAGGGGGCTCGTCGTCGTCGGGAATGCCATCGTCGGGAAGGTGACGGCGTGGCCGTGTCGTCGCAGGGCCGTCAGGCCGCGCTGACCTCCGGTGCCGCCACGGCGGCAGAGGGCTCGGTGGCTGCCGTCGCGTTCGCCGAAAGCCCCCGCATCAACACCCCGTACCCCACCGCCGCCCCCGTCCCCACCACCGCGCACAACCCCCACAGCCACTCCGCCCCGAACCGGTCGATGACGAAACCGGACATGAGCGGGGCGACGAGCGCGGCGACCGCCCAGGACAGGGTGTACATGCCCTGGTAGCGCCCGCGTCCCTGGACGGGGGACAGCCGCACGACGAGACCCGTCTGGGTCGGGGCGTTGATCATCTCGCCCAGGGTCCACACGCACACCGTGAGGGCGAAGACGCCGACCGAGCCGGCGAACGCGGTGAGACCGAAGCCGTAGCCCGCGAGGATCGAGGAGACGACCAACAGGCGCTTGGCGTCGCGGTGTTCGATGAGGCGGGTGACCGGGATCTGGAGGGCGACGATGAGGAAGCCGTTGACGGCGATCGCGGTGCCGTAGTCGGCGGGCGTGAAACCGGCCTCGCCCATCGCCACCGGCAGTCCGACCGAGCCCTGCTGGAAGACGACGGCGACGAGGAAGGACAGTCCTACGACGCTCATGAACCGCCCGTCGCGCAGTACGGTCCCCAGGCCGACCGCGGCGGCGGGTTCCTTGCCGTCGGCGGTCGCCTGGGCCGTGGGCCGGGACTCGGGCAGCCGTAGGAACACGACGACCGCGCAGACCGCCGTCATCCCGGCCTCCAGCAGGAACCCGGCGCGGTAGCTGACCTCGGCGATGAACCCGGCGGCCATGGAGGAGATGGCGAAGCCGAGGTTGATGGCCCAGTAGTTCAAGGAGAACGCGCGGACTCGGTCCTCAGGGCGCACGATGTCGGCCATCATCGCCTGCACCGCCGGGCGGGACGCGTTGCTCGCCGCCCCGACGAGGCACGCTACGGCGGCGATGGCGACGGGATGGTGCATGAAGCCGAGCAGCGCCACGGACGCGGCGGTCGACGACTGCGCGATGAGGAGGGTGGGACGGCGGCCGATCCGGTCGGTCAGCACGCCCGAGCCGATGGAGGAGACGACCCCGCCGAGGCCGTAGAGGGAGGCGACGAGGCCTGCGTAGGTCGCGGAGTAGCCGCGGTCGAGGGTCAGGTACAGGGCCATGAAGGTCGAGACGAACGCCCCGAGCCGGTTGACGAGGGTGCTGGTCCACAGCCACCAGAACTCGCGGGGCAGACCGGAGACGGTTTCCCGGGCGGCACGTCTCAGGGCGGCGAGTGACATGGATGGATCCCCCAGGGTCGGACAGGTGGCCTGTAAGCGGCTACGGCCGCGAGCACAACTTACGAACGGGACGGCCCGGGGGACCACTCAATTAACAGAAGCCGTCAACTGTGGGGCTGGGAGGCAGGCGCCAGGCGGGGGCCCGAATGCGTGGATTACGCTCTGAGGCATGGCCGACGCACCGTACAAGCTGATCCTCCTCCGCCACGGCGAGAGCGAGTGGAACGCGAAGAACCTGTTCACCGGCTGGGTGGACGTCAACCTGAACGAGAAGGGCGAGAAGGAGGCAGTCCGCGGTGGCGAGCTCCTGAAGGACGCCGATCTCCTCCCCGACGTGCTCCACACGTCCCTCCAGAAGCGCGCGATCCGCACGGCACAGCTCGCGCTGGAGTCCGCGGACCGCCACTGGATCCCGGTCCACCGCAGCTGGCGCCTGAACGAGCGCCACTACGGGGCCCTCCAGGGCAAGGACAAGGCGCAGACCCTCGCGGAGTTCGGCGAGGAGCAGTTCATGCTGTGGCGCCGTTCCTACGACACCCCGCCGCCGCCCCTCGAGGACGGCACGGAGTTCTCGCAGTCCGCCGACCCGCGCTACGTGACGATCCCGCCGGAGCTGCGCCCCCGCACGGAGTGCCTGAAGGACGTCGTCGTCCGCATGCTCCCGTACTGGTACGACGGCATCGTCCCCGACCTCCTCGCCGGCCGCACGGTCCTGGTCGCCGCCCACGGCAACAGCCTCCGCGCCCTGGTCAAGCACCTCGACGGCATCTCGGACGCGGACATCGCGGGCCTGAACATCCCGACGGGCATCCCGCTGGCGTACGAACTGGACGCGGACTTCAAGCCGGTCAAGGCCGGTGGGACCTACCTTGACCCCGACGCGGCTGCGGCTGCGATCGAGGCGGTCAAGAACCAGGGCAAGAAGAAGTAGATTCCCTGGTCACGTCCCCGAGCTGCGCACACGGCGCGGATCGGGGGCGTTTTCATTGCGCGGTGGCAGTACGCCTCCGGGCGATCGGCCGCATTACCGAACCGGCGAGCGACCCAATTGCCCGACAGGGCAGCCGAGTTGAAATCCATCGGCGCGAGCGCGCACAACTGCGGCAACAGGGTTTCCTGGATCACAGAGTGATCTCCGCCTGAATTGAATGCCCTCTGATGGAACGTCAAAAAATGAGGCGCCTCAAGTTCGTCTCAAAACTGTTGATCGATTATCCATGGGTGGGCTACGTTCCTGGTCGACCAAGATCACCATGCGCAATGCCTGACCAGGGGGATTCATGCTCCGGGCCTCAATAGCCGCGCTCGCGACCATCGCATCGGCAGGTGTGATTACCGCGCCGGCCGCCCAAGCCGCTGACGCGGTGACTGCCCGCCCGCAGGTCTGCCCCGAAGTGGGTGAGGTCTCCACCAGCTTCGGGGCCAAGAAGGCCTACTTCATCGGCGCGCCCGTCCCTGTCTTCCGCTCCGGCCCGTACGGCCCCAAGGGCGGCACGATGAGCGTCTCATTCCAAGCGGGTGCCACCGTCGGCGCGTCCGTGACCGGTACGGCGAAAAGCGAGATCAACGGGCTGATCGCCAAAGCCGAGGCAAGCCTGTCCGTCACGCTCCACGGCTCCATCACGGCTTCGACGACGTTGACCGGAACTTACTCGGTCAGCCCGCACAAGATCGGGAATGCCAAGCCGGGATCGGACGGATACAAAATACCCTGGAAGAAGACCGAGATCGTCGCCCCGTGCAATGTCAAAACCATTGCCTCGGGTACTCTGACCGCGCCTTCCTACTCCATCCGTATCAAGTACTGGGAGACCAGTTCATGAAGCGTGCGCCTGCCGCTTGGGCGGCTCTGGCCGCCGGTGTGGCATTGGCGGGATGCGGCGGTCACCCGACGGATCGAGCCACCGCCGACGCTCACCCTTCCGCGACGGTCAGCCCGTCCCGTACGGCGTCGGCTCTGCATGTGACCGCCTCCGGGACAGGGCTGCGCCTTGTCGCCGGGACGCCCGTCCACTTCGGTGCCGACAGCACACCGGGGGTGGCCGGGGAGCTCGTTCTGACCTGCCGGGGTCAGGGACTGGTGCATGTCCAGCCCACCGGGGGAAAGGCCACGGACGTACAGTGCGGCGGCACTTCCGAGGTGCAGACCGATTCCGGCGGCACCATGTTCACCGCCTCCACTACGAGCAAGTCGGCAATGACACTTGACTGGACTCTCAAGAGGATGGCGCGTTAATCGCACGACGGAGCAGCCGAGTTGGACTCCATCGGCGCGAGCGCGCACAACTGCGGCAACAGGGTCTCCTGGATCTCGATCGGCTTCGCGATCCCGAGCTGCCAAGAGGCCCTGGCTTCAGTCGCCCCACCCGGACCTGGACGCCGGGCGCCTGCTCTACGTCGGCATCGCCCCGCGGCACATGGCGAACCGGACCAGCACGCAGAACCTGCGCAAGCGGGTGCGCTATCACTACCGAGGCAACGCGGCCGGCTCGACCCTGCGGCTCACCCTCGGGAGCCTGCTCGGACTTGAGCTGCGCCGCGTGGGCAGCGGCAAGCGGATGACCTTCGGCAAGGCCGGCGAAGCCACCCCGAGCTAGTGTGACCCCCGCCCACTGACCCTTGATCGCGTACCCCAACTACCGTTCCTGACAGGGTGATAGCGACTCCTTGGCAAGGAGTCCGCCCCCTGTCACGATCACCTCGTGGACGATCTTTCGAAAGTCGTGCGGTGGCTGGACATGCTGTCCGACCTGGTGGGCCCGCCGGTCAGCGTGCTGCTGCTCGTGGAGGGGATCCAGATGTACCGCGACGGGGGCTCCATCGGCTGGCCCGTCGGGGGAGCGGTGCTGCTCCTGGGCACCCTCTACACGGCCGGGCGACGGTTCGTCCGGTATCGGGGCCGGAAAGCGACGGCGCCGTCCTCGTCGTAGCGGACGGCCCGGGTTCGCAGGGGACGCGAACCCGGGCCGTCCGTCCGGGAGTTCAGGGGGTGCGGCGGTACCTCAGTGCCGCCGGCCCGCCCGCGCCAGCGCCGGTACGAACCGCAGCGCGTCCACCGTGCCCACGCCCGTCGCCATGTCGTAGCCGTTGACCGCGGTGTAACCGGTCACGCCCGCGTACGTGTTGTTCGTGCCGTCGTTCACGTCGACGATGCCGTTGCCCTTGGCGCCGTGCTTCGCGAGCGCGTACAGCGCCGAGTTGATGTTGCCGACCCGGTGTCCCGCCGCCTGGTCCGCCAGGGCGATGATGCCCGAGAAGAGCGGGCTGGCCTCGCTCGTGCCGCCGTAGACGTCCCAGCCGATCGCGGTCGGGTCGTAGCTGGAGTAGACCCAGGCGCCGCCGTTGACCGCCGCGGCCATCGAGACGTCGGGGGTGGCGCGCTGGGTGCCGACGATGCTCTTCACGCCGTTCTGGAAGGACGGGCGGGCGAACACGTGGGACTGGCCGCCGCCGCCCGCGCCGTAGTCGTTGTAGACGCTGTCCGGGGTGACGCGGTCGCCCTTGTCGTTCAGGTGCAGCTGCGTGCCGCCGATCGACGTGACCAGCGGGTCCGAGGAAGGCCAGGAGTTGACGGGCTTGTCGTAGAAGGCCGAGCCGTCCGCGTTGTAGTCGGTCGCGCCGCCGTCGCCGGAGGAGGCGAGGACGGTCACGTGCTTGCGGTTGGCGGCCTCGAAGGCGTAGCGCAGCTTCTTGATGCTGGAGAAGTTCCCCTGGTCGAAGCCGGGGAAGGTGTTCTCGGTCGCGCCGAAGCTCTGCGTGATGACGTCACCGACACCGTGGTCGATCAGGTACTTCTCGGCGTCCATCATCTCCGGCAGCCCGGTCACGCCCTCGGTCTCGGCGACGGCCGTCTCCACCAGCACGATCTTCGCGTCGGGCGCGACCGCGTGCGCCATCTCGACGTCCAGGGTGGTCTCGCCGGCCCAGCCGGTCATGTCGGCGTTCGTCGGGTCGAAGACCGGGACCTTGCCCCACTTCACGACATTCACCTTGGCGCTGTGGATGCCGAACTGCTTGCTGTACGTGTCGAGATCGTGCTGGATCGTCGGCGAGCCGAACGAGTCGACGATGACGATCGTCCGTCCCTTGCCCGTAATGCCCTTCTTGTAAAGGGAGTTGAGGTTGTACGCGGTGCGGTACTGGAGCGGGTTGTAGCAGGCGATCTGCCACTTGGCCTCGCACTGCGCGCTGGAGAGCGGGGTCGGCACGTCCCGCGCGAGGGTGTGCCCGGTGATGGCCGGGATCACCTTCGTCTGCGGTACGGCGGCGGGCGCGGCGCTGCTGATGCCGGCCAGCGGCGCGGTCGCGAGCGCGGCGGCGGCGAGGGCGGCGGTGGCGGCCGTAGAAGCCGCGATGGCGCGTCTGTTGTGGGCTATGCGCATGAATGCCCCCTGGGTGGTTACGAGTTGCACGCAATGGTCTGCGTGCATCTCACCCAGTGAGACATGCACAGGACAAGACAGTTGAACTGCCGATGTCGAACCCTTTGCCCAAACAGCACTCAATGCACGAACGGAGCTGACGATCGGCCCTCTTGACTCAGGCGGCGGACCCGGCGAGGCGCTGGAACGCCTCCGTGGTGCGGGGGTGCGCGATCTCGTCCAGCACGTGCCGCCACTCGGGGTCGCCCGTGGCGGGGTGCGCCAGGTCCCACGCGGCCAGCAGCGGCGCGAGGGAGTTCTCGCCGGGGACCGTGGCGGAGTCGGAGTTCGTGAACTGCGTTGATTCCATGGGACGGTCCTTCCGGACGAGGGCCCCGGGGGGACCGGCTTCCTTCTACGATGCCTTCGCGCGCCTCGAGGAACCATGGAGCGCCCCACCCGGTCGGGGGTGGGGCTGGCCGGTCGTCAGATCGAGTACGGCACCGCGTGCACCTCGTCCGCCCGGTGCCCCGCGCGCTCGTGCACGCGCTGGACCGCCTCGGGCGACGGCGCCTCCGACAGGCAGTAGACGGTCCCGCTCTCCGGATCCGCCCAGGCCCGCTCGAAGTGGACACCCTCGTCCTTCTCCACGGCGAGATCCGCCTTGTGGGCCGCCATCAACTGGTCGGCCGTGATGCCCTTCATCCCGTGGTGTACGTCCATGTACTGAGCCATGACCGCGCACCTCCTTCCCTTCGACCCCTCCGGGTTTCCCTTCCATGCTGCGCCCGTACGGCTCCGGCGGCACGACGAAGGGGCCCCGGTGCCGTGAAGCACCGGGGCCCCTTCGACGGAATCAAAGGCTCTGTACGTCGGTCGCGGTCAGCCGCACTGGCAGGGATTGCCCGACTGGCACCCGCACCCGCAGCCCGAGCCGCAGCCGCAGGCGCCGAAGAGCGGGAGGCTCTTGATCTCGGCGGGCTGCTGCGTCTCGCGCTCCTGCGTCGGGTCCGGCGTCGTGGCGGGGGATTCGGCCATGGGTCCTCCTAGAGGCTGGTGCCTGTGCCCATTGGATGCCCGTTTCGCCGGGCGCATCAACGGCGCATTGAGGCTTCCCCGCAAGCCCCCGGCCCGCAAGCCCCCGGCCCGGAAGCCCCGCCCGGACCCGTGCCCGGTGGCCTACGCCCCCTCGGCCCCCGTAACCGGCTGGATGTCCGGCTGCAGCTCGTCCGCGTGCTCGCCCGTCACCAGGAACACCACGCGCTTCGCGACCGACACCGCGTGGTCGGCGAAGCGCTCGTAGTAGCGGCCGAGCAGGGTCACGTCGACCGCCGTCTCGATGCCGTGCTTCCACTTGTCGTCCAGCAGGTGCTGGAAGAGCGTGCGGTGGAGGAGGTCCATCGCGTCGTCGTCCTGCTCCAGCTGGAGGGCGAGGTCGACGTCCTTCGTGATGATGACCTCGGCCGCCTTCGCCATCAGGCGCTGGGCGAGCTGGCCCATCTCCAGGATGGTCGCGTGCAGGTCGTGCGGCACCGCGCGGTCGGGGAAGCGCAGCCGGGCCAGCTTCGCCACGTGCTGGGCGAGGTCGCCGGAACGCTCCAGGTCGGCGGACATGCGCAGGGACGTGACGACGATGCGCAGGTCCGTCGCCACCGGCTGCTGCCGGGCCAGCAGGGCTATGGCCCGGGCTTCGAGGTCGTGCTGGAGGTCGTCGACCTTCTTGTCGGCCTCGATGACGCTCTCGGCCAGCTTCAGGTCGGAGTCCAGGATGGCCGTCGTGGCGCGTCCGATCGCCGACCCGGTCAGCCGGGCCATCTCCACCAGACCGTCACCGATCGAGTCAAGTTCCTCGTGGTACGCGTCCCGCATCAGGTTTCCCTCTCCTACGTTTGCTTCGGGGGCCAGGGGCCCCGGGCCCGTCGGTGTGACTAAAAACCGGCCCTTCCACCCCACGCTCCCACGTTCCCCCTCCTACGCGACGGTTTCCGCCAACCCAAATGAACCAATACTGGCTCCAAGGTGAACTCTGGGCGACGAGTGTTCGAGGTCGCACTCCGATGGCTGTGGCCAGGAGGTATCCCATGCCTAACCTGGGGGCATGGACGTGAACGCGGCGGTCGCCGCAGCGGCAGCGATCGCCGGGGTGCTCACCGGCGTCATCGCCATGCTGGCGTTCCGCTGGAGCGAACGCGACCAGAAACGACCGACGAGGACGTCCCTGCACACGGACCCGGTGCTTCCGCCGGGTGTGGACACCGTCCTGTCGGTGCTCCGTTCCTCGGCCGTCGTCCTCGACGAAGCGGACGCCGTGGTCAAGGCGAGCTCGGCGGCGTACGCCCTCGGACTCGTCCGCGGCGGGAAACTCTCCGTCGACCCCATGCTCAAGATGGCCCGGGACACCCGGCGCGACGGCGAGATACGCCAGGTCGAGCTGGATCTGCCCCGGCGCGGCACCGGCCGCGGCGAGGCCCTCGCGGTCTCCGCCCGGGTGGCGCCGCTCGGCTCCCGGCTCGTCCTGCTCCTCGTGGAGGACCTCACCGAGGCCCGCCGTATCGAGGCCGTACGACGTGACTTCGTGGCGAATGTGAGCCACGAACTGAAGACCCCCGTCGGCGCGCTGTCCCTCCTCTCGGAGGCGGTCATGGACGCCTCCGACGATCCTGAGGCGGTGGAGCGTTTCGCCGGCCGGATGCAGATCGAGGCCACGCGCCTGACCAATCTCGTGCAGGAGCTCATCGACCTGTCACGGGTCCAGAACGACGACCCGCTCGAAGACGCCGAACCCGTCGGCGTCGACGAACTCGTCGCCGAGGCCATCGACCGCTGCCGGCACCAGGCCGGCACCAAGCAGATCACCATGGCCGCCGGCGGCACCGCCGACCTGCACGTCTACGGCAACCGCGGCCAGCTGGCCGCCGCCCTGGGCAACCTGGTCGAGAACGCCGTCAACTACTCGCCCGCCCGCACCCGCGTCGGCATAGCAGCCAGCCGGGTCGCCGCGCCGGGCGGCGACCACATCGAGGTCGCCGTCACCGACCAGGGCATCGGCATCTCCGAGAAGGACAAGGAGCGCGTGTTCGAGCGCTTCTACCGTGTCGACCCGGCCCGTTCGCGGGCCACCGGCGGTACGGGTCTCGGGCTGGCGATCGTCAAGCACGTGGCCGCCTCGCACGGCGGGGAGGTCACGGTGTGGAGCTCCGAGGGACAGGGTTCCACGTTCACCCTGCGACTGCCGGAGGCGGGTGCGGCCCGCGACCGCGCCCACCAGCACCCCGACCTCGACGACGAGGTCGAGGAGTCCCCTGAACCATCCCCGTACGAACCGCTTCCCGCCCCGGAGGTCCTTCCGTGACCCGAGTGCTCGTCGTCGAGGACGAGGAGTCCTTCTCCGACGCCCTGTCGTACATGCTCCGCAAGGAGGGCTTCGAGGTCGCCATCGCGACCACCGGGCCCGACGGACTCGACGAGTTCGAGCGCAACGGCGCCGACCTCGTCCTGCTCGACCTGATGCTGCCGGGGCTCCCCGGCACGGAGGTCTGCCGCCAGCTGCGCGGCCGCTCCAACGTCCCCGTCATCATGGTGACGGCCAAGGACAGCGAGATCGACAAGGTCGTAGGCCTGGAAATAGGAGCCGATGACTACGTCACCAAGCCCTTCTCGTCCCGCGAGCTCGTCGCCCGTATCCGGGCCGTCCTGCGCCGCCGCGGCGAGCCCGAGGAGGTCACCCCGGCCGCCCTCGAGGCAGGTCCGGTCCGCATGGACGTGGATCGCCACGTGGTCACGGTCTCCGGCTCCAAGGTCGACCTGCCCCTCAAGGAGTTCGACCTGCTGGAGATGCTCCTGCGCAACGCGGGCCGCGTACTGACCCGCATGCAGCTCATCGACAGAGTCTGGGGCGCCGACTACGTGGGCGACACCAAGACCCTGGACGTCCACGTCAAGCGCCTCCGAGCCAAGATCGAGCCGGACCCGGGCGCGCCCAGGTACCTGGTGACGGTGCGCGGCCTGGGCTACAAGTTCGAGCCGTAAACCGCGAACACTCCATCACCGGCTCTACGACGACGGGCGGGACCTCTCCGTGAGGTCCCGCCCGTCGTCGTAGCCGTACGACTGTCGCTCAGCCGGTGGTGGTGCCCGTCTCCGTGGCCGTCGCGCTCGCGGAGGCCGCGTCGGTCGGGGTGGCCGACGTGCTCTTGCCCGGCTTCGGGGAGGCGGAGCCGGTCGCGGTGGAGCCCGCGGCCGGCGTCGAGGGGATCGAGGTCGGGCCCCACTTGGTGAAGTAGCTGTCGGCCGGGACGACGAAGGCGCTCAGGCTCACGCCGCCGGTCCTGCTGAGGGTGAAGGTGACCTTCTGGGCGTTGCCGTCCGTGATGCCGGCGGGGTCGGTCAGCGCCGCGGAGGCGTTGCCCTTGCCGCCCAGGACGAGCGAGCCGCCGGCCGGGATCTCCAGCTTGCCCTTGCCCTTGGCGGGGGTCAGCTTGGCGGTGCCCACACCGTCGACGGTGATGGAGTCCAGGGTCTGGGCGTGGCGGATGTCGGAGTTGAACAGGGTCGCGGAGATCACCGCCGGGCCCGCGGCCTCGGAGCCGGACTCGGTGAGGGGCTGGGTGATGACGAGTGCGTTCTGCACCTTGATGGTGCCGACGGAGACGGCCGCGTTGTCCGGCTTGACCTCCAGCGTCTGGGCGTCGTTGCCGGCACCGCACGCGGCGAGGGAGGCGATCGAGAACGCGATGGTGGCGGCGGCGAGGGCGCCGCGTCGAAGGCTGCTGCTCACGGCGGCGGCTACTCCTTGAACGTGGGCGGAGCAGGGCGACTCCCGAATAAAGCCGCCCTAAGTGTCTGTCAGCGGCCTTAGGTTACCGAGCCGTTCCCGCGCCACCGCACCCGACCCTCCCTCAACCGGGTACCCGTGTGCCTCAAGTGACTCGCGGGTCACTTGTGCCCGACACTCGTCCGGCATTCACATAAGCAGCTCAGACGTCCGTCGGCGGATTTTCGGTGAAGAATGCACGGCGCCTCGGATAATTGATCACCGGCATCTCGACGGCCTTCGTTGATCAATTCCGGATTCGTCTCGCACCGGGCTCCGCCCACCGAACGGAGTAGCGGAAGTCGAGCACTTGGAACCAGACATTTAGGGACGTTCGTCCGCTTGGAGGCGCCTCCGGATGTGTGTAACGTACGCGTTTCACCTCGCCCGGAGAGCTGCTCCGACCTGCGAATACCCTCTTCCGCCGGGCCTCCGCAGCACGTTCCTGTTGCTGTTGTCAAGCCCCGAGATGCGCTCTGACCTGCGAAAACGCCATTCAGAACCCGCAGTTTCCGTGTTACCCTGGATAGCCACGGAAGGGGTACCTGTCACATGACGTTCAAGGTTGGCGACACCGTGGTCTATCCCCATCACGGGGCCGCGCTGATCGAGGCTATCGAAACTCGCCAGATCAAAGGCGTGGACAAGACCTATTTGGTGCTGAAGGTCGCTCAGGGTGACCTGACGGTGCGTGTGCCAGCGGACAATGCGGAGTTCGTCGGCGTACGTGATGTGGTCGGTCAGGACGGGCTGGACCGGGTCTTCGAGGTGCTGCGCGCTCCGTATGCCGAGGAGCCCACGAACTGGTCGCGTCGTTACAAGGCAAATCTCGAGAAGCTCGCCTCCGGCGATGTCATCAAGGTCGCGGAAGTCGTCCGTGACCTGTGGCGTCGTGAGCGCGAGCGCGGACTGTCCGCAGGTGAGAAGCGCATGCTCGCCAAGGCTCGCCAGATCCTGGTGAGTGAGCTCGCGCTCGCGGAGAACACGAACGAGGACAAGGCCGAGGCCCTGCTCGACGAGGTTCTCGCGTCCTGACGCAGGCGACTGGTACGCCCTGCTCAGCACACTGAAATGCCGTGGTGCCCGATGACAGCTCCCTTGTCGCCGGGCGCTTCGGCATGTTCGGGGGAATTTTCCGAGACTCCGACCTCGACTCCGGACTCCGTCGAAGACTCAGAGACCCGAACCTCCGAGACCTGAGATTCCGACTCCGTCGAACGTCGGAGAAGCATCCCCCGATAATGGTGTGCCGGGCCCGGGCAGCTGGCTCGACCGGTGTCACGGAAGGGTCCGGTCAAGGCGTCGCGCCCGGCACTCCTGAGGCCATACCCACGTAGGTCGAGCACACAAACCTGACAGGAACCGATGTCTGACGATTCGCGCTCTTCGCAGGCGCAGTCCTCCGTCGCCGCCGTGATCCCGGCCGCCGGACGGGGCGTACGCCTCGGCCCGGGCGCCCCCAAAGCGCTCCGCGCGCTGAACGGCACCCCCATGCTGATCCACGCGATCCGCGCCCTGGCCGCGTCCCGCGCGGTCTCGCTGGTCGTCGTAGTGGCCCCGCCCGATGGCGCGGCCGAGGTGAAGACCCTCCTGGACGCCCACGCGCTCCCCGACCGCACCGACTTCCTGGTCGTCCCCGGCGGCGACTCCCGCCAGGAGTCCGTGAAGCTCGGCCTGGACGCGCTGCCCCCCGGCCACGACATCGTCCTGGTCCACGACGCGGCCCGCCCGCTCGTCCCGGTGGACACGGTCGACGCGGTCATCGAGGCCGTACGGGACGGAGCCCCCGCCGTCGTACCGGCCCTGCCCCTCGCCGACACCGTCAAGGAAGTCGAGCCGGTCGCGCACCCCGGCGACCCGGAACCGGTGGTCGCCACTCCGGAACGCGCCCGCCTCCGCGCCGTACAGACACCGCAGGGCTTCGACCGCGCGACCCTGGTCCGCGCCCACGAGACGGTCACCGACAACGTCACCGACGACGCGAGCATGGTCGAGCAGTTGGGCCTCACGGTCGTGGTCGTCCCCGGCCACGAGGAGGCCTTCAAGGTGACCCGCCCCCTGGACCTGGTCCTCGCGGAGGCGGTCCTGGCCCGCAGGAGGCTGAACGATGGCTTCTGAGACGCCCTCGATGCCGTACCCCCTGCCCCAGGTAGGCATCGGCACCGACATCCACGCCTTCGAGGAAGGCCGCGACCTGTGGTGCGCCGGCCTGAAGTGGGAGGGCGAGGGCCCGGGCCTGGCCGGCCACTCCGACGCGGACGTCGTCGCCCACGCGGCCTGCAACGCCCTGTTCTCCGCCGCCGGGCTCGGTGACCTGGGCCAGCACTTCGGTATCGGCCGCCCTGAGTGGTCGGGCGCGTCCGGGGTGACGTTGTTGAGGGAGGCGGCGAGGATCGTCCGCGAGGCGGGCTTCACCATCGGCAATGTCGCCGTACAGGTGGTAGGCCCGAGACCGAAGATCGGCAAGCGGCGAGACGAAGCCCAGAAGGTCCTGTCGGAGGCGGCGGGGGCTCCGGTGTCCGTGTCCGGGGCGACAACGGACGGTTTGGGGTTCCCGGGCAGGGGAGAGGGCTTGATGGCTGTGGCGACTGCGCTGGTGGTCAAACACGGGTAAGTGGTCCTACTCAAGGGGCGC
>NZ_BARF01000094.1 GCF_000367365.1 Streptomyces prunicolor NBRC 13075 | reverse complement strand
GCGGGAGGCGGGTGCCCGGTGCCGGAAGGCGGGGGTGGAAGCCGGAGGCCGGAAGGTGTGCCGGGCGCTGGGCGCCGGGGTGCCGGGGGCGGGAGCCCGGTGTCGGAGGGCGGAAGCCGGAGGGCGGAAGGTGGAGACCGGAAACGGGAAACCGGAAGCCAGGAGCCGGAAGCCGGAGGGCGGAGGCCGGAAGGTGGGCCGGGTGCCGGGTGCCGGGTGCCGGGTGCCGGGTGCCGGAGGGCAGGCCGTGCCCCAAGTGCCCTGCGCCGGGCGCGAGTTACGTCAGTTTCCCGCCCGGCGTGACCATGCGACCGGTGCCGCCAGCTCGGACTCCAGCGCGTCGAGTCGGGAACGCACCGGTGCCGTCGGCCGTATCGCCGCGAGCGCCCGCCAGACGTCGAGGTCGTCCTCGCCCCACGGCGCGTGCGCCCAGTCCGCCAGCAGGTCGGGGTCTCGGCGGGCGATCAGCGCCGTACGGAGGCCGTCGGCCAGGCGGGTCCTGAGCCGGACCACCGCCGGTGCCTGCGAACCGGGCAACAGCGGACCCGTGTACGCACTCGCCGCTCCCGTGACCGCGCCCCCTTCCAGGCGCCGCTCTACGATCGCCACGTCGGACTCGACCGGCGACGTGAGCCGGTAGGGACGCGAGGCGAGCAGGCCCGGGCCCAACAGCCGCCGCAGCCGCGCCAGTTCGGCCCGCAATGTCACCGGCGGCACCGACTCGTCCTCGTACAGCGCGCACAGCAACTCGTCGCCGGTCAGTCCCTCGGGATGCCGGGCCAGCAGCACCAGGATCTCGCTGTGCCGACGGCTCAGCCTCATCTTGCGCCCGTGGAGGCACAGTTGGGCCTCGTCCCGGCCGAGCGCCGTCAGCTCGGGCCCGTCGGCATACGTCTGCTCCGGGGCGAGCAGCGCCAGTTGGGACTCGGCGGCCCGCGCCACCGCCTGCACGAAGCCCAGACTGTGCGGATGCGCCAGCCCGTCCCCGCCGGTGATGTCCACGGCACCGAGCACCCGCCCCGTGCGCGGATCGTGCACCGGAGCCGCCGCACACGTCCACGGCTGCACCCGCCGGATGAAGTGCTCGGCCGCGAACACCTGCACCGGCCGGTCCACGGCGACCGCCGTACCCGGTGCGTTCGTCCCGACCGCGCTCTCCGCCCAGCGCGCACCCGGCACGAAGTTCATCAGGCCCGCCTTGCGCCGGGTCGCCGGATCCCCCTCGACCCACAACAGCCTGCCCTGCGCGTCGCACACCGCCAGCAGATGCTCGCCGTCCGCCGCGAACGTGCCCACCAACTCCCGTATCAGCGGCATCACCCGCGCCAGCGGATGCTCCGCGCGATAGACACCCAGGTCACCGTCCGTCAGCTCCACACTGGCCGTGCCCTCGGGACCGACACCGGCCCGCGCGGAACGCCGCCAGGAATCGGCCACCACCGACCGCACCGGCTGCGGCACCGTGCCCGCCACGGCGAACGTCTCGTGCGCCCGGCGCAGCACCCGCACCCGCTCGGCAGGGTCGGCCCCCGGCTCCAGGGCCACCCACGGATCGGTCAACTCAGCCTCCCCTGAAGTCGATCCAGCGACGATACGGCGACGATATGGCGGTGATACCGCGCCGACACGACAGCGATACGGCGTCGCGACGGCTGCGCACATCGTTACTCCGCAGACGGATCCGGACAACCGTTTCGACCAGGGCCGACCCGAACGAACCCCATCGTGCTCGGAACAGACTCGGAACCGGCCCGGATCCACCTCGGCTCAGGCGAAATTGACCATCCTTATGTAACGCGTCCAATCCCAGTTCGGCCCCGGATCGGTGTGGTCGGTGCCCGGTACCTCGTAGTGCCCGATGATGTGCGCGCGGTCCTTCGGGAGCCCGTACTTCGCGCAGGTAGCCGCCGCCAGCTTGGCCGACTGCTCGTACAACGCGTCGGTGAACCACTCGGGTTGATCCACCCAGCCCTCGTGCTCGATACCGATACTGCGCGTGTTGTAGTCCCAGTTCCCCGCGTGCCAGGCGACATCGGCCTCCCGCACACACTGCGCGACATGCCCGTCGGCCGATCGCACGAGGTAGTGCGCGGACACCTTCTTCTGCGGATTCTGGAAGATGGACAGGGTTTTGGGATACGTCTCCTGCGTGACGTGGATGATCACGTAGTCGAGGGCATAGGCGCTGGGGCGGTTGGACGCCGTGTAGTTGGAGGTGCTCGCCGGCTGCCACTCGGCCCCCGGATAGTCGACGGCCTGAGTCTGCGCGCCGGCCTGTGGGTCGGGAAGTAACGCGTACGGTACGGCGGCCAGCGCGGCACCCTTGAGGATGCGCCGCCTGCTGGGGAGCGGTCTTGAGCGGTCCACTGCGGGTTGCCTTTCAAGGATGTTCGGGGCGTTCGGGTCAGGGGTGTTCGGGGTTTTCGGGGTGAGCGGCGGGCTCTCAGTGCCGGAATGCCGCCGCGGTCTCACGCAGCCGCGCGTGCAGTCCGCGATGCGTCTCGCGCGCGGGCAGCCATTCCTTCCGGATCTTCGCCACACAGGTGTAGTTGGTGTCGCACACGTTGGCCAACGGCGACTCGACCGCCTGAGTTGCGAACTGGTAGGCGTCCAGCTCGCTGAACCCGTAGTCGCGCACCAGCCAACGCACCAGGTCGAGCTGGGAGATCCGGAACGCGTCCTCCAGCGGGCGTGCCGAACCCGTCGAGATGATGTGCGTGTCCGACTCGATGCGCGGCCAGGGTGTGGCGACCCCCTTGAGCAGCTCCACGATCACCACGGTGTTCATCGCGCACTCGACGGCGACTCCACAGGTCTCGCCCTCGCCCTGCCGGGCGTGCCCGTCACCGAGGCTGAGCAGCGCGCCCTCTACGTTCACCCCGAGGTAGCAGGTGACCCCGGCCCGCATCTCGGGCGTGTCCATGTTCCCGCCGTGCGCGTCGGGCACCAGCGCCGAACGCACCTCGAGATTGGCGGGGGCCACGCCCACTGTGCCGTGCATCGGGTCGAGGGGCAGCTCGACCTCGATGTCACTGTCCCGCGCGCGGAACAACGCCGTGCGGCGGGTCCGGTCCAGCTGCCAGATCCAGACGGTCTCCGGGAGCGGCGGCTGCAGCGTCGCCGTGGTGTGGGTCGAGGTGAGCGCGCCGAAGAGGGGAACCGTGGTCGAGGCGGCCCAGTCCCGGGCAGGTTCGATCGACACGAAGTGCACGGCGACCGTGTCGCCCCGCTCCGCGCCCTCCACATGGAAGGGGCCGGTCTGCGGGTTGAGGAACGGGAACTCGCACACCTCGGACACCAGGTCCTTCTCGGACCGCACCCGTCCGGCGAAGCAGTCCTCCGTATACAGGTCGAGGACCGTGCCGGGCGCGATGCGTGCCACGGGCGGGGCGCCGCCGAACGTCCAGGCGTACTCGCCCGGTTCGGGTCGCACCGTCAGGATCCGGGGGTCGTTCATGGCTGTACTGCTCCGTTCTGCGGATGACCGGTGGAGGCGGTTTCGTCGAGATGGACACGTGCGGTTTCGGCTATTCGCTCGGGGTGCCGTCGTAGCAGAACGAGCAGGACCACGACCCCGGCCGCCATCCAGATGCCGACGACCGGACCGGCGTAGGACACGGGAGCGGTCAGTTCGGTCACGAAGTCGAAGGCCGGGAGGCCTGCCGCGGTGAGCAGGGCGGGGACGAACGCGACGATCCCGAGGAGGGGGACCAGCAGGTGCCGTACCGGCTTGAGCAACTCGCGTCTGCGGCGCAGGAAGTAGCCCGCGCAGGCCAGGTTCACGACGATGTAGACGGCGATGACGACCGTGACGATCACCGTGGCCAGGAGGAGGAACGCGGTCACCGGGTCGTAGCCGAAGCCGAGGCCCAGTACGGCTCCCACCGCGACTCCGGTCTGCACGGCGATTCCGGCGACGGGAGAGCGGTGGCGTGGGTGCAGGGTGGCGAGGACGCGGGGGAGTACCCGGATGCGGGCCAGGGCGAAGGCGGTGCGGGTCGAGACGGTGGCGCACGCGTTGGCGTTGGCGATCGTCGAGTTGACCACGGCCAGGAACACCAGCACCCAGAAGAGCCCGAACGACGCGCGTGCCACTCCCTCCCAGGACGCGGCTCCGGAGGCGCCGAATCCGCTGAAGCGGTCGGGCCCGAAGTACACCGTCATGGCGTAGGTCGTCAGCACGTAGAACAGGCCGATCCCGAGGGCCGCGCCGAGCACCGCGCGGTGCATCGTCCGGCGCGGGTCCCGTGTCTCCTCGGCGAGCGGTGCGGCGGCCTCGAATCCGGCGAACGCGAGCACCGTGTAGACCGAGCCGGCGAAGACTCCGCCGAGCCCCGAGTAGTCCTTGCCGGTGTGCGAAGTACCGAACACCGAGAGGGTGTTGTCCCCACCTGCCTTGACGATCAGCCAGACGGCGAATACCAGGAAGACGACGATCTCGAAGACCCCGAGGACCGTGCCGAAGCGGGCCGAGGCACGCGCGCCGAACCAGCCCGCAGCCGCGATGATGGCGGCACCCGCGAGCGCCCACGGCCACCACAGGCTCTCCGGATATGAGGACCACTCCTGGTGCAGGGTGCCCGCCGTGGTGAAGCCCAGTTGGAGGAGCAGCAACGGCGGGACCAGTGCCTCCACGAAGACATATCCCCAGCCGACCAGGAAGCCGACGGCCGGATGCAGTCCCTGCGCCGCATAGGTGGCCACCGAGCCGGCGGCGGGCAACTCCCGCGCCAACTCGGCCACGCAGGACGCGGTGAACAGGCAGGCCACCAGCGCGATCAGCACCGACAGCGGCAGACTGCCGCCCGCGAAGGCCGCGCCCGACGGGATCGACGCGGCGACCGCGGCCGCCGGCGCCATTGCCGTGACACTTTGAAACAGCACCTCACGCAGCCCGACGGCATCCCGCCGCAGCCCCTGAACTGTCTCCCCCGACACGTGAATCCCCCCTCGTCCACCCGCGTCTGCACTCACACCCGCACACCGTCGTCACGACACGGCGGCTGCGCCTCGCGTGAATCACGGTACGGCGCTTGCGGGTTGGGCAGTAGGGCGTGCCGTGCTTCCGTGGACGACGGCGGAACTGTGGATAACTCGATCACTCGGACGGGCGAACTCGGCCGTGTTTCAGGCCTGTTCGGCCGCGATGTCCCCAGCTCGGCCGGCCACGATTTCCCCAGCCCGTTCGGCCACCGCCGCCGGATCGTCGAGGACGGCCCGCACCACCGAGTGCGCGGCCCCCAGCAGGGGACCCTCGGGCCCCAGCCGCGACACGGACACCGGACAGGCGGGCCCCGCCGTGCGCCGAGCCAACTCGGCCTCCAGCGCCGGCAGTAGCCAGGGCGCGAGCCCGGACAGCGCGCCGCCCAGCACCACCAGCTGCGGATCGAGCAGGTTGACCGCGCCCGTGAGCGCGATGCCCAGCGCCGTACCGGCGTCGTGCAGGGCACCCCGTACCGCCTCGTCGCCGTCGGCGGCGCGCGTCGCGAGCAGACCGACCCGGTCCGCGCCGGGCTCGAGACCGGCGGCACGCAGCACGGCCTCCTCGCCCGCGTACTGTTCGAGGCATCCACGCCCGCCGCACGCGCACTCCGGCCCGTCCGGACGCACCGGAACATGCCCCAACTCGCCCGCGAATCCCCTTGTTCCGCGCAGCAGCCCCCCGTCGACGACGACCGCGGCGCCGATGCCGATCTCGGCCGACACATGCAGGAAGTCGCGCGGAGTGGTGTCGCCCAGCCAGAGTTCGGCGAGCCCGCCGAAGTTGGCCTCGTTGTCCACAGTGGGCGGGAGTTCGGCGGGCAGCAGGGTGCCGAGATCCGTGTCGTGCCAGTCGAGGTTCGGGGCGCGGACGACCGTCCGGCCGTCGCGGGCCACCAGACCGGGCACGGCGACCGCGAGCCCGGCCGGCCACAGGCCCTCCGCGTCCGCCTCGGCGACGACCTGCCGTACCAGCGCGGTGAGTTCCGCGAGCACCGGCTCGGGGGAGCGGCCGCGGTTCACGCAGTGCCGTACGGCACGGGCGCGTATCTCGCCGCGCAGATCGACCGCGCAGACCGCGAGATGGTCGACGCCGATCTCCGCGCCGATCCCGGCCGGACCGCGCCCGCTGACGGCGAGCGCCGATCCGGGGCGGCCCACCCGGCCGGGCCGCTCGGGGCCCAGCTCTTCGAGCAGCCCCGACCGGATCAGCTCGTCCACCAGTGTCGACACCGCCGCACGGGTCAGCCCGATGCGCGAGGCCACGGCCGCGCGCGAGAGCGGGCCCTCGGCGCTGACCGTGTGCATCACGCGCGCGAGGTTGCGCCGGCGCATGCCCTGCTGGGTGTCGGGCAGGGCACGCCCGGACCCGGCGGGGTGCGCCTCGTGCAGCGGTGCGGTCATGCCTCCGTCAGTCCTCGGTCGGTGTGCGTCAACGGGCTTCCGGCCCCCGTTCGAGCAGCGGAGCCGCGTCGGAGAGTACCCCGGAGATCCTGGCCAGCGTCGCCTCGTCGCGCTCCACGGCGTCCAGCACCGGCCCGGCGGCCGTGTTCCAACGCCGGGCCACCGCGGCCGGATCCTCGCCGGTCAGCAGCCCCGCGGCCTGCGCGGCGGCACCGAGCGCGACCAGCTCCTTCGCCTCGGGCACCTGGACCGGACGTCCCGACAGCCGCCGTACGGTCTCCTGCCAGGCCGTGCCCCGGGCGCCACCGCCGATCAGCAGCAGGGGCGTGGTGCGGTCGGCGTCCTCGTCGAGGACCAGGTCGAGCGCGCCCAGCAGGGCGTGCACGGCACCGTCGTAGGCGGCCTGGAGGAGCTGGCCGCCGGTGGTGTCGTGGCGCAGGCCGTGCAGCAGGCCCGAGGCGTTGGGGAGGTTCGGGGTGCGCTCGCCGTCCAGGTAGGGCAGCAGCGTGACCGACGTGCCGGGTTCCACGGCTTCCCGGTCCAGGCCCAGCAGGGCCGCGACCCGGTCGACGGCGAGCGTGCAGTTCAGGGTGCAGGCCAGGGGCAGCCAGTCGCCGTGCGCGTCGGCGAAGCCCGCGACCGTGCCGGAGGGGTCCGCGGGGCGGTGCTTCGACACCGCGTACACGGTGCCCGACGTGCCGAGGCTGAGCACGGGGACGCCGGGGCGCAGCCCGAGACCCAGCGCGGCGGCCGCGTTGTCGCCGGTGCCGGGGGCGACCAACGTGCCCTTGGAGAACGGCAGGTCGTGGCCGTCGCGCACTGTTCCGGCCACCTCGCCCGGCCGCACCACCCGGGGCAGCAGCGCCGGGTCGAGCCCGACATGCCGGAGGATCTCCTCGTCGTACGACTCGGTTCCGGACGCCCACCAGCCGGTGCCGGAGGCATCGCCCCGGTCGGTCGTGCCCTGTCCGGTGAGCCGCTCGGTGAGGTAGTCGTGGGGGAGACGTACGGCCGCCGTTGCGCGCACCGACTCCGGCTCGTGCTCGGCGAGCCAGGCCCACTTCGTGACCGTGAAGGAGGCGCCGGGCACGCTGCCGGTGCGCTCCGCCCAGGCCTTCGGGCCGCCCAGTTCCTCGATCAGACGGCGGGCCTGCGGCGCGGAGCGCACGTCGTTCCACAGCAGCGCCGGGCGCACCGGCTCGCCCTGGGCGTCCAGGGTGACCAGGCCGTGCTGCTGGCCGCCGATCGACACGGCCGCCGCCTCGTGGGCCGCGTCCCCGCACTGGCGCAGTGCCTCGCACAGGGCGTCCCACCACTGGCGGGGATCGCTCTCGCGGCCCGCCCCCGAGGAGACGGTGTGCGGCGCTTGACCGCTCGCGACGATCCGGCCGGTGGACACATCGACGACCAGCGCCTTCGTGGACTGGGTGGACGTGTCCACGCCGACGACGAGCGGACCCTCGGCTGCTGACATCGGGCTCTCCCTGTTTTTTCCGCGGCTCTGCGGGCTCTGACCTGGTGTTTTCAAGGCTGTCCGGGTGCGGTGACCCGTACCCCACTCCTTCAGGGACACCTTGTCCCTTCCCAGAGCTGCGTGTGCATACTAATTTGTAAACCGCCATGACGAAATAGTCGCAGCGAAGCAACAAGGAGCCGCGTCATGAACTACCAGCCCACCCCCGAGGACAGGTTCACCTTCGGCCTTTGGACCGTCGGCTGGCAGGGAAGGGACCCGTTCGGCGACGCCACCCGCCGTGCCCTCGACCCGGTCGAGACGGTGCAGCGCCTGTCCGAGCTCGGCGCCCACGGTGTGACCTTCCACGACGACGACCTGATCCCCTTCGGGTCCTCGGACACCGAGCGCGAGGCGCACATCAAGCGCTTCCGCGAGGCCCTCGACGCGACCGGCATGAAGGTGCCGATGGCGACCACGAACCTCTTCACGCACCCGGTCTTCAAGGACGGCGCGTTCACCGCCAACGACCGTGACGTGCGCCGCTACGCCCTGCGCAAGACGATCCGCAACATCGACCTCGCGGTCGAACTCGGCGCTGAGACCTACGTCGCCTGGGGCGGCCGCGAGGGCGCCGAGTCCGGCGCCGCCAAGGATGTACGCGTCGCTCTCGACCGCATGAAGGAGGCCTTCGACCTCCTCGGCGAGTACGTCACCGACCAGGGCTACAGCATCAAGTTCGCGATCGAGCCCAAGCCGAACGAGCCCCGTGGCGACATCCTGCTCCCCACCGTCGGCCACGCCCTGGCGTTCATCGAGCGCCTGGAGCGCCCGGAGCTCTACGGCGTCAACCCCGAGGTCGGCCACGAGCAGATGGCCGGGCTCAACTTCCCGCACGGCATCGCCCAGGCACTGTGGGCGGGCAAGCTCTTCCACATCGACCTCAACGGCCAGTCCGGTATCAAGTACGACCAGGACCTGCGCTTCGGCAACGGCGACCTGCGTGCCGCCTTCTGGCTGGTCGACCTCCTGGAGAGCGCCGGTTACGCCGGCCCGAAGCACTTCGACTTCAAGCCGCCGCGCACCGAGGACCTCGACGGCGTGTGGGCGTCGGCGGCCGGCTGCATGCGCAACTACCTGATCCTCAAGGAGCGTTCGGCCGCGTTCCGCGCCGACCCGGTGGTCCAGGAGGCGCTGCGCGCCTCGCGTCTGGACGAGCTGGCGCAGCAGACCGCGGCGGACGGCCTCAAGTCGCTGCTCGCGGACCGCTCGGCCTTCGAGGACTTCGACATCGAGGCGGCCGCCCAGCGCGGGATGGCCTTCGAGCAGCTCGACCAGCTCGCCATGGACCACCTCCTGGGAGCACGCGGCTGACCGCACGCACGCGTGCGTCACTCACGAGCCCGTCGGTGTCCGTGAGTTGTCGATCGTGACCGACCCCCGCGCGGAATGCTCCGGAATCATGCGATCCATGGCATGAGCCCGTATCAACCACCGCGCGGGGGTCGCGCCATGACCTCCACGAAGGCGACCCTTGACGGTATGGCCATGCCGCCCGTACCGCCTCGACCGCCCGGGCCACCGGACGCCACCCCGCCTCAGGGAGGCGGCTTCGGACCACCTCCCGAAGACTTCGGGCACGGATCAGGAGGTGACTACGGGGACTACGGACCGCCTCCCCGCAGGCGCCCCCGTCCGCTGTTCATCCTGCTAGCCGTGATCGTGGCAGCCGGGGCCGTCGTAGCCGTCGTGCTGATGGCCTCCGGGGGACATGACTCACCGGACAAGAAGGCGCCCGCCGAGACCAGTGCGAGCACGAGCCGCAGCCCGTCCCTCACCCTCCCGACGAAACTCCCCACCAGCCTGCCGACCAAGCTCCCGACCGCGCTGCCGTCGAACTTCCCCTCGGAGCTGCCGAGCGAGGTTCCCAGCGACATCGAATCCCTGCTCCCGTCCCTGTTCGGCTGACTGCCACAGGAGTCGACGCGGACTCAGATGCCGTGCGGCAGCTTCAGGTACACCACAGTCGTCTCGATGCCGCTGTCGACCAACCGCCCCTGCGCGTCGAACGCGCCCGCGCCGTCCGTCATCCCGAAGTCGTTGTCATTGATCAGGGCGAGCGTGTCGTGATCCACGCGCGCGATGCCCTCGATCTTCTGCGGCACCCCGGAGACGGTCCCCAGGTCGACGATCAGCTTCTTGGCCAGCACCGGGACACCCGCGGCGGCCGGGTCGTCGAGCTGCTCCAGCGACGGGGACGTCGTGTCGTCGTCGTAGCGACCACCGAGGATGTTCGACTTGCGCCCCAGCTGGACCAGTTGGAGCCGGGCCGCCTTGTCGGTGCGCTCCTCGACGAGCAGTCGGTCGTCGCCCACGGCGACCACCGAGGAGATCTTGAGCTCGGAGGTGTCGTCCTCGCTGGGGTCGACCACGTTCACCGGGTCGAAGCGGTACGCGTACTCCGCCGTGACCGCCTTCTTCTTCGTCGAGAAACGCAGCAGGCGGGTGTTGAGCGACGCGTCCCCGGCGTCCCCGTCCGGCAGCGACAGCGGGCTCTGGAGGGCCATCACCAGGTCACCGCCGGGCAGTTGGGCGAGCCCCTCGAAACCGCGGTTGGTCTTCCGGTGCAGCAGGACGGACGGCAGCGCCTCCACCACGGGGTAGTCGGTACCGGTCAGATGCAGCCCCTTGGGCACGTACCGCGTGAGCACCTTCCCGCGCGCGGAGACATGCACCAGGGAGGGCCCGTACTCGTCGACGAGCCAGAAGGATCCGTCCCCGGCGCGCACGATGCCTTCTGTGTCCAGCCCGTTCGGGTTGTACGACAGCGCCGTCTGCGCATCGTAGGAGTACGGCGCCTCGTCGCGCCCTTGCTGGTTCGACAGCCCGGTGACGGCCTTCCCGGAGGACGTGGTGATCGGGATGGCGTCCAGGACCTTCACCGTGTCTCCGGATACACGGATCTTCACGATCGCCGGGTCGAAACCGGGCACGGGGAACGTACGGCGCTTCGTCCCGCCGACCTTGATCTGGCTGTTGGGCCCGCGGTCGGTGATCGTCCAGAACTCGCCCTTGCGGCCGGCCGGGTAGATATCGCTGCCGATACCGCCGAGGTCCACTCCCCGGTCGTTGCCCACCGTCCCGGGCAGCAGCGCGTTGCTGAACGCGCCGAGCGGAATGTCGCCGAGCGTCGCCGTCCGCGTGACATGGGCGGCCTCGGCCTTCGCGGGGGCTCCCACGGCCGTACCGGCCGCCACGAGGGTGACCACCACGGCGAGCGGCACACCCACCGCGACGGGACGACGGACGCGGCGTCGGACGAGGTCGTGCGGGGACATCGGGCCTCCTGAGGACAAGTTCGCTGACAGCGGCCAGGGTTGGGCGTCATGAGGAACGGTGCTCGACGGCGAGGTGAATCCAGGGTGTCGGCCGCTTGTCGGGCGGGCGTGGCGCCTGCGAGGGGGCGGCTGCAATTCGATCGCGTCCTGTGGCGCTGTCGGCTAAACAGGCGCCGTGGATGATCCCTACCTCCTCCGCACGGCCACCCAGGGAGCACGCCTCCGCTGCGACAAGCGCGCTGTCCGCTTCCGTCCCGGAACCGACTTCGGCGACGGAACCATCCGACTCCAGGAACGCGGAGGCGCGAGCGCGTCGCGTTTCGCGCTTCACCACGACGCGGACGGCCGGACGACGGGATACGCCCTCTACCGGATCAAGCAGGACGCATCAGGAGGCGGCGGGAACGCGATACGGGTCCGTCGGAGTTGGCGACCGCCTCCCGGCAGGCGTACGCCCGCCCTGTGGCGCTTCCTCGCCGGTATCGACCTGGTCTCCTGGATCGAGTACGAGGGGGCGGTGGACGAGCCGCCGGCGCACCTGCTGACCGATCCGCGTGCCGCGCGGTCGACGCCGGTCGATCGCCTCTGGGTGCGACTGATCGACGTCGACCGAGCGCTGGAGGCACGGCGTTACGCGGGCACACTGGATCTCGTCCTCGACATCGAGGACGCCTTCTGCCCCTGGAACACGGGCCGTTACCGGTTGCCGAACTCGGAGCGGCCTTCCTCGGCGGCACCACGCTCGCGTCCCTCGCCGGGGCCGGTCTCGTCGAGGAGTTGCGAGCCGGAGCCCTGTCCCGGGCGACGACGGCGTTCCGCGCGGACCGGGAGCCGTTCTACCCGGGAGGCTGGGCGTTCCCTGCGTACTGACGACAGCGGGTGGGGAAGCGCCTAGTGGGCGGCGCCGAACCAGCGGGGGAGCCGGCTCAACAGTTCCTCCTGGTCGTCACCGACCCACGCCACGTGGCCGTCCGGACGTAGAAGTACCGCGGGTGTGTCCAGTTCCTCGCTGACGTCGACTACGTAGTCGACGCGATCCGCCCACCCCGCGACCGAGAGCTTGCCGGTCTGGTCGAGCAGGAGCCCTCGGCCGGTGCGCATCAACTCGTAGAGGCGCCCCTGCTTCAGCCTCACGTCGCGCAGCCGTCGGCCGAGCAGGTCATGTCCCTCGCCGAAGTCGTAGCGGATCCCGACTGCGGTGATCATCTCGGTGACGTACTGGTTCACCTCCTCGAAGTCCATCAGTGTCGAGAACAGTTCCCGCAGTGCGGTCGCACCCGGATCGGTCCCCAGGAGCGTGATCTGCGCGCGCGTGTTGCCGATCACCCGGGCACCCACGGGGTGTCGTTCGGTGTGGTAGCTGTCCAACAACCCTTCCGGAGCCCAGCCGTTGACCGCGGCCGCCAGCTTCCAGCCGAGGTTGAACGCGTCCTGCACACCGAGGTTGAGCCCCTGCCCGCCCGTCGGCGGATGGATGTGTGCCGCGTCCCCGGCCAGCAGGACCCGGTCGACCCGGTAGCGCTCGGCCTGCCGGGTGGCGTCGCCGAACCGGGACAGCCAACGCGGCGAGTGCACGCCGAAGTCGGTGCCCGCGACGGCCCGTAGCCGCTGCTTGAAGTCGTCGAGGGTCGGCGGGGTCGCACGGTCCTCGGCAACGCCGTCGGCGGGCACGACGACGCGGTACACGCCGTTCTCGCCGGGGCTGACGCCGAACCGTAGCTGGGTCCTGCGGACTTCCTCGACGACCGCGGCAATCGTGGCAGGATCCTCGGCCACCTCCATTTCGCCCAGCAGCGTCTCGACCGTCGCGGGCTCGCCGGGGAAACCGACGCCGAGGAGTTTGCGCACGGCGCTGCGGCCACCGTCGCATCCGACGACGTAGCGCGAGCGCAACTGCGCGCCGTCCGCCAACCCGACGGTCACCACGTCCTCGGCCTGACTCAACCCGACCACTTCGCAGCCGCGCCGGATCTCGGTGCCGAGTTCGACGGCGCGCTCCTCCAACAGCCGCTCGGTGACCGGCTGCGGGGTGGCGACGCCGTACGGGTGAGCCGTGTCGGACCGGTCCGGCCAAGGCTTGACGATGCCCCCGAAGAGACCGCCCACCTGGAACTTCTCACTGACCGCGAGGAACCGGTCGAGGAGGCCGCGCTGGTCCATGATCTCGACACTGCGCGCGTGCAGACCCTGCCCGCGGGACTCCCCGGTCTGCTCGGTCAACTTCTCCAGCACGACCACGTGCACGCCGTGCAGCCGCAATTCGCAGGCCAGCATCAAGCCGGTCGGTCCGCCGCCGACCACGATCACGTCAATCATCAGAACGCCCATCCAACGAGATTGGTTTCCGGTCGCCCGCTCGGCGGGCCTGTGCTTCGAGGATCTTTCGTTTCCGCAGGTCCGGGCCTTGGTCGGCCAGTCTGAGGGACGACCCGGGCCTTGCCGCAAGCCCCCGGGTGGGCTATACCTTGGGTGTGGCAAGGAGTGGATGAGCTCCTTGCCATCGCGTTTTTCCGGGCACTTCTCCGTAAGCCCGTCCTCCGGGGACCGGGTCGGTGAGGGTGTCGTCAACCCCCCTGCGAGGACCCGGCTGACCCCCGTACGAACACGGGGGGTGCCGCCATGGTCGCGACTGGTCACCGATTCGTACGTTTGCTCAGGTCAGCCCGTTGCCTGAGAGAGCCGGAGACCGGACATGTCCCAGCCCACCGCAGTCGTCGGCGCACATGATCCGGGGGATGCCGTCGCGGCGCCCCCAGGAAGCGAGTTCGCGCCCCTCCTGCGCACGGTCAAGGGCAGAGGTCTACTGGATAGGCGGTGTGCCTGGTACGCACGCTGTATCGCCGCCAACACCCTTGCGCTGGGCGCCATCGTCACGGGCATCGTCCTGATCGGCGACTCCTGGCTGACGCTGCTTCTGGCCCCGCTGCTTGCCGTGTTCGGTGCTCGCACGGCCTTCATAGGCCACGACGCGGGCCACTCCCAGATCGCCGGCGGGAAAGGTGCCAACCGCCTCATCGGCCTGATCCACGGCAACCTGTTGCTGGGGATGAGCTACTCCTGGTGGAACGACAAGCACAACCGCCACCACGCCAACCCCAACCACATCGACAAGGACCCGGACGTCGTGGCGGACGTCCTCGTCTTCACCGGCGAGCAGGCCAAGGACCGCTCAGGCTTCCGGCGTTGGCTCACCCGCAACCAGGCATGGCTGTTCTTTCCGCTCACCCTGCTCGAAGGCGTCGCCCTGAAGGTCCACGGTTTCCAGGATCTGCGGCGCCAGCCCCGTCGAGAGCGGGCCGTCGAAGGCGCCCTACTGGTGAGCCATGTCGTGGCCTACGCGACGTTGCTGCTCATTTCGATGTCCCCGGGGAAGGCGCTCGCGTTCGCCGCGCTCCATCAGGCCCTGTTCGGCCTGCACCTCGGCCTGGCCTTCGCACCCAACCACAAGGGCATGGAGATGCCGGACCCGAACGGCGAACGGTGGGGCCATCTCCGCCGCCAGGTCCTCACTTCGCGGAACATCCGTCGCGGCGTCCTGACCGACTGGTTCCTCGGCGGCCTCAACTACCAGATCGAACACCACCTCTTCCCGAGCATGCCGCGACCCAATCTGCACCTCGCACAGCCCCTGGTGCGCGCCCACTGTCAGGATGTGGGTATCCCCTACGTGGAGACCGGGCTCGTCGACTCCTACCGGCAGGCCCTGCGCCACCTCCACGAGGTGGGAGAGCCGCTGCGCATGGAGTGGACGGAGTGACGGAGAAGCCGACGACCCGGGTACCAGTAGGGGAAGCGCCTCAGGGATGTCTCAGGGTCGCGATCCGGAACTGTGGGGAGCGCGGACCCGTTTTCAGAACAGAGAGCGGCTGCGGCCGCGGAGGAGGCGACATATGTCGAAGAGCGCGAAGATCGCCGTAGGAGGAGTGGCGGTCGGACTGATCCTGTTGATCTGGCTGCCCTGGTGGGTCGCATTCCTGATCGTCGTGGGAGTGCCGACGGCCGCTTATCTCACACTGGACCCCTCGCAGCGGCGTCGGCTGCGCCGTGTGGCGGGCAAGGAGATCGGCCGCTGACGCACCGATGCCGGACCGTGTTCCCGCCCGGCGCGCAGGGGCGGAGCACGGCACAGCACCGTTCGCGGGACTGTCGACAACAGCCCTGTGGACGGTGCTCGGGCGAGCACCGTCCACTGACCGAGGAGGGTGAAGTTCGGTAGCGGTTCCGGGACGGCTACCGGCGGGGGCACGGGGCATGCGTGCCCCGTGGACAGTGCACGGTCACGCGTGCGTAGGGCCCTGTTCACGTCGGCCGGATGCGCCCGTCCAGGCTCCGCTCGTCCAGCCTGGACGGATCTTGCCAACTGCCCCACGGACCACGGACCACGGATCCGCGCCCAAGGGCTCAACTCGGCCGTACGGCCAGCTTGTCGAGTGCTTCCAGGAGTCCGGGCAGTTCGGGGCCCCGGCCCACCGGCAGGACCTCGCCGGGCTCGTCGTCGAGCAGGACGAACGCTATGTCGTCGGTCCGGGCCACCAAAGACCAGCCGGGGCCGTCGGCGCGCAGTGTGCGTGCGTCGCCCGGTGCGAAGGACGATCTGACGCGGCCCAGGGGTGGCGGGGTGTCGACGTACGCGCGGACCTCCGTCAGCACGCGGCGGATCCCGCTGTGGCCCGTCTGAGGGCCTTCCCCGGTGCCGCCCGCGGAGGTGCTGTCCGACGCGTTGTCGTCCGGCGGCGTCTCGTCCGCCTCGGACGCGGCGGCGGGGGTGGCCGGGGTGGCGAGGGTGGCGTCTTCCGGGGTGGTGTCTGAAGCGGCCTCGTCCGTCTTCGACGCGTCGCCCGCCGCGTCCTGAGCCTCCTGCGGCCCCTGCGCCTCCTGCGCCGAGAAGGTCGAGTCGTCGATCTGCTCCCGCCACATGGCCCACTGCAGCGCGATCTCGTCGGCGCCCAGCCGTCGTTGGGCCGGACCCCAGATGGTCGTGTCCGGCGGGGCCAGCGGCGGCCGGTCCACGAGGTCGGGGTGCGGGTCGTGCGGCGGGGGCACATTGGGAGCCGCGACGGCGACCGCGAGCGGCCAGCCCGGGAGGGCGGCGACCACCGTGCGCTCGCTCGGCGACAGGTCGTACTCCATGCCGCAGTCCCAGGACGCGATGGCGACCGCGACCAGTGACACGTCGTCGATGACGACCGTCCACCGCGCCCCGTCGCCGTCCTGGCCGATCACCAGGCCGTACCCGTCGGCGAGCGGCGCCATACCGAGCGCCGCACAGGCCTCCGGGTAGTCGTCGCCCAGCACACTCGGGAACTTCGCCGGCGTCAGCAGTACCGCCGTGAGCACGTAGAGCGCATCGTCATCGGCGGCGACGGCCTCTTCGTCCGTGTCGGCCATCCCAGCCTCCCCATCATTCGTCCAATCGCGCGCACCCTAGTGTGCGCGGAAGCCCGTTGTCACGACTCCCAAGTACACCCGGAGCTGCAGTTTTCCGTCTGGACAGGGCGAAATGACCACCGGTAACCCGAACTGTCAGGCCGCCGGGAGCCCAAGAAGCGCACGAGCCACCGTCCGAGGCGACTCGTCACGCTCCCTCGCGAGCGCGACGACGGCCCGGCACGCCAGCTCGCTCACCCCGAAGGACAGCGCCTCCGGCGACACCCAGCCCGCGGCTTCGTCGATCCGGTCCTGATCGTCCTCCGCGCGGGCCGACACATAGACGGCCGCGGCCTCGAAGAGATTGTGCGGGCGCCCCTCCGGGGCGCTGCTCGCCGCCGCGCGCGTGGAGGTGAGAAATCTGGCGAAGGTCTTGCGGGGCCTGTCGAACATGCTGACCACCCTTCCCCCTGCGTGGTTTTCTGTCGCTGATCGTTCATCTACTGCTACCCAACGTAGAGTTGGAGTTGCGGCGACAGAAGAGGAACGTTGCGGTGAAGCGCGTCGAAGGCCCCGCGCGGAGACGGGTCGGCCGTCGAGTGATACCAACGTGGCGCGGAGTCAGGTCAGTTCGGCCCGGCTCGTAGCCCGCAAGATGGTGAGGCTGCCGCGCCGGAAGGGACCGTCCAACTCCCGGGAGGCGCGCGGGCTCAGCTCTCGCGCACGGCCAATGCCAGGAAGCGGGCGTCCTCGTCGACGTACGACGTCATGCGCCACCCCGAACCGGCAAGCAGCGGACGGAGATTGGGCTCCGCGCGCAGGTCGTCCGGTCCGATCTGCCGCCCCTGACGCGCCGCGAGGGCGGCCCGGCCGATCGGGTGGAACAAGGCCAGCGAGCCGCCGGGGCGCACGACACGCGCCAACTCCCGCAGATTCTCCTCCGGTTGGGGCAGGTGCGCGATCAGGCCCGCGGCGAACACGGCGTCGAGCGACTCGGACCGCAGCGGCAGCGCGGCGACGTCGGTGAGCAGCAGACGCCCGTCACGGCCGCGTCCGGCCCGTACGGCGGCTTCCAGCATGGCGGGGGTGAGATCGGCCCCGACGACCACTCCGGACCGTCCCACGGCCGCACGGAGCGGCGGCAGCGCGCGTCCCGTCCCGCACCCCGCGTCGAGCACCCGGTCTCCCGCGCGCAGCCCGAGTTCGGCTACCGCGGCTGCGTAGGCGGGGCCGTCGTCGGGAAAGCGGCTGTCCCAGTCGGCGGCGCGTGCGCCGAAGAACTCCTGGACATGTGTGTGGTCGTCGCTCATGTTCGGCATGATCCCTCACCGACACGGATGACGCTTCGGCGCACATGTTCGAGCGTGACGCGGTCGTTCAGGCACCTCTCTGTGTCACATTGCAACACCTTTCGAAATGCGCCCCCTTTGTGCACCCGTGCCCCTACTAGCGTCCCCTGGTCATGGGACACCTGGACCACGCCACCTTCGGCTGGCTGACCCCCGCGCTGTCGTACGTGATGGCCTGCATGGGCTCCGCACTCGGGTTGCGCTGCACCGTCCGCGCGCTCGGCGCCACCGGCCGGTCGCGCCGCAACTGGCTCGTCACCGCGGCCTCCGCGCTCGGCACCGGCATCTGGACCATGCACTTCGTGGCCATGCTCGGCTTCGGCGTCAGCGGCACCGACATCCGCTACGACGTGCCACTGACCGTGCTCAGCCTCCTCGTCGCCATGGTCGTCGTCTGCGCGGGTGTCTTCGCGGTCGGCTACGGCCGCGACCGGGGCCGCGCGCTCTTCCTCGGCGGCCTCACCACCGGACTGGGCGTCGCGAGCATGCACTACCTGGGCATGGCGGCGATGCGGTTGCACGGTGGCGTGAGCTACGACCCGATGCTCGTCGGGCTCTCCGTGCTCATCGCCGTCGTCGCGGCGACAGCGGCCCTGTGGGCGGCCCTTAACATCAAGTCGCCCGTCGCGGTCACCGCTGCCTCCCTCGTCATGGGCGCGGCCGTCAGCAGCATGCACTACACCGGCATGTTCGCGGTGCGCGTCCACGTCACCCCCTCCGGGGCAGTCCTGCCGGGTGCCACGGCGATGCAGTTCATCTTCCCGCTGGCCGTAGGCCTCGGGTCCTACCTGTTCCTGACCTCGGCGTTCGTCGCACTGTCGCCGACCACGGGAGAACGCGAGGCCACCGCCTCGGCCCAGCGGCCGGTGGAGAGCCTCGCCCGCTAGCCCGGCCCGCGCAGCACGCCCCTGAGAACCACTTCCGAGCGAGGAGGCCATGCGTACCCCCCGTAGGACCCCGAGAGCCGGCGCCGAGACGCCGCCCGTGCGCGGTCGTCGCGCGCACGCCGGACCACCCGCCGACGAACTCTTCGACGAGCCCCTCGACGCGCCGTCGGAGGACATACCCCCGCGCGCGGGACGCTGGCGGATACGTCCCCGCACCGTACGCGCCAAGATCGTCTGCCTCCTGATGGTGCCGGTCGTCTCCCTGCTCGCCCTGTGGGCGTACGCCACCGTCAGCACCGCCCAGGACGTCTCCCGGCTACGGCAGTTGCAGCGCGTGGACTCCGCGGTGCGCAGCCCGGTCGCGGCAGCCGTCGCGGCACTGCAGGACGAGCGGTCGGCCGCCGTGCGCTACGCGACCGACCCCGACACCGAGCAGAGCGGTGACCTGAAGAAGCTGGCGGCGAGCACGGACCGGGCGGTCGCACGGTTGCGGCTGGGCGACGACAACACCGTTGCCGACGGCGAAGAACTGCCGGCGGGAGTCGCCCGACGACTGAAGGCCTTCGTCACCGGAGCCGAGCAACTGCGGTCGCTCCGGGCCGACGTGCTCGGCCACCGCGCGGGATGGGACGAGACCTACGGGCAGTACACGAAGACCATCGCGACGGCCTTCGCCGTGGGCGGGGCGCTCACCGGAATCCCGGACGCCGACCTCGGATCCGACGCGCGCGTGCTCCTCGAATTCTCCCGGGCCGGGGAATCGCTGTCCCAGGAGGACGTGATGCTCGCCGGTGCCCGTCTCGACGGCAGGCTCGACGGGGAGCGGCTGAGGCTGTTCACCGGCGCCGTCGCCACCCGACGCACCCTCACCGACTCCGCCGTCGCGGACCTGACCGGCTCGGAACGTACCGCCTGGCAGAACCTCGCCGACACCAGCGCCTACACCGCGGTCGGCACCGTCGAGGACAAGGTCCTCGCCACCAGCTCGGGCACCCGGGCGATCGCCGCGGCTCCGGAGACGACCTGGAACAGCGCGCACGCACGCGTGCAGGCCGGCATGCGCACCATCGAGTCGGACGCGGGCAGCGGGGTCGCGGACCGCGCCGATCCGTTCACCCGAGGGCTGCTCACCTCCGCCGGTGCCGCGGTCCTGCTCGGTCTCGCCGCCGTCATCGCGTCGCTCGTCATCTCGGTGCGCATCGGACGCGGCCTCGTCGTCGAACTCGTGAGCCTGCGCAACGACGCCCTGGGGATCGCCCGCCACAAACTCCCCGAGGCCATGCGGAGGTTGCGTGCGGGGGAGGAGATCGACGTCAGGGCGGAGGCCCCGCCCGGGTCGCCCTCGGAGGACGAGATCGGACAGGTCACCGAAGCCCTCGGTACTGTGCACCGCGCCGCCCTGCGCGCCGCCGTCGAACGTGCCGAACTCGCCAGCGGCATCTCCGGGGTCTTCGTCAACCTCGCCCGCCGCAGCCAGGTCCTGGTACACCGTCAACTCAGCCTTCTGGACCGCATGGAACGCCGCTCAGAGGACCCGAACGAACTGAGCGACCTGTTCCGTCTCGACCACCTCACCACCCGAATGCGACGGCACGCCGAGAGCCTGATCATCCTCTCCGGAGCGGCACCCGGCCGGGCTTGGCGTATGCCGGTCTCCCTGACCAACGTCGTCCGCGCGGCCGTCTCCGAGGTTGAGGACTACGCGCGCGTGGAGGTACGCCAACTCCCCGAGGCGTCCGTCGTGGGTGCGGCCGTCGCCGACCTCACGCACCTGCTCGCCGAGATCGTGGAGAACGCCGCCCAGTTCTCGCCGCCGCACACACGCGTGCGGGTCACCGGGGAACCCGTGGGCAACGGCTACGCCGTCGAGGTCGAGGACAGGGGCCTCGGCATGGGCAAGGAGTCCCTGGGCGACGCCAACCGCCGCATCGAGCAGTCCGAGGCCCTCGACCTCTTCGACAGCGACCGGCTCGGCCTCTTCGTGGTCAGCAGGCTCGCCGCCCGCCACGGCATCAAGGTGCACCTGCGGACCTCGCCCTACGGCGGTACGACGGCGGTTGTCCTGCTGCCGACGGCGCTGCTGCACGGCGGTGCGGCGGAACGTGCCCCGCGCGCGGCGGTCGAGGACGGGGAGCGCGCCGTGGAACGCGAGTACGCGCGCGTGCCCACCGCACCGCAGCACCAGGAGTCCGTCCCGGCCACGGCCGACCGGCCCGCCCTGGCGGTCTCCCCACGGGCCGGGGTGGAGTCGGCGAACGACATCCCGCCTCCCGGAGTCACCACCTTGCGACTGCACCGTCCCCCCGAGGACACCGAAGGGACCGACGACCTCCCACGCCGCGTACGCCAGGCGAACCTCGCCCCCCAACTCCGCGAACAGCCCGCCGCGGAACGGGAACAGGCACCGGCGGCCGCACGCGACGAGCACCGCACTCCGGAGGTCGTACGGGACCGGATGGCGGCCTACCGCGAAGGCTGGACGCGCGGTGGCGGCAGGCAACCGGGCCGTGGTGCCACCCCAGGCCCCGCAACGGGCAGCGACAGCAGCGAAGGAGACCCCGCGTGATCCAGGACCCGAGCATGAGGGCCGCCCAGCGGTCCGGTGAACTCGACTGGCTGCTGGACGACTTGGTGCTGCGCGTGAGCGAAGTACGGCATGTCGTGGTGCTGTCCAACGACGGCCTCGCCGTCGGCGCGTCGACCGATCTCAAGCGCGAGGACGCCGAACACCTCGCCGCGGTCGCCTCCGGATTCCACAGCCTGGCCAAGGGCGCGGGACGGCACTTCGGAGCCGGTGGAGTACGGCAGACCATGGTGGAGATGGACGATGGGTTCCTGTTCGTGGCCGCGGCCGGAGACGGCTCCTGCCTCGCCGTCCTCACCGCCGTCACAGCCGACATAGGCCTGGTGGCGTACGAGATGGCACGACTGGTCAAGCGCGTCGGCGAGCACCTCTACACGCCGCCGCGCGTCGGTGCGCGGCCGCCCGCAGCCGGATGAGGCGAGAGGGCGATCCGCTCCGATGACCGAGGACACGACCGGCGCCCAACAAGAGCCGGGCAGCCAGTGGTACGACCAGGAAGCAGGGCCTCTCGTCCGCCCCTACGCCATGACGGGCGGACGTACCAAATCAGGCCCTACAGGAGTGCGTTTCGACATGATCGCGCTCGTCACGCTGGACGTGGGCGCACCCGACTTCGACGACGACACCGCGCTCGGACCGGAACACCGGGCCCTCATCGACCTGTGCCGCCCAGAAACGCAGTCCGTCGCCGAACTCGCCGCCGGAGCGGACCTTCCGCTGGGGGTGGTCAGAGTGCTTCTGGGCGACCTCCTGGAGCTCGGCTGCGTCACCGTCAGCCGTCCGGTGCCGCCCGCGCAGCTGCCCGACGAACGGATTCTGCGCGAGGTGATCGAGGGACTACGGGCACTGTGAAGAAACTTCAGAACCACTCGAACGCGTACGACGCCGACTTGTGCACCCTTTCGCTCACCGAACGGGTACGAGGCGGTCACATCGGGCAAATAGCGGTCCAACCGCCCAGGGTGAGGCCGCACTTGCCAAGATGCGTATCCACGGACGTCGAGCGTCGCCGGCACTCCCGAGAGAAGTGATCGATGGTCTCCGAGCACTCCGACGCCGAGGACGGCGAGACGACCGCCCTGGCGTTGAAGATCCTGGTCGCCGGCGGATTCGGCGTGGGCAAGACCACCATGGTGGGCGCGGTCAGCGAGATCAGGCCGCTGCGCACCGAGGAACTGCTCAGCGAGGCCGGGCAGTTGGTGGACGACACCGACGGCGTGGACCAGAAGGTCACGACGACCGTCGCCATGGACTTCGGCCGCATCACCATCAGGTCCGGCCTCTCCCTATACCTGTTCGGCACGCCGGGCCAGGACCGCTTCTGGTTCCTGTGGGACGAGCTGTCGCAGGGGGCGCTGGGGGCCGTCGTCCTCGCGGACACCCGGCGACTTGAGGACTGCTTCCCCGCGGTCGACTACTTCGAGCACCGGCACATCCCGTTCGTGGTGGCCGTCAACTGCTTCACAGGCGCCCGCAGTTACGGCGCCCGCGATGTCTCCCGCGCGCTGGACCTCGATCAGGGAACACCAGTGGTCCTCTGCGACGCCCGCGACCGCGACTCCGGGAAGGAGGTGCTGATCCGGCTCGTCGAGTACGCCGGGCGGATGCACACCGCCCGGATGCTCGACTCGGTGGGCTGACAGGGGCGTCTCACTCCGAAATGCCCTTCTGGGCCAGGACCTTGTCGACCGTGACGCGGACGAGGAGTTCGCCCGGGACCCCGTTGCGGGCACCGAACTCCTCGGCGCGCTCCTCGCCCATGTAGCGGGCCCCGATCCGGGCGGCCCAGTACCGGAGTTCGCCCGGCTCCTCCGACAACGCGGCGCGCCCCTGCAGCACCACGAAGTCGAACGGCGGCCGATCGTCGTCCACACACAGGGCGACTCGCCCGTCACGGGCAAGATTGCGCCCTTTTACCGTTTCCTTCGCGGTGTTGAACACCACATCGTCTCCGTCCAGCAGGAACCAGATCGGTGCCACATGGGGGCTCCCATCGGCGCGAACGGTCGACAGCTTGCCGGTGCGCGTGCCGTGCGAGACGAACGCCCGCCACTCCTCGTCGGTCATCTTCTGTGCCATGCCCCTATCCTCCTTGCCCGGGCGACGGAGGTGGGGAAGGCTGACGGGAGATCCTCCGGCCAGGGGGAGAGGCGACACGGGGAGGCCGGAACATGGCGCAGAACCAGGGACTGAGCTGGCTGCTTGACGATCTGACCGAGCGTGTCGAGCACGTACGCCACGCCCTGGTCCTCTCCAACGACGGGCTGGTGACGGGCGCGAGCACGGGGCTGCGCCGCGAGGACGCCGAACATCTCGCCGCCGTCTCCTCCGGACTGCACAGCCTGGCCAAGGGCTCGGGACGCCACTTCGGCGCGGGCGGCGTGCGGCAGACGATGATCGAGTTCGACGACGCCGTCCTGTTCGTCACCGCCGCGGGCAGCGGCAGCTGTCTGTGCGTCCTCAGCGGCGCGGATGCGGACATCGGCCAGATCGCCTACGAGATGACACTCCTCGTCAACCGCGTCGGCGAGCACCTCGGCGTGGATGCACGGCAGCCCGAGCGGACCCCCGTCACAGATCTCTGACCTGCGACTTCTCCGGCCTCCGCGGAGTTATCCACAGGCCTGCCACGAGATCCGCCGAACCGGTTACGGTTTGTTCATCGCAAGCGCACACAGCGTGAGCAATGGACTCCGCGGGGGAGATCGACCATGGCAGGAAACACCATCACCAAACCGTCCGACCTCTCGTGCACGCCCAGTCGTGCGGCACGAGAACTGGGGCTCAAGCGCGGCGAGTTCGACCTCGCCGTACATCTCGGACGCATCCGCACCGCGCCCGACGAAGGGGGCGGCGGCCGCCGCGTCACCCGCGCCGAGATCGACCGACTGCGCTCGGCGGACGGATTCCCCGAAACGCTCCTGGAAAGCGTCAAGACCGTGGGCACCACGGACGGCGCGGCCCTCATGGAGGTCACCTCCGCCAGGTTCACCCGCTTCGCCCGGCTGGGCCTGGTGGTGCCGGTGAGGTTCTACGTCAACCGCTACCGGGCCGTGGTCTGGCTCTATCTCGCCGAAGAACTACGGCAGTTCGCGGCCGACAAGAACCACACCTCGCTGCTGAACGGCCGCACACCCGAGGGACTGAGGGACCAACTGCAGGCCGGCCTGGATCTACGGCCCCGCAACTGGCGCGGACGGCATCTCGGGTTCCTGCTCCGTCAGGCCGACGGCCCGTGGGAGCGCGCCGGCGCCCTGGCCGCGCTGCTCGACCCCGTCCAGATCGCGGAAATCGTCCAGGACCCGTACGAGCGCGCTCACTTGAACCGCTTCCGGCCGGACCCGCCGGCCCACGGGGCTCCCGGCTCGCCCGCCTCACACATCGCCGAGCGGATCATGACGGCGGAGGACCCGGACGAGATCAGCTGGCTGCGGGCGGATCTGACCCAGGTGCTGGACGAGGCGCGCCGCCACCGCCCCGCACCACGGCCGACAGCCGAACTGACTGCACCACGGCCGACCGCCCAACTGGCCGTTCCACGACCGACGGCTGAACCGGCCGTCCCACGACCGACCGCTGATCCGGCCGAATGGCCGCCGACCGCCGAACCCGCCGAACCCGTCGGACCACCGCCGACCCTGAGCGAGCACCCGCCCGAGCCTGTGCCGGAACCCGCGCCGGAGCCCGAGCGATCACGCGGCATGTTGGGCTGGCTGCGCCGCAGAAACGCGTGAGCCGCAGCGCGCGCCCACCAACTGTGGTGCGCATTCGGCAACCGCAGCGCCCATCCGTCGGCTACAGCGCTCTGAACAGCCCTTCCTGGACGACCGAGACGAGCAGGCGTCCCTCCAGGTCGTAGATGCGTCCGCGGGCCAGACCGCGGCCGCCCGTTGCGATCGGGGACTCCTGGTCGTACAGGAACCACTCGTCCGCGCGGAACGGCCGGTGGAACCACATGGCGTGGTCCAGTGACGCCATGTCGAAGTTCCGCGGTCCCCACAGGGGTTCGACGGGGATCCGGACGGCGTCCAGGAGCGTCATGTCGCTGGCGTAGGTCAGCGCGCAGGTGTGCACCAGAGGATCGTCGCCGAGCGGCCCGACCGCGCGCATCCACACCGCGCTGCGCGGCTCGGCGTCCTTGATCTCCTCGGCGCTCCAGCGCAGCCCGTCCGCGTACCGGATGTCGAAGGGCTGACGGCGCGCCATCCGCTCCAACTGCTCGGGCAGCACGCCCAGATGGGCCCGGACCTCCTCCGACACATTCGGCAGGGACTCCGGGTCCGGGACCTCGCGGGCCGGCAGCTGGTGCTCGAAGGGACCTTGCTCAGGCTTGTGAAAGGAGGCGGTGAGATTGAAGATCGTGCGGCCCTGCTGCACGCCGGTGACCCGACGGGTGGTGAACGACCGCCCGTCCCGTACCCGCTCGACCTGGTACACGATCGGCACGCCCGGCCGGCCCGGGCGCAGGAAGTACGCGTGCAGCGAGTGCACCGGCCGGTCGCCTTCCGTGGTGCGCCCCGCGGCGACCAGCGCCTGGCCCGCTACCTGGCCGCCGAAGACCCGCTGCAGGGACTCGTGCGGGCTCCGGCCACGGAAGATGTTGACCTCGATCTGCTCCAGGTCGAGCAGGTCGACGAGCCGCTCTGCCGGGTTCGTCATGGGTGGGATTCTCCTGTGCTCACAGCTGGCCGACGTCGGTGACGCGGACGACCGCACGGCCCTCCTCGTCGGAGGCCGCGAGATCGATCTCCGCGCTGATGCCCCAGTCATGATCGCCGTTCGGGTCGGCGAAAATCTGCCGAACGCGCCACAGGCCGTGCTGCGGCTCCTCCTCGATGAGCAGGAGCTTGGGCCCGCGGGAGTCGGGGCCGGTGCCGAGGTCCTCGTACTCGTCCCAGTACTTGTCCATCGCCTCGCCCCAGGCGTCCGCGTCCCAGCCCGCCTCGGCGTCCAACTCGCCCAGCTCGTCGACATGGTCGAGGGCGGCGAGTTCGACGCGGCGGAACATCGCGTTGCGGACGAGGACCCGGAAGGCGCGCGCGTTCGCGGTGACCGGCTTGACCTGGTCGGCCTTCTCCTGGGCCTCCTCGGCGGTCATCTCCGCCGGGTTGGCCAGCTGCTCCCACTCGTCCAGCAGGCTGGAGTCGACCTGGCGCACCATCTCGCCGAGCCAGGCGATCAGATCCTGCAGGTCCTCGGACTTGAGGTCGTCGGGGACGGTGTGGTCGAGGGCCTTGAAGGCGCCGGCGAGGTAGCGCAGCACGATGCCCTCGGTGCGGGCCAGCTCGTAGTAGGAGGTCAACTCCGTGAAGGACATGGCCCGTTCGTACATGTCGCGGATCACGGACTTCGGGGACAGCGGGTGGTCGCCGACCCACGGGTGGCTCTTGCGGTACGTGTTGTACGCGTGGAAGAGCAACTCCTCCAGCGGCTTGGGGTAGCTGACGTCCTGGAGGCGCTCCATGCGGTCCTCGTACTCGACGCCGTCCGCCTTCATCGCGGCCACGGCCTCGCCGCGCGCCTTGTTCTGCTGGGCGGCCAGGATCTGGCGGGGGTCGTCCAGCGTGGACTCGACGACGGACACCATGTCCAGCGCGTACGACGGCGATTCCGGGTCCAGCAGTTCGAACGCGGCGAGCGCGAAGGTCGACAGCGGCTGGTTCAGGGCGAAGTCCTGCTGAAGGTCGACCGTGAGGCGCACGATGCGGCCCTCGGCGTCCGGGGTGTCGAGCTTCTCGACGATGCCGCCGTCCAGGAGCGAGCGGTAGATGGCGATCGCCCGCCGGATGTGCCGCAACTGCTGCTTGCGCGGCTCGTGGTTGTCCTCCAGGAGATGCCGCATCGCGTCGAAGGCGTTGCCGGGGCGGGCGATCACCGACAGCAGCATCGTGTGCGTGACCCGGAAGCGGGACGTCAACGGCTCCGGATCGGAGGTGATGAGCTTCTCGAAGGTGCCTTCCGACCAGCCGACGAAGCCCTCGGGCGCCTTCTTGCGGACGACCTTCCGGCGCTTCTTCGGGTCGTCGCCCGCCTTGGCGAGCGCCTTCTCGTTCTCGACGACATGCTCGGGGGCCTGTGCGACCACGAGACCGGCCGTGTCGAAGCCGGCGCGTCCGGCGCGGCCCGCGATCTGGTGGAACTCACGGGCGCGCAGCGTGCGCACCCGAATGCCGTCGTACTTGGCCAGCGCCGTGAACAGCACGGTGCGGATGGGCACGTTGACGCCCACCCCGAGCGTGTCCGTACCGCAGATGACCTTCAACAGGCCCGCCTGCGCGAGCTTCTCCACCAGGCGCCGGTACTTGGGCAGCATGCCGGCGTGGTGCACACCGATGCCGTGCCGTACGTAACGGGAGAGATTGCGGCCGAACTTGGTGGTGAAGCGGAAGTTGCCGATCAGCTCGGCGATCTGGTCCTTCTCCTCGCGCGAGCACATGTTGATGCTCATCAGCGCCTGCGCCCGCTCCACAGCCTGCGCCTGGGTGAAGTGCACGATGTAGACCGGCGCCTGCCTGGTCTCCAGCAGCTCGGTCAGCGTCTCGGTGAGCGGCGTCAGCCTGTACTCGTAGGACAGCGGCACCGGCCGGGTCGCCGAGCGGACCACCGAAGTGGGGCGCCCGGTACGGCGGGTGAGGTCCTTCTCGAACATCGCGACGTCGCCGAGCGTGGCCGACATCAGGATGAACTGCGCCTGCGGCAGCTCCAGGATCGGGATCTGCCAGGCCCAGCCGCGGTCCGCCTCCGCGTAGAAGTGGAACTCGTCCATGACGACCTGGCCGACGTCCGCGTGCTTGCCGTCCCGCAGCGCGATCGACGCGAGGACCTCCGCGGTGCAGCAGATGATGGGCGCGTCGGAGTTGACGGACGCGTCGCCGGTCAGCATGCCGACGTTCTCGGTGCCGAACATCTTGCACAGCTCGAAGAACTTCTCCGAGACCAGCGCCTTGATCGGGGCGGTGTAGAAGGTGACCTCGTCCCGGGCCAGCGCGGCGAAGTGCGCACCGGCGGCGATCATGCTCTTGCCGGAGCCGGTGGGCGTCGACACGATCACGTTCGCACCGGAGACCACCTCGATCAGCGCCTCCTCCTGATGGGGGTAGAGCGTGAGACCGCGCTCCGTGGCCCACGACTCGAAGGCTTCGTAGAGGGCGTCTGGATCTGCGGTCGGCGGCAACTGGTCGATGAGGGTCACGACCCCATCTTGCCTGGCGCCGTGGCCGATGGGGGAATCGGCTGCGGAGACGAAGATCGCTACCGCTACGCTGTGTCGCCGACAGAGTGTCAGGGCGCCCGAGCAACTGACCGGCGGCGTAAGAGGAATGGGGCGGGGAACGGCCATGATGGGACCAGCACACTCACTGTCGGGAGCGGCGGCCTGGCTCGGCGTCGGAGCGGCGACCGCCGCGGCCGGGCATCCGATGCCCTGGCCGGTGATCCTGGTCGGCGCCCTGATCTGCGCCGGCGCCGCGCTCGCCCCGGACCTCGACCACAAGGCGGCGACCATCTCCCGGGCCTTCGGACCCGTGTCCCGGGGCCTGTGCGAGATCGTCGACAAGCTCTCGTACGCCGCGTACAAGGGGACCAGGAAGCAGGGCGACCCGCGCCGCTCCGGCGGGCACCGCACCCTTACCCACACCTGGCTGTGGGCGGTCCTGATCGGGGCGGGGAGTGCGGCTGTGGCGATCATGGGCGGCCGCTGGGGGGTGCTGGTGATCCTCTTCGTGCACATGGTGCTGGCCATCGAGGGTTTGCTGTGGCGGGCGGCCCGCGGCTCCAGCAGCGACATCCTGGTGTGGCTGCTGGCGGCGACCAGCGCGTGGATCCTGGCCGGAGTGCTGGACAAGCCGGGCAACGGTTCGGACTGGCTGTTCACGGACCAGCACCAGTACCTGTGGCTGGGACTGCCGGTCGTGCTGGGTGCGTTGGTGCACGACATCGGGGACGCGCTGACCGTCTCCGGCTGCCCGATCCTGTGGCCGATCCCGCTGGGCCGCAAGCGCTGGTACCCGATCGGCCCGCCGAAGGTGATGCGGTTCCGCGCGGGCAGCTGGATCGAGCTCAAGGTGCTGATGCCGGTGTTCATACTGCTCGGGGGAGTGGGCTGCGCGGCGGCGCTCAACGTGATCTGAGGCCCGCCTTCAGTTCCGGCGTCAGCGCTCGCGCACACCTCAGCACTCGTGCGCACTCCTGCGCCTACGCACATCCCCGTGCCGGCTCACGTCCCGCCGGAACCCTGGGCCGCCTCGCCGCTGCCGTAGCGCCGCTCGAACTGGGCGATGCGGCCCTCCGTGTCCACCGTCCGTGCCTTGCCGGTGTAGAAGGGGTGGCTCTCCGAGGAGATCTCCACGTCCACGACCGGGTAGGTCTCTCCGTCGTCCCACTCGATGGTCCGGTCGCTGGTCGCGGTGGACCGGGTCAGGAAGGCGTATCCGGCGGCGCGGTCCCGGAAGACCACGGGGTGGTAGTCGGGCTGCTTGTCCTGCTGCATGGCTGCTCCTTCTGCGGCGACAGTGCGGTGGACGGCGAAGGGGCGGCGAACTCAGCCGTACAGGGAGTCCTCGTCCTCGTCGACGATGTGCATCGCGGCCTCCTCGGCGGAGGCGGCGGCGCCGTCGATGCCCACGTCCGTGGCGATCAGGCCGCTCTCCTCGTCCTCGTGCGCCCCTTCGTCGGGTGCCACGAGCCGGCCCGAGCGGACGTCACCGACCTCGATGTCCCGGAGTTCGCCGTCGGTGTCCTCGGAGTCGCCGAGGCCGTCGCCGTCGGACACGGCGAGATCCGGGACCTCCTCGGCGAGGCGCTGGTCGAGCGTCTCGCCGTGCTCGCGCCCGGCCGCCGTCACGTCGTCGCGTTCCACCGCCCAGGGGCGGTCCGGTGGGGACCAGCCGCGGTCGAGGGGGTCCTCGACACCGTCGGCCACCAGGGTGTCCTCCGCGTCGAGCAGACCCGCGTCGTCCTGCACCTCGGATCCGTCGGGCTGGTAGACATCGTCTCCCCATCCGTCGACGCTGTTCACGGGTACCTCCAGGTGGTGGGGACCGGCCCGTTCTCATCCCAGCCTTCCACCCCTTTTCCCCCGGGCGCAACGGCAGGCGCCCGGTTCCGGTGCGGTACAGCGCCCCGGAAGGGGCGCGGGGCTGTGACATATGCGGCTCCGCCGCGTGGGCGCGACCAGCCCCCACCGGCCGGCGGGTACTCACCGGCCCGCAGATCAGTCACCTCTCTCCCCGACCAGCCCCCACCGGCCCGCAGGATTCCACCGGCCCGCAGCTCAGTAACCGCTCGACCAGCGGAGCTACCCGTGCCACGACTGCCACAGCGCCGCGTACGCCCCCTCCGCCGCCACCAGCTCGTCATGGCTCCCCAACTCGCTGATCCGCCCGTTCTCGACGACGGCGATGACGTCTGCGTCATGGGCGGTGTGCAGACGGTGGGCGATCGCGACGACCGTGCGGCCGTCGAGGACGCGGGCCAGGGAGCGTTCGAGGTGCCGGGCCGCACGCGGGTCCAGGAGCGAGGTCGCCTCGTCCAGGACCAGCGTGTGCGGGTCGGCCAGCACCAGCCGGGCCAGCGCGATCTGCTGGGCCTGGGCCGGAGTGAGCGCGAGCCCGCCCGAGCCGACCTCGGTGTCCAGGCCGTCGTCCAGTGCCCGCCCCCACCCGTCCGCGTCGACCGCGCCCAGCGCCGCCCACAGCTCGGCGTCGGTCGCGTCGGTCCGGGCGAGCAGGAGGTTGTCGCGCAGGGAGCCGACGAAGACGTGGTGCTCCTGGTTGACGAGGGCCACATGGGAGCGGACGTGTTCCGCGGTCATCCGGGAGAGTTCGGCGCCGCCGAGGGTGATCCGGCCGTCCCGGGGTGCGTAGATACCGGCGAGCAGCCTGCCCAGGGTGGACTTGCCCGCGCCCGAGGGGCCGACCAGGGCCAGCCGGGTACCGGGCGCGACCTCCAGGGACACCTTGCGGAGCACGTCGACGCCCTCGAGGTAGCCGAAGTGCACCCGGTCCGCGTGCACGTCCCGGCCCTCGGGGGACAGACCTGCGTCCCCGGCATCGGGCTCGATGTCGCGGACGCCGACCAGCCGGGCCAGCGAGACCTGGGCGACCTGGAGCTCGTCGTACCAGCGCAGGATCAGGTTCACCGGGTCGACGAGCATCTGCGCGATCAGGGCACCCGTCGTCAGTTCGCCCACATCGATCCAGCCCCGCAGGACGAACACCCCGCCGAGCATCAGGACCGAGCAGAGCACCGTGACATGGGTGACGTTGATGACCGGGAACAGCACCGACCGCAGCCAGAGCGTGTAGTTCTCCCAGGCGGTCCACTCCTTGACGCGGCGCTCCGAGAGAGCGATCCGTCGGTCGCCGAGACGGTGCGCCTCGACGGTCCGGCCGGCGTCCACGGTCTCGGCGAGGGCCGCGGCCACGGCGGCGTACCCGGCGGCTTCGGAGCGGTAGCCGGCCGGTGCGCGCTTGAAGTACCAGCGGCAGCCGATCACCAGGACCGGCACCGCGATCAGCACGGCGGGCGCCAGTTCCGGCACGGTGACGACCAGGCCGCCGAGCAGCAGCACCGCCCACACCACGCCGATCGCCAGTTGCGGCACGGCCTCGCGCATCGCGTTGGCGAGCCGGTCGATGTCGGTGGTGATGCGGGACAGGAGGTCGCCGGTGCCCGCCCGTTCGAGGACACCCGGGGGCAGTCCGACCGACCGTACGAGGAAGTCCTCGCGCAGGTCGGCCAGCATGTGCTCGCCGAGCATCGCGCCCCGCAACCGCACCTGCCGGATGAACAGGGCCTGGACGGCGAGCGCGACCACGAACACCCCGATGGTCAGGCCGAGATGAAGCTCCCGCGCTCCGTCCGACACCCGCTCGACGAGATCGCCGAGCAGATAGGGCCCCACCATCGAGGCGACCACGGCGACCGTGTTCACGGCGACGAGAAGGAGGAAGGCACGGCGATGCCGCTGGAACAGTTCGGACACGTAGGCGCGTACGGTCGCGGGGGCACCGACCGGCAGGGTGTTCGCCGTGGTCGGGGCCGCCGGGTCGTAGGCCGGGGGCGCCACGCCGATCATGCGCTCTCCTCGATTTCTTCCAGTGCGCTCCGCAGCGCGGCTTCGTCGTCCAGGGAACCTCGCAGGGAGGCATCGTCGTCGTCCGAGGCACCCCGGAGGGGACCCTCGTCGTGTTCCGCGGCACCCCGGAGCGGGGCATCTCGGGATCCCAACTCGCTCCGCAGCACGGCCTGTTCATCGCGCGACGCGGACTCCTCCTCCGTCTCCCGCGTCACCACGGCCCGGTACCGGGGCTCGCTCCGCAGCAGTTCGCGGTGAGCGCCGACCGCCACCACCGCGCCCTCGTGCACCAGCACGACCCGGTCCGCGTGGTCCAGGAGCAGGGGCGAGGAGGTGAACATCACCGTGGTCCGGCCGGTTCGCAACTCCCGTACGCCGTCGGCGATCCGGGCCTCGGTGTGGGAGTCGACGGCGGACGTCGGCTCGTCCAGGACGAGGACCTCCGGGTCCGTGATCAACGACCGCGCCAGGGCGAGTCGTTGGCGCTGTCCGCCCGACAGCGAACGTCCGCGCTCGGTGATGCGGGCGTCCATCGGGTCCTCGGTGTCGAGCGACCCCTGCACGAGCGCCACCAGCACGTCCCCGCACTGCGCGGCGGCCAGCGCCTCCTCCGCGCCGACCGCACCCGAGGAGGGCACATCGAGCAGCTCACGCAGCGAACCGGACAGCAGCACCGGGTCCTTGTCCTGGACGAGGACGGCGGTGCGCGCCGAGTCGAGAGGGAGTTCGTCGAGCGGTACGCCGTCCAGGAGTACGGAGACGCCCTCCTCGGCGGGGTGCCCGCCGAGGCGTTCCGCCAGCCGCCCGGCCGCGTCCGGGTCCCCGCACACCACGGCGGTGAGCCGGCCGGAGGGGGCCAGCAGACCGGTGTCCGGGTCGTACAGATCCCCGGCGGGGGCCTCGGCCGCGCGTGTTCCCCCGGTGTCGGTGACCCGCTCCAGGGACAGCACGTGCGCGGCGCGTTTGGCCGAGGGCCGGGAGAAGGAGTACGCCATGGCGATCTCCTCGAAGTGCCGCAGCGGGTAGGACATGACCATCACCGCGCTGTAGACGGTGACCAGTTCGCCGACGGTGATCCGTCCCTCGCGGGCCAGCCGCACGCCGTGCCAGACGATCGCGATCAGCAGCAGCCCCGGCATCAGCACCTGGATCGCGGAGATGACCGCCCACATCCGGGCACTGCGCACGGCCGCGTGGCGTACCTCCTGGGAGGCGCGGCGGTAGCGGTCGAGGAACAGTTCCTCGCCGCCGATCCCGCGCAGCACCCGCAGTCCGGCGACGGTGTCGGAGGCGAGTTCGGTGGCGCGGCCGGCCTTCTCGCGCTGCACGTCGGCGCGCCGGGTGGCGCGGGGCAGCAGCGGCAGCACGGAGACCGCCAGCAGGGGCACCCCCACGGCGACGACGACACCGAGCGCGGGCTGGTACACGAACAGCCCGACGCACACGATGACGATCGTCAGCGCGGCGGCCAGGAAGCGGGACAGCGCCTCCACGAACCAGCCGATCTTCTCGACGTCGCCTGTCGACACGGCCACCACCTCACCGGCGGCGACCCGCCGGGTCAGCGCCGAGCCGAGGTGGGCCGCCTGGCGGGCCAGCAGTTGCTGGACGCGGGCGGCGGCCGTGATCCAGTTGGTGACGGCGGCCCGGTGCAGGAAGGTGTCGCCCACGGCGATGCCCGCCCCGCACAGCACCATCAGCCCGCCGGTCAGGGCGAGTCGACTCCAGGAGCGGTCGACCACGGCCTGCACGGCGAACCCCACACAGAACGGCAGCGCGGAGACGGACACGAAGTGCAGCAGCCCCCAGGCCAGGGACTTGAACTGTCCACCGAGCTGATTCCGGCCGAGCCACCACAGGAATCGGGGCCCCGAGCGCGCGTCCGGCACACCCGGGTCGGGATACGGAAGGTCTTGAATCTGCATGACGTCCCAGTGGCTCTTGTTCAGGCGGGAAGGGGGAGGAGGGAACCGCGGAGCGCGGCGACGGACCGCGAGCGGAACGCGGCAACAAACCGTGAAAGGTTCGCGTCGCAGCGTGGTCGGAAGCAAGCGGTTTTCCCTGGCAGGGGTCAGAACCGGCGTTCACCCATCAGGGGCGAGATGTCCGTGACCTCACGCAATGCCGCCGAATGCGATGTGACCATGGCCCGATGCAGAGTGGCGGCACACGACGTGCGACGGTCGCGATGGCGGCTCTCGGTTCTCTTCTGACGATGACGACCCTGTCCGCGTGCGGCAGCGCGCACACCGGACACTCCGGCGGCCGGGAAGGGAGACCGGGCGCCCGGGCGACCCACCCGAGACCGGTCACCACCACCGCGGCCCCGGACCCGACCCGCATCCCGGACGTCGGCGACCGGCTCCAGCGCGCCATCCCCGCCGACACCGGCCAGGTCCTCACGGTCTACGGCAACGGCAACGACTCCCCGGACTCCACCGCCGTCCTGTTCACCAAGAACGGCAACACCTGGGAACGGGCCGCCAGTTGGCCCGCGCACAACGGCAAGCTGGGCTGGACCACCGACCACCACCTCGGCGACAAGCGCAGCCCCGTCGGCGTGTTCACGCTGACCGCCGCGGGCGGTGTGCTCGATGACCCCGGCACCGCACTCCCGTACTCCCAGGACGAGTCGTACGAGGCACCGCGCGACTGGGACGAGTCGCACTGGCACGACTTCGACTACGTCATCGCCATCGACTACAACCGTGTCCCCGGCACCCCGCCCGACGACGCGGAGCAGCCCGAGGGCGAGGACAAGGGTGGCGGGATCTGGCTGCATCTGGACCACGGCAGCGGTACGTCGGCCTGCGTCAGCCTGTCCAAAGAGGCGATGGAGTATCTGCTGCGCACGCTGGACCCGGACCGGCATCCCGTGGTGCTGATGGGGGACAGGGCGGACCTCAAGGGGTAGAACACCGCCCATGAGAAACCGGATAGTCATGTCCATGCTCGCCGGGGTGACCCTCCTGGCGAGCACCCTCCTCGGGGCGAGCCCCGCACAAGCGGCCGAAGCGAAAGCTCAACTGGTCGGCTCGAAAGCCCAAGCAGCCGACGCGAAAGTCCAAGTCGCCGACGTCCCCGCCGACGTCCCCGCCGAGTTCGGCACCGACTGGCACGACCCCCTCACCGCCGCCGCGCCGATCGCCAAGCCCGCGACGAAGTCCTGCCAAGTCACCCTCGCCGACACCGAGTTCCGCGACTTCACCCCGTACAAGGGCACTTACACCCCGCCCAAGGCCTGCGGCGACCACTGGAGCAAGGTCGTGCTGCGCCTGGACGGCACGGTCAAGGGACGGCAGTACGACCGACTCGGCTATCTGCACGTCGGCGGGGTCGAGATCCTCCGTACGTCGACGCCGGAGCCGTCCCCCGACGGCATCGCCTGGTCCGTGGAGAAGGACGTCACCCGCTACAGCGCCACCTTCCGCACCGCGCAGGACGTCGAGATGCTCATCGGCAACGTCGTCGACGACACGTACACCGGAGTCATCGGCGTCAAGGCCACGCTGACGTTCTACGAGGGCAGACCTGCCGCGGCGCAGACCCCCGACCGTGTCCTCACCCTCGCCGCCGACTCGACCCTCACCACCCCGCGCAACACCGAACGCATCGTGGCCGAGGTGTACGCCACCGGATCCGGCGGCGGCTGCGAGGAGTTCTGGTACCTCGCCGTGCCCGACTCGGCGCCGTACTCCTGCCAGGCCGACAAGGGCCCCTACCGCGAGGTGCAGATCAAGGTCGACGGCCAACTCGCCGGAATCGCCGCCCCGTTCCCGAACGTGTGGACCGGCGGCTGGTCCGACCCCTTCCTCTGGTACGTCATTCCCGGCCCGCGCGCCTTCGACGTCAAGCCGATCGAATACGACCTCACACCCTTCGCCGGTCTCCTCAACGACGGCCGCCCGCACCACATCGACGTCTCCGTCGTGGGCGTGCCCGAGGGGCAGAGTGGGTGGAGCGCGCCGGTGAACGTGCTCGTCTGGCAGGACGCGCAGCGCGCCCACGTCACCGGAAAACTCACCCTCGACCGGGCGGGCGAGCTCGCCAACTCCTCGATATACACGCCCGGTTCGGAGGAACGCGTGGACACCGACGCGGGCCACCGGCTGACCACCGCCGGGTATGTCGACACCTCGCACGGCCGGGTGCGGACCACCGTCGACCGGACGCTCGCGAACACCTCCGTACACCGTTGGATCGACGGCGAGAACATGGACGGGCTCGACGCGACCTGGACGGACGACGAGTCGGTGACCGTCGACGGACGTGGACCGGCCCGGACGACGGCCACGCACCGGACGTACACGATGAACGGCGCGACGACGATCGGGACGGACGACCGGCTGCGTACCGTTCTCACGCTGGGCGACCGGGCGGCCGTCGTCGATACGCGGGACGGGCGTCGGGCGGGGTGGTCGCGGTTCGACGACACCTACAGCGGTGACGCGACCTACACGCTGAACGTGCCCCGCGACCAGCGGCACGCAGTCGGGACGTCGAGTGAGCGCTACCGGCTGTACGGCTCGGGCGGTTGCTACGACCGTTCGCTGTCGACCGCGCAGGGGGTGCTCACGGAGGACCACAGCGGCTGCTGAACTGCTGTGCGTGCGATGCGTCACTCAGATGTGTGATTTACACGGCCGTCACACGGAGGTTTTCCGGGCGATCAACAACGGCTTCAAAGTGTCCACTCGGAAGCCGCTTTCCGTATCGCAGAAGTCGCCCCCCATCGACTTCCGCGAACGACCGTCCCCCCTCAAGGAGTGCCCGTGCCGCCGTCCGTCCCGCCTCTGCCGCGACGCGTCGCACGCATACTGCGTACCTCACTCTTCGCGCAGGTCGCCTGCGCGCTCGTCCTCGGAATCCTCGTCGGAAAGCTGTGGCCCGACGTGGCCACGGACCTCCAGCCGCTCGGCGACGGATTCACCCGGCTCATCAAGACGATCATCTCGCCGCTCGTGTTCTGCGTGGTCGTCGTCGGCATCGCCAAGGCCGGTGACCTCAAGGCCTTCGGCCGGATCGGCCTCAAGGCGCTGATCTGGTTCGAGGTCGCCAGCACCGCGGCGCTGATCATCGGTCTGGTCCTCGCCAACGTCGTCCAGCCCGGTTTCGGGATGCACGTCGATCCGTCGACGCTCAACACCTCGGCGGTGGACGCGAAGACGGGCGGCGCCGCGCTGCCCTCGACGACCGAGTTCATCGTCAACGCGCTGCCCACCAGCTTCATCGGCGCCTTCGCCGAGAACTCCCTGCTCCAAGTCCTCATCCTGGCCTGCCTGGTGGGCGCCGCACTGCTCCACCTCGGCCACACCAAGGTGCCGCAGGTCCTGCCCGCGATCGAGCAGGCGCAGGAGATCATCTTCGCGATCGTCGGCTTCGTCATGCGACTCGCTCCGCTCGCCGTCTTCGGCGCGATGGCCGTCCTGGTCGGCCAGTACGGGCTCGGCGTGATCAAGACCTACGCCAAGCTGATCATCCTCTGCTACGTCGCCGCCGCGCTCTTCCTCGTGGTGCTTGCCGTCGCTCTCCGCATGGTCACCGGGCTCAGCCTCTGGAAGTTCCTCCGCTACATCCGCGAGGAGATGCTCCTCGCGCTCGGCACCGCCTCCACCGAGTCCGTCATGCCGCGCGTGATGCAGAAGCTGCGCAAGGCCGGCGCCCGGGACGACGCGGTCGGCCTGGTGCTGCCCACCGGCTACTCCTTCAACCTCGACGGTGCTTCGCTCTACCTCTCCATCGGCACGCTGTTCATCGCCCAGGCCGTCGGCGTCGACCTCAGTCTCGGCCAGCAGATCACCGTCGTCCTGGTGCTCATGCTGACCAGCAAGGGCATGGCCGGCATCCCCGGTTCGGCCTTCCTCGCCCTGTCCGCGACCGCCTCCTCGCTGGGCGCGATCCCGGCCGGCGCGGTCGCCCTGCTCCTCGGCGTGGACCGCATCATGGACTCGATGCGCGTCGTCACCAACCTCCTCGGCAACTGCGTCGCCGTCTTCGCGGTCTCCCGCTGGGAGGGTGCCCTCGACATCGAGCGGGCCAAGAAGGTCCTCGACGGCGAGATCACGGACGTAGAAGAAGGTGAAATCACGGCCGGAGAGGAAGCGGCTGTGCCGGAAGAAGCCGTAGAAGAGACCGTTCCGGAAGAGGCGGAGATCCCCGCGCAGCGCGTCAAGGAGACTGCCCCCGAGGCCAGTTGAGGGTGAGTCGGTTTGTCGTGGCGGGCTGCGGCTTCTGCTCCGTTTCTACGGTGGGGGAGTCGCGGCCCGTTTTTCGGTGACCCGGGTGGGGCGGTTTCCTACGCCTCGGTGTCTATGAGGTCGACCGGGTAGTCCTGGTCGAAGTCGGCCGAGCGGCTCACCGATTCCCATGTGGCCGCCTGGGCGATCTGGTCGCGTGAGTAGTTCTGCGCCATCTCGACCGCGATGACACCCAGGAGGAGATGGGAGGGGAGGTTCGGCTGCTTGACGAGCCGGACCAGGATCTCCCCGGCGCGCTTCGGGTCGCCCGCGGCGACCACGGGGCCGTCGAAGAGGCGGATCAGCGCGCCGACGGTCTCGTCGTACTCCGGCGCCACCTCCGGGATCTGCATCGACGAGCCGGCCCAGTCGGTCGCGAAGCCGCCCGGTTCCACGACGAGGTACCTGATGCCGAACGGTGCCGTCTCGGCCGCGAGCACGCGCGTGAAGCCGTCGACCGCGAACTTGGCCGCCTGGTACGAGCCGAGTCCGGGGTTCCCGCCGACCCGGCCGCCGATGGACGAGAACTGTACGACCGTGCCCGCGCCCTGCGCCTTCAGGAACGGGAGCGCCGCCGTCGAGACGTTGTAGACGCCCCAGAAGTTGGTGTCGAACTGTCGGCGGAAGTCGTCCTCCGGTGTCGTCTCGACCGGGGAGAGATTGGCGTACCCGGCGTTGTTGACGACCACGTCGATCGTGCCGAAGCGGTCGACCCCCGCCTGTAGAGCCGTCGTTGCGGCCGCCCGGTCGGTGACGTCGAGCGCGACGGGGAGTACGTCGTCGCCGTACTTCTCCACGAGGTCGTCCAGCTGCTCCGGCTTGCGGGCCGTGGCGACGACCTGATCGCCGGCCTCCAGGGCCGCGACGGTGAGGTTGCGGCCGAAGCCGCGGGACGAACCGGTGATGAACCATGTCTGAGTCATGCAGCTAGCAAAACACCGTTTCGTTATTAGTGCAACCCTGTTGCGCTAAATTAATGCAACCAAGTTGCGCTACGCTCTGGGTCATGAGCACGCCCAGTCCCCAGCGCGCCCGCAGCGCGGCGGCCAAGCAGCAGCGCGAGCGGGCGATCCTCGACGCCGCCCGGTCCCTCGGCGCCGAACGCAGTGTGCGCGAGGTCACCCTCACGGACATCGCCGCCGCCGTGGGCTTGCACAAGTCCGCCATGCTGCGGTACTTCGAGACCCGGGAGCAGATCTTCCTGGCGCTGACCGCCGAAGGGTGGGAGGACTGGTCGGCGGAGCTTCGGGTGCGGTTGAGCGAAGTCGCCGACGGGGATTCCGACGCGGTCGCCGCCGTCATCGCGCAGACCCTCGTCGCGCGGCCGTTCTTCTGCGATTTGCTTGCTCAGGCGCCGTTGAACCTGGAACGCAACGTCTCGCTCGACTCGGTGTACGAGTTCAAGACGGTCGTACTCGGCGTAGTCGCTTCGCTGGCAGCCGAGTTGTGCCGGATGCTCGCGATCACCGGGCGTTCGGCCGTCGATGTGATCGCCACGGCGACGAGCATGGCCGGTGCGCTGTTGCAGATGGCCGCCCCAGGGACCCGCCTGCGCACGCTCTACGAATCCCGCCCCGAGTTGGCGCACGCACTGGTCGACGTCGAGCCCCAACTGACGCGCATCCTGGCCGCGTTGCTGACCGGGCTGCGCACTGCTGAGGCGCCAACACAGCCTCCGGCGGAGGCGTGAGTCGAGGCAGGGCGGGTGTGAGCTGGAGCCATGGGCCGCGGCTCACAGCATCGGCGAGTGGCCCCGCGTACTGGCGAACCGGCTGCGGTAGTGCGTCGGTGTCGTGTCCAAGTGGCGGGCGAAGGCGCGGCGGAGAGTTTCGTCGGTGCCCAGGCCACTGTGGTGCGCTGCGGAGGTGACGCTGTGGCCTTCGAGGAGGAGATGCCGGGCGCGGTCGAGACGGACCCGTTCGACCCAACGGGCGGGCGTGGTACCGAGTTCGGTACGGAAGAGGCGTGTCAGGTGGCGGGGGCTGACTGCCACGGTCGCCGCCATCGTGGGGAGGCTGTGGTCGGCGGCCGGGTCGGCCAACACCGAGGCGACCAGCGACCGTAGCGGATCGGTGCGCGGTGGTGGGGTGGCGGTCGCGGCGGAGAACTGGGACTGCCCGCCCGGGCGTTGCATGAAGACGACCAGCTCGCGCGCGATGTCCCTGGCCACGTCCGCGCCGTGATCGTCCTCGACGAGGGCGAGCGCCAGGTCGATCCCGGCGCTGATGCCCGCCGAGGTGACGAAGTGCCCGTCGCGGATGTGGATGGCGTCCGGCTCGACGCGCACGAGGGGGTAACGGCGGGCCAGCGTCTCGGCCTGCCGCCAGTGGGTCGTGGCCGACCGGCCGTCCAGCAGGCCCAGTTGGGCGAGGACGAAGGCGCCCGTGCAGACGGACGTGACCCGCGCGGTGTGGTCGGTGAGGGTGCGGGTCGCGGTCAACAGCTCATCCTCGACGGACTGTTGGGCCAGCCGGTCCCCTCCGGCGACCACGACGGTGTCGACCGGTCCGGCGTCGATCGCGGTCATCGTGCCTGTCAACGTCAGCCCGTTGGACGCGGTGACCGCGCCGCCGCGGGGCGAGACCAGCACCAGCTCGTAGGGATGCCCCAGCTTGCCCGACTGGTGCAGCACCTCGGCGGGGCCGCTGACATCGAGCATGGTCACGCCGTCGAAGACGATGAATCCGACCCGATGCGTCATGCCGGAAGCCGCGTCTGAAGCCATGCCGGAGGCCACGCCTGGAGCCATGTCCGAATCTGTGGTTTTCCTGGCTGTGAGGACATGGCTCCAGCGTACGCCGCTGACGATCCTGGAGGCATACGGCATGCAACGGCATCCAGGAGAGGCAAGAACGATGAGTGAAGTGATCGCAGGCGTGGAGATCCCGGACACCGCCCTGGTGCGGGAGGCGACCGAGCTGGTGCGCGAGGCGGCGACGCCGTTGCTGTTCGACCACTCCCGGCGGGTGTTCCTGTGGGGAGCCCTGCGCGGCCGGGAGCAGGGGCTCGGATACGACCCCGAACTGCTCTACGTGGCCGCGATGTTCCACGATCTCGGGCTCACCGAGAAGTTCCGCCGCACCGATCAGCGCTTCGAGATCGACGGCGCCGACGAGGCCCGCCGGTTCCTGCACGCCCACGGCATCACCGGTGAGCCGGCCGACCGGGTCTGGGCGAGCATCGCCCTGCACACCACGCAGGAGATCCCGTTGCACATGTCGGCCGAGATCGCCCTGGTCAACCGGGGTGTGTCGCTGGACGTCGTGGGCATCGGCTACGACGCCGTCTCCGACGAGGAGCGCGCGGCCGTCGTGGCGGCACATCCCCGCCCGGACTTCAAGAACGGGATCCTCGCCGCCTTCACCGAGGGCATCAAGGACCGCCCCGAGACCACCTTCGGCAACATCAAGGCGGATGTACTGGAGCACTTCGTGCCCGGTTTCGTACGCGGCGACTTCGTCGAGCGCATCAAGGACTCGAACTGGCCCGAGTAAGGACTTGAACCGGCCCGAGTGAGGAGAGTCCGGCCTCCGGAGGGAACGGCGGCGCGGGTCAGCAGGAGTGCCTGTGCCCGTGCCCCTGCCCTTGCGCCGCATGCTCATGTCCCTCGTGCGCACCGGTCGGCCCGTCCACCAAGGTGTCCAGCAACCCCCGCAACACCTCACGCTCCACATTCGTCAGCGGCGCCAGGATCTCGTGTGCCGCGCCCCGCCGCGCACCCCGCAGCTCCTGCAGCGCCTTCCGGCCGTCGTCCGTGATCTCGATCCGGATGACCCGCCGATTGGACGGATCGGGCACCCTCCGCACCTTGCCGCTCGCCTCCAGGCCGTCGACCAGCGTCGTCACGGCACGCGGCACCACCTCGAGTCGCTCGGCGAGGTCGGCCATGCGCGGCGGGGAGTCGAAGTGCGCGAGGGTGCGCAGCAGTCGGGACTGGGCGGGGGTGATGCCGAGGTCGCGATGCTCCAGATGGCGCTTCTGGATGCGCTGCACCCGGCGGGTGAGCCGCAGCAGCTGATCCGCGAGCAGGCCGTCGGAATCGGGGGTGGTCATACGGGAACAATATCAGGACCTTGTGCATTGTGAGTATAGGTAACAATGAGCTATGCTCCATCAGGTCTCATCGCTCCACGAGTTCTGAGCACTTGACCAGTCCTGATCGCCTCACCATCCGTAGGAGACCATGCCCCGCGACGACATCAACTGGACACCGTCCCCCGGCGCCCCGACCGACGAACCCCGGCAGGTGCGCCGCATCCTCAAGCTCTTCAAGCCCTACCGCGCCCGGCTCGCGGTCGTCGGCCTCCTGGTCGGCGCCGCGTCCCTGGTCACCGTGGCGACCCCGTTCCTGCTGAAGGAAACGCTGGACGTCGCCATCCCGCAGAACCGCACCGGCCTGCTGAGCCTGCTCGCGCTCGGCATGATCCTGAGCGCCGTCCTGACCAGCATCTTCGGCGTGCTGCAGACCTTGATCTCCACGACGGTCGGCCAGCGCGTCATGCACGACCTGCGCACAGCGGTCTACGGCCGACTGCAGCGCATGTCGCTCGCCTTCTTCACCCGGACCCGCACCGGCGAGGTCCAGTCCCGCATAGCCAACGACATCGGTGGCATGCAGGCCACCGTCACCTCCACGGCCACCTCCCTGGTCTCGAACCTGACCAGCGTGGTCGCCACGATCATCGCGATGATTGCCCTGGACTGGCGGCTGACCGTCGTCTCGCTGCTGCTGCTCCCGGTCTTCGTGTGGATCAGCCGCCGCGTCGGCAACGAGCGCAAGAAGATCGCCACCCAGCGCCAGCGGCAGATGGCCGAGATGGCCGCCACGGTCACCGAGTCGCTGTCCGTCAGCGGCATCCTGCTCGGCCGCACCATGGGCCGCTCCGACTCCCTCACCCGGTCCTTCGCCGAGGAGTCCGAGGGCCTGGTCGACCTCGAAGTCCGGTCGAACATGGCCGGGCGCTGGCGCATGTCCGTCATCTCGATCGTGATGGCCGCGATGCCCGCCGTCATCTACTGGACGGCCGGCATGACCCTCCACCTGGGTGGCCCGGACGCCTCGATCGGCACGATCGTCGCCTTCGTCTCGCTCCAGCAGGGCCTGTTCCGCCCGGCCGTCAGCCTGCTGTCGACCGGCGTCCAGATCCAGACCTCGCTGGCGCTCTTCGCCCGCATCTTCGAGTACCTCGACCTGCCGATCGACATCACCGAGCGCGAGAACCCGGTCCACCTCGACAGCATCAAGGGCGAGGTCGCCTTCGAGGACGTCGAGTTTCACTACGACGACAAGAGCGGCGTAATCCTCGACGGCATCGACATCACCGTCCCGGCCGGCAACAGTCTCGCGATCGTCGGCCCGACCGGCGCCGGAAAGTCGACCCTCGGCTATCTCGTGCCCCGGCTCTACGACGTGACCGGCGGCCGGGTCACCCTCGACGGGGTCGACGTCCGCGACCTGGACTTCGACACGCTCGCGCGTGCCGTCGGCGTCGTCTCCCAGGAGACGTACCTCTTCCACGCCTCGGTCGCCGACAACCTCCGCTTCGCCAAGCCGGACGCCACCGACGAGGAGCTGTACACGGCGGCGCGCGCGGCGCAGATCCACGAGCACATCGCGGGCCTGCCCGACGGGTACGACACGGTCGTCGGCGAGCGCGGACACCGGTTCTCCGGCGGCGAGAAGCAGCGCCTGGCCATCGCCCGCACCATCCTGCGCGACCCGCCCGTCCTCATCCTGGACGAGGCGACCAGCGCGCTGGACAACCGCACCGAAGCGGCCGTCCAGGACGCCATCGACGCCCTGTCGGCCAACCGCACCACGCTCACCATCGCCCACCGGCTGTCCACGATCCGGAGCGCCGACCAGATAGTGGTCCTCGACTCCGGGCAGATCGCGGAGCGGGGCACGCACGAGGAACTGCTCGACCAGGACGGGCGGTACGCGGCTCTCGTACGCCGGGATGCCCAACTGGAACCGACAAGCTGAAGATATGCCGGGTTTGTGACGATATGCGGGTTACCGTGCCCGCATGCAGATGAACACTCCGCCACGGAGCACGATTCGACTGACCCGCAGGGGCCGGGTCGCCCTCATCGCGACGGGGGCCGTCGTGGCCGGCACCGCCGTGGCGGTGCCGCTGCTGAGCCTGGAGAGCGAGGGGGACGCACGGCCCACATCACTGGTGATCCCGGAGGGCTGGCGCTCGGGCCAGATCTACGCAGCGGTGGACAAGGTCCTCGCGCTGCCGGTCGGCACCACGAAGAAGTCGATCGCGAAAGCCGGCCTGAAGCTGCCGAACGACGCGGAGGGCAACCCCGAGGGCTATCTCTTCCCGGCGACATATCCGTTGAAGGAGAAGGCGACGCCCGAGTCGCTGCTGTCCTTCATGGTCAACACCGCCAACCAGAAGTTCAACGGCGCTCCGGTCGCCGCCGGCGCCCAGCGCAACGCGATGAACGTGTACCAGGCGGTCACCATCGCGAGCATCGTGCAGGCCGAGGCGGCCTCCAAGGCGGACATGGGAAAGGTGGCGCGGGTCATCTTCAACCGCCTCGAACGCGGCATGCCGCTCCAGATGGACTCGACCATCAACTACGCGCTGAACCGCGCCACGTTGAAGACCACCACCAGCGACACCCGGCTCGACAGCCCCTACAACTCCTACCAGCGCATGGGCCTGCCGCCCACCCCGATCGACAACCCGGGCGAGGACGCGATGCGCGCCGCGATCAACCCGCCCCCGGGCGACTGGCTCTACTTCGTCACGGTCAAGCCCGGCGACACCCGTTTCGCGGCCACCTACGAGGAACACCAGCGCAACGTCGCCGAGTTCAACGCCGCCCAGAAGAACGCGGCTCAGAAGAACAGCGCGTCGCCCACGAAGTGACCCGAGCGGGACGAGGTCGGGCGGCGCTCGGCATTCCGGCCGGCGCCGCCTGATGTGTCACGGGAGTGCGCGGAGTCGATCGCGGACGGGTGGGGCGGCGCGGCGTCAGGTTCATGTGCGCGTTTCGGGGTGAGTGGCTTGTGTTTCGTTGGCGGGTGCGGGTGCGCTGTGGCTGGTCGCGCAGTTCCTCGCGCCCCTCAAAAAGACCCTTGGCCAGCCGGTAAGCGCCCCGAACAACCTCAGACCGCCACCGGCTCCCCGGCCAGCAACCGCCTGATGTCCCGCACAGCCGCGCGCCCCGCCCGGTTCGCGCCGATGGTGCTTGCGGACGGCCCGTAGCCGACGAGGTGGACACGCGGGTCGGCGACCGCACGGGTTCCCTCGACGCGGATGCCGCCACCCGGCTCACGGAGCTTCAGGGGTGCCAGGTGGTCGATCGCGGCGCGGAATCCGGTTGCCCAGAGGATGACATCGGCGTCCACATGGCGACCGTCGTTCCAGTCCACCCCGGTCGGCGTGATCCGGTCGAACATCGGCCGGCGGTCCAGCACTCCGTCCGTGATCGCCTGCCGGATCGCGTCGTTCAGCGGCAGCCCGGTCACGGAGACGACACTCTTCGGCGGCAGCCCCTGCCGCACCCGCTCCTCGACCAGCGCGACGGCAGCCCGGCCCACGTCCTCGCTGAAGGGACCCTCGCGGAAAACCGGCGGACGCCGGGTCACCCACGTCGTCGCGGCGGCGTACGGAGCGAGCTCCATCAGATGCTGCGTACCGGACGCGCCCCCGCCCACCACGACCACCCGCAGCCCGGCGAACTCCTCGGGCCCCGGGTACTGCGCGGTGTGCAACTGCCGCCCCCGGAAGGTCTCTTGACCGGGATAGCGCGGCCAGAACGGCCGGTCCCACGTGCCGGTCGCGTTGATCACCGCCCGCGTCGACCACGTACCGTCCGACGTCTCGACGAGCAGCCGGCCACCCTCGCCTTCCCGTACCGCCTTCACATTCACCGGCCGCCGTACCCGCAGGTCGAAGGCCTGCTCGTACGCGGCGAAGTACTCGGCGATCACCTCGGCGGACGGGCGGGCCGGGTCCGCGTCCGTGAGTTCCATGCCCGGCAGCGCGTGCATCCCGTGCACCTTGCCGTACGTCAGCGACGGCCACCGGAACTGCCAGGCGCCGCCCGGCGCGGGCGCGTGGTCCAGCACCACGAAGTCGCGCTCCGGCTCGAAACCGGTGCGCCGCAGGTGATAGGCGCCGGCCAGACCCGCCTGCCCGGCGCCTATGACGACCACGTCGACCACACGCGTGTTGTTCACGCCTGTACGAACAGCACCGCGGCCATGGATCTTCCCGCGCTCAGCGCCCGCTCCCCACGAGGAACGGCACCCCCGCCCGCGCCGGCCCCTCGACCAGCCCACGCGCCGCCAGCTCGGGAATCACACCCTCGCCGAACCAGTACGCCTCCTCCAGATGCGGATACCCGGAGAGCACGAAGTGTTCGACACCCAGCGAGTGGTACTCCTCGATCAGGTCGGCGACCTCGGCATGGCTGCCCACGAGCGCGGTGCCCGCGCCACCCCGGACGAGACCGACCCCCGCCCACAGGTTCGGGTGGATCTCCAACTCGGCCCGCGAACCGCCGTGCAGGGCCAGCATCCGCTGCTGGCCCACCGACTCGCTGCGCCCGAGCGCCGCCTGCGCGGCGGCGATCGTGTCCGCGTCCAGGTCGTCGAGCAGCCGGTTCGCGGTCGCCCACGCCTCGGCCGACGAGTCCCGCGAGATGGTGTGCAGCCGTACCCCGAACCGCACGTCCCGCCCCTTCCGCTCGGCGAGCCCGCGAATCCAGTCGATCTTCTCCTTGACCTGCGCCGGCGGTTCTCCCCAGGTGAGATACACGTCCGCATGCCGGGCGGCCACCGGCCCGGCCGCCGCCGACGACCCGCCGAAGAACACCTGCGGCACCGGATCGGGCGGCAACGCCGTCAGCCCGCCCTCGACCTGGTAGTGCACACCGTCGAAGTCGTACGGCTCTCCCCGCCACGCCCCTCGTACGACCGACAGGAACTCGTCCGTACGGGCATACCGCTGATCGTGGTCGAGACGGTCGCCGAAGCGACGCTGCTCGGCCGAGTCGCCACCGGTGACGACATTGAGCAACAGCCGCCCCCGCGTGAGGCGTTGATAGGTCGCCGCCATCTGCGCGGCCAGCGTCGGCGAGATCACCCCGGGCCGGAACGCCACCAGGAACTTCAGCCGCTCGGTGTGCTGGGCCAGCGCCACGGTGGTCAGCCAGGCGTCCTCGCACCAGGTGCCGGTCGGCGTGAGCACCGCCTCGAAGCCCAACTGCTCGGCCGCCTTGGCGATTTGGGCGAGGTACTCGATGTCCGGCGGACGCACCCCGCGGACCGCCCCCGCGCGGTTGGGCCCGTAGGCGTGTCGGTCGACGAGCGTACGGCCGTCGCCGCCCGTCGGCAGGAACCAGTGGAGACGCACCGTCATGTCACTTCTCCTTGTAGACGCGCGGCGCGGTCGTCGAGGCCGGCAGGCTGCCGTTGAAGCGGGTGTCGACGAACTCGGCGAAGTCGACCTTGCGCGGGATGAGTTTCAGACCGGTGAAGGTGTCGGCGATCTGCTGCTCGGAGGCGATCAGCGGCTTGTCGACGGCCACCGAGATACGGGAGGCGTTCGTGCGCTTCACCGAGGCCAGTGCCACCGCGTACGGCAGCCCGGTGTCCTTCGCCCACACCTTGGCCCACGCGTCGGGGTGGTCGTAGACCCAGTCCTGTGCGCGCCGCAGTCGTGCCAGATAGTCCTTGATGGCCGCGGCCTTCTTGCTGTCGCCGAGCGCGGAGGGCGCCGCCACCTGGAAGTTGAGCCCGTTGACCAGGCCCTGACCGGTCGTCAGGATGCGGCCCTGTTTGGCCTGGAGGACCTGCGAGGTGTACGGGTCCCAGACCGTCCACGCGTCCACCTTGCCGCTGGTGAACGCGGCCAGCGCGTCGGCCGGCTGCAGGTACTTGACCTTGACGTCGCTCAGGGTGAGCCCGGCCGCCTTGAGGGAGGCGATCAGCTGGAAGTGCGCGGACGAACCCTGCGCCACGGCTATGGACTTGCCCTTGAGCTGCTGCGGCTCGGTCAGCTTGGAGTCCTTCGGTACGAGGATGGCCTCGCCCTGGGAGTTGCCGTGCGAGGCGGCCACCACCTTGATCTTGGAGCCCGCGCCCGCCGCGAACACCGGCGGGGTGTTGCCGACGGCGCCGATGTCGACGGCCTTGGCATTGACGGCTTCCAGGAGCGGCGGACCCGAGGTGAACGTGGACCACTTGATCTTGTAGTCCAGGTTCTTGAGCTCACCGGCGGCCCGCAGTACCGCCTCCGAACCGCCTTTCTGGTCACCGACGTTGAGCGTGAGGGAGCCCTTGCCGTCGGTGCCGGTCGAGGTCTCGGCGGCCGAGTTCCCGCCGCAGGCGGTGAGCAGGAGGGTGAGGGGGAGGAGCAGGGCGGCGGGGACGAGGCTTCGTCGCATGGGGGATCCGATCTCGGTAACTGGGTTGACGCGTGGGGGAGTTCAGGCGGCTTCGGCGGCGGTGTCGACGCCGAGGCGTTCCAGGAGTCCGGCGCGCAGTTCGGCGAACCGGGGGTCGGTGATGTCGCGCGGCCGGTTGAGGTCGATGTGCTGCTCGTGTGCGATGACGCCGTCGTCCATCACCAGGACCCGGTCGGCGAGCAGCACGGCCTCCTCGACGTCATGGGTCACCAACAGGACGGCGCAGCCCCGCCGTTGCCACAACTCGCCCACCAGCCGCTGGGCCTTGATGCGGGTGAGCGCGTCGAGCGCGCCGAACGGCTCGTCGAGCAGCAGCAGATCGGGCTCACGCACCAGGGCACGCGCCAACGAGGCACGCTGCGCCTCACCACCGGACAATGTCTTGGGCCACGCGTCGGAGTGATCCCCGAGCCCGACCTCCGCCAACGCCCTTTCCGCTACGGCCCGTTCGGGCTTCCCGGGCAGTCCCAGCAGGACGTTGCGCCACACCTTCTTCCACGGCATCAGCCGGGGCGCCTGGAACGCGACGGCCTTGCGACGCGGCACGAGGACCGTGCCCTCGATGTCCCGGTCGAGCCCGGCGAGGATGCGCAGCAACGTGGACTTGCCGCACCCGCTGCGGCCCAGCAGCGCCACGAACTCGCCCTGCTGTACGTCGAGTTGGAGCTTGTCGATGACGGGACGGCCGTCGAAGGAGCGGGTCAGCCCCTCGACCCGTACCGCCTGCGTGGTCACCGGCGAGGGGGTCGCCGCCTGCGGGCTCACCGGCCCGTGAACGTCGGTCGCCATTGCAGCAGCAGCCTTTCGAGGGTGCGGACGAGGAAGTCGGCCAGCAGGCCGAGGAAGGCGTAGACGATCAGGCAGACCACGATCACGTCGGTCTGCAGGAAGTCCCGGGCCTGCACCATGAGGAAGCCGATACCGGCGTCCGCGTTGATCTGCTCGGCGAAGACGAGCGCCAGCCAGGCGATACCGAGGGAGTAGCGCAGCCCGGTCATCGCGTTGGGCAGCGCGCCCGGCAGCACCACATGCCGTACGAGCCCCCAGCGGGACAGCCCGAGCGACTCCCCGGCCTCGATCAACTGGCTGTCCACGCCCCGGATTCCGGCGTAGACGTTGAGGTACAGCGGGAAGGTCACACCGAGCGTGATGATGGCGACCTTGGGAGCCTCGCCGATGCCGAACCAGATGATGAACAGCGGGATCAGCCCGACGAAGGGGACGGTCCGCAGCATCTGCACGGGGGCGTCGACCAGGTCCTCGCCGACCCTGAACAGGCCGGAGACCAGGGCGAGTCCGGTGCCGATGACGGTACCGAGCAGCAGCCCGATGGCGACCCGCTGGAGCGAGGTGGTCATGGCCGAGGCGAGCGCACCGCTGTCGATCAGATCCCAGCCGACCCGGGCGATGCGTCCGGGCGAGGCGAGCACGTCGGAGGTCAACATGCCTGTGCTGCTGAGGAGTTGCCAGAGCGCGAGCAGCACGAGGGGGCCGGTGGTGCGACGCAGCCAGCGGGGGACGCGGGTGCGGCGGGAGGAGGTGGGGACAAGGGGGACGAGATCGAAGGAGGAGCGATCGTCCGTATCGGTCTTCGGTGAGCCGGATATAGGAGAAATATCCGGCTCTGAGGAGTCGGGTGGGGCATGGCTGATGCTCATGGGTGCTCCACGGGTGGGGGAGAGCGTCCGGTGAGAAGGGAGGTACGCCTCAACGCCGCCGTGCCGCGACGGTACGCACGGGCACGGCGGAGTACGGGAAGAGAGAGGGTGAGGCGGAAGAAGACGTCAGCAGCCGCGGCGACACGCGGCGGAGGCCACCCGCAGCAGGTCGATGTGACCGCGCGTGGTGAGCAGAACTGAACGCAACATGCGGCCGAAACTAGGTCAGATGGCGTGCCACGGTCAACGGTGTCTCGCAGGCTGGACCCCTCGTATCACAGGCCGGTCGATCGGCGAGGCGTGGAACCCGGCGGATGGGTCAGGATGAGAGGCATGTCAGCTGCCTTCACCACCCGAGTCCTGAACGTCGCCACCGGATCCAGGGAGCGGGTCATGGACCTGACCCGCGACTGCGAGGCCTTTCTCCAGGAGGTGGCGACCGGCCGTGACGGCCTCCTCAACGTCTTCGTCCCCCACGCCACGGCGGGCGTCGCGATCCTGGAGACGGGCGCCGGCAGCGACGACGACCTCCTCGCCGCCCTGCACACCCTCCTCCCCTCCGACGACCGCTGGCAGCACCGCCACGGCAGCCCGGGGCACGGCCGCGACCACGTCCTCCCGGCGTTCGTACCGCCGCATGCGACCTTGCCCGTGGTGGGCGGGCGGCTGGAGTTGGGGACGTGGCAGTCGGTGTGTCTGGTCGACACGAATCGCGATAATCCGAACAGGCGGGTTCGGCTGTCGTTCCTCGGCTGAGGGCCGGGGCGGGGCGGGGTGTGGTGACCGTGGGTGTGATCAACGCGCACTCGGCAGGCCTATAAGCCCTCGTTCAGTCGACGGCGAGGATGGCCTTGGCGATCTCCTCGGGGTGTGTGAGCAGGCCCTCGTGGGTCCCGGGTACGGCGCTGGGTGTCGGCCCGGCGCGCTGGGCGAAGAGTTCGCCCGGGTGCGGCAACGCGTGGTCCTCGTCGCCGAGCAGGTAGTGCAGCGGGATGCCGAGGGTTGTCACGGCGGGTCTCTCGGCCGGGTCGAGGAAGTAGTCCCCGGGCATGGGTGTCAGGAGGTCGGCGACCAGTTGCTGAACCTCGGGCGCGGCACCCTGCATGAGGATGTGCTGGACGAACTCAAGGGTGGGTGCGTTGGCCGCTGCCGAACGGCTCCTGGCCGAGGGCACCTCGTTCTCCGCCTTGTCGATGCAGTGCATCGCGGACGAAGCCGGCGTAGCCAGGTCCACGCTGTACCTGTACTTCAAGGAGAAGAGTGCCCCGCTGATTCGTCCGGCCAGTGGTCTCGAGAGCGGCTCGTACCGGTTGATGAGCAGCTGGTCGCCGGACCGGCCGGACGCGCTCAACCGTCTGGCCGACACCCTCGAAGAGGTCATCGGCCACTACCGGCAGCGGCGCCACGTACTGCGCGCCATGCTGGAAGCGGCGGACCGTGACTCAACAGCGGGCCGACTCCGGGCCGACGAGCCCGATCCCTTCCAGGAGCTGTGTCAGCGCTGGATCGGGCAGGCGCAAGCGACAGGACGGACATCCGCCGCCGTCGACCCGGCCACCGCCGGCCAGGTCATCGTGCACGGTGGCTTCCGGGTGATCGCGCATCAGGTTCTGACGGGCGATCCTGATCGCGACGCGACAGTGGCCCGCGAACTGGCCGCCAATCAGTGGTACGGAGCCTTCCGGCGGCCGGGCTGAATCCGCGTCAACCCGTAGCTCCGTACCACTGATTGCAGGCGGAGCGCCGACGTGGCACGCACCGCAGGCCTGCCGTTCTCCGCGCGCCTTCGTCAGTAGACGGACAGCCCGTACGCGCTCAGCACTTCCTGGATCGGCTGGTAGTACGTGGTCCCTCCCGTGCTGCAGTTCCCGGAGCCTCCGGAGAGGATGCCGATGACCTTGTCGCCGGCGTAGAGCGGTCCGCCGCTGTCGCCCGGTTCGGCGCAGATATTGGTCTGGATCAGGCCGTAGACGACTGCTCCGCTCCCGTAGTTGACGGTCGCGTTCAGTGCGGTGACCACGCCGCAGTGGACACCGGTGGTCGCCCCCCGACGGCAGACGCTCTGGCCGACGTACGCGGTCGCGGTGCCGGTGACGTCGACGGATCCGATGGTGCCGGGGTGTGGGACGGCCGTGTTGGTGTAGCGGACGACTCCGAAGTCGTTGGTGGGGTAGCTGGTGGCGGTCGTGGTGCCGATCGTCGTGGCCATGGCGGAACTGGTGTACCAGGTGGACGCGCCGTCGGTGCAGTGGCCGGCGGTGACGAAGTAGTACACGGAGCCGCTCTGCACGTTGACCCCGGCCGTGCAGCGCCCGGTGGACGTGTAGACGCCGTCGCCGCCCGACACGAGGGTGCGCAGTGAGCCGTCGAGCCGGTCGAGGGACATGGCACCCGCGAACTGCCGGGCGGCGCCGCGCAGTTGGAGCAGGTCCGGGTCCGAGACCGTGGAGTCGGCGAGCACCCGCAGCTTCCCGGTGTGCTCGTCGAGGGCCCAGGTCGTCCCGGCGATTGCCAGCGACTCGACGGCAGAGGTCACGCGGGTCACCGAGGCGGCGGCCGGTGCGGCGCCGACCGCAGGCGCCGCGGACGCGCCGGTGTCGGACACCGCGAGGACGGTCACGACGAGCAGGCTCAACACCGAGGCGATCATTCGTGAACGCCCGATGGTGGTACGGGGTGTTCTCATCAGCCAGTCTCCCCCGAGGTCGGTAGGTCAGGTCGGAGCACGTCCGATGGGGCAACGGGCGTGCTGCGCCTGAGTGTTGTGCTGCTGTCAGTGTGCTCAGCCTTGCCCGGCGGGGGTAGGCGGACTTCGGCCGAAGGGGTCGGCCCGCCGTCCCGGCCTCCCGGCTGCCCGGGCGGATGACCGCTCCGGGCAGCCGTACCGCCTTGATCAGGTGGTGAAGTGGTGAGTGCCGGAGCCGACTCGGTACACCGCGCAGTCGTCCTCCTGGCGCAGGTAGGTCCCGTGCGTGTGGGTCACCGCGTCCGGGGTGGACGTGGGGATCCACACCTCGGCGGTCGTGTTGGGTGGCACCGCGCAGGTCAGCGTGAACCGGCCGGACCGCTGCCGCCAACCGGTGGAGACCGGGCCGTAGACCGAGGTGAACGTGGCGCGGGCGGTGGTGACGGTTCCGCCGGGGCGGGGGCGGATGACGATCTCGCGATAGCCGGGCCGGCCCGCGGAGATGCCGGCGATGTTCGTGTACATCCATTCACCCACCGAGCCGTAGGCGTAGTGGTTGAAGGAGTTCATGCCCGCGTCCTGGAAGGTGCCGTCGGGCCGGATGGAGTCCCAGCGTTCCCACATCGTGGTGGAGCCCCGGTCGATCTGATAGCCCCAGCTGGGGAAGGAACGCTGTTGCAGGAGGCGGTAGGCGACGTCGGTGTGGCCCGTGTCGGTCAGGACGGGCAGCAGTCGGGGAGTACCGAGGAAACCTGTCGACAGGTGCCAGTCCTTGGCCTCGATCAGAGCGACGAGACGGTCGGCCGCGGGCTTCCGCGACGTGTCCGGCAGCAGGTTCATCGACAGCGCCAGGACGTAGGCCGTCTGTGTATCGCCCTTGATCCTGCCGTCGGAGGTGACGTAGGCGTTCTGGAAGGCCGTTCGTATCCGTTCGAAGAGATCGAGGTAGGGGGCGGTGTCCGTGCCGAGTTCCCCGGCCATGCGGGCCGCGAGGTCTGCGCTGTGCGCGAAGTACGCGGTGGCGATGACGTCCTTGGGGGTCTCGTCCTCGACGTTCAGCCAGTCGCCGTATCCCCGGTCCGGGCGCAGTAGTTGGTCGCTGTTCTGCTCGAGGTACGCCAGCCAGGTCTGGACGGACGGCCAGGCGTCCGCGAGGACTTGGCGGTCGCCGTACGCCTGGTAGAGGGACCAGGGGACCGTGACCCCCGCGTCGCCCCAGCCGGCCGTGCCGTTGCCGACCGTGCCGACCATCGGTGCGACGTCCGTGAACGCGCCCTCCGCGGTCCGGGAGTCCCGAAGATCGACGAGCCACTTGGACAGGAAGCGGGCCGACTCCATCGTGTAAGCGGCCGTGGGTGCGAAGACGTTGATGTCTCCCGTCCAGCCCAGGCGCTCGTCGCGCGCGGGTGTGTCGGTCGGAACGGAGAGGAAGTTGCCGCGCTGGCCCCAAGTGATGTTGTGGTGAAGCTGGTTGAGCATCGGTACGTCGGTCTCGAAGTCGAGGGTGAAGGGGGCGGACGTATGCATCACGCGGCCGGTGACGGCTCTCGCCGAGGGGGTGCCGGGGAATCCGGTCACCTCGACGTAGCGGAAACCGTGGAAGGCGAAGCGGGGCTCGTAGACCTCCTCCTTTCCACCGCCCTTGAGGGTGTACGTGTCGGTCGCCGCCGCGGTCCGCAGGTTCGCGGTGTAGACGGTGCCGTCGGGGTTGAGCACCTCGGCATGTCTGAGCCGGACGGTCGTGCCCGCGTCGCCCGACACGCGCAGCCGCACCGAGCCGACCATGTTCTGGCCCAGGTCCAACACGTAGACACCGGGCCTGGGTTGGGTCACGGTCTTCGGTGTCAGCTCCCGCTCCACCCGCACCGGACCGTCCACCTGCGCGACGATCAGGTCGGGACCGAAGTCGCCGATGCCACCCATGCCCCGCACGCCGAGCCAGCCCGTGTCGTCGAAGCCGGGCGAGGCCCAGCCAGGGGTCTCCTTGCGCGCGTCGTACGTCTCGCCGTCGAGCAGATCGGCGGTGACGATCGGCCCTGCGGCGGCCCGCCAGTCGGCGGACGACGCGATGCGCTCGCTCGTCCCGTCCGCGTACTCCACCTCCAACTGGGCCAGGAGCGCCGGGACTTGACCGTACTGACCGGGCCCGAACATGCCCACGTTGCCCGCGTACCAGCCGGGTGCCAGATACGCCCCGATGGCGTTGGCGCCGGGCCGCAGGAGTTCGGTGACGTCGTACGTCTGGTATTGGACGCGGGTGCGGTAGTCCGTCCAGCCGGGAGCGAGCTGATCGAGGCCCACCCGGCTGCCGTTGAGGTGACTCTCGTACAGGCCGAGCGCCGTGGCGTACAGGCGCGCGTGGGCCACCTTCCGGTGCGGCAGCCGGAACTCGTGCCGCAGTTGGGTGACGGCGTACGACACCGGCACGACTCGCCCCCACGGTCCGCCACCCCAGGCCGCTGCCACCCGGACCGCCGGCCAGCCCGCGTCGTCGAACCCCAACTCCCGCCATCCGTCGGCCGGTTCCTGATCCGTGGTCTTCCAGGAGGCGTCGGTGAACACCTTCTGCTCACCGGAGGCGGTCCGGACGACAAGGGCGGCGACGAGCCCCGCCGGGCCCTCCGTCGCGTTGGTGGCGGCGACGGAGATAACGTTGTCACCGGCCCGCAGGCGCTCCAGTACGTCGATCACCGCCGGGCGTTTCCAGTCCTCGTTGTCGGTGTCGAGGTCGGTGTGGGTGACCTCAACTCCGTTCAGGGAGACGGCATATACGTTGTCGGCGGTGATGGCGAGCGTGGCCGACGTGATTCCGTCGGGGAGTTGGGCGGTGTGGCGGAACCAACGGGTGGCCGCAGGAACGCTGTTGGTCGGATCGCCCTCGGGGAACCAGATCCACGAACCGCCCTCGAAGGACGGCGCGTCCACGAGGGCCGCCGGTGCGGAGATCCAGTCGGCGGTCCACTGTCCGGCATTCATCAGGCCGGTCTCCCACCACGAGGGCGCGCTCCAGCCGGAGACCTGCCCGTCGGCGTCCCACACGCGTACGGACCAGTGGTAGCGCGTGCGGGGTCTGAGTCCGGGACCTCCGTAGGACACGAGGACCGACTCGCCGGACGTGACCTTCCCGCTGTCCCAGACGTCCGGGCGGGACAGGCCCGACGCGGTGGTGGCGACACGGATCTGATAGGCGCTCTGGCGCGCGCCCGTCCGGGCGGAGGTCAACGGCCAGCTCAGCCGGGGGCGTTGCGTATCGATCCCCAGTGGGTGCTGGACGTACTCCACGGTCGGCGCCGTGACACGCAGCCCGTCGCGCTGTGCCTGTGTTCCCGCCTGTGCCTGTCCGGATGCTTGTGCGGCCATCGCCGGTACGCCGTCCACGGTCGCTGCCGCGACCGTGGCGACCGCACCCGCGAGCATGTTCCTCCTGCTGATCACTACGACTCCTCACTCGCACGGAATGGATGAATCGATTCAGACTTGAGAGGCGTGGGTAACGTAGAGCCTGGTGAGGTCGGGGTCAATCGGTGTGCAAGTGTTTTCGCTACACGGCTACTTCACGATTGTTTCGGGCGGAGTCGGCGGGCGAAGCGGATGCGAGGGCATTGAACGGTTTCAATCGGAGTCGGCAGACCCTTGGGCCGATCAAGGCTCGACAAGTCGTGATGAGGGTCAAGCGCGTTTCAGTGCCTCAGTGCCTCAGTGCCTCAGCGGGAGGGGCGGGAATTCATGGTCCTGCCAGAGCCGGCGCGAGTCCTGCTCGGGGAAGGCGGCGCCTTGTGCGGGCCAGGCCGGTTCGTGGAGGTAGGCCCGTCCGCCGCCCCTTGCCTGGCTCTCGGCCAGCCGGAGTGAGGGAATGCGGAACAGCCGGTCGGAGCGGACCAGCGCCCAGAGCTGTTCGGCGGAGGTGTTCGGGAACGCGGAGCGGTAGGCCGGCTCGGCGTTCGGGTCGGGGCCGTGGACGGCAAGCGCGCGCGATGCTCCCTGTTCGGCCACCGCGCCCGGCCGCGGAGGCAGGAACAACTGGTACTCGTCGCGCGTGTGGCCGGCGATCAGCTCGATGTCGCGGCCCGCGCCGTCGGCCAGGGCCTGCCAGGGGGTGGTGGGCAGTACGTCGCCGTCCACGACCGGGCCGAACAGGCTGGGGTGGTCGGCCAGTTGGCCCCATCGGCCGGCGCGAGGTCGTTCGGCTCGACCGTGGAAAGGTCGGTCGCCGTGGGGCGTAGACCGCGCCCGGCGGCGATGACGGCGGAGACGTCCGCGGCCGACTCCGGGGAGAGGAAAGGGGCTCCGACGCTCTGGGCGATGGCCCTGTGGAACAGGCCGGCTGCCGAGGGCATGGCCGGCGCCCGCCGCGAGGTTCAGCAGGGGGCGCGGTACGAACTCCACGCTGCACAGGCCGTACGCCGCCGCGAACACCAACGCAGCGCGGCTGTCGAGCCGGCGCCGGCCGATTCGCCGAAGACCGTGACCTGATCGGGGTCGCCGCCGAACTCGGTGATGTTCTCGCGCACCCACTCCAGCGCGGCCACCTGGTCGAGCAGACCGCGATCGGCCGGGGCGCCGTCGATCGCGGCGGAGCCTTCGGCACCGAGTCGGTAGTTGCAGCTGACGAGGGCGGTGATCTGCGAGCAGGCGGTGCGGTCGGCGGTGACGACGGCTTGACCCGGCCCGTTCACCCTCACCCGGCCGACACCGACCATCCCAGAGGCCGGCTCAAGCAGAAGCCCGGGTCACCTCGGCGTCGTACTGCCTGGCCTCGAAGTGAAATGCCGGAAGCTGTGCCTCGCCTTCAGGTACCTGCCAGTCGGACCACTCCACGATGTCCCCGTGCCGCCGCACGAACACCGAGAGGTGGCCGCAGCAGCCACCCGTGCACTCGGGTTCCCCCAGCACCACGCGTCTTCCCTCCGCGGTCGCCCACAGCGGGCTGCGACTGTTGGCGGGCAGTGCCTCTTCCACGAACGGGCCGCGGCCTCCCTCGCCGACCGGCTCCGCCACCACATCTTTGCCATCGATCAACAACCGCACCTGGGCAGCCCATCGGGACCCTGGTGGCAACGTCTTGATCTCCAGGCGATTGAACATCGGACCATCCTGGGGGCCAGTTCTGACGGGCTGGAGTTACGGCGAAATGGACGCGATCATCGCGCATCGCCCGTACTCTACGAATCGGCGGTCGCTCAGGTGACCGCGTCGCACGCCTCTCCGGATCGGGCGCGATGTGTCGGGGTGCGGCCTCATGAGATCACGGGGAAGCCATGTCTGCCGCATCGAGTCTCTCCTGCCGTGTAGTTCTCAGCTACGCACGCCTGGATGAAGCGCACCGGCAGACTTTCCGGAAGCACGTCGCGGATCTTGAACGCAGCGGTGTCCACGTCTTCGACGATCGGGACATTCCGACTGGCGTCGACTGGGAACCCGTTCTCTTCGATGAGATGGAACGGGCCGACATCATCGTCCTGCTCCTCACACCGAACTTCGTCGCCTCCGAGTTCTGCATGGACAGCGAGCTTCCGATCGCGGAACGACGGTGGAAAGCCGGTGAATGCCGACTGTTCCCGGTGAATGTCGCACCCTTCGACGTGGCGAAGGACTCCTTCCTCGGCAGACTCCAACGAACGCCCAGCGACAAGTCTTTGACGGAATACAGGACCGCGGCGCCCAAACAGTGGAGAGAGGTGGCCCGTCAACTTCGGAAGCTGGTCGAAGGCGTGAGCGACGCCCGCGACCGAGGGGCCGCTCCGACGTCGCGTCCGACGGACAGCGGAACCGGTGCTCCCGGAGGCCAGGGAGCCGCGACAGGCAACCACATCACGGGAAGCACGGTGCACGGTCCGGTCTGGCAGGTCGGTGAGGTCAACGGCGGCATGACCATCAACTACACGCAGCCTCCCGCCGCCGACGGGCCGGACGATCCGCCGAAGTCCCCGTGACCGGTCGGCGTGGCGCGGGTCCGCGCGGGGCGGGAAGGACGGGTGAGTCGAGTGAGTTCCTCTCCGCCTGTCCACAACATCGTCTCTGACAGCACGATCGGGACCCTGATCCAGGTCGGGGTGCTCAACGGGCCGCTTCACCTCAAGTTCGTCCAGCAGGCTCCCGAGCCCGTTGATCCCCTGGAACTGGCCGCCCACACGCTCGCCTTGAGCGTGTTCTCGGAATGGCGCGCGGAAGCCAACGCGTGGGGTATCGCCCATGCGGCGCCGATGAGGATCCGTTGGCGGGCGAGTTGGCCCGACGCCGGCCATCCGTACACGGGATACGGGGACGGGGGAGGCGACGTCGATCATGTCGGCACCATGGCCGAGGCGTTCCTGACGCTCACCCGACAGCGCCTGGTCGTACTGGGCGAGTCCGGTGCGGGGAAGACGACCCTCGCGGTCCTTCTGACGCTGGACCTGCTCACCCGGCGGATCAAGGAGGCCGGCGAAGGCCCGGTGCCCGTGATCCTCCCGCTGGAGACATGGAACGCCGAACGCGACCACCTCCACACCTGGCTGGCGGCAAGGATCGCCGAGGAACACCCCGGCCTGCCGAGGATCGACGGCCGTCACCCGGCCGAACGTCTGGTGTCCGAAGGGAAGATCCTGCCCGTGCTCGACGGGCTGGACGAACTGCCCCCACACCGTCGAGCCATCGTCGTAGAGGCTCTCCACCACGCGTTGCGGGACGGCGATCCGCTGATCCTCGCCTCGCGTCCCGCCGCATACCGAGAGGCGGCCAGCCACCTGGGAGACCTCCCCGCGACAGCGGTCGTCGAAGCCATGCCCGTCACCGGCCGGGACGCGTTCACCCACCTGACGGGCGCCATCCCACGGTCGCACCTGGAACGGTGGCAACCGGTCCTCGACGAACTGCTGAAGAGCCCACCGAAGCCGGTCGCTCTCGCGCTCTCGAACCCCCTGATGCTCTGGCTCGCCCGCCGGGTGTACGCACGGTCGCACACCGAGCCCGTGGAACTGACAGACACGGGACGTTTCCCCGACCGTGCCTCGATCGAGGAGCACCTGCTGGAAGGCATCGTGCCCGCCGTCCTCAGCCCGCTGCCCCACAGTCCGGACCGGCTGCACGCCCCTGGTCGATGGAACACCGGCCGTGCCCGACGCTATCTGGGCTTTCTGGCCACTCACCTGGCCAGACGCCACGAAACCGACTTCGCGTGGTGGCAGTTGTACCGCAACCCCGTGGTGCTCGCGGTCACGCCGTTCGTCCTCGCGGCGGTGTGCGCGGTGATCGCTTGGGGCGTCGGCGCCATGGGCACGGTCCTCGCCGGCACCCGATCCGGGACGGAGTCCACGCGTCCCGGGACGGAACTCGCCTTCTCGACCGGCCTGGTCCTGACTGGACTGCTTCTGGCGTTCCAACGGTTCTGGTTCCGGCGCTTCGACGGACGGCCACGGCGACTCGCCAACCCGTTCCGTGTCGGCGCCGCGCTGCGCTCGGCGAGCCGAGCCGTCTCCGTGGGCAGAGCGGCGAAGGCCGTCTCGATCGTGATCGGCTCGACGACGCTGCTGTCCGCGTGGGCGCTGGCCACTGCGTACACGGCACCGCTCATGGTGATGACAGTGTGCTCCACGCTGCTCTCACCGCTCGTGCTCGCCGTGATCTCCGCACCGTCGGACACCGAGGACGCGAGCGGCCCCGACCGACTGCTTCGGGACGAACGCCGCGCCCTGGCGCTGTCGTTGGCCACTGTCGCCCCGCTCATCGGCGTGGGGCAGGGGGCGATGGACTGGCTTTCGCCGGAAGTGTCGGGTACCGGCGTGGTGTGGGCACTGCTCGGCTGGACCGGAGCAGCCGTGGTGCTCGTGCTGTTCAGCCCCTGGAGCCGGTGGCTGCTGGCGAAGACGTCTCTGGCGGTGCTCGGCAGAGTTCCGTGGTCGCTGATGGAATTCCTCCGGGACGCGCACAAGGCCGGACTACTCCAACGCGGCGGCGGGACATACCGGTTCCGCAACGCACGCCTTCAAGAGCACTTCTCCGGACGCCGCGGGCAGGGCGGTGGGGCGCTCCCTCCGGCAGCGCCGGGTCCGTCCACCGGCGGCCGGCGTGACTTCTCCTCGGCCGGCCCATGGCCTCCGGGAAAACACCGGGTCGCCACCCGGGAGCTTTTCGCCGGCATCGAAAGAACTCCCTTGGCGGAGCGGCCGAATTGGGAGGTACGCGAGGACGGGCACAGCTTCCGGGTCCTGGGGCGTCAGCGTGGAATCACGCTGGCGCACTGGAACACCGTCGCTTGGGTCGCCCCCCTGCACTTCGTGCTCTTCGCGGCATACGGAGAGTGGAGAACCGGCCTGTGGTGGGTGCTGTTCTGGGTCGGAGTGGGCGTGGTCGTGACACTCGTCGGATCTCTGAGAAGGGCCGTGCTCCTCGATCTTCAGCTGACTCACGACCGGCTGGCCTACACGGTGGGCCGCCGTAGTGGCGTGATCGCCTGGCGCGACATAGCGCGTGTCGAGGTGTCCAAGATGTCGTTCCGGGGCTGGGCGGGTTCGGGGTACGGAATAGTGATCGCGTTGCACCCCGGTGTTTCCACCCCTCATCGGAGCCTGAAAGTGGGTGCGGGCCGATATGCCGTACTGCCTCTGATGTCGATCACTTCTACGGTCCCGGCGGACCTGGAGACGGCCATGGCGCGATTCGCGGGAACGCGCTGGCGTGTTCCCGCGGCGGGGCCCAGCGAGATCTGATGACGAGCAGACAAACGATCATCCATCGCGCAGGAGGTCACTCAATTGACCGAGGGACTTGCGGAGTTCCAGCCACAGGTCCTTCAACGTGTTGGTGTGCCGCCTGCTTTGCTTCTGAGTGCTTGGCGCCGGTGTCAATGTCACGTACGTGAGGAATGCGTCCGCAGCACCGATGAACTCTTCGCTCAGCGACCGGAGTGCGGCTCTATCCGAGGTGTTCATCATGGACAGAAGTTGGATCACTGTGTCGTTGTACCTGCCCAGGGATGTCTCGAACTCGGCTTTCTGTCGCAAAAGGGCGGATTGCATCGACGAGAGTCGGCTCAGCTCATCCAGATGCTGTATTGCTTTTACGCGCCTGCCCGCCGAGCGTCCTGGAATGCCGCGGCGGCCATGAGACGGGACCTCAGCCCTTGTCGGCGGCCAGAAGATCGGCCAGCCAGCTCCTCAACCTCTCACATTCGGTTTGAGCCTGAGTGACCGTGGCGGATGGGGAGTTCGGCGAGGTGGCTCTGTCGAGCATGCGTCTGATCTCGTCGACGAGGGCGTGCACGCGGTCCGGGGTGTGGGGGTGAGGGGCGCGGGGGCGTGCCAGTTCTGCTCTCAGCGCCGATGTACTCAGGGTCCAGGTCCGCCAGTCGGTCCCGTCGAACCGGGTGGTGTCCAGCACTCGCCTCACCTCGTCCCAGCTTCCGTGAGCCGTTGGTCCGTGAGTCGTCGACCGGTCCCCGCCGCCATTCCCTGTGGGGCGCTGCCTGTCGACCGCCCTCCTCGCGGAGAGCCGCGCCGAGAGGTCGAGGACGATCGCGTCCTGGTCCTGGTCCGGGGGTGAAGGAGCAGAGACGTTACTCCTCGACGGCAGCGACTGCTGATGCTCTTTCACGCGGGCTCTCAGGTGACTTGTCACGGCCATCCAGGCCTTGTCTCTGGACGGGGATCGCCAGTCGACGATGGGGCGATCTGCTGGGATGTGCTGGAGTTTGCCGAGTGGATTGTCGTCGCCGAGATCGACCGGGCCGAGATTGACCGGGACGATGACGCACTGACGTGCATTGTGCCTGACCAGGGCAGGCTCCAAAATGGTCGCGCGGCAGGAAGCTGAGCTCACGAAATCTGCTGAGACGAGAAGGACGACGATGTCCGCCGACTCCAGCCGGCTCAGCAGTACCTGTTTTCTCGGCTCACCGGGGATGATCCTCTCAACGTCGAATACCTCGATCAGACCCTCCTCGATCAGACCGGTCAGATGTCGACGAAGAGCTGCGAGATGCTGACGGTCCTTCTGGGCGGAACCGATGAAGACATATGTCCGGCCTACTGTCACAGCACGAGTGTGGCAGCAGCCCCATGTGTCCGCGCCCCACATCCCGCACACAGTGCCGCGGCCGCGAGTCTCAGAGGCATCGGTGCCGGGCCCGGGACCGGCGCCCGCACTGGCGCGTCCGTACTGATCCAGGCCCGAACAGGCCTTTGGCTCGCCCATTTTCGGAGCGTTCGGCACAAAACAGACTTAAAGAGCGCGGATTCATCTGGCACTCTGGAGAAGTTTCCGGGGAGGGAAGCAGGGGAGGGAATCATGCGAAAACTGATCGCGGTCGTGGGCAGCGCCGATCCTGCGCGCGCCTATCAGCAACCCGTCGCCCATGTGGGGAACGTGCCCCGGGCCGGCGAACAGATCGGCAGAGCGCTGGCCGAAGCGGAGTGCGATCTCGTGGTCTATTCGAGCGAGGCGCAATTCGTGGAGGGCAGTGTCGTCACCGGATATGTCTCGCACGGAGACATTCGGCACGGATCGATTCAGGTCCGGCCCCCGTACGGAGACGGCGAGACGAATTTCCCGATGCTGGCGGAAAAACCCGAGGTGTTCGACACTCGTTTTGAGACCGGCGACGACTGGGAGATCAGTTACTACCGCTCGCTCCGTGAGGTGCACGGCGTTGTCCTCATAGGCGGTGGCCGGTCGACCTTTGTGACCGGGCTGGTCTGCCTCGCATTCGGTATCCCGCTGTACCCGGTGGCCGCCTTCGGCGGAGCGGCGCGCAAAGTATGGGACATCATGAACCGCGTCCCCCACGACGCCAGCGCTGCGGAAGTGTCCTTCATGGGCGCGGAATGGCGCGCGGACACAGCGCCCCGCCTGATCGAGTCGCTGCTCGCCCAGGCCCGGCGCAGAGAGGCCCGGGACCGACAGCAGGCCCGTGCCCGACGCGGTGCCGCCTGGTCCAACGCGCTCGGCATCATCCTGGGCCTGATGCTCCTCTGCCTCGGTCTGGGCATGATCCCGCTCGCGTACTCCTTCGACTCGAACGCTCCGGTCAACCTGACCGCCCTCATCGTGGGCGCCCTCGCCACGGGCACGGCCGGTGCCATCATGCGCAACACCTTCGATCAGGGAGAACAGTGGGCCCGGACGGCCGCCCTCGGCATGTCCGCGGGAGCCATCTCCTTCCTGCTCTTCGTCTCCGCTCAACTCGCCGCCTCTCCCGAGACGTTGGCGGGTGATGGAGTCAGGCGGCTGTTGTTCTTCGTGCTGACGGTGGGCTTCGTCTCCGGTTTCACGTTCGACGCGGTGTACGGCCGCCTCAAGCAGACGGAACCTCCCGTCCCCCAACTGCCCTCGTCTCAGCCCCCTCCGCCCAATTCGCCGTAGGGGAGGGCGCGCCAGAGACGCCGACTCGCCTGCTACCTGCGGGAGTTGTGAAGTCCGGCCGGTGATGGTGGAAGCTTCCGCATAGTGGTTCGGGCAGGCGTCGCCCCGCACGTCTGCGGCAGGGCACTCCATGCCCGTCAAGCACTACCCACACATCAGGGCACTACGTACAAGGGAAGATCCTTGCAGCAATCCTCGCGTAGAAGATCACCCCGGAAGTTGCTGGCCGCGATCCTGGCCGGCGGCGCCGTCGCCGCGGGCTGTTTCGCCGTTCTGCCGTCGACGGCGCAGGCCGCGCAGCCCCCGGGCGCCGACCGGCAGGCCTCCTTCACCGACGCGGCCAAGGAGTTCGGCGTACCGCTGCCCGTGCTCCTGGCCGTGTCGTACCAGGAGTCGCAGTGGGACGACCACGACGGGCACTACAACACCTCGGGCGGATACGGCCCGATGAACCTGATGGACGTCACCGCGAAGATGGTGTCCGGGGGCGCGACGGGTGCCGTCGGCCGAGGTGACCTCGCCGCGCTGACGGCGGACCCGGCCCTGCACACCCTCGACGCGGCGGCCGACCTCACCGGCACCCCGGCGGCGAAGCTGCGTACCGACGACCGCGAGAACATCCGCGCCGGTGCCGCCCTACTCGCCTCGTACCAGAGGGAGTTGAAAGGGAAGAGCTCCGCCGATCCGGCCGACTGGTACGGAGCGGTGGCCAAGTACAGCCAGTCGTCGGACAGGAAGGCCGCGCAGCTCTTCGCCGACCGTGTCTTCACGACCGTGTCCTCGGGTGCCTCGCGGACGACGGTCGATGGGCAGCACGTCCGCCTCGCGGCGCAGCGCGCGGTCCACCCCGAGACGGGGCAACTGTCCGAGCTGAAGCTGAAAGCCGCCGTGACGGCCACCGACACCGAGTGCCCGCCCACGGTCGACTGCACCTTCCTCGCCGCGGCCGCCTCCAACGGGCAGGTGGCGGGCCGGCCGGACGACGGAGTGCAGATCAAGTACATCGTCCTGCACGACACCGAGTCGTCGTACGACGCCGCGATCAAGACGTTCCAGACGGCGGGGTCCGGTGACTCGGCGCACTACGTCATGCGGGCCTCGGACGCGGCCGTCACGCAGATGACGCACGCCAAGGACATCGCGTTCCACGCCGGCAACTACTGGTTCAACATGCACTCCGTCGGCATCGAGCACGAGGGCTACGCCGCGCACGGTGCCACCTGGTACTCGCAGGCGCAGTACCAGGCGACGGCCGATCTCGTGAAGTACCTCGCCGCGAAGTACGACATCCCGCTCGACCGCGAGCACATCATCGGCCACGACAACGTGCCCGGCCCGCAGGACAGTTACGTGCGGGGCATGCACTGGGACCCCGGCCCCTACTGGGACTGGACCGCGTTCATGGACATGGTCGCCCCGACGAGGGCGGCACACGCGGACAGCGCCGCCCGCCGTGTCCCGAGGGTGGGTTCGGCGGTCACCATCAGCCCCGAGTTCGCGACCAACGAACAGACCGTCCAGGTCTGCCCGGCCGACGACCCCACGGGCGCCACCACCGAGTGCACCGAGAACACCGCGCCCGCCAACTTCCTTCCGGTGCGCACCGCCCCGAGCGCGGACGCGCCCCTGTTCGCCGACCCGGCCATCCACCCGGGCGCGAGCGCGGGCACCGACTCGATCCACGACTGGGGCAGCACTGTCCAGGCCGGCCAGCAGTTCGTGGTCGCCGACGTCGACGGCGACTGGACCGCCATCTGGTTCAGCGGCGCGAAGGTGTGGTTCCACAACCCACGCGGCGTCAACACCTGTGCCGCGCCCGGCGCCACGGTCCTCCACTCCGGCGACCAGGCCGCGAGCCTGTACGGCTCCGGCTACCCGCAGGCGTCGGAGTATCCCTCCGGCCTGTCCCCGTCCACCCAGAAGCCCCTGACCGTCTACGCCTTCCCGGCGGGCCAGGCCTACGTCGCCACCCAACCGCCGGTCAGCGCCGACGACTTCTTCGTCTCGGGCGACACCTATGTCACCGGCGCGGCCAAGTACTACACCGTCCAGTACAACCACCGGGTGGTCCTGGTCGACGCCTCGCAGGTCTCCTGAACCGTCCGGTGGGGAGCCGGCCGGCCCGCTACCCGGTGACCCCGGCACGAGCCAGGCAGCGGGCCAGGTCCGAGCGGGAGCGGACGCCCAACTTCCGGTAGACCCGGGTGAGATGCGCCTCGATCGTCTTGCGGGAGAGGAAGAGCGACGCGGCCGCCTCCACGTTGCTGAGGCCCTCACCTATGGCCCGCGCCACCTGCAGTTCCTGCGGCGTGAGCAGGGCCACCGCGGGCGGTTCGTTCCCGTGGACGGCGGAGCGGTGCCCGGCCGCCGCGACCTCCGCCTCGGCACGGACCGCCCACGGAACGGCGCCCAGCACGGTGAACGTCCGCTGCGCGAGCAGCAGCGGTTCCCGTGCCGCGGACGGCCGCCTGAACCGGCGCAGCGCCTCTCCGCCGACGAGCCGGGTCCGAGCCGACTCGAAGGTCATCTCCTTGTCCGCATGGACGCGTTCCGCGACGGCCAGCCAGTCGGCGGCCTCCTCGGCGGACCGCGCGAGCAGCACCCGGCAGCGGGCGTGCGCGGCGGCCGGCCAGGCCAGACCGGTCGCCGCCTCGCGCTCCCGCAGCCAGTCCGCGACGGCGACGGCCCCTTCCCTCGCCCCCGTCCGCAGACAGGCCTCGGCGAGGTCGGCCACCCACGGCATGAGGCAGGGATTGACCAGCCCCGTCTCCTCCGCCAGGGCGAACGCCGCCTCCAGGTGCGTACGCGCCGCCTCCGGATCACCGGCGGCGAGCGCGGCCGTACCGAGCGCACCGCGGGCGAACAGGGCCAGGCCGCGCAGTCGGCCGCCGCACCAGCGCTCGTACTGCGCCACACGCTCCTGGCAGTCCGCGAAATCGCCGCGCAGGGCGTCCAGTCGCGCGAGCTGGACCAGCGCGTACCCCGTCATCGCCAGATGCCCGAACTCCTCGGCCCAGCGCAGCGCCTCGGTGGTGTCCGCGCGAGCCAGCGGCCAGCGCGACCACATCTCCACCTGGCCCCGCGCCAGCAGCGCGTACGGCAGGAGGGCAGGGGAGTGGTCGCGGCGCATCCCCTCGATCACCGTGTCCAGCACCCGGCGGGCGAGGTCTCCCTCGTCGGTCCAGGACAGGCCCTGCGCGATCTCCATCGTCACCTGACGTTCCTCGGGACCCGTCCGGCCGCGCGTCTCCTCCAGCAACGCGAGCAGAGTCGAACGGCCTTCGCGCACGTCGCCGCCCAGAACCTGCGCCCGGGCGCGCATGACACCGGCCTGCCGGCGCTGGATGCCACGGGTGCCGTCCGCCAGTTCCTCGCAGCGTGCGGCGATGTCGCACGCCTCGCGTATCCGCCCGTCCATCGTCGCGGGCACCACCGCGGCCCCGTACAGCTGAGAGGCACGTGCGGGGTCCACCGACTCCACCGTGCGGGCGGCGCCGACCAGCAACTGGTGCGCGCGGCCCGGATCCCCGAGCCAGGTGCAGGCCTGGCCGCGCAGGAACTCGATGTCCGCGGTGAGCAACGGGTCCCGGCTGTGCGACAGGGCCTGTTCGCACCACTCGGCGGCGTCGCGCGCCGTACCGCCGTAGAAGGCGTCGTGCGCGGCCTCGAACAACCGGCGGGCCGCGTCCGCGGGATCCGGTGACAACTCGGCGGCACGTCGCCAGCCGGGCGCGGCGGCCGCCAACGCCCCGCGCTGCCGAGCCTGTCGGGCATCGGACACCAGGCGCGCGGCGACCGACTCGTCCGGACCGGGAGCGGCGGCGGCCAGGTACCAGGTCTGCAGCTCGCCCGAAGTCAGCGTGGCCAGCCTCCGGTAGACCTCCAGCCGCCGGACCGTGGCGCACTGCCCCAGGACCACCGGCCGCAGCACGGGATGCCGCAGCTCGCAGGCGCCGTCCCGCATCCGCACCAGCCCGGCCGCCTCGGCCGCGTCCAGATCGGCGGTCGTGAGTCCTTCCGACGCCAACACCCGTTGCAGCAGTGGCCATTGCGGGGTCCGGCCGGCGGCGACGTACAGCAGTGCCTCCCGGCTGCGCGCCGGCAGCACGCGCAGCATTCCGCGCCACGCCCGCTCCACCAGCGGCCCGGGCGCCTCCCACGAGTCGTCCCACGGCACCGCTCCGCACGCGCGGGTCCGGGCGAGCGCCGCCGCGTACTCCACCAGGACCAGGGGATTGCCGTTCGCCAGCCGTACGATCCGGTCCGCCGCCCGATCCGCCCGGTCGAGCGCCTGCCGCCGTAACAGCGTCCAGCACTCGTCGTCCGTCAGCGGCCCGAGCGTGGTGTGCGGCACGCACTCCTGGATCCCGTCCTCCGCCTGCCCTCCGCGCGTCGCCATGACCAGGGCCACGCGCTCCGTGGCCAGCCGCCGGGCCACGAACTGCAGGACCTGGCGCGAGGAGGGATCGGCCCAGTGCACGTCGTCGACGAGGACCAGCAGCGGCCATTCCTCCCCGGCCGCGGTCAGCACGCCGAGCGCGCCCGCGCACACCGCGTACGGGTTCGACTCGGCCACGTCCGTGAGCGCGAGACAGCCCTCGACGGCTCTGCGCTGGGCCGAAGGCAACTCGTCGAAGTGGTGGCGGAACGGCAGCAGCACATCTGCGATCACCGCGTACGGCAGCACGGCCTCCGACTCCACTCCGCAGGCCCACAACACCCGGGCGCCCTCGCCGCGGGCGGCCGCGTGGCGCAGCACCGTGGTCTTGCCGATCCCCGGTTCACCGCTCAGCAGCAGCGCGCCGCCCCGCTGCGGCAGGGCGTCCACCAGACCGTTCACCAGATCCCGTTCGGCACGCCGGCCGACGAGGCCCACGGCTCCCGGGACAGACGGCACCTCGTCCGGCCCGGTGACACAATGCCGCCCGTGCGCACCCGAGTCGCCCGGTACGCGGACCGGTTCGTATGCCACTCCAACCGCCGGCACGTCGGTCATCGCTGTTTCTTCCATGACGCCCCCGTACACCCGCCGCTCCATTGCGGCGTTCCGTCATGTCTCCAGAGTGCCCCCGGGAGGGCGATCGGCGTGAGGGGTCGGGACGGTCCTACGACGGTCTCCGTACGGTGCTGTCCGTGCGGTGGGCCCATGACGCGTAGGACCTGCCGGTGCATCCGGCGCCGCGGGCGGGGCAGGTGACGTAGGCGTTCCGGCGTGCGTGCTGCTCAGGAGGGCAGAAGCACATGTCCGAGGCGGAGGCAGGGAGTTCCCCGAAGCCGTGGTGCGAGCGTTCGGGAATGCTCGCGTGTTCCTAGACCTGGAAGGGACACGGGATGGCTGAGCAGGGACAGTTCCGGCGAGTGATCACGAACCTCACGCACGGCGGACACGCGATTCTCGACAGTGCGGACGAGGCGGAGAAGACCGCCCAGACCCAGGAGAGCCTCAGCACGCGCAGCACGGTGGTTCAGGAGTCCACCGACGACGCGGCGCACGTGGGCACCACTTCCTTCGACTACTTGTTCCCCGACCTCGCGAAGAAGTTCCCGGACAACCACCTGCCGAACGACGACGTCGCCAAGGTCGTCAAAGCCCTGCTCGCACTGGGCTCGGCGATCGTGGAGACCCCGGACGAGGTGGCCGACCCGGCGCTCAACTCGCCGATTCCGCCGATCTACACCTACTGGGGCCAGTTCATCGACCACGACCTGACGGCCGCGACCGACCGCGATCTGGTGATCAACATCACCGATGAGAACCTGCCGCCCGTGCCGCCGGACGAGGTGGTCGAGAAGCTGCAGAACCTGCGGGTCCCCACGCTGAACCTCGACTCGGTCTACGGCGACGGGCCGTTCACGGCGCCGGTGGCGGGCCAGGACGCCGTTCCCTACGACGGGATCAAGTTCCGGCTGGGCCTGCTCGCGCCGGTTCCCGCCGCTGTGGGCGCGCTGATCCCGCCGGTCGACGACAACCAACGGGATCTGCCGCGCAAGACCGACCGCACCCCGCTCGTCGGCGACACACGCAACGACGAGAACCTCGTGGTGGCCCAACTGCATGTCGCTTTCCTGCGGTTCCACAACGCGGCGGTCGACTGGGTGCGCGACAACGAGCCCGAGTTCGAGTCGGACGTCGAGATCTTCCGACGGGCCAGGGACCTCACCCGGTGGACCTACCAGTGGTTGAGCGTGCACGACTATCTGCGCACCGTGGCGCGCCCCGACGTCGTCGACCTCGTGGACACCGCGGAGGGGAACCTGCTCGACCTGGACCGTCGCGGCACCTACATGCCGATCGAGTTCTCGGTGGCGGCCTTCCGCTTCGGCCACAGCATGGTGCGCGGCGCCTACGACTGGAACCGCAACTTCGGCCGCCCGGGCGACAGGGCGCCCGTGTCCACCCTGGACCAGCTCTTCCAGTTCACCGGCAAAGGCGGTTTCGCCGGCGGGCTGACGACGCTCCCGTCGAACTGGCCGGCGGAGTGGGACCGGATGGTCGACAAGAACAGCCAGTTCGCCAACCGCTTCGCCCGGCTCATCGACACCAGGCTCGCGCCACCGCTCGCCGACCTGCGCGGCGAGGGCAACGACCCGGGCCTGGCCGAGCGGATCAAGAAACTGCTCAAGCACCTCGCCCAGCGCAACCTCCTGCGCGGCTACCGGCTGGCCGCCCCCACCGGACAGGCGGTGGCCGAGGCGCTCGACGTCGCACCCCTCAGCCGCGCGGAACTCGAACAGGACAGCAGCGACGGGGTCAAGAACGCCCTGGGATCGGCCGGCCTGCTCGACAGGACCCCGCTCTGGTTCTACATCCTGAAGGAGGCCGAGGTACGGGAGTTGGGCCGCCGACTGGGCGAGGTCGGCAGCCGTATCGTCGCCGAGACCATCATCGGCCAGATCCGCAAGGACCCCGGTTCGTACGCCAACCGGACGAGCTGGAGCCCGGCACAGGGCGTCCTGCTCCCGAACGGCCGACCGGTGCGCACGATCGCGGACTTCCTCCGGTTCGCCGGCGTCCTCTGACCCGACGACATCCTTATCCTTCGAGCCGCGACCCCGTGCCCCCGCCGACCTGCCTCGGCGGGGGCACGTTCCGCTCGGTAGGGAGTTCCCGGAAGCGCCGTACGGCCCGCTCCCCGGACCATGCGCGCATGAACCTACGAGAGCAGCAGCAACGGAACATGACGGAGCGGTACCGGGACACGCTGGACCAGCGCGAGGACATCCGGCGACGGCAGGTGGAGACCGGCACGCCCTTCGCCGCCGACAGCGACGAACAGCTGCGGGCCCGCGCTGAGCGGCTGGTGGACAAGCTTGAGGTCGATCCCGGGGAACTGGCGCCTGTGCCGTCCGGCGCAGGGCCGGTGCGTCCCGCCGTCGTCTTCGAACGGATCCTCGGCGCCGCGAACGAGTTGCAGAACGTCAACTTCCTTGCCCGCGGGGCCCGTGCGGCACGCGCGGTCGCGCGCATCTCCGTCGTGGACGGCGGCGGAAAACTGGCCTGGCACGGCACCGGGTTCCTTGTGGGGGAGCGCCTGCTGCTCACCAACAACCACGTGCTGCCCGACGTGGCGGCGGCGACCGGGTCCTTCGCGGAGTTCGACTACGAAGCCGACGTCGACGGTGCGCCCAAACCGGTTGACACCTACGACCTGGCCCCGGGCGAGTTGTTCGTGACGGACCGCGCGCTCGACTACACGCTCGTCGCGGTCGGGACGGGCTCCGACGGGAAGCGGCCCGGCGCGACGTACGGCCGACTGAGGCTGATCGCGCAACAGGGGAAGATCGTCATCGGCGAGCCGGTGAACATCGTCGGCCACCCCGACGCGCGGCCGAAGGAGGTCGCGGTCCGCGCCAACGAACTGCTCAACCAGCTGCCGCAGTTCCTGCACTACCGCACGGACACCAGGCCAGGAAACTCCGGCTCGCCCGTGTTCAACGACCAGTGGGAGGTCGTCGCGCTGCACCACGCGAGCGTGCCCGATCCGGACGGGGCGGGCTGGATCGCCAACGAGGGAGTCCGGGTCAGCGCCATCCTGCGGCACCTCACGGAGGCCGGGCCACCACCGGAACAGAAGCCGCTGCTCGCCGAGTTGGGCCCCCAGGCGGTACCGGTCGGGCCGGCGCCGACGGACGACCGCCGCGTCGGGACGGCCGCGGGGGCCACCACGGCTCCGGAAGTCCCAGCCGCCCAGGTGGTGTCGGCCCTTGTGCAGGACGCAGCCGAACGCGCTCAGGAACGGCACGGCCTCACCGGCCGGACCGGCGCAGGCCGGCGCATCGTGTTCCTGCACGGCCGCGGTCAGCAGGGTCACGACCCCGCCGCCCTGCGCGCCGGATGGTGCGACGGCCTGGACATCGGGCTGGCGGCGGCGGGCCTTCCTCCCCTGGACCCCGCCGACGTCTGGTTCCCCTTCTACGGCGACGCGTTGGCCTCCGCGACGGCCGGCCGCGAGAGCGCCCCCGTCGATACGGCGACGACCACGGCCGAGGCGTACATGCCTGCCGACACCGGCGCTGTCGACGTGTACGCCGCGCTGCTCACCGATGCCGCCGACCGCGCCGGGATGCCCGCGTCGGAGCAGGAGCCCGCGGACGCGCAGGAGTCGAGCCTGCTCGGCGGGGCGGTCGCCGCGCTGCAACGGCCGCTGTCCTGGATCGCGGCCCGCAGCGGGCTCGACGACGTCGTGATCGCGATGGCGTTCCACGACGTCGCCGCCTACCTCGGCAGCAGGTCGGCACGCGACGCCGTACTGGAGGCGGTGCTGGCCGGGCTGCCCAAAGACGACGAGTTCGTGCTGGTCAGCCACAGTCTCGGTACCGTCGTCGCGCTCGATCTGTGCAACAGGCTGCCCGGGCACGTCTCGGTACCGCTGCTGGTGACCGCCGGCAGCCCGCTCGGGCTCGACACCGTGTACGAGCGGTTGCTCGCCGGTGGCCCGGTCCGGCCCGGCCAAGTGGACGTGTGGGTCAACGCGTGGGCGGCCGCGGATGCCGTCGCCATCGGCTGTCCGTTGGGAAGGAGCTGGCCACGGGTGAGTGACCTGCTCTGCGCCAATCGGAAGGACAAGGCACACGACATCAAGCAGTACCTGTCCCACGCCCTGGTCGCAGCCGAGATCGGCCGCGCCGTCCGAGAGTAGTCCGGAGAAGTCCGAGAGTAGTCCGGAGAAGTCCGAGAGTAGTCCGGCGAAGGAGGTCGGCGGCGCGCGGCGAGGGATCCGGCCGAGGTCTCTGGAAGGATCTCCGGCATGAGCGATAACCCCCAGCGCCTCGTCACCGTCGACCGCACCGCCCCCGGCCGCTTCACCGCGACCAACGCCCGCGGCGGCACCATCGACTTCGGTACCGCCGTCGGCGGCGGTACCGAGTTCACCCCGGTCGAGCTGCTGCTCGCCGCGATCGGCGGCTGCACCGCGGCCGACGTCGACGTCGCCACCACCCGGCACGCGGAGCCGGACGGGTTCACCGTCACCGTGACCGGCAACAAGGTCAGCGACGACCTCGGCAACCGGATGACCGACCTGGCGGTCACCTTCGCCGTGAGCTTCCCGGAGGGCGAGGCCGGGGACCGGGCCCGCGCGATCCTGCCCCGGGCGGTCACCGTCTCCCACGACCGGCTGTGCACGGTCAGCCGTACGGTGGAGACCGGCACGCCAGTCACCGCGACGATCAAGGATGTCTGACCACCCTTCGTTCGCTGCCTCTGCGAGCAGGTGACAAGGGTGCGGTCGTGAGCTGCGTTCTTGTGAGCACCGCCTGATCCCGTAGCCCCGACCGTCCTACGGTCCGGCCATGAACACCAGTCGCAGCAAAGGAAGTTCGTGGCGCGGAGCCGCGAACGCAGGACGTACGTGGCGCGGTGCCGCGCTCGCGGCGCTGTTGACCGCGGGCGCGCTCACCGCCGCCGCTCCACAGGCCCAGGGAGAGAGCGCCCGCACCGAGACCCCGGTCGCGTCGACGCATCCGGCCGACGGTGTGGTCGAGTCGGTGGTGCGGGTCAAAGTGCCGTTGCCGCAGTCGTTCGGCGCCCGTCCGGCGGCGTGCGACTGGCTGTCGTATCTGCGCTACCGCGCCGCCGACGGACCGAGCGCGTCGGCCGACGCCGACCGGATCCTCGTGGCCCAGCCCGGCATCCTGGAGGGCGCCGGTGCGTTCGACAGCGTCGCCCGCGACACGGTCGCCCAAGCCGCCGCGCAGGGACGGCACATCGAGTTCTGGGCCTTGGACCGGCGCTCCAACTGCCTTGAGGATCCCACCGGTATCGCCTCCGGCGACCAGCACACGGCCGTCGACTACTACTACCGGGGCAAGGCCGTCGGCGGCCGGACCTTCGCCGGGTTCGTCGGCAACGACCAGCTCGGCTGGATGGCCAAGCTCGGCATCCAGCAGACCGTACGGGACGAATACGACCTGCTCACCGCCGAGTTGCCCGACCCGACCCTGCGCAAGAACAAGGTGCTGTGCGGCGGCCACTCGCTCGGCGGCGTCATCACCGGGTACTTCGCGGCGGCCGACTTCGACGGCAACCCCGCGACCACGGCGGACGCCGGGCAGAACCAGTGCGCCGGGTACTTCGCCCTCGACACGACGATCTCCACCGACCTGGCGGATCTCAGCGGCAGCATCCCGGACGACACCAACCTGCCTGATATCGGGCTCGGTTACGGCGTCGTACGGGCCGGGCTCGACAGCGGGGTGTTGCCGCGCTCGCTGTCAGCGCCCGTGCTGCTCAACCCCGAGACGATGACCCTGCTCGCCATCGCCGGCCTGGGCGCCGTACAGAACCCGGGCGGTGAGTCGGACCTGCTGTCCACTCTGCCCTCCAACGTCAACATCGAGACCACGAACCGCTTCCTGTTCTCCAAGGACGCTGCCACGTTCCTCACCGGATCGCCCTCGGTGAAGGACTTCCGGCTCACCAACGACGCGGTGCTCGGGGCGCTGATGGACGACAACTCCGTACCGCTCGCGTTCCTGCAGAGCAGCGTGGGCTTCTTCGACGGCGGTCCGATCATCGACAAGAACTTCCCCGCCACCAACGGGAGTTCGGACAACTCGCTGCTGTTCGGCGTCGAGTACAAGGCGATTCCCGCACAGCCCCACGGGCCGCTCTACACCTGGCGCAATTACGACCGTGTCGGCGCCGCCGACGACCCCGGGTACCGGTCGGCCGACGGCACCCCGTTCACCAACGCCTCCAAGGAGGTCACCGACATCCACGAGCTCGCCCGGAGCATGGGGGAGCAGCCGCTGGACTTCACCGAGCAGTACTTCCCGACCAAGCTGGTCACCGACCTCGAACTGGCCACCTCACCGCAGGTGAAGCAACTCCTCGTGCACCCGGGCGGGCTGACGGCCAACCCGACGCTCACCGTGCTCGCGGGCGACGGGCTGCTCGCGGGCCGCGTCCCGGCCGGCCTGAACCCCGTGATCGCCCCCGGATACCAGCACCTCGACGTACTGACCGCCGCGCCCGTCCAGAACGACGGCCGCCCCGAGGTGGTCTCCAGCAGCCTCGCGGCGTTCGCCGCGTCACCCAAGTAGTCACCCCAGTAGGCGTCCCTGTACGGCTGTTCGCGCACGCAGGTAGGGCCCGGGAGGATCAACTCCCGGGCCCTACGGTGTCTCTCGGGCCTACAGCCTTGCTACGGCTCAGACCTTGCCGGCGGCGAACGTGGCCGCCGCGTCGGCGTCGGCGGTGTAGCCGAGGTGTGCCCCCACGTCGGTCCCGCCGTTCTGGCAGATGGGGTCACCGTTGGCGCAGAAGTCGATGGTGCGGCTCTGGTAGGTGCCGGTGACGCTCTTGCCGAGGGCCCGGATCGGGTTGCCGAACAGCAGCACCGCGGCGACTCTCGGCTCGACCGCGGCGGGGATGGTCGCCACGATCGGGCTGCCGACCACCGCTCCGGCGCTGCTGATTCCGATGGAGTTGTCGACGACGTTCGCGCCCTGCGAATAGCCGACGAGAATGAAACGCTGATTCGGGCAGGCTGCCGCTTGTGCGTTGACGTGGTTCACCACATCGAGGTTTCCCGTCGCGGCGGACGTGAGGGAAAGGTCGGCGGGATAGTTCACCGCATAGCTGGAGAGCGTCTTTCCGGTGATTTTCTTCTGGAGTGCGGAGAACACCGGGTCGCCGACGATCAGGCCGAGTGTGCCCGGCTCGAAGGTGCCGCGAGCCGCCACCACGTCGAGATCCGAGCAGGTGGCGGCCGATGCGGCGGTTGCGGAGAGGGTGGCGAGCCCGGCCCCGCCGACCAGCGAGAGCGCGGCTAGACATAAGCGAATACGCATGGGAATCCTTTGAGGGTGGGGCGCGTGAAGCGCCTGTGGAAAGGACTGTCCCGAAGGTATTCGCGTTCCCGTGTCCGGTGTTATGGACGGGAATTCAGAAACTCTCTCTGTTTTTGTCGGCTCGTGAGTCGCGGTCACTGCCCCGTGAGTCGCGGTCGCCTTCCCGCAAATCCGCCGAACGCAGCGCGAGGATCAGATCGAGACGGGTGCCCGGGTCGTGCAGGGACGCGCCGAAGAGTTTCTCCAACTGGCGCAGGCGATAGCGGACCGTCTGCGGGTGGATATGGAGCCGCGCGGCGACATCGGGGACGTTGCTGCCGCTGAGCAGCCAGGCGAGCAACGTCTCGGCCAGCCGCGGGCGTTGGCCCTCGGACGCGGCATCGAGCGGCGCGAGCGCCCGTAACTCCAGCTGGGCGAGCAGCGGTTCGTCGCTGTGCAGCAACAGCGTCGACAGATGGTCGGCGCACAGCACCACACCCTGCCGGGGCAGCACCCCGCGGCCCATCAACCCCAACGCCCGTGTGGCCCAGTGCAAGGACCGCGCGGCCTCGACGACCGGCACCGTAGGACCGATCGCCGCCGGACGGCCGCCCAGGCCGAGGACGAACGACCGCCCGCCGAACCGGCCGTAGCCCTCCGGATCCGGCACCAGCACGCGCGGCGGCCGTGACTCCATGTTCGCCAGGGCGCCCGGCATCGCCGGCGGCCGGTCCTCCGCGCCCGGGTCCGCGGGGCCCGCCAGCGCGATGACGGCGACCCGCGCGGGCACCCGCCACCGCGCGCCGTGCGCCAAGTCCTGCAACGCCTCCGGGGCCACCGGCCCCTCGCCCAGCAGGAGTTCGAGCAGCCGTCGGCGCCGCCGCTCGACCTCGTCCGTGCTGCGGGACTGCGCCTCCGCGTATCCGGCGGCGGCAGCCTCCGCGACCTCGTGCACGGTCCGGAACGCCAGCTCGCCCAGCGCGGCCACCACCGCGGAATCCAGGCCGAGTTCCTCCGCCGTACGGCCCATCAGCCGCCAGGCGTGCAGCCCGCCCACGCGGATGGCCGACTGAAGCGCCTCCAGGCTGCGGCCTTCCAATGCCTCGCCGCGCCCGAGTTCCTCGTAGTACGCCGCCGCCATCGCGGCGTTCTGGCCGTGCGGGTCCGCGATGTGGTCGACGAACAGCGTGAGCGCCTGCACCACCCCGGATCTGAGGTTCTCGCGATAGGTGCCGTCGGCCGGCCGCGCGTACTCGGGGACATGTCTGCGCACCACGTCCTCCACCTCGTCGGAGACGGCGGCGAGTTGGGCACGCAGCAGCTCGGCCAGGTCGGGCGGAACCAGAGCGGTCTCGGGCTCGGTGGGTACTCCGCGCGGGGTGGGGACAGCCACGACGGACACTCCTTTCCCCCGGAGGCGGCTCGCCCACGGACTGTTGCCCGTGGGACGAGGGGGACGTCCCGTGTTGGACGGCCGTCCCCTGCGCTCCGTTCCGTGCCCCGGCTGCACCGACATCACTCCGGCAGCCCCAGCGCACCGGCGAGCATCGGCCACGAGGCCGTGAACTCCCCTTTCCAGTAGGCCCAGCTGTGGCCACCTCCCGAGTAGAAGTGCGCGGTGACCGGAATGCCGAGCAGGGCGAGAAAGCCGGTGAAACTGTGCGCGGAGGGCCACAGCAGACTCTCCAGCGCCTCGGGCAGCCAGTCGCCCGAACCCCCGGCCACACCACTGCCGTTGGACACGTACAAGGGTGTCCCGCGCAGCCCGTCGGCCCGGGCGCGCGGATTGGCGGCCTGCCAAGTCAGCAGGTCCAGAAGGGGGTTGCCCCAGAGAGTGCGGGGTGCCAGGTTCTCGCGGGCCACGATGGCGTCGATCAGCGAGGGCACCCCGGGGGCTGTGGTGTCGAGGATGCCGCTGTACGACGCGGCGGCGGTGAACGCGCCCGGGTGACGGGCCGCGTGCGCCATCGCTCCGTAGCCCCCGGTGGACACCCCGGCGACGGCCCGCACACCGGACGCCCGATAGTCACGGGCCAACAGCGCCGGAACCTCCTGGAGTTGGAAGGTCTCGTAGTCGGGACCGTCCCGCCACGCGCTCGGGATGCCGGTCGGCCCCGCGTCCGGCATCGCCACGATCAGCTCGCGGCCCTCGGTGAACGCCTCGATGTCCGTCTCCCGCGTCCAGGACGTGTAGTCGTCGTGCGCCCCGTGCAGCAGATACAGCACGGGATACGTCCGCCCGGGCTGCGCGGCGAAGTCCGAGGGCAGGATCAGCCGCACCGGCGCGCTGCGGCCCAGCGCGGGCGAGGACACGGACACGTCGAACGTACGCGCCGAGATCTGCGTCGCGGCCCGGGCCCGGCCTACGGAGGCCGTGGCGCCGAACAGCACGGCAAGTCCCGTGGCCGCGGCGGCCCTTGTGACGGCGCGGCGGGATATCCCGTGGGGGTGGTGGTGCGGCATGGCGGCTCCTCAGGCTGGTTCGGCGGGTCCCTCCGGCAAGGCGAGCACCCGCCGCAGATGGGCGGCGATCTCGTCGACGCACGGCGGGTCGAGCAGCGACAGGTGATGCCCCGCCACCGGTACGACCGTCAGACGCGGGCACAGCTCGTCCCAGCCGAGCGCCTCGTCGTCCCGTTCGTACGCCGGGTCACGCACGGTGTGCGGAGCCGGTTCGGTGGCCCGGTACAGCACCACCCGCCCCTCGTACCGGCCCGGTTGATGCGCCTCGCCGATCCGCAGATCCAGGTACGAGGCACGCTGATGCTCCAGCGCGGCCGGCGGCACCTCCACGGCCCCGCGCAGGGCGCGCAGCACGAGGTCGATGCGCTCGCGGTCGTCGTCCAACGCCACGAGATCGTCGTAGGGCAGGGGGAGTTGGACCCCGTAGGTGTCGGCGATGTGCTGGGCGAAGCCCGTGAGATGCGCGCGGACGCGGTCGGCGGGCGTGCGGTCGGGCTGGGGGAGGGGGCGTACGGAATCGATCAGCGCGACGAGTTCGATCTCCCGCCCGGCGGCGGTGAGTTGGCGCGCCGTCTCCTGCGCCACGAAACCGCCGAAGGACCAACCGACAAGCACACAGGGCCCGTTGGGATCGGCGGCGGTGATCGTCTCGGCGTAGCGGCGGGCCTTCTCGGAGACGGTGTGGGCGTCCTCGATCCGGTCCAGCCCGTGCACCGGCCGGTCCTCACCGAGGCGTTCGACGAGTGCGCGGTAGACGTCGGTGGTACCGCCTGCGGCGTGGAACAGGAAGAGCGGAGGGAGAGCGGACGGCGCGTCGCCCAACTGGCTTACCCGGTCCGCCACTTCGGCGACCGTGTCGGCGTCGAACAGATCGCGCAGATGCAGTTCGACACCGAAGTCGCGTTCCAGGGCGGTGCGGATACGGACGGCCATGAGGGAGTCCAGGCCGAGGTCGGTCAGGGCCGTGGTCGGGGTGATACGGGCCGCCGGGTGGCCGGTGACGGCGGAGATGTGGCGGCTGATGCGGGCGGCCACCGAGTCTTCGGTGGCCGGGGCGGGCTCGGCCCAGCGGTGTGCGGCGGGCGCAGTGACGGGAGTCCGGCCGTCGGTCCACCAGTACCGGACGTGCCGCCAGCGCGGTGTGGGGAGGTCGATGACCCGGCCGGACGGGAGAGGCAGGTCCAGTCCCGCCGCGTACAAAGCCCCCAACTCCCCCAAGAACGCGGCAGATCCGCCCGCGTCGCGCCGCAGTGTGCCGACGCTGAGGGCGCCGGGCACGTTGTCGGCGATGGGCCGGGCCAGGACCGGATGCGGAGAGATCTCCACGAAGGCGGTGTGCCCGTCGGCCGCAGCGGCGCCGAGGGCCCGGTCCAGACGCACCGGCCGACGCAGGTTGGCGGCCCAGTGGTCGGCGTCGAACTCGCAGGCCCCGCGCGGGTCGTCGAGGACGGTGGAGTGCACAGGGATGCGTGGCGACCGCCCCCTGACGTCGGCAAGAGCCTCGACCAGTTCCGGCAACAACGCGTCCACCTGGGGCGAGTGCCCGGCACCGACGACCCGCATGGCCCGAGCGGCACGCCCTCGCTCCTCCAACCGGCGCACCAGCCGGGCAACGGCCATCTCGTCACCGGTGACGACCTTCTGCCGCGGCGAGGAGTGGACGGCGACGGACACACCTGGGAAATCCCGTTCCAGGGCGGCCAGTTCACCGTCATCCAGGTCTACGACGGCCATCGCGCCCCCATGCAACCGCCCCAGCAGCCGCGCCCGTACGGCGACGACCCGAGCGGCGTCCGCCACGTCCAGCGCGCCCGCGCAGACGGCGGCGGCCACCTCGCCCAGGGAGTGGCCGATCACGGCGACCGGTTCGACGCCGTACGACCGCCACAGCTCGGCGAGTGCCAACTGGACGCCGAACAGGACGGGTTGGGAGACGTTCAGTCGGTCGAGCTCCCCGGCGGAGGTCAGGTGCTCGTGGAGGGAGAAGTCGAACACGTCGGAGAGCTGCGCGTCGAGTTTCTCCACGGCGGCAGCGAAGGCCGGTTCCTCCAGGAGGAGTTGGCGCCCCATGCCGGTCCACTGGCTGCCGTACCCGGAGAACACCCATACCGGACCCGGTCCCACGCGATCACGGTCACCGGTCACCACCCGCGCGTCCGGACCGTCTCCTCGTGCCAACGCGCCCAGAGCTTCGGCCAGTTCGCCCCCGCCGCCCGCGACGACCGCGGCACGTACGGGTCCGCGCCCCGCCCGTCCTGCGAGGGTGCGCGCCACATCGGCGGGGCGGGCGGCGTTCCCCTCGGGCGTGCGGAGCCACGCGGCCAGACGGGATGCGGTGTCGCGGACCCGCTCGGTGTCGACGTCGGAGAGGAGGTGGAGCCGGGCGGCGGGCTCTTCCGGCAGGGGGAGCGCGGGCCGCCATTCCTCCAGTACCGCATGGGCGTTGGTGCCGCCGAACCCGAAGCCCGAGATGCCGGCGGTGGCCGTACCGCCGTAGCGGGGCCAGGGTTCGGGCTCGGTGACGACGCGCAGGCGTGCGTCGTCGAGGGTGTTGCCGTGCAGCGACGGTGGGACGAGGTCGTGGTGGAGGGCGAGGACCGTCTTCACCAGGCCGCTGATGCCGGCCGCGGACTCCAGATGACCGAGGTTCCCCTTCACCGAGCCGAGCAGCAACGGCTGTTCGGGGTCACGTCCCGCGCCCAGTACCGCGCCGAGCGCGCCCGCCTCGATCGGGTCGCCGAGCGGCGTGCCGGTGCCGTGCGCCTCGACGTAGTCGATGTGGGCCGGGGTGAGTCCGGCTCGTGCGTACGCGGTCGCCAACAGGGCTTGCTGGGCCGCGGGGTTGGGGGCCAGTAGGCCGTTCGAGCGCCCGTCGGAGTTGACGGCGGTGGCGCGGATGACGGCGAGCACACGGTCGCCGTCCCGTTCCGCGTCGGACAGCCGTTTCAACAGCACCGCCGCGCAGCCCTCGCCGCGTCCGATGCCGTCGGCGGCCGTGGAGAAGGGTTTGCAGCGGCCGTCCGGGGCGAGAGCGCCGGCCCGTTCGAAGGCGACGCCGACGACGGGGGACAGGAGGATGTTGACTCCGGCGGCGATCGCGGTGTCGGTCTCGCCGGTGCGGAGGCTGACGCAGGCCTGGTGCACGGCGACCAGGGAGGACGAACAGGCCGTGTCCACCGCCATGTTGGGCCCACGGGTGTCCAATACGTACGCCAGTCGGCCCGCCGTCACACTGAGCGCCGCGCCCGCCGGGGCCCACGGGTCGACGGCGTGCGCGTCGGCGCCGGTGAGCTGTCCGTACTCCGGGGCCGAGACACCGACGTAGATGCCGGTCGCCGTGCCCGCCAAGGACGTTGCGGGGACGGCGGCGTGGTCGAGGGTCTCGCGGACGACCTCCAGGAGGATGCGCTGCTGGGGGTCCATCACCGCCGCCTCGCGCGGGGTGATGCGGAAGAAGTCGGCGTCGAATCCGGCGATGTCGTCCAAGTGGCCGCCGTACAAAGGAGTTTCGGCGGGCGGGAACGCCGTGAAGGCGCCCCATCTGTCCTCGGGGACGCGGCCGATCGCGTCGACGCCGTCGAGCAGCAGTTGCCAGTAGTCGGCCGGTCCGCGCACCCCGCCCGGCAGCCGGCAGCCGACCCCGATGACCGCCACGGGCTCGCCCGGCGCCACGGCAACAGGGGCCTCCGGTACGGCAATTCGCGTGGCCGTACCGCACACCCGCTCCACGAGCGCGTCCACGGTCGGCGCCTCCCACAGCAGGGTCGCCGGCAACTCGTGTCCCGTCAGCGAGGACAACTCGCCCGCCAGCACCACCGCTTCCCGCGAGGACATGCCGAGCTCGGCCAGCGGTCGGTCCAACGGGACGTCGTCGACAGGGGTGTTGTTCCACTCGGCGATCCGTTCCGCGATCCGGCGGCGCAGCAGCGTTCTCGTGTCGGCGGCCGTCATACCGCGGTCTCCGCCGCGTAGGCACCTTCCAGGTACCGGGTGCGGGTCAGGGCACGCGACACCTTGCCGCTGGTGGTGCGGGGCACGGTGCCCGGTGCGACGAGGACGACCTCGGCGAGTCGTAGCCCGTGCCGGGCGGCGACGGCCGCGCGCACGGCACGCGTCAGGTCCGGTACGTCGATGTCGGCGAGGCTGGTCGTGCGCGCGTGCTCGGCGACGACCACGACCCGTTCACCCGCGCCGCCCGGCACCCCGAACGCGGCGAGCCGGTCGCGTCGTACGGCGTGATGGGCGTCCTGGGCGGTGGCCTCCACGTCCTGCGGGTAGTGGTTGCGGCCGTCGACGACGATGAGGTCCTTGAGCCGGCCGGTGACGATCAACTGCCCCTCCAGCACGGTCCCGAGGTCGCCGGTGCGCAGCCAACTGCCCGGCGCCTCCTCGCCGAGTGTGGCGCCGAAGACACGGTCGGTCTGCGCCGAGTTGTTCCAGTAACCGCGCCCCACGTTGGGACCCTGCACCCAGATCTCCCCGACCTCCCCCTCGGCCAGCACGGCATGGGCGACCGGATCGACGATGCGTACACGCTGCCCAACTGGTGTTCCGCAGCCCACAAGTAGCACCGCTCGCGGGTCCTCGGGCCGCGCGGGCAGGGCCTTCCCGGCGGCGAGGGCGTCCCGGTCGAGGGCGAACCGGCCGAGCGGTCGGCCGGGCCGGGCGGCGCTGACGAAGACCGTGGCCTCGGCGAGCCCGTACGACGGGCAGTGCACCTCCGCCGCGAGCCCCTGCGCGGCGAACGCGGCCCGGAAACGGTCGGCGGTGCCGGGCCGGACGGGTTCGCTGCCGTTGATCAGCGCGGCGACCCCGTCCAGCCGCAGCCCCTCCTTCTGCGCCCCGGTGACGGCGGAGGCACAGTAGTCGTAGGCGAAGTTGGGCGCGGCACTCAGCGCCCGCGGATGCGCGGCCAACAGCCGTAGCCAGCGCGCCGGTTCGTGCAGGAACGCGGCCGGGTCCATGAGCACCGACAGCAGTCCCCGTACGACGGGGGCCGCGACGCTCAGCACCAACCCCATGTCGTGGTAGAGCGGCAACCAGCCCACGCAGGTCGCTTGGTGCGTGTCGGCGCCGTAAGCGGCAAGCGCCTGGCGGGCGTTGGCGACGACGTTCGCGTGCGTGATCTCCACGCCGGCCGGTGCGCGGGTGGAGCCGGAGGTGTACTGGAGGTAGGCGGTCGCGGCCGAATCCGGCGCCGGTGCCTGCCAGTTGAGGGCGGCGGAGTCGGGGACCCGGTCCGCCGCGAGGACGGTGACCCGCGCGCGCTCGCAGAAGTCCGTCACCTCCTCCAGAGCCCGTCCGGCGGTCAGCACGACCGCCGGACGCGCGTCGCCCAACACCCCGACCAGCCGGTCGCCCTGCCCCGGCAGACCGGGCGGATACAGCGGAACGGCGACCATCCCGGCCGTCAGCGCGGCCAGGAAACCGGTGATGTAGTCCGTCCCCTGTGGGCACAACACGGCTACCCGCGCACCGGGTTCGGCGTGCTCGGTGAGCCGGGCGGCCAGCGCCCGCACGCGCAGATCCAGCCGCTGCCAGGTCAGCGTGCGGTGCACGCCGCGGGAGTTGGGGGCGGGATGGTCGACGAACGTGAACGCCCGGCGGTCCGGGGTGAGTTCGGCCCAGTGCCGTACGTACTCGGGCAGAGTCCGGTACGCGGGGGCGAACGGGGGTCGGCGGCTGTCCATCGGGCGGGGCTCCTCACATCGCGGTACGACGCGGTGTCGACTGGAGAGCTGGAGAGCTGGAGAGCTGGAGAGCTGGAGAGAGTGAACAGGGCGGTCAGAGCGGGATGTTGCCGTGCCGTCGCTCCGGCATCGGGGCGCGCTTGCCGCGCAGTGCGCGCAGGGCGCGGCCGACATGGGCGCGGGTGTCGCGCGGCGCGATCACGTCGTCGACGTACCCACGCTCGGCGGCGAGGTACGGCGTCCCGTGCGTGGCCTCGTACGAGGCGACCAGGTCGGCCCGCAACGCCTCGGGGTCGGCCGCGGCGGCGAGTTCACGCCGGTGCAGCACGCCCACGGCACCCTCCGCGCCCATGACCGCGATACGGGCGGTGGGCCAGGCGAGGTTGAGGTCGGCGCCGAGGTGCTTGGAGCCCATCACCGCGTATCCGCCGCCGTAGGCTTTGCGCACCACCACGGTGACCTTCGGGACGGTCGCCTCGGCGTACGCGTAGAGGAGTTTGGCGCCGCGCCGGATGATGCCGCCCCGCTCCTGACGGACACCGGAGAGATAGCCGGGGACGTCGGCGAAGGTCAGCAGCGGGATGCCGAACGCGTCGCAGAACCGTACGAACCGCGCGGCCTTCTCGGAGGCGTCGATGTCGAGGACACCGGCGAGGTGCAGCGGTTGATTGGCGACGACCCCGACACTCGCCCCCTCGACCCGGGCCAGCGCACAGATGATGTTCGGCGCGAACAGCTCCTGGATGTACAGGAGTTCACCGTCGTCGACGACCGAGTGCAGGATGTCCCGCATGTCGTAGGCCTGACCGAGCCGGTCGGGCACGACCGCGTCGAGCGGAGCCCCGTCGGCCACCGAACCGGGCGTGAACTCCGGTGGCCGCTCAAGGTTGTTGGCCGGAAGGTACGACAGCAGATCGCGTACGGTGTCGAGCGCGTCCTCCTCGTCGGCGGCGAGGAAGTGGGCGTTGCCGTTCACGGAGTTGCTGGTGCGGGCGCCGCCCAGCTCCTCGGCGGTGGTGCGTTCACCGGTGACCGCCTCGATGACGTCGGGGCCGGTGACGAACATGTGCGAGGCGCCGTCCACCATCACGGTGAAGTCGGTGATGGCGGGGGAGTACGCGGCGCCGCCCGCACACGGGCCCAGGATGACGGAGATCTGCGGGATCACCCCGGACGCCTTTACATTCCGCCGCACCAACTCGGCGTAGAGAGCAAGGGAGTTGACGCCCTCCTGGATGCGGGCGCCGCCGGAGTCGTTGAGGCCGACGACCGGGCAGCCGGTCTTCAGGGCGAGCTCCATGAGGGCCACGGTCTTCTCGCCGAAGGCCTCGCCCATGCTGCCGCCGAAGACCGTCGAGTCCTGGGCGAAGACACAGACCGGCCGTCCGTCGACCGTGCCGTACCCGGTCACGACCCCGTCGCCGTAAGGGCGTTGGGCACCGTCGCCGAGGGATCTGGCCCGCACGAACCCGCCGGTCTCCGCGAACGACCCCGCGTCCAGCAGCCGTTCGATCCGCTCCCGCGCACCGAGAGCACCGCGTCTTCTCGGCGCGGCTGTGGCCACAGCCTGCGCCCGACGGTGTTCCAGATCGCCGATGCGTCCGGCGGTGGCGTCCGCCGTGGGTGTCACTGCCGTCAGGGATGTCGTCGCCTCTAGCGTCACAGCCACCTCCGAAGTGGTTCTCGAATATGGCAGCGATTCGGGAGCGGACCGAGGGATCGCCGTTCTGTTTGCGGGAGTTGAGTCCCGGGCGACGGAGGTTCGTCCTGAGGTGACAAGGGAGTGACGGTCGTTCGCCCCGGCACATAGCCGACTGCGGTCCAGACCATTAGTGTGGTCATGTCACTGGCAACGTTTCCATCCCGTCTTACGTGCCCCCACCGATGTGACTACAGGAGGACCCCGGATGAGATCGTCGATGAGACGGCCGTTGACCGCGGCCGACGAACGGCTGTTGACCGCGCCCGACGGAACCGCGAACCGCGCACTGCGCCCGCTGGCCCTCGTGTTGACCGCGCTCCTGCTCGGCGTCGCGGCACTCCTCGGCGCCCCGCAGTCCGCGCAGGCCGCGGCGGGCACGGTGTCGGCGTACCCGGTCCCCTCCATCTACCCGGCGTCCACCGACTACAAGTTGACGGTCAACGGCACGTCCGTGCCTGTCACCAAGTACACCGGCTACGACATCGCCCAACTCGCCCTGGGCACGGGCACCGCCACCATCTCCGTGACCAAGACCAACAACACGGCCATCGGCTCGTACAGCATCAGCCCGCAGAAGCTCGGCATCACCGGAACCGTCAGCGGCCCGACGCTCACCTTCACCGTCCAGAACGACGAGTACCTGATCGTCAAGCTCGACGGCCGCCCCAACCTGGTCATCGCCGCCGACCCCGCCGAGACCAACCGCCCGGCGACCAGCGGTACCGGCATCTTCAACGTGCAGAGCGCGCCCTACTCGGCCCAGCCGAACACCGGCGCCTACACCACAACTCCCTTCCAGAACGCCCTCAATGACGCCGCCGCGTACGGCTCCGCCAACGGCACGCAGGGCATCGTGTACGTCCCGGCCGGCGTCTACACCCTCGGCAACCTCTACCTGCGCAGCAACCTCGCGTTCTACCTCGCGCCCGGTGCGGTGCTCCGCTACACGGGCGAGGCCAGCCACTATGTGGTGACCGGACACAAGACCTCACAGGGCCGAGACCTCACCTGGTTCATCTCCACCCGGTACTCCTCGACGAACATCAAGATCTACGGCCGCGGCATCATCGACGGCAACGGCCAGGCCGCGCTCGCGCCCTCCAACCTCGGCGTGAACCTCCTCGCCCCGATCTACACGAGCGGCTTCACCGTCGACGGCATCACCTTCCGGGAGTCCAGCAGTTGGGCGGTCATCCCGCTGCGCTCCTCGGACCTGGCCTTCCGCAACATCAAGCTGTTCAACAGGTTCGACATGGGCGAGAACGACGGCATCGACGTCATGGAGTCCACGAACGTCACCGTCGACCACGCGATCGGCATCGGCCTCGACGACCCGTTCAGCACCAAGACCTGGCCCGACGTCGCCGACATCTACAAGAGCGTCCCCGGCACCGCCCGCCCGCTGGACAACGTCACCTTCAACGACCTTGTCTCCTGGACCTATTGCTACGGCGTCAAGGTCGGCCAGGGCGTCTACGAGTCGCAGAACAAGGTCACCTTCCAGCACGTCGTCGTCTACGACGCGGCCGTCGGCATCGGCGTCCACCACAAGTACGGCACGGCGAGCGCGACGAACATCAAGTTCGACGACATCGACATCGAACGGCTCAGCTTCAGCAACGACGGCAACCGGACCTGGCTCGCCATGATGACCGGCAGCACGGCGGGCATCGGCCCGGTCACGGGCGTCACGATCTCCAACGTCCGTGTCCGCAACGCCGGTACGACCGCCGCACGCGTCAACGGCCTTCCTGGCGCGCCTATTTCGGGCGTCGCACTGAGCCACATCGTGATGCCGGGTAGCACGACCGGCGCGACCACCCTGAGCCAGGCCAACCTCACCAACCTCTCGGACTACGGCAGTCTGACCATCACTCCCTGAGGTCAGCCGGCCAGGGGCGTCGCTCCCCGGGGTTCGGCCCAGCTCGTAGACAAGGGTCTCCGGGCCGGACCGTCAGCGACGAGATGCGGCGGTGGACAGCCGGTCGAACGGCTCGACGCCACCGGGTGTCCCGTCGTCCAGCGCGAGCCGTACGGCCGCCGCGAGGTCGGCGTCCGTACGGTCCGTGCGGGCGGCGGCCCGGTGTCGTCGGTCATGACGTGGACGGAGTCGGGCAGACACGGCAGGGCGGGCTCCTCGGGGGCGGGACGACCATGGGTCGGACATGGGGTGCGTATCGGGAACGGGAGCCGTGGGGTTACGGGTGTTTGTTGCGCCGCAGGTGTTGGTTCGGTTGGGCGCGGCGGTGCCGAGGCTTGGGGGGGGCGAAGTCGAGTCCGGAACAGGCTGCGTGGCAAAGGGAGTTCGCAGCACGGGCGTGCTCTTTTGGACGGGCTCGGTCGACGCCCGATCACGGGCCCCGGTGACTGCCGCAGCGTCACGTCACCCCGCCCCCGACCCCCGACCCACCAGGCAACGCCCGCGGATGCACCGGAAAGAAATGCCGCACCCCGCCCCCGCACACCTCCAGCGCAAGCTCGCAGAACATCGCGTTCGCCCAGCCGAACCACTCCCGCGTGAACCGACCCGGCGCGTCGACATGGAAGCTCTCGTGCATCAGGCCGGTACCGGCGGTGGTGGCGGCCAGGGTCTCCAGGGCTCGCGCCGCCTCACCCGCGTCGCCGGTCAGGCCGGCGGTGGCGATCGCCAGCGGCCAGATGTGCCGGTCCGGCGTGTGCGTACTGCCGACACCGGACGCGTAACTCCCGCTGAAATAAGAGGGGTTCGCCTCGGAGAGCGCGAAGCGCCGCGTGGCCCGGTACAGCGGGTCCTCGGGCGCGCACCAGCCGCTCAGCGGGAGGCTCAGCAGACTCGGAAGGTTCGCGTCGTCGCAGAGCAGCGCCGAACCGAGCCCGTCGACCTCGTAGGCGAGGACGGCCGCACCGTCGATCTCCGTCACCGCGTGCGCCAGGATCCCGGCGTCGATCTCGTCGGCCAACCGCCAGCACTCATGGGCGAGTTCGGTGTCGTCGAAGACCGCCGCCGCCAGCTCCGCCAGCCCGTGCAGACTCGCCGACGCCAGCGCGTTGGCCGGGACCGGATAGCCGTAGGCACACGCGTCGTCGCTCGGCCGGAAGCCCGACCAGGTCATCCCGGTCCAACCGACCGCCGCACCAAGGCCGTTGAGAGGCAGGCTGTCACCGGCGAACGGGCCGGACGGCCGGACGAACCGGTAGGGCGAGTGCGCGTGGGACTGCTCCGCCCGCCACAGCCGCACGATCAGCCAGGCGGCGCGGTGGAACGCCTCGTCGAGATGGCCCTCGCGGCCGGTCGCCCGCCGGATCGCGTACGCGAGCTGCAACGGGGCGCAGAGCGAGTCGAGTTCGTACTTGCGCTCCCACACCCAGTCGCCCGGCGTGGGCAGATCGCCGGGTTCGCCGTGTGCGCCGGTGGGACCGTCGTTGAAGGCGTTGGCATACGGGTCCTGGAGTACGCAGCGGATCTGCCGACGCGAGACCCCGACCAGGACGTCGCCGATCTCCGGGTCCGTGGCCACCGCGAGGTAGGGGCGGACCTGCGCCGTACTGTCCCGCAGCCACATCGCCGGAATGTCGCCGGTCTTCACGAACACCTCCGACGACGTGTCCGACACCCCGGCCGCCAACCCGTGCGCCGGACCGCTCGACACCCCGCCCGGCAGACCCCTCGTCAGCCCACCTGACGGACCACCCGAGAAGCCGTCCGACAGGCCCCCCGGCTCCCCGCCCGCCGAAGCCCCCCAACTCATCGACGTAGCCCACGTATTGATCAGGCACCGCTCGACGATCTCCCCCGCCGGACCACCCCCCAGCTCGCCGGCCAGCCGCCGCCCCAGCGTGCTCAGCGACTCCGGAACTGCCCACACTGTTCCGGATGTTGATCCGGGAAACGTTACCATCGCGCCTCTTGACTCCCTCATGTGGCGTGCGCCACGGTGTGATCGCCAGGGAATGGAAACGTTACCTTGAGCGGGCCGACGACCACCAGACGGTCGGGCCCGCGCGATCCGAGTGATCGTCAACTCCTCGGAGGAAGAAGGTGAGCGCGTGTGACAGCCGCTCCGCACCAAGAGACGCGAACCGCCGTACCGCCCGTGGACAGGCCGCCCGGCCGGGGGAGTCCGGGGCGCCTGGGACTACCCTGGCGACGATCGCCCAAGAGGTCCTCGGACACCCTGGCCGCGTACGTGTTCCTGGCACCGGCGCTCATCGGCTTCACGGCGTTCGTCGTCTACCCGCTGTTCCGGTCCGCGTACTTCGCGCTGACGACGTACAACGGCCTGACGGACCCCAAGTTCGTCGGCCTGGACAACTTCCACCGCATGTTCACCACCGACCCGTCCTTCTGGCCCTCGGTGCGCGCCACGCTGCTGCTCGTCGTCCTGTACGTGCCGCTGTCGCTGGCGATCGGGCTGGCCCTGGCGGTGTTCTGCAACCAGCGGATGCGAGGCGTCGGCCTGCTGCGCACCCTGTGCTACCTGCCGGTCGTGCTGCCCGTGGTCGCCACGATCACGCTCTGGAAGTTCGTCTTCAACCCCCAAGTCGGCCTGGCCAACCAGGTGTTGAAGTGGTTCCATCTGCCCACCAGTGAGTGGCTGTCGGGGGACGACTCCGCGATGCCGTCCATCGTGATCGTCATGCTGTGGAGCGTCGGCTCCACGATGATCATTTTCCTCGCCGCGCTCCAGGCGGTCCCCACCGAGCTGTACGAGGCGGCCAGACTCGACGGCGCAGGACCGCGCACGGTGTTCTTCCGCATCACCCTGCCGCTGATCAGCCCGATCATGATCCTTCAGGTGGTCCTCCAGATGGTGACCGCCCTTCAGGCGTTCAACCAGCCGAAGATCCTCTCGCCGGACAACCAGGGTGGTCCCGGGTTCAGCACCAGGACCCTGATGCTGTCGATCTACGACAACGGCTTCCCCAAACTCGGCCAGGTCTCCCAGTTCGGCTACGCCTCCGCCCAGGTGTGGGTGCTCTTCCTCGTCATCGTCGTCGTGATCGCCGCCACCGCCCGCTTCTCGTCGATTTGGACCTACAGTGACCACGTCTCCTGACGTCACCAGGGCGCCGACGACCGCGCCGACGCCGGCCGCCCCACCGACGAAGCCGCCCCGCAGAGCCGTACGCAAAGCATCCTGGTACGCGACCGCGCTGCTGATCAGCTCGGTGATGATCCTGCCCATCCTGTGGATGCTGACCGTCGCGCTGAAAGGTCCGTCGGCGGTCTTCGAGGTCCCGCCGAAACTGCTGCCCCACGAGTTCCACTTCAAGAACTTCATCGACGGCCCGAAGGCCATCCACTTCCCGCGCCTGCTACTCAACTCCCTTGTCATCACCGGGCTTTCGGTGATCGGCGGGGTGATGACCTCGATGATGGCGGGCTACGCCCTGGCCCGGCTGCGCTTCCCCGGCCGCAAGGTCTGGTTCTACGTCTTCGTCGGCAGCATGCTGCTGCCCCCGGTGGTCGGCATCATCCCGCTGTTCCAACTCTTCAAGGACATCGGCTGGTACGACACGTGGCTGCCGCTGATCGTCCCGGCCTTCCTCGGCGGCAATCCGCTCTTCATCTTCCTGGCCCGGCAGTACTTCCTGTCGATCCCGCACTCCATCGACGAGGCGGCCAAGGTCGACGGCGCGGGACACGTGCGGATCTTCTTCAGCGTGATGCTGCCGATCACGAAGCCCGCCTGGATAACGATGTCAATCCTGGCCTTCCAAATGTCCTGGAACGACTACCTCAACCCGCTGATCTACCTGTACTCGTCCCAGAAGTGGCCGCTGAGCGTGGGCATGGCCTCCTTCGTCACCCAGTTCGCCGGCCAGACCCCGGACTGGAACCTCTACATGGCCACCAACCTGCTCTACATGCTCCCGCCACTGATCGTGTTCTTCGTCGCCCAGCGCTACTTCATCCAGGGCCTGAGCGCCCTGGGCACCGTCAACCAGCGCTGACCGGCGCCGATTTGGACCCCGACCCACCTACGAGCCGTATGCCAGCCAGGTATCAGGAGGCCACGATGAAACGATGGATCCGTTGCGCCGGAGTGTTGCTGTCGGCGGGGGGACTGCTCGCGACGGCGGCCTGCGGCGGCTCGTCCGGGAAGCAGTCGGACGGCAAGGTCACGGTCACCCTCATGACCTGGGAGTCCGCCGCCACCAACAAGGCCATCGACCAGGCCCTGACCGGCTTCCACGACCCGAACATCACGGTCAAGCGCGTCGACACCCCCAACGGCAACTACAGCGACAAGCTCGCGGCCCTCACCCAGGCCAAGAAGCTCCCCGACCTGTTCTGGTGCGGCAACGACACCGAGCAGCAGTACACCAGCCAGGGCCTCCTCACCGACTGGGCCTCCCGGCTCTCCGGCTCCAGCGACTTCGGCGCGAGCAGCTTCGTCTCGTCCACGATGAAGAACTGGAAGACGGCCGACGGCAAGATAGGCGGCGTTCCCTCCCTGCTGAACACCTACGGCATCTGGTACGACATCGACGCCTTCAAGGCCGCCGGAATCACCGTGCCCGCCGCCGGCTGGACCTGGGACCAGATGTTCGACGCGGCCGCCAAACTGCACGCCAAGGGCGCCAAGTACGGCCTGGTCGCCGACGCGCTGACCTCCACGGACGGCCCGTTCTCCCTCAGCACGTACGCCCTGTCGGCGGGCGGCAAGCCCTTCGCGGACAACGTGCACCAGCCCACCAGGACGACCATCGACGCGACGTACACCGAAGGCGTCAGCAAGGTCGTGGCGGGCATCAAGAGCGGGGCCATCGCGCCTCCCGGCTACGACATCAGCAACCAGCAGGGCCTGTTCGCCGCCGGACAGATCCCGATGCTGTGGAGCGGCCAGTGGTTTGCCGCCGGCTTCCTCACCGACAAGCCGAAGATCAAGTACGGCTTCGCGCCCCTGCCCCAGGTGACCAAGCCCGCCACCCTCTACGACGCGGTGGGCATCTGCACCCCGTCGTACACCCAGAACGCGGACGCCACCTTCAAGGTCCTCAAGTACCTCGACTCCACGGTGTGGACCAAGGTGCTGCCCGACTCCCCGGTCGCCGCCCCGGCCTATCTCTCCGCCCAGAACGCCTACTTCGGCGCCCTCGACAAGGCCGGTCAGACGACCGTCGCGGCCACCGTCAAGGCGGGACTGAACACCCCGACCACCATCGGCGTGCGCTTCACCACCCAGTGGGCCAGCCAGTCAAATGACTTGATCACCGCCTACTGGCCGGACATTCTCAACGGCAAGAAGCCGCTCTCCGACCTTCAGACGATGACCGACAAGATCAACGATGTGATCAAGAACAACAGTTAGCGTCCCGGGCCGAGCGGCGGGCCGGGACCCGATACGTATCCTGAGGGCGGTCCCGGCCCCGGTACGCGATGGAAGGTTGGTCTTCAACTCACGTGAGCAGTCGTCCCCCGCACCGTCAGAACACCAGGCCCACGATGCGCGATGTCGCGGAGCGGGCCGGAGTCGCCGTCGTCACCGTCTCCCGCGTCGTCAACGGCATCGGCACGGTCCGCGAGGAGACGGCCGAGCGCGTGAACGCGGCGATCACCGCGATCGGCTACCAGCGCAACGAGATCGCGCGCTCCCTGCGCCCCGGCCAGAACTCCATGACCATCGGGCTGCTGCTGGGCGACCTCACCAACCCGTTCTACGCCTCCCTCGCCAAGGCCGCTGTCGAGGTCGCCAACGAGGCAGGCTACGCGGTCCTGTTGAGCACCGCCGACGAGGACCCCGAGGTCGAGCGCCGGGCCGTGGGCGAGCTGATCGGCCGCCGGGTCGCCGGGCTCATCATCGTCCCCGACCAGGGCGACCACGCCTTCCTCAACGAGATCAACGGCCACGACCACGTCCCCATCGTCTTCGTCGACCGGCCGGCCACCGGCGCCGAGGCCGATGTCGTGCTGGTCGACAACGAGGACGGCGGCCACAAGGCCACCCAGCACCTCGTCGACCAGGGCCACCGCCGCATCGCGATCCTCGTCGCACCCTCGTACTACAGCACCGGCCGACGACTGCGCGGCTACCGCAAGGCGCTGCGCCGCAGCGGCATCGAGCCCGACAACAAGCTGGTCGTCACCCTGCGCCGCGGCACCACCGAGGAAGCCGAGGCCGCCACCCGCACCCTGCTCACCTCCGCGAACCCGCCCACCGCGGTCTTCTCCACCACCGGCTTCCTCACCGAGGGCGTCCTGCGCGCCTGCCGTGACCTCCAAGTCTCCATCGCCGTAGTGGGGTTCGACGACTTCAAGCTCGCCGACATGCTCCCCACCCCGGTCACCGTCGTCACCTCCGACACCGAGGAACTCGGCCGCCGGGCCGCCCACATCCTGCTGGACCGCATCGACGGCGACGACAGCCCCTCCCACCGCACCGTCCTCCCGGTGCAGCTGATCGCACGCGGCACCGGGGAGATCGGACACCCGTAACGTCAGTACAGCGTCCGCCACTTGGCGCGCGGCCAGGCGAGCGCGGCGTAGAGCTGCACGAGGGCCGCCTGCTGGATCGCCTGGGTGCCACCGGCCGAGTCGAAGTGCACGAGCCCGGTGGCGGGATCGCGCATCGTGTCCCACACCCGGTCGGCGTACTCGGCCATCGCCCGGTGGTAGGTGTCCTTCCCGGTCACCGACTCCAGGAGCAGCAGGTTCTTGAAGAAGATCGAGTTGAAGAACACCGGCTGTGTGAACAGCCGCCCCTGCGTGACGTAGTAGGCGTACGAGGCGGCGGCAACTCGCTCCGCCTGGCGCAGATAGGCGCGGTCCCGGGTGACCTCGTACAGCAGCACGGCGACGCCGACCGGTACGCCCTGGTTGTAGGACCAGACGGTCTTCTCGATCGTCCCTTGCAGGTCAAGGTGGTCCCAGTACAGGCCACTTGGGCTCTGGAGATGCGCGTTCGTCCAGTCGTAGAAGCGCTTCGCCCAGTCCAGGTGGTCGGCCTCGCCGGTGATCTGGTGCAGACGCAGGGCGAGTTGGGCGCCCGGCATGTTCGACACGGTGTTGCGGTCGTGGCTCCAGTCGGCCTGCGTCCAGAAGACCCCGCCCGGCGCGGCATGACTGCTGTCGGTGTCCCAACCGGACTTGACCAGGGCGAAGATCTCCTTCGCACGGGCCAGCGCGGCGGCGTCCCCGGTCTGCAGATACCGCTGGACCTTCGCCAGCCCCACCCACTCGTTGTCGTCGTAGAACATGTCCCCGCCCGCCCCGTACGGCGCGACCGGGTAGGAGGCGTAACCGGGCAGCTTGGTCGTCCCGCCGGCGGCGTTCCAATGGTGCTCCTGCGCCGCCGCGCGCCGGGCCAGCTCCGGCTCGAACTGCGCGTCCACGACGGTGAGATCGAGCGCGGCGATGTGCACCTGCGAGAAGGGCCATTCGTACGAGTACGGGTTGTCACCGGCCACCGCCGGAATCTGCTCGCGGACCAGCCCGGAGCCGTCGGTCGCGTCGAAGTGTCTCCTCAGTGCGGTGTACGTGGTCTTGGCGCGGGACAACGCCCGTGCGGAGCTCGGTCGTTCGGCCGCGAAAGCGGGTGTGGCGACCGTCGCCGTCAACGCGGCCAGGCCGGAACCGATCATCACGCGCCGGGAGGGACGCAGCGACATGGAGGCCTCCAAGTCATGAGTCGATGGGTGCGGGTGGGTGCGGGTGGGTTCGGGATGGGTGCCGATGATGGAAACGTTGTCATCGACTCATGAGGTCGTCAACGCATCTGACGGCACGGGTAGTTCACGCCCGGGGCATTTTGGTCCGGACCATTGACGATGCAGCTCCGCTGATGGAACCTTCACGATGGTTACGTTTCCACAGGTGAGTTCGACCGGGCCCCACACGGCGAATCAGGAGACCTCGACATGACCGTTCCGTCACCCTTCAAGAGACGTCTGAGCGCCGCCCTCACGATGGTGCTGCTGCTGGCCCTCGTCCCGGCCCTGCTGGTGCTGCGCGCCGCGCCGCCCGCGCAGGCCCTCGACAACGGGCTCGCCAGGACGCCCCCGATGGGCTGGAACGACTGGAACGCCTTCGGCTGCAACGTGACCGAGCAACTGGTCGAGCAGACCACCGACTACCTCGTCTCCTCCGGGCTGAAGGACGCCGGGTACCAGTACGTCAACATCGACGACTGCTGGATGACCTCGGCCCGCAACTCCGCCGGCCAACTCGTCCCCGATCCGGTCAAGTTCCCGAACGGCATCAGCGGCACCGCCGCCTACGTGCACGGCAAGGGCCTCAAGCTCGGCATCTACGAGAGCGCCGGCACCGCCACCTGCGCGGGCTACCCCGGCAGCCTCGGCCATGAGCAGACCGACGCCAACAGTTTCGCCGCGTGGGGCGTCGACTACCTCAAGTACGACAACTGCAACCACCAGAACGTGCCCGACCAGCAGCGCTACACCGCGATGCGCGACGCGCTCGCCAACACCGGCCGCCCGATCGTCTACAGCCTCTGCAACTGGGGCCTCGCCGACGTGTGGACCTGGGGCGCGGGCGTCGGCAACAGCTGGCGCACCACCGACGACATCAACGTCAACTTCTCGACGGTGGTGTCGATTTACAAGGCCAACGTCAAGCTCGCCGCGTACGCCAAGCCGGGCGCCTGGAACGACCCCGACATGCTGGAGGTCGGCAACGGCATGTCGTTCACCGAGGACCGCTCCCACTTCAGCCTCTGGTCGGAGATGGCCGCACCGCTGATCGCCGGCACCGACCTGCGCAAGGCCACCGCCGCCACGCTCTCCCTCTACGGCAACAAGGATGTCATCGCCGTCGACCAGGACTCCCTGGGCAAGCAGGGTACCGAGATCTCCAACTCCGGTGGCCTGCACGTCCTTTCCAAGCCCCTCGCCAACGGCGACGTCTCGGTGGTCCTCTTCAACGAGAACTCCTCCGCCGCCACCATCACCACCTCCGCGACGGCGGCCGGCCTCCCCTCGGCGTCCTCGTACAAGCTCAACAACCTCTGGTCGCACGTCGTCAGCAGCACCAGTGGCAGCATCTCGGCGAGCGTCCCGGGCCACGGCTCGGTGATGTACCGGGTCTCCGTCGGCAGCGGCACCAGCGTCGGCAGCACCCACCCGCTCATCGGTGCCTCCTCCAACCGCTGCCTCGACGCCTACAACGGCGAGACCACCCCCGGCACCAAGATAGAGATCTGGGACTGCGGCGGCGGCACCAACCAGGCCGTGACCATCACCGCGGCCGGTGAACTCCGGCTCTACGGCGGCACCCAGTGCCTGGACGCCTACAACAACCAGACCAGCAACGGCACCAAGGTCCAGCTCTACGGCTGCAACGGCGGCGCCAATCAGAGGTGGAGCGTCAACCCCAACGGCACGATCACGGGCACCCAGTCGGGCCTCTGCCTCGACGTCACCGGCGGCGACCAGCCCGCGGGCAACGCCAACGGCACGGCGCTGGAACTCTGGTCCTGCAACGGCGGCGCCAACCAGCAGTGGCGCCTGGGCTGACCGCTCGTATCCCCCCACACCCATGGAGCCGGCATGACCTCAACAGCACGACGCATCAGGAGAGTCGGGACCGGTCTGATCGCCGCCCTGGCCCTGTTCATGCCGGTGTCCACCGGTATCGCGACCGCCGCCGCCCAGGCGTCGATCTGCAACAAGTACTGCGACGCCCGCGACCCGGCCCTCTCCCCGGGTGACCGCCAGCCGGTGAGCGCGAGCATCTACTCCCGCGGCATCGCCCTGCACTTCGACGACACCGACGCGATGGGCTGGGCCTCGATCACCAACGGCAGCCCCGGCGACGAGGTCTGGCTCGACCGCTCCTTCGACGGCGGCCGCACCTGGAGTTCGGGCAGCAAGCTCGGCGACGCCACCGTCCCTGCGGGGCAAGGAGGTTGGCGCACCCTGATGTACAACGTCGACGACTGGAACGCCCTCGGCGTCGGTGCTCTGCGCGCCTGCGGCAAGGCGGGGGACCGGGCCGAGATCGCCTGTACGGCGTGGGCCCGGACGACGTGGAACGCGGGCAGCCGACCGACTGCCGCCGCCACCGCGCTGATGCAGTCGTACAACCTGGGCACCGGCCTGTTCGACACCACCGGCTGGTGGAACTCGGCCAACGCCCTGACCGCCCTGATCGACAACATCCGCGTGACCGGCATGGCCAGCTACAAGTACGCGATCGCCAACACCTACGACCGCAACCTCTCCGCCCAGGGCGGCAACTTCACCAACGACTACATCGACGACACGGGCTGGTGGGGGCTGGCCTGGGTCGACGCGTACGACCTCACCGGCGACTCCCGCTACCTCAACACCGCCCGCGCGGACGCCGATTACATGGCGCGGTACTGGGACTCCACGTGCGGCGGGGGAGTGTGGTGGAGCACGGCGAAGACCTACAAGAACGCCATCGCCAACTCCCTCTACCTGGAGTTGAACGCCGCCCTGCACAACCGCATCGCGGGCGACACGACGTATCTCGGCCGGGCCAACGCCGAGTGGTCGTGGTTCAAGGGCACCGGCATGATCAACGGTTCCCATCTGGTCAACGACGGCATCAACTTGGCGACCTGCGGCAACAACGGCGACACGACGTGGTCGTACAACCAGGGCGTGCTGCTCGGCGGTCTGTCGGAGCTGTACCGCGCGACCGGGGACTCGGCTCTCCTCACCACCGGCCGTCAGATCGGGGACGCCTCCACCACGTCGACTGCTCTCAACTCCGGTGGAATCCTGCGGGAACCGTGCGAGTCGAGCGGCTGCGGTGGCGACGGTCCGTCCTTCAAGGGCGCGTACGTCCGGGGTCTGGGCGCCTTCAACTCCCGCCTGTCCGACCGTCCTTACACCACCTACGTCAAACGCCAGGCCGACGCCGCGTACGCGAACGACCGCGACTCCCTCGACGCGTACGGGCTGCACTGGGCCGGACCGCTGGACTCCACGGACGCGGCCCGGCAGCAGAGCGCGCTCGACCTGATGAACGCGGCGAACTGACAGACCGTCACTCAGCCTTTCCCGGTGAGCAGTCGTCGCGGATTGGCGATACGAAAGGCGTAGGCCGCCGCTCCGCCCAGCCCATGGCCGGGATACCGGGGCGGCTCCGCGTACGGTCGGTCCGAGCCCTGGACCACGGCGTTCACGCCGAGGGCGCGCACGATCGCGTGGACGGCGGTCGGGCCGTAGGACGACGTCTCCACGAACACGCCCGGGTTGTCCGCCAGTTGCTGCCCGCCCCTGGCCGCCATTCGCTCGCCGTGCAGCGGGGCGAGTCCGGCCAACAGGGCGAAGCACACGCGCAGGCGTGGATGACGCGGTCGGCCGAAGGCGCGGAAGGCGTACCAGGCGGCGTGCATCTGCTGGACGTACGGCACCATCGCGGGCCACCAGGCGGGGTCCGCCGAGTCGCCCACGGCAGGCCCCGGGTGGACGAAGAGCGGGAGGTCGCGTTCTTCGAGCAGATCGAGGAGCGGTGCGCAGCGGGCGTAACCGGCCGCGTCCGCAAGGGAGTTGGCGGGGAGCTGAAGCCCGGCGAAGCCCCGGTCCAGGTCCTTGGTGGTCGCGTCCGCGTCGATGTCCCGTACGCAGGCCGCCGCCCAGCCCCCGAACGGCTCGGGCAACGCTGCCACGCCGTCGTGGTAGGCGTCGAGCAGGGGCCGCGCCTCGGCCTCGGGCAGCCACTCCACGCCGATCGGGGCGGACAACGAGACGAGGACCCGGTCGAGACCGTCGGCGGCGGCGAGTTCGGCGCGCCGGGCGAGGTCGTGGTCGGCGGGCGGTATCTCGAAGGGCGGCTCACCGTCCAGGAACAGCGTCCAGCCGTCCAGGAACGGCGGTTCGCGGCGGGCGCGCAACGCCGTCACCAGCGAGGGGGTCCACAGATGCTGGTGTACGTCGACGTTGGTCATGTCGCTTCTCCGGCCCAGGCGTTGAGTGTGCTGCGGACGTCGAGTTGGTCGAGTCGTGCTCCACGGCATCCGCGCCCTGCCGGGGACCGGTGCACACCGGAGTGGACGTTCGCGGCCACCAATGGCTTCTCCCCATGTCCTGTCATGTGTGAACCTAGCGCCTGGGCCTGTGATGATCGAGTGGTGGGGAGTAAGGGGCGGGCGTACGGTCGAATCGTGAGTATCTAGTGGACGGAGCCGTTCACTTACCTCTCGCGAGTGCGATCCGCCATGAGCAGCAGTCCTCGGCAAGCCCCCGCAGCGCAGAACACCACCCGGGAATCCGGCGGTGGTGGCAGCACGATGGCGCTGCTGGTCATCGCGTCCTGTCAGCTGATGGTGGTCCTGGACATCACCATCGTGAACATCGCGCTTCCGCACATCCAGAGTTCGTTGGGGTTCTCGACCACCAGCCTGGCCTGGGTCGTCAACGCGTACACCCTCACCTTCGGCGGTCTGCTGCTGCTCGGTGGGCGGGCCGGGGACATTCTCGGGCGGCGGCGGGTGTTCGTGTTCGGGGTGCTGCTCTTCGTACTCGCCTCCCTGCTGGGCGGGTTGTCGCAGAACTCCGGTGAACTCCTCGCCGCACGCGCCCTCCAGGGGGTCGGCGGTGCCATCGCCTCCCCGACCTCCCTCGCCCTGATCAGCACGACGTTCCGCGAAGGACCGGAACGCAACCGGGCGTTCGGGGTCTTCGCCGGTGTCTCGGCCGGCGGCGGCGCGATCGGGCTGCTGATGGGCGGGATCCTCGTCGAGTGGCTGAACTGGCGCTGGGTGCTCTTCGTCAACGTGCCCATCGGACTGCTCATCGTCCTCGCCACCCCGCGCTGGATCCGCGAGTCCGAACGCCACCCGGGCCACTTCGACATCACCGGCGCGCTGACCTCCACCGTGGGCATGGTGCTGCTGGTCTACGGCTTCATCCGGGCCGCGCAGGAGGGCTGGAGCGATGGGCTCACTCTGGCCTCGTTCGGTGCGGCCGTGGTCGTCCTCGCCCTGTTCGTCCTGGTCGAGCGACGTTCCCGGCAGCCGATCACCCCGCTGCACATGTTCCGCGACCGCAACCGCGCCGGGACCTACGGCATCATGCTCTGCCTCTCGGCCGCGATCTTCGGCATGTTCTTCTTCCTCACGCTCTTCGTGCAGGACGTGCTGGGCTTCAGCCCACTCATGGCCGGCTTCGCCTTCCTGCCGGTCAGTGCCGTCATCGCGGTCGGCGCGGGCCTGGCCTCGCGGTTCCTGCCGACCTACGGCCCCAAGCCGTTCATGGTGGTGGGCGCGATCCTCGCGGCGGGCGGTCTGTCCTGGCTGACGCTGACGGACGTCGACTCCACGTATCCGGGCAGTGTCCTCGGCCCGATGCTGGTGTTCAGCCTGGGCATGGGCATGGAGTTCGTCTCGCTGACCCTGATGGCGCTCTCCGACGTGCCTGTCCAGGAGACCGGCGCGGCCTCCGGACTCCTCAACGTCATGCAGCAGGTGGGCGGTTCGCTGGGACTGTCCATCCTGGTCACGATGTTCGGTACGGCCAGCCGCAACGAGGCGAAGGACCAGATCCCCGCGTTCCTGTCCCGGGCGACTCCGGCCGAACGCATCCGCTTCCGGCGGACCGGTCAACTCCCGGGCAACTGGGGCGATCACGTCCTCACCGCCGGGGTCTCGGCCGCGTTCGTGATGGCCGCGATCTTCACGGTCGTCGCCGCGCTGATCGCCGTCATCGTGATCCAGGTCGGCCCCTCCGACCTCGAACGCCTCAAGGGAGGCACGGGAGTTGGACCGGTCTGAGCATCAACACCCCTGGTCTGAACGCCAACGCCCGTGATCTCAACGCCAACTCCCCTGACACGGAAGGTCTTTACTGGCCCTTCGGTATCTGCTGCTCGAACCACACCACCTTCCCCGTGCTCAACCGCGTCGCCCCCCAACGCTGGGCGAGCCGGTCGACCAGGAACAGACCCCGGCCGCCCTCGTCTCCCGGCGCCGCCTGCCGCATCCGGGGCACCTGGGGCGAGTCGTCGGTCACCTCGCAGCGCAGCACGTCGGTGCGCAGCAGCCGTAGCGAGATGGGGCGCGAGGCGTACCGTACGGCGTTCGTGACGACCTCGCTGACCAGGAGTTCCGTGGTGTCCAGCAGGGCGTCCAGGCCCCAGCGGCGCAGCACCCGGCGGGTCAGCCGGCGGGCCTGGCCCGCGGTGAGGGGGTGGGGGTCGAGGTGCCAGTAGCCGACGCTGTCCGGCGGGAAGCCGTCGAAGCGGGCGGTGAGCAGCGCGATGTCGTCGTCGCGGGGGCCCGGCGCCAGCGCGGTGAGGATCCGGTCGCACAGCCGGTCCAGCGAGGAGCGGCGGTGCCGGTGCGGGGTGGACTGGAGGTGGCTGCGCAGCGCCTCGACGCCCGTCCCCACGTCCGTGTCGCGGGACTCGACCAGGCCGTCGGTGTACAGGACCAGGGTGGTGCCGGTGGGCGCGGGCATCTCCACGGACTCGAAGACGACGCCGCCGACGCCGATCGGTGCGCCCGGCGGGACCTGGAGGACCTCGGCGTGGCCGTTCGGGCGCAGCAGTACGGCGGGCGGGTGGCCGGCGTTCGCCATGAGCAGGCGGTGCGAGATCGGGTCGTAGATCGCGTACAGGCAGGTCGCGATGTGGTCGCTGCCGAGCCGCTGGGCCTGTTCGTCGAGGTGGTGGAGGACCTCGTGCGGGGGCAGGTCCAGGCCGGCGAGGGTCTGCACGATGGTGCGCAGCTGGCCCATGATCGCGGCGGAGGTCATGGAGTGGCCCATGACGTCACCGACGATCAGCGCGACCCGGCTGCCGGGCAGCGGTATCGCGTCGTACCAGTCGCCGCCGACCTGCGCGGTCTTCGAAGCGGGCAGGTAGCGGCTGGCCAGTTGGATGCCGGTCGGCTCGGGCAGCGACGACGGGAGCATCGTGCGCTGAAGGGTGTCCGCCACGGAGGCCTCGTGGCCGTACATCACCGCCTTCTGGACGCCGATGGCGGTGTGGGTGGCGAGCTGGGAGGCGACGAGCAGGTCGTCGGCGGTGAACGCGGAGCGGTCGGGGCGGCGCAGCAGGACGACGGTCCCCATGACGTGGTGGCGGCCGTGCAGCGGGGCGATGATCAGCCGGCGGCCCGGCGGCAGCGTGCCGTGCGCGCTCGCCGCGGGGCCGAGCAGTTCGGCCACCGCGGGGCCCACGTCCGATACGTCGCCGAAGGCCGGCCGCCCGGCCAGCAGCAGCTTCGCGAGCCGGCCGTCGAGCGTCGGCTGCACCCGCTCCGTCACGCTCGCGTACTCGGCGTGCGGCATCAGCAGCGCGGACCTCGCCTCCGGCGCCCGGTCGATGCTGTGCAGCTGCAGGACGACGGGCGTCGCCGACCTCTCGTCCCCGACGGGCAGCGGATCGTGCAGATGGATCACGATCGCGTCCGCGAAGGCGGGCACCGCCGCCCACCGCAGTTCCCGCAGCGTCTCGTCCAGGTCCATCCCGCGGGCGATCCGCCGGGTGGCGACATCGAGGTACTGGAGCCGGTCCAGCTGCCGCACAGGCGTCCGGCCGAGCGGTACGACGGCTGCCGGGCCGCTCGACGAGGCGCCTCGCCGGGCGGTTCCGGCGGGGCCTTCGCGGGGGCTGGGTTGCTCCGTCACACGTTTCGTCCCGTCACTGGAGCGGCCGGGCGGCCGCCGTGTCGGTGCTACGGCCTCAGTCGCGTCGTCGGCAGCAGAGGAAGACCTGTTCCTCGGGCGGGACGTCGGCGGTCGCCGGGGCGTAGGTGTAGGAGGTCTCCTTCACGATCTCGAAGCCGGCCGTGTCGAGGATCTTGTGCAGGTCTTCGAGGAGATAGCCGGAGACCCTGATCGTGTGGCCGAGGAAGGGGATCGCGAAGTCGTCCACATGGGCCTCCACCATCGACAGGGCGAACAGGCCGCCCGGCTGCAGCAGGTGGTGGATCGTGCGCAGGGCGAGCGGGATCTCCGCGCGCGGGAGCATCAGCAGGGAGAAGAACGCGGCGACGCCGTCGAAACGGCCCAGGTCGCTCGGGCCGCCCGGGCGCAGGTCGGCGAGGTCCAGCTGGTGGAACGTGGCGGTGGGGACGTATCCCTGGGCCAGCTCCACCATCCGGGCGGAGAAGTCCACGCCGACGACCTCGCAGCCCGCGTCGGCCAGCTGCCGGGTGGTCGGCACACCCGTGCCGGAGCCGAGGTCCAGCACGCGGGCGCCCGGCGCGAGGGATTCGATCAGCCACTCACCCGCGCCGACCTGGCCCTCTTTGTGCGGGAAGGCCTCGTCGTACCGGTCCCCGATGGCGTCGAAGGCCTCGGCCTGACCGGTGCGGTCGAGCCGCAGGCTGCTGTAGTCGGACCCGTCGTTCGTTGCGCTCACTGAAGTGGCCTTTCGTCCGCGCATAGAGGATTGTCCCACAAGTCCGTGAAGCGATGTTTTGGCGGAAAAAGAACGTGAGGGGCGCCCTGGGGCACCCCTCACGGAACGTCGAGGGCGAGGAAAGCGAACGGACTGGATTGAATGCCCGCAGGCAGCGGAGAAGGAAGCCCGTTCATGGCCTCGCCGCAGCCGACGCTATCAGTCAGGCGGGGATCAAGTCGCGCAGATTTTCGGAAGTCACGACCCGAGATCCCGCGGGCAGCTCGTCCGGGCGGCGCAGACCGATGTAGGTGACCGGACCACCCTCCGGGACGCCCTCGCCGTCCCACAGCGTCACCGTCGTACCCTCCCCGCTCATCAGCTCGACGAGATGCCGGACCGTGAGCTGCTCCCGCTCCACGATGCCGCGCAGCAGGTTGGCCACCGTCACCCGGTTCTCCTCCACCCGGTTCGCCGACGGACTGCCCTTGAGGTACAGGTGCAGCCACTTCGCCCGCCAGCCGCCGTCGTCCCCGCGCAGGAACACCAGCGGCAGCGCGACCCGGCCCGCACCGCGCAGCTCCGACTTCATCCGCACGGTACGCGGCTCGAACGGCCGCCCCCGCTGCTCGCCCTCACGCAGCATGAACCCGAAGAACGACTCCTCGACCTCCTCGAAGCCCTCGCCCGCGAAGATGTTGACCTGCGGCACGACGAACGCCCCGCGCACGGCACCCAGTCGCAGGTTGATGAACTCCGAGGCCCCGTCCGGCGCTTCGACGATGTCACCGGAGTGCTCGCCCTCGACCTCGGTGAGCGAGGTGTACGACAGCCACGTGTTCGTCGAGTAGTCGGCGTTCAGCATCAGCGCCGACAGATCGAAGTCGGTCCGCTGCGCCCTCTCCTTCCAGTACACGAAGAAACGCAGCAACTCGCCCTCGATCATGGAGAGGGACCCCCGCGGCAGCACCCCGAGCCCGGCCGCCGTCGCCTTCCCGCTCAACGGCAACGCCACATCGAGCACCTCCGGATCGACCAACAGCCGCTCAGGGGAAGGCAGTCGACGCCGCGTCTCGTCATCGAGCGCGCCAACCAACCGCTCCCGCTCCACCGGTCCTACGGTCGCCCGCTCGTCGTCGGTCACCCAGGCCCGGCCGCGCCGGTTCACGAAGACCCGCAACTCCCCGGTCTCCCGGGCCCTGTTGTGCAGATGCTCGCGCACCGACAGCACGACCCGGCCGGACACCTCGGGCGCGACCAGCTCCGCGGCGGCCACCACGGCGTCCCGCTCCTCCTGCGTGAGCGCCGTGCGCAGCAGCCGGTCCAGCGCGCGGAACAGCTTGCCCGGCGCGGACTTCAGCAGCTCCACCGCGCCCAACAGGTCGCCCTCCGCGAGGAGTTCCTCGATCCGGCTGTCGAACGAGGGCGCCTTCAGCTCACCCCGCGCGACCGCGAACACCTCGGCGGCGCACGGCCACCGCGGGTACTCGTGCGGGTGCAGCCGCTCACCGAGCCGCTTCCACGCCTCGCGGCGCACACCCACGTCGGCGAGCTTGGCGGGCGACGCGGCGACCACCGAGTCCAGCGCCGCGAGCAGTGCCCGCCGCACCGGACGTGACAGCGACCGGAAACGGGTCGGCTCCACCAGCGTCACATCGCCGTCCGACAGGGCACAGGCCAGCCGCAGCACATCGGTGACGGTGTCCAGCAGCAGCTCCGAACCCACGTTCAGGCGGGCCTGGTTGACGAGCGCGCGGTTCTCCCGGACCGGGATCTCCTCCGGCTGCGGACCGTCGGCACACCGCTCGGCCAGGGCCAGCAGGTCGTGCCGGTGCTCCTCGCCCAGGGGTGTGGTGCTGCCGGCCAACGCCAGGTACAGCGTGGTGAGTTCGTCGGCGAGCTCGCCGCCCGCGTGCAGTACCGTGAGCCGGTCACCCGCCGCCGCGATCAACTCGTCCTGTGCGGCCAGCAGTTCGGCGTACGTGTGCTGGTACCTGCCGTAGGTCGGCAGGCTGAGGAGGTTCACCACGCCGTTCCGCAGCTGCTTGAGCGTCGAGGCCGGGGTTTTCTTGTCCTGGATCGCCTCGGCGACACACGACATCCAGAAGTCCACGGTGTCGGGCACGTTGGCCGGGAAGTCGAAGAAGTAGGCGTTGTGCTGCACGTGATCGCCGACCAGCTCGCGGACGGTCCCCAGCGTGCGAACGGCGATGCCGACGACTGTCTCCTCGGACAGCCCCGACAGCCGTTCCAGCAGGTCCGCGGAGAGCTTGAAGCCCACGGAGAGCAGCACGGCGTCGAACTGCCGCGCAGCGGTGGCGCCTTCACCCACGGGAGTCGTGGGGAGGGGGACGCGGAATGTGTGCCGGATGACCAGCGGTTCGAGTCGGTCGATCATTCCTGCATGCTCCCAGAACCGAACAAGCGGGCGCATTCGCGTTTACGACCCCGGGCGCCCGACCAGCCAGTCGTACGCCCTCTGCGCACTGAACTCCGCTTGCCCGCCCCGGAGTAGCAGCCCCGCCGTGGCGAACTCGGGGGCGTCGGCCTGCGCGGCCACGTACGGGATCGCGATGCAACGCATCCCGGCCGCGTGCGCCGCCGCCGCGCCGGGAGCCGCGTCCTCCAGGACCACGCAGTCGGCCGGAGCCGCCCCCAGCCGGCGCGCGGCCTCCAGGAAGACGTCCGGCGCGGGCTTGCCGTGGGCCACCTCGTCCGCCGAGACCACGGTCCGCAGCGACGCGTCGAGCCCGGTGCCCGTCAGGATCGCGTCGATGGCCTCCGGCGACGAACCCGACGCCACCGCCATCGGCACCCCCTCGGCCGCGAGCAGCTCCACGAACTTCCGCATCTCCGGGTACACACGCGTGGCGGCCCGGGCCAGCGCCAGATAACGGCGGTTGGTCTCCGCGAGCAGCTCCTCCACCGGCGCCTTCAGGCCGTGGCGCTCCTTCAGGAGGACGAGGGTCTCCTGGGTGCTGATGCCGACGAAACGCTCGTGCTGCGCCCAGGTGAAGTCCGGGACGCCGTGCTCGGCGAGGGTCTGCCGGGTGGCTTCGTAGTAGTTCGGCTCGCTGTCCACGAGTGTTCCGTCGAGATCGAGGATGACCGAGAGGTCGCCGAGGTTGCTCATGGGTTCAGGATGCCAAGGGTCACTGCCCGGCCGCGCGGCCGATCGACTCCACCAGCGGCAGCAGGCGGTGCGGGACGCGCTCGCGCAACACCATCTCGGTCCGGGTGCGGACCACTCCCGGCAGGCTGATCAGCTGCTGGATCACGTCCTCCAGGTGACCGTTGTCCCGTGCCACGACCCGGGTGAGCAGATCCCCGCCGCCCGTGATCGAGAACGCCTCCACGATCTCCGGTACGGCGGCCAGCGCGTCCCCGACCTCGTCGAGATGCCCCTGGGTGACCTCGATGTGCACGAACGCGAGCACCGGGTGCCCGAGCGCGGCGGGGGAGAGGGAGGGGCCCGTACCGGTGATCACCCGGTCCCGCTCCAGCCGGTCGAGCCGCGCCTGGAGCGTGCCGCGCGCGACGCCGAGCAGCCGGGCGTACTCGCGCACGCTGGTACGCGGCTGCTCCAGAAGCAGCCTGAGGATGCGGGTGTCGAGTTCGTCCACGCTCATGGCAGAAAACTGTACCAATGGCCCTACCCTCGGCGACTGCGCCAATGGCACACCTGATCGCGAGCCACTTGAGCCACTCGCCTCAATGATGCTCTCATGGGCATGTCGATGGCGCTGCGGACCTCCGCGGCGCCTTTTTCATGCCGGTGTTCGGCCGGTGTCCAGGGGCGATCGCAGGGGGCGGGAAGCAGTGCTGAAAAGGGTGTTCGTGGCTCCGGACCCGGGGCGCGCGCGGCTGCGGTTCGCCACTCGGGCCGTCCTCGGTATCGGCCTCGCGGTCGTCGTCTGCAGCCTGACCGGACAGTCCCTCGCGGGCGCCGTCACCGGCGGTCTCGCCGCGCTGCTCGCCCTGTTCACGGTGACGGACCCCACGGTGCGCGGGCAGACCGTCACCACCGCCTTGCTGCCCTGCGTGGGCCTGCCGGTGCTCGCCGCCGCGGCCGAACTGCACGACCACCCCGTCGCCCGCGACCTCACCTTCCTCGCCGTGGTCGGCGCCGGCGTCTACGCCCGCCGCTGGGGACCGCGCGGCCACAGCCTCGGCGTCTTCGCGTTCATGACCTTCTTCGTGGCGCAGTTCCTGCACGCGACCACCGACCAACTGCCCGCGTTGTACGCGGCAGTTGGCCTCTCCGTCCTCACCGCGGCGACGGTCCGCTTCGGCCTCTGGTGCTACGAACGCCGACTGCCCCCGACCGCCGTACCCGCACCGACTGCCGCTGGCGGCCTGGCCCGGGTGACCACGAGGCAGGCCGTCCAGGCGACCGCCGGTGCCGGATTCGCCCTCGTGGTGGGCCAGTTGGTGTCCGGGCAGCGCTGGTACTGGGCCGTCGGCGCCACCTGGTGGATCTTCGTGAACACCGCCTCGCGCGGCGAGACCGTGGTCCGCGGCTTCCGCCGCGTCCTCGGCACGGTCCTCGGCATCGCTCTGGGCCTGCTCGTCGCCGTCCCGGTCCAGGGCGCCCCCGTGCCCACCGCGCTCCTGGTCGCCGCCTGCGTCTTCGTGATCTTCTACTCGGCCGCCGTCTCCTACACCTGGATGATGCTCGCGGTGACCATGCTGGCCGAGCTGCTCTACGGCCTCCTCGGCGTCCTGAACCCCGGCCTGCTGGCGCTGCGGTTCGCGGAGACCGGCGTCGGCGCGCTCGGTGCCGTGCTGGCCGTCCTCCTCGTGCTCCCGGTGACCACCCACACCACCACCGACGCCTGGATCCAGCGCGCCCTGCGCTGCGTCCACACCTGCACCGCCGAGGCCGCCGCCCGCCTCGCCGGTTCCGCGACGGCCGACCCCGCCGGACGCGTCGCCGAACTGGAGCAACTCCTGGGCCGGGTACGGTTGTCCGTCGCCCCCCTCGTGCACCCGCTGAACCCGATGCTCGGCCGCAAGCGCCGCGCCCGCCGCGTGCTCGCCCTGCTTGACGACTGCGCCCGCGAGATCCGCGGTCTCGTGACGGTGGCCGCCGACCCCGAGGCCTCCCACGATGCCCGCCTCGCCGCCGCTTGTTGGCGCGTGGAGACCGCGGTCGAGGCGCTCACCGACGGCGACGCGTCACACCTCACGGCCACGTCCGCCCGGCCACCCGCCGAGCCCGCGCTGGCCCACCTCCACGGCCTGGAACGCGCCCTCGCCGACCTCGCCGAACCCCTGCGCGCACGGTCCGGTTCGCGGCTCGTCGGAGCGTGAGCGGGTACGGGTGCGAGACGTGAGCCGGTACGGGAGCGAGACCCGTACGGCCGTGCAGCAAGCTCCGGGATTTGGTCTAGACCGGTCATGATCGGCTGCTACCGTCACCCCGGACGGCACTGACCGAGAGGGGACAGCGGTGGCAGACGGCGACAGGCGGGGACGGCGGGCCTTCATCGGGTCGTTCACGGCAGCGGGCGGCCCGGGTGTCGTCACGGCGGCCGTGGACGCGGACAGCGGCGCGCTGACCGTCCTGAGCAGCGTCGACGGCGTCCCCGACCCCTCGTATCTCGCCCTGGCTCCCGACGGGGGCACGCTCTACGCCGTCAGCGAGACGGCCGAGGGTGCGGTGGCCGCGTACCGCGTGAACGGCGACAAGCTGGAGCCGCTCGGTACGCCGGTGCGCGTCGGCGGCGCGGGACCGACCCACCTGAGCCTGTTCGCGGGGCACGTCCTCACCGCCGACTACGGCTCCGGCAGCGTCACCGCCGTACCGGTCCGCCCGGACGGCACCCTGGCGAACCGCCCCTCCGGACAGCTCCGGCACACCGGCTCCGGCCCGCACGAACAGCGCCAGCAGGGTCCGCACGCCCACCAGATCCAGCCCGACCCGAGCGGCCGTTGGGCGGTCAGCGTCGACCTCGGCACCGACTCCGTGCGGGTGTGCACGCTGGCGGACGGCCGCCCCGTACTGCACCGCGAGATCGCGCTACGGCCCGGCTCGGGCCCCCGCCACCTGGCCTTCCACCCGGACGGCAGCCACGCCTACGTCCTCAACGAACTCACCCCGACCGTCACCGTCTGCCGCTGGGACGCCGAGAGCGGCTCGCTGAAGCCGCTGACCGAGGTGGCGGTCCTGCCCGGTCCGCCGGACGGCGACGCCGCCTACCCCTCCGGCATCGTGACCTCGCCGGACGGCCGCTTCGTCTGGACGGCGACCCGCGGCGAGGACGTGCTCTCCGTGCTCGCCGTCGAGGGCGACGGGCTGCGGCTGGTCGGCACGGTCCCCTGCGAGGGCCACTGGCCGCGCGCGCTCACCGAGGCCGGAGGCCACCTGTACGTCGCGAACGAGCGCTCCGGCGATGTGACTTGGTTCACCGTCGACCCCGCGACGGGTATCCCGCGCCGCAGCGGCTCGATCAAGGTGACCGCCGCGTCCTGCGTGATCTTCGACTGACCCGGCTGTCGTCTCCGCAGCATGCCGAAGGGCCCGCTCCCGCGTGAGGAGGGGCCCTTTCGGCGCTACGGCGTTACACGTGCCGGTTGGGTCAGCGAACCGGTGCGCCCTGTGCCTGTGGCTGGGCGATACCCAGCGCCGTCGTGTACTTGGCGAGCGCGAGCTTGCCGATCGCCGGGTACGGGCCGAGCGCCTCGGCGGCGGCACAGCCGGCCTCGGCGGCGGCACCCTGGAGCAGACCCGGGTCGATCTCCGGGCCGATAAGGTACGGCGCCAGCGCCAGCTGCTGCGAGCCCGAGCCGCGCAGCTGCTCCGCGATGGCCGCGATCGAACCCTCCTGGTCCAGAGCCGCCGCCATCACCGGCACGGCGAGACGCGCGGCGAGCAGCATGCCGGTGATCCCGGCCGCCTGCACGGCCTCCTCGCCGCCCACGGACGCGAGGATGATGCCGTCCGCGGCGGTCGCCACGGTGAACAGCCGGGCGCGGTCGGCACGGGCCAGACCCGCCTCGGACAGCCGCACGTGCAGCGCCTCGGCGAGCAACGGATGCGGGCCGAGCACATCGGTCAGGTCGGCCGCGACACGGCTGTCCATGACGGCCTGGCGGACCTGACGCAGCAGCGCGCTGTCCGGACCGGCGAGCAGCGGAACGACGACGGCCACCGGCCCGTCGGGCTCCTTGACGTCGGCACCGGCGGCCCTGGCCTGCTCGAAGCGGGCGGTGCGCTCTTCAGCGGCGTGCGCGAGCACGGACGTCAGCGTGGGGAACTCGGAGTCGTCCCCGTCGAGATAACCGATGCGGCCGTCGAGACCGGGCAGCTCGGAGCGCGCGATGCTCACGACCTCCTCGGCGAGGCTGCGCGTGGCGGCGCTGGGCGTGCCCGGCACGGCCAGAACCAGCGCGGGCGCGCCCTCGGGAGCCGCCAGCTGCTCGGGTCGGCGGTGCCGCCCGGGCTGGCGAGGTCGCGGCATTCGTACTGGCAGGCCGGACGCGGGCCCAGTGGGGGAGCTCATGGCGAGGCATGTTACTGGCTTCTGGGGCTCCCCTGTTCGGGGAGGGTGCAGGTGAGCGGTATCCGTCCTGTTTTGTCTGATGAGTTACGTACGGATCAGAAGCGATCACCTTGTCCCTTTGGGATCGCCACGGAGTCCCGTTGGGCTCACCACGGAGAGCATCACGCCGTCACACGGCAGCGCGAGCGCACCCGCGGCAAGATCACGCGCGATCCGCACGGCACCGTCCAACGGATCACCCGCCGCCGGAACCACCCGCGCATGCGGCAGCCGTTTCGCCAACTCCTCGTGCAGCGGTACGAGGAGAGGCTCGCCCATCTGGAACAGGCCACCGGTGAGCGCGACTTGGGGCTCGCCGCCGGCCGGGCAGACCGCGACGGCGGACTCGGCCATGTGCCGGGCGGCGGCGCGCAGGATGCCGGCCGCCACCGGGTCGTCCGCGGCGCACTCGGCGACACGGGGCGCGAAAGCGGCGAGTACGGCGGGCCGGTCCGACCGCGGATACACCTGGCCAGGCAAGCCCGCCATCGCCCCGAACTGCTCCTCGGCACAGCTCAACAGCGCCCCGGAACCACCGTCCCGCCCGTCGTACGCCCGCAGCGCCGCCTCCAGCCCGGCCCGCCCGATCCAGGCCCCGCCACCGCAGTCGCCGAGGAGATGCCCCCAACCGTCGGCTCTTCGCCACCTGGTGAGATCGGTGCCGATCGTGATCAGCCCGGTACCGGCGGCGACCACGGCACCGGGTCGCGCCCCGAGGGCACCCACATAGGCGGTGACGGCATCAGCGGCGAGCGCGACGGTCCGCACCCCGAACTCCCGGGCCAGCGCCCCCGGCAACTCGGCCCGCAACCCGTCCCCGAGGGTGGCGAGCCCGGCGGCTCCGATCACCGCCGTACCCAACTCACCCACTGTGGCCTTTTCGGCCAACACCCGCACCATGGGCGCCAGTTGCTCCATGAAATGTCCGGGATCGATGCCACGTGCACCGGTCCGAACGGGTTCCCCGGACGAGAGCGGAGCCGAGGTCCGGCTGCCACCGACCTCGCCCACGACGACACGGAGCCCGGAGCCTCCCGAGTCCACGGCGAGGAATCTGCCCACGTCATCCGGTGAACCGTCCCCCGGAACCGTCACGGCAGACGCCAGTCCACCGGTTGTCCTCCCTGCCGGACCAGCAGGTCGTTGGCGCGGCTGAAGGGGCGGGAGCCGAAGAAGCCGCGGTCGGCCGACATCGGGGACGGGTGCGAGGACTCCACCGAGGGCAGGTCGCCGAGGAGGGGCCGGAGGTTACGGGCGTCGCGGCCCCACAGGATCGACACCAGCGGCTTGCCGCGCCCCGCCAGCGCCCGTATCGCCTGCTCGGTGACCTCTTCCCAGCCCTTGCCGCGATGCGCGGCCGGACTGCGCGGGGCCGTGGTGAGCGCCCTGTTGAGCAGCAGCACCCCCTGCTGGCTCCACGGGGTCAGATCGCCGTTGGACGGCTGGGGCAGCCCCAGGTCCGTGTTCAGCTCCCGGTAGATGTTGAGCAGGCTCGGCGGCAGCGGACGTACCTCCGGAGCCACCGAGAACGACAGCCCCACCGCGTGCCCCGGCGTCGGATACGGATCCTGTCCGACGATCAGGACGCGGACGTCGTCGAAGGACTGCTGGAAGGCGCGGAGGACATTCGGTCCGGCCGGTAGATAGGTGCGCCCGGCGGCGATCTCCGCGCGCAGGAAGTCCCCCATCCCGGCGACGCGTCCGGCCACGGGTTCCAGGGCTTTCGCCCAGCCCGGTTCGACAATCTCATGCAACGGTCGTGGTGCCACGGGCGTCACCCTACTGCCGTACAGGGCCCGGCGATCAACCGGTGCTCGAAGCCCGACCGAGAACGACCGAACCGTGGACGCGTGTGAACGAAGCCTCGCCGCAACGGAGTTCGCGCCCTCACCCGACGACCGCCGCCCGCACGCACAGCACATCCGGGAGATGCGACGCCAACTGCCGCCAGCTGTCCCCGTCGTCGTCCGACGCGAACACCTCGCCGTTGCGATTGCCGAAGTACACGCCCGCCGGGTCCGCGTCGTCCGTGCACATCGCGTCGCGCAACACCGTGCCGTAGTGATCCTCCGACGGCAGCCCCGCCGACAACGGCTCCCAATTCAGGCCGGCGTCCGCCGTACGGAAGACCCGGCACCGGTGCTCGGCGGGCACCCGGTCCGCGTCGGCGTTGATCGGGAAGACGTAGGCCGTGTCGCCGCGGTGAGGGTGGGCCGCCACCGCGAAGCCGAACGTGGACGGCAGGCCCGCGCCGATGTCCGTCCAGTGCGCGCCCGCGTCGTCGCTTCGGTACACACCCCAGTGGTTCTGCAGATACAGCCGGTCCGGGGTCGCCGCGTCCTGCGCGATCTTGTGCACGCACTGGCCGAACTCCGGGTTCGGATCCGGCAGGAACACCGCGGAGACACCGGAGTTGGACGGCTCCCAGCTCTCGCCCCCGTCGCCCGTGCGGAACACCCCGGCCGTCGAGACGGCGACCGTCACGGCCTGCGGGTCGCGCTCGTCGGTCAGGACCGTGTGCAGGCCTTCTCCGCCGCCGCCCGGAACCCACCGTGAACGCGTGGGGTGCTCCCAGAGGGGGCGGACGAGTTCGAAGCTCTCGCCGCGGTCCTCGGAGCGGAACAGCGCGGCCGGCTCCGTGCCCGCGTACACCACGTCGGGCTCGGCTGCCGCCGGGTGCAGCTGCCAGACCCGCTCCAGCGAAGCCCCCGTGTCCTTCGGGAACTTGACCGCGGGCCGCGCCGGCTCGGCCCAGGTGCGGCCCAGGTCGTCGGAGTGGAACACGGACGGACCCCAGTGAGAGCTGTCACCACCCGCCAGCAGTCTCGGTGTGGGGCCTCTGGTGTCGACAGCGACCGAATACAGCGCCTGCGCGTTGAAGTACGGACTCTCGTCGAACTCCCAGATCCCACCCCGCTTACGCCCGATGAACAGGCCTTTTCGCGTGCCCACCGCGAGCAGTACCTCCGTCATGCCGGTCACCTCCGCTGCGTTTTTGGCGACTTTGCCCCCATCACCAGCCAGTCTGCACCCCACCACTGACAGTCACCCCCGGAACCGGCATCACCGCAGGTCAGGGAGGTGCTACTGACGTCAGGGGCAGTTCTGCGGGGGCCTCCCGCGAAGCGCCTGCGAAAGGCCCGGCAGCCATGGGAACGTCGAGTCGGGGTATTCGTCGTGAGCATCGAGGAGACGTCTCCCGTATGGGAGGGCGGTTCGGCATGTCAGTGCGTTCATGAGGAGGATGCCTTCGATGGCGTTCCGAGGTCCGAAGGTGTGGCTGTGGCGGTGGCGGCGGAATCCGCTGAAGCGCCGTGCCGATGCGGTGGAATCGTGGATCGTGCTCGGCGCCTGGCTGATCACCGTCCTCGCCGGGGTGCTCGCCGGTCTGACGGCGACCCAGTCCGTCGAGAACGAGCTGGCCCAGGAACGCGTCGACTGGAAACCCGTGGTGGCCCTCGTGGTCCAGGACGCGCCGGGCTCCGCCCCGGCGAACTCCAGCAGGACGAGCGGCGAACCGGTCTGGGCGAAGGTCCGCTGGACGGCCGTTGACGGTTCCTCGCACACCGGCCAGGTACGCGTCCCCTCCGGCAGCGCGATAGGCACTCCGGTGACCGTATGGACCGACCCGCGGGGCCACCTGGTCACCAAGCCCGCCACCGCCTCACAGGCCCAGCTGCGGGCCGTACTGATCGGCACCCTCCTGGGCGTGGGCGCGGCGGCCGTCCCCTTCGTCAGCGCCCGAGCCCTGCGCATCCGGCTGGAACGCCGGCGCATGGACCAGTGGGACGAGGAGTGGGCACGCTTCGGCCCCCTGTGGGGGCGCAAGACGGGCTGAGCGCCCGGCACGGCGTCACGAGCGCCCCTGGTACGCGGATCGCATGCGCACAGGGGCCCTCGTCATGCCCGTCGTACCGGACGCGCCCCGACTCACCCCACCCGCACCTCCCGGCACACCTCCAGCAACCGCTCGTCCTCCAGAACGTCCTGGCTCCCGTGCCCGCCCGACCGCACCAAATGCCGTCGTGGCGCGGCGAGTTCCGCATCCACCAGGTCATACAGCGGCTCCCCGGCCGCACCCATGTCGACCAGACACGCGGCAATGACGCCCCGCACACCCGGATGCTCCACCCACGCCGAACGCAGCACCGGAAGCACCCCCTCCGCCTCCCCGGTGACCCGCCACAGCGCACACGCGCCCGCCGTCCGCTCCCACACGCACTCCGTCTCGACCAGTCGCGACAACCCGGGCACCGCAACCCGCGCGGACGCGCCGAGCCGAGCCAATACCTCCGCGGCAGCCCGACGCCGCACCGCGTCCCGCCCCGCCAACTCCCGTATCAACACCGGCAGTACGGCCGACGCATCCCCCTCCACCGACCACAACGCACCCGCCGCCACCCCCGCGCACTCGGACTCCAACAGCCCCCGCAGCACCGGCACGACCCCCTCCGCACCACCCCCGAACACATCGAGCGCCCGCACCGCCGACTCCACCACCCGGGGCCTCGACCGCACCCCGTCCGCCATCCCGCGCAACAACCGCAACACCTCGGGCACCGCCTCCCGATCGGCGAGCGCGGTCAGCGCCGACAGCAGCGGTACGGCACGGTCGTACGTCTCGGGGGAGTCGAGGGGCACCCGGCCTAGCAGGTGGCGTAGCGCCGGGGCAAGTGGTGCGGCGGAGTGGCCGAGATGGACGATCACGCGCCCCAGATCGACGGGGACGACCGGCTGTGCGAGCACTTGGGCCAGCACCGGTGTCGCCCGTGGATCGCCGCTGCGGGCAAGGGCCTTGAGCGGACCGCCCAGGGTCGGCGCCCGGCGTTCCCAACGCTGCACCCACAGGTCGGGGCGTGCGATCACCAGCGTGTTGAGGTGGTCGGCGGCAGGCGCGGCCAGGTGGAAGAGATCGCCCAGGACCGACACCGCCGCGTCGCGCAACCGGTCCGACACCGCCGTACCGAGCAACGGCCGTGCCCCCGCGTACAGTTGCTTCCCGATCAGTTCGACCGGCGCCGCGTAGTCGGCCCGCCACTCGCGGAACAACCCTGCCGACATCCACACCCCGTTGCACCGGTCGGCCGCGTCCGGGCTGGTCAACTGCCCTTCCAGCAGGGCGATCCGGTCGCTCACGCGCCCGCCGAGCGCGGTGTGCAGCGTGCGCAGCAGCAGCGCGCCCTCCTCGTCCGAGGGCCGCAGTCGCCGTAACCGTCCCGCGAGCGTGTCCGGGTCCGGACCGTCGGGATCGTCCCGGGTCAAGCGGCCCGAACGGCGCTGCTCGGACCGCTCCCCGAGCAGCTCGACGACGGTCGGTACCAGGTCGGCGGGGAGCAGATCGGGTGCGCAGCCCGCGAGTTGGCCGAGCGCGGCGAGCCGTAGACCGGGGTCGTACGGCGGAGTGCCGAGCATCAGCAGGATGTCCAGCGCCTCGGGGGCGTGGGCCGGATGCTGCCTTACGAACAGTCCCACGCTCTCGGTGAGGGCGAGCAGGACCCGATCGTCGCGCTCCACCGTGATCCGCTGCCGCAACAGGCCCAGCACGCGCGCGGGTTGGGCGAGGAATCGGACGAGCGCTTCGGCCGCCGCCCGGCGTACGTCGGTGTCCCGGTCCCCGAGGAGCACGGCGAAGACCTCGGCGCCTGCGCGGACGGCTGCGTCCGCCGCCCCGGACCCGTCACCCGCTTCCGCGGTCTCCTCCGGTGCGTGTCCGCGTCCGATGCCGACCAGAAGTTCCACCAATCCGCCCCGGTCCGCGACCTCTTCGCAGGCGGCGAGCGCGAACAGAAACGGAACGCAGGCGAGCGTCGAGTCGTACACGATCCCCTGGTGGTGCACCGCGCCGTACATCCCGTCGAGCGCGCCCGCCCGCTCGACGGGGTCCGTGGAGGCCAGTCCCCAGAGCAGTCCGGGCACGTCCTCGGCACTGCCGTACGCATGGCGCAGTGAGGCCCAGTCGACCTCGTCGATCCCCGTGAACACGTTGTCCTCCCCAGGCGCAGTGCCAACTGATCGCGAGTCTGCACCACTCCACTGACAACGAAGCGGAATCGGGTGGTGACCGAGGGTCAGTCTTCTTCGGGCAGCGCGCGGGCCAGGATCGTGTCGAGGTCGGCCGAGTCGGGGAGGGTGCCGAAGGCGTGCCCCCAGTCGCCGCCCAGCCGGCTCGCGCAGAAGGCGTCGGCGACCGCGGCGGGGGCGTGCCGAACCAGGAGGGAGGCCTGGAGGGCGAGGGCCATCTGCTCCACCAGGCGGCGGGCGCCGGTCTCGGTAGCCGTGCTCAACCCGGTCTTCAACCGGCTCACGGCCGTGTCCAGGCGGGCGTCCGCGCCCTGCGCCAGTGCGAGTTCGGCGAACAGCGCCTCCGCCGGGCCGGGGTCCCGGCTCAACGCCCGTAGTACGTCAAGGGCGTTGACGTTCCCCGAGCCCTCCCAGATGGAGAGGAGGGGCGCCTCGCGGTAGTGGCGGGGCATGCCCGAGTCCTCGACGTAGCCGTTGCCGCCGAGGCACTCCAGGGCCTCCGCCGTGAAGGCCGGGCCGCGCTTGGTGACCCAGTACTTGCCGACGGCGGTGGCGATCCGGCGGAACGCCGACTCGGCGCCGTCCCCGCGCACCGCGCGGTCGGCCGCACCCGCGAGCCGTAGCGTGAGCGTCGTGGCGGCCTCCGACTCCAGCGCCAGATCGGCCAACACGTTGCGCATCAGCGGCTGTTCGAGCAGCCGCGCGCCGAACGCGGACCGGTGCCGCACATGGTGACCCGCCTCGACGAGCGTCTTGCGCATGAGAGTTGCCGACATCATCACGCAGTCCAGGCGGGTGCAGTTGACCATCTCGATGATGGTCTTGACGCCGCGCCCCTCGGGCCCGACCAGCCAGGCGACGGTCCCGTCGAACTCGGGTTCCGAGGACGCGTTGGAACGGTTGCCCAGCTTGTCCTTCAGCCGCTGGATACGGAACGTGTTCCGGCTGCCGTCGGGCAACACCCGCGGCACCAGGAAGCATGACAGTCCGTCAGGCGCCTGTGCCAGCACGAGGAACACGTCGCACATCGGCGCCGACGTGAACCACTTGTGGCCGCGCAGTGTGTACACACCGGGTTCGGCGGTGGGGGCGGCTGTTGTGGTGTTGGTGCGGACGTCGGAGCCGCCCTGCTTCTCCGTCATTCCCATCCCGGCCAACAGCCCGCGCTTCTCGGTGGGCACACGCAGGACCGGGTCGTACACCCGACTCGTCAGCAACGGCTCGTAGACGGCGGCCAGTTCGGGCTGGGCGCGCAGGGCCGGGACGGCGGCGTACGTCATCGACGTCGGGCAGCCGTGCCCGGCATCGGTGTGTCCCCACACCAACCCCCGTGCGGTACGGGCCACATGGGCGCCGGGACGCTCGTCCGCCCAGGGCGCTCCGGCCAGCCCCTCGGCCACGGCGACGCCCATCAGCCGGTGCCAGGACGGGTGGAACTCGACCTCGTCGATCCGGTTGCCGTAGCGGTCGTGCGTACGCAGCTCCGGCTCGTGCCGGTTGGCCTGCTCACCCCACTCCTGCGCCTCCGCGCTGCCCGCCGCCCGACCGAGCCGCCGCACGTCCTCCTCGGCCCAGCCGGCACCCTCCCGGCGCAGCCCCTCCAGCAGGGCCGCGTCCTCGGAGGTGTCGTACGGGGTCAGGGGCGGGGGCTGGTTGGTGACGTCGTGCGTGGCGTTCCGCGGCAGCGGCGGTATGTGCGCGAGTGTCTGGGCCATACGGTCAGTGTTGCACTATTTATGCGACTGCATCAATGATGTAACACGAGAACCGCCACGTAGAGTGCGAGGCCATGCGGATGAACGTGTCAGAAGGGCCCGGCGAGGTGGACCTGCGCCCGCTGTCCGCGCGGTCGGTCGTCCTCAGCCTGCTGCTGGGCACGCATCCGCCCGAGCTGCCGGTGCGGGATCTGCTCCGTGCCGTCGAACCCCTGGGCGTCGCCGGCTCCACCCTGCGGGCCGCGCTCAGCCGGATGGTGGCCGCCGGCGATCTGCGCACCACGGACGCGGTCTACCGGCTCAGTGACCGCCTGCTGGAACGCCAGCGCCGCCAGGACGCCGCCGTACACCCCGAGACCCGCCCCTGGGACGGGGACTGGGAGATGACCGTCGTCACCGCGACCGGCCGCGGCCCCGCCGAACGAGCCGACCTGCGCGGCAAGTTGACCGCCCTCCGGCTCGCGGAACTCCGCGAGGGAGTCTGGCTCCGCCCGGCCAATCTGCTACGGCCCCGACCGGACGAACTCGGCGCGGTGGCCCGGCACTTCACCACCCGCCCCGAGGAGCCCGCCCGCGAACTGGCCATGAATCTATGGCCACTTGACGCCTGGGCGAAGACGGCCGAGGCCCTGCTCGCCCAGATCACCGCCACCGCGGACCGCCCGGCCGACCGCTTCACCGTACTGGCCGCCGCCGTACGCCACTTGCTCGCCGACCCGGTCCTGCCCCCCGAACTCCTGCCCACCGACTGGCCGGGCCCCGCCCTGCGCACCGAATACACCCGTCATCGGCGGGAGTTGATCGCGGCCGTGCTGGGGAATCCGGCCTGAGCGGTGTCCCGTGATCGATTGCGCGGCGATGGCGCGGTCGCGGGTGGGTGCTTGACCTGCGGTTCAGTTGCCGCTCAACCGCCAGCCACTGACATGGTCCGGTCCGGGATGGGCGTGGGCGTCGCCCGGCCGTGGGACCGGTCTTCGCCGGAGCGGCCGTGCGAAGCGTCGTGCGGGGACGCTTCGTACGGCCGCCGTCACCGGGTCGGGCTCACTTGTACGTGATGTCCGAGGACGCGTACTTGCAGTAAGTCCCGTCCGCGCCCGTGCCGTTGGTCGTCGGTTCCGCGCCCGTGTTGTTCCCGATGTACTTCTGGCAGGGGATCATCTTCTTGCTGGTGTCCCCGACGATCGTGATCGCCTTCAGGGTCGCGCTGTCGCCGTAGTTGGTGTTGATACCGACGATCCGGCTGCCCTTGTAGGTCGCCTCGATGGTGTTGAGGTTGATCGTGCGCTTGTACTGCGTCTTGCAGTTGCCGCACGAGCGGACGAACGTACCGAAGGTCTGCGCCGCGAAGTTGGAGACGTTGAGCGTCCCGGCGCCGTTGAACTGGAACACCTTGTCGCTGGCCTCCTTCGCGCCACCGCCGGAGACGGTGTACACGTTGGACGACGAGGAGCCGAGGAAGGTCGCCGCGTCCTCGCCGACGTCCTCCCACCAGACGTTCTGCAGCGTGCAACTGCCCAGGCAGTGGATGCCGTCGGCGGCGGGCGAGCCGATGATGACGTTCTTGACGACGGCACCGGCGGCGAGCTCCAGGATGGGGCCCTGGTCCTCGTCCTGGCTGCCCGTGCCCAGGTCACCGCTGCCGTACAGGCGCAGCATCCCGTAGTCCTTGGTGCCGGAGACCGAGATCGTCGAGGTCACCGCCTGACTGCCGCTAGCGGTGGGCCAGGTCGCGGCACTGGCCGGCGAGAGCGTGCCGGATGCCATGATCATGCCAACGGAGAGGCCGAAGGCGGCCAGTCCGCCGGTCAGTACGCGTGGTCGTACGGAAGAAGTCATGTCCCGATTCCTTCTCCGAGGTGGGGGAGTGGTCAGAGCTTTCCGGTGCCCGCGCCGGACGTCACCGAGGCGACGACGGTCGAGGCGGGCTCGGCGGTGTAGCTGTACGGCGGGCTGGTGAACGTGCCGACCCGCGAGATCTCGGTGGCGGCTCCACCGAGGTCGTTGCCGCTGAGGTTGGCGTAACCGTCCACGTCGCTGTCCCGGTTCGTCGTGACGGCGACCTCCGTGTCCCGGAAGACGTTGTTCTGGACGAACATCTGGGCGCCCATGCGCGAGTGCACGGCGGTCTCGGCGCCGACGACGTAGTTGTCGTAGAAGTGCCCGGTGCCGAAACGCAGGCTGGGGATGCGGGAGTTGACCTGGTCGAACCAGTTGTGGTGGTACGTCACCCGCAGATGCCCGGTGTCCTCGCTCGCGTTGTTGTCGCTGTGGCCGACGAGCGAGCCCTTGTAGTGGTTCTTGAAGGTGTTCCAGGAGACGGTGACGTAGTCGGAGGCGTGGCTGATGTCGAGCAGGCCGTCGTAGTAGTCCTTGCCGTGGTCGAGGTCGGACGAGAAGGCGTTGTGGTCGATCCACACCTTCGTCGACGCCTGCACCGTGATGCCGTCGGCCGGCGCGACCGGCTTGCTGATGTTGAGGTTGCGGACGACGACGTTCGTCACCTTCTTCAGGCGCAGCCCGCCACCGGTGAACCCGGACGCCGAACCGACGCCCAGGACCGTCGTGTTGGACCCGATGTCGACCTGACCGCTCAGCGAGATCAGGCCGTTGACCTTGACCACCTTCGAACTGCTGCCGGTGACAGCCGACTTGAAGGCGTCCAGCGTCGACACCGTGACCGCCGCGGCGCTACCGCCACCGGTCGTCCCGGCACCGAAACCGACCGGCGAGGAGTCGGCCGCCGACGCGGACTGGGGGAGCGCGAGCGCAGCCGCTACGGCGAGAGCGGTCGCCGCCAGAGCTGATCTTCGAGTACGCATGCGGGTGCGTCCCTTCGAGGGGATGGAGTGATCGTGTACGTGAACGATGTGCACCATGAAGGATCGCGCGGTCACACTTCTGAACGGAACGTAGAGTGCAAGCGCTTTCTAGTCAACGCTTGTGCAGAAACTATTCGAAGCGTGGGAGCGCTTCCATGGCACCCATGTCCATGTCACGATGCCGATTGTTCTCCCCGAAAGATGCCGCACGAGCCGCGATCAGGAAGGGACGATGACGTGCGCCCCACAGCCGCCGACACCCTCAAGTCATCGAGAAAACCGCCGCGTTCGGTACTCGTCGCCCTCTTCGGAGCACTGGTGCCCTTACTCGCGGCCCTGACCCTCATGGCACCCCCGGCCGCCGCCCGCACCGAGGCCGTCCCCACCGCCACCCTCACCGAGGTCACCGGCTTCGGCACCAACCCCAGCAACCTGCAGATGTACGTGTACGTCCCGGCCGCCGTCACCGCGCACCCGGCGATCGTCGTGGCCGTGCACTACTGCGGGGGATCGGGCCCGGCGATGTACTCCGGCACCGAATACGCCTCGCTGGCCGACCAGTTGGGCTTCATCGTCGTCTACCCGTCGGTCACCCGCGCCAGCAAGTGCTTCGACGTCTCCTCGCCCCAGGCCCTGCACCGCGACGGCGGCAGCGACCCGGTCGGCATCAAGTCCATGGTCGACTGGGTGACCGCGACCTACACCGCCGACACCTCCCGCGTCTTCGCCCTGGGCATCTCCTCCGGCGCGATGATGACGAACGTCCTGCTCGGCGACTACCCCGACGTGTTCGCGGCGGGCGCCGCCTTCGCCGGCGTACCGTTCGGCTGCTTCGCCACCACCGACGGCTCCGAGTGGAACACGGCCTGCGCGAACGGCACGGTCGTCCAAACCCCGCAGCAATGGGGCGACTTGGTCCGGGGCGCCGACCCCGGCTACACCGGCCCCCGCCCCCGCATGCAGCTGTGGCACGGCACCGCGGACGACATCCTGCGCTACCCCAACTTCGGCGAGGAGACCAAACAGTGGACGAACGTGCTGGGCGTCAGCCAGACCCCGGCCGCCACCGACTCCCCGGCGACCGGCTGGACCCGCACCCGCTACGGCGCCACCGGTGACCGGGCCCCCGTCGAGGCGATCAGCCTCCAGGGCGCCACCCACAACCTGTACACCTACGGCACGGGCGCCCGCGTCCTCACCTTCTTCGGCCTGAGCGGCGACGGCACCACGCCCCCTCCCTCGACCGGCCCCTGCAAGGTGACCGTCACGACCAGCGCCTGGAACACCGGCCTCACCGCCTCCGTGACCCTCACCAACACCGGCACCAGCACGGTCAACGGCTGGCAGCTCGGCTTCACCCTGCCCACCGGCCAGACCATCACCAACGGCTGGGGCGCCACCTACACACCGGCCTCCGGCACGGTGACGGCCACCAACGCGTCGTACGACGGCACGATCGCCCCCAACGCGAGCGTGACCATCGGCTACCAGGCGAACCACACCGGCAACAGCGCGGCGCCGACGGCCTACACGCTCAACGGGACGGCCTGCACGGTCGGTTGACCCCGTCCAGGGTGCGCGTCCGTCACCTCCGGCGCGCACCCTCGCCCTCAACTCCCCGCCGAGGAAGGCCGGTTCTGTGCAGCCAACGAGACGGACGGCGATCGTCGCCACCACAACCACAGCGCTGTCGGCCCTTGTCGCCACCAACCCCGTACGCGCCAACGGGAGTTCGGTGCCTGCTGTCGCGCACTGGGTGACCACCTGGACGGCGATGCCTCAACTCACCGAGCCCGGCAACCTCCCACCCGCACCCTTCACCGGAACCAAGTCGGTCCTGGCCGACACCACCCTGCGCCAGACGCTCCGTATCACCACCGGCGGCCGGAAGCTGCGCCTGCGCTTCTCCAACGCCTACGGCGACACCCCGCTCCCGCTCACCGCCGTGACACTGGCCCTCCCGCAGGACGGCAGGGCGGGAGCGAGCGCGATCGTGCCCGGCAGCAGTAGATCGGTCACCTTCGCCGGACGCAGATCGGCGACCGTCCCCGTCGGCGCCCAACTGGTCTCCGACCCACTGGACTTGGACCTGCGCCCCGCGTCCGTCCTCACCGTGACGACCTACCTGGCGACGGGCCAGCCCTCGCTCGCGCTCACCTCGCACCCTGGCTCGCGCACGACGTCGTACCTCCGCACCGGCGACCACACCGAGGACCAGGACCTGCTGCCCGGGGCGACCCCGGTCGACCACTGGTATCTGCTGAGCGACGTGGAGGTCCTGGCCCCGTGCGCCACCACGGCCGTAGCGATCCTGGGCGACTCGCTCACCGACGGCCGGGGCTCCACGACCAACGCCAACAACCGCTGGCCGGACCAGCTCTACGACCGGCTCCGCGCCCACCCCGACACCGCCGCCGTGGCGATCCTGAACCAGGCCGCCGGCGGGAACCGCGTCCTCAACGACGGCCTCGGCCCCAACGTCCTCGCCCGCCTCGACCGCGATGTCCTCTCCCGCAGCGGAGTCACCCGCCTCATCGTCTTCGAGGGCGTCAACGACATCGGCACCGCGGACGCGACCTCCGCCGCCCAACACCGGGTCACGGAAGACCTGTTGGACGCCTACGGCCAGATCGTCGTCCGCGCCCACGCCCAGGGCATCCGCGTCTACGGCGCGACCCTGCTCCCCTTCGGCGGCAACACCTACGACGACCCGGCGGGCGAACGCGAGTCCTCCCGCCAGGTGGTCAACTCCTGGATCTGCACGGCCGGTTGCTTCGACGCGGTCCTCGACTTCGACCGCGCCGTACGCGATCCCGCCGACCCGCGCCGCTTGCTCCCGGCCCTCCAGGTCGGGGACTGGCTGCATCTCAATCCGGCGGGGTACGGGGTGTTGGCCGCGACGGTCCCCGCCGGACTGCTGCGCTAGGCGGCCGGCTCTTGCACGGCGGCGGACGGGGCGGTCACGGGTGAACTCCCCTTCGCCGGAAGGTGGTTGAAGAGCAGGTTCAGCACGATCGCCGTCAGGCAGCCCGCGCTGATGCCGCTGTTCATCACCGTCTGGAACCAGTCGGGGAACTGCGCGTAGATCGTCGGCACCCCGACCGGGAGCACGCCCACGGCCACCGAGACGGCGACGACGGTGAGGTTGTGGTTGTCCTTGAAGTCGACCTGGGTCAGGGTGCGCAGACCGCTCGCGGCGACCGTGCCGAACATGACCAGGCCCGCGCCGCCGAGCACCGGCGCCGGAATCGCCGCGACGACCGCGCCGAGCTTGGGCAGCAGGCCGAGGACGACGAGGATGCCGCCGGCGACGGCTACGACCCAGCGGCTGCGGACCCGGGTCATGCCGACGAGGCCGACGTTCTGGGCGTACGCCGTGTACGGGAAGGTGTTGAAGATGCCGCCGAGGACGGTGGAGAGGCCGTCGGCGCGCAGTCCGTCGGCGAGCGAGCGCGGCTCTATCTTGCGGTCGGTCATCTCGCCCACCGCGATCAGGTCACCGGTCGTCTCGGTCATCGTCACCAGCGCCACCACCAGCATGGACACGATCGCCGAGGCGTGGAAGGTGGGCGTACCAAAATGGAAAGGCGTGCTGATGCCGACCCAGTCGGCGTCCCCGACCCCGCTGAAGTCCGTGAACCCGAACACCACCGCGGCCACGAGCCCCGCGGCCATGCCGATCAGTACCGCGATCCGGCTGAGGAAAGCCGGTGCGAACCGCTGCACCCCGATGACGACCGCGAGGACGAACGCGGCGAGAGCGATGTTCTTGGGCTCACCGAAACCCTTGGCGCCCTGCCCGCCGGCCGCCCAGTTGCCCGCCACCGGCAGCAGCGACAGGCCGATGATCAGGATCACCGTGCCGGTGACCAGCGGCGGGAAGAAGCGCAGCAACCTGCCGAAGACGGGGGCCAGCAGCGCGATCGCGAGCCCCGCGATGATCACGGACCCGTAGATTGCGGGCAGTCCGCCACCCGTCGTACCGATCAGCACCATCGGCGACACCGCGGCGAACGTACAGCCCTGCATGATCGGCAGCCGCACGCCGAACCGCCAGAAACCTATGCACTGGATGAGCGTGGCTATCCCGCACACCAGCAGGTCCGCGGTGATCAGATACGCCAGATCGGCGGCCGACAGCTTCATCGCCCCGCCCACGATCAGCGGCACCGCGACCGCGCCCGCGTACATCGCGAGCACGTGCTGGAGCCCGAAGGCGGCCAGTTGTCGTACGGGTGGGACCTCGTCGACGGGATGCACGGGTGTGGTCGTGGCCATGGGCACTCCTGAGCGGCGGAGAGGGAGAAAGGGGGAGGGAACATGCGAACAGAACGAGACCGTAGGCGCCTTGAACAGTTTGTTGATTTCTGGGTTGTTGCCGCTGTGTGTCATGCCCAGCTGGTATGGGTGCGCCCCGCACGCCGTTATGTGTGTGCCCCACGTACCGCCGCCAGCAGGGCGTCCCAGTCAGGCAGTTTGACCACACCACCCCGCCCGAGCGAGGCCCCCAACTCCGCCTCGGCCCGCTCGATGGCCTCCCAACCGTCCCACTCGACCGGTTCGACACCCTCCGCACGCAGCACGGCGAGCGGATCTTCGGACAGCTCCTTCGCTACGAGCGTGGAGGCGTCCGCGAGCAGGGACGTCACCGTCTCCTTGGCGTCCGGGCGGTTGGTGCCGATGACACCGGTCGGGCCCCGCTTGATCCAGCCGGCCACGTACTCGCCGGGCACGGTCCGTCCTTCGCGTACGACCCGGCCCGCCAGGTGCGGCACGGTGCCGTGCGCGGCGTCGAACGGCAGCCCGTCCAGCGGCACCCCGCGATAGCCCACCGAGCGCAGCACCAACTGCGCCTCGATCTCCTTGAATTGACCCGTACCGACCACTCCGCCCTGTCCGTCCGGCGCGGTGCGCTCGAAGCGGACCGCGCCCACGTGCCCCGCGTCGGCGAGGAGTTCGACGGGGCGGAGGAAGAAGCGGAGGTGGATACGGCGTGCGGTGTCACGGGTGGGCGGGTGCGCCCAGGCGCGGAGCGCCTCCACGTTGCGGCGTTGGCCCGCGGGCAGGGCGGGGAGGTCGAGGCAGCCCGGGTCGAGCGCCAACTCGGCCGGATCCACGGTCACTTCGGTGTCCGGGAGGCCGCCCAGTTCGCGCAACTCCTTGGTGGTGAAGCGGGCCTGCGAGGGGCCGCGCCGCCCGACCATGTGGATGTCCGTCACCCCGCTCGCGGCCAGCGCGGTGAGCGCCGCCTGCGGGATGTCGGTGCGGCTCAGCTCGGCCGTACCGCGCGCCAGTATCCGCGTGACGTCCACGGCGACATTGCCCACGCCGATGACGACGGCCGCACGCGCGCCGAGCACGAAGCCGTCGGCGGTGGAGTCCGGGTGGGCGCTGTACCAGGAGACGAACTCGGTCGCCGACCAGCTGCCCGGCAACTCCTCGCCGGGAATCCCCAGGTGGCGGTCGGTGGCGGCGCCCACGCAGTACACGACGGCGTCGTACAGCTCCCGCAGCCGCGCGGCCGGCAGTCCGCCGGGGCCCACGAGCACCCCGCCGAGGAACCGCACCCGCCCGTGCTCCAGGACCGCGCGCAGATTGTTCTGCAGCGACTTGATCTTCTCGTGGTCCGGTGCCACGCCGTAGCGCACCAGACCGTACGGGCACGGCAGTCGGTCCAGGACGTCGACCAGTACCCCGGGCTCCAACTGGACCAGACTCTGGGCGGTGTAGACCCCGCTCGGCCCGGAGCCGACGACGGCGACACGCAGCACGGCGGAACTCCTCACCCGTCAGGCACGCAGGAGAACGCTGATTCGCCAGACCACTGACACCTCCAGGATCGCACCACCGGTGCTCCGCTGACAGGGTGCCGAACGCATCCGTACGCGTCGGGGGCGCGCGTGTCCGTTCGTATGGAATGTGATCATGCGGTTACGTTGCGTATGTGCTAGAAGCATCCTTTGTTAATCTTTCCGATCGCTCCCCGGCGGACGGTGCGGTGTCCGTGTGGCCCGCGTGGGAAGTTCAGGAGCACGACGGTGCCACCTCGTGGTTCCACGTCCGGCTGGCCTTCCCCGACGGTGCCCGGGTCGACGCGCTCGCCGTGGTGTCCGAGCAACAGCTCTCCGTGGAAGACGTACGGGCCCAACCCGCCCTGTCCCTCGACGACTTGACGGTGCTGGCCGACTGGATCGAGGGTCCGCTCTTCGAGGCGTGCGGGCTGGAGTCGCCGGAGACGGGGGAGGATGCGGAGTCGGGCGGGGCGCGCCGGGCGCGGCCGGCCTGGCCGCGTGGCATCGAGGGGCGGTGGCAGATCGCGCAGGAGTACCGCGCCGCGCAGGAGGAGGGCGTCGATCCCGTCCTCGCGGTGATGTGCGCGACCGGGCACAGTCGGCGCCGGTCCCTTCGGCTCATCTCGCAGGCGCGGGACGCGGGGTTTCTGACGCCTCGTCATGCCCGGCGCTGAGCAAGGCCGTTACGCGTCGGAGGGCTCGGTCGGGCGGTCGTCGGCCGGGCGTTGGGGTGTGGGCAGGGGGGCGGGCGTGGACCTGTCGTCCGTCGCGAAGAACCGCGACAGGTCCGTGTCGACCGCTCCGACCCGCGCTCCGGCCTCCGGCGGGATCCCCAACTCCCAGTCGAGCCCGTACCGTTCGAACAACTCCGTGCGCAGCACCGGGATCGCCATCGGCACCCCGGGTACGAGCGCCGCGTAGACCGCGCCCATGAGCAGTGCGCGCAGCATGGGGTAGTCGGAGGGGACGTTCCCCGATCCGTACCGCGCGATGGTGTCGCCGAGGAGTTGGGACAGGCGCCGCTGCTCCGGGCACGAGACGAAGCCCTCGCCCTGGAGGAGTCCCGCCATGTGCTGGCGCATCAGCACGGGCCGGTCGTGTGCGAGGCCCAGGATCGCGTCGATGGCCCGCGCCATCCGCTCCCGCCCGTCGTCGGTCCGGGGCTCGCGCTCCAGGGCCTCCTCCAGCGTGCGATGCATCAGCCGGTGCACGGCGGACTGGACGAGCTGGCGTTTTCCGGGGAAGTAGTACGACACCAGTCCGCGCGCCGAACCGGCCCGGTCCGCGATGTCGCCCAAGGTCGTGGCCTCGTAACCGCGCTCACCGACCAGTTCCACGGCCGCGTGCAGGAGCCGTTCCCGGGAACGCCTGCGCAACTCTTCATTGACCGAGGCGCTGCGCGGGGACATGCTGTAACTCCTGCGTTGACTGGCTATCAGCCAACTATACTCAGGGCATCCGGGTCTCCCGTCGAGGGGGCCTGGCGCATGCTGCCGTCCGTCTGGGGCGACACGGGGGATCGTCTCAGGCGGGCGGCTCCTTTTCCGCCCAATGGTTTCCCTGGGCGACTTTTGACCCGGCGCCCGGCGCCGCCTTCTCGCACATCTGTCGCACGGCACGTGAACCGTCCCTAGAGTGGGCACGGGTGTCGAGCCGAGGAGGCGCACGGGCATGGAGCAGGACCAGCAGATTTTCGCGCGGATCAACGAGATGGTCGACGACGAGCGCAAGCTCCGGGAGGCCGTCGCGTCCGGCGCGATCGACAGCGCGACGGAACATCAGAGGCTCGGGCAACTGGAACGCGAACTCGACCAGTGCTGGGACCTGTTGCGCCAGCGTCGCGCCAAGGCGGAGTTCGGGGAGAACCCGGACGAGGCGCGGGTGCGGCCGGAGTCCGAGGTGGAGGGCTATCAGAGCTGAGTCGGGTGAGTTGACGTGCGTCGGCGTGCGTTGACGGGTGGGGAGGTCGCGTCGGCCAGGTCCGGCACGGCCGCCGGTCGTTTCGTTCTGCCGCGTCGCTGCTGAACGACTTAACGGCTGATCGCTTCGTCGCTACTTGCCGCGCCCGGCAAGCCTGTTGGCGATCTCGGCCTCGACCGTCTCCTGCAGCTCGTCCGGCGTGAAGCCGAGGTTGCGCAGGATCCGTGCGGCCGGACTCTCCTCGACGCGGATCAGGCCCAGCAGCGTGTGTTCCGTGCCGACCCAGTCGTGGCCGAGGTCGGCCGCCGCGCGGCGGGCCTGCTCGATGGCCTCCTTGCTCTCCGGCCGGAACGCGATGTGACCCCGCAGCGCCTTCTCGCCGGCCGGCGGCAGCGCTTCCTCGATCGCGTCGCGGACGCGCTGCTCCGACTCGGTCTTCGCCACCAGCACCTCGTATGCCAGGCCCTTCGGTTCGCCGAGCAGGCCGAGCAGGAGGTGTTCGGTGCCGATGGAGTCGTGCTTGTGCGTGCGCGCGGCTTCCTGCGCTAGCACGATGCTGTGCCGGTTGAGGTTGGTGTACCGCTCGAACGGGCCGGGTGCGTGGCGTTGTTGGGCGGCCTGCTTGGACACCCCGATGGCGTCGCCGATCTCGGTCCATGACGCGCCGACCTGCTTGGCCTTGCTCACGTAGTGGTCGATGAGCTGGTCACCGAGGTCGGACAGGGTCTGGGCACGCAGTCGCGCTTCGCTGATGCGGGTCAGTTCGTTGGCTCCGGGGAGCTCCTCGTCGAGGCGGGCGATCAGGTCGGCGAGGCTGATGTCGAGTGGGCTCATGCGTCAACTTTAAATTGACGATCCCCAATCGTCAATCTGTAATTGACGGTTGGCCCAAGGATGCTCCCGCCACCTGTTCCGAGAGGGCGCTTCCGTTGCGCTGACCGGGTCAGCTCCGAGGCTCGCCCTGTCCCCGCTGTCCCCGCCCGGCCAGCTCAAGGACCGGTCGCAGAGCGTCCGGCCGCTCCGTCACCGGCCGGTGGTCCACGAAGTGCACCCCGCATCCCAGAGCCGTCGCCCCGCCGTCCGCCCGCAGGTCGTCACCGACCATCAGCACGTCCTTCGGATCGACGCCGAGGGCCTCGCAGGCGACGCTGAACAGCCGTGGGTCCGGCTTCTGGATGCCGTGTTCGTACGACAGGACGTACGCGTCCACGTACGGGTCGAGTCCGTGCGCGCGGAACACCGGCCGCAGATCCCAGCCGATGTTGCTGACCACACCCACGCCGATCCCGCGCTCGTGCAGGGTCCGCAACACGTCCTCCGTGTCCGGGTACGGCGTCCACGCGGCCGGGGTCATGTGCCGGTCGTACAGCGCGTCGTGCAACGCCGGCTCGGGGAGCGGGACTTGACGTGAGACGCCGGTGTACGCGGCCCGGTGCAGCGCGGAACTCTCGTCCCGGATCGCCCACATCTCGGCGAACTCCTCGGGCAGTTGCTCCGGTTGTGCCCCACCCGGCATCGCCCCCGCCGACTCCAGCGCCCGCGCCGCCTCGACCAACTCCGGTTCGGGCAGCGCGATCCCGGTCTCACGCAACACGGCACGCAGCCAGGACTCGGTGGACTCGATGCGGAAGAGGGTTCCGGAGAAGTCGAAGAGGACGGCATTCATGCGGTGATCCTACGCAGCCACATTCCAGTCGGCGGGAAGGTCGCTTCCGCAGAACACGCAGACGAAATCGCCCTCGCGCACGATGTTGATCTCCCGGCATGTTTCACAGCGCCGGAACACCACGGCGTGCGTGAAACCCGGGGGACGGTCAATACCGGCCAGGTCGAGTGCGCGTGCCACCGCAGACCACGAGTCGAGGTGCGGGCAGTAGCCGGTGGACTGGTTGCTGACCTCCCGGACGACCCAGAGCCCGGCCGCCTGCTCGAATCCCATCTCGCCCGCACCCAGCACATCGGCGCCCCCGGCACACGCCACATGCTCACTCCGGCGGGGTGCCAGCCGCAGCAGTCCGTCCAGATCGACGACGAAGGTGAAGGGTTCGGCCGGCTCGGCCTGCTCTCGTCCGCCCAGCCAGGCGTTCAGATCCCCGGCCGACCGTACGACCCGGCCCTCCGCACCCGGCCGCACGGCAGTCAGCAACTCCGCCGGACCGACATACCGATGCCGCCGCCCGCCCGCGCTCACACCCGCCACCGTTCGTACGCCCCGACGGCCACCGCCACCACGAGCGCCCCCAGGAGCCACCCGCCCAGCACATCCGACGGCCAGTGCACGCCCAGCCACACACGGGTGAGCCCCACACCCGCCACGGAGATCACGGCCAGAGCCATGGCCGTACGCCACACAGCGCGTCCGGCGCCGTGGTCGTGGAGCAGCCACAGCAGCAGGCCGCAGACCACCGTGGCGGTCATGGCGTGTCCGGAGGGGAAGGCGGCGTAATGGGCCGAGTCGACGGGGTCGGGCCACACCGGGCGGGGGCGGTTGACCAGTGCCTTGAGTGCCTGTTGCAACAGTGTGCCCAGCGCACATGTGGCCGCCAGCCATAGGGCCGTCCACCATGCCGAACGGCGCCACACCAGCCAGGCCATGGCCGCCGCGCACACAAGGCGCAGGGTCAGTGGGTCCCAGACCCAGTCCGTCAGGATGCGGAAGGTGTGGGTCAGTCCGTGGTCCTCGACCGCCCAGCGGTGGGTGGTCCGGGCGATCCGTTCGTCTGCGTCGATCAGCGGGTGCCACTCTGCCGCGACCAGGGTGAGGAGCAGCGCGGAGCACAGGGCGAGGGTGATGGTGGTCTGTCGGAGCGTCGGGCGGGGTGGGTGGGGCGGGTAGTGCATGGAACGATCCTCGCCGACTCGTGGTGCGCGGAGCCAACTCCGCTCCGGGGCGGCATCCTCCGTGACTCCTCCCCGGTCCTCCCTCGGCCCCTCCTCAGCCGAGTGCCCGCAACCCCGGTACGAATGCCACCAGCACCGGAACCACCGGCACCAGCGCCGCCGTCGCGGTCAGGCCCAGCCGGCGCATCGCCGTGAGCCGGTCCGGGGGAGTGAGCAACCGGTTCACCCGCTGCGGAACATGGGCGTGCGGGGTGGGGCACGGCCCGAACACCCCACGGTCCTCGTTGAGTTCGACCAGAGCGAGCGCGGTCGTGAGCCGGCCGAAGCGCCGGGAGGCCATGTCGTCGGCGGAGAGTTCGACCAGCCGGTGCATCTCGTCCCGGAACGCGGCGAACACCGGCACCTGCGGAAACCCGTTCGCGAGCGCGCCCGAGCAGTGCAGCAGCCAGTCGTGCCGGGCCTGTGCGTGCCCCTGCTCGTGCGCCAGCAGCGAGTCCAGTTGCCGCCCCTTGAGGCGCCTCAACGCGGCCGTGGTGATGACCAGTTGAGGCGCGGCGCCGGACATCCACCACGCGTCCGGCCGTCCCCCCTCCAGGATGACCAGCGGCTCGGCACCGGGCTCCTCGCCGGGCAACACCGGGGCGCGCACCAGGAGTTCGGCCCTCCGCAGCCGACGCCGTGCCCGGGCCCGTACGACTTCGCGGACCAGCATCGCCGCGGTCCACGCCCCGCCGCACGCGAGGGTCACCGCGGTGGTGGCGGCCCAAGGCCCGTTCGCCACAAGGGGATAGGCGTCCACGACCGCGTGCGGGGCGTTGGCGAACACATGGCCGCGCACCGCCTGCCACGCGGCGGCGGCGCTGAGCGTCATCGACAGGGCGCAGCACAGGAGTACGGCGGCGACCACGCACTGCCACACCCACAGCGCGAGCACCGGCTCATGGTCCGGCCAGTCGGCCCGGGCGAGCAGCCGTGGGGCGACAACGGCGGCCAAGGCGCCGAGCAGCAACAGTGCTGCGGGGACCATCATGGGAGCACCCTATGAGCGCCGCGGTGATCAGGGGTACGGCTTGTCACGGCAAAGTGACGCAGACCACGATTTCGTACCGCCGCGCCGGCTCTGCCTAGAGCGTCAGCAACATCGCGACCATGCCGATCCCCATCGACAACCGGCAGGCCCGCGCCAACTCCGGCCGATCGCCCCAGCCGACGCTCGCGCCACCGCCCACCGATCCGGTGACGGGCACCAGCCGGATTCCCGACAGCAGTACGTATCCCACGAAGTAGAGGAGCAACGCGCCCGTCACGAGCGGGACTCCGGAGTCGCCGTGTTCGTGGTGGTGCGCGGGCGAGGCGGCCATCGCGAGCGCCATGTAGACCATGGCCGCGGTGCCCAGCAGGTGGTGCACGTGGTGCGGGCTCCTGCGCGCCGACCACAGGGCGCGCAGCGCCGCCGCGCCGAACACCGCCGCGTAGCCGGGCCACGCCCACGCCGGTGGGGTGAACACCGCCGCCGGTACGGCCATCGCGGCCATGCCGAAGCCCATCAGCGCCTCGCCGCCCGCGGCCCGGCGCTGTTCCTCGACGGGGCTGCGCATCCGCAGCAGGCAGTAGGCCCCGGTCGCCGCGCACAGCGCGACCAGGAGCCAGCCGGACGAAGCCGGTCCACCATGCACGCGCGTCCCCCGTTCCGCCCCGGATATCGCTGTCCGTCGATGTTCGGTCACAGGATGCCCGTGCCGCACGGGGCGCAATCGAGCGCAACGGTGTACACGGGGAGCACTTGGCGGCGCGCGGCAGGTCGGTGGCGCCTCGGTGGGGGCTTGTCCGGCGAAAATAGTTCACGAGTAAAACACCTGCTAAACTTGTTTCCATGAGCAGTGCGACCCCCGTCCCCACCCCGCGCCTCCGGCGCCTCCCGCTCACCGGCGTGCTGCGCCTCGGCCGGCCCTCGGACATCTGGTTCAAGCCCGCGCTCAGCGTGGTCGCCTCGGTCGCCCCGCCCAACCTGACCCTGCTGGCCCTCGGCCGCCTCGACCTGGCGATGTACACGATGGCCGGCTCCTTGTGCGCGCTCTACGCCCACAACAAGCCGTACGCCGCCCGGGCCCGCGCCCTGCTCTGGGTGGTGCTCGGGATGATCGCCGGTCTCGCCGTCGCGCTGGTCACGGCCTCGCTCACCACGAACGCCCTCGTCCTGGTCACGGTCGGCGCCGCCCTGGCCGCCGTACAGAAGGGCCTGTGCGACGCGACCCGGATCGGCCCGCCCGGCAACGTGGTCCTCACCTTCATCAGCTCCGCCTCGCTCTTCGCACCGCAGACACTCGGCCAGGTCCCCGCCCACCTCGCGCTGGCCACCGCCGCGGGCGCCTGGGCCTGGCTCGTCGGCATGGCCCCCGTCCTCGTCCGCCCCTACGGCCCCGAGCGCCGCGCCACCGCCCAGGCCCTGAACGCCGTGGCCACGTACGCCGCCGCACACGGCACCGAAAAGAGCCCTGCACGCGCGCGTGCCGACGACGACCATCCACGCGCGCGTGCCGCCGCCGCAGCCGCCGTGCACGCCGCCTGGCAGTCCCTCCTCGCCACCGGCACCCGTACCGCGCCCCGACGCGCCCTCGAACGCCTCCTCGTCCGTGCCGAGGTCGCGCTCGCCGCGCCCGGGGACGCCGACCCGGAGCGGCTGCGGGCCTGGGCCCGCGAACTGCGTGGCAGGGCACCGGTCCCGCAGACCGAGGCCCCGGCAGGCGCCGTAGAAGACGAACTCCTCGGTGTGGACGCCGAACTGGCCGCCCCCGCGCGCCCGTTGTGGACCAGGCTCGGTCCGCTCACCCCCCTCGTGCTGCGTACGGCGCTCGGCTGCGCGCTCGCCGGATACGTGTCCCTCGCCCTCGGTGTCGGCCGCCCCTACTGGGCCCTCGTCACCGCCGCCTCGCTCTACCAGGCCAACATCACCCTCACCTGGGGCCGGGGAGTGCAGCGGGTCGTCGGGAATCTCGCCGGGGTGCTCGTGTTCGCCGCGGTGGCCCCGCTCGCCCATGCCCACCCGGCGGCGCTCGTGCTGTGCTGCCTCGCCCTCAACTTCGGCGCCGAGGCGCTGATCGCCCGCAACTACTGGCTCGGCAGCGTCTGTGTGACCCCGATGGCGCTGCTCATCACGGAGTTCGCCCGGACACAGCACTCCGGTGAGCTGATCACCGAGCGGATCGTCGACACTCTCGTCGGCGCCCTGGTGGGCCTCGTCGCCGCGGCCGTCGTCACCAACCGGCGTGCGACCGACCGTATCGAGGAGGCGCTGACCGGGGTGGAACGGGCCCGTGAGCGGGCCGCGCGCCTGCTGGCGGAACCGACTCCCGCGCGCGGGACCCTGGATTCCGCGCACCGCGCGCTCGCCGCCGCGCTGGTCGAACTGCGCGCCACCGCCGACGCCGCGTCCGGCGAGTGGTGGCAGCGCGCCCTGCCGCAGGAGCGGGTCGTGCTCGCCGAACAGTCCGGACACCGTACGCTCGCCGCGACGGTACGACGCCGGGAGTCGCACTCCTGGCCGACCGGGGATCGGCGCACGGGCAGGACGACGGAGGGCGTACGGGGATGACGGCAACCAATGGACGGCCGGTGGACGGCGCGGCCCGCCCCACCGCTCCGGGAGCGGCCCGGCACGACACCGTCGCCGCCGTCGTCGGGCAGTGGCAGGCCGTGCACCCCGACCTCGACACGGGCCCGATGGAGATCATCGGCCGGATCAACCGGTGCGCCGCCCTGCTCCAGCAGGCCGAGGACGCGCCGCTGCGCCGGGCCGGGCTCAGCCGCCCCGAGTTCGACCTGCTCGGCGCGCTCCGCCGCACCGGGCACGAGCTGACGCCGAGTGAGCTGACCCGGGAGACCTTCTCCTCGGGCGCCGCCGTCACCAAGCGCCTCAAGCTGCTGACCGAACGCGGCCTTGTCGAGCGCCGCGGCGACACCCGTGACCGCCGCGTCGCCCACGTCCGCCTCACGGACGCCGGCCGCGACCTCGTCGACGCGATCCTGCCCGAGCAGCTTGCCTACGAGACGACCGTGCTCGCCGGCCTGGGCACCCCCGGACAGGGCGAACTCGCCTCCCTGCTCGGCGAGTTGCTGGTCCAGCTGGAAGGCCGGCTGGGCATGCTGCGCGTCTGAGCCGCCGTACCCGGGCGCCGACGGACCGTTGACGCGAGTCGCGTGATCTCCCTACGTTCGATCAAGCCGGTTCGGGACGCCGACTGACGTACGAAATGTCGAACAAGGAATTGATGCCGTGGCAGCCGCAGCCTCCACCCCCGAGATCCTCACTGTCGACCTCGGCACCGACACGGGCCCCTTCCACGGAGGCGCGAGCGGCACGCTCTACGGCCTGTACGGCGACGGCGTCCCCAGCCGCAACGCCGTCGAGGGCATGTACGTCCGCACGGTCTCCACGAAGGCCCAGGACGGCACCCAGCACCCGGGCGCCGACGCCCTGGAGATCCTCCGCCCCTTCGTCGAGGCGGGCGGCAAGGACGTCTACGTCTACATGACCGACATCTACCGCGGCTTCCCCTACGAATGGCCCGGCGACACCGGAGCCGAGCGCCTCGCCGACTTCACGGCCCGCGTCCGTCGCCAGGTGGAGCAGGTGCTGACGCTCGGCGCGTACAAGTCCCATGTCGTGTACGTCCCGTTCAACGAGCCCGAGGGCAACATGTTCGGCACGGAGGAGTGGAGCTACGACCAGGTCTCCTGGCGCACCGACCCGGCCCACTACTTCGCCGCCTGGCGGGACCTCTGCCGCCTCATCAGGGAACTCGACCCCGGCGCCCGCATCGCCGGCCCCAGCACCTGCCTCCTGTACGACGAGATCAGGGGCTTCCTGGAGTTCGCCGAGGCCGAGGACGTACTGCCCGACGTCATCACCTGGCACGAGCTGTCCTCGCCCGACGAGATCCGCACGAGTGTCGCCAAGTACCGTGCACTGGAGCGGGAGTTGGGCATCGGGCCGCTCCCCGTCAACCTCAACGAGTACGCCCACAACTACCACTTGTCCGTCCCGGGCCAGATGATCCAGTGGATCGCCGCGATCGAGGAGTCCAAGGTCGACGCCGACATGGCGTACTGGAACATCGACGGCAACCTCAACGACTCGGTCGTGGAGGCCAACAAGGGCAACGGCCAGTGGTGGCTGTTCAACGCCTACGGACAGTTCACGGGCAACACCGTCCGGGTCACCGCGCCCCACCCCAACGTCCAGTACACGCTCCAGGGCGTCGCTGCGCTCGATCGCGCCAAGCGGCAGGCACGGCTGCTGCTCGGCGGCACCGGCGGATCGGCGGACGTCGTGTTCGAGCACGCCGACCCCGAAGTCTTCGGTACGACCGTCCACGCGCGGCTCCTGGAGATCCCCTGGACGGGCCAAGTCGGCGTCTCCGCGCAGCCGTTGCGGCTCGCCGATCACGAACTCCCCGTCGTGGACGGCAAAGTGACGCTGCGTCTGACCGGCCTGGAGGCGATGTCGGCGTACCAGGTGATCCTGTCCCCGGGTGGCAACGGGGCGGTGGCGCCGGCGCCTTCGGTCGGCTGGCGGCGCTCGTACCAGGCGGAGGAAGCGGCCTACATCGGTGACGGCCACTCCCTGAACGGGCCCGAGGGGTCCCCGTCCGACGTCGACAAGTTCGCCGGCTCGACCGGCTACCACGTGGGCGGACTCCGTACCGGCTCCGACGGTGTGCTGGTCTTCTCCGTGGACGTCCCGTGCGACGGGACGTACGACGTGAGTGTCTTCGCCAACTCCTACAACCTGGCCGACGCGGTGCGCGAGCAGGGCCCCACCAACGTCTTCCTCCGCGTCGACGGCGGGCACCCGCAGGAACTCCGGCTGCCGCTCGGCTACAAGTGGGCGGTGTGGGGCCACACCGACACACAGGTCGAGCTGACCGCCGGCGCGCACGCGATCACCCTCGCCGCGCAGGACCATGACCTCGGCGTCACGAGGGGCGACGCGGTGATCGACCGACTCGACCTCGCCCTGCGCGACGACCAGGTGGCTGCGCCCGCGCTGTACGACGCGGAGTTCGCGGCGCTGGGTGGTGACGCTCGCGTGGACTACGGGCAGCGCGGAGCGTCCGGTCCCGGTGCCGTCGTACTGCCACGTGGTGGCACCGCCACCTTCTGGGTGCACGCGGCGGACGACGGGGAGGCGGCTGTGACCGTCGATCGAATCGGCCCTGGGGAGGGCGAGTTGACGATCAACGGGGAGAACGTGGGGATGGTTGGCGGCGAGAACGAGGGGATGGTCGATGGAAGCGACATGAGTATTGTTGAACGATCCTCCGTTCCCCTGTTCCTCATGGCAGGCGTCAACAAGATCACCGTCACCGGCACCTCGGACCAGCTCGTCCTGGACCGCCTCCAGGTAGGCGCCTCACGCGGCCTCCTCCCCACCTCGACGCACCCGGCCGAGGAAGGCGCCACGACCGGCACCGCCCGGGTCACCGGCGCGTACACGTTCGCCACGGGCGGCAAGGCGGTCGAAGGCATCGGCGCCGGCCCCGCGAACACGCTCACACTCACCGTGGAGGCGGAGCGGGCCGGCCGTCACGTGCTCACGATCCGCTACTCCAACGGCGAGCAGGCACCCGCCACCCACTACAACCCGGACCCGGTCTGCCGTCACGCGGACATCGCGGTCAACGGGGCCGCCCCGCAGCGCGTCCTGTTCCCCACCACCTTCCACTTCAACAACTTCCACGACCTCTCCGTCCCCGTCCCCGTCACCCTCGACCAGGGCGCCAACACCGTCACCTTCACCGCCGACGAACTCCCGGACCACGACGGCCACTCCAGGAACCAGTACGGTCAACGCTCCGCGTACGCACCGGTGATCGACACGGTGACGGTGACGCGACTGGCCTGAGGGCGGGACGCGGGTGGGTGGCTCAGTGGTCCTCGTCACCCGCCGCATACACCCCGAACATCGCCCCCTGCGGATCCCGCAGCACCGCGATCCGCCGCACGTCGCCGATGGACGTCGGCTCCATCAGGACCGTGCCGCCCGCCTCCGTAGCCGACGCGGCGGTGGCGTCGACGTCGGCCACGGCGAAGTACGGCAGCCAGTGCGGAGGCACCTCCGGTGGGAACTTCGCGTCCATCGTCATCATGCCGCCGAAGTCGGCGCCGTCGATGCCCCATTGCGGGTAGTGCTCCGAGGGGCGGACGGTCCAGCCGAACACCGTCGTGTAGAAGCTCTCCGCCCGCTCCGGCGCCCGCGTCAGCAACTCCACCCAGCCCAGCGCGCCGGGCGCGTTGAACAGCCCGGCGCCGGGGAAGGTGCGGGCCTGCCAGGTCTGGAACGCGGCGCCGCCCGGGTCGAGGCCGACCGTGAAGCGCCCGATGTCGAACACGTCGATCGGCTCCATCAGCAGGGTTCCGCCCGCCGCGCGCACCTTCTCCGCCGTCGCGTCGGCGTCCGCCACCGCGAACGACACGTTCCACGCCACCGGCTGCGACTCCTGGAACAGCGGCGTCAGCGCGGCGACCGCCGCGTCCCCGATGTGCGCGACCGTGTAACCGCCCGCCTCCGGCCGCGGATCGGTCTCCGGACGCCAGCCGAACACGTCCGAGTAGAACCGCTTGGCCGCCTCCAGATCACTGGTCCCGAGCTCGGTCCAGCAGGGCCCGCCGGTCACCGGCCTGTCGAGCTTCATGGCGTTCCTTCCGCAGAAAGCTCCCCTCCCAGCACGCTAAGCCCGGGCCGCGACCCCGGCCATCGGGGCAGGGAAAGGGCGCCCTGGCCGCCGTAGGCCTACATCCCTGGGCGGTACCGCAGCGGATGATCCGCCGGTACCTCCACGACCACGATCCGCGTCCCGTCCGGATCCGAGAGCCACATCTCCACCAGCCCCCAGGGCTCCCTCACCGGCGGCCGCACGATCTCGACGCCCTTCGCCCGCAGCTCCTCGTGCGCGGCGCCCGCGTCCGCGACCTGCAACCACAGCTGTACGGCGGGGGAGGGCGGGGTGTCCGAGCGGCCGGAGACCTCCAGGAAGCCGCCGCCGAGGAAGTAGACGGTTCCGCGTTCCGGACCTGTGCCGAACTCGCGGTAGACGGGCAGGCCCAGTTGCTCGCCGTAGAAGGCGCGGGAGCGGTCGGGATCGGTGGGGCGCAGCAGGATGCGGCTGCTCAGTACGTGCACCATGCGGCCGGAGCCTAGCCGCCGGGGCCGCGTTACCCTCGTCTCTGCCTGAGCCGCGCCCTGATCGGAGTTGTGCACCATGGACACCGCCGCCACCGGACTGACCTTCCGCGACGCCACCGACGCCGATGCGGATGCCCTCGTCGTGCTGATCGAGTCGGCCTACCGGGGTGACGACAGCCGGGCCGGCTGGACCACCGAGGCGGACATCCTCGAAGGGCAGCGGACCGATCCCGAGGGCGTGCTGGCGGTCATCAAGTCGCCCGACAGCCGACTGCTCGTCGTGGAGCGCGAGGGCCAGGTGGTTGCCTGTTGCCAGCTCGAACACCGGGGCGCGCACGCCTACTTCGGGATGTTCGCCGTCAGCCCGCAGCTCCAGGGCGGCGGCCTCGGCAAGGTCATCATCGCCGAGGCGGAGCGCACGGCCCGGGAGACCTGGGGTGTGCGGGAGATGCACATGACCGTGATCTCCGTACGGAACGACCTCATCGCCTGGTACGAGCGCCGCGGCTATCGCCGTACGGGCCGGATGACCCCGTTCCCGTACGGCGACGAGCGGTTCGGTATTCCGCAGCGCGACGACCTGCAGTTCGAGCTGCTGGTCAAGGAACTCGCGTAATTCTTACGGCCGTTCGGTCCGCTATGCCGTGAAGCGGCCCGTGCGTTTGATCTCCGGGTAGTCGGTGGTCGCGCCGTCCAGCCCCAGGGCGCGTACGAGCCGCAGCTGGTCTTGTGTGTTCACCACCCAGCCGATGATCTTCAGGTCCGCCTTGCGGGCCGCCTCGACGACCTCCAGGGTCAGCCGGCGGATGTTGAGGCAGACCGTCTCGGCACCGGCCTCGGTGGCGCGTTCCACCACGTCGGGGCCGAAGCGGCCGGCGATCAGCGCGGTGCGTACACCGGGCACCAGGCGGGCGATCTCGGCGATGGCCTCGTCGTGGAACGAGGACACCTCGACCCGCTCGACCAGGTTCCGCCGGTGCATGACCTCGGCCAGCGCCCGTGCCGCCGCAAGGTCCTTGATCTCGGCCTGGATCGGCGACTTGACCGCGTCCAGTACCTCTTCGAAGACGGGCACGCGCTCGCCGCGTCCCGCGTCCAGGGTGCGCAGCTCGCCGAGGGTCCGCTCGGCGATCGGCCCGGTCCCGTCGGTCGTACGGTCCACGTCGGCGTCGTGCATGACGACGAGGGCACCGTCCTTGCTCAGATGCAGATCGAGTTCGATGACATCGAGGCCGCCCTGCTCGGCGGCGACGAAGGAACGGAGAGTGTTCTCGGGTTCGAGACCCATGACTCCGCGGTGACCGATGGTAAGGAAGTTCAAGGTTCAACTCGCTTCCGTCGCGGCGGCTCGGCACGCGCGCGCGGGCGCGGCCGGACACCGGCGTCCACGCGGCAGAGCCGCAGCCTAACGGCCGGGCCCGGCGATGTACCCGCGCGTACACGGGGGATTGGCGGTGACGGACGGGGTGCACCTGGAGCGTACGGCCCGATGCCGTCACCCGGCCGTGGGCGAGTCCGGTGGTCATTGACCGAAACCGACCCCAGGAAGCCCGGGGGCGCCCACCTACCCCGTCACGGCGGAAGTAATCGCCTTCTTTGTGTCAGGCAGGAAAAAAGGCGGTGACGGACAGGAGGTGCAGGATAATTTACGGAGGTCCGCCTTGCTAGGGGAAACCATGAACGCATACGGTGTCCATACGCGAGGTTCTCCCGTGGAGGATGGGACATGACGGAAATTCTTGTGCAGGTGGGTTCTGAGGAGCGGCTTCCTCTCATGACCAGGGTGGTGGAGCATCCGGCATGGCCCGTGCTCAAGGATGCCGTGGAGCGGATCCGGCCATGGCAGTCCAAGGACGGGTCGATCGACTTCGCGGCCGAGTCCGCCCCGGGCCGCGCGGAGGCCGAGTCCGCCGTACGCCGCGTGACGGGCGCCGTCGAGGAGCTCTCCCCGCTGCTCCCGCACGACGCCGCGTACCACGCAGCGCTCGTCAGGGATCTGGAGCAGTGGGCGGCCGACGGCTTCCAGGTGCCCGACTTCCTCGACTCGCTGCTGGCCTTCCAGCCCGCCGCGAACCGCCGGGACGGACTCCAGCACCTGGTCGTCTTCCCGATGTACACACAGAACGGCAACCCGGACCGCAACCTCGAAGCGGTCGTCCTGCGCATGGTCTGGCCCGACTGGCTGGCCGAGCTGGAGGCGACCCGCTACGACAACCCGCTGTTCTGCGGCATCACCTTCGAGGACTTCACGTCCGGCTACGACACCAACTCGGCCGTCCTCTTCCCGGAGACCATCGCCGTACGGCAGGCGCCGGAACGGTTCTCCTGGGGCGGCATCTTCTGCGACCGCGAGGCCGCCCGCTTCCGCCGGGTGACCGAGGCCGCCGTAGACATCCTGGGCATGCGACTGCCCGAGGATGTCGCCACGATGGTCGACGACCAGAAGCGCTGCGAAGAGGCCTTCGTCCTGTGGGACATGGTCCACGACCGCACCCACAGCCACGGCGACCTGCCCTTCGACCCGTTCATGATCAAGCAGCGCCAGCCGTTCTGGATGTACGGCCTCGAAGAGCTGCGCTGCGACCTCACCGCCTTCAAGGAGGCCGTCAGGCTGGAGGCCGACGGCGTCCCGCAGGCCCGTGACGTGCAGTACGCGGTCCTCTGCGACCGCATGTTCCGCTTCCCGGTCACCGGCGAGCGCGTCCGCAACTACGACGGACTCGGCGGCCAGCTGCTCTTCGCCTACCTGCACAAGCACGACGTCGTCCGCTGGACCGACAACAAGCTGCACATCGACTGGCAGCGCGCCCCCGAGGTCACCAACCAGCTGTGCGCCGAGATCGAGGACCTCTACCGCGCGGGCATCGACCGCCCCAAGCTCGTCCACTGGTTCAAGGCCTACGAGCTGGTCGCGACCTATCTCGCCCCGCACCCGGGTTCGCGCTGGGCCAAGGGCCCGGACGCCCTCGACCTGAGCCAGCCGCCGCGGAAACTCGTGGATGACGTGCTTCCGGACGAGTTTCCGCTGAGCATGTTCTATGAGGCACTCTCCAAGAAGCTCAAGAACGTGATCGCCTCGACCAAGGGCATCACCGCGGAGAGCGCCGAGCGGATCGCCGCGTGAGCGACCGCAGCACCGAAGTGGCTCAGGAGGCGAGGACCATGGGGAACGGGGCGCTCAACGGCGCGGTGATCGCGGTGGCCGGAGCGGGCGGGCCCGCGGGCCGGGCCGTGCTGCTGCGGCTGGCCGAGGCCGGCGCGACCGTCGTCGGCGCGGACGCGCATCCCGAACGCCTGGCGGAGGCCGTGGACGCGGCCCGCTACGCGCACGGCGGCGCGACCGTCGTAGGAGACACCGTCGACCTGCTCGACCTGCAGGCCACCCGCGACTGGGCCGAGCACATCGAGAAGGACTTCGGCCGTGTCGACGGCCTGGTCCACCTCGTCGGCGGCTGGCGCGGCAGCGCGTCCTTCACCGACACCGACCTCGCCGACTGGGACCTGCTGGAGAAACTCCTCATCCGCACCGTCCAGCACACCTCCCTGGCCTTCTACGACGGCCTGGAGCGCAGCGACCGCGGCCGCTATCTGCTGATCAGCGCGGCGGGCGCCAGCAAACCCACCGCGGGCAACGCCGCGTACTCCGCCTCGAAGGCCGCCGCCGAGGCCTGGACCCTCGCCATGGCCGACGGTTACCGCAAGGCCGGCGGCGAGGACGGACCCACCTCCGCCGCCGCCGTCATGGTGGTGAAGGCGCTGGTGCACGACGCCATGCGCGCCGAACGCCCGAACGCGAAGTTCGCGGGCTTCACCGACGTCAAGGACCTCGCCGAGGCAATCGCCGGCGTCTGGGACAAGCCCGCCACCGAAGTGAACGGAAACCGTCTGTGGCTGACCGAGAAGCCGTGAACCCTCCGAAGACCGACGCCCGTCGCCACCACGACCCGGAGATCCGCGGCTTCGCCAGCGACAACTACGCCGGCGCCCACCCCGAGGTGCTCGCCGCCCTCGCCCTCGCCAACGGCGGCCACCAGGTCGCCTACGGCGAGGACGACTACACGGAGAACCTCCAGGGCATCATCCGCAGCCACTTCGGCGCCACGGCGGAGGCCTTCCCGGTCTTCAACGGCACCGGCGCGAACGTCGTCGCCCTCCAGGCGGTCACCGACCGCTGGGGCGCGGTGATCTGCGCCGAGAGCGCGCACATCAACGTCGACGAGGGCGGCGCCCCCGAACGCATGGGCGGCCTGAAACTCCTCACGGTGCCCACCCCCGACGGCAAGCTCACACCCGAACTGATCGACAAGCAGGCCTACGGCTGGGACGACGAGCACCGCGCGATGCCGCAGGTCGTGTCGATCACCCAGAGCACCGAACTCGGCACCCTCTACACGCCCGACGAGATCCGCGCGATCTGCGACCACGCCCACGCGCACGGCATGAAGGTCCACCTCGACGGCTCCCGGATAGCCAACGCGGCGGCCTCACTTGACGTCCCGATGCGGACGTTCACCAACGCGGTCGGCGTCGACATCCTCTCCCTGGGCGGGACGAAGAACGGTGCGATCTTCGGCGAGGCGGTCGTCGTCATCAACCAGGACGCGGTCAGCCACATGAAGCACCTGCGCAAGCTGTCCATGCAGCTCGCCTCCAAGATGCGCTTCGTTTCAGTGCAGTTGGAGGCCCTGTTCGCCAAGGACCTGTGGCTGCGCAACGCCCGCCACGCCAACGAGATGGCCCAGCGCCTCGCCGAGGGCGTCCGCGCGGTGCACGGCGTGGAGCTCCTCCACCCGGTGCAGGCCAACGGCGTCTTCGCCCGCCTCCCGCACGACGTGAGCGAACGCCTTCAGAAGCGCTTCCGCTTCTACTTCTGGGACGAGGCCGCCGGAGACGTCCGCTGGATGTGCGGCTTCGACACGACCGAGGACGACGTGGACGCGTTCGTGGCGGCGCTCAAGGAGGAGATGGCCCGCTAGGCCTCCCGGCTCGGAGTCGGGTTGTGTTGTGCATAGGTATGCGGCCACCTGAAAAGTCATTGACTCGCGGGTGATCGCTTTCCTATGCTCTGCAGCCATGGAGCTGATCCAGAACACCTCTGACCTGTCCGCGTACTTGGCTGCCGACGAGGCCATTGACCATGAGCATCCCCTCGTACGGGAGACAGCCGCGCGGCTGGCCAGAAGTGCCGCCGACTCGTATGGCTATGCACGGCTGGCGTTCGAGTTCGTGCGGGACGAGATTCCCCACTCGCAGGACTCCGGTGATCCGCGCGTCACCTGGCGGGCCTCCGACGTCCTGGAGCAGGGCACCGGTATCTGCTATGCCAAGGCGCACGCGCTGGCCGCGCTGCTGCGGGCCGAGGACATTCCTACGGCTCTCTGCTACCAGAAGTTCGACGTGGTGCACGGGCTGGTCGCCGTGCGCTTCAACGGAGCCTGGCATCGGCAGGATCCGCGCGGCAACAAGCCGGGCGTGGACGCGCAGTTCTCGCTCGACGGGGAGTGGCTGGCCTTCGTGCCCGATCTGGAGTTCAATGAGTTGGACTATCCGGTCCTGTACGCTGAACCGCACCCGGTCGTACTGAGCGCCCTCAAGGCCGCCCCCGACCGGGCGCACCTGTGGCAGACGCTCCCGACCGCACTCTGAGGCAGACCATGACCCTCACCCTGACCGTGTCCGACGAAGTCCGCGCCCTCGCCCCCGGGTTCACCCACGTGGCGATCGAGGCGACCGGACTGGTCAATGGGCCGAGCACCGACGCGAGTTCGGCGCTCCTCGACGACGCGGCCCGCCGTCTCGCCGTACGACTGGACGGGCGAGCACCGCACGAGGACCCGCACATGGTGGCCTGGCGTGAGGTGTACACGGCGTTCGGGTCGAAGCCGTCGCGGACCCGTAACTCGGCGGAGGCGCTGGCCAAGAGGGCGCTTTCCGACGGTGGGTTGCCCCGGATCAATGTGCTGGTCGATCTCTACAACGTCGTCAGCGTGGCCCACTTGATCCCTGTGGGCGGTGAGGACACCGACCGTATTCAGGGTGCGATGACCCTTCAACGGGCCGCTGGGGACGAGGAGTTCGTGACGGTCGCGGGCGGTGAGGAGGTCGTCGAGCATCCCGACGCGGGCGAGGTGGTGTGGCGGGACGCTGTTGGTGTCACGTGCCGTCGGTGGAACTGGCGGCAGGGGCCGCGCACCAGGCTCACGGAGGAAACCACCGCCGCCGTCTTCCTGTTGGAGAGTCTGGCGCCGATGCCGGTTGCCGACGTCGAGGCCGCCGGTGCCGAACTCGCCGAGCTGCTGGAGAAGTTCAGCCCCGGGGCGCGGATCACCGTCCACGCCCCGGCGTGACGATTCAGCGAGCCTCGGCCGCCTTGACCTCTTCCGGGGTCGGTGCGGTGCCGCCGAGATGGGCCGGCATCCACCAGGTGTCGTCCGGGCCGTTCGGTCGTACCGGATAAGCGCGTTGGGCGGCTTCGAGGAGTTCCTGGATGCGCTCGCGCAGACGGCGGGTGATCGCGCCCGCGTACTGGTCCTGCGGGGCCTCCACCGGCTCGCCGACCCGGATGGTGATCGGGGTGTGGCTGCGCTTGAAGTTCTTCGGGTGGCCCTTGGTCCACAGGCGCTGGGTACCCCACAGCGCCATCGGGATCAGCGGGACGCCGGCCTCCTGGGCCATGCGCGCGGCACCCGACTTGAAGCTCTTCAGGGTGAAGGACTGGGAGATCGTCGCCTCGGGGAAGACGCCGACGATCTCGCCCGACCGCAGCGACTCCAGTGCGTGCTGATAGGCCGTCTCGCCCTGCTTGCGGTCCACCGGGATGTGCTTCATGCCGCGCATCAGCGGGCCCGAGATCTTGTGCCGGAACACCGACTCCTTCGCCATGAAGCGCACCAGGCGCTTCTGCGGCAGGGCGGACAGACCGTCGAAGATGAAGTCCAGGTAGCTGATGTGGTTGCTGACCAGCACGGCGCCGCCCGAGCGCGGAATGTTCTCCGACCCCTTGCAGTCGATCTTGAGGTCCCAGGCCTTGAACAGCGTTTGGGCGAGACCGATGACGGGGCGGTAGACAAGCTCAGCCATGGACGGGGTGGACCCTTCTCTCTGCCTGGAAGGGGTTCTCCGGGCGGGAAAGTTACGCAGCCGTAGGTTTACGGCATTGCGCAGATCGTGCCCCAAGAACGAACGACTGGCCAGTCCTCGTGCCGCAGAACGGCGAGATCCTCGTCACGTCCATCGCTTGATCCACCTCGGGCTTTTAAGTTTCCTTTACTGTGCGCGAACTGTCACTCGACGCACTAGCAGGTACATCTCGCAGCCCAGGCAGTAACCGAACGCGGCATTGAGGAACGCGGCGGCGAGCGCGGCCCCGGTCGCGGCGAGTCCCAGCCATTCGGGACCCAGGCCGAAACCGACCAGTCCGACCCCCGCGAAGACCAGCCCGACCGCCTGCGCGAACCGCGGCGGCTCCGGTGACTCGAACTCGGTCGGCGGCCCGATCCGGGGCCGTACCGCCTTCCGGAAGAGCCAGCCGTACGGCGAACGGCCCACGCCGCCCGCCGCGCCCAGCGCGAACGCCAGGGTCTGCCAGGCCAGCAGCCAGAAGCTGCCGGTGATCAGCACGACCGCCAGCACTACGGTCGTCAGGGCCGCCCCGAAGCGCGGTCCTCTTACGTCGATGTCCATGAATCAAGGATTCCGCAACGGAAAGGATTAGGGGTGCCGGGAATCTTTGCAGTCTCGTGAACGCTGGAGAATTCGATGACCGGAGTTGTGGTGTGCGTGGTGGTGCTCGCGGCGGCGAGCGCCTACGGAGTGCTGCATCGGCGGCGGAGCGGGAGAGTACGCGTGCGTGGGCGCGACGGCGGAAAACGGCTCGGCGTCGCCGAGTTGGGCGACGACCTCGGCGAGAAGGCCACCCTGGTGCAGTTCTCCAGCGCCTTCTGCGCGCCCTGCCGGGCCACCCGCCGGGTACTGGGGGAGGTGGCCGGCATGGTCCCCGGCGTGAGCCACATCGAGATCGACGCCGAGGACCATCTGGACCTCGTACGGGAACTCGACATCCTGAAGACCCCCACCGTGCTGGTTCTCGACGCCGACGGGCGGGTCGTACGGCGTGCCACCGGCCTCCCCCGCAAGGCGGACGTCATCGCGGCTCTGGGTGAGGCGGTCTGACGGTTGTGACGACGACGGTGAGCCATCTCCCATATGCCGGAACGTACTTGACTGTGCGCACCACCTATCGTCAACCTGACCGTATGCCTTCGGAACTCCTTCTCTACGGGCGGGTGCACGTCGACCTCGCCCGCACCGCGAGCGCGCGCTGTCCGGGCTGTTGAGCAGCCACGGACCCCGCTCGTCCCCCCGGCAGAAGGACACGTCCATGACGGCCACGCCCGACCTCGGCACCCGCACTCCTCAGCACGCCTCTCCCGACCTGCTGCGTTCCGTCTTCCGGCAGCACGCGGCCGGTGTGGCGGTGATCACCGCGCGCGGTGAGAATGGCCCGGTCGGCTTCACCGCCACCTCGCTCAGCTCCGTCTCCGCGCAGCCCCCGATGCTGTCCTTCGGGATCAGCACCGGCGCCTCCAGTTGGCCCGCGATATCCGGGGCCGACCATGTCGGCGTGCACGTACTGGGCGAGCACCAGGAGGAGTTGGCCGCCACCTTCGCCCGCAGCGGCGCCGACCGGTTCGGGGCGCCGACCGCCTGGCGCGAGGGTCCCGAGGGCGTGCCGATCCTCGACGGAGTGCTCGCCTGGCTGGTGTGCCGGGTCGTCGCGCGCGTGCCCGCGGGGGATCACCGCATAGTGCTGGCCGAGGTCGTCCTGGGCGACCACGCGGGCACCGGCCGCCCGCTCCTCTACCACCAGGGGCGCTTCAACGGGCTGCGTGACTGAGGCCACTCCGGGTGGGTGACGGGCCACCCTGCGGAAGCGTCGAGTTCCGATTACGCTGCGTTGCACAGGTCACAGTTCAAAGCGCTTGCTTAGCGGGCACCCCTTGGGGGAGCGTAGGAGTGCGTACTGGCGAGTAATATTTCGCTCGGAGCACCGGTCGCCCCCACCGGGAACGGCCGTTCAGGGCGCCTATGCTGCCTGGAAGTAGGCAGCCGAAAATGACGATGCAGTAGGAGAGCCGG
>NZ_BARF01000095.1 GCF_000367365.1 Streptomyces prunicolor NBRC 13075 | reverse complement strand
TGTGAGCGGCTCGTATGCCAGGGGGTACGGACAGGCCGGAGGATCCGATCATTGCGCTAGGTAAATTTTGCATGCTGCCGAGTGGTGTGCGTCACATGCGTGGGGTCATCCGGTGGTGGGGGATGCGGACGGTGCGGGTGTCGCGGCAGGGTCCGCCGGGCCGGTCGGTACTCCGGCGGTCGGCAGTCCGGGAGGCACGGTGAGGGCGACCATGGGTGCCCCTGGTTGTGGCACCGGTGGTGTGACCTGGCTGGCGGGCAGCTTCGGCGGGGTGGTCTCCTGGAAGTTGACCTGGCCGAAGTTGACCAGCCCGGTCTTCTCCATCTGGGTGATGTGGTCCAGGACCACGTCGTTGGCCTGGTCGGCCAGTGCACGCACGAGGGTGTTCTTGGTGGTGGATCGGATCTTGGCGATGGTGTTGAAGATCGAGCCGTGGGTGATGCGCAGGGTGTTGGCGAAGTCGGTGTCGAACTGCTTGCCCGTGTCCGACTGGAACGTCGCCAGGAAGCCCTGCTGCTGCGGGGTGGGCTGGTTGGGGATGGTGATGTTCAGCTCGGGGGCGATCTTCCGGCAGGAGGCGTCGAGTGCGGCGTGCCCGATGACCAGGTGCCGGCCGGCCTCGCGCACGGCCGCGGTCGTCCCCTTCTTCATGGCCAGGTCCCCGGAGGGGCCCTCCCACAGTCCGGCTGAGCGCACGAAGACCACGAAGTTGCGGTCGGCCTCGGTGAGCGGACCCCACTGGGTGTTGGCGATCACGCGCGCCGGGTTGGTCGACACGTTCTGGACGCCGAGCATGCTCGGGTAGGCCAGGGCGGCGAGCGTGACGCTCAGCGCTCCGCCCACGAAGACGGTTCCGAGCGTGCTGCGCGAGATGGGCATCGTGCCTCCTGGAGCGGACGGCGGGTACGTCGGCAGGTACGGGCCCGCAACGGAAAGAGAACCCTTGCTCCAGGTAAAGATTGCACTATGCCAAGCTCTTGGTGGGTCCGGGAGTCATGGACACCTGACGCCGTGAACGAAAGCGATCACCGGAGTGCTGGGGGCTGGCCTCGCGCCGGTTGGATGTGACGACAAGCCCGATCGAGGCGCACTTCGGGCCGCTGCGGCAGTTCATCCTCGCCAACTCCCGCCACCTCAACCACACAGTCCAAACAGGGGAGTTGCACCGCTGCCTGTGCCGGCGCAACGAGAACGCCCGGCACTCCGACACTATGGCCGCTCAACGGCGTGAACGCGCCCGTGTCCACGGTGAGGAATGCATCCGATTCGAGAGCCACCTCGTCTTCGGAGCGGCCCGACTGCGCCACCGGAACCCGGGCCGCGGGACGGGTCACGGACGAGTGGCCACCAGCACATCAACCACGTAGATCTCTTCCACCGCTTCGTCGGGAAAGAGCTCGTTCAGCCGCCTGCGTTCCTCGGTGCGAAAGGCGCGTTTGTGGGCCTCGCCAAGGACAAGGAACGCCGAGCGGCTGCTGATGTTGGCCAGGTGCGTGTCGAGGGAGACCACGCGGCTCCATCGGATCTGGCGGCGCGCGACCCGGAGCCCCGACAGGCCCGCGAGTCGGATGGCGTCGCTGTCGTCGGGACGTACCCGGGACGTCGGCATCACTCCGCAGTGGTGCGCGATCCGCTGGTGCTGCTCTCGGATCCAGGGCACGTCGAAGGCGGTGGTGTTCCACCAGATCGCGAGAGCGCCGTCCGGACGCAGGACCCGCAGCGCCTCCGGGACCGAGCGGGTGGTGTCGGTCCACTGCCAGGACTGTGCGTAGGTGAGGAGGTCGTGGGAGGCGTCCGCGAGGGGGAGGGCGTTGCCGTCACCTCTGATGATCGGTACATCCGGGAGCGTGGTGTGGAACTTGGAGGCCATGGCGTCGCCCGGCTCCACGGCGATCACGTCTGCGCCGCGCTCGCGCAGCAGAGCGGTGGCGATTCCGGTGCCCGCGCCGACATCGGCGACGCGGGCACCCGCCAGGGGACGGCTCGTGAACTGTCCGATGCGGTCGAAGAGCGCGGGTGGATACGAGGGTCGGCTGGCCGCGTACTGGTCAGCCGCCGCGTTGAACGAATGGGCGCGTGAGCTGGTGGTCATCCCCACATCATCGCCACCGGAGCCCGCTGACTGTCCGTCGGCCACCGCGCTGGCGGATGTGCAGCCACAGAGCCTGCGACGGCGTGCCTCGGCCGTCCGTGGCGATGGTCATGTACCAGCCTGACGGTACGAGGGAGGGATCGCCGGGGATCCGGACGGTCAGCGACCTGCCGCTGTGGCGGATCACGTCGAGGGCGATGGAGCGCTGGTCGAAGTCGGTGACGTGGGTGGCCGATCCGGGCCGCATGAGCCAGATGCGGGTGATGCGGGCGGCGTCCGCGGAGTCGAACGTGACCTCCTCGCCCCGCTCGGCCTCGGGCCTGCCGCCGCGGGTGAGGGCGGGCCGTGCCCCGTGGAAGAGGTACGGCGGTGTGTAGACCTCGACGCGCTGTTCGAAGTGGCCGGGGCAGAAGTCGGCCTTGTCGGCGAAGTGGGGGTCGGAACCGAAGACGGCGACGCGGCCGTCGGGCAGGAACAAGGCCTCGGTGTGGTAGTCGCGTCCGACGGTGGGGTCGGCGGCAGGTGACCGGCCAGAGCCCCGCCCGCCATCCGTGCGCCGCCTGTACCTCGGCCGGAAAACCACGGACAGCAAGGCCCCCGCCACGGCTCACCTTCGGACAGATGCCCCGCACGGCGCCCAGGCCAGGACGATCATGGGCCGGGGGTGGAATTGGAGTCCGGTGCCTTCAGCAAGAGGTCGGTACCCCGGGGGTCGGTGAGGACCTGCTGGGCGAGAACGGACAACAGCTGTTGACGACGGCGGGAGGTGTCACGCAGGAGCCTGAAAGCCTCTTCGGGGCCGATGGAGAGCCGGGCCGAGATGAAGCCCTTCGCCTGCTGGATCTGACGGTGGCTCTCCAGAGCCCGGTGGAGCTGGCCGTTGAGGCTCACCCCCGTCGAGATGGCCCGCTGCTGGAGCAGACCGATAGTCGCCATGTTCGCCAGACTCTGCGCAACATGCACATCACGGGCGGCTATCGGACGGTCATGGAAGAGGCACAGCCCACCGATCGTCTCCTGACGCAGCCGCATCGGTACCGCCGTGACACGCGAATGGCCCAGCGCCCGAAGGTCCCCTGCCGCAGCGGGCCAGCGTCGCTCCACGTCCTCCCAGCCGGCTGTCATCACCGGCTGTTCAGCCTGCAAACAGTCCCGCCAAGGGCCCTGGTGATGGCGGCTCAGAAGGTCGAACAACTCGGTGTCGTCGCTGGCGGCAGCCACCGGCAAGGGCTTGGAATCGTCGCTCTTCAGCACGATCCCGGCCTTCGGCACCCGTAACAACGCAGCGGTCTGGTCCGCCAGGCTCATCAGGAAATCGATGGGGTCGAAGTCGTCGACGAGAGTGTCCGCAGCACTGAGAAACACCCCCACCAATTCACGCTCACGGTCAACAGGCACGAGCACTCCTCTCAAGGCCCACGATCACGCTCCCGACCGTGCGCTCTTCACAACCAACCCTCCCACCCTCGCGAACCAGCCAACCGGTTCAATGCGGTAACCAAGAGGACCCAGGTTCAAACACCGCAACTCGATCTCCAAAGAGCTGTCACCCAGTGTCCGCGTACTCCCTGAAGTGCTCAGCCAAGTACAGGTATACGTGCTCAGCTCTCAGGCGACGTCGGTCTCGCGCTCGGCCGCGGCCCGGCGCCGAATCCGCCGTGCACGCCGCCACTGCCTGGCCCGACATGGCGCCGAGCAGTACACGGCGCTCGGCGCGGACCCCAGCTCCAACGGGGAGTCACACACCGGACGACATCGCTGCAGCGGCGGCCCGACGTACCCGGACACACCGCCAGCCTAGACCCGACCAAAGATCCAGATCAGGGGATCAGACACAGGCTCTGATCTTGTCGTTTATGGTCTGGCCTCGAACGTGTTTCACAAGTGTGTGGGGTTTGCCCAGATCAGGGCACGTGGGAACGGCCTTCCGCCGATGCTGTGCTCCGTCACAGATACACCGCTCAGCAGGAAGGCCGTGAGAATGAGCTTGTTGTGTGTGAGGGTCCCGCAGGATGCGATCGCGCAACTGTCATGCTTCCGGGCGGACTTCTACAACTCCTTGACCAGTCGTGCGGATGCGCTGTTCGAGCTGACGGACTCCCTGCTGTGCGCGGACGGGCTCTTGAGCCCGAACACCGGCGCGGGCACGGCGCGTTGTACGGCGGTCTCAACCGAGGCCGTATCGAGGTCGCCCGGCTGCGGCGGGTGCTGGCCTCGGTGACGTTGCCGCGGGCGGCCAACAGCCGTCTGGTCCTGGCTGTGGACGTCTCGCCGTGGCTGCGGCCCGACGCCGCCACCAGCGATGCCCGCTCCTCCTGTCCCACCTACGGCCGCGGCGAGAACAAGCACCTGATGATCCCGGGCTGGCCGTACTCGTGGATCGTCGCCCTGGAGACGGGCCGCTCCTCCTGGACCGCGCCCCTGGACGTCGTACGGCTGCGGCCGGGCGACGACCTCGCGGCCGTGACCGCCGCCCAGGTGCGGGACCTGGTCAAGCGTCTGGTCGAGGCGGGCCAGTGGAACGTGGGCGACCCGCTCATCCGGATCGTGCTCGACGCCGGCTACGACGTGATGCGTCTGGCCTGGCCGCTGTCCGACCTGCCCGTCGAACTCCTCGGGCGCCTGCGCTCAGACCGGGTCATGCGCCGTCCGGCGCCCTCCCGCGAGGAGTACTACCGGGCCCATCCCCGCGGCGGCCACCCGCCCCGGCACGGCAGCGAGTTCATCTTCAAGGACCCCAGGACCTGGGACACCCCCGACGCGGAGACGAAGACCCTCACCACCCGCTACGGCACCGCCCACGCCCAAAGCTGGGACCGACTCCACCCCGAACTGCAACAACGCGCCGCCTGGCGGAACCACCCCGGCAAGCTCCCCGTCATCGAAGGCACCGTCATCCGCCTCCAGGTCGACCGCCTGCCCAGCGGCGGTCACCCCAAGCCCCTGTGGCTGTGGTGGTCACAGCCCACCGCCACCCTGGCGGACACCGACCAGGTCTGGCAGGCGTTCCTCAGACGATTCGGCATCGAGCACTTCTTCAGAATGATCAAGCAGACCCTCGGCTGGACCGCCCCGAAACTGCGCGACCCCGAAGCGGCCGACAACTGGACCAAGCTGGTCGCCACCGCCTACACCCAGCTCCGTCTTGCTCGCCCCCTCGCCCCCTCGCCATCGGGCCATCGGGACGTGCCTCCGTGGCGGACGGGGCGGGCGTGGACGTACCGACGACTACCTCACCCACCGCGGAGGCTTGCGGCGACACGCTTATTTGTACTGTGCAAAAGTATCCGTTCCGCCCAATCCGGGCGGGATGCGGACGGGTGGCTGCGCCCCTGCTTCCTGGCTATACGGCGGTGCGTCCGGCGTCCGCCGCGACGGTGGCGCCGGTGAGGTAGCTGGCGCGGTCCGATGCGAGGAAGAGGATCACCTCGGCGATCTCTCGGGGCGCTGCGAGGCGGCCGAGCACGGTGGTCTTGGCGAACTGTTCGGCGCCTTCCTCGCCGACCGTGGCGAGCACCATGTCTGTCCGGGTCGGGCCGGGCGCGACGGTGTTCACGCGGACTCCGGCCGGGCTGAACTCGGCTGCCCAGGTGCGGGTCAGAGACTCCAGCGCGGCCTTGGTGGCGCTGTAGACGGACAGGCCGGGCATGCCGATGCGGGCGGCCATGGTGCTGACGTTGACGATGCTGCCCGCCCCCTTGGCGATCATCCCGGGAGTCAGTGCCGCGGTGAGCAGGTACGGGGCCCGGACATTGGCGCTGAGCGCCTCGTCGAGCGTGCCGGGGTCCTGGTCCACGGTCGGTGAGCCGGGGAAGATCGCGGCGTTGTTGACCAGGATGTCGACGGTGCCCGCCTCGTCGGCGAGTCGGCGCAGCGAGGTCGGGTCGGTGAGGTCGGCCGCGACGAACCGGGCCCGGCCGCCGGCGTCTGTGATCGAGCGGACCGTCGCCGCTCCGCGCTCGGCGTTGCGGCCGGAGACGACGACCTCGGCACCCGCTGCGGCCATCAGCCTGGCCGTCTCGCTGCCGATGCCGCCGGTCGAGCCGGTGATCAGGGCGACCTTGTCGGAGAGTTCCATGTCTGTGTCCTTCCGGGGGTCCGGCCGAGGAGTCGGACCGGAGTGGGTTGCCTGACCCACAATCGCTTCCAAAAAATGGGTTGTCCAATCCAAAAACTGTTAGTGTTGGCGAGTATGAGTACCCAGACGGCGCGACTCGCGGAGAAGAAGCTGACCCGCAAGGGGCAGGAGACCCGGCGCCGGATCGTGGCCGCCGCCGCTCAGCTCATGTACGAGCGGGGCGTGACCGAGGCGACGCTGGAGGACGTGCGGGCCGCCGCCGGTGTGAGCGGCTCGCAGATCTACCACTACTTCGCCGACAAACAGGCGCTGCTGCTCGCGGTGATCGAGTACCAGACCGAGGCGGTCCTGGGTATGCAGGTGTCGCTCTTCGCCGATCTCGACAGCATGGCGGGCCTGCGGCGGTGGCGGGACGCATTGGTCGAGTACCAGCGTCGGCTGCAGTGCCGCGGTGGATGCCCGATCGGCTCCCTCGGCAGCGAGGTGGCCGAGACCAACCCCGAGGCCCGGCTCGCGGTGGCCTCCGGGTTCCTGCGCTGGGAGAGCGCCATCCGCGACGGCCTGCGGGCCATGCACACACGCGGCGAACTCGACGGCGACCCGGACGACCTCGCCCTCGCCACCCTGGCGGCGCTCCAGGGCGGCCTCCTGCTCAACCAGATCCAGCGTGAGGTCAGGCCGTTGGAGGTGGCCCTGGACTCGATGCTTGATCACATCGAAGCCCACACGAGACTTGACGCGCATCCCTGAGCGGAGGGGCGGCCCGGGAAGGGGCTGCCCTGAGGCCGGCTACGCGGTGGCCGGGGCTGTCGAGTGCAGGGCGCGCAGCGCGCTCTGGTGGCTGAGCCAGCCGACCGGTTCGCCCTTCTCCCTCTCCAGGACCGGCACGCCCGTGCCGCTCGCGGACACCAGGTGGTGCAGGGCCGTGGCCAGCGGCTCGTCGGCCGTGACGGAGGCCGGCGGTTCGGCGAGTTCGCCGACCTGTGCGGGCGCTCCGTCCGGCTGCTCGGCCAGCGCTTCGGCGACCGCCTGGGCGGTGACCATGCCGAGGTAGCGTCCCGAGGCGTCCCGCACGGGCAGTGCGCCATGGCCGGAGAAACTCAACAGGTCGGCCGCGTCGCCGAGTTCGATGGACGCGGGCAGGGCCGAGGGCAGCGGTTCCATGACGTCGGCGACCCGCTGCCCACCGAGTCGGGCGCCGGATGCGGGCCCCTCCAGGTCAACGCCGCGACGGCGCAGCTTGAGCGTGTAGATCGTGTCGTGGGACAGCAGCCGGCTGGTGGCGGTGGCCAGCACGATCGCCAGCATCAACGGCAGGATGATCGAGTACTCGCCGGTGAGCTCGAAGAGGATCACCACGGCGGTGATCGGTGCGCGGGCCGCGCCGGCGAACACGGCACCCATGCCGACCAGTGCGTACGCGCCGACCGCGCCGGCGGAGTGGGGCAGCAGATGGTGGACACCGATGCCGTACGCCGAGCCGAGCATCGCCCCGATGAACAGACTGGGGGCGAACACCCCGCCGGAGCCGCCGATCCCGATCGTGAGACTGGTCGCGAGCATCTTGCCCGCCAGCAGCAGGAGCAGGAAGCCGACGGCGTAATGGCCTTCGGTGGCCTTCTGCAGCACGGGGTAGCCGACACCGTACATCTCCGGCAGAGCCAGCAGGACCAGCCCGAGCGCAAGGCCGCCGACCGCCGGACGCAGCCACTCCGGGCCCCGCCAGACCCAGTCGCAGGCGTCCTCGATCAGATACAGGAACCGCGAGAAGCCCACCCCCACCACGGCGGCGCCGACGCCGAGCGCGGCGAACAGGCCGTACTGGGCGAGATGGTCGACGTGGAAGTCGGGGAGGCTCAGGAAGGCGGCGTTGCCGAACGCTGCCCGCCCGATGACGCTCGCGGTCACGCTGGCCAGCACGGTGGCGCCGAACGCCTCCGCGGTGAAGGTGCCCAGGATCAGCTCCATGGCGAAGAACACACCGGCAAGCGGTGCGTTGAAGGTTGCCGCGATGCCGCCCGCCGCACCACATGCGACCAGCAGTTTCATCCGGCCCTCGGTCACCTTCGTCACGCGGCCGAGCGTGGAGCCGAGCGCCGAGCCGATCTGCACGATCGGCCCCTCCCGGCCCACCGAACCACCCGAGCCGATGCACAGGGCCGAGGCGAGCGTCTTGACGACGGCGACCTTGGGGCTGATCCGCCCGCCGCGCTGGGCGACGGCCAGCATCACCTCGGGCACCCCGTGCCCGCGCGCCTCCTTGGCGAACCGGTTCACCAGCGGCCCGTACAGCAGACCGCCTACCACCGGCGCCAGGAGTACGAAGTACGGGCCCAGCCACGGTACGTGCGGATTGCTCGCGCCGGGGGCTGCCGCGTAGTCGCCATGGCCGGAGAACAGGCGCGTGAACGTCTTGATGCACCAACGGAAGACGACCGAGCCCGCTCCGGCTCCGGCGCCGACCACGACAGCGAGCGCCATCAGGCCCCATGGGGCGGTACGCAGTCCCGCGAGCCTCGGTGCTGGCGGGAGACCCCTCGGTGCGGTGCTGGGCACTTGCTTCTCGTCCCTTACTGCAGGAATGGCACTCATCGTTTCCCCTTCCATACCTTTGCATTATGCAAAGCAAGTCAAGGGTGCACGTCACAGGGATGAGCCGGAGGGTGCTCTGCCGGGGGAGCGCCGAGCCTGTAGCCGCCCTCTCTGTGGGCGTCGGCCCGCATCGGTACAGGTCTCGATGCGCTCGATGTCGGTGGACTGGCCGTCTGGGGCCACCGCGTGCAGTGGTCGACCGGGATGAGTGGCGCCGCGGCCAGAGGCGGCAGGGGCCGGCCGCACAGCAGGTTCACCGCGATGGTCGAGGCGACGGGAGTGGGTCGGACCGTTGACCCACGCCGGAGCTGTCGGCGGCAGCAGTGTGAGGTCGCAGCGCATGGCGCGGCCTCTTCCTGGCACGCCACTCGTGTTGCCACCTCAAAATGCCCGTTGTTCAAGGGTTAGGGTGCATCAGGATTCCTGGTCGCCCTGTCAGCGGAGCCGGGCCTTCTCGGCCTTGGATTTTGCATAGGGCAAGAGTGGGTTGGGGTGCGTGAACGCATCGGCAGGCACCGGGGCGGAAGGGGTCTGTCGGCCTGATGGTCTCGGGCAAGCGGCGTCAGAAGTACGTCAGGATCGTGCACGGTGCTGGCCGGGAGAGAGCGGCAGAGGGATTCTTGCCTCGTCGGCGCAGTGACGTGTCGCGCCCGTATGGGCGGCCTCTTCGGGCATGGGCCGCCCCTCGCTTCCGTGAGGTGGTGGATCATGCGGATTACCCTGCGCGACCGGATCGCTCTGGCAGCCGCCCTGCTCGCCCCGTTCGTCGTCGCCGTCGCTCTGGCTCCGGTCCGCTCCCGTATGACGTCCGCGAACCTGGCGCTGATCCTCGTGGTGGTCGTCGTCGCGGTCGCCGCGCTGGGCAGCCGGACGGCCGGGGTGGTGACCGCGCTGTCGGCGGCTGCGTGGTTCGACTTCTTCCTCACCCGTCCCTACCAGCGGTTCACCATCGCCGACAGCGACGACATCATCACCACGCTCCTGCTGCTGGCGGTGGGCGTGGCCGTCTCCCAACTGGCCGCCCACGCCCGCACCCTGAAGCTGGTCACCATCACCGACGCGGCTCATCTGGCGCAGATCCACGAGACGGCGAGCATGGTCCAGGCCGGAGCCTCGCCGTACGCCGTCGTGGACCAGGTACGGCTGCAACTCGCCGAGATCCTGGGACTGCGAAGCTGCCGCTTCGAATACGGGACGCTGCTGGGCAGGCACCCCCGCCTGGAACAGGACGGCATGCTGACCGCCGCCCGGGCCCACTGGGACCTGGACAAGGACGGCTGGCCCGCTGAGGAGATCGAACTGCGCGCCTCGGTCGGAGGCCGCTACCTCGGCCGGTTCATGATGCAGCCGGAGCCCGGCACGCCACCGCCACCTCTGCAGGCACGTCTCGTGGCCGTGAGCCTGGCCGACCACGTCGGCGCCGCGCTCGACACCGCAGGACCGGTGCTCGACCGCTGACCACCATCGGCCGTGTCCGTCCGTCGACGGGCACGGCCGCCGCCGGACCGCTGTCACCACCTGGTGCTTCATCCGGGATCTCTCGGACAGCCTTCGAACCGTGCTGCGGCGTGACGATCACGACCCGTCAGGCCGGCCGACCAGGCGCAGGCACCTGCCTCATGGTCCCCGTGGGCCCCAGCCCCCGTCTCCATGTTCCGCTATCGCAGAGCGGTCGGTGCAGGGCGCGGGCTGGGCATGAAGGGCCGTCGGCGATAGTGTGTAAAGAACGCGTCAAGTGATGCGAGGTGTGCCGGGAAGTCTGGTCGGCGTCAAGGGGCCCTGTGCCCGATGTCGCCGATGCCCCGGAGGCTTTGCTGCCATGGCCCCTCCACGTTCGTACCCGCTGTTGCTGGGCGTTGTCGTCTCCCCGCGAACTACTGGCCGTCTCTCGCGCCTCGCGTACGGACACAGGCGGCGGCTTGGTGCTGCTGGTCGCCGCACTGACGGCTCGGGTATCGGGGGAACAGATCCTTGCACGGTGCAGATGAGCAGATACGCGATGTCCGCTTCGGTGTATCGGCCTTCGGGCTCGGCCTGGCTGCGGCCATCGGCCGGCAGGCGGGCTACTGACCGTGCTCTTTCCGGTCGCTGGAATCGAGTTCAAAGGAGAACTCGTCCTCGGGGAACCGGCGTGCCCCAGGCCGCGTGGGGAGGGCACGGCAAGGCCACCTTTCTCCTCGCCTCTCTGGCCTCCGCCCTCCTTTCGGCGCCGCTCCTGAGGGGACGTGCCCGCCTCAACCAGCGCGGGCACGAGGAGGAGTGCACCGACGGGGATGCCGATGGCATCCCGGATGCATTCGAGCAGGTACTTCCATCTTCCGCGCCGGCGGACCGGTATGACGGGAGGTCCGGCTGATGGCCGCCGACACCTCCCTCCTGGCACCCGTGATCTTGGCTGCCGCACTGGTGATCAGAGCAGCGCTCGGCGAGCTGCAGCGCCCGGGTAGCGCCCGCGAACAGTGGGCCTTTGTCGCCAACCGCCAGGCTGTGGTCGCCGGAACGACGGTATTGGGTGCGGTCATCCTGCTCGGTTGGCACCAGACCGGCCTCGCCTCTTTCGCCTGGGGCCTGCTCATCGGGGTGCTTACCGCTCATCTCGTCCACGGCGGCAGGCGTCGCCCATGACCATGACCCTGGGCCTGCGCTGTCGGTGCGCGGGTGGTCCCGGGGCTGTCCCGACGCGTCGTTCGGACGAGGTGTTGGGTGGCCTCTCCCGGCCACGCCCCGTCGGCCGCCGACGTCGTTGTGACCTGCACCGCACGCCTTGCCTGACCCTGTCCCGCCCCCACAGGAGCCCTCGCACCCATGAATTGGCACTGGACCGGTCTCGTCTTCTTCTCCCTCACTTTGCTCCCGGCCGGGCTGGCCCTGGTCACTGGCCGGATACCGCGTCGTCCGCGGTACTGGCTGGCTCCCATGCGTCCGCGTGGCTGGGGCGTTCTCGCTCTCTACGCCGTCGCCCCTCTCGATGCGGTCCCGCGCCTGGCCGACGCTCCGTCGTTGATCGTCTTGGTTGCTGCGGCAGCCGCAGGTGTCGTGGCCGCGGTGGGTTGCACGTACACGGCCCTCGCCCCACGCCGAACCAGGAACGCCACCTCGTGACCGGCCGGCAACGCCTGCGGCGCCTCGTCGTCTCGCTCGTCGTCTGGTGGATGCTGATCGCCCTCATCCTCTGGCTCCTGGGCACGATGCTCGGCCAACCCGCCTCACTCGCCCAGTGCACCGCCTCGTCCGCCTTCTTCGTCGCCGTCGGGGAAGTCGGCGACTGGCTGCGGCGGCGGCGTCGGCGGGCCGGCCGGCCCAGCGGCATCGCCGCACGACACCAGCCGCCCGACGTGAAGACGCCGACCACGGATCCATGACGACGCCACCCACCGCAGGCGTTCAGGCGCGAATCGAGTCCTGCACCGCGTGACACCACACTCCTTGGTAGGCAGGAGCACCACGGTGCACAGCCGCTTCACGCGGAAGGCGTCCCGGAAGGGGTTCGCCTGTGCGCCCCGCCGGATCCGGTGTCGAGGTGGCGTCAAAGTGAGGGCATCTGACAGGGCGACCTGGTCTCCGAGCAGCTCGTCGAGAGACTCCGCCACTCCTCGGTAGTGCTCGACTCCCAGGATCCGTACGCCTGCCAGGGGCGGTTGGCTGAGTCACCGGTGACGAGCATGGCGTAGTGCAGCGCGCGACGACCGCCCTCCACAGCCTTCCGAGCCTTGCCCGGTTCGCTTTCACCAGCCCGTCAGTAGCAGGTGGTTGAGGAGCAGGGCCAGGACGGCCTGTGCGGTGAGCCAGGTGCGGGGCCGGGGGAGGAACGCAGTGGCGGGGAGCAGCCACACCGCGAACGGCAGCCAGATGCGTTCCGTCTCCGCTTTGCTCATGCCGGAGAGGTCGGCGACGAGGAGGGCGAGCAGTGCGGCGAACACCAACAGCGCGAGCCGGGAATGGGGTGAGGCGGTGCGCAAACCGGCCCGGAGGTCCGGGAGTTGGGGACGATCGGGTGCGGCGCCCGCCCGCCGCAGTCCCGCGACCGTCGCCGGGCCCACGATCAGCGCGGTGCAGGCCAGGTTCGCCCAGACCCAGTAGCTGTACGGCCGGGTCCCGCCGACGCCTTCGTAGTAGCGGGTGATCAACAGGTGGTACGCCTCCCACCAGTCGAAGCCGAGCAACGTGAATACAAGCGGTACGACGGTGAGTCCGGCGACGACGTAGGGGAGAGGGCCGAGCCGTCGGTGTCCCAGCATCAATACGGCGCCCGCGATCACGGCGAACAGCGTCAGCCCGTAGGAGAGGTACGTGGTGAGGCCGAAGAGGAGACCGGAGGCGAGGCCGGCCGTGCGCGGCCGGTGTCCTGTGACAGCGAGGGCGAGGAAGGCGACGGACCAGGCGGCGATCGCCGCGAAGTAGCCGTCGGCCGAGGTGCCCATCCACACGGCGGCCGGGGCGAGGACGAGGAACGGGGCGGCGCGGCGGGCGAGTTCCTCGCCGGCGAGGGCGCGGACGGTGACGAGGACCGCGGCGGCGGCCGTCGCCCCGACGGTGATGCACCAGACGCCCGCCCAGGCCCCGCCGCCGAGCCCGATCCGGTCGAGGAGGACGAAGGTGACGGTGGCCGCCGCGGGATGCCCGGCGATGTGCGCGGGCCAGGGCGCGGGGGAGTGGCTCAGGATGTGGTGGGTGAAGTCGCGCAGGGTGGCGGGGATGTCGTGGAAGCGGCCGATGACCGTGAGGTACTCGTTCGTGGCCGTCAGCCGTCCGGCGATGCCGCGCTGCCAGCCGTCGACCAGGGCCAGGGAGAACGTCCAGGCCATGGCGGTGCCCCAGGCGGTGAATAGCAGGGCCCGCCAGGGCAGTCGGGTGGCGAGGACCGGCCCGTACGCGACGACGGCGACCGCGACGGCTAGTGCCGCCGGGGTGCCGGGGCCGACGTGCGGTTCCCACTGGGCGAAGACAGGTGGCCAGGCGACGAAGAGCGAATGGTCACGGCGTTGGACAGCGGTGCCGACCAGGACGGCCACCAGGACGAGCAGGGCGGCGGCGAGGGCGGCGGACAGGTCGCGGACGAGGTCGCGTGGGCGGTCGCCCGGAACGTCACGGAGACGGTCGTCGGGGCGCGCGCGGGGACGGTCGCGGAGAAGATCGCGGTTCACACCGACACGCTAGGCCGGGGTGTGCCCGCTGGAGCCGCCGCCGGAGTGGACGTCAGTGTTTCGTCATGGTTCGTGACCCCGTTCGGGGGGTGTCCGCGGCCTACGGTCGGGGCATGCCATGTTCCCCCTCCTCACCTGCGTTCTGGCGCAGCCCGCTGCGCGGTCCCTGGTTCACCTCCGTGCTGGGCGTCGTGCTGCTCGTCGGGATCACCGTGCTGTTCGTGACGGGTCTGGTGTCGTATGCCGCCTACAACCCGGACCTGTCGCCGGTGAACGACCAGACCCCGGACAAGGGCCTGCTCGGCTTCTATCTCTTTTCCTGGCCGACCGATCCGTCCTGGCTGTACCGCCTCACGCAGGGCGTGCACGTCACCCTCGGCATCGTGCTGATCCCGGTGCTGCTGGCGAAGCTGTGGTCGGTCGTGCCGAAGCTGTTCGCCCTGCCGCCGGCCCGCTCCCTCGCCCACGCGCTGGAGCGGCTCTCGCTGCTTCTCCTCGTGGGCGGCGGCCTGTTCGAGTTCACCACCGGCGTGCTCAACGTCCAGCTCGACTACATCTTCCCCGGCTCCTTCTACCCCCTGCACTTCTACGGCGCCTGGGTCTTCTTCGCCGCCTTCCTCGCGCACGCCGTGCTGAAGACACCCCTGGCCCTGCGCAACCTGCGTCATCTACGGGACGAACACCCGCGCGAGAAAGGGGAGTTGGTGTCCCCGAACCCCGCCGAACCCACCGTCTCGCGCCGGGGCGCCCTCGGTGTGGTGGGCGGCGGATCGCTGCTCCTGCTCGGCACGACGGCGGGCCGCAGCTTCGACGGACCGCTGCGGGAGACGGCGGTCCTCGCACCGCACGGCGGGCCCGAACCGGGCGGCGGTCCAGGTGGGTTCCAGATCAACAAGACGGCCGCCTACGCGGGCATCAGCCCGACGGAGACCGGAGAAGAAGCGTGGCGGCTGGTCGTGACCGGGCGCGCCGGCCGCAGCATACGGCTCGCCCGCCCCCAGCTCCTCCAACTCGCCCTCCACAGCTCGGCGTTGCCCATCGCGTGCGTGGAGGGCTGGTCGACCTCCGACCAGTGGTGGAGGGGTGTACGGCTGCGGGATCTGGCCGCTCTGGTCGGAGACGACGATCCCGTCGACGTGCTCGTGGAGTCGCTGCAACGCCACGGGGCGTTCCGGCGTGCGGCCCTGCGCGCCAACCAGGTCGCCGACCCGCGTTCCCTGCTCGCCCTGTTCGTCAACGGCGAGGACCTCACCCCCGACCACGGCTACCCGGCACGCGTGATCGTCCCTGCGGCGCCCGGCGTGCTCAACACCAAATGGGTGGCCCGGATGACGTTCGGAGACCTGTGATGCGCGTTCCGTTCGGGCGGCCGGCCCTCGGCAGCCCGCTGCAGATCCTTCTGCTCGCCTGCTCGTTCGCGCTCGCTGGGTACGCGGGGGTGCGGCTGTTCGCGGGCGACTGGTTCGGGGTGGCGCTGTGGTTCGTGGGCGCGGCGCTGGTGCACGACCTGGTGCTGGTGCCGTTGTACGCGGGGGCGGATCGGGCGCTGGCAGGAGCGCTGGGCGCGGTCGGCCGCCGGAGGTGGACGCTCTATGTCCGGGTCCCGGCGATGCTCTCCGGCCTCCTGCTGCTGGTGTGGTTTCCGATGATCAGCGGGCAGGTCGCGGACCACTACAGGTCCGCCACCGGCCTGTCCGGCGACGGGTTCCTGTCCCGCTGGCTGCTGGTCACGGCGGTGCTGTTCGGGGGTTCGGCCGCGCTGCTCGTCCTGCGGTTGCGCAGGGCGAGGAAGGAGCGACCGCCGGCCGCCCACTGACCGTTCGGGCGCCACCCCGCCCGGCGGGCGTGGCGCAGCAGGGCCGGGGTGCCCAGACGGGCCCACGGGAAGTCCGTACCGGAGGCGCCGCGGCCGTCGGCGACGTGCACCTGCACGCGTTCGTCGACGTCGACCGGGACGGTCTCGGCGATCAACAGCCCGTCGGGGGCGAGGAGTTGGGACATCCGTCGCAGCAGAGCGTGGGGGTTGCCGCCGATGCCGACGTTGCCGTCGATGAGGAGGGCGGTGTCCCAGCGGCCCTCGCCGGGGAGGGGTTCGAAGACGGACCGGAACAGTGCCTGCCCGCCGAGGCGGACGGTGTGCGCGACGGCGGCCTCGCTGATGTCGATACCCAGCGCCCGCCGCCCCTGTGCGGCGAGCGCCGTCACGAGCCGCCCGGGCCCGCATCCCACGTCGAGCACGGCCCCCTCGCACCGCCGCAGCACCTCCCGGTCCGCCGCGTCGGCCTCGGCGCACCAGCGCTCGACCTCCAGGGGCAGCAGCCAGCCGTCGCTACGGCGGAGGTAGAGGGGGCCGCGGCCGGTGCGCAGGGCGTCCGTGTACGGATCGGCGGACCAGGGGCGTGCCGTGGCATTGGGCGGCGCGGACCGCTCGCCGAGGTCGACCTTCGGGTGACCCGGGAGGCTCGGGAGGCTCGGCGGGGGAGGGGTCATGAGGGCGGTTGCCGGGCTTCCCTTGGCCGTCGGCGTCTGATGCCCCTGCTCGTGTGCCGCGCTCACTGGGCGACTGCCGTTTTCAGCCGCGCCAGTTCCCTGGCGAATCGCCCCTCCGGTGCCTCGGTGGCGACGAGTTCGGCGTCGTAGGCCGTGTCGACGTCGCGCAGGCTCGGGAGGTCGCGGACGCGCAGTCCCGCGGCGGTCAGCCGGCCGCGCTGTACGGCGCCGGTGGTGGGTGTCGACATCGGTACGCCGCGCAGGAGTTCGGGGTCGGGGTCGGCGAGGCCCAGGGCCCAGAAGCCGCCGTCCTCGGCCGGGCCGAAGTACGCGTCGCAGTCGGCGAAGTCGACGGTGAGGAGTTCGGGCGTCACCTGTGGGGTGTCCATGCCGATGAGCAGCGTGGGCCCGTCGCAGCCGGCGAAGGCGGCGGCCAGCCGCTCGTCGAGTCCGCCGCCGCACTGCGGTACGACGTCGAAGCCCGGCGGCAGCCAGGGGCCCGGCGTTCCGGCGAGCACCAGCACCCGTCGCCGTGCGGGCGTCGCCAGCACCACGTGCAGGGTGTCGACGAGCGACGCCTCGGCGAGCGCGGCGGCTTCCTCGGGAGTGAACGGCGGAGTCAGCCGGGTCTTCACCCGTCCCGGCAGCGGTTCCTTGGCGATGACGAGAAGCGTGGTCACAGGGAGTTCGCTCCTTGCGGTGCGGAGAAGGAGCCGGTGGCCGGCACGCCCGTGGGCGCCGGGGGTTCGGCCAGGACGCGGCGCATGTCCCGCACCGCCTGCCAGGTTCCGCGCCAGGTCCCGGTGACCTTGGAGGCGCCGGTGCGCGGCAGATACGGCACGTCGTGCTCGGCGACGCGCAGACCGGCGTCCGCGGCGCGGACGACCATCTGGAGCGGGTAGCCGCTGCGACGGTCCGTCAGGTCCAGGGCGAGCAGATCTGCGCGGCGGGCGGCACGGAGCGGGCCGAGGTCGTGCAGGCGCAGTCCGGTGCGGCGGCGCAACATCCGGGCCAGCGCGAGATTGCCGGCCCGGGCGTGCGCGGGCCAGGCGCCTCGTCCCTGCGGACGGCGCCGCCCGAGTACCAAGTCGGCCTCGCCGTCCCGTACCTCGCGTACGAAGGACACCAGCAGGGACGGGTCGAGCGAGGCGTCGCAGTCGCAGAAGCACACGATGTCCGCGGTGGCGGCCAGCAGCCCGGCGTGGCAGGCGGCACCGAAGCCGCGCCGCTCCTCGCGCACGACGGTGGCACCGAGGCTATGGGCCAGTTCCGCCGAACCGTCCGTGGATCCGTTGTCCACGACGACCGCGCGCCAGCCTCGCGGGATGCGGGCGAGGACCCAGGGCAGGGCCTCGGCCTCGTTCAGACAGGGGAGGACCACGTCGACAGGTGCCGGGTCCGGGTCCGTTGCGGGGGAGGTCGTCACGGCTTTCACCCTACGGGCGAGAATCGGGCATATCGGGCTTCCGGTCCTTACGAAACGCGGACGTCGAAGCGCTAAAACGGATCGCGAGCACGGCCGGTGGGACGCTGGACGACATGCAGCAGCCGAACGAATCCCCAGGCGCCGTACCCGTCCTGAGCAGGCCCCGGGAAATGATGCGCGTCCTCGTCGTGGACGACGATCCGACCGTCGCCGAGGTCGTCTCCGGGTATCTCGACCGCGCCGGATACGTCGTGGACCGCGCCGAGGACGGGCCGGAGGCTCTCGCCCGGGCCGCCGCCCACTGGCCCGACCTGGTGGTGCTCGACCTGATGCTGCCGGGTATCGACGGCCTTGAAGTATGCCGCCGGATGCGCGAGCACGGGCCCGTGCCGGTCATCATGCTCACCGCGCGCGGCGACGAGGACGACCGGATCCTTGGCCTGGAGGTCGGCGCCGACGACTACGTCACCAAGCCCTTCAGCCCCCGCGAACTGGTCCTGCGCGTCGAGTCGGTGCTACGGCGCACCCGGCCCGCGACCGCCGCGCGTACCCTGCGGTCGGCCGGACTCACCGCCGACTCCGCAGGCCGGCGCGCCACCAAGAACGGCGCCGAACTCGCCCTTACCGTAAGGGAGTTCGACCTCCTCGCCTTCTTCCTGCGGCACCCTGGGCGGGTGTTCAGCCGGGAGGACTTGATGCGGGAGGTGTGGGGGTGGGACTTCGGTGATCTGTCGACCGTCACCGTGCATGTGCGGCGGCTGCGCGCCAAGGTCGAGGACGATCCGGGGCGGCCACGGCTCATCCAGACGGTGTGGGGCGTCGGATACCGCTTCGAGTCCACCGGCACAGTCGGCACCGGGGAGGGCTGATCATGCGAGACATGCTGCTCATCGCCCTGTTCGCCCTCCTCGGGGCCGCCGCGGCCGGGGTGCTGGGTGTGGGCGCGCTGTGGTTGCTGCGCCGGCGTTCGCTCACCACCTCCGTCGCCGTGGTCGCGGCCGTAGCCGTGACAGCCATGCTCGCAGGCACGTTGGCCGTGGCCCAGGCGATGTTCCTCTCCTCGCATGACCTGACCGTGGTCACCACCGTCGTCGCCATGGCGGCCGTGGTCTCCCTGGCCACGGCCCTGCTGCTCGGCCGCTGGGTCGTCGCCCGAAGCCGTGAACTCGCCCTTGCCGCACGTGACTTCGGCGACGGCGGCGACTTCTTCGCCCCGGACCGTCCGGCTACCGCCGAACTGGCCGACCTGAGTCGGGAGTTGGCCGCGACCAGCGCCAAGCTCGCCGATTCCCGCAACCGTGAACGCGCGTTGGAGTCGTCCCGGCGTGAACTCGTCGCCTGGATCTCCCATGATCTGCGCACCCCATTGGCCGGTCTGCGTGCGATGTCCGAAGCACTGGAGGACGGGGTCGCCGCCGATCCCGGCCGCTACCTCCGCCAGATCCGCACCGAGGTCGAGCGCCTCAACGGCATGGTCGGCGACCTGTTCGAACTCTCCCGCATACACGCCGGGACGCTCACTCTCTCCCCTTCGCGGATGTCCCTGTACGACCTGATCGGCGACGCCCTCGCGGGAGCCGATCCGCTCGCACGGGAGCACGGTGTACGGCTGGTCGGCGACTGGATCGAGCCGGTGCCGGTCGAGGTGGACGGCAAGGAGATGAGCCGGGTACTGGGGAACCTGCTGGTCAACGCGATCCGGCGGACACCGGCCGACGGCACGGTCGCCGTCGCCGCCGAGCGGTCCGCCGAGGGTGTCGTCCTGTCCGTGACCGACGGCTGCGGCGGTATCCCGGAGGAGGATCTGCCGCGGGTCTTCGACACCGGGTGGCGCGGCACGCACGCGCGGACCCCGCCGGCCGGGGCCGGGCTGGGGCTCGCGATCGTGCGCGGCATCGTCGAGGCGCACCAGGGGCGGGCCGCCGTACGGAACGTGTCCGGCGGCTGCCGCTTCGAGGTGACCCTGCCCATGGCCGAGGCGTGAACGCCGGAGGCGTCCTCGACCGGCTACTGCTCCCCGCGCAGCTTCGACGTCGCGAACTCGCGCATTCCTTCCGTGAATTCGACGTCGGCCTTCCAGCCCAGCCCGGCCCGCAGCCGGGACGAGTCCGCCGTGATGTGGCGGACGTCGCCGAGCCGGTACTCCCCGGTCACCACGGGCTCGGGTCCGCCGTACGCGGCGGCCAGCGCCCGCGCCATCTCGCCGACCGTGTGTGGGTCCCCGCTGCCGGTGTTGTACGCGGTCAGCGATCCCTCCGGGGGCTCGGACTCCAGCGCCGCCACGTTGGCCGCCGACACATCCCGGACGTGGACGAAGTCCCGCCGCTGGCCGCCGTCCTCGAAGACGCGAGGCGCTTCACCACGGGCGAGCGCGGAGCGGAAGAAGGAGGCGACTCCCGCGTACGGGGTGTCGCGCGGCATCCTCGGGCCGTACACGTTGTGGTAGCGCAGCGACACGGCCGAACCGCCCGTCGACCGCGCCCACGCCGCCGCCAGATGTTCCTGGGTCAGCTTGGTCGTCGCGTACACGTTCCGGGGGTCGACCGGAGCGTCCTCGCCCACCAGCCCCGGCATCAACTTCTCACCGCAGTCCGGACACCGGGGCTCGAAACGTCCCGCGTCCAGATCGGCCACGGCCCGGGGGCCCGGCCGCACCGGTCCGTGCCGCTCGCAGGCGTAGGAGCCCTCGCCGTAGACGACCATCGACCCGGCGAGCACCAGCCGGCGCAGGCCCGCGTCGGCCATGGCGGTGAGCAGCACCGCCGTACCTAGGTCGTTGTGCGAGACGTAGTCGGCCGCGTCGCTGAACCTCGTCCCCAGTCCCACCATCGCCGCCTGATGACACACGGCGTCCACGCCCGGCAGCATGGACGCGACCGCCTGGGGACTGCGCACGTCGTGGCCGTCGCACAGGTCGAACACGACCGCCTCGTGTCCGCGCGCGGTCAACGCCTCGACGACATGGGACCCGATGAACCCGGCACCGCCGGTGACCAGTACTCGCATACGCCCGACGGTAGGACCGCGACCCCGCCGCTCGGCAGTACCACGCCGGTCATGTCACCGGTCTGTAAGACCTGCTCAGAACCTCGGCAGTGCAGACCGAGACGCTTCGGTCCGTCCGTCGGGCACCGGTGCGGTCAGGTTCTGCTCACTGGGGCACCAGGCTCGCGGCGAAGCCGTGTCCCTCGTCGACCCATCGGCCGAGAGCGTCGTCCTCGGCCAGGACGGAGGAGTCGACCAGGATCCAGCCGCGTATCGGGCGGCCGGTCATGTCGAAGACGCGGGTAGCGGGCCGGACCAAGGCGGTGTCGGTGTGTGCTCGGGCCGCCACAACAGACACCTCCGGCGACGACAGCATCCTCACCGGGCTTGTTCAGCACCATCCCGATGCCCTTTAAGCTCGTCAGGCCGGAGCTGGGTCTGGACGCCTTCTGATCGACCCCTCCGCGACCAGTGGGCGGAGGGGTCGATCAGGGGGTGCAGAGACGCTGAGTACGGGACGCCTGCCCGATCTCGATACGGAGTCTCCATTTCCTGGAGCCGTCCCTTGGTCCGTGGTTGGCCCGGAACGGACTCATACGAAGCTCATGCGGTAACACAAAAGTCCGATTCTGCTGCAGAGCGTAGCCAGCCTGTCGAGTCGCCTGGAGCGCAAGAGTGCCTCCAGACAATCGACTTGAGGCGCCAGAAGAAACCGAGCTTCTGAGCGCTGTAAGAACACAGAATGTTCTTGGTCTCTGGTGGTACAGCCCTTGCGCGCCCCTGACCAGTGTGAATGCCTGGCTCGCGGGGGAGTTGGCGGACTGTGGCCCGCGTATGGTCCGGATCTTGGTCGTGGATCCATAGGGGCGCACGTGGGGCGGAGTGCCTACGAAGCGTGTCGGCATCCGCGAAGCCGGAGGGGCGAAGAGATCCTCTTGAAGTTGTCTACCTAGGGGCGCTGACCTGCGGTGATGAGGTAACTACCGCCTCTGGTCTGGGCTGATCCGTCTTTCTGGATCTTTCACGCTCGTGCCGCGTTGCGCAGTCGATTCTCCCCACGCGCTCCCCGGCGCGGCTCATACTCCCCAGATTCTCCCCAGGACGGATGTCGGATGACAGCAGTCGAGGGTGATCCTGAGCGCTCGCCGGATGGGTGTGCCGGTCACGCTTCGTAAGCGATGCCAGAACGGAAGGTGCCGGTGCGCGAGGTCGCCTTCGTCGGCGGGGTGGTCGGGCTACTCGCCGCTCAGTACGGTGGTTCGACCGTGGCCACGGGGGCGTGATGGATCCACAGCGGGACGCGTCACGGGGGTTGCCCCGTTTCGTCGCGGCTCCCGTCGCCTGCCTGGCCGCCGCCTTCGCCGCCGTGCTGACCGCGCTGTCCGGCCGGTACGGCTATCACCGCGACGAGTTGTACTTCCTGGCGGCGGGCGACCACCCGGCGTGGGGATACGTGGACCAGCCGCCGCTCACTCCGCTCGTGGCGCGGGTGGCCACGGCGCTCTTCGGGGACACGCCGGCCGGGCTGCGGGTTCTGGCGACCCTCGCCTTCGTCGCCGCCGTCTTCGTGGCCGCCCTCGTGGCACGGGAGTTGGGCGGTGACAGGTGGACCCAGGTGCTCGCTGTGGGCCTCGCCGGCGTTGGCGCGCAGTTGTCGGCGGTCGGGCACATGGTGTCCACCACGACCTTCGATCTGCTTGCGTGGCTGGTGATCTGCTGGCTGATGCTGCGGTTGTTGCGCACCTGCGACGGTCGCTGGTGGCTCGCGGTCGGGGCCGTGGTCGGTGTCGGGGTGCTGAACAAGTGGGCCTTGACCCTTGATCTTGGGCACACGAGACACTGGATCCTGAGGATCTGAGAACGGACATCTCGTGGTCATGAAGCACTACCCGCCGGAGTTCAAGGCGGACGCGGTCGCGCTGTACCAGTCCCGGCCCGGAGCGACGATCAGGTCGGTTGCCGCTGATCTGGGAGTCAACCCGGAGACGCTGCGCAACTGGGTTCGGGCGGCCGGGGCGAACCGGCCGAGGGGGCGCCGGGCGGAGACAGCCGCGGAGCCGCCCACGCCGTTGGAGGCGGAGAACGCGGCCTTGCGCAAAAAGGTCCGCGAGCTGGAGGAGGAACGCGAGATCCTGCGCAAGGCGGCGAAGTATTTCGCCGGGGAGACGCGCTGGTGAGGACCCGTAATTTAACTACTGCCGGAGTTGATCTCGCTGTCGTGGTGCTCGGTTAGGCGCTTCAGGGCTTCGAATGTGCGGGGAGGGTGAGTCCGGCGGAAGACGAGGACTCTGGCGAGTTCGGGCCCGGCGAAGGCCAGCATTGGCTTGGACTTCCCGGCGTGGTAGCTCAGCACGTTGCGCGTGCGTCCCATCAGCTCGGCCGCGAGGGTCAAGGTGACGGTGTTGCGGCTGCGGAGCACGGCGGCCAGGACGCGGTGGCGGTGGTCGAGGGTGCCGAAGCCGGGGTTGCGACCACGACCGTCCCTGCCTTCACGCTGTCGTTCGGCTTCGGTGAGAATCTGTTGGCAGGGTTCGAGCTGGAGCACGAGTTGTTCGAACTGTTCACGGGGCATGCCGGTGAGCGCGGGGTGGGTGAAGAGGAAGGTGGCCTTGGCCGGGACCGGAGGTCCCGACTCGTCGAGTGGGTCTTCCGGAACCTGCTGGTCGGGGTCCTGCGGGGCGATGGTGTAGTTCCACTCGCCGTGGAACTCGTCGCGTTTGACCCGCCGGTCGACGTTCCTGCGCTCGGCCCGGGTGAGCACGTGGCCGGTGGGGTACGCGTTCTCGTCCAGTGCGGCATGGACCGTCAGTCCGGTGCTGGTGCGGGTGGCAGAGATGGTCTCCAGCAGCACTTCGTAGCTGGTCAGAGGCTGCCCACGCAGGCTGTGGGTGATTCGGGAGAACAGCCGGTGTTCCACTTTGTTCCATTTTGAAGTACCTGGCGGGAAATGCATGATGGTGATGCTCAGCCCACACTCGTCGGCGAAATCGGCCAGGCCCATCTTGAACAGACGGGAGTCGGCCGAGTTGGCTCCTCCGGAGTCTGCGGTGACCAGCAAGCGGTCCACGCCGGGGTAGTCGAGGTGCCCTTGGATCTTCCACCAACGGCGCAGGGACTCCACCGCGAAGGCGGCGGTGTTCCGGTCGGTTCCCACGTTGACCCAGCCGCTGTCGCGTCCCAGATCGTAGATGCCATATGGGATGGCGAACGGGGTATCCGGGTCGATGAAGTCGTGGTCCGGGGCAGTGATCGGCTTGCCTTTGGGCCGGTAGGCATGGCCGGGCCGGGCGAAGTCACCGATCGGCTCCTTCGCCTTCGTGTCCACGCTCACCACGGGCAGGCCCCGCGCCAGGAAGTGTTCGGCGGCGGTGTTGATGTGCCGGAACTGAGCGTCCCGGTCGGGCACCTGACTGCCGGCCCGAGTCTTGGCCATGCCCTGCAGACTGAAGCCCATCGCACGCAGCAGACCGCCAACCACCGGGGCGCTGACCGGATGCCCGGCATCGGTCAGCTCCCGGCACAAGTCCCGCAGTGAGGCAGTGGTCCAGCGCAGCGGAGACACCGGATCACCCACTGCACGCGGCTCGATCAACAACTCGAGAGCCGCCACCAGACCAGGGTCGCGTTCGGCAGCGCACTTGCGCCCGCCGCCTGGTCTGCGCACCCGCCCCAACGCCTCTGCTCCGCCCGCGAGTTCCTCGCGCCCTCGTGCGACAGTCGACTCCGAAACCTCCGCCAGCCTGGCCACGGCCGTGATCCCGCCGTGCCCCAGAGCCTCGGCCTCGGAAGCCAGATACAGACGGCGCTGCCGCTCGTCCAGATGCGGGAGCACCACCGCGAACTTCGCGTCCAGTACCGCCAGGACTTCATCCGGAATCGCCACAACAGCCCAACTGCATGGCAGCACCGAGGTATCGGCCCGAATCCGGCAGTAGTTAAATTACGGGTCCTCACCAGCGCGTCTCCCCGGCGAAATACTTCGCCGCCTTGCGCAGGATCTCGCGTTCCTCCTCCAGCTCGCGGACCTTTTTGCGCAAGGCCGCGTTCTCCGCCTCCAACGGCGTGGGCGGCTCCGCGGCTGTCTCCGCCCGGCGCCCCCTCGGCCGGTTCGCCCCGGCCGCCCGAACCCAGTTGCGCAGCGTCTCCGGGTTGACTCCCAGATCAGCGGCAACCGACCTGATCGTCGCTCCGGGCCGGGACTGGTACAGCGCGACCGCGTCCGCCTTGAACTCCGGCGGGTAGTGCTTCATGACCACGAGATGTCCGTTCTCAGATCCTCAGGATCCAGTGTCTCGTGTGCCCAAGATCAAGGGTCAAGGCCCCACCACACCTGGCCCCAACCCACCCACACCGGCGCCCGGGCAGTCCGCATCCAACGGCCTGAACCCACAACCACGTAAAGCAATGCCGTGACTCTGTTGGCGATCTTGGCGGGGTCAGCTGGGGGTGGTGCAGAGGACGTGGAAGTGGCTGGGTGCTCGCCGGGGGCGGGTGGGTTCGGCGATCCAGTCGGCGATGCGGGTGACGTTGCAGGCCAGTGCGGTCAGGACGTGCCCGATGTGCGTTTTCGGCAGGCCTCGGTAGCGGGTTCGCCGCAGGCCGAAGGCGCGGACGTTCTGGGAGAGGGTGGCTTCGATGCCGGCGCGGATCGCGTACCGGCGCTGCCAGTCCTCGGTGCGCTGGTCGAGACGGTTGTGCTGCTGGATCTCGTGCAGTTCGCGGGTGGGCAGCAGCGCGAGTGAGCGCGGACCACTGACCGCGTCGGTGCACTGCGTGCGCACGGGGCACGCCAGGCAGGTGGCCTTGTCGAATTTGACCTGGATGTAGTCGTGTCCGCTGATGCGCAGGGGCCGCCACTCGCGGCTGAGGTTGCCCTGGGGGCAGGTGGCCCGGCGGTGCTCCCAGTCGATCGTGAAGGCGGCCTTGTCGAACCCGGCCCCGCTTTTGGCCTGGTGACTGTGGTCGGGCACGACCGGGCCGAGCAGGGTGATGCCGTGCACCCGCCGGGCGCGTTCGATCTGCGCGGGGCTGACGTAGGCGGCGTCGACCGCGTGCTCGGCCGGGGTCAGCTCGATCGCCACGAGGTCGTCGTGGATCTGGGCGGTGAGCTCGCCGTCCTGAACCGGGGCGATCGTGGTGGCCACGTGAACGACCACCTCCGGCAGTTCTGACGTGCACGTTTCGGTGAAATGGGTGCGGTAGCCGGACCAGGCGGTGTCGCGTTTGACGCAGTAGTGCGCGTCGGTGTCGTAGGGGGAGTCGAACCGCAGCGACGCGGGTGGCAGCGCGTGGCCGTCGCGCCAGCGCAGACGCCCGCGGGCGTCCCAGTAGTAGTGGTGCACCCAGACCCGGCGCAGGATCTCCACCTGCGTCAGCATCCGGAGCCTGGTCGGGGCGTCGGCCGCCCACGCGGCGGCCAGGATCTTCTGCCCGTCCCGGCCGAAGGCCTCTGCCAGGGCGGTGACCCCGGCCTTCCCACCGGGGACTTTGCCGATCTCCACCTTGCGCCCGTAGCGCTTGTCCCACTCCAGCTCGACCAGCGGCAGCAGCCAGTCCGGGCCCGCCTGGGCGAGCTGTTCCAAGGCGGCCCGCAGGCTCTCGCCGACCAGCTCCAGCCGGCTGAGGGTGCGTACCGCCGCGAGCACGTGGGTCGCGTCGGTACGCTGCCGTCCGCGGGATGTGAGGAGTCCGGCCTCGGTCAGCCGGTGCAGCATCACCTGCAGCAGCCGGTCCCCGGCGTCGGCCTCGGCCAGCCGGGCCCGGAACTCGCACAGCACCGAATGGTCGAAGCCGGGATCGTCCAGCTCCAGGCCCAACGCGTACTTCCAGTCGATCCTGGTGCGGACCGCGTTCGCGGCCGCACGGTCGGACAGGTTCTCCGAGAACTGCAGCACCGACACCAGCGCCAACTGCCCCGGCGACAAGCCCGGCCGCCCGTCCTTGGGGAACAGGTCCGCGAACTCCTCGTCCTTGAACACCACATCCAGCCGGTCCCGCATCAGCATCGCCGGCGAGCCCCTCGGACACGCCGCCCACGCCGTCAACACCGTTCGCGTCGGGATCCGTTGGTAACTCCTGGCCCGCAAGGACATCTCCGTCCCTCTCCCCGGAACCACCCCGCCTCACTCCAGGAAACCGTCGAACAGACGACCTGTCAGCATCCCCGCCAAGATCGCCAACAGAGTCACGGCATTGCCTCTAAGCGGCGACAGCGTTTCGGTGCCCGGGGACAACCCTTGGAACGGCGGATCCACCTGGTGGCCCGGCCATGTAGCGGCGCTTATCTGGACGCATGGCGAAACTGTTCGGCGGGAGGTGCAGACCGAACGGGAGGTATCTGGGCGACGCTCGCTTTCACGAGCCGTGGCTGGTGGGCGTGGTTGGCCCTTCACGGACTTTCCGCCGGCATGCCGGGCAGGCGTGGTGGCCGCGGTGCCCGTAGCGGTTGATGGGTGCGCCGCAGCCAGCACACGGGCCGATGTGCCAGGGCAGGCAGTTGAGGAGTTGGGCGGCCCGTTGCCGTTCGCCGGGTGCAAGGACGAGGCGCTGTTCCTGGCGGGGGATGCGGTACAGGTGTGCGGGGACATCTGTCCAGGTGTGCGGTGCGGCTGCTGCGGCGGTGGCGCGGTGTCTTCGGGTGTCGTCGAAGGTGTGGGTGCGCTCGCCGTATCGGCAGCGGGTGTCGAGCTCTTCGCCGGTGAAGGTGAGTTCTCCGTCGTCGGGTTGGTCCGTGCCGGCAGGTTCGGGCGTGCCGACGATCTCGCGCCAGCGGGCTCGGTCCTGCTCTGGGACCCACATCCGGGCGGTGAGCCGGGTGTCGCGTGGGTCGGGGATCCGCATCGGAACCCAGCTCCCTGTCGCACTCGTGACGACAAGTTCGTCCAGTTGGGGTGTCGGCTTCGGCGGCAGACACAGGGCGGGCAGGTCCCAGTGGGCGTGGAATCCTCCGCAGGCCCGCATCCCACCGGAACCGGGGCAGGGGCGCTGACTGTTCGCGTCGCAGCGCCACTCCTGCAGGTTCCGGGCGCCGGCCCGTGCTGGGATGTCCTATGTCAGAACTGCGTTTCCGCAGGTGGCAGTTCTGTGTCCGACATTCCGGTTCAACGTTTAGTCATTGTCGTCACTCTATGTGCTTCTTGAGGACTGGTCTGGCGGTCTCCTGTGCGCGAACCCCTGCTGTGACCGGCCGGGTTATCCGTGAGTTGGCCCGGAAATACCCCGGACCAGCTGGTCAGCGGTGGGATGACTGTGGGGCAAAGTGGGAGTAAGGAAGCATTTCGCCTCGCTGTCTGAATGATGGCTCGGAAGGGTGCTTGACGGGAGTTTTCCCAGGTCAGGCACCCTTTCATTTGCCTTTAGAAGAAGCCCAGCTTCTTCGGCGAGTACGACACGAGCAGGTTCTTGGTCTGCTGGTAGTGGTCCAGCATCATCTTGTGGTTCTCGCGACCGATACCGGACTGCTTGTAGCCGCCGAACGCCGCGTGCGCGGGGTACGCGTGGTAGCAGTTCGTCCACACCCGGCCCGCCTGGATCGCCCGGCCCGCGCGGTACGCCGTGTTGATGTCCCGGGTCCACACGCCGGCCCCGAGACCGTACAGCGTGTCGTTGGCGACCTTGATCGCGTCGTCGAAGTCGTCGAACGACGTCACCGAGACCACGGGTCCGAAGATCTCCTCCTGGAAGATCCGCATCCGGTTGTCGCCTTCGAAGATCGTCGGCTGGACGTAGTAGCCGCCCTTCAACTCACCGTCGTAGTCGAGGCGTTCGCCGCCCGTGAGGATCTTCGCGCCCTCCTGTCGGCCGATGTCCAGGTAGGAGAGGATCTTCTCCAACTGGTCGTTGGAGGCCTGGGCGCCGATCATCGTGTCCGTGTCGAGCGGGTGACCGGGCTTGATCAACTCGGTGCGGGCGACGGCCGCTTGGAGGAAGTCGGCGTAGTGGCCGCGCTGGATGAGCGCCCGGGACGGGCAGGTGCACACCTCGCCCTGGTTGAGCGCGAACATCGTGAAGCCTTCGAGCGCCTTGTCGAGGAAGTCGTCGTTCGCCGACGACACGTCGTCGAAGAAGATGTTCGGCGACTTGCCGCCGAGTTCCAGCGTGACCGGCTTGATGTTCTCGGAGGCGTACTGCATGATCAGCCGCCCTGTGGTGGTCTCGCCGGTGAAGGCGACCTTCGCCACCCGCGGGCTGGACGCGAGCGGCTTGCCCGCCTCGACGCCGAAGCCGTTGACGATGTTCACCACGCCCGGCGGCAACAGGTCCGCGATCAGGCTCATCCAGTAGTGGATGGACGCCGGGGTCTGCTCGGCCGGCTTGATGATGACCGCGTTGCCCGCCGCGAGCGCCGGCGCCAGCTTCCAAGTCGCCATCAGGATCGGGAAGTTCCACGGGATGATCTGCGCCACGACCCCGAGCGGCTCATGGAAGTGGTACGCCACCGTGTCGTCGTCGACCTCGCCCAGCGAACCCTCCTGCGCCCGGATCGCCCCCGCGAAGTAGCGGAAGTGGTCGATGGCGAGCGGGATGTCGGCGGCGAGGGTCTCGCGGACCGGCTTGCCGTTCTCCCAGCTCTCCGCGACCGCGAGCGGCTCCAGCATCGCCTCCATCCGGTCGGCGATCTTGAGCAGGATGTCGGAACGCTCGGTCACCGACGTCCGTCCCCAGCCCGGCGCCGCCGCGTGCGCCGCGTCCAGCGCCCGCTCCACGTCCTCCGCGGTGCCGCGCGCGATCTCCGTGAACGGCTGGCCGTTCACCGGGGACGGGTTCTCGAAGTACTGTCCGCGAACCGGCGGCACGTACTCGCCGCCGATGAAGTGGTCGTAGCGCGCCTGGTAGGAGACGATCGCGCCCTCGGTGCCGGGTGCCGCGTAACGGGTCATCCTGGTCTGCCTCCCGGAACAGCGCTGCCCGCCGTTGGGCAGCTCTCGGCACGAGGCTAGGGAGCGGGACGTTGCATGTACGTTGCGCGGGTGCCGGGGTGCCGGGGTGCCGGGGTGCCGGGGTGCCGGGGTGCCGGGGTGCGGGG
>NZ_BARF01000096.1 GCF_000367365.1 Streptomyces prunicolor NBRC 13075 | reverse complement strand
CCCCTCCACGGCTCACCCACCCCGGCTCCCGCCCCGCTGCCCCACAGCTCACCTACCCCCGCCCCCGCTCCCGCCGGTCCACCCGGGGCGGCAGTCCCGTCAGGGAAGGGCTCGCCGCCTTGAGGTTGCGCAGGACCGGGCTCGTCTCCAGGGTGTGCACGGCGGTCAGGGAACCCAGGCGGTGGGTGAGGTAGCGATGGAGGTCGGCGGGGTCGCGGCACAGGGCCTGGGCGACCAGGTTCGTGGGGCCGGTGGTCGCCGCGACGAAGGCCAGTTCGTCGTGGCCGGACAGGGCCGTCGCGACCCGCTCCAGGTCCGCCGGTCGCACCGACATCCACAGCAGCGCCCGGGTGTTGACCCCGAACAGCCCGGCGTCCACCTCGACGTCGAAGAACAGCGCACCGCCCGCCCGCAGTTCGGCCAGCCGCCGCGCCACGGTCGCCGGCGACCAGCCGGTCACCCGTGCCAGCTCACCCTGCCCGACCCGCCCGTCCTTCTCCAGCGCGGCCAGCAACTCGGCGTCCGCAGGCCCCGGTTGACGCGGCACCACGCCGGACCCGGAACCGGCCGCCTCCCGCAGCACACGTGACTGCTCCGCGTCGAGCGCGTCCGCGCTGCGCCGCCAGTTCGTCGGGCCGCCCAGATACATGTGCAGCAGACAGTGCGCGGACACCGCCGTGATCCCGCCGGTGCGCGGAATGTCGTGCAGGAGAAGGGAGTTGGCGCCCGAGGCATCGGTCGGTGCGTGGATGACCGCCACGATCTCGGTGCCGCCGGAGGCGAGTTTCACCCAGGACGTGTCCGGTCGTCGTACCAGAGCGTGGGCGAGGTCCTGCGCGGAGCGCGCCGTCGCGGTGAGCCGGACCAGCCACTGGGTGCGGCCCGCCTGGTGCGGGTCCGTGAGGCCCACGACGCGCAGGGACGCCTCGGTGCGCAGCCGGGCGTAGCGCCGCGCGATCGTCTGGGCGGATACGTCGAGGACCGCGGCGATCCTGCTGAAGGGCGCCCGGCCGTCGAGGTGCAGGGCGTGGATCAGGCCGCGGTCCAGGTCGTCCAGCATGCCCCCGCTCACATGCCTCCGGTCACTTGTCCCGGTGGCCGGTCAGAGGTCGAACTCGTGCGGCGGCAGGTCGAGGCTGAAGCAGGCCTCGCGGACCACGGCCTGCTCGGTCTTGTCGAAGTCGCCGTCCGCGCCGCCGATCACGATGCCGATCTGGATCACGGCACGCGCCTCGGCGGGCTTCTTCTTCGCCTTGGCGATCTCCTGGAGCACGCTGACCTTGCCGAAGGCGAAGTCGGCCGTCAGCTTGTTCAGGTTCTCGTCGAAACGGCGCTGGAGGTCCATCGCGTCGAAGTTCTGCAGCACCTCGTTGCTCGCGATGAGCTGGGCGACGCGCTGTCGCTCCGACGGGTCGACCGTGCCGTCGGCGGCGGCCACGAGCGCGCACATCGCCATGCTGGCGTCGCGGAACGCCCCGCTCTTCAGATCGTTCTTCTTCGCCACGAGCTGGGTCTGCATCGTCGACGCGGACTCCTTGAAGCGGTCCCACAGGGCCATGCGAACTCCATGCGTAGTAGTCGTGCGTAGACAAGTAGTCGTGCGTATACAAATTCGTGGCTGTAGCACCGTGGAAACTCCCCGGGCCGGGGAGAAGTTCCGGCCGCCTAGACTGGGCGGTCACGGAACGGGAGCGGCCAGGGACGGGAGGCGACGACGGTGAAGGCAGCCGGCAGCGGCTACGACGACCCGTCCGCCGACGTGCTCGCGGACGCCGCCGCGGCCTTCGGACTGCTCGCCTCGTCCGCGCGGCTGCACATCGTGTGGGCGCTGGCCCAGGGCGAGAGCGATGTCACCGGACTCGCGGACCGGGTCGGCGGCGCGCTGCCCGCGGTCAGTCAGCACCTCACCAAACTGAAGCTCGCGGGCCTGGTCCGGTCCCGCCGCGAGGGCCGCCGCCAGGTGTACTTCGTCGACGACCCCGACGTGGTCGACGTCGTCCGGCTCGCGGTCACCCGCATCGGCGACCGTGCCGACCGGACCGAACTGCCCGCCCCTCGACTCCGTGGCCTCTGACACCGCCGCCCACCGGCACACCCCGCTCCAGGTGCTACGGCAGCTCGACACCGGCCCGCGCGGACTGACCGACCCGGAGGCCGCGGCCCGGCTGAACCCGGACGCTCCGGAGGCGTTGCGCGCGTTGCTCGACCTGGGCATCGGCGTGCGGATCCTCACCGGCGAACATCCGGCCACGGCGGCGCGGGTGTGCCGGGAGCTGGGGCCGGCGCCGGGGGAGGTGCGGGTCGCGGCGCGCTGCACGCCTCAGGACAAGGCCCGCGCGGTCGCCGCCCTGCGTGCGGCCGGGCACACGGCCGGCTTCCTCGGGGACGGTCTCAACGACGTGCTCGCGCGCGCCGCCGACGTCGGTATCGCGCCGCCGTGGACGTGGCGCGGGAGGCCGCCGACGTCGTGCTCGCGGAGAAGGACCTCGCCGCGGTCCGGCACGCCGTCACGGCCGGGCGGTACAGCGGCGCGAACATCGCCTCGTATCTGCGGATCACGCTCTCCTCGAACCTCGGCAACGTCATCGCGATGCTCGCCGCCGGTCTGCTGCTGCCCTTCCTGCCGATGCTCCCGGCCCAGGTGCTCGCCCAGAACCTGTGCTTCGACGCGGCCCAACTCGCCTTCGCCCACGACCGTCCCGGTGCCGCCGTGCTGCGCCGCCCGACCGTGCTGCGACCGCGGGCGTTCCTGACGTTCATGACCGGGTTCGGGGTGCTCAACGCGGTCGCCGACCTCGCGACCTTCGGCGTGCCGGCGCTCGCGCTGCGCGGTCCGGACGCCGTGGACGACGAGGTGCTGTTCCACTCGGCCTGGTTCACCGAGAACCTGCTCACCCAGGCGCTGGTGATGCTGCTCCTGCGGACCGGACGGAGCCTCGCGCAGGGCCCTGCGCAGGGCCCGGTCGGGTGGGCCCGGCGCCGCGCTCGCCGCCGTAGGAGTGCTGCTGCCGCTGAGCCCGCTGGGCGGGGCGCTCGGCATGACGGGCCTGGCGCTTCCCTACTACGTCCTGCTGGCCGTCGTGCTCGGTTTGTATGCCCTGGCCCTGAGGGGTTTGCGATCCAGCTCAGGGTTGTACAGTTGCGCAACATAGCAACTGTCGTGTGAGGGAAGAGGAGGGCGAGGCCATGCTCCGCAACGGACTGGAACCTTGGCACCTGCTGGTCGTGGCGATCGTCGTCATCCTGCTGTTCGGCTCGAAGAAGCTTCCTGAGGCCGCGCGCGGGCTGGGCAAGTCCATGCGCATCCTCAAGAGCGAGGCGAAGGCGATGAAGGAGGAGAGCAACGTGGCGGAGTCGGTGCCGGTGCAGCCGACGACCGCGCACACGGTGACCGAGTCTCCGGTCGCCCCCTCCGCCGAGCCGCCCGCGACCGCCCACTGACCCCACCGACGCGTCGAGCCCCGGCTGCTGCCGGGGCCGGGGCGACGGGTCAGGCCTGCTGCTGGAGTTCCGACTTCGTGGCCGTCTTCGCCTCGCGCTTACGACGCTTGCGCTCCGACCGGGGCTCCTGGTCCGGCAGCCAGCCGAACGTCATGCAGCTGCCCACGATGCCCAGCAGCAGCCCGATGAAGAAGCCGCCGAGGTTCGAGGTGACCCAGCTGCCCAGGGTGCAGAGGATCCCGACGATCGAGTAGAAGAGCCGCTGACCCGGGCTGAAGAGGATCAGCAGTCCGCACAGCAGCATCACCACGGGGAGCAGATAGCCGGTCATGCCCTGCATCCCGATGTGCATCGCGACCTTCAGCGACACCTTCTCCGTGAGCAGGATCTCCCCGCCGCCCAGGGCGAGCAGCAGCCCGCCCCAGAACGGACGGCGGGCCCGCCAGCGCCGGAAGGCGGGCCCCTTCCCCTGCTGTGGCAGGTTCTCCGACATCAGCAACCCGAGTCGCTGAAGCTGAGCTTGAGGCCCGGCAGCTTGAACACACCCGCCGTGGTCGCGTAGTTGGTCTGCCGCAGGTTGTCGATGTGCACGGTGTCGGACTGCTGGCTGAAGACGCCCGGCTTGCCCTGCACGCCCGCCTTGGTCAGCTTGCTGGCGTCGTTGCCGATCTCGATGTTGCCGAAGGTCGCGTCACCCGACAGTTGCGTCGAGTCCGTGGTCAGATCGGTCGCCGTCACCTTCGTCGAGCCGCTGCCCGCCTTGATGAGCAGGTTGATGCCGCCGAGGTCGACGCTCTGGCAGAGGCTGTCGAGCGTGGCGGTCTTGATGGCGGAGGTCATGACCAGCACCTGCCCACCGGTGTCACCCTCGTTCGGGCTGTTCTTGATCATGTTGTCGAGGTCGCCGAACTGCTCGAAGCCCTGGCCGTCGAGCGACTTGGCGGTGACCGTGAACGGCATGCCCGAGATCTCGAACTGCACCCCCAGGGCGCCCTGGGCGGTGAGCACCGCGAGGGCCGCGGCGGCCAGCGTGGCCGGCACCGCCATGATCGCGGCACGGCGCAGTCGGACCTGCCCGCGTCTCTGGGGCCCCTCGGCGGTCTCGGGTACGGAACCGCTTTCCGGCTGCTCAGGGGTGTTTCCGTTGGACGGGTTGGCGTCCGAGGGTGAAGCCATGTCTGCTCCCATGTGCTGCTCTGGTTCAACGCGAGTCGGTATTCGAAGTGGCGCGTTGTCCTGGCGCGGACAGCGAGTGCGGCGCATCCCTCCCCACAACTCCCGGCGGGTGCAAGGGCTTTCAGGTTACGCAGCAGTAGCCGTCGAGGAAGTTACCGGGGGTTACATTGAGGGGTCAAGGGAGTTGTGAAAAAAGAGTGTTGATGATGCGCCACCTGTGAGGCAAGGCTTTCGCGCACCCCCGGCGAGCCCCGGCTTGTACATCAACTTGCCCTGCATCTCTTGACGTTGACGGACACTCAGGTCTACAACTCTCCCTTGTTTGCCGGATCCGTGGCGCCGGATCCGCCGCGCGGCACGAGCCGCGTTCCCGGACTTCCCTTTCCGCAGGGGCACTTCACGCCCTCAGAGTCCGAACCCCCGCGGCCCGGCACGGCCGCTTCCCCCTGGTCGTGCCGTCCGCCCCACCGCCCGGCCCGGCCGAAGGCTCCCAACCCCCGCGGGCCTTCGGCCGGTCACCGGCCGGCCGCCGCCCCCGGCCCGTCACGTACGGAGAAGGCGTCACGGGCCGGCGGCGGCGAACTCACGCGCCCCCACCCCCAGTTACTCCACCCCCCAAGAACCCCCCGGTTCGACCCCCCATCTCGAAGAAGAGGTACACCCGCATGCGCACTCGCACCGCTCTCACCCTCGTCGGCTCCGTCGCTGCCCTCACCCTCCCCTTCATCGCCCCGGCGTCGGCGGCCGACACCGTGCTCACCACCGGCAGCCTCGGCGGCACGGCCGTCGCCGTCGGCGATGTGCTGACCGCGCCCCTGGCCTCCGGTACCAGCGCCACCCTGTACTCCAGCGCGACCGGCACCAGCGGCATCAAGTGCACGACGTCGCAGTTCACGGCGACCGTCACCGACAACCCGACCGCGCCGGGCACCGCCACCGAGTCCGTCTCCGGGCAGAGCTTCGACAGCAGCAGCTGCACGAGCAACGTCCTCGGCGTCACCGGTGTCACCAGCATCACGGTCGACAACCTGCCGTACACCACCGCGGCCGTCTCGGACGGCACCCTGACCGTCACCCCGGCCGCGGGCTCCACCATCCAGACCACGGTCAAGCTGACCACCCTGCTGGGCAGCATCACCTGCGTCTACCAGGCGCCCAGCCTGACCGGCACGTCCAGCAACACCGACACCAGCATCAACTTCACCAGCCAGGCCTTCACCAAGACCTCCGGCTCGTCCCTGTGCTTCAGCGCGGGCTACTTCACCGCGAAGTACGCCCCGGTGACGGACAACGGCGCGGCGGTCTACACCAACTAAGGAGTACCGGCCAAGGAGCAAAAGGAGTAAGTAGGCCCTGTACGCGTCGAGTTGGAGTTCAGCGTCGACGCAGTCGCAGGGCCAGGGCGGCGCCCCCGGTGAGCACGAGCACCGCGGCGGCGCCGCCCGCCACCATGGGCGCCGAAGGGCCACTGGACGCGGCGTCGGTGTCGGACGCGACCGGGCTGCTGCCCGGGGCGGTGCTCTCCTCGGCCGGGGACGCCTTCTGCGCCGTAGCCGATGCCGGGGCCTTTGCCGAACTGCTCGCGGCAGCAGGTGACTTGGTCGCGGACGACGACGGGCTCGCCGTCTTTCCCTTCGAGCCGGCCGTCCCTGTCGTGGGCGTCGGCGAAGCGGCGCCGCCCCCGGGGAACACCACGTCCGAGCACGAGTAGTACGTGTCCTCGGTGCTGCTGTTCTGCCAGATGGTGTAGATCAGTTGGCGCCCGGTCCGGCCCGTCGGCAGCGTCGCCTTGATGCGGTACGCGCCGCCGGTCAGCGGCGGGTCCTTCACCTCGGCGAACGGCGTCGTCGGCAGCTGGGACCAGGTGAGCGGCTTCGACGCGTCGTAACCGGCCTTCGTCAGATACAACTTGAACGTGCCGGTGTGCGCGATCGTCGACGCGTACGTCATCGTCAGCTTCGCCCCCGGAGTCAGCCGCGTCGACGGCCAGTCGGTGCGCGCGAGGTTCAGCCCCTTGTAGTCGGACAGGCCACCGCTGCACAGCTTCCCGTCGGGGATCAGCTGCCGGTCCCGCCCGTTCACGTCGGGGACCCGGATGTTGTCCCAGAAGGTGAAGGGCCCCCCGTTCGCGGCGACGGCGGCCTTGCACGCGGCCGACTGGGCCTGACTGCCGCCCTGCGGCGAGCAGGCGTACACCCGGCTGACCGGATACGTCGGCGCCCCGTGTGCCTGCGCCGGACCCGCCGCCCAGACGGTGAGCAGCAGCGGCGCCATGGCGGCGGCCGCCATGGCAGTGCGATGTGCGGTCATCCGGGACATCCGGAACGTCTCCTCGGCCGGGGCGGGAACGGTCTGTCCGTGTCATACGGCCATCGGGTCCCACGCGTTCAGCGCGCTCCCACTGCCGTGAACCGGGGCACATCGGTCAACCGGTCGATGCCGAGGGCGGTTTCCGGCCCGATCGAGGGTTTCCCCCGTATCCATATGACCTTCTCTTTGCCTATCGTTTGGCCACAGCTGACCCACAGGCAACCCCTGACGAGGCGGCTGCCCGCGCCCGGCGCTCTCTGGCTCGACCCCCCGCCGCTTCGACGACGAAGCGAATCGACCGCCGCTCCGCGCTGCTTGGAGTACGGCCACGAAAGGCAAGCCCTTGCGCACTCCCACGGCATTCCCCACCGGACGGACCCTGATATCCGTCGCCGCGGTCTCCGCGGCCCTCCTCGCCACGGTCGCCACCTCGGCCGCCGTCGCCCAGGAACCCCCCACCCAGGTCAGCGCGCCGGCCCTGTCCGGCCAGACCGAGGCCGCCCCCGGCGCCCTCGCCGAACGCCTCATCGTCGGCTACAAGTCCGGTGCGGCGGAGGCGAGTTCGAACCGCGCCGCCGAGGCCGACGCCACCGCCAAGGGCAAGGAGACCGGCGAGAACGTCGACTTCCAGCGCCGCCTCGGCACCGGCGCCGCCCTCGTCGGTCTGGGTGACGCGCGTAGCACCACCGAAGTCGCCGACGTCATCGCCGAGTTCAGGGCCGACCCGCAGGTCTCCTATGTCGTACCGGACCGGCTGAACACCCCGCAGGCCGACCCGAACGACACCGAGTACGCCAAGCAGTGGGACCTCTTCGAGTCCACGGCCGGCATGAACGTGCCCGCCGCGTGGCCGACTTCGACCGGCAGCGGGGTCACCGTCGCCGTCATCGACACCGGCTATGTCACCCACTCCGACCTCGCCGCGAACATCGTCGCCGGCTACGACTTCATCACCGACACCGCCGTCTCGGTCGACGGCGACGGCCGCGACAGCAACCCGGCCGACCCCGGCGACTACTACGCGGCGAACGAGTGCGGCACGGGCATCGGGGCGAGCAACTCCTCCTGGCACGGCACCCATGTGGCCGGCACCATCGCCGCCGCCACCAACAACAGCAAGGGCATCGCGGGCATCGCCTACGGCGCGAAGATCTCCCCGCTCCGTGTCCTCGGCAAGTGCGGCGGCTACGACTCCGACATCATCGACGCCATCACCTGGGCGTCCGGCGGCACCGTCTCCGGCGTCCCCGCCAACGGCAACATCGCCAAGGTCATCAACATGAGCCTGGGCGGCGACGGCGCCTGCACCTCGGCCACCCAGAGCGCGATCACCGCCGCCGTGAACCGCGGCACCACGGTCGTCGTCGCCGCGGGCAACGACAACGACAACGTCGCGAACCACTCCCCGGGCAACTGCAACAACGTCATCTCGGTTGCCGCCACCAACCGCGCCGGCGCCAAGGCGTCCTACTCCAACTACGGCTCCCTGGTGGACATTTCGGCCCCCGGCGGCCAGACCAGCACCGGCACCGCCAACGGCATCTACTCCACGCTGAACTCCGGCACCAAGACGCCGTCCACCGAGTCGTACGCCTATTACCAGGGCACCAGCATGGCCACCCCGCACATCGCGGGCCTGGTCGCGCTCATGAAGTCGGCCAACTCCTCGCTCACCCCGGCCCAGATCGAGTCGGCCGTCAAGACCAACGCCCGTGCCCTGCCCGGCAGTTGCTCCGGCGGCTGCGGCGCGGGTCTCGCGGACGCGGCCAAGACCGTCCAGGCCGTGAGCGGCAGCGGTACGACGACGGGGACGACCTTCTCCAGCACCGCCGCCGTGTCCGTCCCCGACGCGGGCGCGGCCGTCGAGTCCTCGATCGCCGTCAACGGCCGTAGCGGCAGCGCGTCTTCGGCCCTCCAGGTCGGCGTCGACATCACCCACACCTTCCGCGGCGACCTCGTCCTGGACCTGGTCGCACCGGACGGCTCCACGTACCGCCTGAAGTCCGCGAGCACCTCGGACTCCGCCGACGACGTCAAGGCCACCTACACGGTGGACGCGTCGAGCGAGACGGCCAACGGCACCTGGAAGCTGCGCGTCCAGGACACCGCCGCACAGGACACCGGCACCCTCAACAGCTGGAAGCTCACCTTCTGACAGCACCGCCATCGGCTCCGCCGGCGGCACAGGGTATACACAGAAACAGACCGACTGACCCGTATGGTGAAGCGTTTCCCCGGGAGCGCCTCACCGGGGCGGTCGGTCTTCTGCTTGGCCGGGAACCGGTGCTGACACGTGCCACAACCACCGAATGTGGTCAAGAGTTGGGTCAGGGGTGACACAGAGACGCAAGTGATGGGAACGTGAGGGGAGTTGGTGGTCTTCGGGTGCAAGGTCGACACCGTCGGACGGTGAGCTACTGTGTACAGGGGGTAAGAAAAAACGGCATGGGCCGTTGTTTTTCCTTCATGCGGGAGTGTTTCAGTCGATGGCGAGGCAGCTACGGGCCGAACAGACCCGCACAACGATCATCACGGCCGCCGCCGAGCTGTTCGACCGGCAGGGCTATGAATCCACCAGCCTGAGCGACATCGTCGACCAAGCCCAAGTCACCAAGGGCGCCCTGTACTTCCACTTCGCGGCCAAGGAAGACCTGGCCCACACCATCCTGGAGATGCAGGCCAAGGCCTCGCGGCAGATCTCCCAGGAGATGGACGACCGGGGCTACTCCTCGCTGGAGACATTGATACGTGTCACGTTCGGTCTGACCCGACTGGCCGTCGAGGGCCCCATCCCGCGCGCCGGACTCCGGCTCGCCGCAGGGGAGATCGAGGTACGGCCCCCGATGCCGCACCCCTTCACCGAGTGGCTGGAGATCGCCTCCCGCAAACTCACGGGCGCCGTCGCGGAGGCCGACGCCCACCCCGACACCGACGTGGACGCCGTGGCCCGTACGCTCATCGGCCTCTTCGTCGGCCTCCGCATCCTCGGCCGCACCCTCGAACCGGTGGCGTTACAGCCCCGCAGGACGGCCGAGATGTGGCACCTGGTGATCCGCGGCCTGGTCCCCGTCCCCCGCCGCGCCCGCTATCTCAGCCTCGCCGCGCGCCTGGAGCGGGAGATCGACGCCGACTGACCCGCCCGGCAGACCTGGGCCGACCGACCCGCCCGGTACGGTGAGGCGCATGCCCGACACCCCCACCGCGCCCGTGATCCTCGGCAACGAGCCCGGCTCGTTCCCCCGCAGCGTGCTGGCCGAACGGCACCCCGCGATCATCCAACAGGTCAGGGACGCCTTCCCGTACGGCCCCGAGCAGCACCGCGCGCTCGACGCCCTGCTGAAGAACTGCGCCGAGGGCGCGATCGAACCCCTCCCTCTTGATGCCCCCGACCACGACCAGTGGGCGGCCTGGGGCACCGACAGCTACGCCGGACACTCCTGGTACGACGTGCCCTGGCTCTGGTCCGAGAGCTACTTCTACCGCCAACTCCTGGGCGCCGTAGGCTATTTCGGCCCCGGAGCCTGGCAGGGTATCGACCCGTTCCGCCCCTTCAAGCGCGCCGAACTCGACGCCCCCGAGACGGACGAGGAACTCGCCGCACTCGACGCGCTGGCGGCCAAGTCGCCCGAGGAGCGCGCCAACTCCCTTCTGCACGGCTCTCTTTGGGGCAACCGCGCGGATCTCGGCTTCCGCCTCTCGGCAGCCGGAGCGGAGTCGGCCGCGCAGGCCCCGGTGCCGGCCCTGGTGGCCGACGACAGCGAACTGCTCCGGTCGCTCCTCTCCGGCACCGGCGCCACCCTCTGCCTCGTCGCGGACAACGCGGGCCGCGAACTCATCCCCGATCTCCTGCTGTTGGCCCACCTCCTCGACCAACGGCGCATCGAGCGCGCGGTGTTGCACATCAAGCCGCACCCCTATTACGTCTCCGACGCCACGACCGCCGACGTGGTCGACGCCCTGCACCGGCTGACCGGGGCGCCGGGTGCGGCGGCGACGTACGGCCGCACCCTCTGGTCGGCCATGGCGGACGGCCGCCTCACCGTGCGCGCCCACCCCTTCTCCTGTGCCCCGCTGCCGTACGCCGACATGCCCGCCGACCTCCGCGCCGAGTTCGCCGCGGCCACCCTCACGATCGTGAAGGGCGACCTCAACTACCGCCGCCTGGTGGGGGATCGCGCCTGGGAACCGACCACTCCCTTCGCGGACGTCACCGCCTACTTCCCGGGCCCGGTCGCCGCGCTGCGCACCCTCAAGTCCGACGTGATCACCGGCCTGGACGCCCGCACGGAGGCCGCGTTGGTCGCGGCGGAGGGGCAGCGCTGGCGTACGGGCGGCACGCATGCGCTGATCCAGGTGCGGGGGTGACTTCGGCGGCCGGTGTGTAGTTGGGTCGGTCACTGACGTTCCTGCCGGACGTTGTCGTCGCGCGAGGGGAGTACGACAGAGATGCGTATCGGAGTGGCACCGCACCGACTGTGGCCGGACCAGGAGGGGGAGCTGGACGCGGTCCTCCAAACCGCCGTCAGGGCCGAGGAGTTGGGGTTCGACCATGTCTTCGCGAGCGGTCACGCGGTGGCCGGTGACCTGGGGGTGACCCCGGACCCGCTGATCCTGCTGGCCGCGATCGCCGGGGCGACCCGACGGATCGGGCTGGTCACCAGCATCCTGGTCCTGCCGCTGTACAACACGCTCGTCCTGGCCCACCAGACCGCCACCCTCGACCGGCTCTCCGGAGGCCCGGGGGTCTGGGGGTATCCCCCAGAAAGCACAGCACGCTCGGCGTCGGCACCGGCTGGGACGCCGAGGAGTTCGCGGCCGTAGGCGTCCCGTTCGCGGGGCGGGGCCGCCGGACCGACGAACAGCTCACCGTCGTACGGCAGTTGTGGCGCGGCGAGGGATCACCGCGCCTCGGGGTGTTGCCGTCCACCGAGGGCGGTCCCGGCGTCTGGATCGGCGGGCAGAGCGACGCGGCACTGCGCCGGGCCCTGCGGTTCGGCGACGCGTGGCACGGTTCCGGGGTCGACGCGGAGGCGCTCACCGGGGTGCGGGCACGGCTGGACGCGCTCGGCGACGAGGTCGGCCGCGATCCGGGCGAACTGGCCCTGACGGCGGGCCTGTTCCTGGTGCCGCCCGGATTCACCCCCGCGGTGAAGGTGCCGGGCCGGCCGTTGGGCGGGTCCGACGCGAGCGCCGAGAGCGTGCGGGACGAGCTGGGCCGGCTGTCCGACGCAGGGCTCGTCTCCGCGTCCCTGTGGTTGCCGGTGGTCACGGAGGAGTTGCCGGACGCGCTCGCGTGGGTCGCCGGGGAACTCGTTTCGCATTTTTCCGATCAATGAATCTTTGTCCGACCCGCGTGTGGTGATCATGCCAAAACGCTGGTATTGCTTGCTCGCATGACGACTTCACGTCCATTACAAGTGGGAACAGGGAGGTTGGCGGCGGGCGCGACCGTGCTTGCGCTCGTGCTCGTCGCCTGCGGCGGCGGTGCGGACTCCGGCTCCTCCGGCGACGGGCGGCAGAAGGTCACCGTGGCCGCGTTGCCGCTCACGGACGCGGCGGCGCTCTACATCGCCCGGGACCGCGGACTGTTCGTGAGGGAGGGGCTGGACGTCACCATCCAGCCCGTCCAGCAGAGCATCCAGGCCCTGCCCGCCCTGTCCAAGGGCCAGGTCGACGTGATCGCGAGCGCGAACTACGTCACCTTCCTCCAGGCCGACGAGAAGGGCACCCTCGACCTCCGCATCCTCGCCGAGGGCGTCCGCACCGCACCGCACATGATGGACGTCCTGGTCCCGAAGGACTCGCCCATCAAGACCCCCGCCGACCTCAAGGGCAAGACGGTCGCCGTCAACATCCTCAACAACATCCAGTCACTCACCCTCGACGCGATCCTCGACCAGCAGGGCGCCGGACACCCCGTCTACCGGCAGATCGCCTTCCCGCAGATGGGTCCCGCCCTGGAGAAGGGCCAGGTCGACGCCGTCCACGCGGTCGAGCCCTTCGACAGCGCGATCCAGGGGGAGTTGAAGACGCGGGTACTGCTGGACGGCGGGTCGGCGCCCGTCCAGACCCTGCCGATCAGCGGCTACGTCACGACGAGCGCGTTCGCCGAGAAACACGCCAAGGCCGCGGCGGCGTTCAAGCGGGCGATCGAGGCGGCGTCGAAGATCGCGGCGCAGGACCCCTCAGCCGTACGCGCCGAACTCCCCAAGTACACCAAGGTGACCGAGGACCAGGCCAAGACCATCAACCTGCCCGCCTACCCGGCCACCACCGACGCCGCCCAACTGCGCCGGCTCATCGAACTCATGTGGAAACGCGGGCTGTTGAAGAAACCGATCGACCCGGCCACGCTCCTCGTCAAGTGAACCGCCGCCAGGAACTCGCCCTGGGCGCCCTCGGCGCACTGCTGGCCCTCGGCGCCTGCGAGGCGGTCGGCAGGGCAGGCATCGTAAGGCGGAGCTACCTGCCACCGGCGTCCGAAGTCCTGGCCCGGGCAGTCGAGTTGGCGGGCGACCGCACGTTCCTGGACGATGTCGCGGTCACCCTCCGGGCCTGGGCACTCGGTTTGGGCCTCGCCTGCGCCATCGCGATTCCCCTGGGTCTGCTGCTGGGCAGCGTGCCGGTGGTCGACGACGCGGTCCGCGCGGTGATCGAGTTCCTGCGCCCGCTCCCGTCCGTCGCCCTGATCCCCCTCGTCTCCCTCCTCCTCGGCACCGGCACCGAGACCGAGGTCACGCTGATCACCTACGCCTCGATCTGGCCCATCCTCTTCAACACCGTCTACGGCCTGGGCGAGACCGACCCCCTCGCCAAGGACACCCTGCGCACCTTCGGCTTCGGCCGCCTGTCGATACTCCTGCGCGTCGAACTCCCGGCCACGGCCCCCTTCATCGTCGCCGGCCTGCGCATCTCGGCCGCCACGGCCCTCGTCCTCGCGACGGCCACCGAACTCCTCTCCGGCTTCGGCCAGGGCCTCGGCATCTTCATCGCCCAGGCCCAACTCGCCACGGACGGCACGCGGGACGTGCTGGCGGGGGTGGTGTGGGCGGGGGTGCTGGGGCTGGTGATCAACGGGGTGCTGGTGTGGGGGGAGCGGAGGGCGTTTCCCTGGAGGGCGGGGGCCCGGGGAACACGGGGTGCGACGCGTGCTGCGTGGCGGAGTCCCGGCGGGAGCGGCGCACGGCGAGGCGGTTCCGGCGGGTCGGGGCCGACCGCGTCCGCTGCGGGGCGCCGGGGTGGACCGGACCGCGCCGGGGCACACGGACCTGGTGCCGCACCGCCGGGCGGTGTCACCGGTCGTCCGCGGGAACACGGCAGCGGCGAGGCGGCCGACGGCGAGGCGCCGACGTGAGAGGGGCACGGACGTGAGCGGGGCACCGACCCACGAGTCGCGCCGCCCCACGGACCATGGCGCGGCGGCCCGAACCGCGCACCTGGTCGGCGAAACGGCGGCCCGCACCGCACGCCTCGCCCGCGGCGCTCTCCTGCGCCGGCTGGTCCTCGTACTCGCCCTGACCGCCTGGCAGTTGGGCGCCCGTGCGCACGGCAGTGTCTACTTCCCGCCCCCCGCCCGCATCGCACGCCACGCCTACGACCTGTGGTTCTCGGGCCCCGTCGGACACGCGTTCCTCACCCCGGCGGCCGTCGACACCATCCTGCCCAGTCTCGGGCGGATGGCCGCGGGGTTCGTGCTCGCCGCGGTCGTCGGGGTCGGCCTCGGTATCCTGGTCGGGCGCTCGCCCCGGGCCTACGCCCTGTGCGACCCGGTGCTCCAGTTCGCGCGGGCCCTGCCACCGCCCACGCTCGTGCCCGTGTTCGTCGTCGTGTTCGACTTCGGTACGCCGATGCAGCTCGCGTCGATCGTGTTCAGCGCGATCTGGCCGGTGCTGATCAACACCGCGGAGGGCGCCCGCGACACCGACCCGCTCCGCCTCGACGTGGCCGCCGTACTGCGGCTGACCGCGGTCGAACGCCTGTGGTTCCTGCTGCTGCCGTCCGCGCTGCCCCGCATCTTCGCGGGCCTGCGGCTCAGCCTCTCGCTCTGCCTCATTCTCATGGTCTTCTCCGAGCTGCTGCCGGGCACCGCCAACGGCATCGGCTTCGCGCTCACCGACGCCCAGTCGCGCTCCGACCTGCTGACCGTATGGGCGGTGCTGGTCCTGCTCGGCGCCCTGGGGTACCTGCTCAACACCGGCCTCCTGGCGATCGAGAAGCGACTCACCGGCAAGAGAAGCCACGAAAGAAGGAGCAAAGGAAGCCACAAAAGCAGCCGTACAGAAAGCCGCAAGGGAAGGTCCACATGAAGGGCACCGTCCTGGACGCCGTCGTCCAGTTCCTCCGCGACACCGGGATGACCACGGTCTTCGGAAACCCGGGCTCCACCGAACTGCGCATGTTCCGCGACTGGCCCGAGGACTTCACCTACGTCCTGGGCCTCCAGGAGTCCACCGCCGTCGCCATGGCCGCGGGCCACGCGCTCGGCACCCGCCACGCCGCGTTCGTCAGCCTGCACTCGGCCGGCGGCGTCGGCCACGCGCTCGGCGCCGTCTTCAACGCGCACCGCGACCGCGTCCCGCTGGTGATCCTGGCGGGCCAGCAGGCGCGCTCCCTGCTGCAACTGCGCCCGTTCCTCGGCGCCGACCGGCCGGCCGAATTCCCGCGCCCCTACGTCAAGTTCGCCCACCAGCCCGAACGCGCCGCCGACGTGCCCGCCGTACTCGCCGAGGCCTACCGCATCGCGATGACACCCCCGCGCGGACCGGTGTTTGTCTCCGTCCCCGAGGACGACTGGGACCAGCCCGCCGTCCCCGTCCTGCCGCGCACCGTGCACGCCGGCTTCACCGCCGACCCGCAGGCCCTGACCGCCCTCGTGGCCCGGCTGGACGCCTGCGCCCGCCCCGCCCTGGTCGTCGGCCCCGGTGTCGACGACGAGGACGCCCTCCCGGAGGTCCGCGCCCTGGCCGAACGCGTCCGCGCGGGCGTCTGGATCAGCCCCCTCTCCGGCCGCTCCGGCTTCCCCGAGTCCCACCCCCTCTTCCAGGGTTTCCTGCCACCGGTGGCGGGCCAACTGGCCGCGCGGCTACGGCCGTACGACGTCGTCGTCGCCCTCGGCGCGCCCGTGTTCACCTACCACTTCGACGACGGCGGACCGCCCCTCCACCCCGGCACCGAACTCCACCACCTGGACTGCGACCCCGCGCAAGCGGCCTGGCTGCCGACCGGCACCAGCATCGTCACCACCCTCAAGCCCGCCCTCGCCCAACTCACCGCGCTGCTCGGGCAATCGGACCGCGAACCGCCCCCGCCCCGCCCGGCACCCGCACCGCCGGAACCCGGCTCGGGCCTCACCGCCGAACTGGTCCTCGACCACCTCCGCACCCGGCTGCCCCGCGACCGCGTCCTCGTCGAGGAAGCCCCCAGCCACCGGGACGCCCTCCACGCGCGCGTGCCCGTCGACACCTCCGGCGGCTTCCTCACCACGGGCAGCGGAGCCCTCGGCTGGGGCCTGCCCCTCGCGGCCGGCCGCGCGCTCGCCGACCGGCGCCGACTGGTCTGCGTGCTCGGGGACGGTTCCGCGCTCTACTCGGTGCAGGCCCTGTGGACCGCGGCCCGACACCGGGCGCCGGTCACCTACGTCGTCCTCGACAACGGCGGCTACGCGGCCGTCCGCGCCCTGGGCCGCCGTATCGGTATCGCCCCGGTCCCCGGCACCGACATCGAGGGCGTCGACTTCGTCGCCCTGGCCCGGTCCTTCGGCTGCCCGGCGACCTACGTCGACGACCCCGCCGTACTCCCCGAAGTCCTCGACCACACCCTCCACTTGCCCGACGAGGACGGCCCGCACCTGCTGCACCTCCGGGTCGCCGCCGGCCAGGGCGCCCTCTACACCGAACCCTGGGACAGGTGACCGACCCCGATGCTCCGCCTCGACTCCCTGAGCCAGCACTACGGCGACCAGCCCGTCCTGCACGACCTCAGCCTCACCGTGCCGGACGGTCAACTCCTGTGCGTGGTGGGCCCGTCGGGCTGCGGCAAGTCCACCCTGCTGCGCACCGTCGCCGGACTGCTGCCCGCGCGCGAGGGCACGATCACGATCGACGACACACCCGTCACCGGCGTACCCGACCGCCTCGCCGTGGTCTTCCAGGACTACGGCCGCTCGCTGCTGCCCTGGCTCACCGTCCGCGACAACGTGGCGCTGCCCCTGCGCCGCCAGGGCCTGCGCCGGGCCGAGCGGCGCGCCGAGGCGGACCGCATCCTGGACCGCGTCGGCCTGACCGGCGCCGCCCGCCGCCACCCCGGGCAGCTCTCCGGCGGCATGCAGCAACGCGTGGCCATCGCCCGCGCGTTGGTCTGCCGCCCCTCCCTGCTGCTGATGGACGAACCCTTCGGCTCCCTCGACGCCCAGACCCGCGAGGACCTGGAGGACCTCCTCCTGGAGGTGCACCGCACGGACCGTACGACGATCGTCTTCGTCACCCACGACATCGACGAAAGCGTCTACGTCGGCGACCGCGTCGTCGTCCTGACGCCCGGCCCGGGCGCGAAGGTGGCCCTGGATCTACCGGTCGAACTCCCTTGCCCCCGCGACCAGATCGGCACCCGGGGACTGCCGGAGTTCGTGGCCCTGCGCACCCGGGTGGGGCGCGCGGTGCGCACGCCGGGCCGCGCCCAGGTCTAGGTCGTGTCCGCAAAGTCCCGTCGTCCGCCCGAAGGGCGGGCCCTCGTAGTCTGCGCGCGTAGAAGTGAACGTCACAAGGTGCGGGCGAAACTCATGGGTTCACTCCTGATTCACGCGATGGTGTGATCATGTCCCCTGCCCGGGATGGCCGTTGAGGACCGCGGGTAGGGCCCGGCCATGACCCAGCCGTTCGAACTCCCGCACTTCTACATGCCGTATCCCGCGCGCCTCAACCCGCATCTGGACGAGGCCCGCGCCCACTCCTCCGTGTGGGCCCGCGAGATGGGCATGCTGGAGGGCTCCGGGATCTGGGAGCAGGCCGACCTCGACGCGCACGACTACGGCCTGCTCTGCGCCTACACCCATCCCGACTGCGACGGGCCCGCGCTGTCGCTGATCACCGACTGGTACGTGTGGGTGTTCTTCTTCGACGACCACTTCCTGGAGACCTTCAAGCGCAGCCAGGACCGCGCAGGCGGCAAGGCCTACCTGGACCGGCTGCCGCTCTTCATGCCGCTGGACCTCTCAACTCCCGTACCGGAGCCGGAGAATCCGGTCGAGGCCGGGCTCGCCGACCTGTGGGCGCGCACGGTGCCGTCGATGTCCGTCGACTGGCGCCGCCGCTTCGCCGTCGCCACCGAGCATCTGCTCAACGAGTCCCTGTGGGAGCTGTCCAACATCAACGAGGGGCGGGTCGCCAACCCCGTCGAGTACATCGAGATGCGCCGCAAGGTGGGCGGCGCGCCCTGGTCGGCGGGGCTTGTCGAGTACGCGACCGCCGAAGTGCCCGCGGCCGTCGCGGAGTCGCGGCCGCTGCGGGTGCTGATGGAGACCTTCTCCGACGGCGTCCACCTGCGCAACGACCTGTTCTCCTACCAGCGGGAGGTCGAGGACGAGGGCGAGTTGAGCAACGGCGTGCTCGTCCTGGAGACCTTCTTCGGCTGCACCACCCAGGAGGCCGCCGACACCGTCAACGACGTCCTTACCTCCCGGCTCCACCAGTTTGAACACACCGCGTTCACCGAAGTGCCCGCCGTAGCCCTGGAGAAAGGTCTCACCCCGGACGAGGTCAGGGCCGTCGCCGCCTACGCCCAGGGCCTCCAGGACTGGCAGTCCGGCGGCCACGAATGGCACCTGCGCTCCAGCCGCTACATGAACGAAGGCGCCCTCGACAACTCGTCGTTGAACGGCCCGACCGGCATCGGCACCTCCGCCGCCGACATCGGCGCCCTGCTCGCCGCGGCCGGCGCCGAACGGCTGCGCGCCTACACGCACGTGCCCTTCCAGAAGGTCGGACCGTCCCAACTCCCCGACTTCTACATGCCGTTCGAGGTCGAACTGAGCCCGCACCTGGACGGTGCCCGCGTCCGCCTCGTCGACTGGACGCACTCTGTGGGCATGCTGGAGGAGGGCGTCTGGGACGAGGAGAAACTCGCCGCCGCCGACCTCCCGCTCTGCTCCGCGGGCATCGACCCGGACGCCACCGAAGCGGCCCTCGACCTCAGCTCCCGCTGGCTCGCCTGGGGGACCTACGGCGACGACTACTACCCCCTCGTCTACGGCCTCCGCGGCGACCTCGCCGCGGCCCGCGTCACCACGGCACGCCTCTCGGACTGCATGCCCGTCGAGGGACCGGCGGTCATCGTCCCGGTCAACGGCATGGAACGCGGACTCATCGACCTGTGGGCCCTCACGACCGCCGAGATGCCCCTGGACGACCGGCGCACCCTGAAGGCCGCGATCAACAAGATGACCGAGAGCTGGGTCTGGGAGCTGGTCAACCAGATCCAGCACCGCATCCCCGATCCGATCGACTACCTGGAGATGCGCCGCGCCACCTTCGGCTCCGACCTCACCCTCAGCCTGTGCCGCATGGGCCACGGCCCGAAGGTCCCGCCCGAGGTCTACCGCACCGGACCCGTGCGCTCCCTGGAGAACGCGGCCATCGACTACGCCATGCTCCTCAACGACGTCTTCTCCTACCAGAAGGAGATCGAGTACGAGGGCGAGGTCCACAACGCGATCCTCGTCGTGCAGAACTTCTTCGGCATCGACTACCCGACCGCACTCGGCGTCGTCCACGACCTGATGACCCAGCGCATGCGCCAGTTCGAGCACGTCGCCGCGAACGAACTGCCCATCGTCTACGACGACTTCGGCCTCTCGGACGAGGCACGCGAGATCATGAAGGGCTATGTGACCGACCTCCAGCACTGGATGGCGGGCATCCTGAACTGGCACCGCGCGGTCGACCGCTACAAGTCCGCGTACCTGGCGAGGCGTTCACACGGCTTCGTACCGGACCGGGTGCCGGCGCTGCCGTTCGGCTGACAGCCCCTCAGCCGAGATCCCTGGGGTCCTGGACCCGCTCCGCCACGTCCTCGGCGAGCTCTCGTACGGCCGTCGCGGCGGCCCCCGAGAGCTCGCCGCGTATCTCGTCGGCGGCGACCAGGGCGGTGCGGGCCTCCTCGGGGAGGTCCGCGTCGGCCAGGTCGCGCGCCCGGGCGTAGTGCTCCTCGGCGATGAACCGGCCGAGGTTCGTGCCCTCCCAGTGCCGGAGGGAGTCGTCGCCGGGGGCGGACAGGATCTCCCGCAGAACCGCCAACGTCCGTCCTGCCTGCGCGAGTTGGCTGGTCTCGCGCTCCAGGCGGGCCTGTGTCCGCCGGGCCGAGACGCGGTCCCATGCCGTGTCCTGGAGGGCGGCGTAGAGGCGCTGGGCGCGCAACGCCTGGGGGAGATCGCCCAGTTGCTCGAAGTCGCGGGCGAGCGAGGACAGGGGAGACGCGTCCAGCGTCTTCGGCATGCCCGGTCGCCGCAGCACGCCCTGGTCCATGGTGATCTCGTCGAGCCTGCGGATCAGGGTGGCCCGGGCCAGCTCGGTCAGCCCCTGGTCGGCGGCCAGGTCGGTCCACGTGTCCGACGGCTCGTCGGTCGGGTCCGTACGGAAGAAGACCTCGTCCAGACCGAGCGCCCACTCCCGCAGCACCGCCCCGTCCGCGTCGGGTCCCGGCATCTCGCTCAGCCCGCACGCGGTGTCGAAGTCCGTCTCCCGCACCCCGTGCAGCAGCGGCAGATCCTCGGTGTGGCCGTGCAGCCCCACCAGCACGGCGGCGAGCCGCAGTTCGTCCGTCATCGACGACTCTGCTTCGTACCGCAGCAGATACCGCAGCAGCTCCAGATCGCCGTCCGCGCGGTCGAACTGCGCGGCCCGCAGGGCGAGTCGGCGCCGTACGGGGTCCTCGGCCGTCGCGTCCCACACCGTGCGGTCGCCCGTCCGCAGCGCCGCGAGATCCGCCCGCCCCCGGGCGAGCACCGGCTCCCACAGAGGGGGACGGGGATGACGGTCCAGGAGGTCGTAGGCGCAGCCCTCCTCGGCGTTGAGGAGCAGGAAGTCGGGCTCGGTGCGCAGCAGGGCGGTGTGCAGCATGGCGATCAGCTCGACCGGGGAACGCTCGGGCAGGCCCAGGGCGGTGCGGAGTTCGGGCCTCGCCTCGTCGATGCCGTAGTCCTCGCGGAACTCCTCCTCCGTCTCCGCGACCCGGGCCAGGATCTTCTCCGGGCCGTCGGCCGGGGAGAGGTCCAGATGGTCGCGCCAGCCCGGCAGACCGATCACGATCTCCAGCGCCTTGTCGACCGTCGAGCCGATGATCCCGGCCGAGCCCTCGGAGTCGGCGTACAGCACGGACCCGTCCGCGCACACGAAGTACGTACCGCCCGTGCCGTCGCCCGCGACCGGACGCAGCGGGCCGCCCGAGGCCAGCCGGACCGGCTCGACGTGGTCGGCCCGGTCCAGGTCGAAGTCGAAGGGGAACACGGCCAGTTCGGCCAGGTGCGGGTGCTGCCGGAGCAGCCGCAGAGCGTGATCGGTCATGTCACTGAACGTAACAGCCGCCACTGACAACGGGTCCGGCCCACCGCACACACCCGGCAAGCACAGGCCCTCGCCGCCGTGACGCGTCCCGCTTCCCTCTCCTGACCCTCGGTCAGTCTCACTCGTTCGTGGCACGTCGGGCGCCGGTGCGCCGGGTAGAGCATCTGCCGGAGGCGATCCATGGAACAGACTGCGTTGCGTCCCAAGCCGATGCCCGGTCAGGAACCCGGCGGCGGCACCAAGCCCGGCACCGGCCGGCGCCCGCATGCCGCGCGGCGCCGCGGCCGACGGCTCATGACCCTGTTGTTCGGCCTGTTCGTCGGGACCGTCCTGGTCCTGTCGGGGGTCGGGCTGGGCACGGTCGGCGCCACGGTGATCGGCATGAGCAAGCTCGCCGAGATGCAGCGCCAGGCGGCCGGGCAACCGGCGCCGACGGCCCGTCCCACCGATCGGCCCGCGTCCTCCGCGAGCCCGACGCCGACGCCCTCGCCCACGTCCGCCGCCGCGACGCTCGGCGTGGAGGCCGTGGACGCCGAGAAGGCGGGCGCCCTGATCGTCGGTGTCCACATGCCCGGGCCCGGTTACACGGCCGGTCTGATCCGCGGTGACGTCCTGCTCACGTTCGGCGGCGCCCGGGTCGACTCGGCGGCCGACCTCGCGCGCGCGGTCACGCGTGCCCACCCCGGGGACGAGGTCACCGTCACGGTGCGCCACCACAGCGGCGGCTTCCAGCAGTTCACCCTGGTCCCCGGGTACGTCGTCTGACCCGGCGTCGCGCGTCCCTCCGGAGGCGGCCCGCGATGTGACGCCGATCGTCGGCCGGGACGGCCCCGGACGTGACGCCGGGACCGGGGGAGTCCCGCCGATCGGCTCGCGTGGCCCTCCGGGTGCGGGCAGGATGCTGACGACAGCCCCGTTTCGTCCGTCCTCGGAGGCCTGAATGACCGGTAGCCCGCCCGTGCCCTTCACCGCCGCCGACTACAGGGCCCGCATGGACCGTGCCGCGCGGGCCGCCGCCGACGCCGGTCTCGCGGGGCTCCTGGTCGCTCCGGGACCGGACCTGGTGTGGCTCACCGGCTACGCGCCCACCGCCGTCACCGAACGGCTCACCGTCCTCGTCCTGGCCCCCGGCCGCTCCCCGGTCCTCGTCGTGCCCACCCTGGAGGCCCCCGACGCGGCCAAGGCACCCGGCGCCGACGCCCTCACCCTGCGCGACTGGACCGACGGCAAGGACCCCTACGCCGCCACCGCAGCCCTCCTCGACGCGACCGGCCGCTTCGGCATCAGCGACAACGCCTGGTCCATGCACCTGCTGGGTTTGCAGAAGACGCTGCCCGACACCGCCTACGCCTCCCTCACCGACGCACTGCCGATGCTGCGCGCGGTGAAGGACGCGGCGGAACTGGACCTCATGGCGGCCGCAGGAGCGGCCGCCGACGCAACGTACGAGGAGATCCGGAAGGTTCCCTTCGCCGGCCGCCGCGAGTCCGACGTCGGCGCCGATCTCGCCGATCTGCTACGGCAGTTCGGGCACTCCCAGGTCGACTTCACGATCGTCGCCTCGGGCCCCAACGGAGCCAACCCGCACCACGAGGTCGGCGACCGCGTCATCCAGCGGGGCGACATGATCGTCCTCGACTTCGGCGGCCTCAAGGACGGCTACGGCTCCGACACCTCGCGCACGGTCCACGTCGGCGAACCCAGCGAGGAGGAACAGCGCGTCCACGACCTCGTCCGCGAGGCCCAGGAGGCCGGCTTCCGCGCGGTGCGCCCCGGCGTCGCCTGCCAGGAGGTCGACCGCGCCGCCCGCGCGGTCATCGACGACGCCGGATACGGCCCCTACTTCATCCACCGCACCGGTCACGGCATCGGCGTCACCACGCACGAACCGCCGTACATGATCGAGGGCGAGGAACAGCCCCTCGTGCCCGGGATGTGCTTCTCCGTGGAGCCCGGCATCTATCTGCCCGGTCGCTTCGGTGTACGCATCGAGGACATCGTCACGGTCACCCAGGACGGCGGGCGCCGGCTCAACAACACGGCCCGCGAGATGGCTCTCGTGGACTGACGGCGACCAGGAGCCCCCGACACCCCGAACGGCGACGGCGCGACCATGACCCAGGCACCGACACCCACCGCGGACACCGTCCGCCGACTGGTCCGTTCCCTGCTCAAGGACGGTACGGCCGACGGTGCAGGACCCGAGATCCGGCCCGTCGCCGAGGGCGGCGAGCACGCCACCTGGTGGGTCGGCTCCCGCCATGTGCTCCGCCTCGCCCCGAACCGCGCGGCCACCGTGCGCCAACGCCGCGAACTGCGCCTGCGCGACCTCGTACGGCCGTATCTCCCCGTCGCGGTTCCCACCAGGGTGGCGCACGGCGAGTGGGCGCCCGGGCTCACCTACACGCTCGACACCAAGGTCCCCGGCCGCTCCGGCGAGGACCAGGACGTCTCCGCCGTCGGCGAGGCCGACCTGGCCGGGCTGCTCACCGGGCTGCGCGAGGTGCCCGTCCGGCAGGCCGAGGCGCTCGGGATCCCGCGCACCGCACCGCGCTCCCTGGAGGCCCTGCGCCGCGCCGCCGAGCAGGCCGCCGAACGCCTCGCCGCAGCCGACGAGTTCGACGCCGCACGCCTCCACCAGCTCACCCAGCCCGGCGCGATCCAGCTCGCCGCCCAGCCCGGCACCGCGGTCCTCGTCCACCACGACCTCAACGGCGAGCACCTCGTGGTGAGCAGCGACGGCCGGGTGCGTGGCGTCCTGGGCTGGACCGACGCGACCCTCGGCGACCCCGCCGAGGACATCGCCGGGCTCGCCCTGGCCGTCGGTTCCCCCGCCGCCGTACGCGCCGCGACCCTCGCCGGCTACGGCGCCCGCCCCTGCCTGCGCGGCCTCTGGCTCGCCCGCTGCGACACCGTCGTCCGCCTCGCCGACCACCTCAAGGGCCGCGACGCCGAGCCCGTCCTACTCCTCAGGACCCAGCTACGGCGCACCTGGGAGGCGATCCTGCTGGAACGGGTGACGGAACTGCGGGACGGGGAGGGGGAGTTGTAGCACGTAAACGCTCGCGCAATCGTTTACGCAAGCGTTTACGTCGGCCGTCCGCAAACGCTCGCGCAAGCGTTTACGCCTGCGCCAGCACCACGCACGACTCCCCGGGCAGCCGCAGCAGCCCGTCCGCCCCCGGCGCCTCCACCGGCTCCCACGCGGCCAGGATCTCCGCCGGGCGGGTGCCCAGGGGGATCGCGGCCGGTTCCTTGCCGAGGTTCACGGCGACGCGTACGTCTCCGCGTCGGAGGGCGAGCCAGCGGGCGTCCTCGTCGTAGGCCACCTTCGTGTCGGTGAGGTCGGGATCGGTGAGGTCGGGCTGTTCGTGGCGGAGGGCGATGAGTCGGCGGTACCAGGCCAGCACGCGCGCGTGGGGCTCGTTCCGCGGCTCGGACCAGTCGAGGCAGGAGCGGTCGCGGGTCGCCGGGTCCTGCGGGTCGGGTACGTCCTCCTCGGCCCAGCCGTGCGCCGCGAACTCCCGCCGCCTGCCCCGCCGTACGGCATCCGCCAGGTCCGGGTCGGTGTGGTCGGTGAAGAACTGCCAGGGTGTGCCCGCCGCCCACTCCTCGCCCATGAACAGCATCGGCGTGAAGGGCCCGGTCAGGGTCAGCGCGGCGGCGCAGGCCAGCAGCCCGGGGGAGAGGGTCGCCGAAAGGCGGTCCCCCTGGGCGCGGTTGCCGATCTGGTCGTGGGTCTGGCTGTAGCCGAGCAGCCGGTGCGCGGCCACGCGCGTGCGGTCCAGGCGGCGGCCGTGATGACGGTCCCGGAAGCTCGAATAGGTGCCGTCGTGGAAGTAGCCGTCGGTGAGCGTCTTGGCGATCGCCCCGAGCGGTGCCCGCGCGAAGTCCGCGTAGTAGCCCTGCGATTCACCGGTCAGCGCGGTGTGCAGGGCGTGGTGGAAGTCGTCGTTCCACTGCGCGTGCAGCCCGAGTCCGCCCTCCGCGCGGGAGGTCACCACACGCGGGTCGTTCAGATCGGACTCGGCGACCAGGAACAGCGGCCGGCCCGTCTCGGCGCCCAACGCGTCGACGGCGGCGGACAGTTCCTCCAGGAAGTGGCACGCGCGCGTGTCCTGCAGCGCGTGCACCGCGTCAAGCCGCAGCCCGTCGATCCGGTACTCGCGCAGCCACGCCAGCGCGCTGCCCAGCAGGAACGCGCGCACCTCGTCCGAGCCGGGCGCGTCCAGGTTGACGGCGCTGCCCCAGGGGGTCTGATGCGTGTCCGTGAAGTAGGGGCCGAACGCGGGCAGGTAATTCCCGGACGGGCCGAGGTGGTTGTGCACCACGTCGAGAACGACGCCCAGGCCCAGTTCGTGGGCGCGGTCCACGAACCGCTTGAGTCCCTCGGGGCCGCCGTAGGGCTCGTGCACGGCCCACAGGGAGACGCCCTCGTAGCCCCAGCCGTGCCGGCCGGGGAACGGGCACAGGGGCATCAACTCGACGTGCGTGACGCCCAGTTCGACGAGATGGCCGAGCCGGTCGGCCGCCGCGTCCAGGGTGCCCTCGGGCGTGTACGTGCCGATGTGCAGCTCGTAGAGCACCGCGCCCGGGAGCGGGCGCCCCGGCCACCCGGCGGCACGCCACGCGTAGCGCTCGTGGTCGACGACCGCGCTCAGCCCGTCCGGGCCGTCCGGCTGCCGGCGCGAGCGCGGGTCGGGCAGCGGCGGGCCGTCGTCCACCGAGAACCCGTACCGCGTGCCGTCCTCCGCTTCCGCCTCGCCGCTCCACCACCCCACGCGCTCGGGATCGCGCTCCAACGCGCGCGTGGCGCCCTCGCAATGGAGCGTCACACGGTCTGCCTCTGGTGCCCACACCTCGAACTGCACGGACGGTTCCCCTTCGTCTGCTCACCGGGATGTAGCCCGTCCATCGTGCTTCAAACGAGATCAATCCGCTTTTGAATCGACCCCTTTGGCGCAGGTGTCGTCATCTTCACGCGCGTGCGTGCCGTTTCCGCGTCTTCTGGACACCCGGGGTTCACTGCCCGACAATCACGAGCGTGACGTCGTCCTTCGAGTTCCACACGTACCCCGCGCGGATCTCCGACGCGGAGCGCGACAAGGCGCTCAAGGTTCTCCATGACGGCGTCGCCATGGGGCGGTTGTCCCACGACACCTTCATCCGGCGCATGGAGCTGGCGCTCGCCGCCCGCCGGTCCGAGGACCTCGTGCCGCTCACCGCCGACCTGCCCACCGAAAGCCGCCTCTCCAGGCTGCTGTTCGGCACCGTGGAGTCCGTCTCCGGCTTCACCGTGCGACTCCGGAGGGCGTGGCAGGCCGAGCGGCTCCCCAAGCTGCTGCTGCCCCACCCGGGCAACGGACATCCGCTGCGCATCGGCCGCGACCCCGCCAACGGGCTGCGCCTGACCCACGAGACGGTGTCCCGGGTGCACGCCGAACTCAGCCGCCAGGGCGGCATGTGGGTGCTGCGCGACCTCGGTTCGACCAACGGCACGACGGTCAACGGCCGGCGCGTGATCGGGGCGGCCGTCGTCCGCGAGGGCGACCAGATCGGCTTCGGCCGGATGGCGTTCCGGCTCGCCGTCACCTGACCCCGAACACGGTCCGACCCACCGCCCGAACACAGCCCCACCTCACCTCTGGCCTGGGCATTACCTGATGTGGCGACCGCGGGCGTGCGTCAAATCCCTTTCCGTACGGCGGTGTTGACGTACCCCGCACGCCGTGACTGACTGTGCGTACACCATGCACATCAGGTGAACCGACGGCACCACATTTGTGGAGGTGCGCCCTGCCGCCACTCCTCCGCTATCCGTCCGTGGACGAGCTGGCCGCCCAGGCCGCCGCACTCGTCGCCCGCCGCCCCCAGGACGCCCGACTGCGCCGCGTCGGGACCTCCCGCGCCGGTACGCCCCTGTGGCTGCTCTCCGTGGGCCACGGCAGCCGTCAGGCCCTCGTGGTCGCCGGACCGCACGCCAACGAGCCCGTGGGCGGCGCGACGGTGCTGCGGCTGGCCGAACGGGTCCTGGCCGACCCCCGGTTGAGCGAGGGCGCCGACGCCACCTGGAACCTGCTGCTGTGCCTGGACCCCGACGGCTCGCGCCGCAACGAGGGCTGGCTGCCCGGCCCGTACAGCCTCGGCCGGTACTTCCGGAACTTCTTCCGGCCCGGCTTCCTGGAACAGCCCGAGTGGCTGCCGGACGGCGCGGCAGGCGCCCGACTCCCGGAGACGCGCGCCCTGTTGGAGGTCCAGGACGAACTGACACCGTTCCTCCAGTGCTCCCTGCACGGCGTCGACGTGGGCGGCGGCTTCGTGGAACTGACCCGCGACCTCCCGGGCCTCGCCCGCCGCGTCGCCCACACCGCGGCCCGCCTCCGCATCCCGCGCGAACTCGGGCCCTACGACACCCTGTACTGGCCGAGACTCGGCCCCGCCGTCTACCGCATCCCGCCACCGCGCCCCGGCGACCTCGCCGCGGCCATCACCGAGGCCGCCGTCGAGTCGACCTGGTACCACCCGCACCGCCACGGCACGGTCACCGCGGTCGTCGAGGCGCCGATGTGGGGCGTGACCGGCGTCGAGAACGGCGCGCCGCCCGCCGACGCCGACGCGTTCCTGCGCACCGTGAGCCACACCCTGCGGCACGACAGCCGCATCCTGGAACAACTCCTCGCGCGGATACGGCCGTTCGTGCAAGGCGCCACGGAGGAGGGGACGGGCGTCGGGCTGCGGGACGCCTGGCCGCGGCCCGCCGCCGACCCGGTCGGCGCGCCCGCGCGGGACACCGCCGACCCGCGCCCGCGGACCCTCGTCGTGCCCGACGCGGCACGGCTGCTCGCCCCGGTCGACGACTATTTACTGGTGATTCCCGGGCTCGCCGACGCGTGGGATCCCGATGTCGACACCGGCGCCGCCCGCCCGCTGCCACCGCTCAACACCGCCCACCTGGCCGCCCTGCGGATCGCGGGGCGGCGGTTGGCGCTGCGGACGGCTGGGCTGCTGTACCAGCTCGTGATCGCCTCCGGGCACGATCAGGCCGGTGTGCTGTCGGAGTTGGACCGGCTGATCGACGAGTGGTGCGCCGACTACCGCGACGGTTGCGGGGCGCGCTGGATCTCGGTCGCGCGCCAGGTCGAGTACCAGTCGCGCGTGGTGCTCAGCGCGTTCGAACTGGCCCGGCGGCACGCGCCCGTGCGCTCCCGTTCGGGTGAGCCGGGCTGGGGTACGGAGCCCGCGGTGCCGATGCACCGGGAATGACCTACACGTCGAAAGCGACCGTTCTCCGTAGTGCCCTGCTTGCAGCGACACTCGTGCTCCTCGCCGCCGGTCAGGCACCGGCCCAGGCGGCCGCGCCCCGACCAGCCCTCCAGGGTGACTGGCTCTACCTCACCGTCACCCGGGGCGACAGCCGGTCCAGTGACACGCGCGGGACCCTGCTCCTGTGCGACCCGCCCCAGGGGCACGCCCACGCGGCCGAGGCCTGTGCCGAACTGGGCGCGGCGGGCGGTGACATCGACGCCGTCCCGCCCACGAGCGTGTTCTGCCCGATGATCTACGCCCCGGTGACCGCCCACGCGCGCGGGGAGTGGAAGGGCCGCCAGGTCGACTACACGAGGACCTTCTCGAACGGGTGCGTCCTGGCGGCCCGGACAGGACACGTGTTCGCGCTCGACACCTGAGGGACGCGGGCTCGGTCAGGCCGAACGCTGGGCACGCGCGTGGGGGACGTCTCCGATTCCGCCCGCCTGTCCGCGCGCGTACAGCGCCGCCGCCACGACCGTGCGGGACTGATGCTCGACCTGGTGCTCCAGGGGCACCCAGCGGGCCCGGAAACGTTCCGCGAAGGCGTCGCTCCAGGAGGCCACGAGGTGTTCGAGCATGGGTGCCGCGCGGTCGTCGTTCTCCCGCAGGACCCGCAGCAGCATCGCCGCGGCCCGTAACGGCAGCCGGCGCCCGAACGCGTCCACGCTGCCGACGTACGCCATCGTCGTGTCGGCGGGCGGCGTGTGCATCCAGTCCGCTGCCAGGCCGGGCACCAGCTCCAGGGCCCACTTCGCGGCCCGCAGCAGCGGCCCGTCGACGCCCTGGAGGCGCGGCAGCGCGTCGGCGAGCACCCACTCCACCTCCCGGGTGTCCCGCAGCAGGCGGCGCGCCAGCCGCCGTATCGCCGCCGCCGGGGCGGGATGCGGTGCCGGGTCGTCCACCAGGTCGCTGGCCCACATCGGCACTTCCACGACCGCGGTCAGGCCGCCGTAGCGGTGCGCGTGGTACCAGGTGCTGTGCCGGGCGTCGTCCGGCATGCTCGGGTACGCCAGGTCCGAACCGGGCGCCGGCATCACATGCACCCCGGGCCCCGAAGCGGGCCAGCCCGCCGCGTCCGAGGAGCCCGTCTCCACCGGGATGCGCAGCTCCGCCGCCGACTTGGCGAACGGCTCGGCCAGCCCCGGTACGTCCTTCGTCAACTGCACCCAGCTGCCGCCCAGATCGGTCCCGTGCAGGGTCACCTGGAGGTAGGGCCGCACCTCGTCGATCACCCGGATCAGGGCACGCGTCTCGGGCGGCAACCGGTCGGGCGGCAGCACGGAGGGCGACCACTCCGGCTGCTCGGGCCCGGCCGGACGGTAGAACCCCAAGTGGTAGTCGAGCAGACTGCGCGGCGCCGGCGTGACATGCAGACTCGCCCCGTCCGGGTCCGCGCAGAGCAGGAAGTGCCAGGACGTGTCCGACCTCAACTCCCCGTCCCGTACGACCCGTTCGGCCAGCGCGAGGAGTGTGGAGCCGCCGGTCGGCTCGTTGGCATGGGCACCGGCGACCACCAGGACGGCGCGCTGGGCGTGCCCCACGGACAGCAGCTGAATCGGCCTGCCCGCGCGGGAGGCGCCCACCTGCCTCAGGGTGCACAGACCCGGCCGATGCGCGGCCAACGCCCTGACGGACGAGACCAGTTCGGTCACACTGGGGTATCGCAACTCCGGCAGGAGACTCACCCCCGACTAGTCAGCTCCGGCTTCGCAACCGCAGTACTTCACGGGCTCTGAGAAGTGTCAAGAAGACCGCGGGGGAGGCTACCGGGGGCGCCCAGGCGCATTTACCGGCAGCCGGTAGGGGCGTTGGTGCCAGCAGGGGGCCGGGGTTCTCCAAGGGGTGCCGCGGGCGTCGGCGCTCACTCCCGGTGACGTCCCCATCGGGCACACGCGCGTACCCCCGCATCGAGAACACCGACATCGCGGCACGCCACCGCACGCCTACCGCCCGGCCCGCGCCCCGGGTCCGCACGCGGGTGCGAGCCGGTGGCCGAGACGGTCCTACGGCGTGCGGCGGGACCGCGTACGCCGTAGGACCACCGGCCGTCCGCCTCACCCGTACGGCCGTACGAGGGCTGCGTCCCGCGCGGTGCGGTGGTCGGCTGGGAGCATCCGCGTGTGCCCATGGCGCGGACGACCGGCCGCCGCGCCCCACGGCGCGGGGCGGAACGACGACCACGGGAGCGGACGGCGGTGCTGTGTCTCACGGACGTGCTCGTCACGCGGACCGCGGGCACCCCGGCCCGTCCACCGGGCCCACCGAGCCTGCGGACGGCCGTACGGGACCCGTATCCGCTCTACCGCACCCTCCGTACGCACTACCCCCTGGTGTACGACGAGCCCTTCGGCGCCTGGCTCATCAGCCGCTACGACGATGTCCGCGCGGCGCTCGCCGACCCGCGGCTCGTCGCCCTGCCCGGTGATGGGCCGGCCGAAGCGGGTCGGCTCCTCGACCGGGCGCTGCGCGGGCCCGCACTGGTCGCTCTGACCGCTGCCGCCGAACGCGGCGCCCATGTCCTCGCCCACCGGCTGGCCGCCCGTGAAGAGGCCGACCTGGTGGCCGAGTTCTGCGACTGGCTGCCCACCGCCACGGCCGTGGCGGCGCTCGGGCTGCCGTACGAAGAGACCGCGCGCGTGCACCGCTGGTGCCGCACGGGACTCGGTCGCCCCGGGGGCGGCCGTCCCGAACTGGGCGCCTTTCTGCGGCCGTTGATCGCCCGGCGGCGCGCACACCCGGGCGGCGATCTGCTGTCGGTCCTGTGCACCGCGCGGACCGACGAGACCGTCACGAGGCTGGTGGGCGCGCTGCTCGGCGCGGCGGGCGGGACCACCGCGCGGGCGCTCGCGTCGTTCCTCGCCAACCTCCTCGACCACCCGGGCCAGTTGGCGGTGCTGCGCGCCCGCCCCGAGCTCACGGCGGGCGCCTGGGCGGAGTCCCTGCGCCGCGATCCGCCGCTGCACATCGTGCTGCGCCGGGCCGTCGAACCCGTCGGGGCGATCCCCGCCGGAGCGACCGTCGCCTGCCTCCTCGGCGCCGCGGGCCGCGACCCGGAACGTTTCACCGACCCCGACCGCTACGACGCGTTCCGCCCGGACCCCGGACCGCTCGCCCCCGACGCCCTGCTCGCTCGCCTCACGGCCGAACACGGCCTGCGAGCACTCCTGGCCGCCCTGCCGGGCCTGCGCCGCGCACCGGGCGCCCGGCACGTGCCCGACGACCTGGTCCGCCGTTCGCCCCGGACCCTCACCGTGCGCACCTAGTCCGCGAGTTCCAGCAGCGCCACCGGCGACCGACCGAAAACGTCCTCCACGCGTGCGTGCCCCGTGAACTCCCGCTCCGGAGCCAGCACATCGACCCACCGCCCCGGCGGCAGCGCCAGCACCGTGTCGCGCCAGCCGCCCGCCTCCGCGAGCCGCGCCGACAACCGGGTCACCACCGTGACCGCACTCCCCGAGCGCGCGAACGCCACACAGTGCGCCGCGGCCGGGCCCTCCGCGGTCAACGGGGCGTACGTCGCCGCGTCACCGAAGGCCTCGGGACGCCGGGCACGCAGCCGCAGCGCGGCGGCCGTCAGCGCGCCCTTGTCACCGGGGTGCGGGGGCGGGAACGGCACGGGGCGCCGGTTGTCGGGGTCGACCAGGGCCAGGTACTCGGCCTCCGTGCCCTGGTAGAGGTCCGGTACGCCCGGCATCGTCAGCTGGACCAGGGCGGCGCCCAGCGTGTTCGCCCGGATGTGCGGCTCCAGCGCCGTGCGCAACGCGGCCACGTGCTCGCCGGGAGCCCCGCACGGGCCCGCCGCGACGAACGCCGCCACCGCCTCCTCGTACGGCGGCTCCTGCTCCGTCCAGCTCGTGTACAGGCCCGCCTCGCGCACATGCTTCAGCAGCGCCTCCTGGACCCGCCCCGCGTCCGCAGGGCCGAGCCCGAACACCGTCTGCCAGGCCGCCCAGGCCAGTTGCGCGTCCGGCACGCCCTCGCCGGTGCGGGTCACCTCGGCCAGCACGTCCGCCCAGCGCTCCGGCACCTCGGTGAGCACGGCCAGCGCGGCCCGTACGTCGGCGCTGCGCTTGGTGTCGTGGGTCGACAGGACGGTGCCCATCGCGGGCCAGTCGCGCTGCACGCGCGCGCAGTACGCGTGGAAGTCCTCCGGGGACACGGCCGGACTCCCCGGGTTCCCGCCCACCTCGGTCGCCGACAGCAGCGGCACATAGCGGTAGAACGCCGTGTCCTCCACGGACTTGGCCCGCAGCGCGGACGCCGTCTGCGCGAACCGCGTCCGGAACTCCACCTGCTCGGGCCCGTCCCCGTACCGCCCCAGCAGCAGCTCCCGTACGACGTCGACGGCGCCCGCCTCCTCCGGGACGACGAACGCCTGCCGGGCCTCGGCCGCCGCCTCCTCGGTGACGACGGCGGCGGTGTCGCCCGAGGTGTACGGCCGGTACACCTCCAGGCGGACCAGGAGCTCCAGCAGCGCGGTCCGCAGCGCCCAGGGGGCCCGGTCGCGCAACGCGGGCTCCGGGGACGTGGCGCACAGCCGGGCCGCGACCCGGGTCAGCCGGTCCATCTCGGCGACCAGTTCGTGCGTGAGCACCTTGTACGCCGCCCGCCGTACCGTCGCCTCCCAGTGCCCGCCCCGGTCGGTCTGCGGGGCCGCGAACCTCCGGTACTGGCCCAGGAGTTCACCGGCGCCCGCCGGGTCCGTGAACAGCCCGTCGATCTGGCGGAGGGCGTCGTAGCCGGTGGTGCCCGCGACGGGCCAGGACGCCGGCAGGGGCTCACCGTCCGCGAGGATCTTCTCCACGACCGTCCAGCGGCCCCCGGTCGCCTCGTGCAGCCGCCGGAGGTAGTCGTCGGGGTCGGCGAGGCCGTCGGGGTGGTCGACGCGCAGTCCGTCGACGACCCCCTCGTCCAGCAGTTGCAGCATCTTCGCGTGGGTGGCGTCGAAGACCTCCGGGTCCTCGACCCGCACCCCGATCAGCTCCGAGATGCTGAAGAAGCGCCGGTAGTTGAGCTCGGTACGGGCCAGCCGCCACCACACGGGGCGGTACCACTGCGCGTCCAGGAGCCGCGGCAGCGGCAGTTCCGCGGTGCCCGCACGCAGCGGGAAGACGTGGTCGTAGTAGCGCAGGACGTCGCCGTCCACCTCCAGGTGGTCGATCTCCGCGCCGACCGGACCGCCCAGCACCGGCAGCAGCAGCTGCCCGCCCTGGGCCTCCCAATCGATGTCGAACCAGCGCGCGTACGGCGACTTGGGGCCCTCCCGGAGCACCTCCCACAGGGCGTGGTTGTGGCGCGGGGCCATGGCCATGTGGTTAGGCACGATGTCCACCACGAGACCGAGACCGTGCTCCCGCGCGGTGCGTGCGAGGGCCCGCAGGCCGTCCTCGCCGCCCAGTTCGCCCCGTACGCGCGCGTGGTCCACGACGTCGTAGCCGTGCGTCGAACCCGGCACGGACTCCAGGACGGGGGACAGGTGCAGGTGCGAGACGCCGAGCGACGCCAGGTAGGGCACGGCCGACGCCGCCGCCGCGAACGGGAACTCGGGCTGCAGCTGCAGCCGGTAGGTGGCCGTGGGCACTGCCGGGTCGGGTCGCTCAGGTGTCATGCAGACCTACGTACCCGCCCGGCCGTCTTTCGTGTCATCGACTCCCGCATCCGGTCCGCCGACCGGCCGACCGGATGCCCGCCCCTCACCCCTAGGTGGGCCGTTTCAGCACCGTCATGCTGCGGTCCACCAGGGTCAGCCGGTCCCCGGCCTTCACCTTCGCGCCCGTGTCCTTCGGCACCCCCTCCGGGAGGCCCGTGTCGACGACCACCTCCCACTGGCGGCCGTGGTTGACCGGCACGACGAAGTCCAGCGTCTCCGGAGAGGCGTTGAACATCATCAGGAAGGAGTCGTCCGCGATGCGCTCCCCGCGCGGGCCGGGTTCCGAGATGGCGTTGCCGTTCAGGAACACCGACAGCGCGGACGCCTGCGCCGAGTCCCAGTCCCGCTGCGTCATCTCCTTGCCCTCCGGGGTGAACCAGGCGATGTCCGACAGCTCGTCGTGGGTGCCCTCCACGGGCCGCCCGTGGAAGAAGCGCCGGCGCCGGAACACGGGATGCTCCTTGCGCAGCCACACCAACGCGCGCGTGAAGGCCAGCAACCCCGACGACCCGTCGTCGCCCTCGGGCCACTTCACCCAGGCCAGCTCGCTGTCCTGGCAGTACGCGTTGTTGTTGCCCTTCTGGGTGCGCGCGAACTCATCCCCGTGGCTGACCATCGGCACACCCTGGGACAGCATCAGCGTGGCCACGAAGTTGCGCTTCTGCCGCTCGCGCAGCTCCAGTACGGCCGGGTCGTCGGTGTCGCCCTCGGCACCGCAGTTCCAGGACCGGTTGTGGCTCTCACCGTCCCTGTTGTCCTCGCCGTTGGCCTGGTTGTACTTGTCGTTGTACGACACCAGGTCGTTCAGTGTGAACCCGTCGTGGCAGGTCACGAAGTTGATGGAGGCCAGGGGTCGGCGGCCGTCGTCCTGGTAGAGGTCGGACGAGCCGGTCAGCCGGGACGCGAACTCCGCGAGCGCGCGCCCCTCGCCCCGCCACATGTCCCGCACGGTGTCGCGGTACTTGCCGTTCCACTCGGTCCACAGCGGCGGGAAGTTGCCCACCTGGTAGCCGCCCTCGCCGACGTCCCAGGGCTCCGCGATCAGCTTCACCTGGGAGACCACCGGGTCCTGCTGCACGAGGTCGAAGAACGACGACAGCCGGTCCACCTCGTGGAACTGCCGTGCCAGGGTGGCCGCGAGGTCGAAGCGGAAGCCGTCGACGTGCATCTCGGTGACCCAGTAGCGCAGTGAGTCCATGATCAGCTGGAGCACGTGCGGGGACCGCATGAGCAGCGAGTTGCCCGTCCCCGTGGTGTCCATGTAGTAGCGGGGGTCCTCCGTCAGCCGGTAGTAGGAGGGGTTGTCGAGGCCCCTGAAGGACAGCGTCGGCCCCAGGTGGTTGCCCTCGGCGGTGTGGTTGTAGACGACGTCCAGGATGACCTCGATACCGGCCTCGTGCAGCGCCCGTACCGCCGATTTGAACTCCAGGACCTGCTGGCCGCGGTCGCCCCAGGAGGCGTACGCGTTGTGCGGGGCGAAGAAACCGATCGTGTTGTAGCCCCAGTAGTTGTTCAGCCCCATGTCGACCAGCCGGTGGTCGTTCACGAACTGGTGCACCGGCATCAGCTCCAGGGCGGTCACCCCCAGGCCCACCAGGTGCTCGATGACCGCCGGGTGCGCGAGCGCCGCGTACGTGCCGCGCAGCTCGTCCGGCAGCCCCGGGTGCTGCATCGTCAGGCCCTTGACGTGGGCCTCGTAGAGCACGGTCTCGTGGTATCCGTGCCGGGGCAGCCGGTCGTCGCCCCAGTCGAAGTACGGGTTGACCACGACCGACGACATCGTGTGCGGGGCGGAGTCCAGGTCGTTGCGCTTGTCGGGGGCGTCGAAGTGGTAGCCGTACACCTCCTCGCCCCAGGCGATCGATCCGCTGACCGCCTTCGCGTACGGGTCGAGCAGCAGCTTCGCGGAGTTGCACCGCTGGCCGCGCTCGGGGGCGTAGGGGCCGTGCGCGCGGAAGCCGTAGCGCTGTCCGGGCATGATGCCGGGCACGTACGCGTGCCGCACGAACGCGTCGCTCTCGCGCAGCTCCACCGCCGTCTCCGAGCCGTCGTCGTGCAGCAGACAGAGCTCTACTCGGTCCGCGGCCTCCGTGAAGACCGCGAAGTTGGTCCCGGCGCCGTCGTACGTGGCACCGAGTGGATATGCCTCTCCAGGCCAGACCTGCATGGTCACGACTCTCTCAGCCGGGCCCCGCTGCCGGGGCGCCTTGCTTCTGAGTCTCCCCGAAAGTGAGGGAACCACCTATGACTTACGTCCCTCTTACCAAATGACCAGTGGATACGACGTATGCCGTATCCCGAAGCGAGCGCGACAGACACCGCTCCCAACGGTCCGGGGATGGGCCCAGGGGTAGTAGGGGGAAATGTGCGAAGGACAGTGCACCGCCACCTCGGCAAGGTGGTGGCCGGTGCGGCCATAGCGGTCGCCGGGACCGCGGCGATGGTCGCCATCACCCTGCCGGGCACGGCGGGGGCCGATGAGTCGGGCGGCACCGGCAAGGCGGCCGGATCCACCCAGCAACAGGCGGCGGACGGGCAGGGCGCGGCACCCGGTGTCGTCCAACAGGCCCCGGCCGAGGGCGAGAAGGGCAAGGGCCGCGACCCGCTCACCGACGACGAGACCCAGCGCGTCGAGCGGATCGCGGTGAACCAGCAACTGCTCAACTCCAGTGAGAACGTGGAAGGAAAGCGCGGACCGCAGCGCCTCGACATCGAACTCGCGAACCCCGGGCCCAGCGAACTGGACAACCCGAACGCACCGCGCCGCGCGGACGTGACGTTCTACGACTACAAGGACGACACGGTCGTCACCAAGACCGTCAACCTCGACACCGGCAAGGTCGAACAGACCGGCACCCAGCACGGAGTGCAGCCGCCGGCCAGCCACGCCGAGGACGTCGAAGCGGCCGAGCTGCTGCTCGCCAGCCCGCTGGGCGCGGGCCTGAAGGCCGACTACAAGGACGCCACCGGCAACGAACTCACCTCGCCCGACCAGCTGTTGCTCACCGCCATGGTCTACAAGGCCACTCCGGGAAGGCAGTCCGGCGACCTCGACCAGTGCGGCGAACACCGTTGCGTGCGGCTGTTCCCGAAGGTCAAGAACGGGCCGTGGATCGACGCCCGTGACTTCGTCATCGACCTGAGCGCCCGCAAGGTCGGCAAGCTCACCGGCTGACCCGCCTGGACCGACCGCGCCGTCCGCGCGGATCGCGCCGCTCTTCGTCCACTGTCCCAACTTGCTTCTCCTGTAAGGGAGTCACTTCTCCATGCGCGTCAACAGAATCAGCCGTGCCCGCAGGCGGGGGGCCGTCGGGCTCGCCCTCGCCACCCTGGCCGCCGGTGCCACGGCCGGCGCGGGCCCGGCCGCCGCCCAGACGAAGGCCGCCCCGGCCGCCGCCGCACCCGGCTGCAGCGCCGCCTACACCATCGAGCAGAAGCTCTCCACCGGCACCACCTGGCGGATGTGCTGGCACTACGAGCGCGAGGCCGGCCTCGTCCTGGAGAACATCTCCTACCAGCCGCCCGGCCAGGCCACCCCCATCAAGGTGCTCGCCGACGCGAAGCTCGCCCAGATCCATGTCCCGTACGACGACGGCAAGAACGAGTACAGCGACCTCACCCAGTACGGCTTCGGCACCGGCCTGATGAACATGCAGCCCGGCGAATGTCCCGGCGGCACCATCAAGACCGTCAAGGTCCCCGACGCCCAGGACCCGGCCCACCCGAACGTCAAGGGCCTCTGTACGACGACCCGTTCGCGCGGTCACGCCTTCCGGATGCAGGGCGACAGCGCCAACAAGGTCTTCCAGACCCAGGGCAAGGACTTCCTCGTCTACACGGTCAACCAGGTCGGCTGGTACGAGTACATCACCGAGTGGCGCTTCCAGGACGACGGCACCATCAACATGAACGTCGGTGCCACCGGCAGCCTTTCGCCCTACGACTACGACGCGGGCGACGGCCGCGGCTGGCCGCTCGGCAAGGGCGCCAAGGCATACGCGACGAGCCACCAGCACGACGTCTTCTGGAAGTTGGACTTCGCCCTCGACGGCTCCTCCAAGGGCCGGGTCGAGCAGTACGACTCCAAGGTCACCCCGCGCGGCGCCAACACCCCCACCAACAAAACCACGTTGACCAAGGTCACCAAGGAACTCGCGGGCGACGCAAAGAATATGCGCTGGTGGCGCGTCGTCAGCGCGACCGGCAAGAACAAGGACAACCACGCCCGGTCCTACGAGATAGTCCCCGGCGCCACCACCAAGTACCCGGGCCGCAGCTTCACCACGCACGACGTGTACTTCACCGAATACAACAAGTGCGAGCAGTTCGCCAGCGACAACCTGCCCAACTGCGGTGCGGGGCACCCGAAGCAGGTCGACAAGTGGGTCAACGGACAGACCCTCACGCACCCCGTGGTCTGGGTGAACGTCGGCTTCCACCACATCGCCCGCGACGAGGACCAGCAGCCGATGCCGGTCCACTGGCAGGGATTCTCCATCGCCCCGCGTGACGTCACCGCTATGAATCCGCTCACTCCGCCCGCCCTCGCGAACCAGAACGGCAATGTGAACGGCGGAAGTTGAGAAACGACCCTGTCCATCCGGCTGCACCGCCGACCGGTCCCGGAGTACCCTTCCTTGATCGTTGAGACTGGGGAGAGCTCGGGGGAGCGGAAGGCGGTGCACGGGTGGGCTCGGGAGGGCTGGAGTTGCCCCCTGGTGACGAGGGTCACGAGGGGAACTCCGCAGAAGTCCCGCCCGGCGCGGTGTCCCTGGCACGTCCGATGGACGCGGCTGGATCCATCGGTCCGGAGCTGGAGTGGGACGCCGACGCCTGGCGCGAGGTGCGTACGCGCGCCCAGCGAGCCGGCCGCGCCTACATCTGGCTGAACCTGGTCGAGCAGCGGCTGCGCGCGGTCGTGGCCGCCGTACTGCGTCCCATCTACGAACCCGTCCACGGCGACGAGTGGGTGGTCGCCGCGGCCGGTCCGGCCGGCCAGGAGTGGGTGCAGCGCGCGGTCGCCGTACGCGAAGTCAGCCGCCGCAAGGGCTACTTGCTCGACCCGGCCGACGACAACGTCATCAGCTTCCTGACCTTGCCGCAGCTGCGCGAGCTGATGGTGCAGCACTGGCCGTGCTTCGAGCCGTACTTCGACGAGCGCCGGGACGTCGAACTCGCCCTGGACGAACTGGAAGTGACCCGCAACGTCGTCTCCCGCAACCGCGCCCTGTCCGAGGCCGTCCTCAACCAGGCCGAGCGGGCCTCCGCGAAACTCCTGGAGACCCTCGGCGCCGGCAGCGACGTGCCCTCGGCGCGCCGGCTGCCCGTCGACGCGGTCGAGGAGCTGATCGGCGACCGCTTCGCGGACGTGGTCGCCGTGCACCCCGACCGGGTGCGGCTGATGCGGCAGTTCCCGGCCGAGGACATCTTCGGCGGGGCCCGCCGCGTCGACGCCATCGGCATCGGCCTCAACCTGCTCGTCCAGAACTTCTCCGGCCGCCGACTGGTCCGCCTCGCCGAGTCGGGCTGCCGGGCGCGCCTGCTCTTCCTCAACCCCGCCTCCAGCGCGGTGAAGCGACGCGAGCGTGAACTCGGCATCAAGCGGGGCGAGTTGAGCCGCGCCGTCGAGATGAACATCCTGCACATGCGCCGGGTGCGGTCCCGGCTGCGCGACCCGGGGGCCTTCGAGATCCAGGTCTTCGACGAGACGCCCCGCTTCACGGCGTACCTCGTCGACGGCGACGGCACGGACGGCATAGCCGTCGTGCAGTCCTATCTGCGCCGCAGCCGCGGCATGGAAGCACCGGTGCTGGTGCTGCGGAACGGCAGCCGACTCGTCAAGTCGGACGAAATGGATGACAGCGCACTTTTCCCCACCTATCGCGATGAGTTCGAGCAGATGTGGGCGGATTCGCGACCGGTGTCCTGACCTGTCCGAGGCCGGGACCGGGGGCCGGTCCGCCGCTAAGCGGAACACGGCCATCGGATTGTCAGTGGCTCATGCGATCGTGGAGACCACTGGGGGAAAGCACCACCGAGAAGGGGGGCCGTCATGGCCTGGCACCAGGAGCTGCTCATCGGCTTCGACCTGGAGACGACGGGGACCGAGCCGCGCGAGGCGCGCATCGTCACGGGCGCGGTCATAGAGGTCAGGGGCGGACGGCCGGCGGGCCGTCGGGAGTGGCTGGCGGATCCCGGCGTGGAGATCCCGGCGGACGCCGTCGCCGTGCACGGCATCACCAATGAGCGCGCCACCGCCGAGGGCCGCCCGGCCGACGAGGTGGCCGAGTCGATCGCGGACGTCCTCGTGACGTACTGGAAGACGGGCGTCCCCGTCGTCGCCTACAACGCGGCCTTCGACCTCACCCTGCTCTCCGCCGAGCTGCGCCGACACGGACTCCCGTCCCTGCGCGACCGCCTGGGCGGCACCGACCCGGCCCCGGTCATCGACCCGTACACGATCGACCGCTCCGTCGACCGCTACCGCCGCGGCAAGCGCAACCTCGAAGCGGTCTGCCTGGAGTACGGCGTGGTCCTCGACTCCGCACACGACGCCTCGGCCGACGCCCTCGCCGCAGCCCGCCTGGCCGGCGCGATAGCCGACCGCCACCCCAAGGTCGCCGCCCTCGGCCCGGCCGAACTGCACCGCCGCCAGATCGAGTGGTACGCGGAATGGGCCGCCGACTTCCAGAGCTTCCTACGCCGCAAGGGCGACCAGGACGCGGTGATCGACGGCACGTGGCCGCTGCGGGAGCTGGAGGACGAGACGGTCTGACCCGGCGAGCTCTGAAAGCGCCCTGAGGGGAAGCGCCCCAAAGGGGCGCGGGGAACTGCGCGACCAGCCACAGAGCGCCGTCAGTCGCCCGAATACCGACAGGCCCCCATCAATAGGCGCTCAGAACGGAAACCACCGCACCGTCTCGTCCCCGTCCCGCAAAGACGCCACCCGCCGCCGGAACTCAACAAGCGCCTCAGGGTTGCTCGGCGCATGCTGGGCAACCCACGCGCAGCTGGCCGTCTCCCGGGCGCCGCGCAGCACCCCACAGCCATCCCACTCCCGCACATCCCACCCGTACGCCTCGGTGAACGAGTCGTAGGCCCGGGCAGGAAAGGCATACCGGTCGCGGGACAGAGCCATCACCACCAGATCGTGCTCACGCAGATCCGCGGAGAAAGTCTCCAGATCGACCAACACCGGCCCGTCCGGCCCGACATGCACATTGCGAGGCAGCGCGTCACCGTGGATAGGGCCCGGCGGCAGGTGCGGCGTAAGCGCGGCGGCCGCAGCCGCGAAACCGTCGCGCCGCTCCCGCAGATACGCCGCGTCCGCCGGATCGATCGCAGCGCCCGCGAGCCGCAGCCAGCGCTCCACCCCGCCCAGCAGCTCACGGGGCGGGAGATCGAAAGGAGGAGAGGGGAGGGCATGGACGACCCGTAGCAGTTCGGCCAAATCCCGGGCGTCGGCGGGGCGTACGGAATCGGCCAGCCGGTGCCACACCGTCACCGGGTGCCCCTCGACCAGGCGCGCCTTCGGCTCGGCAGCCCGCACCGCCGGGACGCCCGCCTCGGCCAGCCACACCGCGACATCCAGCTCGCGCCGGGCACGGTCGAGGAGTTCGGCGTCACGTCCCACCTTGACGACCAGGTCACCCGCGGCGAACACCGCGTTCTCGCCGAGGGCGAGGAGCCGCGCGTCCCGCGCCGGACCGGGCAGTACGTCCGCCGCGGCCAGTACGTCCCGCGCCCGTGCCTCGTCCATCGTCCGCCTCCGAGTGATCCCTGTGCGTGTGCGTACGGCGTCGGGTTCCCGCCATCCGACGGCCAGTGTCCCATTCGCACAGGTGGGAGGGCATGCGCGGTGTCTTGACGCGGCACGACGTGTTCACGACCATGACGGGGCCCGACCGGGCCGTGCAAAGGGGCTGATTCCATGACATCGGTGACGGGGGTATCGGTGACGGAGGCGCGGAGACCACCGAACCGCGCGCCGAGCCGGGACCGGCAGCAACGCGGCTCCGACCACGCGGCCTGGTTCCTGGTGTTACCCGCCCTGATCCCGATCCTCGTGCTCAGCGTCGGCCCCCTCCTCTACGGCGTCCTGCTGGCCTTCACCGACTCACAGTCGGGCCGCACCGCGCCCACCCAGTGGATCGGCGGTCTCAACTTCCGGGATCTGCTGCACGACACGCTGTTCTGGGAGTCGTTCCGCATCGGCCTGGTGTGGGCGGTCGGGGTGACCGTCCCGCAGTTCCTGCTCGCCCTCGGCCTCGCCCTGCTGCTCAACCAGGACCTACGGCTGCGCTGGCTCGCCCGGGCGCTCGCGATCGTCCCGTGGGCGATGCCCGAGGTCGTCGTCGGCATCATGTGGCGCATCGTCTACAACCCGGACGCCGGCATCCTCAACGAGACCCTGCGCAACCTCGGCCTCGGGAACGGCCGCGACTGGCTCAGCAGCCTCACGACCGCGCTGCCCGCAGTCATCGTCGTCGGCATCTGGGCGGGCATGCCCCAGACGACGGTCGCCCTCCTCGCCGGACTGCAGAACACTCCGCGCGAACTCCACGAGGCCGCGGCGGTCGACGGCGCCGGAGCCTGGCGCCGCTTCCGCACGGTCACCTGGCCCGCCCTCAGACCGGTGGCGCTGGCGATCACCGCGCTCAACCTGATCTGGAACTTCAACTCCTTCGCCCTGGTCTACGTCCTGACCAACGGCGGACCCGGCGGCCGCACCCGGCTGCCCATGCTCTTCGCCTATGAAGAGGCCTTCCGCTACGGCCAGTTCGGCTACGCGGCGGCGATGGGATGCGTGATGGTCGCGGTGATCTCGGTGCTCCTGGCCGTCTTCCTCGTCGGCCGCCTGAGGGGAGGGGACGACTCATGAGGACCAGCGGTACATCGGGTATGAAGACCAGCACCGGGGCCCGCGCCGGCCAGTACATCGCCCTGCTCGCCTACCTCGTCTTCCTCGCCTTCCCCCTCCTCTGGCTGATCTCCACCGCGTTCAAGTCCCCGCGAGAGCTGGGCAGTCTGCACCCCACCTGGATCCCGAGGCACCCCACCCTCGCCAACTTCCGCCAGGCCTTCGACGAACAGCCGCTGCTGCACTCCGCGTTGAACTCCCTGCTCGCCGCGCTCGGGGCCGCACTGATCGCCGTGGTGATCGCGACACCGATGGCGTGGGTCATGGCCCGGCGTCGGACACTGCTCGCGCGGGCCGCGACCGGGTGGGTGGTGGTGAGCCAGGCGTTCCCGTTCGTGCTGGTGATCATCCCGCTGTTCCTGGTGCTGAAGAACCTGCGGCTGATCGACTCCCTGGCCGGGCTGGTGCTGGTGTACGTGGTGTGGTCACTGCCGTTCGCGCTGTGGATGCTGGTCGGCTATGTACGCGCGGTGCCACCGGAGTTGGAGGAGGCGGCAGCGGTCGACGGAGCCGGAAAGCTCCGCACACTCGTGTCGGTGACGGCACCGCTGCTCGCGCCGGGAATCGTGGCGACGGCGCTGTTCGCGTTCGTCACCGCGTGGAACGAGTTCTTCTTCGCGCTGGTCCTCCTCAAGACCCCGGAGAAACAGACCCTCCCGGTCGTCCTCACCCACTTCATCGGCGCGGAGGGCGTCGCCGACCTCGGCCCGCTGGCCGCCGCCGCGTTCCTCGCGACCCTGCCCTCGCTGATCGTCTTCGCGCTGATCCAACGGCGGCTCACCGGCGGCATGTTGACCGGGGCGGTGAAGAACTGATGCGAACCCGCTGGATCCTCGCCCTCGTCCTGACCCTGCTCCTCGCCGGCTGCACGGGCGGCGGCGGAAACGGCTCGGCGAACGGCCGGATCACCCTCCGCTTCCAGTCCCTGGCCTGGCAGGACGAGTCCGTCACCGCCAACAAGGAACTGGTGAAGGAGTGGAACGCGACCCACCCGGACGTCAAGGTCGAGTACGTCCAGGGCAGTTGGGACAGCGTCCACGACCAACTCCTCACCTCCTTCGAGGGCGGCGAGGCGCCGGACATCATCCACGACGCCTCCGACGACCTCGCGGACTTCGCCTACGGCGGCTACCTCGCCGACCTCCGGAACCTGCTGCCCGCCCGACTCAAGTCCGACATCCCGCAGCGCAGTTGGGACACGGCGACCTTCGGGGACGGGATCTACGGCGTCCCCTTCCTCCAGGAGCCACGCGTACTCATCGCCAACGCCACCTGGCTGAAGAAGGCCCGCGTCCGCATCCCGACCCCCGAACACCCCTGGAGCTGGCCCGAGTTCAGGGACATCACCCGGCGGCTGAGCGGCGACGGCAAGTACGGCGTGGCCTGGCCGCTCAAGGAGCCGGTGTCCGCCACGCTCAACCTGTCGCTGTCGGCCGGCGGTGAACTCTTCCACCGGGGTACGGACGGCAAGGTGACCATCCGCTTCGATAAGGCCGACCAGGTCGTCCCCCGCACGATCCACGACCAGGTGGACGTGGACCACAGCGCCTCACCCACGACCCTGGGCAGTGGCGGCTCGGACACGCTCCCCGGGTTCTTCGGCGGCAAGTACGCGATGATCCCGCTCGGCATCTCCTACCGCCAGCAGATCGTGCAACAGGCACCGAAGGGCTTCGACTGGCAGGTCCTGCCCGCCCCGGCCGGCGCCGACGGCCTCACCCAGGGCGTCAGCCCGCAGACCCTGTCCATCGCCGAGGACAGCCCCCACAAGAAGCAGGCCGCCGAGTTCATCGACTTCCTCCTCCAGCCCAAGAACATGGTCCGCCTGGCCCTGGGCGACTGGATGCTCCCCACCGGAACCCAGGCCCTCAAGTCCCCGGCCCTCCACACCACCAAGGACGACTGGGCGACCGGTACGGCCCTGGCCGGAGACCTCAACTCTGCACCGGCACAGTCCGTACGCGGCTACCCGGAATGGAAGGACAAGGTGGCAACCCCGGCGTTCCAGGAGTACTACAGCGGAGTGATCACCCTCACCGAACTACGCCAACGCCTGGAGAGGGACGGCAACTTGGTACTGGCGAGATACCAACGCTGATGAGCTGATGCCCCTTCTTCTTTGTCTTTTAGGGGCGCGGGGAACTGCGCGACCAGCCCCCACAGGCGCGCACTCGCCGAACAACCGCACCCCCCCCGGCCCCGGATGGCGCTCCCCACCAAGAAAATCCCGTTGCCCACCCCACCCGAACCCCCTAGCGTTCCCCACATGTCAGCCGCGAACGCGATCATCAACTCCGGTCTCAACCGGAGCTGCACGCATGCGATCCGCATCCGCCGCAGCCCCGGTGCCTTGACCGGCCCGGGCACACACGCCCGCTGACACTCCCGCCGACCCGCCACGCGCGTCCGCGTCCGCTCTTCCGGTCAAGGCCTTCGTCTGCCCGTATGCCCTTCACGGAAGACAAGGACCGCAGGCCATGGCCCGCCCCACCCACATTTCCCGCGCGCTCTCGCAGAACTTCCTCGCCGACCGCGCCACCGCCGAATACGTCGCCCGCCTCGCCGTCCCGCAGGGACGACAGGTACCGCTCCTCCTCGAAGTGGGGGCGGGCAAAGGCGCGTTGACCGCGAAACTCGCCCCCCACTGCGACGAACTCCACGCCCACGAGATCGACCCCCGCCTCGTACCGAAACTCCGCACCCGCTTCTCCACCACACCCCAAGTGCACGTCGTCGCCGGGGACTTCATGGACACCCGGCCCCCACGCACCCCGTTCTCGGTCGCCGGAAACGTGCCCTTCTCCCGCACCGCCGACATCGTCGACTGGTGTCTGCGGGCCCCCGGCCCTCACCGACGCCACCCTCCTCACCCAGCTCGAATACGCCCGCAAACGCACCGGGGACTACGGCAGTTGGACCCTGCTGACGGTGCGCACCTGGCCTCGCTACGAGTGGCGGCTGGTCGGCCGGGTCGACCGGCGCCGGTTCAGTCCCGTACCGCGCGTCGACGCCGGGATCGTACGGATCGAGCGACGCCGGACCCCGTTGCTCGAACCGGCAGCGCTGCGCGATTGGCGGCACCTGGTCGAGCTGGGCTTCTCCGGGGTGGGCGGCTCGCTGCACGCCTCCCTGCGCCGGGCCCACCCGAGGCGCCGCGTGGACGCCGCGTTCCGGGCCGCGCGCCTCGATCCACGTGTCCTGGTGGGCGAGGTGTCACCGGACCACTGGCTACGGCTGCACGAGGAGCTGACGTCGTAGAGGTATCGGAGCGGGGCGGCTGTCAGGCCGTAGGCGCCGGTGTTACGGAACTCTTCGTCAACCCCCTCGCGTTGTTCGTTCCTGAAGGTGAACAGGATTGAAGCAGGTACATATCGATCATTATGTTGAAGGCCGACACTCACAAGCGGCGAGGCATGCCATGAACAGCCATTTCTCAAACGACGCCCTGCGTCCCGGGACATCTGAAGCGGTGTGTCTGGGCCCGTACGGCGACCCCTCCGACGGGATGGACTGCTCGTCCACCGCGCGCTTCCAGGTACTCCGCCACCGGCAGCGCGTGCTGCTCGTCTGCCCGGTTCACCTCGGACCGTCGTTGCTCATGGCCGACGGCGTGCTGTGGCCGCCGCAGCTCTCTCTGATCCGGTGACCTCCGCGGTCATAAAATAAGAGAAGGCGTAATTTTCTGGTACAGCGATGATGGCCGATGCCCTGACGTCTAGATTTCGCCTGGAGAGGCGATTCAGCCAGAGAGGCAGAGGCGTTGAGGATCATGCAAGAGCGCGCGGAAGCCACCCGGCGGGCTGTCCTGGCGGCTGCGGCCGTGCTGTTCGAACAGCACGGATACGTCGGTACGAGCATCAGCGACGTGGCGCGCACGAGCGGCTATACCAGCGGTGCCATCTACTTCCACTTCGGCAGCAAGGAGGGACTGGCCGAGGCGGTCTACGACGCCCACTTCGCCGAATGGCCGAGGCTGGTGGAGAAATGGAACTCCCTCGGCGGCCCGGTACTCGAGCGGCTGGTGGGCCTGAGCCTGGCCGTGGCCCGTGAGTTCCGCGACAACGTGATCGTCCGGGCGGGCAACAGGCTCTCGAACGAGAGCAGGTCGATCTCCACCGAGCTGCCGAAGCCGTTCGTGGGGTGGATCTCCACGTGCACACAGTTGCTGGCCGCGGCCCAGGAGAACGGGGAACTCGCTCCCGGTACCGATGTCGAGCGTGCCGCACACGTCGTCGTCGCCAGCTTCTCCGGCACCCACACCCTCTCCGACGCCCTGAACAACCGCAGACACGTCGAGCAGGCGGTGGTCGACCTCTGGACGCTGCTGCTCCCCGGCCTTCAGGCGTCCCCCGACCCGGGCGGATGCCTGGAACGGGCCCACTCACTGCTGGACCGGCCCCCTGCGCCGAGGGCGCCGAGTCCAGGGCGGTAACTGCGTCTGCGACGGACGAAGGTCTCAACTGCCGCTGGTGGTCCACCGGGTCTGGGCAGGCCGGACCCGGTGGTCGTACGTCCCTCTGTCTTACCCGGCAGATATCAACAAGCCCTCAGCCGGTGGGAGTTACACCTGCACGCGCTCGCCCTCGTCCGTCACCGCGGGCGTGATCGGTTCCGGGGACTCGTCGTGGGTGAGGTCCGGGAGGCGGTGGAGCCACTTCGGGAAGTACCAGTTGCGCTCGCCGAGCAGGGCCATCACCGCGGGGAGCAGGACGCCCCGGATGACCGTCGCGTCGATGAGGACCGCCGCCGCGAGGCCGACGCCCATCTGCTTCATGGACTGCATGGACAGCGTGCCGAAGATCGCGAAGACGGCGACCATGATGACCGCGGCGCTGGTGACGACGCCCGCCGTGGTGACCACACCGTGCCGGATCGCGTCCTGTGTCGTACGGCCACGCAGCCGCGCCTCGCGGATACGGGAGACGACGAACACGTGGTAGTCCATCGACAGGCCGAACAGGATCACGAAGAGGAACAGCGGCAGCCAGGTGACGATCGCGCCGACGCCCTCCGCGCCCACCAGTGAGGCGCCCCAGCCGTGTTGGAAGACGGCGACGAGGATGCCGTAAGCGGCGCCCACGGAAAGGAGGTTGAGGACGATCGAGGTGATCGCGACCGTCAGCGAGCGGAACGAGAGCAGCATCAGCAGGAAGGCGAAGACCACGACGAACGCGAAGACCGGGACGACCGATCCGAGGAGCTGGTCGTTGAAGTCCTTCGATCCCGCGACCTGTCCGGTGATCGGTGCCTGGACGCCCTCGACCTTGCCGAGGGTGGCGGGGCGCACCTCGTCGCGCAGTTTCTCCAGGCTCTTCGCGGCCTTGTCCTGGTCCGAGCCGCCGACGAGCGGGACGTAGACGAAGGCGACGTTCTGCGCGTCGTGCAACTTGATGTCGACGGGTCCACGCGAGGCACCCGAACTGACCGCCTGCGCCTTGAAGTCGGCCAACGCCTGCTTCATCTCAGGTGCGTTGATGTCCTTCGCCTTGACGATCACCTCGGCCGGCTCGGAACCGCCGGGGAAGGCGTCGTTGACGCGGTCGTAAGTCCCCACGATGGGCAGGGAGTTGCCGAACTCCTGGTCCAGGGTGAGGTTCTCGGTCTTCATGCCGACCGCGGGAGCGGCGATCGCGAGCAGCGCGCCGGTCGCCACGAGGACGGAGACCAGCGGCTTGGCGAGCACGCGGCGCAGGACGGCGGTCCAGAACCGGCTCTGGCCGTTGCCCCGGCGGCTGCGTCGGCGCAGGAACGGGATACGGCCCTTCTCGACCCGCTCGCCCAACAGCGAGAGCAGCGCGGGCAGTACGGTCACCGAGCCGACCATGGCGACCGCGACGACCATCAGCGAGGCCAGGCCCATCGCCTCGAACTCGGCGAGCCCGGTGAACAGCATGCCCGCCATCGCCACGCACACCGTGACACCGGAGACGATGATGGCGCGGCCACTGGTCGCGGCGGCGATCCGCAGCGCGGCCCCGGCGTCGCGGCCGGCCTCGCGCTCCTCGCGTTCGCGGCGCAGATAGAACAGGCAGTAGTCGACGCCGACGGCCAACCCCACAAGCAGCATGACCGAGTTGGCGGTGTCGCTCATCGGCTGGACGTGGCTGACGAGGCCCATCAGGCCCATCGTCGCGATGATCGCGGTCATGGCCAGCGCCACCGGCAGCAGCGCCGCCACCAGCGCGCCGAAGGCGATCAGCAGGATGCCGAAGGCGACGGGCAGGGCGGAGTACTCGGCCTTCTTGAAGTCGTTGCCGAAGGCGTCCTTGTACTGCTTCGCCATGCTCGCGCTGCCGATCTCCTCGATCCGCAGCGAGCCATGGTCCTCCTGCACCCCGGCGACGGCCTTCAGTACCGGCTCCACCCGGTCACCGGCGGTCTCCGCGTCGCCCCGCATGTCGAACTGGACGAGCGCGCTCCGGCCGTCCTTGGAGATGGTCCTCGTGTCGTACGGCGAGGTGACGTCCGTGACCCGGCCGGTCCCCTCGACGGCCTTGACGACGGCGGCGACCGTGGCGCGGAACTCGCTGTCGGTGGAGGTGACCGACGCGTCCTTCGACTGGATCAGGACGGTCTCACCGGCCGGTTCCTTGATCCCGGCGTCGTCGATGATCGTGGCGGCGGTGTGCGTCTCGCCCTTCAGCTGGTCGCTCTCGTCGACGTCGACGCGGCCGGCCGCCGAGCCGATCCCCATCGCCAGCACCACGAACAGCATCCAGATGCCGACCGCGGCCCATCGGTGCCGGGCACTCCAGCCGCCGGCCCGGGCGGCGAGCCCCCGTACCCGCGAATCTCCGTTCCCCATGACGGGCTTGCCCCCTTGCGCACGGTGACAGCCCCCTGCCGCCACCTCGTGGTTCGAAGGTATGCGCGGAATAAGAACGTCCCCTCGTGCTGACCGGTGAGGTCTCGGCCGAGCGGCTCCTCCGCACGGACCCCGGGCCCTCACCACTGGGGAGGACGGCGGCCCCCTACATCTATCCGGGCGGCTCGGGGGTGGTGATCAGGGTGACCGGGTGCCAGGGGTGTCCGATGCGTCGGCCGGGGTCCGCTTTGTTATTACGAAACCTTGTTGAACAAGTCACAGGTGTCGGTAGGTGTGCCTGAAGGTGTTGATCCGGAGCCACCTCATCCGCCAGAGTTTCCGCACACCCGCACACCACATGGAGCGGCCGTCGTGCCCACCCCCACGGGGCACGAAGGCCGCTTTATGGTGTGCGGATGACGACGACGTATGCGGCGCTCCTGCGCGGAATCAACGTGGGCGGCAACAAGAAGCTCCCGATGGCCGAGCTGCGCACGCTCCTCGAAGGCCTCGGACACGACGACGTCCGCACCTATCTGCAGAGCGGCCAGGCCGTGTTCGCGAGCGGCCACGGCGACGAGGAGTCCCTCGCCGCCGAACTCGCGCAGGCGATCGAGAAGCGGTTCGGATTCACGGTCGACGTCATCGTCCGCGACCACGCCTACCTCCAGGCGATCGCCGACAACTGCCCTTTCCCGGCCGCCGAGTTGGAGGGCAAGCAACTCCACGTCACCTACTACTCGGCGGAGCCCGGCGAAGACCGCTTCGCGGAGGTGGACCGGTCCGCGTACCTCCCCGAGGAGTTCCGCCTCGGGGACCGCGCCCTGTACCTCTACGCCCCGGACGGCCTCGGCCGCTCCAAACTCGCCGTGGGACTGTCCCGGCCGCGGCTGAACAAGGGCCTGATCGCCACGACCCGCAACTGGAACACCGTCGTCAAACTGGCGGAGATGACCGGCAGTTGACCGGACTCCGGACCCGATGAGCCGGCCCGCGGGTGCTGTGCGAGGCTCGTCCCATGCGCTACATCATCATCGGAGCAGGAGCGGTCGGCGGGGCCATCGGCGGTCGGCTGGCCGGGGCCGGGTGCGAGGTCGTCCTGGTCGCCCGGGGTACGCAGCGGGCGGCGCTGGCCGAGCACGGGCTTCGGCTCAAGGTGCCGGACGGGGAGTCGACGTACCGGCTGCCGGTCGTCGAAGAGCCCGCGGAACTGGGCGAGTTGAGGCCCGACGACGTGCTCGTGCTCGCGGTCAAGACGCAGGACAGCGAGGCCGCGCTCGCGGTCTGGGGCCCGGCACCGGTCGCCGGTGGCGGCACGGCTGCCGAGCGACTCCCCATCGTCTGCGCGCAGAACGGCGTGGAGAGCCAACGCCTGGCGCTGCGCCGCTTCCGGCGGGTCCACGGCGTCTGCGTCTGGCTGCCCGCGACCTTCGTCGAACCGGGTGTGGTCGCCGCCGAAGGCACCCCGCTCACCGGCATCCTGCACCTCGGCCGCTATCCGCACGGCACCGACGAGACCGCCCGGCTGATCGCCGCCGACCTGGAGAAGTCGAGGTTCGAGGCGCCCGTCGTACCGGACGTGACGCGCTGGCAGTACGCCAAGCTGCTCGGCAACCTGGTCAACGCGATCGAGGCGGTCGCCGGGCCGAACGGCGGCGAGGAGGGCCTGGCCCTCTACCGGCGGGTACGGGCCGAGGGCGCCGCCGTGCTCGACGCCGCCGGTATCGCCTACGCGAGCGCCGAGGAGGAGAAGGCGGCACGCGGCGACAAGATCCAGCTCGTGGAGATCGACGGCACCCCGCGCGGCGGCGGTTCCTCCTGGCAGTCGCTGAACCGGGGCACCGGCACCATCGAGGCCGACTATCTCAACGGCGAGATCGCGCTGCTGGGGCGGCTGCACGGCGTACCGACACCGCTCAACGACCTGCTGCAACGGCTCGCGAACGGGTTCGCGCGCGAACGCAGGGCGCCCGGTTCGCTGCCGTTCGACGAGCTGGTCCGGCTCGCCGACGAGGCTGTCGCGTTTGTTCAAGAGTCCTGACGGTGCCCTCCCTAGCGTGGCGGGCATGAGCAACCACGACCTGCACCCGTACATGATCGAATGCGCCGCCGAGGCGGCCCGTGTCGCGCGCGGTGTCGGCGCGGCCCAACTCGACGACCGCACGCACTGCCCCGACTGGGACGTCCGCGCGATGGTCAACCACTGGGTCCTCTACACCTCGCACGGCATGGAGCACCGCGCCCTGCGCAAGCAGCTCTCCGAGGAGCTGACCGCGCGCGACTTCACCGCCGATCCGGACTGGGCACAGGCGTACGCCGCCCAGCTGGACCGGGCCGTCGCCGCCTGGGCCGACCCGGCGGTGTGGGAGGGCGAGGTCGACCTCGGCATGGCGAAGATGCCGGCCGACGAACTCGCCTCGATGATCATCAAGGAGCTGGCGGTGCACGGCTGGGACGTCGCCACCGCCACCGGCCAGCGGTACACCGTCTCGGACGGCGCGGCCCGACTCGTCCTCGCCGTGGTCGAGAAGCACGGCGACCTCTACCGCCAGTACGACGGCTTCGCCGACCCGGTACCCGTACCGGACGACGCCCCCGTCTTCGACCGTGCCCTCGCGGCCAGCGGACGGAACCCGGGACAACAGGCCATGGGCGGCTGACGTTCCCGCCGACTCGCCGAACTCCGGGACAAAACAGGCTTGTTGTCCCTAGGGTGAAGTGCGCGAGTTCGGACGGAAGGGCAGGTCATCGTGGCGGGGAGAGTCCTACCGTCGTTGCCGCAGTACCGCAAGGACGGGGTCACCCGGCGGCTGTGCGCGTCGGTGCATCTCGACGAGGCGTTCGCCCGCGAGGTCGACGAGGAGCTCACCGGGGACCGGTTCCACGCGCTGGGCCTCACGCTCGGCATCAACCTCGTCGCGCTCGCCCGGCACGCCCGCGCCGCCCTGCTCCGCCGTGCGGCCCTGGACCGCCAACTCGCCTGGCTCAGCGCGGCGTTCGGCGCCTCGCTGCTGGTGGCGGTCTGGGGACTCGCGAACGGCCTCGGCTCGGTCGTCCTGGTGGGCGTCTACGGACCCGTCATCGTCCTCGGCGCCTCGTGGTGGCTGGTCCACCGTGCGGAGGCCCAAGCCCGCGAGACGGCGCAGGAGGTGTTCCGCAACCCCGACAAGGTGGAGAAGCTGGCGCCGCCGGTGGACGCGGCGGCGGAGACCTGGCTTCAGGAACACTCGAACAAGCGGGCCAACGTGCTGCCGTACGCCGACGCGGCGGCCCTCACCAACCCGTTCGTCGGCAGCGGCAGAAAGATCAAGGAAGTCGTCTGGCAGCCGATCGACGTCAGCAAGCCGGCCGACGCGCCGCAGGGCGGCAAGCTCACCATCCGCCCCTTCGACGCCGTCGAGCTGCACACCTATGTGGCCAAGGAGATGGAGGCGCTCTCCGGGCTCGACGGACTGCGGACCAAGAACCGGCTCTACGTCCTCGGCAGCAACGCCTACATGCTTCCGGAACTGCTGCCCGACCGCACCGCCCGCCCGCTGCCGAAGATCCCCAGCCAACTGGTGCAGGCGGGCGTGCAGAGCCCGGGTGCCGGCATGCGGACCCATCTGTGCCTGGAGCGGGTCGGCGACGGCGGGCGGATCATCGTCTCCATGTACCTGCGGGCGATCCTCAGCGGGCCGAGCCTCACCTGGGAGGTCGCCGCGTACGCGATCCCGCCGCTGAGCGGGCGTTTCCACCTGGTGGACCACCTGCCCGTGACCCCTTCCAAGCGCTGGTGGAGCCTGCTCCGGTACGCCAACTCGCGTACCTGGCCCGAACTCCGGGGAGCCGTCGGGCGGTTGCGGGCGCTGCGCAGGGTGCGGCGCACCCGCGAGAAGTTCATGGCGGAGCGGCGGCGGGAGATCCTGGACCACCACATCGTCCTGGACGTCGGTGCGACCGACAGCCTGCGCGAACGGATCGGGGACTGGGCCGAGGCGGGCTACGCGGAACGCATCGACTCGCAGGACTTCCTCTTCAGGCTCCAGGGCGGTGTCCTCGTCGCCACCGAGAAGTTCCTCAAGGCCCACAACGTCGACACCAGTTCCTTCGACAAGGCACAGGCCAACATCAGCACGCAGACCTACAACATCTCCGGGGACATCCACAACAGTGCCGTGGGCAACCAAGGCCACGTCAGCAACAACGGGCCACAAGGCCAAGGGCCTTCGGGCCACGGCGGGGCACCACAACCCTGAACACGGACGGGGACGGGACAATGAGCACGTTCAACTTCAACGGCGGCAACATCACCAACAGTCACATCGGCGACCAAGGTCACGTCGTGAACCACGGCACGGACTCCGCGACCGTCCTGCGCATCGCCGAACAACTCGTCGACCGGATGCGCGGCGAGAACCCGACCCTCGTCCCTCAAGCCCACGTCATCCAGGGCGAGTTGGTCCAGGCCGGTGAGGAGGGCCGGGCCGCCAACCGGGGTCGTATCCGGGCCGCGCTGGAGACCATCACCCTCGGCGTCGGGGCCGGCAGCGGCGGGCTCGCCCTGGCCGAGCAACTGAAGCACGCGCTGGGCCTGTGAAGCGGTAGGGGCGCCCGGTACCAACAGGGCGCCCCTACACCTCACTTGGCCTTGACCACCGCCCGCGCCCCGCCTCCGAGGTCCAGTTCGAGGCCCGACCGCAGCGGCACCGTCTGACCGGGACCGATCTGCTGCGAGGTGCCGTCGGAGCGGGTCCCCGTCCAGGTCTGCTGGGAGCGGTTGGCGATGCCGAACCGGCCCGGCTTCGAGGGGTGTTCGACCAGTTCGGCGACCAGGCTCGCGTCCGAGCAGTCGTGCCGGGTCGGCTCCGGCCGCAGATGGTGGGCCTGCACCCGGGCCGCCCGGCCCAGCCGGATGTGGTGCTCGGCGCGCGGCGGGGGAGTGGTCACCACCAGGCGTGGTGGCAGCGCGAGTTGGGTGCGGCAGCCCCAACAGGCGCGGGGCGGCGGGTTCTCGCCGGGCTCCGTCATGTTCTGCCGCCCGCACGAGGCGCACTCCACGACCGAGTCCAGTACGGCCCGCAGCGCGTCCCGCCACTCCGACTCGCGGACCCGGGCCGCCGGATCGTGCAGCCCGACCGTGAATCCGCGCCGGAACAGGTCCTGGAGCTTCCCGGCCGCCGCGCTCCAGGTGGCCAGCACGGTCGCGTGCTCCATCGGGTCGGGCTCGTTGGAATCGTCGGCCGGGTCGAAGACGAACAGCGGGCTCTTGCCGTACAGCTTGCGCTCCGCCGCCTCGTCGAGGCAGTGGATGCCCAACTCCCGCTTGCCCTTCAGCGGGTGATGGTTCATCAGGAACATGAACAGGAGTACGGCGAGGGAGTGCAGGTCGGACTGGGTGCCGGGGCGGGCGCCCGGCTCGGCGCGGACCAGTTCCGGGGCCATGAACTCCATCGTCCCGGAGATGCCGCTGACGTCCCCCTCCACCACCGCGTTGTCGTTGTCGCAGACCAGCACGTCACCGGTGTCCGGGTCGAAGAAGATGTTGCCCCAGGAGATGTCCCGGTAGGCGATGCCCCGTGAGTGCAGCGCCTGGTACGCCTCCACCGTGTACAGGCACGCCGTCAGCAACGCCCTTGGTGTGGTGCGCAGTTGCCGCCGGAACAGCGCGGGCAGCCCCTTGAAGTGGTCGGGGCGCAACCCCATGAGATACCCGAACGACCCCTTGTACGCGGGCACATACGCCTCGGGCCACAGGAACCGGTCGTCGTCGAAGTCCCGGTCCACCAACTCCCGTACGATCGCGTCCTGTTCCGGGGTCGCGCAGGTCGGGTAGTACCACTTGAGGGCCTTGTCCCCGCCCGGGGTCTTGGCCCGGTACACCTCGCCCTGGCCGCCCGCGCCCAGCATGTCGACGATCTGGATCTCTTCGCCGTTCTGCGCGGTCAGCCGCGTGCCGCTGTCGAGCATGCCGCTCATCTATGTCTCCGTGTTCCGTTCCGTGTCCATGGGCGGGGCGTCGGGCGGGGCGGCCGGTGAGACGTCCGGGAGGTCCGGTGGGCCGCCGCCCGTCACCGTCGACGCGTGCCGCAGCGCCGCCGCCAGGGTCGTGTCGTCGCCCGAGTACTTCGAGGCCTGCTCCAGCCAGTGGGGGAGCACCTCGCGCACCCCCTCGCTGCCGTCCGACGCGAGCCGGCCGTCCAGGCCCGCCACGAACTGCCGGTAGCCGTCGCCCGAGGCGAAGCTCTTCGACAGGCCGTCCGTCGACAGCACCACCAGGCGCGGGGTGCGGGACTGGTCGAACACCGGTGCCCAGTGCATCCGCACCGCGCTCCACGCCTCCCGGCCGCACAGCGACTCCGTCTCGTCGCCGAGATCCTCCTCGGCGGGGGCCAGCGGCCGGCTCAGGGTGCCGTCGTGCTCGACCACCGCGAGATCGCCGTCGCCGATCTGCCAGGCCACGAACAGCCACGGCGTGAGGACGGCGCCGATCAGCGTCGTGCCGTAGAGGAGGAGTTTCTCGCTCTGGTGGGGTTCCGGTGTGCCCGTGTCGGCGATCGGGCGGTGGCGGGACCAGTGGCCGAGGGCCTCCTCGCGCCAGTCCTGGACCAGGGCGCGCGGGAAGTCGTCGCGGGCGTAGGTCATCAGGCGGGCGAGGCGGCCCGGTTCATGGCAGTCGCGGGCGGCCCGGGCGAACAGCTCGGCCCGGCCGACGAAGCGGTCCACGGCGAAGCGCGCGCCGAGGTCGCTGCGGGCGTGGGCGGCCGAGCCGTGTCCGTCGGCCACCGCCAGCAGCAGCGGGTCCTCGCCGGAACCGGTGCCCTGACAGGTGAACCAGTCCTGGTTGCGCTTCTTCCCGACGCCCTGCACGCTCCCGGCCAGCGTCTCCCAACGTCGCACCCCGAGCGTCACCACACGTCGTCGTCATCGTCGTCGTCGATGACCGGCGGCGCGTACGGCTGCTTGGTCATGTTCAGGCCGGACGAGTCGCCCGCGACCGGCTGCGAGGCCGCCTTCACCGCCGCCGTCGACGCCCAACGGATCGCCGCCGCAAGCTGTTTGGGGCTGTTGGCGTCCAGCGGCTGCAACTCGGGGTTGCCCAGGAACTCCTGGAGCACACTGCGGTCCGCGTCGGTGCCGATCGCGATCGCGACCCGTACCGCCTTACGGCCCCACGGTGTCGCGTCGATGGCCTTCAGGCCCGCCCGCCAGTCGTCCGTGGGCACCCCGTCCGACACCAGCGCCAGCACCGGCTTCAGCGCGCGCTGCGGCATCGGCGGGCTCTGTAGTTCGCGCGAGACCAGGTGCAGGGCCTCACCGAGGTTGGTCATGCCGTCCACCTCGACGTCCTGCCAGGTGAAGTCGTCGACCGGGACCGGGGTCTGATGAAGCCACTGGGCCGTGGTGGAGAACGTGACGGTCCGCAGCAGCAGTTGGGCCGCCGGGTTGTCGTGCGCCACCGACCGCATCTCCGGGATCGCTTCTCTGATCCCGTAGTTGAGCTGGCCGATCTTCTCGCCCTGCATCGAGTACGAGCAGTCGAGCAGCCAGATGAAGTGGACCGGCCGGTTGGCCATGGGCCCGCCGGGAATGTCGCTCACTCCGTGTCCTTTCTGGGAGTTGGGGAGGAACAGGTCAGAACGATCGAGGCAGGAGCAGATAGGTCAAGTAGGCCAGGGTGGCCGCCGTGAGCACCAGAGAGGCGACGAACAGGCCCGCCAGCAGCCGTCGTCCGTGTCCGATCGGTGGGGTCACCTTCGTCATGCCGGGGAGTACCTCTTCTCCGGTTCGGCGCGGGGCGCGCTGAGCGCGGGCGTCTTCAGTCCCGAGGCCGCGAGCAGCCACAACACCGGTTCCGCGGCCCGGCGTTGCTCGCTCTCCAGCGGACCGGTGCCGGTGGCGGCATGGGCGCTCACCGCCCAGTAGCGGGCTTCCTTGAAGTCGTGCCCGATGGCCCGGACGAGTCCGCCGAGGCCGATCTCCTCCAGCCAGGTGTCGACCCGCGCCCCCGGCACCGGCAGGGTGACGAGCCGGTCCAGGACGTCCCGCTTGGTGACGACGGTGGCCACGGACAGCCGCCCGCGCCGACGGCCGGTCAGCGCGTTGAGCTCACCGGTGAGCCGCTGGTACGTCTCCCACGGGCCCTGCGTGGACGGGCGTGCCGCCCCGGCCCGTTCGGCGTCCTCGGTGCCTAGCCGTCCGCGCACCTTGAGGTCGGCCAGGACGTCGGCGACCAGGACGACACCGTCCGTGTGCTCCAAGTACTTCTGGGCACGCACCCGTTCGGCCTCGCTCACCGACTCGCCCATCGGGTCGTAGAGATAGAGCAGTCGGCGTCGTCGGCCGCGCGCCACCGTCAGCATCAGGGCGCGCGGCTGGCCGCCGGTCGTCGCGTGGGCCCAACCGGTGCTGTTCAGCTCCTGGTTGAGGTCGTTGAACGTGCGGCGGTCGTCGGCGGAGGCGTACTCGACGCTCAGGTCGCCGTGCCGGGCCCAGGCGTGCAGGCCCTCGACCATGGCCGCCATGAGCATCGTCTTGCCGGAAGAGGTGCCGCCGACCAAAGGCGCGTGCACGACCCGGGTGGTGCCGACCGTCTCGGGCAGCACCCGGTCGCAGTGCGGGCACAGCGCGGTGAGCTTGCCGCGCCCCGCGAGCCGGGTCGTGGGCAGCCGGTGCCCGCACACACAGCCGTGCCCCAGCACACCGTGCCGTCCGGGCCGTAGCGACTTGTGCGGTTTCTGGCAGCCGGAGCAGCGGTGCACGGCCAGCGGGACCGGCCGATAGCAGCCCGGGTAGGGGCACTTGACGCGGATGCCGCGGGTCAGCGCCCAGCCGCGCTCCACCGCGCGCAGCACCGGGATCGCCGTCGCGCAGCCCAGCCACACCAGACCGACCAGCAGCCCGAAGTACAGGAGGGACACGGCGAGCAGGACGGTGGCGAGCACCGCGCCGAGCAGCGCGCCCACGAAGGTGCCGGGCGCCACGAGGACCACGTACCCGAAGCGGTTGATCGGCGCCCGGCCGCGGCGGCCCGACGGGTGCCGGCCGCGGAACAGGTTCCGTACGATCCGGTGCAGCCACGGATCGCGGAACGCCGTCCACACGACCTGCATCCCGTAGCGTCCGGCCGTCCACGAGTCCACCCACAACTGCCGCCAGTAGTAACCGAGATGGGCGGGTTCGGCGCCCGCGGCGACCAGCGGCACCCGCTGGTCGGTGCGGCCCGGCTGCCAGGGTCCGAGGCCGCGCCACACGGCCCGCGCGCCGATCCAGAGGAACGCCCACAGCACCCGGCCCAGGCACAGCCCGACCGCGATGATCCCGGTCCAGACGGCCAGGAACGTCACGGGTGACAGGACGGTCATCGGCGGCCTCCCTCGGTCGGCGGTTCCACGTCGCCGGGCCAGACCTCGGTCTGGTCGGCGCGCCGTCCACGTCCGGACAGCCGTCCCGCGAGACGCCCCAGGGCGCCGGGTCGGTTCCAGGCCCGGTACGCGTCGAGCTTGCCCCGGCCCGCCCGGCCGAGCTCCGCCTCGACCTCGGTCTGGTCCTCGGCGGGCAGTGCCCGTACGACCGGCCGCAGCACCTTGCCGAGCAGGGTGTTCCGGGTCTCGTTCCAGGCCGGATGGGTTTCCGGGAACGCGGTCCAGTCGCAGAACAGGTCGGCGACATACGACGGCACGGTCCGCAGCCGGTCGCCCACCCGGTCCGAACGGCCCACTTTTTCGTACGTCGCGAGGAGCCGAGGTTCACCCGAACGGGCGAGTGCGTACAGCTCGTTGGGCGGCACCTGTCCTTCGAGAAGCCGCCGGGCGAGGGACTGGAAGGCGCGCTCGACGACCGGGTCCGGTACCGACTCGCCGGCGCGGGCCAGCTGACTCAGTACCCGCGTGACCCACTCGTCGCTCTCTGCCTCGGTGCCCAACTGCCCCGTGAACTCAAGAAGAAGCAGGGCCGCGTGCGGAGCGGGCGGCAGCTCCGTGTGGAAGCAGCGCAACAGGTCGACCGCGAGCGCCGGCACGTCACGGTCGTCCGGGGGTGCGGCGAGGGCCGCGTCGATCAGCAGGTCCCGGGTGCCGGCCGCACGGTGGGCGTCGGACCCCAGCTCGTTCAGCAGCAGGCTCGCCTCCAGGCCGGTCGGCAGCTCGCCGGACCAGATGAGCCCCAGGGCGGTGCGGAGTACCGCCGGGTCGGCGAGCAGCGAGACACCCGCGACGCGGTGCACTTCGTGGAACTGCGTGAGCCGGTCGCCCGGCCCGACGGGCGTCACGCACATCCGCAGATGCGGGAAGCCGGGTTGGAGACCGATGGGCAGCCCGGACCCCGTCAACGCCTGTGCCACGGCGGCTGGTTCGGCGGCGGCGAGCGCGTTGAGCGACCCGAACAGCGCCACCCGCAACCCGGGATGGGCATGCACCGCGTCGAGCACCGCGGGCGGACAGCCCCCGGCGGGACGGGCGTTGCCCTCCGGGGCTTCGGCGGGCCTCGGCTGCCCGGGGGGCTGCGGGCCGCGCGCGGGTGGGGCGGACTGGGTGCCGGGCTGCCAGGGGTCGGTGGGCCCGGATGTGCGCGGGGCGTGCGTTGGTCGGGCGGGCTGGGTGCCGGCCTGCCAGGGGTCGGTGGGGCCTGGCTGCCCGGGGGTGTGAGGGCTGTGCGCGGGTGGGGTGGGGCGGGTGCCGGCCTGCCAGGGATCGGTGGACCCGGGTGTGCGCGGGGCGTGCGTTGGTGGGGCGGGCAGGGGATCGGCGCCCGTGCGGGCCCGCTGGTCCCGGCCCGGCTGTCCAGGCGCGCGGAGGTCCCGTGACCGGCTTCGGTCGCCGTCCGGCTCGACCGGGGTTCCGCTCACCAGATCCCGGGCCAACCTCCCGGCCAGCTCCGGGAGTTGGTCCTGGCAGTCGATGTCGAGCAGGTCGGCGACCCGCAACAGCGCGAGCGGCCGTCCGGCGGGCGGTTCCGTCGGGTCGGCGAGCCCGGCCCGCAGCGCGGGTGCGAGATCGCGGGCCAGCTCGTCATGGGCGCGCGGAGTCAGGGAACCGGCCCGCAGCACGGGCACCGGGCCCTTGCCGAGCACCGCCGACGCCAGCACCCACGCGGCGAGCGGCGCCGACACGTGGGTCGGTACCTGCCCGTCCAAGCGGACCAACAGGGCGGCGAGCGCGGCCTGTTCGTCGCCCGCCGGGTCGGGGGCTGACGGTGCCGCCTGTCCGTGGCCCACCGAGTCGCGGGCGCCAGCCCCCGTCTGCGCGTGGCCTGCGGAGCTGTAGGCGCCCGCCCCCGTCTGTGCGTGGCCCGCGGAGTTGTACGCGCCCTGCCCGCTCTGCGCGTGGCCCGCCGAGCTGTAGCCACCCGGCCCTGTCTGCGCGTCGTTCGTCGAACTCCGGGCGCCCGGCGCGGTCCGTCCGTACTCCGCCGAACCCTGGGTGCCCGGTCCCGTTCGTGTGTCCTGAGCCGAATCCCAGGCGGCCGACGAGGACCGTGCGCTGCCCGCCGAGCGCGGAGTGGGCGGCACAGCCTGTTCCCCTGCCGCTGACCCCGAGCCGTCCGCCCATCCCGAGCCTGACCTCGAGCCGTCCGCCCACCCCGAGCCCGACCGCGATGCCGCCCCCGACCCCGCTGGCGGCACCGCGCACAGCCCCGCGACCACCGCCGTGAGCGTCTCGTCCGACAGTTCGCCCGCCCGCTCGGTCGCCCAACGGGCCGCCGCCGTACGGGCGTCCGAGCGCAGGTCGACGCCCGCGGTCAGCGCGGTGACCGCCAACTGGCCGAGGTCTTCGGGGGTGTTGTGAAACAGGTCGGGGCGGCCCGCGCGCCAGATCCGGGCGCACAGGTCGGCCCAGGTGTCGGCGACCGGGCCGGACGGCTGTTGCCGGCCGGTGCAGTCGTGGACGCGGTAGCGGTGGTCGTGGGCCACCGACTCGGAGGACGGCAGCGCGCCGACGAGCTGCTGGCGCGCCTGTTGGGGGCGGCGGGTGTACGTCGTGAAGGTGAGCCGGTGCGCCTGTTCGCGGGGCAGGACCGCGCAGGCGAGCGCGATCCACTGGGCCACGTCGGCGCTGTCGTGCTCCACGACCACGATCTGCCCGGCACCCGGATCCGCGGCGACCGCCCGCAGATCGGCGAAGAACGGCGCGAGCCACCCGGCCCGGGACACCGCGAACGCGACCAGCGCGTCCTTGCGCAGCAGCCCGGACGGCTCGATACGGTCCACCGGCGTGGGCCTGCCGTCCGGGGGTGTCGTGTCCGCCCAACGCGGGGACTCCCAGGCGGTGATGGGCAGCACACCGTCCGGCAGCCGGGTCCCGGACGGGAGATGGACGGCGTGCGCGTGGAAGTTGCCCCAGCGTCCGCTGTAGTCGGCGCCGATGTACACCGAGCGGCTCAACAGCCGCCCGCCGTCCGCGAGTTCACTGAAGCTGAAGGCCTTCGGGAAGCTCTTGAGCTGTTCCGCGTCGGGCCGGGCGGGGCAGTCGCGCGGCGGCTCGTACCCGATGAGCTGCTCGGCCTCCCGCAACAGCCCCTGCGGAACGCCCGCGCTGACCGCGGTGAAGCGGAAGCCGGAGCCGTCGGGGCCGGGCGGCGCCGAGGTGTAGTGCAGCTGGGCCAGGGTCACTTGGCTCGTCCCTTCCCGGCGGTACGGACCGGCAGTACTCCGCGCAGCGCGAGCAGCCACAGCAGTGGATCCTCCACCCGCACCGGCTGCGGCCCCGACTTCGGTACGTCCGCGGGTGCGTCGGCGGGCGGCGGCGCACCCAGCGCCGAGAGCCCGAACATCGACAACTGGTCGAAGTCCAGCTCCAGTTGGCGCATCAGGGCCCCCGAGTCCCAGTCCGCCATCAGGGAGCGGATCTCCTCGTGCACGGCGAGCCGGTCGTCCTCGTCGTACGTGCCCTCCGGATGCGGGGCGTTGCGCAGCACCGGCGAGTGCGCGTCGAGCAGCGGCTTCAGCATGTCCGTCTTCGTCACCGCGACCGCGATCGGCGTGCTCACCCGGCCCCGCGAACCGCGCTTGCCGTGGGCGCGCAACTGGGCGGCCAGATCGGCGGCGATCTGCTGCGGCGGTGTCTCCACCATGGGCAGCGGCGGACCGTCCTGGAGCGGCAACCGGTCGCGCACGGACCCGAGTTGGAGCGGATCGACCAGCAGGACGATGCCGTCGGCCGCGCTCAGATAGCGCGTGTACCGGTCCATCGCCTCGGCGCCCGCGAGGTCCTCGCCCGCCGCGTCGAAGAAGACCAGCGTGGTGTGCCGGGTGCCGCTGCCGAGTCTGCCGCGGCGCGGCACGCTGAGCCGGTACAGCAGCGGGTCGTTGAAGCCGAGCGCTGCGGGGCGGGTCGCGTCGGGTAGCCGCAGCCGCTCGTACAGGTCCTCCGCCATCTCCTTGTCCCGCTGCTGCGTGGCCTGCCCCATCGCCGCCAGCGAGGCGTGATAGGCCTGCCCGACCCGCTGGTTCAACTCGTTGACCAGCACGGACACATAGGTGCTCTTGCCGGAGGCCTTCGCGCCGACCAGCGCGATGATGCGGCTGTCCTGGTCGCAGTAGTCGCTCGGCAGGTCGCTGTGGCAGGACGCGCAGACCCGGACGGTCGTGGTCACCCCGCAGTCCGGGCACGGCACGCTGCTCCCGGAGCCGGCCCGCAGCCCGGACACCAGCGCGCCCATCCCGCGCGCCGGGGCGAACACCGGCCCCCGCAGCAGGGCCGCCGGATTCATGCCGGGACCGACGAACCCGGCCCAGACATCGTCCCGTTCGGGCCCGCAGGGCGTGGCGCCGCGCACCCCGCTCGGGGTCATCAGACACCGGTAGGGCAGTTTGGCCGCCGAGGTACGGGCGAAGCAGTAGGGGCAGATGACGGTCGTCATGGCTCAGCGCACCACCAGGGTCGCGGGGGACGGTTCTTCGAGTCGTACGGAGGCCGCGTGTTCGCCCAGCAGAAAGCCGCGCAAGGTGTACGGCGCCGGGCAGGGCGCGGCCGGCAACTCCTGCTCCACCGTGCCGAGTCGGAGCAGATCGGTGCCGGGGATACGCAGCAGGGTCGTGCCGTCGGCCGCGCTGCGCGGCCGGAGTGTGCCGCTGCGCGCGACACACACGAACTCGGGGGCGCCGTCGTGGTCCTCGCCCTCCGGCGCGGACAGGGTGACCCGCAGCAGCGGGCGCCCCCGGCCGAGCAACCGGCGCGGCGCACGCACCAGTTGATAGCCGATGGCCGTGTCGGGCGGCAACAGCACCTCTGCCGCGCCCGGTTCGACGACGACGGCGCCGGGCGCCTGGGCAGCGGCGGCGACCCGGATCCGTACGGCCCGCTGCCCCACCGACAGCCGCAGCCCGCCCCGCCGGTAGGCGTGCGCGGTGACACTCCGCTCACCGGCGTCCCAACTCACCCTGAGATGAGGGGTGTCGCCGGGCCAGTCCAAGGAGATCTCCGCCTCCCCGCCCGGCAGCCGCCGCGCGGCGAGCCCGGTCACCGGCCGGAGCGCCTCGACCTCCACCCCGGGACCGGCCAGCGCCCGCTCCCCGAGCACGGCGACGGCGGCGACCCGGACGTGCAGGCCGGGCGGCGGACACAGCGCCCCGTCCCGCTCGGCCCAGCCGAGCCCGGCGGGCAGGTCCCGCGTGTGCAGTTCGGCGCCGGGGGCCGGGGCCTCGCCGGGCCACTCCACCAGCCGTACGTCCGCGTCCTCGGCGCCGGTCCAGGCGAACCGGACGGTGTCGCCCTCGGGCCGGGCGGTGAGGGTGTGAACGGGGGAGGGCCAGGGGTGGACGGTGCGGGTGGCGCGGACACCGGGGGAGGTGACCGGTCGGCCGTCGGGGGCCCGGTAGTGGCAGACGACGCGGATGTCGTGGCGGCCGGGCGGGAGGCCCGTGAGGGTGAACCCCTCGGAAAGGAGGGTGAGTTGCTCGGCGGTGGCGTCCGGTCCGGTGCGCTCGACGGTCACGTCCGTGGCGCCCGGGGGCCGCTTCCAGGTGCCCTCGATCCGCTCCGGGCCGTCCGTCAGGGTGAGCGCCTCCACCTCCGGGGTGACGAGCAGCTGGTGCGAGACGAGGGGCGGGCCGTCCGCGAGCCCGTCGCGCAGGGGGAGGGCGGCATAGCGGACGGTGCTCCCGAGCACCAACGCCTCGTCGCGCGCGGAGACTTCACGCACGGTCGGGGCACCCCGCTCGTCGCGGTGCAGACACAGGAGCCGCCAGTCAGCGTCCGAGCCCGCCTCGTCCCACGTCAACCGCACATGGTCCAGGCCGAGTTCGGCATCCAGGGCGGCCGGCTCACCGGCCCGCGGCCGATGCACCCGCACCAGTCCGCGCAACGCCCGCCGGTCGTCGGCGACTTCACGCAGCGCGCGCAGATACTCCGCACCCGCCGTCTCCGCGTCCCGGTCGTCCTCGGCCCGCCGTGCCGCGAGCAGCGCCCCGTCGACCACCGCGAACCGCCGGGCCGACTCGGTCCGCAGCGACCGTAGCGCCGGGTCGTCGGTGCCGTGCGGGAGCCGCTCCAGCAGGGTGCGGACCCGGTGCAGCCGGTGCTGCTCCCAGGCCCCGGCGAGGGACTCGGCGGCCTGCCGCTCACGCCGGTCGAGCGCGGGCCGCACCCGGGCCGCCGCCACGAGAGCGGCGACCTCGTCGGCGTGCACCCCCAACTGGGCCGCCGTATGCGGGCGTTCCTTCACGGGCCGGTCCTGCAACAGCCCGATCAGCTGATACAGCACGACCCTGCGCACCGCCTGCGGATCACGCCGCTGCACCTCGGCCAACAGCCCGGGGAGTGTGGCGGTCGGGGTCGGTGCGCGGGCGAGATCCTCCAGGAACGGAACGTCCACCCGCCGGCGACCACGCCCCCCGGACGGCACGTACACCCCGTCGAGGACACCCAGCCCACCGACCCCCGGCGGCAGCAGCGCCTCGCCCAAGTGCCGTAACCCGAGCCCGTGTTGGACGGCGACGAGCTCGCCGTAGGACGCGACGAGGGGGCTCAGCGGCAGCCCCGACAGCGCCCGGGGCAGCCCCAAGTGATGCCCGAAGTCCCGACCGGCCACGTGTACTGCTCCCCCGCTAGCTCCGCGAGGAACCATCCCAGCAGATTCGCGGGCCGGAGGAGACCTTTTTTCGCGAATCGGGGCAGGTAGGAACCGTGAAGGTATTAGGCGCCGACGGTCACGAGGGCCGGGGCGAGGGCCGCGTCGTAGCGCTCCAGGAGGACCCGCGCCACTTCCGGTGCCGGGCCCAGCACATCGGCGAGGACGTCCGCTTCGGCCGCGCCCCGCGCGATGCGGTCGGGGAGGAAGCCGGGCGCGAGGACGTACGGCGCGACCGCGACGCGTGCGCAGCCCAGGGCCCGCAGTTCGCGCACCGCGTCCTCGGTGCGGGGCAGGGCCGCCGACGCGAACGCGGGCCGCACGGCACGCCAGCCGGTGCGCCACCACGCCCGCGCGAGGTCGGCGATCACGGCGATCGCCTCCGGGTCGGTGGACCCCGCCGAGGCCAGCACGATTCCGGTCGAGGACTTGTCGGCGGGCGTCAACCCGGTCTCGTAGAGCCGCCGTTCGAGGGCCCGCAGCAACAGCGGCGACGGGCCGAGGACCTCCGCCTGCCGGATCCGCAGCCGCGCCGGCGCGGCGTCGAGGACCGCGGGGATGTCCGCCTTCGCGTGGAACGCGCGGGTCAGCAGCAGCGGGAGGGCCACGACGTCCTGGACGCCCTCCGCCGCCAGTGACTCCAAGACCCCTTGCACGGAAGGGAGGTTGAAGTCCAGGAAGCCGGTCTCCACGCGCAGCCCGGGCCGTCGCGACCGTACCCGCCGTACGAGGGCGTGGACGGTCGCGGCGTGCCGCGGATCGCGGCTGCCGTGGGCGATGACGAGGAGTACCGGCTTCCTGTGCACGATTCGGCTCAGCTCTTCACCAGCAGACCGCGGCTGCGCAGCACCCACCGCTCCAGCGGGCTGAAGAGCAGCAGGTCGATGGCGATACCGACGAACAGGATCAGGACGATGGCCTCGAACACCATGGCCATGTCGCTGGCGGTCCGGCCGTTCTCCAGCAACTGGCCCAGGCCCACGCCGAGATCGGGGAAGTTCGCGATGATCTCCGCCGCCATCAGCGAGCGCCACGAGAACGCCCAGCCCTGCTTCAGGCCCGCCACATAACCGGGGAGCGCCGCCGGCAGCGTGACGTGCCAGATGCCCTTGATGCCGGTCGCGCCCATCGTGCGGCCCGCCCGCAGGAACAGCGGCGGCACCTGGTCGACGCCGGACACCAGGCCGTTGGCGATCGAGGGGACCGCGCCGAGCAGGATCACCGTGTACATCATCGAGTTGTTCAGACCCAGCCAGATCACGGCCGGCGGCACCCAGGCCACCGACGGCAGCGACTGGAGCCCGGACAGGATCGGGCCGATCGCCGCGCGGATGAACTTCACCCGCGCCACCACCAGGCCCAGCGGGGTACCGATCAGCAGCGCGAAGAAGAAGCCCAGCAGACCGCGCGAGACGCTGGTCCAGATGTAGCCGAGGAGATTGCCCTGCAGCCAGGCGTCCTTGAACTCGCCGCCCACGGCGCCCGGTGAGGGCAGCTTGGTCGGGTCGTCGACGATCGGGGTCAGGATGAACCAGACCACCATGACCACCGCGAGGGCGACGATCGGCGGGAAGATCTTGTTGACGAAGGTCTGCCGGAAGGTCGGACGGCTGGTGACGACGAGGTCCAGGGCGTCCAGACCGGCCTCCACGGAGATGATCTGCCCGAGGGTGCCCGCCGCCGCCCCTCCGACCGAGTCCGTCGTCTTCGTCTCACTGCTGGCCATGACGGCGGATCTCCCCACGCAGTACATCGGTGATCTCAAGGGACAGTTCGGCCACGGGCGCGTCCTCGATACGGCGCGGCTGCGGAATGTCGACCGTCCATTCGCGGGCGATCCGGCCGGGCCGGGAGGACAGCAGGACGACCCGCTGCGCGAGCCGTACCGCCTCGCGCACGTTGTGTGTGACGAACAGGACGGAGAGTCCCGTCTCGCCCCAGATGCGGGTCAGTTCGTCGTGCAGGACGTCCCGCGTGATGGCGTCCAGCGCCGCGAACGGCTCGTCCATCAGCAGGATCCGGCTCTCCTGCGCGAGCGCGCGGGCCATGGCGACCCGCTGGCGCATCCCGCCGGACAGTTCGTGCACGCGCTTGCCGTACGAGCCCTGCAGTCGGACCAGTTCGAGCAGCTCCTCGGTCCTGCCGCGCCGCTCCTCCTTCGGAACTCCCCTGAGTTTCAGGGCGAGTTCGATGTTCTTGCCCGCGGTCAGCCACGGGAAGAGAGCGTGTTCCTGGAACATCAGTGCCGGGCGGCCGTCCGTCGTGATGGACCCGGCGGTGGGCCTGTCGAGCCCCGCCACCAGGTTCAGCAGCGTGGACTTGCCGCAGCCCGAGGCCCCCAGGAGGGTGACGAACTCGCCCGGCGCGACATCGATGGTGATGTCGTCCAGGACGAGCTGCTGCCCACCGGGTGTCGCGAAGGACTTCGAGACATGCTCAAGGCGTGTCGCGTACTCGACCGACGCGGTGGTCTCCTTGGCGAGGGTCGTGGCCATGGTCGTCACCTCCTGGGAAGTCATCGGGATTCCTCGATCAGCTCGTGCCGAGGCCGGCGGCGTCGACCGTGCTGTCGCCGTCCGCCTTGAGGACCTTGTTGAGGAGCGTCAGGTCGTAGATCCCCTTCAGGTCGGGCTTCGCCAGCAGACCCGCCTTCACCGCGTGCTCCGCCTCGGAGTTGAGGGTGGCGGCCAGCGGGTCGTTGGTGAACTGGATCGAACTCCACGCCGGGTCGAGGACGTTGGCGGGCAGCGCCTTGCCGGAGTCGGCCTCCAGCTGCTTGTTCGCCGCGGCCTTCGCCTCGGTCGGGTTGGCGTTGATCCACTTGTTGGCCGCGACCGAGCCCTTCAGGACCGCCTCGACGACCTTCGGGTGCGCCTTCAGGAACTTCTGCGACACGATGATGTTCGTGATCACGAACTTCTTGTCGGGCCACAGCGTCGACTCGTCGAGCAGCACCTTGCCGCCCTCGGCGACCAGCTTCGACGCGGTCGGCTCCGGCACCCAGGCACCGTCGATCGAGCCGGCCTTGAAGGCGTCCGGCGTGATCTTGTTGTCGGTGCGGACGACGGTCACGTCACCCTTGCCGCTCTGCGCGTCGACCTTCCAGCCCTGGTCCGCGATCCAGTTGAGGAACGCCACGTCCTGCGTGTTGCCCAGCTGAGGCGTCGCGATCTTCTTGCCCTTGACGTCCTTCAGGGACTTGATCTTCTTCGGGTTGACGACCAGCTTCACCCCGCCCGAAGCCGAACCGCCGATGATCTTCAGGCTCTTGCCGTCGGACTTGGTGTAGCCGTTGATCGCCGGGGAGGGGCCGATCCAGCCGATGTCGATGGAGTTCGAGTTGAGCGCCTCGATCTCGGACGGGCCGGCGTTGAAGGTCGCGTACGACGCCTTGGTGGCGCCCAACGCCTTCTGGAAGAAGCCCTGTTCACGGCCGACCAGTGCGGTCCCGTGGGTCAGGTTGCCGAAGTAGCCGATCTTCACGGTGTCGAGGCCCTCGATCTTCGAGGACCCGGCGGCGACCTTCTCCTTGGTGTTGGTGCTCTTGGAGTCCGACCCGTAACCGCAGGCGGCGAGGGTGAGCAGCGGGAGCGCGGCGATCACGGCGATGCCGCGACGCAGGTATGTCGAGCGGTTGGCAGGCACGGGAGGTGTTCCTCTCGTTGGCCCGGCGGTCACGGTCTCAGCTCGTGGCCGGGAGGTCGGCAGGTCTTCGTCTTCGTCGTGTCCGGGACGGCGGGTGGGGGGACTGGGCGCGCGAGCGGTGCGCGTACGTCAGCCCGCACATCGCGCCACTCCGCCCTGCCCGCTGCCGAGGGCGCCGCTGCCGACGCGGCCGCCCTCCTTCGCGAACGTGGAGTAGAAGTCCCTGGACGTCATGTCAGAAGTCCCAACCGTCGTCGTCCGACGCGTCCTTGACCGGCTCCGGCGCCGCGAACGACTCGCCGACCATGCCGGCGGTGAGCGTGGTGCCGTCCGCCGGGTCGATCAGGATGAACGAGCCCGTACGGCGCGAGTCGGCGTACGAGTCCACCGGCAGTGGCTCCGCGGTGCGGATCTTCACGCGGCCGATGTCGTTGGCGACGAGCTGTCCCGGATGCGGGTGCAGGGACAGGTCGTCGAGCGTGAGCCGGGACGGGATGTCCTTGACGATCGCCTTGACCGTGCGGGTGCCGTGCTTGAGGAGTACCCGGTGGCCCACGGTCAGCGGCGCGTCGGCGACATGGCAGACGGTCGCCTCGACGTCCTGCGTGGTCGCCGGGGCGTCCTTGCTGGGCACGATGAGGTCGCCGCGCGAGATGTCGATGTCGTCCTCAAGGAGGAGGGTCACCGACTGTGTGGTCCAGGCGGTCCTGACCGGCTTGCCGAGCAGGTCGATGCCGGAGATCTTCGTGGCCCGCCCGGACGGCAGGACGGTCACGGCCTCGCCGACGCGGAAGGTACCGGCCGCGATCTGACCGGCGTACCCCCGGTAGTCCGGGAGGTCGGCGCTCTGCGGCCGGATCACGTACTGCACGGGCAGTCGCGCGTGGCAGTGGCTGAGATCGTGGGCGACCGGCACCGACTCCAGGTGCTCCAGGAAGGTCGGCCCGCCGTACCAGTCCATGTGCGCGGACGGTTCTACGACATTGTCGCCGGCCAGCGCCGAGATCGGGATCGCGGTGATCTCCGGGACGCCCAACTCGCTGGCGTACGCGGTGAATTCCTCGGCGATCGCGGCGAACACGGTCTCCTTGTACTCGACCAGGTCCATCTTGTTGACCGCGAGCACCACGTGCGGGACGCGCAGCAGCGCCGCGATCGCCGCGTGGCGCCGGGTCTGCTCGACGACACCGTTGCGGGCGTCGACGAGGATCACCGTCAGCTCGGCCGTGGAGGCACCCGTCACCATGTTGCGGGTGTACTGCACATGACCGGGCGTGTCGGCGAGGATGAACCGGCGCCGGGGCGTGGCGAAGTAGCGGTACGCCACGTCGATCGTGATGCCCTGCTCCCGCTCGGCCCGCAGGCCGTCGGTGAGCAGCGCGAGGTCGGGTGCGTCCTGGCCGCGGTCGGCCGACACCCGCTGTACGGCTTCGAGTTGGTCGGTGAGGACCGACTTGGAGTCGTGCAACAGCCGCCCGACCAAAGTGGACTTGCCGTCGTCGACGGAGCCCGCCGTGGCGAACCGCAGCAGCGTGGTGGCCGAGAGCTCCTCGGTCGTGATGGTGCTCATGGTTAGAAGTACCCCTCGCGCTTGCGGTCTTCCATCGCGGCCTCGGACATCTTGTCGTCGGCGCGCGTGGCGCCCCGCTCGGTCAGCCGGGAGGCGGCGATCTCGGTGATGACCTGCTCCAGCGTCACCGCCTCGGAGTCGACGGCGCCCGTGCAGGACATGTCACCGACGGTCCGGTACCGGACGAGCCGCTTCTCGACCGTCTCGGTCTCCTTCGGCCCGCCCCACTCACCGGCGGTCAGCCACATGCCGTCCCGCGCGAACACCTCACGCTCGTGCGCGAAGTAGATCTGGGGGAGGTCGATGCCTTCGCGGGCGATGTACTGCCAGACGTCCAGCTCGGTCCAGTTGGACAGCGGGAACACCCGGACGTGCTCACCGGCCGCGTGCCGCCCGTTGTAGAGGTTCCACAGCTCGGGGCGTTGCCGACGCGGGTCCCACTGCGAGAACTCGTCCCGCAACGAGAACACCCGCTCCTTCGCCCGGGCCTTCTCTTCATCCCTACGGCCGCCGCCGAAGACCG
>NZ_BARF01000097.1 GCF_000367365.1 Streptomyces prunicolor NBRC 13075 | reverse complement strand
AACAGCCAACGCCTCCAACCCCCCACCCCCCGCCTACGAAGCAATCCCCGCAGGCCACTTCGACCCCCGAGACCTGACCGACTTCCAGCTCGACGAACTCGTGCACCGGATCATCGGCCGCATCACCCGCCTCATCCGCACGGAACTCCGCCTGGACCGCGAACGAATCGGCAAACTCCGCGACCCCCGCCGCTGACCAACACGCCACCGCACCACACCGCAACCCACCGCTCCGCACCGCAACAACAGAAAGGCAGGCCCACCCCGATGTCCCGCCTCGACCCGGGTTCCACCATCTGGTTCACCCTCAGCATCGACGGCGAGAGCCTCGGCTACTTCAACGGGTGCGACGGGCTGTCGTCGACGGTGGAAGTCGAGCACCGGCAGGAAGGCGGCAACAACGGCTTCGTCTGGCAACTCCCCACCCGTGTCACCTTCTCCACCATCCGGCTGACCCGCCCGCTCACCCCGGACACCGCGAAGGTCGCCAAGTGGATCTCCTCCGTGCAGACCGGGATCAAGCGGCCCACGGGGCAGATCGCGGCGCTGCGCGCGGACGGTTCGGAGGTCGCGCACTGGGGGCTCATCGACGTGCTGCCCGTCAGCTGGCAGGGGCCGTCCCTCGACCCCGCCGGACCGGCCGTAGCCACCGAGGTCCTGGAGATCGCCCACCACGGATTCACGGACTGAGCGGGGGCGGGAGACAGACCATGGCCACCAGCAGAGGCGCGGGCAAGAGCCTCGTCCGGGCGAGCCTCGCCATCCACGAGCCACCCGTCGGCGGCAGCACCACCCCGGGCGGACTCATCAAGACCTTCGCCTTCGACTTCAACCCGGCGCAACTGTCCCTCACCCGTCGCGCCCAGTGGAAGACGACCCCCGCACAGATCGAACGGGACGGTTCCCTCCCGGAGTTCATGGGTTCACAGCCGCGCGAGATGGGCGTGGAGATCTTCCTCGATTCCTCCGACGAGCCGACCAGCAACTCGGTGCTGAAGAAGGTCGAGTCGCTCCTCGCCTGTTGCGATGTGACCACCAAGTCCATTGCCGCCAAACAGCCTTCACCGCCGTGGGTCGTGTTCCAGTGGGGGTCCTTCTCCACCGCCCGGTTCACCTCCTACGTCTCCTCCGTCGAGGCCGCCTACTCCCTCTTCGGGACGACCGGCGTACCCATCCGCGCCACCTGCCGACTCCAACTGCACGAGATCCCGAGCAACACCAAGGGCCAGAACCCGACTTCGGGCGCCCTCACCGCACAGCGCGTCCACCGGGTCGTAGCGGGCGACTCCTTGCAGTCGCTGGCCTGGCGGGAGTACGGCGACTCCGCCGCGTGGCGGGCGATCGCCGAGGCCAACGGGATCGACGATCCGACGCGGCTCACGAACGGTGTCGAGCTCGTGCTGCCGGCCGCCGAGGAGGTGCGTTCCTGATGGTGAAGTCCGCGTTCTCGAACGTCGTCGAGGTGAAGATCGGCGGGGCCAAGATTCCTTCCGAGTACGCCCGTTACCTCGTCGACAGCTACGTCGACCAGGGCGTCGGCGTGCCCGCCGCGTTCCGGCTCACCTTCCGGGATCCGAACCGGCTGATCCTCGGGAAGCTCGGGGTCACCTTCGGCACGAAGGTCGTCATCGCGCCGGTCGCCGACGGGCAGGGTGCCTCCGATCCGGTACTGACCGGTGAAGTCACGGGACTTGAGGCCGACTACGACGGCACAGGCACCTTCACCGTCGTGCGTGGTTACGACTTCGGGCACCGGTTGCTGAGGCAGCGCCGCGTCGCCGCCTACCGCAACCAGAGCGCGTCCGACATCGCCCGCAAACTCGCCGCCCAGGACGGGGTGCCGATCGGGAAGATCACGTCGACGCGGACCGTGTACGAGTTCATCTCCCAGTCCAACGTGACCGATTGGGACTTTCTCGCCCGGCTCGCCGACGAGAACGAGATGGTCATGTCGGTCGACGCGGACGGCAAGTTCCAGTTCGTGGAGCCGAAGCCGTCGTCCGGTGCGCCGTCGCCCGAAACCGACGGCGACAAAAGCCCGTTCGTGCTCCAGGCCAGGCACGACATCCTGCGGCTGCGGGCCGCCGTGACCGCCGCCGACCAGGTCGGCACCGTCGAGGCGCGCGGCTGGGACGTCACCACGAAGAAGAAGCTCACCGCCACCTCACCCGGCGCCTCGAACCCGGCCATCGGCATCGGGACCACCCCGGGCGCGGCAGCGGGGAAGTTCAAGACGGCCAAGCTGGTCGAGACGGGCACGCCCTACGACAAGCAGACCGAAGTGAAGTTCGCCGCCGCCGCCCTCGCCGACGACGTGACGTCCTCCTTCGCCGAGCTGGAGGTCGTCGCGCGCGGAAATCCCAAGCTGCGCCCGGGAGTTCCGGTCGCGCTCGCGGGCGTGGGCTCGCCCTTCGAGGGCAAGTACACGGCCACCTCCGTACGGCACGTCTTCGGCGACGGCACGCACTACGAGACCTGGGTGACGGTCAGCGGACGGCAGTGGCGTTCGCTGTACGGGCTTGCCTCGGGTGGTTCGGAGACCGCGCCACGGCTGCCCGGCGTCGCCAACGCCGTGGTCACCGACGTCAATGACCCGCTCAAGCAGGGGCGGGTGCGCTTGCAGTTCCCTTGGCTGGACGACACGTACGTCAGCGACTGGACGCGCACCGTGCAGTGGGGCGGGCTCGGTGGGGGCGGGATCTTCCCCATGGACGTCAATGACGAAGTGCTGGTCGCCTTTGACCGGGGGGCACTTGACCATCCGTTCGTGATCGGCGGGCTCTACAACGGCAAGGACAAGCCGACCGTCGTCGGTGACGTACCGCTGCACGACGCCGTGCGGAAGAAGGCGAGCCGGCACACCGTCTCCGACCGGGACGGCAACCGGATGGACCTGCTCAGCCAGAAGACCGGTGGCCGTAAACAAGGTGTCCGACTGGCCTCCGGGGACAAGCAGTTGACCATCACCCTGGACCGCACGAACACCGAGATCGTCGTGGACAGCAGGGGCAGCGTGACCATCAAGGGCAGCCGCTCGGTATCGGTCGAGGCCGGTACCGATCTCACCCTCAGCGCCCGGCGGAGTCTGACCATCAAGAGCGGCGGCCTCCTGAACATCGAGGGGCGCGGGCTGGTCAACATCAAGTCGACCACCGGAGCGATCACGTTGGACGCGATGGGCGCCCTCAACATGAAGGCACTCGGCAACGCGATGCTCACCGCGGGCGCGAGCGTGCAGGTCAACTCCATCGGCAACGTGGGCATTCGGGCCGTCACCGTGCCGATCATGGGCGTCGTCACCCTCAACGGCCTCGTCCCGATGGTGATTCCGGCATGAGGGGCGCAACGGGCAAGGACACGAGGGGCCCAACGGGCGAGGACATGAGCGGCCCAACGGGCAAGGAACGGGCGGGTGTTGTCTGATGGCCGAACAATTCGTGGGCTCCGGCTGGTCGTTCCCGCTGCGCATCGGGCCGACCGGCGGCATCGCGCTGGTCAGCGGGGAGCGCGAGGTCGAGGAGGCGATCCGGCTCGTCCTGTCGACGGCGCCGGGCGAGCGGCCGATGCGGCCCGACTTCGGCTGCGCGATCCACGACCTGGTGTTCGCGCCGGTCAACGAGCAGACCGCGGGCCGGATCCAGCACGAGGTGCACGTCAGCCTCGACCGCTGGGAGCCGCGCATCGAGGTCGACGACGTCGAGGTCACCGCGGGCACCGAGCAGAGCGTGCTGTACATCGACGTCCGCTACTCGATCCGCGGCACCAACAACCCGCGCAGCCTCGTCTTCCCCTTCTACGTCATCCCGTCCCACGACGAGCCGGACACCTCCGGTACGCCCGGCACGGCTGCTGAAAGCGACAACTGACCGATGGCCCTGCCCTCCCCGAACCTCGACGACCGCCGCTTCCAGCAGTTCGTCGACGACGCCAAGCGCTACATCCAGCAGCGCGCCCCGGAGTGGACCGACCACAACGTCTCCGACCCCGGCGTCACCCTCGTCGAGACGGTCGCGCACATGGCCGACCAGATCGTCTACCGCCTCAACCGGGTACCGGACAAGAACCACTTGGCCTTCCTCGACCTGGTCGGCATCACCCTCTTCCCGCCGTCCGCGGCCCGCACCGACGTCACGTTCTGGCTGTCGGCGCCCCAGGAGGAACCGGTGCACGTGCCGCTCGGCACCGAGGTGGCGACGATGCGCACCGAGGGCGAGGAGGCGGTCGTCTTCGCCACCGAGCGCGAACTCGCCGTCGTACCAAGTGCGTTGCGGCATCTGGTCGTGCAGCAGCGGGGCAAGCAGGTCGTCGACCGGACGCACGACCTCGCCGAGGGCAATCACGTCATGTGCTTCGCCGAGTCGCCCGACCCCGGCGACTCCATGCTGTTCGGCCTGACCGCCGCCGTCCCGCACTGCGCCCTCGCCCTCGAACTCGACAGCCGCGTCGACGGAGTTGGCGTCGACCCGCGCCAACCGCCCCTGGTGTGGGAGGCGTGGACGGCCGACGGCTGGCAGGCGTGCGAGGTGGACCGCGACGGCACCGGCGGCCTCAACCGCCCCGGCGCGGTCGTCCTGCACATCCCCGGCGGCCACACCCTGTCCCGCAACGGCGGCCAGGAAGCCGGCTGGCTGCGCTGCCGCGTCACCGAACCCCACTCCGACCAGCCCTTCTACACCACCTCGCCGACCGTCCGCTCCGCCGAGGCCTTCACCATCGGCGGCACCACCACCGTCGTCCACGCCGACACGGTCTACGACGAAGCGCTCGGCGAGTCCACCGGCCTCCCCGGGCAGCGGCTGCGGCTCTCCCACACACCGGTCGTCGGCGACGCCGTACCCCTGCTCCTCCAGACCGCCGAGCACGACGGCTGGACGGACTGGCAGGTCGTCCCGCACTTCGCCGCCTCCGGCCCCGACGACCGCCACGTCACCCTCGACGCTGCCACCGGCGAACTCGCCTTCGGACCCGCAGTCCGCGAACCCGACGGCTCCCTGCGCCAGTACGGCATGGTCGCCCCCAAGGGCGCGGTGATCCGCGCCCGCCGCTACCGCACCGGCGGCGGCCGGGCCGGCAACGTGGCACGCGGCGCGGTGCAGATCCTGCGCAGCTCCATCCCGTATGTCTCCGAGGTCGTCAACCGCGAGGCCGCGCGCGGGGGAGTGGACGGCGAGACGGTCCAGGAGGCCAAGACCCGCGCCCCGATCACCCTGCGCGCCCAGGAACGAGCGGTCACCCTCCGGGACTACGAGGAACTGTCCCGCCGGGCCGCCCCCGAGACCGCGCGCATCACCTGCCTGGAAGGTGACGAGGAGGAGCACGGGGCTTACGCGGTACGGGTGTTGGTGGTCCCCCAGGCCGTACCCGACCCGGGTGGCCGACTGCGCTTCGAGCAACTGGTCCCCGGGGACGCCCTGTTGGACCGCATCACTCGCCATCTCGACGAACGGCGGCTGATCGGGACCCGGTTGGCGGTCGGCCCGCCGTTCTATCAGGGCGTCACCGTGGTCGCCACGGTCCACGCCTTCCGGGGTGTCGACACCGACCGGGTGCGCCGCCAGGCCCACGATGCCCTCTACCGTCACCTCGATCCGCTCACCGGCGGATCGGACGGAAAAGGCTGGCCGTTCGGACGACCCGTGCAGTCCGGCGAGGTCTTCGCGGTGCTCCAGCGGGTGCCCGGCGTCGAGTTGGTCGACGAGGTGGTCCTGCACCCGGCCGACCCGCTCACCGGCAAGCGCGGCGACCCGACCGACCGCATCGACCTGGAGCGGCCGTCACTGGTGTTCTCCTTCGACCACCGCGTCCGCGTGATCGGAGACGGTGCGTGAAACCCATCAACTGTCGCCCGGGAGGCTCGCGTTGAGAGGATCAGTGGACGGCCTCGGCTCCTCCGCGCCGATCGGCGCCATGCTGCCCGCCGTGTTCGCCGACGACGACCTCGCCCAGCGTTTCGTCGCCGGGCTCGACGAGGTCGTAGCGCCGATCCTGAGTGTGCTGGACTGCCTCGACACGTACTTCAGGCCGTCGCTCGCACCGCTGGATTTCGTTCAGTGGCTGGGGAGTTGGGTCGGTGCCGAGACCGACGGCAGTGAACCGGAGGAACGGCTGCGGGCCGCCGTGGCCGCCGCCACGTACCTCCACCGTATTCGCGGCACCCGGCGCGGGCTGGCCGAAGCCGTCCGGCTCGCCTTCGGTGTCGAACCGGAGATCACCGAGAGCGGCGCCGCCGACTGGAACGCCCGCCCGCTCGGCCCGGTGCCCGGCGAGCGCAGCCCCCGGCTTCACGTCCACCTGCGGCTGCCCGCGCCGACCACCCTCGACACCCACCGCCTGGACGCCCTCGTGGCGGCCGCCCGCCCCGCCCACATGCCGTACACGGTCCAGGTGACCGCCACCGTGCTCGCCGAAAGGAATCCCGAGAGATGACGACCACCCAGAGCTGCGCCGAATGCGGAACCCGCGCGGAACCGGGCCAGTCGTTCTGCGATGCCTGCGGCGCCGTCCTGAGCTGGACGGACCGCGCGGGCGCCCGCACCGGGGCCCCGGCGGCCGAGCGCGGTGAGGCCGCCGGCGGCGACCCGGGCCGGGACGCCTTCTCACAGTCCAACCAAGCCTCCGCGCAAGGGAGTTCGGCCTCGGACGACCCCTCGGCCCGACTGGACGCACTGTCACGGCAACTGGACGCCTTGGCCGCGGGCGGCTCGTACGACTCGGTCGGCGCGGGCGCCCGCCAGGAGCCGGCGAGCGGTGAGGCCTCCGGCGTTTCTACGACTCCTCACGCATCCGGCGCCGCCACGACCCACCCCGCGCACCCCGCGACCACGGACCCGACTCCCGCGCCCGACGCGCCGTACGGCCACCGTGACGCGCCCGCGACCCGCACCCCCTCCACGACCGACACCGCCCCCACCGAACCGGTCCCCGCCACCGCGCCGCAACCGGAGTCCGAGGCCGAGCGCGCCCGGCGGCTCCTCGTCCCGGTCTCCGACCCGGAGCCGCGCCAGGCCCCCTCCGTCGCCCCGGTCCTGCCCGGCCGCCCGGTCGCCGCGCGCCCCCAGTCCGTACGGGCACCCGGTGTCGAACCCGGTGCCATGGGCGGCGTGCCCTGCCCCTGGTGCGCCACGGCCAACCGGCCCGACCGGCACTACTGCGCCCGCTGCGCGATGCCCATGGCCGGCGAGGAGCGAGCCCCCGGCCAACTGCCGTGGTGGCGGCGGCTGTTCGCGTTCCGGAACGGTGAGATCCCGTGGGCGGGCGACCGGCCCCGGCTGCGTCGTACCTTCGACCGGGTGCTGACCTGGGTGGGCGCCGCGATCGTACTGACCCTGCTGATCGTGCTGGCCGTCAACATCCCGCGTGCCGTGGACGCGACCAAGGACCACTTCGCCAAGCGGGCCCCGGTCTACCCGGACCGGGTCAGCGCCTCCCGTTCCTTCCCGGGGCACAAGCCGGAGCTGGCCTTCGACCGGCTGAACAACACCTGGTGGGGGCCGGGGGTGAGCCAGGCGGGCAAGGGGCAGTGGCTGGAGGCGCAGTTCGACGAGCCGACCCGGCTGCTGGACCTGATGATCACCCCGGGCGTCTCCACCCGACCCGACCAGCTCAACCAGTCGGCACTCCCGCACCGGATCGAGGCGGTGATCACCACGGCCAAGGGCAAGACGATCACCCGCCAGATCACCCTGGACCAGGGGGCGGGCGCCCAGCGCCGTTCCTTCCGGGTCGGCACGGTCACGTCGGTCCGCTTCACCATCGAGTCCGCCTACGGAACCTCCGGCAGCAAGCAAGTGTCCATCGCCGAGATCGAGTTCTTCGGCCCGTCGAACGCGGGCGGTTCCTGACGGGCGGTCCCTACGGCGGCCGGTGCCTCAGGCGTAGTCGGTCGCGGGGACCGTGCCGTAGCGGCTCATCGTCTCGATCGTCGACTCGGTGTTGAACTCCCGGCCGCCGGCGATCATGTCCCGCAGGTCGCGGAAGTACTGCACGAACAGGTCGGGCGTGAAGGTGTTGATCATCACCGCGGGCTCGTCGCCGGGGTTGGCGAAGGTGTGCGGGGCGCCCGGCGGGATCATCGCGAGGGTGCCGGCGGGGGCGACGTGGACGGTCTCGCCGATGGTGAAGTGCACGATGCCGGAGACGACGTAGAAGCCCTCGTCGTGCTGGGCGTGGCGGTGCTGCGGCGGGCCCTGGGTGTGCGGGGCGAGGGTGATCTCGCCGATGCCGAGACGGTGGCCGGTGGTGCTGCCGTCCTCCAGGATGCGCATCGTGACCGGGCCCAGCTGGATCGACTCGCCGTCGTCCGGACCGACCACGGAGACCTCGTTCATCGCCGACTCCCTTGTGTGTGGCGCCAGTTGAGTGCTTGCTGCGCTGTGGCGCGCCCTCAGAACAGTAGGTGGACATCTCTCGTTATGCAAGCAGACTCTCACAATGAGAGCTTGTCGTGATAACGTGAGGGAGACGGACGGCAACGACGAGCGAATACGGGGAAGTGACGCACCGATGGCGACAGCACAGACGGACACGGGCCGCAGCAATCAGAAGAAGCGCACCCGTACGGCGATCGTCGAGGCGGCCCGCGGGCTGATTGGCACGGGCAGCGAGGTGACGATGCCCGAGGTCGCCCGTGTCGCGCTGGTCTCCGAGGCCACCGCCTACCGCTACTTCCCCGACCTGCCCTCGCTGATCGGCGAGGCCCTGGCCGGTGTCTGGCCCGACCCCGTCGACGCGCTCGGCCCGGTCGCCGACTCCCGCGATCCGGTCGAACGGATCGCGTTCGCCTGCGAGTTCCTGCTCCGCGGCACCCTCGCCCGGCAGGGTGGGGTGCGCGCGATGATGGCCGCGACCATCGTCCGCCCCGACACGGCGAACGTGCGCCCCGGCATCCGCTTCGGCCTCATCGACCACGCCCTCGCGCCCCTGGCGGCCACCCTCGGGGAGACCGACCCGGACGCGTTCACCCAGCTCAAGCGGGGCCTCGCGGTGGTCATGGCCTCGGACGCCCTGTTCACTCTCACCGACCAGTGCGGGCTCACCCCCGACGAGGCGATCACCAGCGCCGTACGCACCGCGAAGACCCTGACGGAGGCGGCGGTGCGCACGGCGACGGAGGGCCAGTAGCTCTCAACTGCCGTGCGGCGCACCGGTTGTCGGGTCGGACGCCAGCCAGTGGCCGTCCGTGGTCCAGCCGAGGAGGCGGCGGGTACGACCCCCGTCCGCCGTGCCGTCGGCGCCGAAGGTACCGCCGTCGGCGACCAGACGTAGTCCCGCCATCGCGGGGCCGAGGCGGATGAGGACGTGGGCGGGGTGACGGGCCACCTCCTCGTCCAGATCGTCGAGCACCCGCCGCTGCTCGGAGGGCGGGCAGAGGGACAGATGGAACACCAACTGCCGCCAGGCGTACGCCGCGTCCTTGATCGTGGAGTACGGCCACGGGTCGCGGTGCACCCGGGCCGTCAGCCGGCACACGGTGCCGAAGCAGCGGCGCGCCAGGTCGGCCCAGCCCGGCTCGGGGGCGATGCCGACCCGGTGGACCAGCGTGGCGAGGTTGTGCGTGGTCAGGATCTGGGACTGCTCGATCACCTTGCCGTTGGCCGCCACCCAGGACCCGGACGAGGAACCGGACTTCGGCCCCGCCGGAGCCGAGGACGCCGCCGCGGCCCGCTCCGCACACAGCCGCGCGAACCCCGGGGACGTCCGGGGCCCGGCCCCGGCCTTGCCCGACCGGCCCGCAGCCTTGCCTCCCGCTACCTCTACGGCCGCTTCGGCGATCGCCAGTTCGCGGATCGCCGCGTAGTCGATGCCGTAGTACCGCTCGTACAGCGAACCGCCGAGCAGCTCGCCCGCGATCCGGGCCGCCACCAGGAACTTGGGGCCGAAGGTGTCCATGAAGATGTCGGCGGCCAGCTCCTCCACCAGCGGGGCGCCCAGGCCGGACTGGCGGGCGAGCACGCCGAGTTCGCGCACCAGCGGGTTGGGCAGGATCGTGCCCGGGAACCCCTGTACCGCCAGTTCGCCCAACTGCCGTAGCAGCAGGGCCGATTCGGCCGTGCCGTCGCCGCGCTGCGCGGACACCGCCCGCACCCAGGGCAGTTCCTCGATCCGGACCTGCCCCTCCAGGTTGAGCAGGAGCAGCGAACGGCGGTTGCGGAACGCGCGGTAGTTCGCGGCCATCAGCGTCCGCAGCGCCTCGTCGTCGTAGGCCCGCGCGGTGGCGACGGCGACCAACCGCGGTACCAGTTCGGCCAGTACCTCGGCCGAGGGGACGACTCCCCGCTCCACCAGGGTGGCCACCGGTGCGCTGAGTGCGCCCTCGACCACCCGGCTGATGGCGGGCGGGAGTTGGGCACCGGCGGGCAGGCCGGTCTCCCGCTGCTCCGGCTCGGAGACCGGGGCGAGTACGGGTGCGAGGTCGGCGATGCCCGACTCCTGGGGCAGCCCGGCGAGGCGGCCCACGACCACGTCCGCCAGGGCGTGATGGGAGGGGAGCGCGGCCTGGACCCGCTGTACGCCCCGCAGTTCGGTGTGCGGTGCCGAGCCCGGCAGACCGCGCCGCCGCACCATCGACGTGATGGCATGCCGCAGCAGCCCGAGCCGCCGCGCGTCCAACACCCGCCCGGCGACGGTCTCTTCCAGCGCGATGTGCAGAATGCCCAGGTTCTCCTTGGGGTTGCGATGCTTCCCGCAGCGGGTGTGCTCCTCGGCCAGCAGCTGGTAACGGCTCAACAGACCGGCACCGCGCTCCAACCAGTCCGCATCCGGGACGAGTTCGAGCACCCGCCCGTCCTCCCCGCCCGCCGTCTCCAGCCAGTGCGCGAGCAACTCGTCCCCGAACGGCTGCCATACGGCGAGTGCCTCGCGCTGTGTCTCCACGGCGGCGTTCGGGCGCCGCCGGGCCAGCCGGTCCACGGCGTCGGAGACGGTACGGCGGTGCAGCGTGTCGGTGACGTCCGGCGCGGGCCGACCGGTCGACGGGCGTGGCAGGAACCGGAGTTGATCCGCGAACGGCTCCAACTCCGCGATCAGGTCCAGCGCGGCGGCCGTCTCCCCGTGCCGCACGAGCCACGCCATGGTGAGCAGTGCACCCTCCTCGGGCACGGTCACCTCGTACCGCCCGCTGTTCAACTGCCCCCACAACCAGGCGAGTCCGGTGTCGGTGAGACAGTGCGCGAACAGCGCCCGCCGGTCCGCGGGCACCCCGAACCGCTCCGCGAGCCGCGTCTCGTACGGCTGGAGCGGGCCGCCCGCGCTCGGGTTGCCCGTGGCGAAGCCGCCGTGCACCACTTCGGGGGTGACCCAGGCCGGGAGCCCGGCCACCGGGGTGCGCGAACCGATCGACAGCAGACCGTCGGCCATCCCCGCGAGCACGGCACGCCAGCGCGTCACACGACCCTCCGCGCGACGCCGGGTGTCGGCGTCCTCGTGGGTCAGCGCGGTCCTGAAGGCCTTGGCCAACTGCCCCTGGGCATAGCCGGGGTTCGCGGTGAGGTGCTGCTGCTCAGCGTCGTCGTCCATAAGCCGGCGTGGCAGGTCCTGCCCCTGCGCCCTCCGGGATAAGAGCCCGGTGCTCTGCTGCTGAGCTACACGCCGATGAGCAGCGACGTTAGCCGCGGGACGGGCGGCCGTACAAGGGGATTTCGACGTAGGGTGAGGCGGGGGAGATGATCGTGGGAGCAGAGCCGTCGAGCACACCGAGCCGCTGGTTCGGCGGAATTCGCTTTGGCGTCCTTTTCGGTGGGCTGACCGCAGTGGTGACCGTTGCTGCGATCGGGAGGGCATGGTCTGCCTGCGACATCGGCGTCAACGCAGGGGCCAACAGCGCGACTCTGCTGTTTCTCGCGCCTCTCATATGGATCGCCGCCGCGGCTCCATGGGTGATCCTGCACGGCACCCTCGGAAGACGCCATCGCAGGACAGCCCTGCTGGCAGGGCTCGTCTTCGCCTTGTGGTTCACCTGGTTCCTCGTCACATGGCTCGGCATGCCGGACTCCTACCCCGACCCCTTCTGCCCGGACAGCGTTCCGCCCTGGTGGCCGAGCTTCATCCCGGCATGACTCAGCCCTGCTGACGCTCAGCAGGGGTGGACGGTCCCTGTCCATGCCACCTCGTCGGCGAATGCGCCGGTCACAGCACCTTCCGGTGGACCAGCGCCGACAGCATCAACGCCCCCGGCAGCAACGGCACCCACACCGTCAGGACCCGGTACCCGATGACGCTCGCCGTGGCCAGGTCCATGGGGGCGCCGAACGCGACCATCGTGAACACCGTCGCCGCGTCCACCGGGCCGATCCCGCCGGGTGCGGGTACGGCGCCGACCGCGGTGCTGGCGGCCAGGAACGCGAGGACGACCTGGGCCCAGGACAGCGGCATGCCGAGCGAGGCCCCGACCGAGAAGATCACGGTCGCCTGAAGGACCGGCGCTGCCGCCGCTCCGCCCCAGAGGGCGAGGATGCGGCTGGGCATGGTGTGCAGCTGGCGTACGTCGGTCAGGGCGGTGCGGACGCAGCGGAGCGCCGGGCGGCGCAGCGGACGTACGAAGGTCAGGAGCACGGCGGCCGTGGCGAGCGCGGCGCCCAGGCCGCCGAAGGCGAGGACCAACGACCAGCCCCGTGGGACAAGTTGGCCGAAGCTCAGCATCTCGGGGAAGGTGATGAGGAAGGCGAGGAGCACGATGGTCTTCGCGATCGGCCGGACGAGTGAGTACAGGGCGAGCGAGGCGGTGGCGCGGGCGAGGGGGATGCCGCGGCCCTGGAGGAAGCGCAGCGTGACGGCGTGCGCGCCGATGCTGGCCGGCAGCGCGTGGTTGGCCGCGCCGGCGGCGAACTGGGAGGCGATCAGCAGACCGGTCGGCAGCCGCTCGGGCACGGCACCCTGGCGGACCAGGGCGGCGGTGCCCCAGCCGAGGCAGGTGAAGAAGAACGCGGCGAGCAGCCACCAGGGGTCGGCGGCGGCGAGCCGGGCCGTGCCGGCGTACATGGCACGCCAGTCGACCGCCGCCCACACCGCGATCAGCAGCAGGGGCAGCAGGGTCAGCACCTTGGTGGCGAGGCGTGCCGCGGAGGGAAGGCGGAAGGGGAGGGGGACGGGGGCGGAGGTGGTCGGCGTGGCATCGGGGCCGGCGGTGGAGGCGGGGAGCGGCCCGGGGATGTCTTCGAGCGGAAGCAGGGACACGTGGCGAAACGTTCCCGTCCGGTATGACGTCGCGGTGTCCGGAAGCGGAAGGGGCGCGGGCGGCTGGGCGACGCGGACGGCATGAATGGCTTGAAGGGCCCGCGTGAACGCACCGGGCGCACCACCGGCACCATCCGCTCGCTCAACCACGCCACCACCCCAGATCATTGCCTGAATCAACAATCCATCGGTTTGTTGACTTTAGGTTGAGCGAGCCATTTCAATTCCAGTATGACCCACGCCGAGCGTATGTCCGCCGCCGTCACCGCCCTGCCCGTCGACCTCGACGAGGCGGCCCACCGCTGTCTGGTCGCCGGGTTCGACGGCACGACAACGGTGCCGGACATGCTCAAGCGCCTCATCGACCGCGGCCTCGGCGGCGTCATCCTGTTCACCCGCAATGTGCGCGACGCCGAGCAGGTCCGCCGGCTCACCGACGAACTCCGCGCGCTGCGCCCCGACCTCCTCGTGGCCATCGACAACGAGGGCGGCGGCATCGGCCACCTGGTGGGCGCCGGAGCCCCGGACGTCCCCGGCTCCTACGCCCTCGGAGTCGTCGACGACCCGGCCCTGACCGCCCGCTGCGCCGACGCGCTCGCCGGTCACCTCGCCACCCTCGGCATCACCGCTTCGTACGCGCCCGTCGCCGACCTCCAGCACCAACCGCGCAACCCGATCGTGCGCACCCGTTCCTTCGGCGCGGACCCCGATCTGGCCGCCCGCCATCTGCGCGCCTGGATCACCGCCACCGACATACGAGGCATCGCCTCCTGTGCCAAGCATTTCCCGGGCCACGGCGGCACAATCACCGACAGCCATCACGGTGTGGCCATAGATCCCCGCCCGTACGACGAACTCCTCGTCGATCTCGAACCGTTCCGCGCCTCCATCGCCGCCGGCGTGCCGATGCTGATGAGCGCCCACGTCGTCTTCCCGGCTCTGGACGCCAACCGCCCCGCCACCCTCAGCCGCCGCATCCTCGGTGATCTGCTCCGCCTCGAACTCGGCTTCGACGGCGTCCTGGTGAGCGACGCGCTGGAGATGAAGGCGATCGCCGACGCGTACGGCGAAGCCGCCGGGGCCCGTATCGCGCTGGCCGCCGGAGCGGACCAAGTCATCGTCGCCGTACCGGACTTGGATGTAACCCTCGCCTGCCGGGACGCCGTGCTCGACGCGCTGCACTCGCAGGTGCTGCCCGAGGAGCGGGTGTGGGAGGCGGCAGGGCGGGTGCGGCGGCTCGCCGAGCGGTACGCGACCCCGCGCCGGAGGGTCGGCGCCTGGGACGGGGACGCGGGACTTGAGGCGGCCCGCCGTGCCGTACGCACCCGGACCCTGCCCCCGCCGGTACGTGGCGCCCACGTCGTCGACCTGTTCCCGGCCCCGCACCCCGCCCTGAACTGGGGCGGCGAGGACCTCCTCACCGCACTCCGCGCGATCGACCCCACGGCCACCGGCACCGCCCTCACCACGGAACCGGCCGACCCCGCCGCCCTCGTCGACACGATCCTGCGCGAGGGCACCCCGCTGATCGTCGCCACCTCCGACGCAGGCCTGCACCCCTGGCAGACCCGGCTGCGCGACACGCTGCTGGCCCGGCGCCCCGACGCCGTCCTGGTCGACACCGGACTGCCGGAGGACGGCGCCCTCTGCTCCTACGGCCGGGGCCGGGTCAACCTGCGGGCGGTCGCGGAGGTGCTGGCGGGCGCGTGACCGCCGGACACGGGCACGCGATCACCCACCACATGACTGTCAGCGACCACCCATCACATGACTGTCATGGCAGGCGTACGACGTCCTTGATGCCCCGCGCCGCCAAGTACCCCTCGTCCGCCGCCCGTTCGGCCAGCACCACCGCGGGCCGGAGACCCTCCGCGCGCAACCGCATCCACTCCTCGAAGTACGCGCCGCCCGGACCCGAAACCGACCGGGTGCCCGGGGTGCAGTCCAACACCAGGGCGGTGTCCCGGAGTTGGACGGTGTGCGGCTCGGCGATCGCTTCGGCGAAGGCCTCGGCGATCGGCTTGGGGCGGCCCGCCGAGTCGAACAGGCCCAGCGTGTACTCGAGTTCGGGGTAGTCGGCGAGCGAGCGGTCCACGTCGTGCGAGCACCACCAGGTCACCCCCCACAGCCCCGCGCACTCGGCCGCGTTGCGCACGGTCGCCCGCGCGAACTCCGGGGCGTCGGCCGCCGGGATGTGCGGCTCGGGCGCGCCGGTCTCCTGGACCCAGACCGGCCGGGCCGGGTCGGTGGCGTACGCCTTGGCCAACTCCGTTCCGTACTCGGCGAGATGGAGCACCTGCGGGGAGCGCGGGCCGTACCGGCGGGCGCAGTCGCCGGAGAACACCCACGGGTGGACGGTGGTCAGATCGCCCTTGCGGGCCGAGGCCTCCGGGGTGAACGGGTGGTCGTCGCCGTACCAGGCGGCGTCGTACGCGGAGTGCGTGACCAGGCGGTCCGGCGGCAGATGCTCGCGCGCGGCGGCCAGCAGCGTGTCGAGATAGTGATCCACCTCGGCCACCGTCACCGGGTTGTGCTCCACCAAGTTGTTGAGCTCGTTGCCGAGTTGGAGGCCGATCAGGTTCGGGCGGTCGGCGAGGGCGGCGCCCAGCGTGCGCATCAGCTCGGCCTGGGCGGTGATCGCCTCCGGGTCGGTGAAGACGTTGCGGTGGTGCCAGCTGCGGGTCCACTCCGGGTAGAAGTCGAAGCTCGACAGATGGCCCTGGACGCCGTCCACGAGGACATCGAGACCCGCCTCGCCCGCCAGATCGACCAAGTGCACCAGCTGGTCCACGGCCGTCCTGCGGATCAGCGTGCGGTTGGGCTGGAGCAGCGGCCAGAGGTGGAAGATCCGGACGTGGTCCAGGCCGAGCCCGGCTATCTGGGCCAGATCCTCGCGGGCGTGCGCCGGGTCGAAGTCGTGCCAGGAGTGGAACCAACCGCGGCGCGGCGTGTAGTTGACGCCGAAGCGGAGCGTAGGAATGGGATCCTCCCCAGGTCCGGTCTTGCCCTGTCTGTGTCTTTGGCTCGTGTTCTGCGCGAAGGCTCTTGTTCTGCGCGAATGTATCAACCACCATAGTCAGTGATGAGCAATGATTTGAACCAAGAATTCGTCGGTGACTTCGCCGGTGACCTCGTGGTCGGCCTCGACGCCGGCGGCACCCGTACCCGCGCCGTCCTCGCCGCCGCCGACGGCCGCCCCCTCGCCGAGGGCGCGGCCGGTCCCGGCAACGCCCTGACCGTCCCGGTGCCACGCCTCACCGACCACCTGGTCGAGGCGATCGGGCAGGCCGTCCCGGAGCGGGCGCGCCCCCGCGTGGTCGCCGTGGCCGGCGGCTTCGCGGGCGCCACGGCCGCCTCCACCGAGGAGCCGGGACACGTCAACGCCCGCACCGCCCTCACCGCCGCGCTACGGCGCCTCGGCATCCCCACCGCCCGGCTCCGCGTGTGCAGCGACATCGAGGCGGCCTTCGCCTCCGCCCCCGGCGCCCCCGCCGACGGCCTCGCGCTGGTCGCCGGCACCGGCGCGGTCGCCCTGCGCATCACCGACCGCCGCTCCACCGCCACCGTGGACGGCGACGGCTGGCTCCTCGGCGACGACGGCAGCGGCTTCTGGATCGGCCGCAGCGCGGTACGCGCGGCCCTGCGCATGGCGGACGGACGCGGCCCTACGACCGTGCTGGCCCGGTCCGTCGGCCAGGCGCTCGGAGTGCCGGCCGAGGAACTGCCCGGCGACGGCGACTGGTCCCGCGCCCACCGCGAGGCCTACCGCATGCACGTACTCCCCGCGGTGATGGCCGAACTCCCCATCCGCCTCGCCCGGTTCGCCCCGCTGGTGGTCGAGGCGGCCGGCGAGAAGGACACCGTGGCGGAAGGCCTCCTCGACCAGGCGGCGGACCAACTGACCGACACCGTGCGCGCGTTGGAGCCGACCCCCGGCGAACGGATCGTCGCCACCGGCGGCCTGCTCGGCCCCGAGGGCCCCCTGACGGCCCCCCTCACCGCCCGCCTCCACACCCTCGGCCTGACCCTCGACTGGGTCCCGGACGGCTGCCGCGGTGCGATCGCCCTCGCCCGCCTCGCCCACGACGGTGACTCCCGATGACCGACCCCACCACCCCGGTCTACCGCGACCCCAACACCCCGGTCTACCGCGACCCCAACACCCCTGTGGACACCCGGGTTTCCGACCTCCTCGCCCGGATGACCCTGCGCGAGAAGGTCGGCCAGCTCAACCAGCGGATGTACGGCTGGGACGCCTACCGCCGCACTCCCGACGGTCCCGATGGGTTCGAACTCACCGACGCCCTCCGCGCCGAGACCGACCGCTTCGCCGGACTAGGGGCGCTCTACGGCCTGTTCCGCGCCGACGCCTGGTCCGGCGTCGACCACACCAACGGCCCCGGCGCCCAAGACAGCGCCGCCCTGGCCGAGTTGGTGCAACGCCATGTCATCGCGAGCAGCCGACTCGGCATCCCGGCGCTGTTCGTCGAGGAGGTGCCGCACGGCCACATGGCCCTGGACGGCACGGTCCTCCCGGTCAACCTGGCCGTCGGCGCGACCTGGGACCCCGACCTGTACGAGCGGGCCGCCGCCCACGCCGCCGCCGAACTCCGCGCCCGTGGCGGCCACATGGCCCTCGTCTCCGCCCTGGACATCGCCCGCGACCCACGCTGGGGCCGCACGGAGGAGTGCTTCGGCGAGGACCCGCACCTCGCCGCCCGCCTCACCGAGGCGCTCGTCAGGGGCATGCAGGGCGGCGACACGACAGCCGGGTTCGCTCCCGACAAGGCCCCCGTCGTCCTCAAGCACTTCGCCGGTCAGGGCGCCACGGTCGGCGGCCGCAACTCGGCCGAGTCGGAGCTGGGCCTCCGCGAACTCCACGAGATCCACCTCCCCGCCGCCCGCGCCGGAGTCCGCGCAGGTGCTGCCGCCCTCATGTCCGCCTACAACGAGGTCGACGGCCTGCCCTGCTCCGGCAACCGCGCCCTGCTGACCGAACTCCTGCGTGCGGACTGGGGTTTCGAGGGCCTGGTGATGGCCGACGGCCTCGCCGTGGACCGCCTGGCCCGCATCACCGGCGACAAGGTCTCGGCGGGCGCCCTCGCCCTCAACGCCGGTGTCGACCTCAGCCTGTGGGACGAGGGCTTCACACACCTGGAGGAGGCGGTCGAGCGGGGGCTGGTGAGCGAGGAGAGCCTCGACACGGCCGTGGCCCGCGTGCTCGGCCTGAAGTTCCGCCTCGGCCTCTTCGAACGGCCTTACAACACAGGCGAGTTCCCTTCCCCGCAGCAGGGCAGAGAGCTGAGCACGGCCCTCGCCCGAGCCACGGTCACCCTCCTCCACAACGACGGCGACGTCCTGCCCATCCCGGCGACCGTCTCCCGCATCGCGGTCATCGGCCCTCAATCAGCCACCACCGCCCACCAGTTGGGCGACTACACAGCACCCCAGACCTCCGGTGTCAGCGTCCTCGAAGGCCTACGGCAACTCGCCCCGCCCGGCACCGACATCCGGCACGCCCCCGGCTGCGCCCTCACCGGCGACGACCTCTCCGGCATCCCCGAGGCGGTCGCCGCGGCAGCCGCCTCCGACCTGGCGGTCCTGGTGCTGGGCGGCAGCAGCGCCCGTACCCCCGACACGGACTTCGACGCCAACGGGGCCGCACGGAACGCCGTTTCGGCGATGACCTGCGGCGAGGGCGTCGACCTCGCGGGCCTGAGCCTCGGCCGCGCCCAGCACGCCCTCCTGGACGCGGTCACCGCGACTGGCACACCCACGGCGGTCGTCCTGATCCAGGGCCGCCCGCATGTCGTCCCCGAACGGGCGGGCGCCCTGCTCACCGCCTGGTACCCCGGCCCATGGGGCGGCGAGGCCATCGCCGAGGTACTGCTCGGCCACGCCGAACCGACCGGCCGCCTACCCGTGTCCATCCCCCGCTCGGTGGCCCAACTCCCCGTCTACTACAACCACAAGGACACCGAGTACGGCGGCTACGTGGACGCCGACGCCGAGCCGCTCCACTCCTTCGGGCACGGGCTGTCGTACACGAGCTTCGCGTACGGTCCGCCGCGCATCGAGGGGAACGTCATCGAGGTCGACGTCACCAACACCGGGAAGCGCCGCGGCCGTTCGGTCGTCCAGGTGTACATCCGGCGGTTGCTCACCCCGGTGTGGCCGCGCACGCTCGAACTGCACGCCTTCCAGGGCGTCGAGTTGGCCCCGGGGGAGTGCCGTAGGGTCGAAATCCCCTTCGGCACCGACCAGTTGGAGCAGGTCGGTGCCGTGGAGGTTCGGGTCGCGCAATCCGCGCGGGCGGCGCTCGCCGTCGAACCCGTCGTCGTACGGCTCAAAGGCTGACGAGTCAGAGCTTGACGGCTCAGAGTTTGACGGCTCCGGCCGAAACGCCCTTGTAGAACCAGCGTTGGGTGATGACGAACAGCACGAGCACCGGGATCACGGAGATCACCGAACCGGCCATCACCACGCGCTGGTCGTAGCCGAACGACGAGCTCTGCAGTCGGGACAGGCCCAGTGTCAGCGTCATGTGGTCCTCGGAGCGGAGCACGATCAGGGGCCAGAGGAAGTCGTCCCAGGCGCTGATGAAGGTGTTGATGGTGACCACCATGATCGCGCCCCACGCGGACGGGAGGTAGAGGTAGCGGAAGCGCTGCCACTCGCTCGCGCCGTCCAGCATCCCGGAGTCCTCGATCTCGCGCGGGACGGCCAGGAACGCGCCGCGCATCAGCAGGACGTTGATCGCGCCGACGAAGCCGGGCAGCCACACGCCCACCACGCTGTCGACCAGGCCGAGGTCGCGGATGCTCAGGAACAGCGACACCATGATCGACTCGAAGGGGAACATCATGGAGGCGATCAGGAGGATCCAGACCGCTCTGCGGCCCTTCCAGGCGGGCTTGGAGAGCATGTAGCCGGCGGTGGTGGAGAACAGCAACTGGCTGCCGACCGACAGGAGTACGACGATCAGGCTGTTCCTGATGTACGTCACCACCGGGACCTGGCTGAAGACCTCGCGGTAGGCGTGCAGGGTCGGGTGGTGGGGCAGCAGGGAGGCGTTCGCGCCGAAGACGTCCTCGCCGGTGCCCTTGAGGGAGGCCAGGAGCTGCCAGATCAGGGGGCCGACCGTGAGGCCCAGGACGAGGAGCAACAGCAGGTAGCGGACGAGGAGTTCGCGGGGGCGGCCGTAGTCGCGCCAACGGGGCGTCAGGCGCCGGGACTTGGGCCGCACGGCGGTCGTCGTCATGACTCGTCCTCCTTCGTGAGGCGCTGCGCCAGCAGGGTCAGGCCCAGGGTCAGGACGAACAGCGCCACGCTCACCGCCGAGCCGTAACCGGCGTTTCCGGTGATGGGGTCCAGGCCGACGTCCCGGATGTAGAAGGGCAGCGTGCGGTCGGCGCCGCCGGGGCCGCCGGTGGAGCTGCCGAGCATGTAGATCTCGGTGAACACGCGCAGCGAACCGATGCCGGTGAGGGTGCCGACCAGCATCATCGCCTGCCGTACACCGGGCACGGTGATGTGCCAGAAGCGGCGGGCGGCTCCGGCACCGTCCATGGAGGCGGCCTCGTGCAGTTCTTTTGGAACGTTCCCGAGGGCGGCCAGGTAGAAGACCATGTACCAGCCGAGGCCCTTCCACAGGGTCAGACCCATCGCCGACAGCAGGATCAGCCACGAGTCGGAGAGGAAGGGGATCGCCGACCGGATCAAGTGGGCTTTCTCCAGCCAGGTGTTGACCAGTCCGTCGTCCGCGAGCAGCCACTGCCAGCTCAGGCCGACCACCACGCTGGAGGCGAGCACCGGCGTGTAGAAGGCCGAGCGGAAGAAGCCGATGCCGGGGAGGTTCTTCTCCACCAGGACGGCGAGCAGGAGTGGCAGCAGCACCATGAGCGGGACGACGATCACGGCGTACAGGACGCTGTTGCGGGTCGCCAGCCAGAAGTCCGCATCACCCAGCATCCGGGTGTAGTTGGAGAACCCGACGAAGCTCGCGGCGCCGCCGAGCGGCTTGGCGTTCGTGAACGACAGCAGCAGTGTGTTGAGGAACGGGAACACCCCGAACACCGCCGCGCAGACGATCGCTGGAGCGGTCCAAAGCCAGGGCAGCCACCAACGGCGGTACAGCGCCGCCCCGTTGGCACCGGGGGCGGGACCGGGGAGGACGGCCCTGGCGAGCTTACGTATGCGGGACGCGCCCGGTGCGGAGGCGACGGCCTCCGCACCGGGCACGGTCACCGGCTTCGCGGTCTGCGTCGCCACCATCAACCAGCCTGCTTCAGCAGCTCGTTGGCCTTCGCCTGGGCGTCCTTCACGGCCTGCGCCGGGCTCTTCTTGCCCTGCATGGCCAGCTGCACCTGACCCACGATGGCGTTCTGCACAGCCGTGGAGATGTTGGTCTGGTAGGCGGTCGCCGTCTTGAGCTGCTCGGCGACGAGCTTGCGGGCCTGGGAGAACGGGTCGTCACCGGTGGTCTTCTGGAAGAACGGGTCGTCCAGTGAGGCAGAGGTCGTCGGGAAGATCACCACACTCGGGTCCTTGCACCAGGCCGTCTGGTTCTCGGCGTTGGTGAGGAACTCCGCGAACGCCAGTGCCGTGGGGGCGTTCTTGCTGGTCGCGGCGGCCGCTATGTACTGCGGGGCGGCCGTGGTGTGGCCGAGCGCGTCGAAGGGCTGCTGGCCGACGGCTGTCTTGGCGTAGATCGAGGGACTGTTCTGCTTCACGAAGCGCACGAAGCTCGGGTTCGTCGAACCGTAGGCGACCTTGCCCTGGCTGTAGAGCGTGGAGGGGTCGCTGTTGGACGACAGCGAGTCCTTCGGCATCGCGCCTTCCTTGTACAGCTTCGCCATCCACGCGACCCACTGGGCGGTCCTGGGATCGTCGGCGAAGACCGCCGACTTGCCGTCCGCCGACAGCGTCTTGATGTTCATCTGGTCCCAGTCGGCCGGGATCCGCCAGACCGGGTTGGCCATGGTCGCGAAGTACTTGCCGTCGGCCTTCTTGGCGATCTTCTCGTAGTCGGCGAACAGCCCGAACATCGTTGTCGGCGGCTTCGCCGGGTCGATCCCCGCCTTCTTCAGCAGGTCGGTGTTGTACGTCAGGAGGACGCCACCGGTGTACCAGGGCAGCACGCTGTGCACCAAGGTGCCCGAGGAGTCCTTCATGGTGCTGGACTTCCAGAACGCGGGGACGAACGGCTTGGCGGCGTCCGGGTCCTTGACGCCCAGGTTGAGCAGGTAGCCGGCCTTCGTGAGGGCGGTCGCGGTCGGGGAGTCGACGTTGAGCACGTCGGGCAGGGTGCAGGCCTGGGCGTCGGCGACCGTGCGCTGTCCGAACGTCGCGTCGCCCGGATCGTCGATCCACTTCACCGACGTACCGGGGTGCGCCTTCTCGAAGGACTTGATGACCCCGTTGAAGAACGTCCCGAAGTCCTTCTTCAAGTTGGTGGTCTGGAAGGTGATGTTGCCCTTCACCTCACCGGTGAGCTTCCCGGACCCCACATTGCCCTTGTCGACCTTGCAGCCGCCCGCGGTGGAGTCGCTGTCGCCCGAACTGCCGGACAGCCCGCAGCCGGCGGCCGTCAGGGTCAGGACGACGATCCCCACCATCGATCCGGTCAGTCTTCCTGTGCGCATCGCTGCCCTCCTGAGCACCAGCCAACCGCTGGTTCAATTAACCAACTTCGACCCCGATTGATGAAAAGGTGGACCAGAATTCATCGGAGGTCAATGGGTTCTCGTGTTGCTTTTAGGTTCCGGGAGTGATCAGTGCCGATGCTCGTGGTCCGGATGCGCCGGATCGCCGGGGTGCTCATGACCGGCCGCGTACTCAACTCCGGCCTTGGCCCGGTCCAACCAGCCGAAGAAGGCCCGCCGCCCCGCGGCCCGCCGCAACTCGCGCCCGACACCCTCGCGTGCCTGCTCGTACGGCACGAAGTCCTCCGATGACACCCCGCCGAACGGGTCGGCGCCGCGCCGTAGCGCCTCCGGGGTGAGGAAGCGGTCCCGGTTCCGGTCGTAGTAGTCCCGTACGGCCGCCTCCGTGACCTCCTGCTCGCCCTCCAGCTCGGCCAGCAGCAGCCGGGCGGCCGGGGAGTGCGCGAGGGCCGCCGCGACGATACTGCCGAGATCGGCGACATCGGTCTCGGCCACGGCGAGCACCTGATCCGGCGCCACTTCGGCGGGAGGTTTCAACCCCCGCTCCACACACGCCCGTTGGGCCAGCTCGTCGATGACCACCACTTGCGTCGCCCAGCGTCGCCGCTGCCGTTCGGCCCGCGCGAGCGCCTCTGGCCGGGTGCTCTCCCGATCCCGGGCCGGTACGGCCGCCAGCAGCGCGTCCACCCGCCTCTTTGGAACGGTCCTGCCGCGCACCACGGCCGCGTGCTCGGTCATGGCGTCACCTCCAGCGCGACGGCCTCCGTGTAGGCGACACACCCGTTCCAGGCGACCTTCGCCAGCAGCCAGTACGACCCCGGCTCCACCGCCGAGCCGTCCACCTCGATCACGCACTCCTGCTCCGCGCCACCGGCCACCGTGAACCCCTGGCAGCCGGGTTCGACACCGGCCCAGGTGCCCCAAGAGGAGACGGCCCAGAGGGTGCCGTTGATGGGTCCCTGGGTGGTGTTGCGGACGGTGGCGGGCACCTGGACGCGCTCGCCGGTTCGCACGCTGATCCGCTCAACGCCCAGTGCGGACACGAGCGTTGGCCCGTGCTGCCCGTCCGCCACATCCAGCGCCACGGTGTCCTCGTACGTCTGCCCGCCGTACTCCAACCGTGCCGCGAGCCAGTGCCGGCCGGGCTCCGGCTGTGGCGGTGGCGTCACGGTCACCTCGGCCAGCGTGAACCCGCCGGGGCCCAACGCGTACGGCAGTTGGGCGGGTTCGGCGGTCCAGCCGGGCGGTACCTCGAAGCCGACCGTGCCCGACACCGGCGCGTCGGTGAGTTCCGAGCCGACCCGGACCGTCGCGGTGACGGGGCCCGACACGGTGAGAGCGCCGGGGGAGAGGTACACCGACACCGGTATGTTCCCCCGGGGCGCGGGACCGGAGTTGTGGAGCCAGTAGCGGGTGTGGAGGGGCTGGGCGGGCTCATGTGCCGCTGTTCCGGGGCCGGTTGGGGATGCGGAGGCGGTACCGGGCGTGGCCAGCACCGTCGCGACCTCGAAACCGGTCAGGTCGAGGGCCAGCCCGCCGTCCCGCTCCGGGGTCAACTCCTCGCCGGGCGCCTCCAGTACGTCGGCCCGGGCGCCCTCGGCCCAGTCGTGCGGGCCGCGTATCCGGGCCCGCACCGGCCGACCGTTCACCTCGTGGAGCCGTACGACGACACCGCGCCCCGGGTCGACCGGTACCGCGCTGCCCCGGGCGAGCGGGGAGCCGAGCGGCTTGAGGGCGTCGAGCACGACCTCGCCCGCCGGTTCCAGGGTGAGCAGGGCCAACTTCCTTGGCAGGGTGCCCTGTTGGGTGGAGGCTCGCAGGCGGGCCGTCAGCGGGTGGTTGAACTCATGTCCGGCCTGCGGGAGTCGGACGTCGCGCCAGTCACCCGCGCCCGCGACCACCGCGTACTCGAACTCGTGGGTCCAGCGCTGGAGTTGGAAGGCGGAGCCGTCGGGTGCGGTGCGGCGGGGCGGGTCGACCCAGATGCCGGAGGGCCAGCCGGTGCAGGAGCGCATGAGGGACATGTAGAGGTCGCCGGAGGAGGTGACGACACAGCCGGGCGTGCCCCGGTTGAGCACGGCGAAGCTGCGGCCGTCCCAGGCGTCGCCCGGCGGCAGCGCCTCGCAGCCGCCCGCCGCCGTGGCCGTGAGGACCGCGTCGTCGAGGTCGGCGATCAGCGCGTCCACCGCCTTGGCGTCGTCCTCGGGGCGGGCACCCGCCACGACTAGCAGCGGCAGCCGTTCGAGGTCGCGCAGATCGGCCCCGGGCACCCACTCCTCCCGCAGTCCGGCACGCGGCGCGACCCACACCGCCGCCGCGCCCCGCTCGGCCAGTTGGCGGCGTAGTTCGCGTCCGGCGGCCGGGTCCCAGCCGAGGGCCTCGGCGACCACGGAGTTGCGCTCGGGAGCGCCCACGGCGATCCGGAAGTCCGGGAGATTGGAGTCGACTTCGAGGTCGCCGTAGCGCGGGCCACCGGCGATCGTCGAGGTCGCGGTGACCCCGACGCGGACCAGCGCGGCGGCGAGCGGGGCACCGAGTTCACCGGCCTCGTCCCAGTCGGCGTAGACGAGTTCGGCGACGCCGATCGACCGGTGGCCGAGCAGCCGCCCCGCCTCGTCCCGCACCGCGACCCGCGCGGTGGACCCCAGTCCGAACCAGGTGTTCGCCGGGTTGTCGAGCGTCCACGGGAACTCCTCGCTGTCCACCTCCACGAACCCGAACCCGCGCCCGATCACCGCGTCCGCCACCTCGTGCACCGGCAGCCCACCGGTCACGTCGGACGGCCAGCGCACCCGGATCAGCCGGTCGGCGCCGTCGTAACCGTCGATGGTCGTCGTCACATCGAGGCGCGGGACTCCTGCCCACAGCGTCAACCGCTGTGTGTACCGGAACAGTTCGAGGTCGGCGGTGACGGTGATCCGTGAACCGGCGGGGGAGTGCTGGACCTCGACCTCGGCGAGGACGTCCCGGCTGCGTGCGGCGGTGGTCCCGGTCGGCGTGAGATGCCACGGCCCCTCACCGAACCGCGGGTGCCGCGCGTACTCCTCCTGTACGACGAGTTCGTTGCCGATGTCACCGGTGCGCAGCAACTCCCGGCCGTCCTGGGCCAGTTCGCGCAGGCTGCTGACACCGCCGCCGCGCGCGGGGTCGACCGTCAGCTCGTAGAACTCGTTGCGGATGGTGAGGCCTTCGCCGCTCGTCCACTCGGGTACCGAACCCTCGGCGAGCGGGAGGGCCTTGAGGCCCATGCCGGGTACGTCCGGTACGACGACGCGGAGTTGGTCGCCCTCGCGTACGGCAGGCAGGGGCAGGCCGGTGTCGTCCAGCGGGACGCGGCCGGGGTCGGCGACCGTCAGGACGTCCCGGCGCTCCCAGGTCGCCGCGTTGAACACGACCAAGTCGTCGGTGCCGCCCGGTAGTTGGGCCACCTTTCCGGCCAGGGCGTCCGTCGCGTCGGCGTGCGCCGTCTCGGCCAGGTCGTACAGCTCGCGCCAGCCGGTCATCAGGTCGATGTACACCTGGTCCGACTCGGAGCCGGTGATGGCGTCGTGGTGGGCGCCGTAGATCAGCTGCCGCCAGGCTTTGTCCAACGCCGCGTCCGGGTACGGGTGTTGGGCGACCAGCGAGGCGAGCGTGGCCCAGGCCTCGGCGTCGGCGAGGAGCGTCTCGCCGTAGCGCTGGGCCTGCTTGGTGTCGATGTAGGAGACGTCCTTGCCGGTGTAGATCGGGTTCATGTCCCGGGTCTGTGGGGACGCTTTGCGGCCCTCCTCGGCCAACTCGGCGCGGACGGCGGCGAAGAAGTCCCGGGGGATCGCGCTGACGAAGCGCGGCCAGACGTAACGGGCGTTCCAGTCCCGGTGGATGTCCATCACCCAGCGGCACGGGGGCGCGTAGTCCCCGCCGACCGGGAGCAGCACGTTGCGGGTGAGCGCGACCTTCTTCAGGCCCCGGAAGAGCTTCAGTGCTGCTGCCTCGGCCTCGGGGAGCGTGGGCGCGTTGTCGATCGCCCAGCCGGCGCCGTAGTGGTTGACCATGTAGGCGGTGAGGAGCCCGCGGCCGGAGGGGGCGATCCAGCTGAACTCGGCCGGGAACTGCATGCGTTGGGGGTCGCGCGGCTCCTCGCCGAACACGGACAGGGTCGGGCCCCATTGGTGGAACGGTCCACGCGCCCAGGAGCTGGAGGTGACCCCCGCGTCCGCCATGAGCCCGGGGAACTGCGGGTCGTGCCCGAACGCGTCGAGTTGCCAAGCGGTTTCGGGGGTCGCGCCCAGGATGCCGCGCTGGAAGCCGTCCCCGTACAGGGCGTTGCGTACGGTCGCCTCGGCGCCGGTGAGGTTGGTGTTGGGCTCGTTGTACGTGCCGCCCATGATCTCGACCCGGCCGGTGCGGATCAGCTCGCGGAGGAAGCCGCGTTCCTCCGGGTAGGCGTCCCAGTACGGCTTGAGGTAGTCGACCTCGGCCAGCACGAAGGTGTACGCCGGGTCGCGGCGGGCCAGGTCGCAGTGGGCGCGGACCAGGCTCATGCCGGACTGGCCGCGGGAGTCGAAGGTGCGGGCCGGGAGACCGGTGGAGCCGGGGTCGTCGGCGACGTCCCAGGTCTCGGTGTAGGCGCCCTGGGTGTTCCACCAGACGGGGTCGTAGTGGAAGTGGCTGACCATGAACATGGTCCAGCCGGGTTCGGCGGCCGTGAACTCGGCGGTGAGCGTGGCCAGTTGGTCGCCGTCGGCCGCCGTCACCGCGATCGCGCACCGCTCGCCGGGCGCGAGGTCCGAGGCCACCGGTATCTCGGCGCGCACGGTGCCGTCCTCGCCCACGACCGTCTCCGCGCTGCCGTGCACACCGGGGCCCTCGACCGTGAGGCGGACCGGCCGGCCGGGGGCATGCGTGAGTTCGGCGGCCACGACCTGGAGCGGATGCTCGGCGGTGCCGACGAACAACTCGGTCGACAGGGCAGCGGTGACGCGCATGGGTCTCCTACCAGAGGCTCGGCGGAGCGCCCATCCTGACACCGCGAAGATGATTCAAACAACCATCTCCGCGTAACTTCGGTGGTTCATCCATGCAGACTCGGCCGAGATCACGGCCGGGTCTCGGCTGGGATCACCGGCCCCGGCGGGACTTCACCGTGTGCTCCCCGGCGATGTGGTCGGTGAGGGCCAGGGAGGCGCTCGCGCGCTGGTAGGAGAGCTGCGCGATGCGGACGTAGAGGCAGTCGATGAGGACCAGGACGGAGTGGCGGGCGCCGATGATGCCGGTGGGGAAACTCGTCGCCGAGGACGAGGAGATCAGCCGGATGTCGGCGGTGCGGGCGAGCGCGGACCGCGGGTCGGAGGTCAGGGCGATCGTGGTCGCGCCGCGCTCCTTGGCGAGTTCGAAGGGCTCGATGGTCTCGCGGGTCGAGCCGGAGTGGGAGATGCCGATGGCCACGTCCGCCGGGGTGAGCAGGGCGGCGGAGGTGGTGGCGGCGTGCACCTCGGTCCAGCCGCGCACCGCGCAGCCGATGCGGAACAGCCGGGTCTCGGTCTCCTGGGCGACCGCCCCGCTGCCGCCGATGCCGTAGACGTCGATCCGCCGGGCGCGGGCGGCGGCCGTGGCCGCGCGCTCCACCGCGTCGAGGTCGATCCGGTCGATGGTCTGCTGCACCGCGCGGAGGTCCGCGCTGCCCACGACCTGCACGACCCGTTCGAGATCGTCGTCCGGGGAGATGTCCGGGCCGATCTCGGCGGTGCCCCAGTCGGAGACCTCGCCGCGACCGCGCTCCTGGGCCAGCTCGATCAGCAGATGCTGGTACGAGTCGAGACCGACCGCCCGGCAGAACCGGGTCACCGTGGCCTGTGAAGTGCCGGTGCGGCGGCCCAACTCGGCGGCCGAGCAGTGGGTGACGGCGGCCGGATCCTCCAGGATCAGCTCGCCGACCTTCCGCAGTGAGCCGGCCAGCCGGGGCAGCTCGGTGCGGATCAGGGTGGTGACGTCTGTCGGGGGCATGTGGAGAAGGTATCAGCCACCCCAGAGGCCATCGATTGAATACCAGGACCGCATGTGATTTATTGATTCATTGATCTAGAAGGAATAGGTGGTTTGATCCACCGGTGGGGAGAATCGCGTGTCCGCCGAGTCCGTAAGCGCCGAGACCTTCGCGCGCGAGAGCCTGGCCGTCCTCCAGCACATCACCGAGTCCAGCCGGGACACCGTGTCGAGAGCCGCCGAACTGATCGCGGACTGCGTCCGCACGGACGGCGTCATCCAGGCCTTCGGCACCGGCCACTCCCAGGCCATGGTCCTCGAACTCGCGGGCAGAGCCGGGGGTTTGGTGCCCACCAACCGCCTGAGCATCGCCGACCTCGTCCTCTACGGCGGTGACGCCCCGAGCGTCCTCGACGACCCGCTCCTTGAGCGGCAGGCCGGGGTCGCCGAGCGCCTCTACGACCTCGCGGCGCCCCGCCCCGAGGATCTCTTCGTCATCATCTCCAACTCCGGTGTGAACAAGGTGATCGTGGAGATGGCCCTGCGCGTGAAGGAGCGCGGGCACCGGCTTCTGGCCATCACCTCGCTCGCCCACACCCGCGCCGTTCCGGCCGGTCACCCGAGCGGCAAGAAACTCGTCGACCTCGCCGACGTCGTCCTCGACAACGCGGCCCCGCGCGGCGACGCACTCCTCGAACTCCCCGCGGGCGGTGCCGTTTGCGCCCTGTCCACGCTCACCGGCGCGATGCTCGTGCAGCTCTCGGTCGCGGAGGCGGCGGCGCAGTTGCTCGCCTCGGGGGAGCGCCCGCCGGTGTACGTCTCGGCCAATGTGCCCGGCGGCTTCGAGGGCAACCTGGAGCTGGAGAAGCGGTACGAGGGGCGAATTCGCCGTACCGCGAGCTGAGTTGTCGTAGAGGTGCCGTCGTAGAGGTGCAGTGGAGACGAGCGGCCGGAGCCCCCGGAACCGGGCCGCGGCCGCTCGTCGTCACGCGCGCTGTACCTCGCGAGAGTCAGACGGGAATTGCTGGAATCACCGAGTGATGCTAGACGCGGTGAATGCATCATTCAATGGGGGTTAGCCGGTACTCGGCCAGTACTCACCCAGTACTCACTCAGCCCGTACGGAGCACCGTCGGGCCCTCCTCCGCGATGCGGTCGATCACGGCGGACGGCAGGCCGTCGTCGGTCACGACGGTGTCGAGCCGGTCCAGCTTCGTCACGTTGAACCGTTCCACCGTGCCCCACTTCGTGCTGTCGGCGAGCAGCGCGACCGAGCCGGCCGCCTCCATCACCGCCTGCTTGAGCAGCACCTTGTCCATCGAGAAGCTCGTGATGCCGTGGGCCAGGTCCCAGGAACCGGCGCTGAGGAAGGCGAGGTCGAGGTTCAGCGCTCCGACCGTCCTGGCAGCCAGGGGCCCGCTGCTCGAACCGCTCGACACATCGACCTCGCCACCGGTGTGGACCGTCTGCACGGACGGCAGTTCGCACAGGGCGAGGACGGCGTGGAAGTCGTTGGTGACGACGGTGAGGTCCTTGCGGCCGACCAGGAACGGCACGACCGACTGACAGGTCGTCCCCGCGTCGAGGAACACCGTCATGCCGTCCTCGACGAGCTCGGCGGCCCGCTGGGCGATGGCCTGCTTGCGGGGCATCTCCAGCGCCGCGCGTGAGGCCCGCTCGCGGGGCGGCACATGCCCGGTCCAGTCCGCGAGCCGTACCCCGCCCTGCACCGAGACCACCTGACCGCTCTTCTCCAGCGCGGTGATGTCCCGGCGCACGGTCATGTGCGAGACGTTCAGCGCCGCGGTCAGGTCGTGGATGCTCAGCACCCCGCTGCCCCTCAGCAGCCGCAACAGCTCCTGATGGCGTTGCTCGGGGATCAGGGGTGCCCTGCTCAATGCGTCTCCTCGAAGCCGGGGTCGAGCGGTGGGTGCACCGGTGACTGGACCGGTGGGTGGTGCGGCGGTTCGCCGGGGTCAGCCTAACTTCGTGTGAGAAGGGGCGTGACAACGTGTGAATTCATGTTCTAACGTGTGCTCCCATGGTAACAAAGTTTAACGCCCTGGAATCAATCACCGGCTCGGGCGCCCTGCTCATCGTCCGCCTGGAGAGCGCCGAGGAAGCCCTCGCCGTCTCGGAAGCGGCGATCGAGGGCGGCGTCCGGGCCCTGGAGATCACCCTCTCCGTGCCCGGCGCGCTGGACGTCATCAACAAGCTCTCCGAGCGCTACGGCGACGACGGCATCCTCATCGGCGCCGGCACGGTCCTGGACGAGCACTCCGCGTACGAGTGCCTCTCGGCCGGCGCCCGTCTGCTGGTCAGCCCCAACCTCAACCCGGCGATGCTGACCACCGCCAACCGCTACCAGGCCGTCACGGTCAGCGGCGCCTTCACGCCGACCGAGATCGTCGACACCATGCAGGCCGGCGCCGACATAGTGAAGCTCTTCCCCGCCGAGTTCGGCGGCCCGGCCTACGTCCGCACGGTCCGCGCCCCGCTCCCGCAGGCCCCGCTCATGCCCGCGGGCGGCGTCACCGCCGACAACGTCAAGGAATGGTTCGACGCCGGAGTCGTCGCGGTCGGCGTCGGCAGCTTCGTCACCAAGGCGGCCCGCGCGGACGGCAATTACCGCCATGTCACGGACGCCGCCACGACGATGCTGCGGGCCATCGAGGGAGCGCGGGCGTAACTCCCGGCTCCCGCAAGGCAGTTCCCGCACCGCTCACACCCTCCGCATCCCCCCGCACCACCCGTCCCCAACTCCCCAGCACCCGCACGGTGGTTCAAAGAGGAGCTCACCATGGCTCAGCAGTCCCTCACCCCCGACTCCCTCGACCTGGGCGACACCGCCCGCCGGACCTCGATCCGCATCCGCTGGGTCCTGGTCGCCCTCCTCGTGATCGGCGGGGTCGTCAACTACCTCGACCGCGCCACGCTGAGCGTCGCCAACACGACCATCGCCGGTGAATTCGGCCTCAACGCGACGGAGATGGGCGTACTGCTCGCCGCCTTCTCCTGGCCGTACGCCATCGCCAACCTCCCCGCCGGCTACCTTGTCGACCGCTTCGGCCCCAAGCGGATGTACGCCTGGGCCGCCGGGCTCTGGTCCCTGATGACGATGGTCACGGCCGCCGCACACTCCTTCGGCGTCCTCTACGCCGCCCGGGTCGCCCTCGGGGTGGCCGAGTCCCCGTTCTTCACGGCGAGCCTCAAGGTCAACGAGCGCTGGTTCAACAAGGACGAGCGCGCGCTGCCGATCTCGATCGTCAACACCGGTTCGCAGATCGCCAACGCCATCGCCCCGCCGATCCTCACCGGCCTTCTCCTGACGGTCGGTTGGCGCGGCATGTTCGTGGCCGTGGGCGCGCTCGGCATCCTCGTCATGCTGGTCTGGCTGCGCGTGTACCGGGACCCCACCCTGCGCGAGCAAGCGATCATCCGGGGCGAGGAGTTGGCGGAGGCCCGCGCGAACGAGCAGGCGAAGCCCGCCAGTTGGGGAGCGCTGTTCCGCCAGCGCAACACCTACTTCATGATCCTCGGCGCCTTCGGCATCTTCTACACCGTGTGGGTCTACCTGACCTGGCTGCCCAGCTACCTCCAGACCTCCCGCGGCCTCAGCCTCTCCGAGACCGGCTGGCTGTCCTCCCTGCCCTACCTCTGCGGCATCCTCGGCGTCCTCTTCGGCGGCTGGCTCTCCGGCCGGCTGATCCGCCGGGGACACTCCGCGGTCGTCTCCCGCAAGGTCCCGATCGTCGGCGGTGCCGTGCTGGCGGCAGCCGCGGTCCTGCCCGTGGCGTACGTCCACAGCACGCCGGTCGCGCTCACCCTGCTCTCCCTCGGCTACTTCGCCGCCCAGGTCCCGATGGGCTGCCTGTGGACGCTGGCCTCCGACATCGCCGAGTCGCACCAGGTGGCCTCGCTTGGAGCGATCCAAAACTTCGGCGGCTTCCTCGGCGCCGCGATGGCCCCCATCGTCACCGGTGCGATCCTGGACGCGACCGGCAACAACTACACGTACGTCTTCCTCGTCGGCGGAGCGCTCCTGCTGCTCGGCGGAATGTCGTACCTCTTCTTCGTGAAGGACCGCCGCGCATGAGCACCGCCCCACGCGTCCACGTCGTGATCGGCCCCGCCGGGTCGGGCAAGACCGGCGTGGCCCGGCTGATCGCCGAGCTGAGCGGCGCCGCGTACATCGACAAGGACACCGCCTGCACCCGCCTTACCGAGGCGCTCCTCGAACTCGCCGGCACGGACCGGAACGAGCGGGACCTCAACCCGTACTACCAGTCCGTGGTGATGGACCTCGAATACGCGACCATCCTCGACCTGGCCGCCGACAATCTGCGCGTGGGCCGCCCGGTCGTCCTGGACGCGCCGTTCGGCCGCTACTTCTCCCAGCCGGACTACCTCGCCGAAGTGACATACCGTCACAACTGGCCGTCCGACGTCGAGTTGGTCGTCGTCCAGGTGCAGGTCGACAAGGACACCGCCCGCGAACGCGTCCGGGCCCGGGGCTGCGCCCGGGACCGGTCCAAGCTCGCCGACTGGGACACGTTCTGGAAGGCGGCCGAGACCAACGAGTGCCAATGGGCGGACGGGCGGCGGCTGGTGTTCGACAACCGCGCCGACGGTGTCACGGCGGACGCGGTCGCCCGCGTGCTGGCGGAACTGGACGGACCGCGCCCCTGACCAGGCAGGCTCAGTCCCGTCCCTGACCGGGCTCAGTCGCGTCGCGCCACCAGCCGGTAGGCGTTCGACACCCCCAGCCGATGCGACAGCCGCTTCACCACGAACCGGTCCAGGAACGTTCCAAGGAGCAGCGCCGGAATCCCCGCGATCAGCACCGCCGCGCGGCCCGTACGGGCCAGCCCTGACGGCGGCTTCGGCAGCCACGGCAGGTTGTCCCGGGGCGCGGCCGTGTCCAGGGCCAGCCAGGTGCCGGCCAGGAGATCGACCGGGTCGTGCGGCTCCGCGTGCTGTTCCGCTACGACCGTGAAGCCCAGGTCGGTGAGGCGGCGGCGCAGGTTCGCGACCGGGATGAAGTGCAGGTGCTGCGGCTGGAGCCACGGCAGCCACCAGCGCCCGAGGAGGCGGGAGTAGCGGCTGTCGGGGTCCGGGACCTCGATCAGGAGGTGGCCGCCGGGGCGTACGGCCTGGTGTGCGGCGGCCAGTTCGCGCTCGGGCTCCGTGCTGTGCTCCAGGTAGTGGAACATGCTGACGACGTCGTAGTGGCCCGACAGTCCCGGGGCCAACTCGGGGAAGCTGCCCCGATAGCCGCGCTCCACCCGCCCCGCCTGCTCGGCGAGTTCGGCGCCGTCCGTGAAGTCGAGGCCGTCGAAGGTGGTGTCGGGATACACCGTGCGGGCCGACTCGCAGAAGTGACCGTGGCCGGTCCCAACGTCCAGCCAGTTCTTGGGAGTTGGCGAGTGCGGGAGCAGTGACTCCGCGCGCTGCTCGTACATCTTCGTACGGGCCGCGAACGTGTTGCCCAACTGCTTCTCGCCCAGGCCGTCGTAGAAGTCCCGGTAGTAGAACTCCAGCCCCGCCGGGCTCAGTCGGGGGTTCTGGAAGGTGTGCCGGCAGTCCTCGCAGCGGTCCAGGACGAAGGTGCCCGGCTTGTGCTGGATCAGGTCCTTCGTGCGCAGCCGGGTCTTCAGACGGGGCGAGTCGCACCAGGGGCAGGTCTCGCGGCGGGGCTCGAAGAAGCGGTCGAGGCCGTCGGCCAGGTCGGCCTGGTAGGTGGGGCGCAGGGCCGCCACCTGGTCATTGCGGCTCGGGGGCTTGGGGTCGTCCTCGTTGCTCACGGGGTCTCCTTGAGGGACGCGCCGGTGGCCAGCAGCTCCAGATGGGTCGCCGCCGCGCGGGTGCCTCCGGCCGCGCGGAACGCCGTACGGATGCGGCCGGCCGCGGCGCGGTGGTCGGGTTCGTGGAGGACGGCGTCGATCGCGGCGCCCAGTTTCGGTGCGGTGACCCGGCCGAAGCGGACGCGGATGCCCGCGCCCGCGCCGGTGACCTGCCCGGCGATCACCGGCTGGTCGTCGCGGATCGGCGCCACGACGAGGGGGACGCCGTGCCACAGCGCCTCGCAGACCGTGTTGTGCCCGGCGTGCGAGACGACCGCGTCCGCCCTTTCGAGGAGCGGGAGTTGGGGGATGGAGGGCAGGACGAGGAGGTCCTTGTCCTGTTCGTCCGGCGTGCCCAACGCGCCGCCCGGGTCCGCGATCACCGCCTGTACGCGGTCCGTTCGCGCCCGCAGCGCCGTCACGCACTCGGTGAGGAAACGGGCGCCCACATCGGTGTTGGCCGTGCCGAGGCTGACCAGGACCAGGGAACGCGCCGGGTCCAGCCAGTCCCAGGGGAAGTCCGGCGCGGCCGGGCGGGGCGCGATCGACGGGCCGACCCAGCGGATCTGCTCGCCCTGCCGTGCTTCGGGGCCCACGAGTTCGGGGGTGCTGAACGCGAGCACCAGGTGCGGGGAGAAGCGTGGGTCGGCGGTGCCTGTCGGGTCACCGATCTCGGCGCGGAGTCCGTGCAGCAACTCGTCCAGCCAGAGGGCGACTTTGGGCATCCCTGCCAGTACGTCCGTGAACTCGGCGGAGGTGGTGGCCGAGGTCGCCCACGGCACGCCCAGCCGCTCCGCCACCAGGCCACCGGCCAGGGCCTGTTGGTCGGCGACGACCGCGTCCGGACCGAACTCCTCGACGGCCGCGGCGACTCCGGGTGCCATCTGCTCGGCGAGCGGCGCGAGAAAGGCCTCCCACAGGAACTTCAGGGCCTCGGGGCCACGGATGTCGGGCGGGCGTACACCTTCGCCCTCACCCGGTACCGGTCCGGCGCACGGGAACACCCGCGCGGACTCGCCCGCGAGCCGCCGCACGAGACCGGGGTCGGGGCAGACCCACGCCAACTCGTGTCCCCGCGACGCCAGTTCGGCCGCCACGCCCGACGCCGGGTTGATGTGGCCGATCAGCGGAGGGACGACGAACAGGAACCGGCTCACCGGACCGCCGCCGCTGGTGCGGACGCCGGCGTACTTGTTTCCTGGCTCCTCGCCCCCTGGATCAAGGAGAGGATGTGCCCGCCGACCGTGCCCGCCGCCTCGACCAGTACGGAGTGCTCGTGGCCGGGGACGACGACGGTCCGGCAGTCGGGGAGTACGGACTCCAGCCAGGGTGCGAGCAGGGCGAGGTCAGAGTCGCCGCCGTAGATGCCGAGTACCGGGCAGTGCACCGCGCCGATCTGATCCTCCGTCAACACACTGCTGGCCGGAATGTCTTGGGAGAGGGAGGTCTCCCGGGCCAGCCGGGCGGCGCCCTTCGCGAGGCGCGCGGTGTTGTGGCCGCGGTTCGCGCTGATCCAGGCGATCGCGTCGTCCTCGTTGTGCGCCAGCTCGTGCAGCACACGGTCCAGGATGCCGCCGAGTTTCGGTGCCCAGGCGGTGGTCGCCGGTTCCGACTCGATGAGGGAGACGCTGGCGGCCCGCTCGGGGTGGCGGGCCGCGTAGCCGAACGCCACTGTCCCGCCGTAGGAGTTGCCGACCAGATGGACCGGTCCAGTCACCTCGATGCGGTCGAGCAGCGCCTCCAGGTCGTCGATGTTGTCGTCCAGGGTGTAACCGGTGGCAGGGCGCCCGCTGCGGCCGTGGCCGCGCAGGTCGTACATGACGACATCGACGCCGGCCAGTGCGAACGGCGGCGCGATCGTGAAGTAGTAGCTGGCCAGGCTGTCGGTGAGCAGACCGTGCACGAGCACCGCCGTGGCGGTCACCGGGCGACCGTCGGGCGGGCTCATCCGCTGTACGTGCAACCGGAGTTGACCGGTGTCTACCATCGCCATGGCTCAGCCCGCCTCGGCTGCCTTGAGGCTCTGCACGACATACTCCACGAGCCGGCCGACGGTGAGTTCGATGATCTCGTCGAACTCCATCCCGGCCAGGAACTCGGCGAAGTTGACCTTCGTGCCGTAGTGCTCCTGGAGCAGTCCGGCCAGGGTCACCAGGTCGATGCTCTCCAGCTCCAGATCGCGGTTGAAGGTCGTCGTCATGGTGACCTCGACGTCGTCGACGCCGTACTCGTCCTCCAGCAGCGCGGTCAGCATGCCGGTGAGGTCGGCGAGGACGGTGTCCTCGGTGGTGGGGGTCATCGGTCGTACTCCTCTTCGTGCGCGGGTCCCGTCGTCCAGGCCACGACGTAGGTCCTGTCCGGCAGATTGGGGGGATTGCCGGCCGGCTCGTAGTGCACGGTGTAGGCGCGTTCCAGGCGCCCCGACACCAACAGCCGTGATCCGGAGACCACTTGGAAGACGGCGAAGTCACGCGGCCGTCCCCGGAAGCCGGTGCCCTCCGCCTTGGCGACCGCCTCCTTCGCCGCCCAGAAACGGGCGAACCACAGCGCCTCGGACTCACCGGTGGCGGCCAACTGGGCTCGCAGGAGCGCCAGTTCCTCCTCGCCGAGTGCGGTGGTGAGGGTGGAGGCGGGGCGTTCTACGACCTCCTCGATGTCGATCCCGGGGCCGGGACCAGGAACATGCGGCCGAACGATCGCGACCGCCGCCTCGGCACGATGGGCCAGCGAGACGTCCAGCGGGGGCAGGGCCCGGCCGTGCAGTCCGGTGACGTACGGGCGGCCCGACTCGTCGTTGTGAACCCGGATCTCCGCCGGAAAGACCGGCCCCTCGCCATGGCTCCACAGCCACTGCCGTACGGCATCCTTCACCGCGATCCGGCCCAACAGCCACTGCCGACGACCGCGCGGCGGATGCTCGGCGTACTGCGAACGCTCCACGCTGCTCAGGGAGTTGCGCATGATGAGGTCACGGGAAGCGAGGTCGGGCCAGCGCTCGTTCAGCAGGGTCCGGCCGCCAGGCCGGGCCTCGGACAGAGTGTTGCGCTCGGGGAAGCGCTCAACGGGCTTGGTCTGCGGGTCGTTGTCGAAGCGCCGGTCCTGCCAGCCGGTCAACTCCGCCCACACCTCGCCGTCGACCGTGAGTTGTACGTCCGCTTCGAGTGCGGTGTCGGTCAGCGAGGTGATCCGCACCAGGCACTCCACCTCCGTGCCAGGGCGCGGATGGGGGCCGTAGAAACGCATCTCGCGCATGCCGACCGGGAAGACGACGGTGCGTTCCGTGCGGGTCGCCATGATCCAATAGCCCAGGATCTGGCCCACGTTGTCGAGCAGGGCGCCGGGGGCGGGCGGTGTGGTGATGACGCCGCGTACGTGGCGGTCGCCGATCGCGGTGAGTTCGGTGACGCCCTGGAACGCCGGGCCGTGGAACATCCAGCGCTCGTCGTAGAGATGGGCCGCGGTGTGGTCGGGGACGCGTTCGGTGGTTGGGTCCGGGTCGGGGTGCGGTGGGGGTGATACGGCGTGGGCGGGGGCGAGTTCGACCACTCCGCGGGCGTGCGGGCCGAAGGAGACGGCGAGTCGGTCGGGGGTGTCCGCCACCACCCGTACCGGTACGTCGATCGACGGTGTCGCCGTCAGCCAGCGGTCGAACCTCGCGTCGTGCACGGCGACCGCGCGCATGCCCGGGACGGCCCGTTCCGCCGCCTCGATGATGTGCTGGACGATCGTGGTCGCGGGGACGACCGGCCAACGGTCGGCCACGTCCGGCCAGTTGGGGCGCTGTGGGAAGAAGCAGTGGTCCATGAGGTAGGGCATGGACTCGGGGGAGACGTGGACCGTGGTCTGCCATTCCCTTGGGGGAGTGGGGAGTTGGGGTGGCGGGACGGGAGCGGACACCCGGGGCGCGGGGGCGGGTGTGGTGGCGATCGGTGCGTTACGACGGCTGCCCGCGCTGATGAGTTGGGCGGCCGTGTCGGCGGTGTCGCGCATGAGGGCGTGCAGTTCGGCGGCGGCCGGGAAGCGGTCGGTGAGGGCGTCGAGGGGGGAGAGGGCGGCGAGGGTCGGTGCGGTCGCGGCGGCCGGTGTGCGTAGTTCCGCCCGCAGCTTCACCAAGGTCGGCGAGTCCAGGGACACGAGCGCGCCGTCCATGTCGAGCCGTACCGGGGGCCGTTCCCGTCGTGGAGCCGGATTCTGCGGGGCCAGTGTCATCGGGTCCACCGCCGCGCCCGCCGACCACAACGCCACGGCCACGCGCCGGAGTTGGGCCAGGCCGGAGCGGTGGGGCGAGTTGGCGGCCACCACCAGGTGATCGCGTCCGCTCAGGGTCGCGTCGATGAGGGAGCCGAGTTGGCCGGTGCCGACCTGGACGAACGTGCGGTGGCCGGCGGTGTACATGGCCTCGACGAGCTGGCGGAAGCGGACGGGTTCCAGGAGGTGGCGGATGAAGAGTTCGCGTACCGCTTTCTCGTCCGAAGGGAACGGCGAGGCGGTCGTCCCCGACCACAGGGGGACCGTGGGCGGGTGGAGGCGGAAGCGGTTCGTGGCCTCTTCGATCGGGGCGAGGTAGGGCTTCAACATGGGTGTGTGGAAGCCGGATTGGAACGGGAGTACCTGACTCAGGACGCCTTGCGCGCGGAAGGACCGCACGAACTCGTCCACGCCCTTGTCCGGTCCGCACACCATCGACTGGCCCGGTGCGTTGTCGTGCGAGAGGACGATTCCGGCGTCCGGCCACTCGTCGGCGAGCGCCGACAGCACGCGCTCGGCCGGGGCCCCGATCGCCCCGAAGGCGAGGCCGGGGACCGTCACCGAGTCGGGGTCGAACGCCTCCATGAAGTCGCTGACCTCGTCCGGCGAGTACACCCCGGCGGCGGTCATCGCGGTCCACTCGCCGACACTGTGCCCGGCGACCGCGTCCGGGACGACACCCATCTTGCGCAGCGCTGCGTCCAACAGCCGTCCCACGCCGACCACATCGAAGCCGTGGCGGCCAACATCGCCTACCTGTGCGGGGGTTGACGACCGGTTCTCGCGCAGCCCGAAGTGCGCGGCCACGTCATCGACCCGGGGCGTGAAGTCGCCCTCCAGGCCCGGGAAGACGAACGCGAGCTTTCCCGCACCGGGACCGATCAGCGGGCTCGGCGTGAACCACACATCGCTGCGGCCCTGCCAGGCCCGGCCCTTGGCGACCGTCCGGCGGGCGAGCGCCAGCCGTTTGGCGTCGGGGGCGACGATGCCGAGGCGTGAACGGCCCGAGGTGACACGGGTGTTGTCTGCGGCCAGGAGAGTGGAATCGTCCGCGTCCAGCAGCGCGGCGAGGGCCTCGGGGCTGTCGGCGGCGAGGATCAGCACGCGTTCCGGTTCGGCCACGGAGGCTGTGCGCGCGGGGGTGTTGGTGCGTTCCGGTTCGTCGACGACCACCGCCGCCGAACGCGCTGCGCGCGCTCCCGGGGCTTCCTCCAGCACCACGTGCGCGTTGATGCCGCCGAAGCCGAACGCGTTGACCGCCGCCCGGCGCACCGGCTGTTCGGGAGTCGTCTCCCAGGGGGCCGCCTGCTCCAGCGGGCGGAACCGGGTCGCCGCGAGCGCCGGATGCGGGTCGTCGCAGTGCAGGGTCGGCAGCAGCATGCCGTGGTGGACGGCGAGGGCGGCCTTGACCAGGCCGGCGACTCCGGCGGCCGGCATCGTGTGGCCGATCATCGACTTCACCGAGCCGATGACCGCTTGGCCGTGGGAGGTGCCGGTGTCCCCGAACACTTCGGCCAGCGTGGCGAGTTCGGCCGAGTCACCGGCGGGCGTCGCCGTGCCGTGTGCCTCAAGGAGGCCGATGGAATCGGGCAGCGCGGGGTCCAGTCCCGCCGCCTGCCAGGCCTGGCGTACGGCGTGGGTCTGGCCGGTCGAGTCGGGGTTGACGAGACTCGCGGCGCGGCCGTCGCTGGACACACCGGTGCCGCGGATGACGGCGTAGATCCGGTCGCCGTCGCGTTCGGCGTCGGCGAGGCGCTTGAGGACGACGACTCCCGTACCCTCGCCGATCAGGATGCCGTCGGCGTCGCGGTGGAAGGGGCGGATGCGCTGGCTCGGGGAGAGCGCGCGCAGCTGGGAGAACACGCTCCACAGCGTGATGTCGTGGCAGTGGTGGACGCCTCCGGCGAGCATCAAGTCGCAGCGCCCGGCGGCTAGTTCGGTGACCGCCTGATCGACGGCGATGAGCGAGGACGCGCAGGCCGCGTCCACCGTGTACGCCGGGCCGCGCAGGTCGAGGCGGTTGGCGACGCGGGACGCCGCGAGGTTGGGGACCAGGCCGATGACCGACTCGGGACTGTCGGGGCCGAGCCGGTCGGTGAACGCCGTGCGGATGCGGTCGAGTTGGCCGGGGTCCAGGTCGGGCAGCAACTCGCCCAGGGTCCGGACGAGTTGGCCCGCCGTACGGACCCGCTGGTCGAGCCGGACCAGACCCGGGGTGAGATAGCCGCCCCGGCCGAGCACGACACCGACGCGCCGCCGGTCGGGCAGCCGGGACTCGCCGCCCGCGTCGGCGAGGGCTGCGGCCGCCACGTGGAGGGCGATGAGCTGGTCGGGTTCGGTGCCGGGCACCGAGTTCGGCATGATGCCGAACCGGGTGACCTCGACCTCGGCCAACTCGTCCACGAAACCACCGCGCCGGCAGTACACCTGGTCGGCCACGGCCGGACCGCTCGCGGAGTCCGGCCGGTAGTAGTCCGCGTCCCAACGCCCGTCCGGCACCTCGCTGATGGCGTCCGTGCCGCCCAGCAGATTCCGCCAGTACGCGTCGAGGTCGGCGGCGCCGGGGAGCAGCACCGACATGCCCACGATGGCGACCGGCACTTGACGGTCCGTCATGGCTACCAGCCCGAAGCGGTGTAGACGACGGCCCCTGCTGACTCGTCGCCCCAGGCGAGCTCGCGCAGCAGGGCCGCGGTGCCCTCCTCGGGGTCGATCAGCGAGATACCGCGCCGGGCGTACTCGCGTCCCAACTCCGGGGTGACCATGCCGTGATGGCCACCGGTGGGCGCCCACGGACCCCAGTGCACGGTCAGCGCACGGTGCCCGGTGCGGGCGGACCAGGCGGTGCCCAGACTCTGCAGCGCGTCGTTGGCGGCGGCGTAGTCGACCTGGCCCCGGTTGCCGAGGACAGCCGAGATGGAGCCGAACAGGACGGCGAAAGCAGGGCCGTTGGGGAGTTCCTCCAGCGCCGACAGCAGCGTCTCGGCGCCGTGGGTCTTCGTGCCGTAGACCCGCTGGAAGGACGCGGTGGTCTTCTCGGCGATCAGCCGGTCCTCGATGACGCCGGCCGCGTAGACGACACCGTCGAGGCGGCCGTGTTCGGCGTGGATCTCCTTGACCGCCTGGAGCGCGGCGTCCGGTTCACGGAAGTCGACGGAGTGGTAGCGGGCCTGGCTGCCGAGGGCCGCGAGTTCGTCCAGGGTCGCGGTGATCTCCCGCTGGGCGAGCAGGAGTTCGGCGGTGCGGTTGATCTCGGCGGGGTTGAGTCCACCGCCCTTGGCGGCGAGGGCGGCGCGCAGTTCGGCCGGGGTGCGGGCGCCCGCGGTCGCCGGGTCCTCGGGGCCTGCGGGTGCGGCCGTCCTGCCCAGGAGTTCGATACGGCACCGGGAGGCCGCGGCGAGTGCGACAGCGAACTTCGCGGTGATACCCCGCGCGCCGCCCACCAGCAGCACCACCGAATCGCGGTCGAGCCCGATGGCGGAGGCTTCGGCGACTCCGTCACCGGCCGGTCCGGCACCGTTCGTCGCGAGCGCGCCGAGCGGTGTCTCCGTCAGCTCAAGTCCGTGCCGTCCGACGGGGGTTCGGAGCACCACCGGCTCGCTGTCGGGTGCCAGCAGTTCGGCGATCAGCGCGTCGGCCACGGCCGCCGGTGCGGTGTCCGTCACCTCGACTACCCGGGCGGTGGTGTCCGGATACTCGCGCGCCACTGTACGGAACAGGCCGTGCAGCCCCGCGGATCCGCCGTCCGCGCCCTGTACCGCGAGGAGTTGGCGCGGGCCGCACCGCAGGGCGGCCTGGAACACGGGGAACGCGTCGGGCAGCACCGGGGACGATGCGGTGAGCGGCGCGAGATACAGGACGGCGTCCACCTGGCCGTCCGCATCGGTGAGTTGATGCTCCGGGGCTACGGTCACCGTGTCGGCGCCGTACGAGGAGAGGCGTGCCGCGACCGTCTCCGTGGCGTCGCTGTCACCGTCGCCGTAGAGGACGAAGCGTCGGCCGCTCAGTACGGACGCCGGGTCCGTCGGGTTGTCGCTGTCCTGGTGCGGCAGCAGCACCGGGCGCAGTTGGAGTCGCTTGGGCGCGGAGCCGGTGACCTGGTCCTGCGGGGCGCTCGGGGAAGTGTCCTGAGGGGCGTTGGCACTCGGGGGCGTTTCCTCCGCCGCCGCGGGTTCCGTCAGCCGTGCCGACAGCCAGCTCGTGACGGAGGCCGCCGTACGGGCCTTCGCCAGGTCCTCCAACTCGGCGTCGTCGAGCGAGGCGACGTCCATCCCGCCGCCGATGCCGAGACGTTGGGCCAGTTCGCCGGCGATCTCGGCGCGCTTGATGGAGTCGATGCTGAGGTCCGCCTCCAGGTCGAGGTCGGGCTCGATCATGTCGACGGGATAGCCGGTGCGTTCGCTGATGATCTCCAGGACGACCCGGAGCACGTCGGCCTCGGTGACGGCCTCGGGGGCCGACTCCGGTTGCGCGGCGGGCTGTTGAGCGGCCGGAGTCTCGACAGCCGCCGGCAGGGCGGGTGTCTGCGGCAGCGCCTCGATCACGGCGGGCGCCGGTGCCGGAACCCAGGTTCCTTGAGGCACCGTCCCCTGCACCGCGCCGAAGTACGTCATCAGCACGTCCCGTTGCGCGGCGACCATCTCCCGGCTGGTGCGCAGGAATTCGGAGATGAGCGCGTCCCTGTTCGCCTCGACGGGGGCACCGTCCTGAGGGTTCGTCGTCACAGTCGTCTCCACAACGCGTCGGGCCGGTGCGAGGGCACCGGGCAGGAGTGCTCCGGCGGCGGTACGGACCAGCTGTCCGTCGACCGTCCAGCCGGGTCGCGAGGGCACGGGGGTCCGGGCCGCGTCGACGGCGTCGCGCCCGTTGAACAGCCATCCGGTCCGCACCGGCAGCCCGGCGACGGCCAGTTGGGCCAGTGCGTCGAGCCAGCCGCGCAGCCCGCTGTCCTGCCGGGGCTCGCACGCGACCGTGCGGTGCGGGCGGTCACCGAGGATCTGGTCGACCAGCCGCGTCAGCACGGAGCCGGGACCGGCCTCCACGAAGATCCGCGCCCCCGCTTCGTACATCGCCTCGATCTGCGCGACGAAGCCGACCGGGGAGCCTATCTGCGCGGCGAGTTCGGCCCGGACCGCGTCGGCATCCTCGCCGTAGGGGGCTGCCGTGCGGTTCGACCACACCGGGAACTCCGGTGTGAGCACAGGCCGTTGGGCGAGGGCCTCCGCGAACCGTGCACCCGCCCCCGCCACCAGGGGACTGTGGAAGGCGCAGGCGACGGGGATGCGCTTGGCGCCGAGACCGGCGTCGCGCAGCAGGCGTACGGCTGTGGCGACGGCCTCCGTGGGGCCCGAAATCACCGTCTGACGGGGCGAGTTGTGGTTGGCGACGACCACCGTGTCCGGTGCGCCCGCCGTCTTCAGGGCCTGCTCGACGTCCTCGGCACCGGCCGCCACCGCGGCCATGGTTCCCGGGTCGTCCGCGCCGGTGGCTTCGAGGATCGCCGCCGCGCGCTCGGCGCTCAGCTCCAGCAGCGCCTCCGGCGCGATCGCGCCCGCCGCGCACAGGGCGACCAGCTCGCCGTAGCTGTGCCCGGCCGCCATGTCGGGCCGTACGCCCGCCTCGGTGAGCAGGGCGTGGGCGGCCAACCCGGCGATGCCCAGGGCGGGTTGGGCGACCCGGGTGTCGGTGAGACCGGCCTGCTGGCGGTCGCGGGCGGTGTCGTCGAAGGCGGTGGGCGGGTAGAGCGCGTCGGCGTGGGCGCGGCCGAGGTGCAGGTAGTGCTGCAATTCGGGGAACGCGATGAAGACGTCGGCGAGCATGCCGGGGCGCTGACTGCCTTGGCCGGGGAAGAGGAAGGCGACCTTGCCGGCACCGGTGGGAGCGGAGGTGGCGGCACCTGTGTCCGAGCCGGCGCCGGCGTTTGCCTCGGGGCCCGCCTCCGCCAGGTGAATCCCGCCGACCGGATCATGCTCACCGGCCAGCGCCCGCCGCAGTTGTCCAACCAGCTCCTCCGCGTCCCGCGCCACGACCGCCACCTGCACCGGCTCCTGCCGGGCGTCCGAGCGTCGCGACGCGCTCAGTGCGAGGTCGCGCAGTTTCCAGGAACCCGTCTCCGCGAGCTTCAGGATCTCCTCGACGCCCCGCCGCGCCGCCGCCCGGTCCGCTCCCCGGAAGGTGAACAGCTCGGCGGGCCACGCGTCCATACCGTGCGCGGGCGGTACGGCGTCGCCGTGGGCCTGGATCACCGTGTGGAAGTTGGTGCCGCCGAAGCCGAACGCGCTGAGGCCCGCGACGCGTTCCTCGGCCGGAGCCGCCCATGGCCGTGGCCGGGCGTGGAAGACGAACGGGCTGCTGTCCTGCTGCCAGGCCGAGTTGGGCTGCTTCATGTGCAGGGTGGGCGGCTTGACGCCGGTGTAGAGGGACAGCACGGTCTTGATGAGACCGGCGAGTCCCGCGGCGCACTTCGTGTGCCCGATCTGCGACTTGACCGAGCCGAGCGCACAACTGCCCGTCTCCGCACCGGACTCGGTGAACACCTCGCTGAGGATGGAGAGTTCGGTGCGGTCGCCGACGACCGTCCCGGTGCCGTGCGCCTCGACCAGACCGACCTCGGCGGGGGAGACGCCCGCGTTGCGGTACGCCCGCTCCAGCGCGGCCCGTTGGCCCTCGGGGCGCGGTGCCGTCAGGCCCAGGGAGCGGCCGTCGCTGGAACTCCCGACTCCCTTGATGACGCCGTAGATCCGGTCGCCGTCCCGCTCCGCGTCCGCGAGCCGCTTGAGAACCACGCAGGCGACGCCCTCACCGAGCGCGATGCCGTCGGCCGAGCTGTCGAAGGCACGGGAGCGGCCGGTGGGGGAGAGGGCGTGCACGGAGGAGAAGAGGACGTAGTCGTTGATGCCGTTGTGGAGGTCGGCGCCCCCGCACAGGACCACATCGCTGGTGCCGCCCACGAGTTCCTTGCAGGCGACGTCTACGGCGGCCAGCGAGGAGGCGCAGGCCGCGTCGACGGTGAAGTTGGCGCCGCCGAGGTCGAGCCGGTTGGCGATGCGGCCCGAGATGACGTTGGAGAGCATGCCGGGGAAGGAGTCCTCGGTGAGCGTGGGGAGTTGCTCTTCGATGCCCTGCGGGATCTTGCCGTAGTAGGAGGGCAGTACGGCACGCAGCGTCGTCGCGTTGGACAGGTCGCTGCCCGCCTCCGCGCCGAACACCACGGAGGTGCGCGCCCGGTCGAACTCCCGCCCCCGGTCGCCGTATCCGGCGTCCTCCAGTGAACGCCGGGCCGCTTCGAGGGCCAGCAGTTGGACCGGTTCGATGCTGCCGAGGGAGGTCGGCGGGATGCCGTAGCGCAGCGGGTCGAAGGGGATGCGCGGCAGGAAGCCGCCCCACTTCGACGGGGTGGCACCGTCTTTGTCGGCCGAGTAGTGGACGGCGGGGTCCCAGCGGTCTTGCGGTACCTCGTCGACGGAGTCGCGCCCGCCGAGGATGTTCGCCCAGAAGGTGGGGAGGTCGGGGGCCTGCGGGAACATGCACGCCATGCCGATGACAGCGATGTCCAGGGGGGCCGGTGCCTCCGGTTCGGAGGTCTCCCCAACTCCCAGGCGGGCGCGGACAGTTCGCGCGCTCTCGGCCAGGAAGTCGGCGGCCTCCTCGGTCACCGAGCGGTGCAGGGCGTCGATCGTGGTGGTCGCCGAACGCAGCACGGCGACCTCGCCGGCCATGAACATCCCCTCGGCGAGCTGGCGTTCTTCGTCCACGGAGGTCAGCGCACCGGCCGCGTCCCGCTCCACGCCCTTGCTGGCGATGCGGAGCCGGCCGACGTTGAGCCGTTCCAATTTCTCCCAGATCTGCCGGTCCGGGACGCCCTGCTCTCGCAACTGGGCTTCGAACTCAAGGTAGTTGTCGCTGAACGGGCTCGGCACACAGCGGGTGGCGTGACCCGGCGCGGTCTCCAGCAACGCGGTCCGCGTGGCCCGGACCACCTGCTCCTGGAACAGGGGTTGGACCGCTCCACGCGTCACCGCCTCCTCCGTGAACAGGTAGGCGGTGCCCATCAGTACGCCGACGGCGGCGCCACGTGCCGTGAGCGGTGCGGCGAGCGCGGCCACCATCGCCGCCGAGCGCTCGTCGTGGACGCCGCCCGCGAAGAACACCTCGATGTGTTCCGCCGTACCCGCTGGCGCCGTCTCCAAGAAGTCGTCCAGGACGGCGAGTTGGGCCTCCCACAGCGGGAAGCTGCCGCGCGGTCCGACATGGCCGCCGCACTCGGAGCCCTCGAACACGAACCTGCGCACCCCGGCGTCCAGGAACTGCCGGAGCAGCCCCGGGGAGGGCACATGGAGGAAGGTGGAGATCCCGGACCGTTCCAACGCCTCGGCCTGCGAGGGGCGTCCGCCCGCGATGATCGCGTGGGTCGGCCTCAACTCCCGTACCGCTTCGAGCTGGGCGTTGCGCATCTCCTCGGGCGCGAAGCCGAGCACCCCGACACCCCAGGGGCGGTCTCCCACGGCGGCGCGGGACTCGGCCAGTACCGCACGCGACTGCTCGCCGCTCGACAGGGCGAGTGCGACGAACGGCAGGGCACCGCCCTCGGCGACGGCCGCGGCGAACTCCGCCTGGTCACTGACACGGGTCATCGGGCCCTGAGCGATGGGGAGTCGGGTGCCGAGGGTCCGGCTCATCGGGGAGCCGGCGCGCAGTGCGTCGGCCGGGCGCTCGTCCCGTACCGACTCCCTTATGGCGGCGGTCAGTTCGCGCACCGTACGGCCCGTGTCGCCCCAGCGTTCCGCGAAGCGCGCGGCGAGGAAGCCGTCCTGGCCGACCGGCAGCAGCTGGGTGCGCGGGTCGCGGGCGCCGAGCAGTTCGGAGACGCGGTCGGCGGGCACCTGCGGGGCGTCCGGGCCGCGTCGTAGGAGCACCCGGTGACCGGCCACCAGCGTGGTCTCGGAGCCGTCCATCGAGCGGAGTGCCGCAGCCGCGGTCTCCGGGAGGCCCGACTCGGCGAGCAGGGCCAGTTGGCTGTCCAGGACGATCCCGGCGGCGCCACCGGCGACGGCCGCGGCTGCCGTACGGGGGCCGATGCCGCCGCAGGCCCAGACCGGGAGGTCCACACCGGGCTCGGCGAGCAGTCGCTGGAGTAACACGAAGGTGCTCAACTCGCCCACCCGGCCGCCGCTTTCGGCACCGCGGGCGATCAGTCCGTGCGCACCGGCGCGGGCCGCGGCCAGTGCCTGGTCCGGGTCGGTGACCTCGACCAGCACGCGGTGCTCCGCCGCGACCTCGCCCACCTGCCAGGGAGCGCCCGGGGCGAGGACGACGGTGTGCGGGGTGGCTCCACCGCCTGCCTTGAGGTCAGCGGGACCGATCCGGCAGTGGGGTCCGACCCGTACCCCGAAAGGGCCAGGGGACCAGCGTCGGATTCGGGCCAGGGCCTCTCTGGCTCTTCGGTCGCCCATTCCCAGGTCCAGTACCCCCAGCCCGCCGGCGCGGCTCACAGCCGCCGCGAGTCGGGCATCCGGTTCATGGAACGGAGTGATTCCAATGATCGTTTCGGCGGCGCGCGCGGCAGGCGTCATGATTCTCCGAATAAACGGTGAAACTGCACGGTGGGGGGTTTCGGCCGGGGGCGCCGAATGTAATCGCAGAGGCGCGAGATGGCTGATGGAAAGCTAGCCCCCCGGTTACTCACCGGTCAACAACGCCAAGGTAAGCAACCGGTCCAGGGAAGTGATCCGGCCAGCCGGAAACCAGTCCCCAAACAACCGAAAACCCTGCCAATTTCCTTCAGAGGGCACACCACTCGGACCGCAGTGGCGCAAGCGGTCCAAAAGCCCCCGCTATTCATCAGAGGCTCACAGTCCCGAAACACCACTGACGGCGGGACGGAATTATGTAAACGTTGGGTGTCGATGCCTCCTCGCATAAGCCGCGCTAGGTTGGCATCCATGAGCACACCGCGTGACCTGATGATCGTCGCCATGGATGTCGCACCCGACCGCCCGGTCGAGACGGGTGATCTTTCGCTCGCGCTCGCCGGCGCGGAGGTGATCGACCTCATCGCCGCCGAAGCCGTGACGCTGGACGGCGACCTGATCGTGCCGAACCCCCAACTCCCCTTGGAGGACGGCCTGTTGGACCAGGCCGCGACCTCGCTCGTGCGGGAGACGCCGTACGAGTCCGTCGAGGACTGGCTGTGGCGGCGGGGGCGCAGTCTCTCCTCCGCCTATCTCGTCGCGCTGGAGGCGGAGGGACTGGTCGCCAGGCAGCGCGGGCGCTGGATCCCGGTGCGTACCGGCAAGACGGCCCTGGTCGACTCCCCGGCCCGCAGCCGCGCGGCGGACCGCTGGGCCCAGGGCGAACCCGTCCTCGCCCAACTCGCCGCCGCCGCCGGGATCCGTGAGGTGTCGGACGAGGACTCCGCCAAGGTCACCGACGAGTCGCTGGACACGGTCATCGCCGTCGTCCATGACGCGGTGACGGAGCTGGAGGCCGTACGGCAGCGCAAGAGCGTCGAGGACGCGGCGTACGACAACGTGTGGCGCGGGATGTGACGGCGACTTCCCGGCTTCGAGGTGCGGCAACTGGCGATGAGACAGAGCCAGTTGAGTGTCCTGAGCCTCAGGTGACGCCACGTCAGTAATGGTGGCACAAGCCCGGCGCCGAGCCTAGAGCGAGGAAGGCGCGCGCTACCCGCGTTCACCGGGACGAAGCCGTCCCGGACAGGATCGTCACCGGGACGAAGCCGCCCCCAGCGGGATCGTGACCGTGAAGACCGTCGCGCCGGGCTCGGACGTCAGCTCCACGGTGCCGCCGTGCGCCTTCGCCAGCGACCGTGCCACCGCGAGGCCCAGCCCGCTGCCGCCCCGGTCCCGGGTGCGGGCCTTGTCGACCCGGTAGAAGCGGTCGAAGACCCGGGCCCGGTCGTCCTCCGGGATGCCGGGGCCCGCGTCGGCGATCCGCACCGACGCCGTGCCGGCCGCGCCCGACAGCGTCACCGACACCTCCGTGCCGGGCGGGGTGTGCACGGCCGCGTTGGTGAGGAGGTTGTCCAGCACCTGCCGGATGCGGACCGGGTCCACGCGCAGCCGTACCGGAGCCTCCCCGACCTCGACCGTCAGCGGGCGGTCCGGATGCCCCGCGCGGAAGGCGTCCGCCGCCTGGTGGACCAGTTCCACGAGGTCCGCGTCCTCCGGCCGCAGCGGAGTCTCCACGTCCGCCGCGTCGAGGCGGGCCAGCAGGAGGAGATCGTCGAGGAGGATGCCCATGCGGGCGGCCTCGGCGCGCAGCCGGGCCAGGTGCTTGTCGCGCTCCTCGGGGACGTTCGCCGCCGCGTACTGGAACAGGTCCGCGTAGCCGCGCACCGACATCAGCGGGGTCCGCAGCTCGTGCGAGGCGTCCGCGACGAACCGGCGCAGCCGCTGCTCCGCCTCCGCGCGCACCGCGAGGGAGTCGTCGATGTGCTCCAGCATCGTGTTGAACGCGGTGCGCAGCTCCTCCACCTCGGGCCCGCCGTCGCCCCGCTCGGCGCGCAGCGGCAGCCGGGCCGCCGACTCGGTGAGGTCGTGCGAGGCGATGCCGTGGGCCGTCGTCGCCATGTCGCTGAGCGGCCGCAGCCCGCGCCGCAGCAGGTTCCGCCCTATGACCACCAGCACCAGCAGCGCCAGCGCGAACGCCACCACCTGGACCGTGACGAGCTGCCGTACCGTGCCCTGCACGTCCGCCAGCGGGGCCGCGCTCACCAGGACCACACCCGGGTCGACCTGGCAGGCCCGCAGCCGGTAGGTGCCCTCGCCGTCGATCGTCACCGTGCGGGAGATCTCCGTGGTGGAGTGCGCCATCGTCTTGGCGAGGGCGGTGAGCGCGCTGGTGTCGTCCGGTACATCGGAGGGCTCGCGCAGTGTCGCGGTCGTCCCCTTGACGTCGTAGACCGCCGTGTACCAGCCGTAGTACGGCTTGTCCTGGACGATTCCGTGGACCTGGGCGTCCTTGGACTGGACGACCTGGACGAGCTTCATCTGGTCGCTTACCTGGCGTCGCAGATAGTCCTGCATATACATCGTCAAGGCCGTGCCGACGACCGCGAACACGATCAGGGACAGGACTCCCACGCCCAGTGCGAGCCGGGTGCCCAGGCGTACCCGGCGCCAGTTGTGGCGCAGTCGTCGGATCATTCGGCGGCCTGCCGGATCACATAGCCGAAGCCGCGCACGGTGTGGATCAACGGATCGTGCCCCTCGTCGAGCTTGCGGCGCAGGCGGCTGACCACCAGCTCCACCACATTGGAGCGGCCGCCGAAGCCGTACTCCCACACATGGTCGAGGATCTGCGCCTTGGTGAGCACGGTCGGCGACTTGCGCATCAGATAGCGCAGCACCTCGTACTCGGTCGGGGTGAGCGTGATGAGGTGGTCACCGCGCCGCACCTCGCGCGTGTCCTCGTCCATCGTCAGGTCCGCGACCCGCAGCACCGAGCGCGCGAAACCGGGCCCGGCGCTGCGCCGCAGCACGGTCCGCAGCCGGGCCATCAGCTCCTCCACCGCGAACGGCTTGACCAGGTAGTCGTCACCGCCCCGGGTCAGCCCCGCGACCCGGTCCGCGACCGCGTCCCGCGCGGTGAGGAACACCACCGGCACCATCGTCCCGGACCGCCGCAGCCGGTCCAGCACACCGAAACCGTCCAGGCCGGGCAGCATCAGGTCGAGCACCACGATGTCCGGTGCGAACTCGGCGGCCACGGTCAGCGCCTCCTCACCGGAGTACGCGCACGCGGCCTCCCAGCCCTCGTACCGGGCGACCGTCGCGACAAGGTCGGCGATCGGCGGGTCGTCGTCCACGACGAGGAGTCGTACTTTTTCCACCTGCTCATAGTGCTTCACGCACCGGTGGACGCCAGACCCGCGGCACCGCCACACCCGCATCGATAAGCACTTGAAAGGTGGCCGACAGGAAAACGACAGCCCCCCGAGGTCAAGCTCGTCTCCCAGGACCCGATCAAGGAGCTGCCGTCCGTGACGACCGTCCAATCACCCCCTGCGCCCCCCACGGCGATACGCCCCAGGGTGGTGGCCCGCACGGGCCTGTACGCCGTGCTGGCCGCGAACGTCGCCGTGGTGACCGTCTTCTTCGCCCAGGCCGGATTCGCGTCGAACACGCTGATCGTCATCGGCCGCCTCCTCGGCCTCTACGGCGCGCTCGTCATGGCCTTCCAGCTGCTGCTGGTGGCCCGCCTGCCCTGGCTCGACCGCCGCATCGGCATGGACCGGATGACCTCCTGGCACCGCTGGACGGGCTTCGCCCTGCTCTGGACGCTGCTCGGGCACCTCGTCTTCATCGCCTTCGGCTACGCGGAGGGCACCGACACCGGGCCCGTCGGCGAGGTCGTCGACCTGGCCGAGACCACCGAGGGCATCCTGCGCGCGCTCGTCGCCTTCGCCCTGATCCTCGTCATCGGCGCGACCTCCGCCCGCTACGCGCGACGCCGACTCGCCTACGAGACCTGGCACTTCATCCACCTCTACACCTACGTCGCGGTGGTCCTCGCCTTCACCCACCAGGTCGCGGTCGGTACGACGTTCACGGCGTCGCCCGCCGCCACGACGTACTGGTACGCGGTGTGGGGCGTCGCGCTCGGCTCGGTGGCCCTGGGCCGGCTGGTCCTGCCCCTGTGGCGCAACTTCCGCCACCAGTTCCGGGTGGAGGCGGTGGTCCCCGAGTCCGACAACGTCGTCTCGATCTACATCACGGGCCGAGACCTTCACCAACTCCCGGCGCAGGCAGGCCAGTTCTTCCTCTGGCGCTTCCTGACGAAGGACCGCTGGTGGCAGGCCAACCCCTTCTCCCTCTCGGCCGCCCCCGACGGCACCCGACTCCGCCTCACCGCCAAGACCGCCGGTGACGGCACGGCGGCCCTGCGCCACCTGAAGGTCGGCACCCGCGTCTTCGCCGAGGGCCCCTACGGCGCCTTCACCACCCTGCACCGCAGGAAGACGGAGTCCGTGCTCATCGCGGGCGGCGTCGGCGTCACCCCGATCCGCGCCCTGCTGGAGGACCTGGAGGGTCACGCGGTCGTCATCTACCGCGTCTCCGCCGAACGCGACGCCGTCCTCTACGGCGAACTGGCCGAGCTGGCCCGGGCCAAGGGCGCCGAACTGCACCTGCTCACCGGCCCGCCCGTCCCCGACAAGCTCGCCCCCCGCGAACTCGCCCGCCTCGTACCGGACATCGCCGACCGCGACGTCTTCCTCTGCGGACCGCCGCCGATGATGAACGCGGTGCTGCGCAGCCTCGGCGACATGGGCGTGCCCAAGCAGCAGATCCACTTCGAACGCTTCAGCCTGGCGGGATGAGAGACATATCTTGAAACCTCCCCCACCTCTACAGGTGGGGGATTCCTGGCTCACGTTGGCTGTGGACCGGCGGTCCGGCAGCTCTTACACGATCAGCACCAGCCGGGTTGAGACCAGCCCGGACCAGCATCACGCGGGCGGAATTCTTGTCCCTGGGGGACACAGCTCCGCACGCGGTACAGGTGTAGGTACGTTCTGAAAGAGGTAGTGCGTGCTTGGTTCTCGCTCCGCACTGTGCGCAGTCCATGGTGGTGTGCGCGGGGTGTACGAGGTGCACGGTCCGGCCGTGCTTGCGGCTCATGTCCAGCAGGGCCGTCTTCGTCGTGCTGATCGCGGCGTCCGCCGCCTTGCGGGCCATCGTGGACTTCGCCAAGAACTTCGGGCGGAAGTCTTCGACCGCGAGCTGGTCGAAATCGCGGACGACAGTTTTGGCCCACTTGCGGGCGGTGTCCTGCCGTTGCCGGGCGACCTTCTTGTGGACCTTCGAGGCCTGGGCCTGAACCTGCCGGTAGCCCTTGGACTGCGGCTTGCCTCTGGGGGCACAGCGGCGGGCCATCTGCTTCTGGCAGCGGGCGAGGCGGGCGGTGGTGGTCTTGCCGTACTGGGGATGCGGGAGGTCGTGGGCGTCACTGGTGGTGGTCGCGGTTTCCTTCACTCCCCAGTCGATGCCGATCACCCGGCCGGTGGCGGGCAGTGCCTCGGTGGTGGTCGCCACGACGAACGATGCGTACCAGTGGCCGAGGCTGTCGCGGTAGACGCGGACGGAGGACGGCGGTTTGGGCAAGTCCCGCGACCACACAACACTCAGCACGATCCCGCCCGCGAGGTGCAGCCGTCCGTCCTTGAGACGGAACCCGCGTTGCGTGTAGTTCAGCGTTGGGTCGGTCGCGTGCTTCTTCTTGCGTTTCGGCATCCCGGCCCGCTGGTGCTGCGGCAGCCGGGCCTTGATGTCCTTCAGGGCCTTGGCGCGGGACTTGGCGAAGTCGCGGATCGTCTGCTGCTGCGGTACCGAACTGCCTTCGCGCAGCCAGGCGTTCGCGGTGCGGGCCTCGGTCAGCATCTTGTCGAGGCGGGCCGGACCGCACTTCTCCTCGTCGGCGTACGCCTTCTTGGAGCGGGCGCAGCACTCGTTCCAGATCCACCGGCAGCGCGCCCACTCCGCCTCCAGTGCGGTGCGGGCGGTCGACGACAGGCGGAGCCGATAGGTGTACCGGCGCATCCGGCATCCTCGGCTTCCTCCAGGGTCGTCATGCCACCACTCTACAACTACGCTAGGGGCATGGATGAAGAAACAAAGATCACGCTCAGACTCCCCGCGGAACTGCACCGGTGGCTCACCGCCCAGGCCAAGTCCGCCCGCAGGTCTCTCAACTCCGAGATCGTCTACCGGCTGGAGGGTGAGCGCGACGCCACCGTTGCGGACGCCGAATCGCCCTGACAGTGATTCGGCTTTCCCTGCCCTGCTTCGCAGGAGCGCGATTCCTCCCCGGCCTGAAGGTCGGGGCATCCTCGGAGGTACCCGGTGAAGCGAGTCATACCTGTCCTGGTGCTGTCCGTCGCGGGTCTGATCCCCGTGTGGCGCTACGAGCCGTCCATCGGGACGACGACGACCACGACGACCACCACGGAGGCGGTCTCGACACCGACTCCTACGGCCACTTCGTCGTCCCCGTCCTCGTCGTCGTCCGGGTCCTCGTCGACGCCGTCCACGTCCTCGAAGAAGGTCGTCCAGGGCACCGCGATCAACACCGACAAGGGCACCGTGCAGGTCCAGGTGACCTTCGAGGGCGACAAGATCAGCGCCGTCAGCATGCTCCAGCAGCCGAACCACCCGCAGACCACCGCGGCCGTCCCGGTGCTGATCGAGGAGACCCTCAAGGCGCAGAGTTCGAAGATCGACACGGTGTCCGGCGCCACGATCACCAGCGACGCCTACGTCCAGTCGCTCCAGGCTGCCATTGACGCCAAGGGCGCCTGAAATGCAGCGAGTTGAGCATGTGATGGGCTTTCCGGTGTCGTTGCGCGTCGACGACGAGGGCATCGGGGAGGAGACCGCGGACGCGCTCTTCGCCTGGCTGCGCGAGGTCGACGCCCGCTTCAGCCCGTTCCGCCCGGACAGCGAGGTCTGCCGCTATGACCGCGGCGAGCTCCAACTCCGGGACCTCAGCGCCGACTTGACCGAGGTCCTCGACCTCTGTGAGCAGTACCGGGTCGCGACCGGCGGCGCCTTCGACGTCCGGCTGCCCGGCCGGCCCCTCGACCCCTGCGCGGTGGTCAAGGGCTGGTCGGTGCAGCGGGCGGCGGAACTCCTCACCGCCGCCGGCGCCCGGCGCTTCATCCTCAACGCCGGTGGCGACGTGGTCGTGGCCGGCGGTCCGTGGCGGGTGGGCATACGGCACCCCGAGCACGCCGACCAGCTGTGCACGGTCCTGGAGTTGACCGACGGGGCGGTGGCGACCTCGGCGCGCTACGAGCGCGGCGACCACATCGTCGACGGCCGCACCGGCACTCCGGCGACCGGCCTCCTCAGCATCTCCGTCGTGGCCGCCTCGCTCACGGAGGCGGACGCCACGGCCACCGCGGCCTTCGCGATGGGCCCGGAGGGCGTCGACTGGGCCGCCGCCCGGCCCGGCTGCGAGGTGTTCGCGGTCGACGCGGAGCGCCGGGTCCGCCGTACGCAGGGATTTCCGGTCGCGACTGCGGTGGCTGCTTAGAGTTACGGCTGTTTCACCCACGACATGCGGAAGGGCCGCCGGTTTACCGGCGGCCCTTCCTGTCGGGAAATGTGGCTCGGGGAGTGGTGCGGGGGAATGGATCAGCTGACGTCGGAGGCGTCCAGGCGGTACAGGCCGCTGCTCGTCGACGACGACGAGGTCGAGGTCGTAGAGGAACTGCTGCTGTACGCCGAGGACTTGACCGCCGTGCCGTGGGCCTTGACCCAGGTGGCGATCGCGGAGTTGGTGCCCTGGCCGCCGTCGCTGCTGACGATGATGTAGTGCAACTTGCCTGACTTCACCAGGGACTTGAGCTTGGCGAGGGTCATCGCGTTGTCGCTGCCGGACCAGCCGCCCATGGAGATCACCGGCTGACCGGACTCCAGGATGATCGAGGACGCCGTCTGGTCGGTGGACACCGCCAGCAGCCAAGTCGCGCCGTCCTGGTGCTTCTTGAGGTACGTGATCATCTCGGACGAGACCTGGGAGCCGCCGCCCATACCGCCGCCGGCCTGCTGAGTACCGGACTCGGACGTGGACTTGGAGGTCGAGCCGGACTCGGTGCCTGCCTCGGTCGTCCCGGTCTTGCCGGTCGAGGAACCGCTGCCCGAGGGAGCCGTACCGGACGGAGGTGTACCCATCTTGCCGGAACCGGAGCCCGAACCGCTGGGCGCGCTGCCCGACTTGCCCGTGGTGCCGCCGCTCGGCGCGCCGCCCATACCGCCACCGCCGCCGCCCATTCCGCCGCCGGTGCTGGGACCGGCCGTCGGGTTGGTGCCGTTGGTCGAGGAGGTCGCCGCCGAGACCGAGTAGGCCGCGGGACCGGCGAGCAGGGCGACGACTGCGGCCAGCGCCGCGAAGCCCATCAGGCGGTGGCGCTTGGTGAACCGGCCGACCAGCAGGCCGAGTACGGAGGCGATGCCCGCCACGGCGACGACGATCTCCGCGACCGTGTACACCGTGCCGGAGCCGGAGACCCGCTGGAGCAGGACGACCGCCCAGACGGAGCTGGCCGCGATCGCCGCCGGCAGCACCCAGGCCCACTTGGCCGCCGAGCCCTCACGGAAGGCGCGGTACAGCAGCACCCCGCCTGCACCGGCCAGGGCCGCGATACCGGGCGCCATGGCGGTGACGTAGTACGGGTGGAAGGTGCCCTCGGCGAGCGAGAAGGTCAGGAAGTGGAGGACGAACCAGCCGCCCCAGAGCATCAGCGCCGCGCGCTTGGCGTCCGTACGGGGAGCGCGGCCACGCAGCACCAGACCGCCGATGAGCGCGATCGCGGCGAAGGGGATCAGCCAGGAGATCTGGCCGCCCATGATCTCGTTGAACATCCGGTACAGGCCCGAACTGCCGCCGAAAGAGGCCCCGTTGCCCTGCGAGCCGACCGAGGAGCTGGCGCCGAAGATGCGGCCGAAGCCGTTGTAGCCGATGACCAGGTCCCACACCGTGTTGTCGGTGGAGCCGCCGATGTAGGGGCGGGAGGAGGCCGGGATCAGGTCGACGATCACCATCCACCAGGCGCTGGAGACGATCAGCGCGACGGTGGCGACGGCGAGGTTGCGGATGCGCTTGCCGAGGGAGACGTTCGTCGCCCAGAGGTAGACGAGGAAGAACACGGGCAGGACGACGTACGCCTGCATCATCTTGGTGTTGAACGCGAAGCCGATCGCGACCGCCGACCACACCAGCGGCATCAACTTCCCGTTGCGGACGGCCTTCATGAGGGCCGCGGCGCCGAGCATCATCAGCAGGACGAGGATCGGGTCCGGGTTGGTGTCGCGGGTGATGGCCACCGTGATCGGGGTGAGGGTGAGGACCAGTGCGGAGATCGTGCCCGCGATCGGACCGAAGTCCCGCTTGATCTGCCGGTACAGGAGGGCGACCGAGCCGGTGCCGGCCGCGATCATCGGGAGCATCAACTGCCAGGTGCCGTAACCGAATACGCGGGCGGAGAGGCCCATCACCCAGAGGGCGAACGGTGGTTTGTCGACCGTGATGAAGCTGCCGGAGTCGAGCGCGCCGAAGAAGAACGCCTTCCAGCTCTTGGTGCCGCTGTAGACGGCCGCGTCGTAGAAGGTGTTGCCGGTGATCGAGGTCAGGTTCCAGGCGTAGAGCGCCGTGGCCAGCAGCAGGATGCCCCACAGGGCCGGGCGGGCCCAGCGCGGGTCCTCCTCCGGGCCCGTGAAGAGCCTTCTGGCGCGGGCCGAGACACCGCCGTCGGCGGGCGGGGCCGCCCGGTGCGAGCGCCGGGCGTCTTCCTGACTGGGGGGCGGGGCGAGGGTCGTCATGACGCGTACTCCAGGTGTTCCGCGGAAGAGGCGGGCGCCCCGACGGGCAGGACAGGGGTGGTGGTGCGGGTGCGACGGGGTACGGCGGCGATGCGGGCGCGGCCGGTGACGGACTTCTTGAACATCCGGCGCATGCCCTTGAGGTCGTCGAGAGCGGTGCGGACGATGTCGACACGGCTGTCCGGGTCGTCGATCCAGTCGACCGGGACCTCGTGGATACGGAGCTTGTTGCGCTGGGCGAGGACGAGCAGTTCGGTGTCGAAGAACCAGGCGGTGTCCTCGATGTGCGGGGCGAGCGCCCGGAACACCTCGGTACGGACGGCCTTGAAGCCGCACTGCGCGTCCGAGAAGCGGGCGGCGAGGCCAGCCTTGAGGAGAAGGTTGTAGGAGCGGGAGATGAACTCGCGCTTGGCACCGCGCTGGACCGCCGACTGCCGGTGCAGCCGGCTGCCGATGGCCACGTCGCTGTGGCCGGAGAGAAGCGGAGCGACCAGCGGGAGGAAGCCCTCCAGACCGGTGGACAGGTCGACGTCCATGTACGCGACGACGTCCGCCTCCGACCGGCTCCACACCTGCTTCAGCGCGCGGCCCCGGCCCTTGGCGTCGAGGTGCACGGCGTGCACGTGCGGCAGCCGCTGGGTGAGGTCGAGCGCCTCCTGCCAGGTGGCGTCGGTGCTCGCGTTGTCCGCCACGGTGATCGTGAACGGGAACGGGAAGGACGTTTCGAGGTATGCGTGGAGACGGCCGATGCTGCCGGCGAGGACGTGCGCCTCGTTGTACACCGGCACCACGATCTCGACCGACCGCTGCCGGACGCCTCCCGCGTTCTGTTCGTTCATGACGGTGACGATCCGGGTGCTGTCTGTGCGGTCACTGAGCCTTCACTGAGCGGCCGATGAGAATCAGCGGACTCACAGGTTGTGCACAGCGCCCTCAGGCCGGGCCCCAATGCTGGGGCCCGGAAAGGCAGTTCGGACGGGGTGCCGGGGGCTTCGAAGGGCGTCTTCAGATGGGCTGGGGTTCGAAGTCCCAGTCGGGTGGTTCCTCCGCTCCGGTCGCCAGCGCGTCCTCGCAGGCCCGTACGAGCGGATGGTCGGCACCCACGGCGTTCGTCGTGCCCCGCAGCGCCTGCTCGATCAGCCGGGCCCCGGCGGCCCGGTCGCCGTGGGCCACCGAGGCCGTCAGCTCGGCGGACTCGGTGGGATCGCCGTGCGAGCGCAGGAAGGAGGCGTGGTCGGCCTGGACCATCAAGGTCGTACGCGGCTACCGGCCGGTCAACAGCGCTTTCCGGCCGCCGACCACCGATCACGATCGGTCACTCCGAGCCGGATCCCGCCAAGTTCCCGCAACACTCGCGGTCTAGACTCTGCCCCCAGTGGCCTGCGACCGTGGCCGAGAACGGGCAGTTTCTGCCAAACCCGAAGGGTATTCGGCGTTTTGATACGGATAGATTCAGTCACCAAGCGGTACCCGGACGGCACGGTGGCGGTCGACCAACTGTCCTTGGACATACCGGACCGCTCGATCACCGTCCTCGTCGGCCCCTCCGGCTGCGGCAAGACGACCACCCTGCGCATGATCAACCGGATGATCGACCCCAGCGAGGGCACGATCTCCCTGGACGGCGCGGACATCACCAAGCAGCCGGTCAACACGCTGCGCCGGTCGATGGGTTACGTCATCCAGAACGCCGGGCTCTTCCAGCACCGGACGATCGTCGACAACATCGCGACCGTGCCCCGCATGCTCGGCTGGGGCAAGGAGAAGGCCAGGGCGCGGGCCACCGAACTCATGGCACGGGTCGGCCTCGACGCCGCCCTCGCCAAGCGGTACCCGTACCAGCTCTCCGGCGGACAGCAGCAGCGCGTCGGCGTCGCCCGTGCGCTGGCCGCCGACCCGCCGGTGCTGCTGATGGACGAGCCGTTCTCGGCCGTCGACCCCGTGGTCCGCAAGGGACTCCAGGACGAACTCCTGCGGCTCCAGGAAGAGTTGGGCAAGACGATCGTCTTCGTCACCCACGACATCGACGAGGCCATCAAGCTCGGCACGATGGTCGCGGTGCTGCGCACCGGCGGCAAGCTCGCCCAATTCGCCCCGCCCGCCGAGCTGTTGTCCGACCCCGCGGACGCCTTCGTCGAGGACTTCCTCGGCGCCGACCGCGGCATCCGCCGGCTCTCCTTCTTCTCCTCGGCCGGTCTCGACCTCAAGACCTCCCCGATCATCGCCGTCGACTCCACCGCCGAGCAGATCGCCGAACGCACCACCCCCGACGTGCCGTACCTCCTCGTCACCGACCTGGACGGCAAGCCGCTGGGCTGGAGCGAGCCGGGCGCGCTCACCGCCGGAGCCGTCGACACCGCTCAACTCCTCGCCTACGGCCGCCCGTTCGAGGCCGGCAAGGACTCGCTGCGGGCCGCGCTCGACGGAGCGGTGCTGTCGCCCACCGGATGGGCGGTCGGCGTGGACGGCACCGGGCGCGTGGTCGGCGTCGTCTCGCAGGGGGCCGTGGGCGAGGCGATCCGGAGCGCGCACGCGGCGGGTCGCAGCGGCGCGAAGGTCGCCGGATGAACGACTGGTTCCGCATCCCCAGCGACCTCCAGAACAGCTACCTCGGTCTGATCGGCCTGCACCTGCGCGAGGCCGTGATCCCGGTCCTCGTCGGGCTCGTGGTCGCGCTGCCCATCGCCCAACTCTGCGTGCGGCTGCGCTGGTTGTACCCGCCGGTGCTCTGGGTGACGACCGTGCTCTACGCGATTCCCTCGCTGGCGTTCTTCGTTGTCCTCATCGACTACACCGGCCAGACCGAGACCACCGTGATGATCCCGCTCGGCGTCTACAGCCTCGTGGTGTTCGTCCCGGCCATCGTGGACGGCGTCCGCTCGGTGCCCCAGGAGACCCTGGACGCGGCCACCGCGATGGGCCTCGGGCCCGTACGCCGGTACCTCCAGGTGCAGTTGCCGATCGCCGTGCCCGCGATCATCGCCGGGCTGCGGGTGGCAACCGTGTCCAGCATCTCCCTCGTCAGCGTCGGCATGCTGATCGGCAACCAGGGCGCGCTCGGCAATCTCCTGAACGACGGCCAGATCTACCACCAACCGCGGCTGATCTGGCTCTCCGTGATCACCACGGCCGTCCTCGCCATCGTCGTGGACGCCGTCCTGGTCGGCGTACGCCTGCTCCTCACGCCCTGGATGCCGCGCGGCACCCGCAAGGCCCGCCCCGCCGAGGACCGGCCGGAACCGGCCGAACTCGTACTGGAGGACGCAGCCCGGTGAACGTACTCCACTACATCAACCTGTTCTTCAGCGACAGCACCCACTGGCACGGCTACGACGGCATCCCCACCCGCCTCGCCGAGCACGTCCGGTACTCGCTGATCGCGCTCGCCATCGCCGCCGTCATCGGCCTCCCCGTCGGCCTGCTGACGGGCCACACCGGGCGCGGCGGCAACACCCTCTCGCTCATCGCCACCGCCGCCCGCGCCCTGCCCAGCTTCGGCCTGCTGGTGCTGATGTTCGTGCTGATCGGCTTCGGCCTGGTCCCGGTGATGATCCCGCTGGTCGTCCTCGCCGTACCGCCGATCCTGGTCACCACCTACGAGGCGATGCGCTCCGTCGACCCGTCACCGGTCGACGCGGCCCGCGGCATGGGCATGAACGAGGCGAACATCCTCTTCCAGGTGGAACTCCCGGTCGCCCTCCCGCTGATCCTCAGCGGCCTGCGCTCGGCGGCCATCCAGATCGTCTCCACGGCCACCATCGCGGCCTACGTCAGCCTCGGCGGCCTCGGCCGCTACATCATCGACGGCCTCTACCAGCGGAACTACGAGAAGGTCGTCGGCGGTGCCACCCTCGTCGCCGGGATGGCACTGGTGACGCTCGGACTCTTCTGGGGCATCGCACGGCTCGCGGTGTCGCCGGGGGTTCGTAGGAGCAACTGAGCCCGCTGAACGCACAGTTGGGGGGAGCGGCCACCGGCCCTCCCCCCAACTCCCCTTCCGCCGCTCTCAGTTCTCCGTGCGCGCCAGCGCCAGCTCCAGTACGACCAGCAGCGCGTCCCGCACCGAGCCGCGTTCGCGTGCGTCGAACGCGATCACCGGGACCCGCTCGTTGACGTCGAGCGCCCAGCGGACCTCGTCCAGGGAGTGCTCGATCTTGCCGTCGAAGGCGTTCAGGGCGACCGCGAACGGGATCTGCTTGTGCTCGAAGTAGTCGACCGCGGCGTAGCAGTCGTCGAGCCGGCGGGTGTCGACGATGACGAGACCGCCGACCGCGCCCTCCACGATGTCGTCCCACATGAAGCCGAACCGGTCCTGCCCGGGCGTACCGAAGAGGTACAGCTTCAGGGTCGGGTCGATGGTGATGCAGCCGAAGTCCATCGCGACCGTGGTGGTGGTCTTGCGCGGGGTGTGGGACAGGTCGTCCACGCCCGCCGCGACCTCGGTGATCGCGGCCTCGGTGGTGAGCGGCTCGATCTCGGAGATCGCGCCCACGGTGGTGGTCTTGCCCACGCCGAAGCCGCCCGCGACGACCATCTTCACCGGCAGCGGCGGTCGTACGACGGTCTGCGCAGCCGCACCGCGGGCGACCGGTTCAGTCGGTGTCACGGAGTACTCCCCGGGAGTTGGGGATGGCGCGGAGGCCATCGATGACCCTTCGCAGGACGGTTGCGTCATGGGTGATGTCGGAGTTGGGCACGTGCACCGTCAACTGCCCGGCGGCACGCAGGTCTTCGGCGAGGACCCGCACCACGTTCAGGTGCAGCCGCAGCCGGGCCGCGATCTCCGCGAGGGACTGCGGCTGCCGGCACTCGGCCACGATGTCGTGCTGCTCGAAGGAGAGCCGGTCGAGCACCTCAAGACCGGCGGCCGTGGCCACCACCTGGGTCTCGACCGGGATCGGCCGCCCGGAGGCGGCGGCGTCCGCGCCCGCCACCCGGCCGGCGGTGACCAGGAACGGCCGTACGGCGGAAGGCTTGCGCACCGGATCGCGACCCGGGGGTGTGGCCCCGTCCGCGCCGGCACCGCTCGGAGTGCGGCCGTCGGGCATGAGTGGCTGTTCCTCTCTCGACCGGTCGGGGACCGGTCACCGAGCCGAAGCGGCGCCGACGCTGTTCTTCAGCTGGAGCACCAGCTGGGGGTTGAGCGCGGAACCGGCACGGTTGGCGAACAGCGTCATCTCGTAGGCGATGTTGCCGAGCTTGGCCTCCTTGTCGGTGACGACGCCGAGGACGGCGCCGCTGCCGATCGCGGAGACGAGGACGTGGCCGCCCTCCAGGTCGATGATGACCTTGTTCAGGCCGCCGAGACCGTAGTTGCCGGAGGCGCCGGCGGCCAGGCTGGTGATGCCGGAGACGATGGCCCCGAGGCGCTCGGAGTGGGCGTGCTCACGCAGTTCCGCCACGGCGATCAGCAGGCCGTCGGAGGACACCGCGATGGCGTCGACGACGCCCGCGGTCTCTGTCGCGAAACGGTTGAGCAGCCAGTTGAAATCGGCCGCCGCTGCCTGCAGATCGGCCGGCGTGGTGCCCCCCGTGGGAGTGTCACCTGTCGACGTACTCACTGCTCCGCTCCTTTCGGGAGGTGGTTCTGGTCGTGCGGGTGGTTCGCGTCCGGGGGGCGCAGGCCCGTGAGGGTGTCGCTGTCGCGATGCGCTTGCTCCACGGCTGCCTCGAACTCTTCGAGGGCCGAGCGGACGGCGTCCGCGTCGGCGGGCCGGGGAGCCTGCCGGGCGGCTTGCTGGGCGGCGTCGTCGGCGCCCGTACGTAGGGTGGCGCCCCGGACCCGGCGCCGTAGCGGCCGGGAGCCTCCGGCGGCGTCGTCGGGGGCGGTGGCGGACTCGTCCGCCGGGGCGTGGTGGGTGGTGACGGGCGGGGCCGCCGCGGCGGGCCTCGGTGCCGTCTCGTACCGGGAGACCCTGCGGGGGAGCGGGGTGGGCTCGTCATCGGCGTGCATGTGCTCGGGTGTGCTCGGCTCGGGCCTGCTCAGGGTGATCGACGGCCGTGGACCGGAGTCCGAGGCGGCCCAGGAAGGGGCCGGACGGGCGTGGTCCTGGGCCGAGTTGACGGCACCCGACCCCGCGGCGGTGGACGTGAGCGCCTTGTCCGGCCCCGCGTGTGCTCCCGCCGGACCGCCGGAGGCCAGCGCGCTCATGCGCAGCAGCAGCGTCGCCGGGATGGTGATCTCGGACGTCACACCGCCGCCCGGCGTGCGGGCGAGGGTGACGTCGATGTCCCAGCGGCGGGCGAGCGTGCCGACCACGAACAGGCCCAGCACCTTCGTCGGCACCAGGTCGAGACGCTCGCGGCGGATCAGCCGGGCGTTCTCCTCGGCGATCCGGTCGGCGCTCATCCCGAGTCCGTGGTCGGCGACCACGATCAGCGCGTCGTCGCCGTCGGTCCGTACGACCACCTCGACGGGGCTGCCCGCCGGCGAGAACGAGACCGCGTTCTCCAGGAGTTCGGCCACCATCAGCGTGAGGTCGCCGATGATGTCGGGCTCCACCATGACCTCGGTGTCGGCCCGCAGGCCCACCCGCTGGAAGCCCTCGATCTGGCCGAGCGCGGCCCGTACGACGTTGGTGAGTTCGGTGGGACCGCCGTCCAGCACGGTCTCGCGGATGCCGGCGAGCAGCATCAGGCTGTCCGCGTTGCGGCGCAGGCGGACGGCGATGTGGTCGATGGAGTAGAGGCGCTCCAGCAGCGCCGGGTCCGTCTCGCCGCGCTCCACCGCGTCGATCAGGGCGAGTTGACGGGTCGTCAGGTTGCTGACGCGGCGGCCGACGTTGCCGAACATCTCGGCGACGTTGCGGCGGCTGACCACCTGGCGGGCCAGCAGCGCGGCGGCCGTGGTCTGCACATGGTTGAAGGCCTCGGCGAGGTCGCCGATCTCGTCCTTCGCGGTGACCGGCATGTCCCGCAGCAGCGGTGGCCCGTCGTCCTCGGCGTCGTCGTCGGCCACGCGGGCGAGTTCACGGCCCGCGACGTCGGCGACCTGCTTCGCGGCAACGGTGAGCGCCTGCACGGGGCGGACCACCGAGCGGCGCACGATCACCACGAAGACGAGCCACAGCACGAAGCCGAGCAGCGAGAGGCTCAGCAGCAGTCCGGCGCGCCAGAAGGCGGAGGAGGACGCGCTGTCGGCGCGGACGGCGATCTGGTCGATGAGCGAGCCGGTGATCTTCAGCCGGCCCGCGGCCTGTTGCGGGTAGGAGGGGTAGTCGCTCATGGCGTCCGCGAAGGCCTTGCGGACCGCGCCGGGCGTCTCGGCCTGGAGCCCGCTGGGGTCGATCTGCAACTCGGCGTAGGCCTCGGCGATCAGCCGCTGCGCCGGGGTGTGCTCGATCCCGGCGAGCTGGTCGGCCTGGTCCTCGGTGGCGAACCGGGCGAACCTGGCCGCCTGGTAGGTGTAGAGGTCGTAGGAGCCGACGGCGTTGTTGAACTCGATGAGCGCGTTGCTGTCACCGGTCGTCGCCGAGAACACGCTGGTCTCGAACGAGCTGTGGGCGGCATCGGCCCGCAGCACGGAGTCCAGCAGGTTGCCGGTGAAGGTGGTGGCGAGGTTCGCGTTGTGTTCGAGGTCGAGCCCGTCGATCAGACCGTCGGAGGCGCTGGTGTACGCCGGGTCGATGTTGTCGGCGGGCAGATAGCTCTGCGCGACGGTGTCACGCAGGGTCTGCAGGCCGTTGATCTCCCTCAGGGCCTGGGCCTCGCTGGCCGGCAGCCGGTCGCCGAAGGTGTCGCGCACCTTCTCGACCTGCTTGTCCACGGCCATCTGGGCCTTGCGGTAGGCGGTCTGTGAAGGTGTGCCGCCGTCGTTGGTGGCCTCGAAGCGGACGGAGAGCAGGATGGCCTGCTGGTGCTCCGCCTCCACGAGGTTCACCAGCTGGGCGACCTGCCCGCTGTCACGCACCAGTTGGGCCGCGTCGCTCGCGTCCGTCGACTGCCCGACCTCATCCGAGATGAGATACGCCAGCAGCACCGCGACCACCGCGAGGGGTACGCCGACGAGCAGATTGAGCTTGCGCCTGAAGGGCCAACGGTCTGCGAAGCCCCGTATGGACACCAGGCCTCCTTCGTGGGGTGTTGTCACGGTACGCGCAGCGACACACGTGACTGTTTTTGATCCCAGCGGCCCCCGCACACCGCTGTGACCGACGCCAACTCCGGGGAGACTACCGTCTCTTTGAACGATCAAGTGCGTCGCCCTACGTCAAGAATCAATCACAAAGCGCCTGTGTTCATGACCGGTCTGTTTACGTTGCCTTCACAATTGGGCACCCATTGAGGCCAATCGGTGACCAGAGTTCTCTTGACTGACCAAGAACCGGCTGGATTGGATCAGCGGAGTGCGGTGTTCACGCCCCGCGCGTGGACGCCACAGCCATGCCTGCACGCCTGTGCCAACATCCAAACCCGGAACGGGAATTGTGACTTCTAAAGCGAAGAACAGCTGGTCCAGCACTAGGTACCCCGGCGCGGCCGCCATCGCGCTCGCCGCGACGGCTGCGCTTGTCACGGGATGTGGTTCGTCCTCCGACAGCAAGTCCGACGACCCGCTCTCGGGCGGCAAGGCCGGCGGCGACACGGTCGTCGTCGGTTCCAACAACTTCGCCGAGAGCATCCTGATCGCCGACATCTACGGCGAGGCTCTCAAGGCCAAGGGCGTCAAGGTCACTTACAAGCCGAACATCGGCAGCCGTGAGACGACCTACGGCCTGCTGAAGAACGGCACGATCACCGTGCTGCCCGAGTACAACGGCGCGCTGCTGGCCTACCTCGACCCGAAGGCCACCCCGGCGACCCTCGCCGCGACCACGGCCGCGATCGACGCCAAGCTCGACACCAAGCTGACGCTGCTCGACCCGGCTGCCGCCGAGGACAAGGACACGGTCACCCTCAACGCGGAGACCGCGAAGAAGTACAACCTCACGTCCGACTCCTCCATCGCGGACCTCAAGTCCATCGCGAAGGACCTGGTCATAGGTGCCTCGCCGGAGTTCCAGACCCGGCAGCAGGGCCTGGTGGGCCTGAAGTCCGTCTACGGCCTGGAGTTCAAGTCCTTCAAGGCGCTGGACGCGGGCGGCCCGCTGACCGCTGCCGCGCTGAAGAAGAACACCGTGCAGGCGGCGGACCTCTTCAGCACGGACCCGACCATCGCCAAGGAGAAGCACGTCACGCTCCAGGACCCGAAGCGGCTCTTCGGCTTCGAGAACGTGCAGCCCCTGGTCTACAAGAGCGGCCTCTCCGCGGCCGGTGTCGCCGCCCTCAACGCGGTCTCCGCGAAGCTCGACACGGCGACCCTGCTGGACCTCGACACCCAGGTGGGCTCGCAGAACAAGGACCCGCTGGACGTGGCGAAGGCCTGGCTGAAGACGGCCGGCCTGGACTAGGACTTCTCCGGCCGACGCGGGTGCCTCCGTTTCTCCGGGAGGCACCCGCGTCGTGCTCAGTACCCGATGTGGAAGGTCGCGTCCTGCTGTTCCGTGGCGGTCGAGATCGGGTCGATGCGCAGGACGTAGTTGGAGTGCCGGATGTACCGGGTCGGGTTGTTGTACGACCGGAAGGACGCCCAGGACGAGTTCGCGAGCCCCGCCGTCCGGTAGAACGTGGCGTCCCCGGCGAACGTCGACGTGCCGTCGTTCACGTCGAGTTGGAGCGCGTAGTTGTAGTGCCGCAGATAACGGGTCGGGTAGTTGACCGACTGGAAGGACACACCTGCGCTGTCCGCGAGACCCGGTACCAGGGTCCACTGCGAGTCGGTGTACGGGTCGAAGGCGTACTCGTCGATCCGGCCGATGAAATTGGAGTGCCGGACGTAACGGGCCGGATAGTTGTAGGACTTGAGCCGGTTCCAGGCGGGCGTGCCCCACTTGGCGATGAGGTTGTTGTACTCGGCCGTGGTGATCGGCTCGATGCCGCAGTGCTTGGAGTTGAGCGGCTGCGTGTAGAGCTTCTGGTCGACGGCAGTCCAGGTGCCGGCAGCGAGACTGCTGGTCTGCCAGGCGTAGAAGACGCCGTTCGGGTCCCAGGTGTCACCCCACAGGTACCAAGTCGAGCTCGACGTAAGGGACTTGACCAGCGTCGGCGCCTCGGTGCCGTTGTGCGAGACCGCCGTGCTGAACTCGGTGAAGCTGCCCGGGTCCAGTGACGTGGACTTCGCGCCGACCAGCGTCGAACTCTTCTTGAAGTAGAGGTAGTTGACGCCGTTCACTCCCACGGCGAGGTCGCCGTCGATGACGTCGTAACCGGGGTCGAAGAACACCTGCGGATCACTGGCCGTCACGAAGTCACTCGTGTAATTGACCATGATGACGTTGTGGCCGCTGTCGTTGACGGCCGAGTAGATCACGCCGTACTGCCCGCGCCCCGCGTCCCAGAAGGACTCCGGTGCCCAGGCGTGGGTGTCCAGGCTGTGCACCTTCATCCGCCGGTAGCCGGTGAAGGTGCGCAGGTCGGGGGAGTCCCAGACGTGGAGGTACTGGCTGACGTACGACCAGTCGGTGCCGTTGAGGTCGGTCGCGAGGACCACGAACGTGCCGTCCTGCTTGCGCAGGATGAACGGGTCGCGCAGGCCGAGGGAGCCGGCGGTGGGGGTGGCGACGGGGGCGTTCTGGTTGAGCGGGGTCCACTCCAGACCGTCGGGGCTGACGGCCAGGTGCAGACCGTAGTTGGCGCCCAGGAACGTCGGCGACTCGGTGAAGTAGCACATGACGTAAGCCGAGTTGGTGGCCGCCTGGGCGCTGCCGGCGCCTAGGGTGAGCGCGCCGGTGGCCGCGAGGGGGACGGTCGCGGCCATGCCGAGGAACAGGCGGCGGGAGGGGTGGGGGAGAGGAGGAACGGCCATGTGTTCTCCAGGGGGATACGGGCGGCCCATTGATTCATATCGTTCGACATCCCGAACGAGGTTCGGTAAGTCGATCAGAAGGTAGAGATGGGGGGCGTGCGCGTCAATCACACGGTCGTGCTTGGCCGGTTCTCACCGTTCACGTAGGCGCCCGCTAAGAGGCTCCTGTGTGGATCAGGAGTTCCGCCCGCGCCCGGGCCGCCGCCCCGACCGCCACCGCGTCACCGCCCAGCCGGGCCGGCAGCACCCGCACCGGATGACCACTCACCGGCGGCTCCAGCGCCAACGTCTCCTGTACGGCGGACTCGACCAGATCCCAGGACCGGCTGACACCCCCGCCGATCACACACGTCGTGACATCCAGCAGCCCCGCCGTGATCAGCAGCGCACGGGCGACACCGCGGCCCGCGTCCCGGTACACGGCGAGCGCGTCCGGGTCGCCGCCGTGGGCCGCCTCGGCGACCGCGCGGGCGGTACGGTTCACACCCGTCCGCTCCTTGTACCGCGCCGCGACCGACCGCCCCGACGCAAGCGTCTCCAGATGCCCTCTTCCCCCACACGTACACGGCAGTTCACCGAACCCGGGCACATGCCCGATCTCGCCCGCCGCCCCGCGCGGCCCGTCGTAAAGGGCGCCATCCAGCCACAGCGCGCCACCCACCCCCGTGCCGAGCGTCATCCCGAGCACGTTCTCCTCGCCCGCGACCGCACCCTTGGCGACCTCACCGCGCAGAAACGCGTTCACGTCGTTGTCGAGGAACGCCGGTACGCCCAGGGCCTGTTGGACGGTCGCCGTCACCTCGAACCCGGCCCAGTCGCGAAAGGAGTCGCTGGCCACGAGGATCCGCCCGGCCCGCACATCCACGAGCCCCGCCGCGCCGACCCCGACCCCGAGCAACCGGGCGGGCGTACGGTCCAGCAGCAGCCGTAGCGCGGAGAGCGCGGCGGCGAGCATGGCCGCCCCGCCCTCGCTCGCCGGGGTCGGCACCTCCGTGCGGTCCAGGACGTCGAGTCGGTCCGTGCACAGCACGACCTGGGTGGTCGTCCCGCCGATGTCGACGCCGACGATCACCTCGGGAGAGTCCGTCACGCGCCGGCCCCCGTCCCCAACGCCAACCGGCGCTCCCTGCGCTCCCGTTGGAGCACCGGATCGGGCACGGGCACGGCGGCGATGAGCCGGCGCGTGTACGCGGTCCCCGGGTGCAGCAGCGTGCTCATGGTCGGCCCCTGTTCCTCGACGCGTCCGCCCCGCATCACGACGACACGCCCCGCGAACTGCTGCACCACGGCAAGGTCGTGCGACACGAAGAGACACGCGAACCCGAGCTCCGCCTGCAACTCGGTGATCACTTCCAGCACCGTCTGCTGCACACTCACATCCAGCGCACTCGTCGGCTCGTCCGCGACCAGCAGCCGCGGTTCGAGGACCAGCGCCCGCGCCAGACTCACCCGCTGCCGCTGCCCACCGGACAGCTCACGCGGCCCACGCCGCGCCAACTCCCGTGGCAGCCGCACCAGTTCGAGCACCTCGGCAACCCGCTCCCGCCGCTCGCCGGCCCCCATCCCACGCCGGTGCACCCGCAACGGCTCGGCCACACACTCCGCGACACTCATCCGCGCGTCCAACGAGGCCACCGGATCCTGCAACACCACACCGACCCCTGCCAACAGGGCCCGCCGCGCCCGCCCCCGCGCCTTGCGCAGATCGGCCCCGAAGAGCGAGACGCCTCCCGACTCCGGCGCGACCAACCCAAGAGCGACCCGCGCGGCGGTCGACTTCCCGGACCCGGACTCACCGACGAGCCCCACGGTCTCGCCCGCCCGCACGGTGAGCGACACCTCCTCCAACGCACGCACGGCACGGGGCCCACGCCCGAACTGCACGGAGACATCCCGCAGTTCGACCACGGGCGCCCCCTCGGCCTCCTCGCCCACGACACTCCCGCTCCCGCCCCCGCTCCCGGTCACGGTCACGGCGAGCCGGGGCACAGCCGCCAGCAACCGCCGCGTGTACTCATGAGTGGGCCGCAACAGCACGTCCTCCACCGCCCCCGTCTCCACGATCTCCCCCTCCAACATCACGGCGACCCGATCGGCGAAGTCGGCGACGACCCCCATGTTGTGCGTGACCAGCAGCACGCCGGTCCCGGAGTCGGCGGCCAACGCCCGCAGCAGATCGAGGATTTCGGCCTGCACGGTGACGTCCAGCGCGGTGGTCGGCTCATCGGCGACCAGCAACCCGGGCGAATTGGCGATGGCCATGGCGATGACAACCCGCTGCCGCTGCCCACCGGACAACTGGAACGGAAAGGCGGAGGCCCGCCGTTCAGGCTCGGGAATCCCGACCCGACGCAGCAACTCGGCTGCCTCCGCGGCGGCCTCCTGCCGCGACACGTCCCGGTGATTCCGCACAACTTCCGCTATCTGCTTACCGATTCGGGTCAGCGGATCAAGCGCGGTGGCCGGCTCCTGGAACACCATCGAAGCCGTACGCCCCCGCAGGCGCGCGAGTTCGGCCTCACTGGCCCCCATGACATCCGTACCGCCGACCGAAACGCCCCCGGAAGCACGGGCGTTACCGGGCAACAGCCCGAGCGCGGCAAGGGCCACGGTCGACTTCCCGGACCCGGACTCACCGACGAGGGCGAGCGTCTCCCCGGGCTCCACCCGCAGCGACACCCCACGCACGGCAGGCACATCACCGCTCTCGGTGGAAAAGACGACGCCCAGATTCGCTATCTCCAGGATGCTGTTCATCCCCGTCCCCTCACATCGAAGGCATCGCGCAGCCCGTCGCCGATCGCGTTGAACGCGCACACCACGAGGATGATCGCGAGGCCCGGCGGCACGATCAGCCACCAGCGTCCCGAGTACGCGGCCGTCAGCCCGGCCGAGAGCATGCCGCCCCAGTCGGTCGACGGCGGCTGAACTCCCAGCCCCAGATAGGACACATAGGCGACGAGCAGAATCGCGTCGGCGACCTGGAAGGTGGCGGCGACGACGATGGTCGACACCGAGTTGGGCAGGATGTGCCGAGCGATGGCCCGCCCGTGGGTCCCGCCGATGGCGCGCAGGGTCAGCACATAGTCGCGTCTCTTCAACGTCAACGTCTCCGCCCGCACCAACCGCGAGGGCACGAGCCAGGACACCAGCCCCAGAATCACGATCAGCCCCGGCACACCGGGCGTGGTGATGGCAGACACGACCAGCAGGATGAACAGCGCCGGAATCGCGATCCCCGCGTCCACGACCCGCATCATCACGGCATCGACCCAACCGCCCGCATACCCGGCGATCGATCCCCAGAGAGTCCCGATCACGGTGGCAAGCACCCCGGCGGCAAGCCCGACGAGCAACGAGACCTTCCCGCCGTACATGAGCCGCCCCAACTCGTCATGCCCGACAGCATCGGTACCGAGCCAATGCGCTCCGCTGGGGTGGAGGTTGACCTGCGTGAGGTCGGTGTGGATCTGATCGGTGGAGTAGAGAAGGGGCCCCACGAAGCAGAACAGGAAGAAGAGGACCACTACTAGGAGTCCGGCAACAGCGAGTTTGTTGCGCGCGAAGCGCGCTTTTAGGGGCGCGGGGAACTGCGCGACCAGCCCCCACCGGCGCGCACTCTGAACACTCACGCCAGACCCCCCTTGACCCGAGGATCCACGACTCGCTGCACGACATCCGCGAGCAACGAACCCACCACAGTCGCCACGGAGATCACCAACACACACCCCAACAGCACCGGGTAATCCGAAGACTGAGCCGCACCCCAGAACAACAGCCCCATCCCTGGGTAGTTGAACAGCTGTTCAACAACCAACGCCCCACCGAACAGCACCGGCACGTAATACCCCAGCATCGCAATCACCGGCGTCAACGAGTTCCGGAACACGTGCTTGAAGAGAATCGCCCGCTGCCGAGAACCCCCCGCCCGAGCAGTCCGCACATAGTCCTCGGACAGGTTCTCCAACGTCGCGGCCCGCATATACCGACTGAACACGGCGACCATGGAAGCCGCCCCGGTCACCACGGGCAGCACCAACGCCACCGGATCCGCGAAGACTTGAGCCACCGTGTCCCCCTGCGGCGCCTGAGAAGGAAACCACCGCAACACCTGTGTGAAGACCAGCACCAGCACAAGTCCCAGGAAATACACGGGAGTCGAATACGCGACGAAGCTCAACGTGGTGATGACATAGTCGGCCGGCTTGTTCCGCCGCACGGCCTGCCACATGCCCAACGGAATGGCGAGCACCAGCCCGAGAACCGCGGACAACACGGTCAACACCAGGGTTTTCGGCAGCCGTTGCTCGATGAGCCGGGACACCGCCTCGTTGAGGGTGTACGACGTGCCGAGGTCACCGTGCAGCAACTGCCGCAGGTAGTACAGGTATTGGACGGGCAGCGGCCGGTCGAGCCCCTGGTCGTGGTTGAAGAGCGTGATCTGCTGGGGCGTGGCCTGCGGGCCGAGGATCCCGCGCGCGGGACCCCCGGGCAGCGCGTGCAGCAGGCCGAACACCACGACCGTCACGATGAGGATCACGACCAGCGCCTGGGCGATGCGCCGGGTCAGATACAGGAGGGTGTCCATGCCTCAGCTGGTCCACTTCCACTGTGCCGGGTGGAAGTTGGCGAGCGGGTCCTGCGAGAAGCCGCCGAGGCCGTTCTTGACGACGGAGATCTGGTAGTCCGGCTCGGGCAGCCAGATCACCGGCAGATCCTTGGCGAGGGCCGCGCTGTACTCCTGGATCTCCTGCGTCGAACTCGACGTCGTGGACGCGGAGATGAGCTTGTCGACATCGGCGTTGGAGTAGTTGCCGAAGTTCGCGCCGCCCTTGGACTGGAACAGGGAGTCGCCGGTCGGGAAGGCCGGGAAGTACCAACTGCCCGCCGTACCGAAGAAGGACAGCTGCCACTTGCAGATCGACTGCGAGGCCGTGCACTGCGGGGTCTGCGACAGCACGGAGTTGACGGGCGCGGTCTTGATGGAGAACTTGATGCCGGTCTTCGCGAGCGAGGACTGGATCGCGCTCATCATGTTGTCGGTGACCGTCGAACCGGACTGCGACAGCACCTGCATCTGGAACTTGGTCCCCTTGGCGACCCCCGCACCGCACTGCGCGGCACCGGTGCCCGGGCTGGTGCAGGTCATGACCCCGCCCTGCTCGCTCCAACCATGGCTGCTGAGGAGGGACTTGGCGGCCGAGGTCGAGAACGGATACGGGTTGCTCTTCTGCGTGGCCGACAGGAACGACGAGCTCTGCGCCTGCGGAATCGGCCCGTACCCGGGCACCGCCGTGCCGTTGAAGATGACCTTCGCCAGACTGCCCTGGTCGATCGACCGCTGCACGGCCTGCCGGGCATAGAGCTGCTTGAACACGGCACCGATGGAAGGGTTGTTGAAGTTGTACGGCATGTAGGTGATCGCCCAGCCCGACCACGGCTTCACCGTGTAGCCCTGCGCGGTGAAGCTCGCTTTCTGGTCGAGGTCGGTCGCCTCGATGTAGCCGTAGTCGACGCTCCCCGACCGCAGCGCGTTCTTCTCGGCGTCCGCCGTGGTGAAGGGGAGGAGGTTCACGGTGGGGATGGCGGGCTTCTCGCCGCCGTCGTACTTCGAGTTGGCGGTCAGGACGACCTTGCCGGCGGTGGAGAAGGACTTGACGGCGTAGGGGCCGCTGACCGTCTTCCAGAGGGCGTTCGTCGCGTAACCGCTGATGTTCTTGGCGGCGTTGTTGAGGTACGCCCAGTCCTTCTCGGCGTCCCCCGCCTTGTCCCACACATGCTGGGGGAGCGGGTTGATCTGGCTCAACTCGTTGGCCAGCATCCACTGCGGGTTGTAGGCCTTGTCGAAGGTGATCGTGAAGTGGCGGGCGTCCACGGTCTTGAAGGCCGTCCAGTTGTCCGGCGCCTTGCCCGGGTTGTAGCCCGCCCACTGGGACTTGTTCGCCTTGATGAGGTCGAACCAGAACTTCACGTCGGCGGAGGTGATCGGCTTCCCGTCGCTCCAGTGCCGGTCGCCGAGGGTGATCGTGACGCTCTTGTTGTCGGCCGCGAAGGCGGCGGCGGTCGCCACCGAGCCCTTCTTGTTCCAGCCCATGCTGCCGGTCGAGCCGTCGTAGGCGATCAGCGGCTCCCACAGCGTGCTCGCGATGGCGTTGTTGTTGCTGTTGAGGTGGGCCGCGGTGCCGATCGGGAGGATCCAGTTCGGCGTGAAGTTCGCGGGCAGCGCGTAGTTGATCGAGTCGTGCGACCCGGACGACGACGTACCGCTCGACCCGGAACAGCCCGCGAGCAGCAGCGAGGCCGTGGTCAGGGAGGCACCTGCGAGGAGTCTCTGGCGAACAGGGGACATGGTTCTCCTCGGAAAAAGAGGGGCGGAGGCGGGAGTGAGGACAGTCAACGGCCCCCGGTGTCGAAGAAACAGGCGTGCCGCTGTAAAAAGCCTGTTTCTGCTGTTCTGAAAAAAGGTGAGAGGGCATCGGAGTGACTTACGCTCGTCGCCTCGATCGCCGATCCGGAAGTAACTTCCTCTATGCCTGAAAAAAGTGCCCACCGCCGGAAGAGCAGCTCAGGCGTCTCCTCACTGGCCGAGCACGTCCTCGAACTCCTCGCCTCCGGGCAGGCCGCCACCCGCACCGAACTCGCGGAACTGCTCGGCGCCGCACCCTCGACGATCTCCCTCGCGGTGGGCCAGCTGGTGTCCCTGGGCCTGGTCGCCGAGCACGGCACCCGCTCCTCCACCGGCGGCCGACCGCGCAAGGTGCTGCGGCTGGGCGGCAGCGACGGCTTCGCGGTCGCGGCCGAGCTGGGCGGCAAGCACGCGCACGTAGGGGTCGTACTCCCCGGCGGCGGCCTCACTGACGTCTCGACCGTGCCCTTCCCCACGGCGGACGGCCCCGAGGCCGCGCTCCCGGGCCTCGCCGAGACACTCACCGCACTCGCCGACAGGCACGGACGCGAACGACTCCGGGGCGTGGGCCTGTCCCTCCCCGGCCCGGTCGACATCGCCTCCGGGATCGTCACGCTCCCGGCCCGGATGCCCGGCTGGAACAAGTTCCCCATCCGCGACTGGCTCGCCGACCGCTTCGAGGTACCGGCCGCCGTCGAGAACGACGCCAACTGCATGGCCGTGGGCGAACACACCGTCCAGCCCGCCGAGCGCCGCCAGTCGATCATGGTCAAGGTCGGCACCGGCATCGGCGCGGGCGTCATCGCCGACGGCCGCCTCTACCGCGGCGGCACCGGCGCGGCGGGCGAGATCACCCACGTCCGCGTCGAGGCCGCCCAGGACACCCCCTGCTCCTGCGGCAACACCGGCTGCCTGGAAACCGTCGCCTCCGGCGCCGCCCTGGTCCGCATCCTGCGCGGCCACGGCCTGGACGTGACATCAACGGAAGACGTCGTACGCCTCGCCACCGACGCCCACCCCGAGGCAACCCGAGCAGTCCGCCAGGCCGGCCGCTACCTCGGCCAGGTCCTGGCAGCCAACGTCAACTTCTTCAACCCCGACGCCGTGTATCTGGGCGGCATCCTCTCCACCCTGGAACCCTTCGTAGCGGCAGTCCGCAGCCAGCTCTACGAGGGCTGCCACCCCCTGGTCACAGAACACCTGGCGATCGAGCGGGCGAGCCTGGGTGCGGATGCGGGCTTGGTGGGTGCGGGTCAGTTCGCCCTACAGAGGGCACTGGCGCAAGCACTCCAGACGGTCACTGACCAATCGGGAGCGCGATGACCCTGTCGTTCTCACCGGGGCCGCGATGACGCTGTCGTGTTCATCGGGGCCGCGATGACCCACCGCCTTTAGGGGCGCGGGGAACTGCGCGACCAGCCCCCACGCACCCGCACCCGACACACAACCTGGAGCCCCCATGCCTTCACCCCGCCCCACAATCGCAATCGCCGGCCTGGGCATCGAATCCTCAACCTTCTCCCCGGCCCGCACAGAAGCCCCCGCCTTCCACCCCCAACGAGGCCCCGAAGTCCTCACCCGCTACCCCTTCCTGGCCCCCGGCACCCCACTCCGAGAAGCCGCAGCCTGGCAAGGCGCCCTCGTCGGCAAGGCTCTCCCCGGCGGCACCGTAACGGCCACCGCATTCACCGAACTCTCCGACGAACTCATCGCACGTCTAGCCGAGTTGGGCCCCCTGGACGGCCTCTGGTACGACATCCACGGCGCGATGACAGTAGAGGGCATGGACGACGCCGAAGCCCAACTACTCGCCCGCATTCGGGCAACCATCGGACCGGACACCCTCGTGTCGACCTCCATGGACCTGCACGGCAACGTCTCCCGCGACCTGGTCCACCAAAGCGACCTGATCACCTGCTACCGCATGGCCCCGCACGAGGACGCCATGGACACAAAGGAACGCGCCGCCCGCAACCTCGTAGAACTCCTAAAGAGCGGCGCCCCCCGCCCGGTCAAAGCCTGGATCCCGGTCCCCGTACTGCTCGCAGGCGAACAGACCTCCACCCGCATCGAACCGGCGAAGAGCGTCTACGCGGCCGTAGAAGAGGTCGAGGCGGAAGCCGGAGTCACCGACGCCGCCATCTGGGTCGGCTACGCCTGGGCGGACGAGCCCCGCAACCGAGCCGCAGTCGTCGTCACCGGCCCGTCAGAACCCCAAGTCCGAGCAGGCGCCGAACAGTTGGCCCGCGGCTTCTGGGAAGCAAGGCACGACTTCGAGTTCGTAGCCCCGACCGGCACTCTCGACGACTGCCTGGACGAGGCCCTGGCCTCCTTCGCCCGCCCGTACTTCATCAGCGACACCGGCGACAACCCGACCGCAGGCGGCGCGGGAGACGTCACCTGGGGCCTCCAACAGGTCCTGGAGCGCCCGGAGTTCAAGGACGAGAGCGGCCCCACGGTCATCTACGCGTCGCTGCCCGGACCGTCCGCCGTAGCCACAGCGGAGCGCGCCGGCATCGGCGCCACCGTCACCGTCACGGCGGGCGCCGAAGTCGACGACCGCCACGCGGGCCCGCTCCCCCTCACCGGGGTCGTGCACTCGATCCGGCACGGCGACCGGGACGCGGAGACCGAGGTCGTGCTCAAGGTGGGCAGCGTGTACGTGATCCTGACGCGCCTCCGGAAGCCGTACCACCACGAACACGACTTCACCGACCTGGAGTTGGACCCGCGCTCCGCCGATCTCGTGCTCGTCAAGATCGGCTACCTCGAACCCGAACTCTTCGCCATGGCCGCCGACTGGAAGATGGCCCTCACCCCGGGCGGAGTCGACCAGGACCTCACCAGGCTCGGGCATCATCGCATCCGGCGGCCCCTGTTCCCCTTCGACCGGGACATGCCCGACCCGGACCTCACGGCCCGGGTCGTCAGCCCCTCGGACGAACCGCTCAGCGGGGCGGACGAGTGAGTTTGCCGCCCCCGCCGTCCTCGATGGCGGCGGCGATCAACTGGTCGAGCAGCGCGATCAGTACGTTCCGGCACGAGTCGCGCTCGCGCGCGTCGCACAGCAGCACCCGGACGTCCTCCGGGAGGGCCAGCGCCTCGCGCACCGCCTCCGCGGGGTACGGGTGCTCGCCGTAGAAGCCGTTCACGCCCACCACGAACGGGATGCCCCGGCGTTCGAAGAAGTCGACGGCCGCGAAGCTGGACTTCGGGCGGCGGACGTCGATCAGGACCACCGCGCCGAGCGCGCCGAGGGCCAGGTCGTTCCACATGAACCAGAAGCGCTGCTGGCCCGGGGTGCCGAACAGGTAGAGCACCAGGTCCTGGCCGATGGTGATGCGGCCGAAGTCCAGGGCCACGGTGGTGGCCCGTTTCTCCTCGATGCCGTCGAGGTCGTCGACGGCGAGGCCCGCCACGGTCAGCGGTTCCTCGGTGCGCAGCGGGGCGATCTCGCTCACCGAACCGACCATGGTGGTCTTGCCGACGCCGAAACCCCCCGCGATCAGGATCTTGACCGTCTCGGGCGGCGCGGGTGCCGGAGCGATGGTGTCAGAGCCGGCCAAGGCCCTCCCTCACTTTCTGCAGCAGGTCCATGTCCGGGCTGGTACGGGAGACCGGGTGCGGCGGCCGGGCCGTGATCAGGCCGGCCTCCAGCAGGTCGCAGAGCATGATCACTACCACGCTCACCGGAAGGTCGACAAGAGCGGCGACCTCCGCGACCGCCAGCGGTTCGGCGCACAGCCGCAGAATGCGGGCCTGCTCCGGCTGCGGCCGGGGCGCCCGTGCGGGCACCGGATCGACCGCGGTCACCGTCGTGATGAGGGTGAAATCGGCGCGGCTGGGCCGGGTTCTGCCACCGGTCAGCGTGAACGGCCTTACAAGCCGTCCCGCCGCGTCGCCACCGCTCACCTCACTCGCCGGAGCCGGCCGCGGGGCCGACGCCCGCCCGGGGTGCGGCGCTGAGATGCTCGCCTATCTTCTTCACCAGCATGTTCATCTGGTACGCCACGACCCCGACATCCGCGCCCGGACCGGTCAGGACGACCAGGTGGGCGCCGGGGCCCGCCGCGGTGAGGATCAGATAGCTGTTCGCCATCTCGATCAGCGCCTGGCGCACCGGACCGCCCCGGAAGTCCATGCTGACCCCCTTGCTGAGGCTCATCAGCCCGGATGCGGTGGCCGCGAGCCGCTCGGCGTCGTCGCGCAGGAACCCGGTGGACTTGCTGACGACCAGGCCGTCCTCGGAGAGCACGACGGCCTGGTTCACCTCGGCCACCCGGTCCACGAGTCCGGTGAGCAACTGGTCGAGCTGGGTGTGCGTGGCGGGGACGGGTCGTGTCATGGCGGAGTCCTTCATGAGCGGTCGGCGGGCGGATTCGGGGAGGCTGCTGCTTCCTCCCGGTCGTACTGCGAAGGCGCGTCGTCGTCGATGGAGTCTCGCGCCTGGAACGTGCCACGCTGGAACCCGGCCAGCGAGGAAGCCGCACGCTCCGCGGTGAAGTCTTCCAGCTCCAGGTCCTCCTCGACCGCCCCGGCCTCCTCCCGCAACTCACTGGCCAGACTGGTCTGTGGCACCCGCCGCGGCAAGGGGGTGAGCCCGCCGAGCCCTGCCGTCACCGACTCGGCCTCGGGCGACCGTGCCGGAGGGATCACCGGACGGTCCTCGGACGCGGGACTCGGCGTGTCAACTGCCCGCCCCGCCAAGGCGGTTGCCACCCGGACGGCCGACTCGTCCGCCCGCACTCCCTCTTCCGCCACGACCCGCTCGGCGACGCCGGTGTCCTTCAAGGCCCCCGGAGCGGACCGGTCGAGTGTCTCGGGAACCTCGGGTACGACGACCTCGTGCGGGATCAGCACGATCGCCGTTGTGCCGCCGTACGGCGAGGAGCGCAGCGTCACCGCGATGCCGTGCCGGGTGGCGAGCCGCGCGATCACGAACATGCCGAGCCGCAGGTCGTCGGCGAGCGCGACCACGTCGAACTGCGGGGCCACCGCGAGCTGTTCGTTGAGTGAGGCGTAGTCCTCCTCCGACATGCCCAGCCCGCGGTCCTCGACCTCGATCACCAGCCCCTTGGCGACCATCGCGGCCCGTACCCCGACCGGGCTGGGCGCGGGGGAGTACACGGTCGCGTTGTCGATCAGCTCGGCCAGCAGGTGGATCACGTCCGCGACCGCGGGCGGCGCCAGGCACACTTCCTCCTCGGTGTGCACCTCCACCCGCTGGTACTCGGCGACCTCACCCACGGCACTGCGCAGGATGTCGATCAGGGCGACCGGCTCGGTCCAGCTGCGGCGCGGCTGCTCGCCGCTGATGACGACGAGGTTCTCCTCGTAGCGACGCAACTGGCTTGCCGTGGAGTCCAGTTCGTACAGGCCGCGCAGGACCTCGGGGTCGTCGTGCCGGCGCTCCAGCTGGTCGAGCTTGGTGAGCTGGAGGTTGACCAGGTTCTGGCTCTGCCGGGCGATGCCGAGGATGACCTTCTGGAATCCCCTTCGGGTGTCGGCGAGTTCGACCGCGGTGTGCACGGCGGTGCGCTGCGCGGTGTTGAACGCCTGGGCCACCTGGCCGAGTTCGTCGTTGCCGTAGTCCAGGGGAGGGGTCGCCGACTCGACGTCGATCTTCTCGCCCCGGTTCAACCGGGCGACCACGTCGGGCAGTCGGTCCTCGGCGAGGCTCAGGGTGGCCATCTTCAGGCCGCGCAGCCGGCGGGACAGGGAGCGGGTGATCCGCCAGGACATGACGACGCACACCAGCAGGGCGCCGAGTCCGACCGCGCTCAGCGTGGCGGCGGTGAGGAGCAGGCTGTGCGCCTTGGCGGAGCTGCGGTCGAGGAGTCCGGACGTCTGCTGCCGAATCAACGTCGTGTACTGGTCGCCGACTTCGGTCAGTGCCGCGTTCCACTGCTTCTGCTCGGCGGGCAGGGTGATCCGGCCGGCCGTGCCGTCGTCCGGATCCGCCTTGCCCGCCGTACCGGCCTTGAGCACCGCGTCCTCCGTGGACTCCAGGGTGCTCCACTCGACGCTCTGCAGTACGTGCTCGATCTTCGTCTTGGTGGCGCCCTGGAACCCGGTGGCGATCTGGTCGTCCACCAGCCAGCGCCGGGCGTGCACCAACTCGGCGAACTGCTCCCACGCCGCGTTGTCGACGTGCCCGGAGGGCCAGGCCAGGGTCAGCTGCGCGTCCTCCTGGGAGACCAACTCCGCCCCGTGCTCCAGCGCGACGAGCGGCTCCGCCTGCGAGGTGAGGTCGCCGTCGTCGACCTGGGACAGCTCCTGGAAGGCCTGGATCTGGTCGTCGATGATCGACGTGTACTGGTCCAGCACCTGCTGGGGCGTGATGTCGGTGGGCTTGTCCACCTGGCTGCGGTAGTACTCCAGGCTGTCCACCGACGCGACGACCGAGTACATCCGGTCCCTGATGCGGGAGGGCGCCTTCTTGATCGCGTCCGTCTGGCCCACGAGTTGGGCCACCGCCTTGTCCGTCACCGCGCGCTGGGCCTCCAACGCGGCCTGGGAGCCGTGCGGATCCGCCATCCACGCCGCCGAGAGACTGCGCTCCTTCTGGAGCGCGAGCGCGGCCTCGGTGCCCATGGCGCCGGTCGACCGGCTCAACTCCGTCTGCGAGCGCAGCCGTAGCCCCTCCGTGAACATCTGGGTCGTCGTCACGCCCCACATGGCGGCCAGCGTGACGCTGGGTACCAGGGCGAGCAGGATCAGGGAAAGACGTATGGAACCGACGCGGCGCCGGGCACCTGTCCGTGGAGACATCGTGGTCGTCCTCGCTACATCCTCGTACGAAGTGTCCGGTCAGCGCGTTCCGTTGGCCGCGAACCTCGCGACCGCGCCGACGTTCGTCTTCGTCACGAACGCCGGGCCGGTGAGCACGGGAGCCGCCCCGCCGCCACTGATGTTGCCGTTGGTCTTGTACAGCCACAACGAGTCCACGGCCAGATAGCCCTGCAGATAAGGCTGTTGATCGACGGCGAACTGAATGTTCCCGCTCTGCACGGCTTTGACCAGGTCCTGGTTGAGATCGAAGGTCGCGACCTTGGCACTGCTGCCCGCCGCCTTCACGGACTTGACCGCGGCCAGTGCGAAATCGGCGCCCAGCGTGACCACTTCGTCGATGCTGGGGTCCTGCTTCAGCCGGTCCGTGACCCCCGTGGACACGGCGCCCATGTCGGTGCCGTCCACGTAGAGGATGTCGGTCTCGCCGGTGAACGCCTTCTTGACGCCCGCGCAGCGCGCCTCCAGGGCGACATTGCCCCGCTCGTGGATCACGCACAGGGCGTGCTTGGCCTTGAGGGCGTCCAGTTTCTGGCCGACGGCGCGGCCCGCGACGCTCTCGTCCTGCCCGAAGAACTCCAGGACGCCCTCCGACTGCCAGGAGTCGATACCGGAGTTGAGGCCGACCACCGGAATGTCCGAGGCCTTGGCCTGGGCGATCGGCGCCTTCATCGCGTCCGGTTTGGCGAGTGTCACCGCGATGCCGTCGACCTTGTCCCGGACCGCGTCCCGTACGAGTTCGGCCTGTCCGGTGGCGTCGGGGTCGCTCGTGTACGTCAGGTCGACGCCGTCCTTGGCCGCGGCGGCCTCGGCGCCCTTCTGCACCAGCAGCCAGAAGGCGTCGCCCTTGCTCGCGTGGGTGACCAGCGCGATCTTGAGCCGGCCGGTGCTCGCGGCACCGGCCGTGTCCGTGCCGGACCCGGAACCGCCGGTCCCGGAGCAGCCGGAGAGCAGCAGGCAGGTGGCCGCGGCGAAGGTCAGCGCCGTGCCGCGTATGAGACGGAGGGAGGCGTGAGGTGGGGGCGGAGTGTTCATGGGCGGTGCGGCACCTCGCTGTGCGGCCGAGCTCGGGGACGGGGAGAGCGCGCCCGGAGCCGTAAGAGGTGCGCCGACCGGGTTACTCCCGCTGGCCCGGAGCCAATCGTGTGTGACCGCTGGTAGTCAAGTGAGCAGCGACATGGAGTGAGTTGTTGCTGCCGCATTGTGATCATCTCGACGTCGTAAGGAGGTTGGGGAGGTTACGTACGGGAGAACGGAAGGTTATGGCTTGCGGGCCACCGCTCCGTACATGGCGATGTCCTCGTCCCTGATCGGTTCGGTGTCCGTGCCGTCCGGACGCCACTTGTGGACCTGGACGATACCCGGCCCGACGAGTTCGAGCCCCGCGAAGAACTCCTCGGCCTCCGGATGGGTACGCAGCCGCATCGGCATCCCGCGCGCCGCGTACTCACGGGCGACCCGGCCCACCTCGTCCGGCGCGAACTCCGCCGTACCGATCGACATCGCCAAGTAGCTGCCGGAGGGCAGGGGTTCGAGGAGCCGGCGCACGATGCCCACGGCGTCGTCCTCGTCCAGCACGAAGTGCACGATCGCGATCACGGTCAGCGCGACCGGCGCACCGAGATCGAGCGTCTCGCGGAACTGCGGGGTGCGCAGAATCGCCGCCGGGTCCAGCATGTCCGCCTCGACATACGCGGTCCGGCCCTCGGGCGTGCTGTCCAACAGGCCCTGGGACAGGGCGAGTACGAGCGGGTCGTTGTCGACGTAGACGACCCGGGAGTCCGCGGCCGCCGTCTGCGCGATCTCGTGGATGTTCGGCGAGGTCGGGATACCGGTGCCGACGTCGAGGAACTGCCGTATCCCCGCCTCCCCGGCGAGGTACCGCACGGCACGGTGCATGAAGTCGCGGTTGGCCCGCATGTGCACCGGCATGGCCGGCCACTCCCGGATCATCGCGTCGCCGGCCTCCCGGTCTGCCGGGTAGTTGTCCGTACCGCCCAGGATGTAGTCGTAGATCCGCGCGGAGTGGGCGGTGTCGGTGTCGATGCGGCTGGACTCGGGCAACGTGGGCTCCTTGTGTGAGATTTCGCCGTCAGGGGTGCCATGGATGGAGGAAATCCTCGATCCCGGGGGCCTGGCTGGGAAGGGTGCCCCCGTGATTCCACGCTTCGGCCATGAGACAACTCCGCACGCTCCCAAGGCCGTTCACTCCCGACGGGTCCTACCCCAGGCGCTGGTCCGCACTCGTCGCCCTGCTTCTCGCCGAGGCGATGAACCTGCTCGACGCGACGGTCGTGCAGGTGGCCGCGCCCGCGATCCACGCCGATCTGGGCGGGCCGGTGTCCGGCATCCAGTGGTTCACCACCGCGTACACCCTGCCGTTCGCGGTGCTGCTGATCAGCGGGGGTCGGCTCGGCGACATCGCGGGCAGGCGACGGCTGTTCGTGCTGGGCGTCGCGGGATTCGCTGTCGCGTCCCTCGCGTGCGCGCTGGCGCCGGGCGTGGGCTTCCTCATCGCCTTCCGCGCCGTCCAGGGAGCGTCGGCGGCTCTGGTGATCCCGCAGACCATCGGGCTGATCAAGGCGATGTTCTCCGGCGACGAAATGTCCCGCGCGCTGGGCAGCATCGGCCCGGTGATGGGCCTCGCGGCGGTCTGCGGTCCGGTGCTCGGCGGTGTCCTCACCCACGCCGACCTGTTCAACTCCTCCTGGCGCGCGGTGTTCCTGGTCAACATCCCGGTCGCCCTGGTCGTCCTCGCCCTGTCCCCCCGACTGCCGGAGAACCGCGCCCCGAAACGCCCCACGCTCGACGTCATGGGCACCCTCCTGGCCATGACCGGCACGGGACTTCTGGTCTTCCCGCTGATCGGCGCGGACATCTCCCGCCTGTCCGCCGGGAGTTGGGGAGCGATGACCGCAGGCCTGCTGACCCTGACCGCCTTCGCACTGCACCAGCGCGGTGTGGCGGCCGCCGGACGCAGCCCACTGGTGGAACCGTGCCTGTTCGCCCGCCCCGGCTTCACCGCCGCCCTCGTGGCCTCCACGTCCTTCTTCGCGGTGACGAACGGACTCATGACGGTCGTGGTGCTCCAACTCCAACTCGGCCTGGGCGCAGGCGTGTTGAGGGCGGGCCTGAGCCTTGCCCCCTGGTCGGTCGGGCTGGCGGTCTCGTCCTGGGCGGCGGGCGCGCATCTCGTACGGCGGTACGGGCAGCGGGTGATGCTCGTCGGACTCGGGGTCCTGCTGACCGGAATGCTGGGCGCGATCACCGCGTACCGCTGTGCGGCCCCCGGCGCCTTTCCCACCTGGCTGCTCCCCGCGCTCGCCGTGGTCGGCCTCGGTGCCGGACTCTTCACCCCCGCGTTCTTCACCCACGCGCTCAAGCCGCTCCGGGTACAGGAGTTGGGGTCGGCGGCGGGGTTGCTGAACGCCGTCCAGCAGCTCGGGGCGACCTTGGGGGTCGCGATCCTCGGCAGCGTGTATCTGGCGGGCGCGAAGGACGGGTCAGGGGGCGCGTCGGGGTCGTTGTACGCCGTGCAGGTCGC
>NZ_BARF01000098.1 GCF_000367365.1 Streptomyces prunicolor NBRC 13075 | reverse complement strand
CGTGAGCGGCTCGTATGCCAGGGGGTACGGACAGGCCGGAGCAACCGATCATTGCTCTGAGTAAATTTTGCATTCCATCGTGTGGTGTGTGTCACATGGTTGACGTCATCCGGTGGTGGGGGAGGCGGACGGTGAGGGTGTCGTGGCAGGGTCCGCCGGGCCGGTCGGTACTCCGTCGGTCGGCAGTCCGGGAGGCACGGTGAGGGCGACCATGGGTGCTCCCGGTTGCGGCACCGGTGGTGTGACCTGGCTGGCGGGCAGCTTCGGCGGGGTTGTCTCCTGGAAGTTGACCTGGTCGAAGTTGACCAGTCCGGTCTTCTCCATCTGCGTGATGTGGTCCAGGACCACGTCGTTGGCCTGGTCGGCGAGCGCGCGCACGAGGGTGTTCTCGGTCGTGGAGCGGATCTTGGCGATGGTGTTGAAGATCGAGCCGTGGGTGATGCGCAGGGTGTTGGCGAAGTCGGTGTCGAACTGCTTGCCCGTGTCCGACTTGAACTTGTCCAGGAAGCCCTGCTGCTGTGGGGTGGGCTGGTTGGGGATGGTGATGTTCAGTTCGGGGGCGATCTTCCGGCAGGAGGCGTCGAGTGCGGCGTGTCCGATGACCAGGTGCCGTCCGGCCTCGCGCACGGCCGCGGTCGTCCCTCTCTGCATGGCCAGGTCCCCGGAGGGGCCCTCCCACAGTCCGGCGGAGCGCACGAACACCACGAAGTTGCGGTCGGCCTCGGTGAGCGGACCCCACTGGGTGCTGGCGATGGTGCGGGACGGATTGCTGGACGCGTTCTGCACCCCGAGCATGCTCGGGTACGCCAGGGCGGCGAGCGTGACGCTCAGCGCTCCGCCCACGAAGACGGTTCCGAGCGTGCTGCGCGAGATGGGCATCGTGCCTCCTGGGGCGGACGGCGGGTACGTCGGCAGGTACGGGCCCGCAAAGGAAAGAAAACCCTTGCTCCAGGTAAAGATTGCACTATGCCATTCCGTGTCCTGGAGGTGGTGGCACCTAGCGGACGCGCAGCCACACGGCCTTCGATGGAGTGCCTCGGCCGTCCGTGGCGATGGTCATGTACCAGCCTGACGGTACGAGGGAGGGAACGCCCGGGATCCGGACGGTCAGCGTTGTGCCGGTGTGGCGGATCACGTCGAGGGCGATGGAGCGCTGGTCGAAGTCGGTGACGTGGGTGGCCGATCCGGGCCGCATGAGCCGGATGTGGGTGATGCGGGCGGCGTCCGTGGAGTCGAACGTGACCTCCTTGCCCCGCTCGGCCGCGGTGCTGCCGCGGAGGGTGAGGGCGGGCCGTGCGCCGTGGAAGAGGGAGGGCGGTGTGTAGACCTCGACGCGCTGTTCGAAGTGGCCGGGGCGGGAGTCGGCCTTGTCGGCGAAGAGGGGGTCGGAGCCGAAGACGGCGACGCGGCCGTCGGGCAGGAGCAGGGCCTCGGTGTGGTAGTTGCGGCCGATGGTGGGGTCGGCGGCCGGGGTGAAGGCATTGGCGGCGGGATCGTAGAACTGCGCCTTGAGGAGGTTGCTGGCGCCCTTGCCGCGGTAGCCGCTGCTGCCGCCGGTGGTGAACACCGTGTCGTCCGGCATGATCACGCTGTTCAGGTAGCGGGTGTTCGCCGGCAGGCGCGGGCCGGGCGTGAACGTGGGGTGCGCGCTACTGAGGTCGGCGATCGCTGTGCGGGAGGTGGCCGCCCGGGACTCGCCGACGCCTCCGCCGCCGAGCACCATCACCTTCCTGTCCTGCGCGGGTGGCAGCAGGACGGAGGACGAGGTTTCCAGGATGTCCGGGTCGGTGAGGCCATCGACGGGCGTGAAGGTATTGGTCTTCAGGTTCCACAGGCCGGGCTGGCGGCCTTTGTCGGCCGGCCCGTAACCGGCGTTGGAGCCGGAGTAGAAGACCTTCTCCTTGCCGGTGAGGAAGAGGGAGGGGTAGGTGGGGAAGTAGCGGGTCGGCGCCTTGGACCAGGTTCGGGTCTTCGGGTCGTAGATCTCGTTCTTGCCCGGCACGACCTGCCCGATGTCGTCGAGGCCGGAGACCGCCAGGACGCGGCCGTCGGAGAGCGTGGTCAGGGTCGGGTACCAGCGGGCCTCGTGCATCGAGCCGACCTTGGTGTATTTCTCGGTGGCCGGGTCGAACTCGTAGGCGTCCTTGATGCCTTGGAAGTCCTTCTTGTCGAGGCCGAGCTTGTTGGCGATGCCGTAGAGGTTGCGGGTGTCCTGGCCCTTCAGGCCCTGGATCTCGTACTGCTCGGTGGTGTTGGTGATGCTGAGCGGGCCTTCTTCGGCTGCCTCGACGAAGACGCGGGCCTGGCTCGCGGTGACGGTGACGTTGCCGCCGCTGCCGGTGAGGGTTTTCTTCGCGGCGGGTACGTGCACGGGGAACTGGGAGCGGTACTCCACTCCGGCCGGGGAGCGGAAGACGGTGCCCTTGGGGAAGGTGCGGGCGTGGTCCGGGTCCTCGTTCTTGACCAACATCGCGCCGCCCGCCCGCTTCACGTCGCCCTTGAGGACCTCGTAGCGGGCGGTGCCGCCGGCGATCAGGATCCTGCCGTCGCGGAGTTGGGTGTGGCCGCTGCAGAACAGGTCGGCGGGGGTGTCGATCTTCTTGAAGGTGTCGGCGACCGGGTCCCACAGGGTGCTTTTGAAGGCGCCGCCGTTGAAGTGCTCGACGTTGTTGCCGCTGCCGGCGATCAGCAGGACCTTCCCGGTGTGGAGCAGGATCGCGTGGATGGAGTTGGGCTCGTAGCCGTCCGGCAGCGCGGCAAGGGTCCAGTGGCCGTACTTCGCCCTGTATTCCGGCTGGTTGATCTCGTAGTGGTGGTAGGCGTGCTGGGCGAAGCCCGCCACGGCGGGCGCGTTGAGCACGGCGAGGGCGAGAAGGGCTGCGGTACCGAACAGGGTCTTGCGGGTGGTGAGGCGTGTGGGTCGTTTGGCCATCGGGACGTGCCTCCGTGGCGGACGGGGCGGGTGAGGACGTACCGACGACTACCGCACCTGCAACGGAGGTCTGTGGCGCCACGCTTATTTGCACTATGCAATATGGCCCGATGTGACCAATGCGGTCACCCTTACCGGGAGGGCGCATGGTTCAGGGGAGGAGTTACATCTGCTCCTTCCAGCCGGCGCGGACCAGCCAGCCGTTGACCGGCCCGGCTGTGAAGAAGCCGACGATCATGGCGAGCTGCATCAGCAGCCAGTATGAGGCCGTGGTCTTCGCCGGTCCTGGGCTGAAGAGGATCGCCTGGTAGCCCCACATGCCCGCGAACAGGCCGATCTGGAAGGCGACGATGGAGAACGTGTCGGCCTTGACCTCCGCCCACAGGCCCTGAGCGGGCCCGATGTCACGCATGGGAGCGATGGTGAAGTACTGGAACCCGATGCCCAGCAGCCAGGCGAAGGCGAAGTCCAGCAGGAAGTCGGCGTACAGAGCCTTGCCCGCGATCGTCAGGCCGGTCGCCCGCACCAGCCACTCGCCGCCGAGGTCGCCCAGGACGCAGCCCGCGCCGTAGTGGCTCACGGCCTTGGCGGACGTGACCCACGCAGGCAGCGTCTCCGGATCCGGCTCGCCCTCCCGCTCGATCACCGGACGGGAGGTGTGCCGACCGTGACGGACGTAGAACCACAGGGCGGCTGGACCCCAGTACAGGGCCGTGACCGGGTACACCAGATTCATGATCCACATCCGCTGGCGGTAGCCACGCAGTGCCATGTCCGCTGTGATCGCCACAGCGCTCGCCCCGGCCACGGCCAGGCCGGCCCAGCCGAGCATCTCCAGCCAGACCGGAGGCTGGTGGTGGGGTTCCGCGATGGTCACTTCTCGTGGCGGCGGGCGGTCGCCACGCGTCCGGGCCGCATGATTCGTATCTTGTGATTCTCGCAGGCGGGGCAGTAGGGCGACTGCAGCGGTGACGGCACCCGCCTGCCGTCGAGGCGGTAGACGGCGGTGATCCGCGCGTGCTCGTCCATGGTCACGTCGATGTCGTAGGTGTCCTCCCAGCCGTGGCCGCAGTCGAGGCACACGAACGAGTAGGAGCGCTGGACATGGTCTGTATGCATGGCCCACCTCTTTCGGAGCGATCCGGGCGTCCAGCCCCCTCGTACCCATTTTTGCATAGTGCAAAAGTTGGTCGCGGGCTCGGGCAGGCGGGCCGGTGCGTCGTCATGGGGCCGCGTGCACCGCGCGCAGCGCGCTCTGGTGGCTGAGCCAGCCGACCGGCTTGCCGTGCTCCGAGTCGAGGACCGGAACGCCGGTTCCCGCGGCCGACAGCAGCGCGTGCAGGGCCTGGGCCAAGGGCTGGTCGGCGGTGACGGGGGCAGGAGGCTCGGCGAGCTGTCCGACCCGGGTTGGCGCGTCCTCCGGCTGCTCGGCCAGGGCCTCGGCCACCGCCTGCGCGGTGACGACCCCTGCGTAGGTGCCTGAGTCGTCGATCACCGGAAGGGCGCCATGCCCGGACAGGCTCAGCAGATCGGCGGCGTCCGCCAGCGCAGTGGAGGTGGCCAGGGGAGAGGGCAGCGGTTCCATCACGGCGCCGACGTGCTGGGTGCCGATCCGGGCGCCGGGGGCGGGGCCTTCGAGGTCGATGCCGCGTCGGCGCAGCTTCAGGGTGTAGATGGTGTCTCGGGTCAGCAGGTGACTGGTGGCGGTGGCCAGCACGATCGCGAGCATGAGCGGCAGGATGATCGAGTACTCGCCCGTCAGCTCGAAGAGGATCACCACGGCGGTGATCGGAGCCCGGGCCGCGCCGGCGAACACGGCACCCATGCCGACCAGTGCGTACGCGCCGACCGCGCCGGCGGAGTGGGGCAGCAGGTGGTGGACACCGATGCCGTACGCCGAGCCGAGCATCGCCCCGATGAACAGGCTGGGTGCGAACACCCCGCCGGAGCCGCCGATCCCGATGGTCAGGCTGGTCGCCAGCATCTTCCCCATCAGCAGCAGGAGCAGGAAGCCGACTGCGTAGTGGCCTTCGGTCGCGTTCTGCAGCACGGGGTAGCCGACACCGTACATCTCTGGCAGAGCCAGCAGCACCAGCCCGAGCGCGAGGCCGCCGACGGCCGGGCGCAGCCACTCCGGGCCGCGCCAGACCCAGTCGCAGGCGTCCTCGATCAGATACAGGAACCGCGAGAAGCCCACCCCCACCACGGCGGCGCCGACGCCGAGCGCGGCGAACAGGCCGTACTGGGCGAGATGGTCGACGTGGAAGTCGGGGAGGCTCAGGAAGGCGGCGTTGCCGAAGGCTGCCCGCCCGATGACGCTCGCGGTCACGCTGGCCAGCACGGTGGCGCCGAAGGCTTCAGCGGTGAAGGTGCCCAGGATCAGCTCCATGGCGAAGAACACACCGGCAAGCGGTGCGTTGAAGGTTGCCGCGATGCCGCCCGCCGCACCACATGCGACCAGCAGTTTCATCCGGCCCTCGGTCACCTTCGTCACCCGGCCGAGGGTGGAGCCGAGCGCCGAGCCGATCTGTACGATCGGCCCTTCCCGGCCCACCGAACCACCCGAGCCGATGCACAGAGCGGAGGCGAGGGTCTTGACGACGGCGACCTTGGGGCTGATGCGCCCGCCGCGCTGGGCGACCGCGAGCATCACCTCGGGGACCCCGTGGCCGCGGGCCTCCTTGGCGAACCGGTTCACCAGCGGCCCGTACAGCAGACCGCCTACCACTGGCGCCAGGAGTACGAAGTACGGGCCCAGCCACGGCACGTGCGGATTGCTCGCGCCGGGGGCTGCCGCGTAGTCGCCATGGCCGGAGAACAGGCGGGTGAACGTCTTGATGCACCAGCGGAAGACCACCGAGCCCGCTCCGGCTCCGGCGCCGACCACGACGGCCAGGGCCATCAGGCCCCAGGGGGTGGTGCGTAGTCCCGCGAGCCTCGGTGCGGGGGTGAAACCACTGGTTGTGCTGCTGGACACGTGCTTCCCGTCAGTCGCTGCCGGTATGGCGCTCATCGCCTCCCCTTCCTCACATTTGCATTATGCAAAACTAGTCAAGGGCGTGCGTCACAGGCCGTCGTCCGCCGATGGGGGCCGAAGGGCCCCTCAAGGCTCGGGTCGGCTCGCGGGAGAGTGGGTGAAAGCGCAGGACGCAGAGGTGAACAGTGAACAGCCAGGTTTCCCCACCCTTCATCGTGGTCGGTGTCGACGGGTCCGAGACGAGCCGGGCGGCCCTGCGCTATGCCGCCCGCCAGGCCGGGCTGACCGGTGTGCGGCTGCGCCCTGTGCAGGCGTGGCGGCTTGCCGGCGACCTACGGCATGCCCGTGAACCACTCCGACGCAGACTTCGAGGAGCAGGCCCGCGAGAACCTACGGGTCACGGTCGAGGAGACCCTGGGGGAGCATCCGGATGTACCCGTCGATCCCCAGGTCGTCGAAGGTCATCCGGCGGTGGTGCTGACCGAGGCGGCCAGGGAGGCCGACCTGCTGGTCGTCGGAAGTCATGGCCGTGGCGCCTTCACCGGGATGCTCCCCGGATCGGTCAGCCATCACTGCGTGCATCACGCCACCTGCCCGGTCCTCGTCGTCCGGGCCGACAGCGCCTGACTCTCCCGTGGGTTTCAGTTCGCTTCGGCATGCGTCTCGACGTCTTCGATGCCGCTGGGGCGCCCTGCCCGTGTCCACCGGACGTACAGTCCGGCCGCGATGAGCAGGGTGGCGGCCAGGGAGAGCATGGGCCAGCCGCGCAGCAGGTTCACCGCGAGGGTGAAGGCGACGGCCGCGGCGGCAAGCCCGTTGACCCAGGCCAGGACGGTCTTCTGTTCGCGGGTGGCGAAGCGGGCCATGGCCATCAGCCCCACCAGGAAGCTGACGAATACGGCGACGGCGTAGAAGAGGACCAGTTCCTGTTCCTGGCCCGCGGCCGCGACGATGATCAGCGCTGCTGCGGCGAGGTAGACGACGACCGACCAGTACGGGGTGTGGTGCTGGTTGGCCCGGCCGAGGACCGGGGGCAGTACACCGGGCTGTTCGGCCGTTCCAGCCAGGGCCTTCAGCAGTCCCGGTCCGGCCTGGAAGGAGGAGCTGGCGGCGGCTAGCAGCAGCAGTGAGCTGGTCAGCTGGAAGGCGCCGTAGAGCCAGCCGGGTCCGGCGGCGGCGTGGGCGATGTCGGCGATCTGGGTGGAGTCGCTGGCGGGGATGCCGATGTGCAGTCGGACGGCGAGCGCGGTCAGGGCCAGGGTCAGGCCGCCGACGATCACGACCAGCAGGGCGAGGGTGCCTCTGCCGAAGCGGCGGCGGTGGGTGTCGTCGAGCTGGCCGAGCTGGGCGATCGCGGTCGATGGCGCCTCGATGCCGGTGGCCAGGGCCATCGCGACCGGGAAGGCCAGGACCACCGCGAGTACCGCCGAGTGGCCCGGGTTTGTGGCAGTAGCGGCGTGGCCGTTCGTGTGGGGCGAGGTGAAACCCAGGATCAGCACGGCCACGGAGGTGACGACGAAGGCGACGGTCATGACGGCGAACAGCAGCCGTCCGCCGTGCCCGAACCAGGTCAGCCCGCCCACTACGACCAGCAGGACCAAGGCCAGCGGAATGCGCCACACGGCCAGCCCCGGAAACAGGGCGATCATCGCGCTGGCTGCCGCGGAGATCGAGATACCGATGGTCAGCACGAAGTCGACGACGAGTGCGCCGATCGGCAGAAAGGTCCAGCGCGGTCCGAAGGCCCGCCCGGCCGCGGCTGCAGCGCCGCCGCCTCTGGGAAATCGGCGCACCAGCTGCCAGTAGTTGGCGGTGACGACCACGACGAGTCCGACGACCAGGCTCATCGTCGGCATCAGCAGCGCGAGGTCGCCGTGCAGGGCGCGCAGCGCGGCCTCGATCGCGTACGCCACCGAGGAGACCGGGTCAGCGATCACCGCGAAGGCGAAGGCGAAGAAGAGAACGGAGCGGCGCGGGCCACGGCCACGCACGGCGAGGGACGGGGCTGTCGCGACGGCGGCAGCCGACTGTGACGAGGTCACGCGAAGACCTTCCTGGGAGGGTTCGTTCAGGACACACTTCGCCGACCCGTCTTCCCGGCACACCGGTCATGACAATACGTCAGGAGACCATCAGTGAGGCGTTAGGGAAGTATCAAGATTCCCCGCCTCCGCGTGGCTGGAGCAGGGCCTTCTTGCCCTGAGCTTTGCATAATGCAAAAGTGGGGGAGGGGATGAACGCCCGGGGAGTGGAGAGGCGAAACGCACCGATGAGAGCAGTGATCTGCGGAGCCGGTATCGCCGGGCTGTCGCTGGCCGGCCGGCTGCACAACGTGCTCGGCTGGGAGGTCGTGGTCCTGGAGAAGGCTCCGCAGCCCCGCACCGAGGGATACATGATCGACTTCTTCGGGCCGGGCTACGACGCGGCCGAGGCCATGGGTGTGCTGCCCTGGCTGGAGGAGCTGGGCTATCCGGTCTCCGAGGCGGCCTTCCTCGACGATGACGGCCGGTGCCGCGCCCGGCTCGGGTACGACCGGTTCGCACGTTCCCTGGACGGGCGTCTGCTCAGCATCATGCGGCCGGACCTCGAACTCGCCCTGCGGGAACGGCTGTCCTTCGCCGTCGGCCTGCGCTTCGGCGTCGGCCCGGCACGCATCGACCCGAGCCCCTACGGCGTCCACGTCACTCTCACCGACGGCACTGTCCTCGACGCCGACCTCCTCGTCGGGGCCGACGGACTGCACTCCACCGTGCGGGCCATGGTCTTCGGCGAGGAACAACGGTTCGTGCGCTACCTCGGCTACCACACCGCCGCGTTCACCTTCGCCGACCCCCACGTCCACGCCGCACTGGGCGACCGGTTCTGCCTCACCGACACCGCCGGGCGGCAGATGGGCCTCTACGCACTCAGGGACGGCACCGTCGCCGCCTTCGCCGTCCACCGCAGTGCCGACCCCCGCCGTCCCGAGGACGCAAGGGCCGCCCTGTACCACGAGTACGGCTCCCTCGGCTGGCTCGTACCCCGCGCCCTGGCCGGCTGCCCGCCCTCCTCGCGGGTCTACTACGACCAGGTCGCCCAGGCGGATCTGCCCCGCTGGAGCCGCGGGCGGGTCGTGCTGCTGGGCGACGCTTGCCAGGCCGCGTCCCTGCTTGGCGGGCAGGGCGCCTCCCTGGCGGTTGCGGGGGCCTATGTCCTGGCCGACCAGCTCGCCGGCACGCGACGCGTCGAGGACGCGCTGCACGGCTACGAACGCCTGTGGCGTCCTGTCATCAGGGACAGACAGCGCGTCGCCCGGAGAACGGCCGGCTGGTTCGTCCCCGAATCGGAGCGGCGGCTGCGTGTCCGCCGAGCCGCCCTGCGCTTTGCCGGCCTGCCGGGTGCGAGCCGTCTCACCGGCACCTCGCTGGCCGGGAAGCAGCGGCCCGCACTGCGACAACTCGCCGCAGTGCCCGTCTAGCCGGACCGGGCTGCGGTACCGCTCCGGGCACCGTAATCCCTCGGACGGGACCCACTCGGCGGCACTTCGCACACTTGGGAGACCCGCATGTCACCACGTTCCCGGCCCGGTCCCGGTGCCCTGACCGCTCGGCTGCGCGAAGCCCTGGACACCGCCGACTGCCGGTCGCTGGCCGACGTCCTGCACCCGTACGTGTGCTGGATCCCGTCCGAAGGAGACGGCAGGGGCTGTCACACCCGCTCCCACGTCCTCAGCCGGTGCGCCCGCCTGCACGCTCTCGGGCTGCGGGCCCGGATAGAGGAGACCTTCACCTACCCGGCGGCAGTGGTCCTCGGCCTGCGGATCCACGGCACCGTGCCTCCGGCCGACCCGGAGACCGTCGTTTACCACGTCTTCGACGTCGCGGACGGACTCGTCACCCGCATCACCGGCTATACCGACCGATCGCAGGCCCTCGATGCGGCCTTCCCCGGCGCCACGACGGCGGGCCCGGGACACTGAGGCACGCCCGAGGAGCGGTGGTCAGGACGAGGACACACGTGCCTGGAGCCGGACCAGCCCGGCCACTGCGAACTGGAGGGACACCGGCAGTGTGTGCCCGGCGGTGATGCCGCGGACGTGATGCAGTTCCACGCGCGGCCCGTCGCCGTGGAAGGCGACGGTGGTACCGGACAGCAGCAGGATCCCCGCGGTGGACAGCGATCCGTCGCCCTCGGCGGACCGCCCGCCCACCAGGACGCCCCTTCCCTCGTCCGGAGTCGCGACCATGCCGAGGTGCTCGGGCACCGCACCGCCGTTGCGCACCGACATCGAGAGCGTGCCGTCGCCGGATCCATCGAGGTGCGCGACGGCGCTCGTGATCGTCAGGTCGATGTCGGCGGTGTGCACGCTGAGCCGGCCCGGGGCCGAGGTGACGCCTGGTGTTCCGGCACGGGACGTGCCGCTCCCGGGGCTGCTGTGCCGGCTGGCGCTGCCGCAGCCCGCGGCCAGAACGATGAGCGCCGCGGACAGAGCGGCGGCCAGGGCGGTGCGGTGACGCGTGGCCGGTCCCTTGATCCCTGCGTTGCGCCCCGGCCGGTTGCGGTCCTGCTGTCGGCCGCGCGCAAGGGACAGACGGTGCACGGGGCGGAGCCTGCTGAGTTCGCATGTGTTCACGTGAGGTGTTCCTCCAGGGTGAGCCAGCGTGTCGGGTGCGGCACGAGCGCGGGGACCGCCGGGTCTCAGGCGGGGTGGTCGCGGGCGGCGAGGCGGGCGAGGTAGGCGTTGTAGGCGGCGAGTTCGGCGTCGTGGTCCCGGTCGGCCTGGCGGTCGGTGCGGGCGGCAGTGCGCCGGTCGCTGCCGGCCCACTGGACGAGCACGGCCATCAGCACGAGCAGGGTGGGGATCTCGCTGAAGGCCCAGGCGATGCCGCCGCCGGTGTTCTGGTCGGCGAGGGGGCTGAGGTGCCAGGCGATCGGAGGGTGTGCGAAGAACGCGGCGACCAGGGTGGTCGACATCATCACGGCGATGCCGAAGAAGGCGTGGAAGGGCATGCCGATGAACAGTTCCAGCATCCGCAGCAGGTGGGAGGGGCGCCGGGGCGCCGGGTCGACGCCGAGGATGGGCCAGAAGAACAACAGGCCGGTCATCAGGAAGTGGGCCAGCATCCACTCGTGGCTGAGCCAGCTGCCCATCAGGAGATCGAACAGAGGCGTGAAGTACAGGCCGTAGAGGCTGGCGATGAACAGCGGCAGGGTGAACAGCGGCGAGGAGAACACCCGGGCCGCGCGGCTGTGCAGGAACCGGGTGAGCAGTTCCCGGGGGCCGGTGCGGCCACGTGCGGCGGTGGGCAGGGCCCGCAGGGCGAGCGTGATCGGCGCTCCGAGCAGGAGCAGGATCGGGGAGAGCATGGACAGCACCATGTGCTGCACCATGTGGACACTGAACAACTCCATGCCGTAGCCGCCCACGCCGGTGCAGGTGACCGCCCCGGCCGTGAGCACGCCCGCGGTCCACCACAGGGTGCGGGCGAGCGGCCAGCCGTCGCCGCGCCGCCGCAGCCGCCACACACCCAGACCGTAGGCGGCCAGGGCGAGGAGACAGGCGAGGGGCTCCACCGGCAGCGGCTGGGGATGCCAGGCCAGCAGCCGCCCCAGGGTCGGTGGAGCGGTCGGCATCCACATCGGACCGGTCATGTTCATGCGCTGCATGCCTGTCATGTCATCCCTCCAGCAGGCTCTGGCCGACGTACTCGCCCGGTGCGGCGCCGCCCGGAACGGCGAAGACGGCACTGGACTCGTGGCGGATGAAACGGGTGAGGTGGTCGGCGCCGTCGAGTTTCGTCTGGACCGTGATGAAGGCGGCGGGGTCGGCCTGCCAGGCGATGAACAGCAGTCCCGCGTCCGGCTGTCCCTCGGTGGTGTAGCCGTCGTGGTGGGAGAAGCCGCGGCGGAGCATTGCCGCCCCGTCGTTGGACTCGGGCGTGGCGACGCGGATGTGGGCGTCCGCGGGGATGGCGAGCGATCCGCGGGAGGTGAACTTGTTCAGGTCCATGGGAGTGGCCTCGGGTGCGTCGTGGGGGGCGGACAGGGGTGCTCCGGTGTCCTTGCGGCGGCCGATGACCTGTTCCTGCTCCGTGCGGGAGAGGTCGGCCCAATGGTCGAGGCGCATGCGGATGCGGCGTACGACGGCGTAGGAGCCTCCGTTCAGCCACGCCTCGGCGCCGTGGCCGTCGGGGACGAAGACTGTGGCGGAGAAATCCCTGTCGGTGGGTTCGGGGTTGGCGGTGCCGTCGAGCTGGCCCATCAGGTTGCGGACGGTCTTCGGGCGGGTGGTGGCGCCGGGGGTGCGGTTGAAGCCGCTCATCTGCCAGCGGACCTCGGCCGTTCCGGTCGCTTCCCGCTGGAGGATGCGCAGGGCGTGGAAGGCGACGAGGGGGTCGTCGGCACCGATCTGGATCCACAGATCGCCCTCGCCGCGCTGCGGGTCGATGGCGTCGGACGGGAAGCGGGGGACGGGCACGAGCGCGGCCGGGGCGCGATGGGCCAGGCCGGTTCTGGTGAAGAAGGTGCGGCCGAATCCGAAGGTGACGGTCAGTCTGCACGGGCCGGCGTCGAGGGCGATCTGGTCGTCGCCGGTGGGTGGGTGCCCCTGGGCCATCGCCTCGGCCGCGGTCGACCAGCGTCGCATCAGCGCGGCGGCCTCCTGGCGGCCGGCGTCTGCGCCCAGGTCGAAGGCGAGGAGGTGGCCCACCGCCTGCGGGGCTGTGGTGATGACCGCCTGGTGGGTGCCGTGGAAGGGGACGGCGCTGTCGCCGACCGCGGTGAGCGGGATGGGACCGTGTCCGGCGGCGTGGGCGACTGTGCCGCCGCCCGCCCCGGCCAGGAGTCCCGCGGTGCCGGCGGCGCCCGCCGTACCCTGCAGCCGCCTGCGGGAGACGACGCGCTGTCCTTCGTGACGTTGTGTGCTGTGATCGGGCATGTCGAAGCCTCGTTGAACCTCTGGAGTGCGGATGCCTGAGGGCGAGGGCCGCCGCTGTGTCCGGGCGCGCGGACAGGCCCTCGCCATGGGTCAGTTCGAGGGCTGGTACGTCGTCGGCTCGACCGGCGTCCGGACCGTGATCGAGTCGGAGGAGGCGAAGCGCAGCCGCAACGTGATCGTCTCGCCCACCGTCGGCTTCTTCCCGAAGCCCATCAGCATCAGATGGTCGCCCCCGGTGCGCAGCACCAGGCGGCCGCCCGCGGGGACGCTGAACGCCTTCACCGGCTCCATCTGGTTCTGGGCCGTGGTGCGGTGCATGGTGACGCTGGTGGCGGCGTCGCTGGTTGCGCCGGTGAGGGTGTCCGGCTGCCGGCCGGTGTTGGTGACGGTGAAGTAGCCGGCGGCCATGTCGTCGGTCACCGGCTGCCGTATGTAGGCGCCCGTCACCTTCAGAACCGGGGTGTCGTAGGCCGGTGCCGCCGCCGACGACGAACAGCCGGCCAGCGTGGTGGCGGAGAACAGGAGCGCGGCTGCGAAGGTGCGGGTCACGGCATCCGTCCCTTGACGATCTCCGGCAGGTCGGTGGCGTACCGCTGCTCGGAGGTTCCCGATGTGTAGAAGAGGTGGGCCTTGTCGTCCTTGGGTGAGAACGCGAACACCTCGGCGCCGTGGCTGACGGTCACGCTGCCGTCCTGGTGTTTCACCGGTGCGGAGATGCCGACGCCCAGGCTCTTCGCCGCGCGCTGAATGCTGGTGAAGTCGCCGGTCAGGCCGGTGAACTGGGGGTCGATGGCGCCGAGCCACTGCTTCAGGCGCCGCGGGGTGTCGCGGGTGGGGTCCGTGCTGACGAACACCACCCGCAGGTCGCGCCGGTCGGCCGTCGGCAGTCCGCGCGCGGCCAGCGCGAGGTCCGCCATGGTCGTCGGGCACACGTCGGGGCAGTGGGTGTAGCCGAAATACAGCAGCGTCGGGTGGCCCGCGGTCCGCTCGACGAGGTCGTAGGAGTGGCCGTTCTGGTCGGTGAGACGCAGGTCGGGTTTGGCGTCCGGGGTGTCCAGCGTGACGGTGCCGGGTGCCGCCGAGGAGGACGGGGTGACGACGGCGGCGGCCGGCTGGTCGGCCGACGCGTCGTCACAGGCGGCCAGGCCGAGACCGGCCGTGGTGACGAGCGTCGCGGCCACGGCGACGCGGCGCGCGGGACAGACGTGCATGAGGGGCTCCTGCGTGTGAAGCGGCGGGCATACGGCGCTCTCCGGACAGGGCAGGGCGGCGTACACACGGGTGGGAGAAGGCGAGACGCCCTCGCCGTGCCGACGCTTTGCGAGCAGCCGGACGGCCTACGTACGGGGCGGAGTCCGAGGCCGCCACCGACAGCCGGACTGTCCACCGTGGGCGGGGATCTCACCCGATGGCACCAGGACGGCCTCGCCCACCCCGCCTCGCGTGGACGCAGGGAGGCTCAGGCCGCCGGGACCACCGCGGGCGGACCACGCCGGACGACGCACGACGACAGGAGCGAGGAGGGCAACCGGCGGATGTCGGCCCGCGCGGCGGATGCGGCGAGCGCGCGCCGTATCCGCCTCAGCAGCGCGGCGAGCGGCACCAGGACCGAAGCGGCGGTGACGAGCAGGCCGCACAGCGTCCACAGCAGGACGCAGCAGGCCACCTGCCACGCTGCCACCGCCGGGAGCCGGACGGTCCGCCACACTGCGATCTCACTGCGGCGCAGCACCCACCCCGTCACGACGACCGCGGCCACGTGCGCGGCGAGCATCGAAGGTGTGAGCATCGAGCCCAGCGTCATCACGTGCCCGCCGTGACCGGTCATCCCCGCCAAGGCCGGCACACCGTGTGCAGCGCGGGCCGGATCGATCCGTGCCTGCCGCAGGATCCTCGTCGCCCGCTCCGGCGTGAGCTGTACCGATCCGGTGCCGCACAGGAACCGTTGGGCCAGAGCCACCACCTGAGCGGACCGGTCGGCGGGAGCCGGCGCCATGGAACCCTGGCCCAGGGAGAAGACCAGGTGAAGACCGGTCCCACCGGCGAGCAGGCTGAGCGCGATGCCGGGCAGCGAGCGTTCCCGACCGGCCAGCGGGCCCACCACGCACACCACGCCGGCCCAGCCGGCGGCCAGGGACCACATCGGGATCGCGGTGCCGGAGACCAGCGCGTGTCCGCTCGCGGACAGCGCCACGCACACCGCCGAGAACACCGCGGCCCTCAGCAGTCTCAGATCGGTGGCAGCCCGTACCGGGACGTTCATGGCGCACGCCACTATTCCAGCCGCCCGCGCGGCGGCGAACGCCGGGGTGTTCTGTGCCGGCGGGCGGTGGCCCGACGCGGCTGTCCGCCGCGCCGGGCCCGGTGGTTCACCCGGTGGCTCGTCTCCTTCCTGTCGGACGTGTCCCGCGCGTCATGCGTACGGCGATGAGGCCCCCGCCCACGACCACGACGGCGACCGCCGCCAGGACGGCGAACGCGGTGGTGCGGCCGAGTCCGAGGATCGTGTCGTCCGGGTCCGCGCTCGTCGCTGCGGCCGGCGCGGCCAGGGTCAGGCCCTTGCAGGCGGTGGGACTGGTCACTTCCCGGGCACTGTCGGCGACCTGGAACTGGAACGCGTTCGTCTGGGTGTCGCCGTCGGTGGCGGTGACGGTGTAGGTGAGGGTGTTCACCCCCGCCTGCAGGGGGCTGACGGCAGCGCAGGTGACGGAGCCGTCGGCCACCACGGGACGCCCGACCGGGACCACGGTGCCGGTCGGGCCGACCAGGCTGACCTTCGGGGTGGTGCCCGGCTGCAACTGGGCGAAGGTCAACTCGACGACGCTGGTGCCGGTGCCGACAGTGGAGCCGGGCGCCGGTGTCGCGTCCTTCAGCGCGGTGTGGGCGTAGGCGGGCGTGCCGACGGACAGCAGCAGCACGCCCAGACACCCCAGCAGGGCGGCCGGCGCCCTCAGAAGTCGAAGTCCGCGCATGCGATCCGGTTGTCCATCGCTTCCATGGGGTGGACGACGAGGGCGACCGCGCCCTTGCCGGTCTTCTTCGCGTTGTCGACCGTCGTCATGCCCCTACCGGACGTGTCGGCGGTGAAGGTCAGCCACACCTCGTTCGGCGGCTTGGCGGGCCCACCCTTGGTGAACTGGAAGTGCTCGCCTCCGTCGGCGGCGGAGCAGTGCTGGGCGTGGAGATGGGCCATGTAGTGATGGCCGGGCTTCAGGCCGGTCAGCGACACCGTCACCGTGGTGCCCTTGGAGCCCTGGGCCAGCCAGGCGGTGCCCTTGACGGCGTCCATGCCGGGCGGACGGGTGTCCAGCAGCTTGAACGCGCCCTTCACCACGGAGGCTCCGGACACCTTGTAGGCGGGGGTGGCCTTCGGGTCCCCGTACGACATGTTCATATCGGACATGCCTTGGGAGGGGGACATCGAGGACGACGTGGCGGCCTTCTGTGACGTGCTGCCCGAGGAGTCGCCTCCGCAGCCGGAGAGCAGGGCGGCCGTCGAGGCCACGGTGACGCAGCAGGTGATGAGACGGGCGAAGACGCGGCCCGTGTGTGGGTACGTGGACATGGAACTCCTGATCGATGGCGGGCGGGGCCGTGGCCGGCATCGGCACGTCGAAACGGCCGACATCGGGGCTTGGCCCGGGCCGGAGCTGGAGAGAAGGGGGCCGACGGCGTACGGGCGCGTCGACCATCCGCCTGTCCCCAGGCCCCCGCGGTCCGCCGGATTGAGACCGGGATCACGGTCCTACGGCGAGCAGTGGATCGGGAGGGAGACGGGCGGCTGGCTGCCGAACAGGTCCGGCGGCGGACCTCGGCGCACGACCGCGTACCTCAACGAGGCGGGCGCGGGCCGACAGCGCTCCTCACCGCTGGAGGCGGGCCCGCACGACGAGGGCCCGGGCTCGGGCACCGTACGGAAGAGGACCCGGCAGACCCGGCGCAGCGGCGCGAACACGACCGCCCCGAGAGCACCGCCGATGCGGTGGGCCGCCGCCTCACCCCGCCACAGCCACAGCCCGCAGACGACGGCGGCCAGCAGGTGCGCCAGAACCATCCCGGTGGAGCCCAGGTGAGGCAGGCCGGACGCGAGCGGTGAGCCGGGCGGCATCGTCATGGATCCGGAGGGCATGCTCATGGACCCCGAGTGGTGCATCACCGTGTCCATGTGGGGGGAGGCCGCGTCGGGGGCGTGGGCCAGCTGGTGGGCGAGGGCGAACAGCAGGTGCAGCAACCCCTGGGCGACGACCGTGGCGCCGACGACCACGGCGGGGCCGCGCTCCCGCCCGGTCAGCCACCAGGCGCCCGAGACCGTTCCGGCGAACGCGTAGGCGATGGCCCACCAGGGCAGCGTGTCCCCGGACATGAGCGCGTGGCCCAGCGAGGTCGTGGTCACGCAGACGGCCGCGAACATCGCGGCCCGCATCAGCCGCAGGACGTCGACGGCACCTCCGCCGGCCGTGGACGCACCCGGCCCGGGGCTCGGTCCGCCGCGGCGGTTCCCCTGGTGCATCCGGTCACTCCTCGACATCAACGGCCTTGTTCCGGCTTGCCGTTACGTACGGACGGCTGGGCGGTCGTGTTCACGCGGCGCTACCAGGACGCCCCGCGTGCGGCAGTGCTCGTGGGTCACCGGGCGACCTTCACGGTCTTCGACACGGTGACCTGGTCGATGTCGGAGACGCGGACCGTGGCCTTCATGGTCCAGGTGTCGGCGATCGGGAGGTTGAGGGAGTCGCTGCCCCAGTAGCCGCGTTCGTCGACGAGGCGGGCGTCGAGCGGGCCGATGTGCTGGTCGGCGAGAGTGAACGTCAGCCGTAGTTCGGGGATGGCGACGGGGCTGTCGTCGGCGCCGTAGACGATCGCCTCCACCACGTTCCGGCCGACCCGGCCCGGTTCCAGCGTGACCTGCACCTTGCCGCGTCCGGACAGGGTGTTCTTTCCGGTGTCGTACGGGATCAGGGTCAGGGACACCTCGGGCTGCCCGGCCACCGACGCGGCAGCGGCGGTCTCGGTGGCACGGCCCGTCCCGGTGCCGGTCAGCGCTGTCGTCAGCACGAGGACCAGCACGCCGACCGCCACCTCGGCCAGGACGGACCTGCGCAGACCGCGCCGGTGCGCCTCCGGTCCGGCGGATTCGTCGGTGTCGTCGTCGCCCCCGTGAGTGGTCGGAGGGCTCTCGCCGTGTCCCACGGCCACCAGTACGCGCTCCTCCTGCGGAGCCTGAAGCAGACGGGTGGTCCAGCGCCGGGAGTACGAGGCCGCCAGCAGCATCGCCAGCACGCCCCAGATCTTGAAGACGAGGACCCTGCCGTAGGTCGTGGAGAACGCGTCCCAGGAGCCCAGCCCGCGCCAGGACTGGTAGACACCGGTGACGGCCAGCACGGCCACCGAGACCAGGGCGATGCGGGAGAAGCGGGCGACGGCAGCGGGCGGGAGGGGATCGTCGGCCGGCGCCCGGTACAGCGCGAGCAGCAGTGCGGCCAGCCCGCCGAGCCATACCGCCATGGCCAGCAGATGCAGCATGGCGGATGCCACGGCCACGGGTACCTGGATCCCGACGGACGCGTGCTCGGCCGCCGCCCAGGTGGCGGCCAGGCCCAGGACGAGAAAGCAGGCGCTCACCACAGCACGCCGACCGCGCAACTGCTCCACCCGCCGGTTCCGCACCGCCACGGCCACCACCACAAGCAGCATCAACCGCGCCAGCAGCGCGAGTCCGGGCCGACTGCCTGCCGTCTCCCGCAGCGCGCCCGGGTCGAACACGCCGCTCAGCCCGTCACCGCTGTCGTAGAGCCCGCGCAACAGCACCAGCAGCACCGTGGACACGAACAGCGCCCACCAGCCGATCAGGAACGGGCGGCGCACCACGCGCGCGGCCGTGGCCGAACGCCAGCAGGCCACGACGAACACGGCGAGACCGATCAGCAGCGCCAGCCCGGCGTAGGCGACATAGCGGCCGACGCCGTACAACGCGCCGACGGTGGGATCCACGGCCGGCGGGGGAGTGGCGGCGGCGCGGGTCGCCGACGGCTTACCGACGGAGAAGGTGAAAGCACCGGACACCGCGTGGCTGTCCGCCGAGACCACCCGCCAGGACACCGTGTACGTGCCCTGCGCCAGTCCCCTCACCAGCGGCACGCTGTCCGTGTTGCCCCGCCCGCCCGCGTGCCGGGGATCGCCATCCGTCACCGGCCGGTTGTCGGGATTGAGCACCCGCAGGGAGTCCTCTACGAGAGCGACCGACTCGTCGAAGGTCACGGTGATCTGCCTCGGCGCGGACTTCAGCACGCTGTTCTCGCGAGGGTCGCTCCCGGTCAGCACCGCGTGTGCCGAGGCGGGACCCGCACCTTGGGCGAGGGCACAGACAAGGACGGCGACCACCACCAGGAGCGAGCCGAACGTGCGCCGTCGGTTGGTCACTTGTCCTTGCACCACGCCATGTCTCCGGGGCCGGTTGCTGCGTCACGGATACGTACGGACGTGTATGGCGTCACGCTCACTTTGGCGATGTCCGACTCATGTGCGGTGACGGTCCGGCGAGCCCGGTTCCCGACTGCGTGCGGGTCGGTCGCGCCATACTCGCGTTACCCGTCTGGCGATCTTGAACGCGAGCGCCGGGGAGCCGATGAGGACGGCTGACGCCGTCAGTGTGTGCCAGGGAGCAGGGAGTCCGACACCGCGCAGGACGAGGGAGCCCGAAACGCAGAGGAACCAGGACATGACCACGACGGCGGACGAGGCCGCAACCACCGGGAGGCTCACAGCGTCGTACGAACTGTCGCGTCCGGCCGTACCCAGTAGCACCAGCAGCCACAAACCCACCAGCAGCACGAGCACGGCGGTGAACACGGCCGTGGGGAAGCCGCCCGCGATGTCGGCGATCTCGCGCACTGGTCAACTCCGAACTGCCCGGGCTCCCGTCGTTGACGCACCGATCGTGCCACCGGCACCGGCACGGAATGCACGGTCAAGAGCCGACAGCGTTCAAGGAGCGGCCATCCGGCCTGCTGGACGCTATGCGCAGCAGCCATCGACCACCCCAGGGACACCGGCCGTCCTTGACGACAGAGTCCCCCGCACCCTCGGAAGCAAACCTGCCGAGGTCCGACGACGGGGCCCAGGTGCTCCGAACCCACAGTCCTCACCGAGTGGGCTTGTTCAGCCCGAGGGACATGCCGATCAGCCCGCCCGCTGCCACGCCGAGCCAGGGAACCAGATAGGCGACAGGTGGGACATCAATGTGCCCGACGCATTGATCACGAGCGTTGTTGACACTGGCCAGAGGGCTCAGGCGCAGCCCGGGGCCGCAACTCCCTTCACACGCGGCGCGCTTGGTTCACGCTTCGCGGTGTTGAGACGCTGGGACGTCTCACCTCGCCCAGGAAACTGTGCCGTGACCAGGTAAGCGATTACTGGAGACCAAACGCCGGAACGACAAGCAAGAGCGGCCGAAAACCTATGGGTGCCACTCGGCCGCACCCTCGCGGCGGGAAGCCCTGACGGAGCGCCTGCTCTGCAGCTCGGTGATCTTGGCACTGGATCTATGGAGGGCCGCAGGAACAAGCACCTACCTGGTTGCGGTGCGCAGGTGCTCGACCGCTACGCCAACCCGCGGCGCAGCCGGGCCGGAGAGGAGCAACGGCGCGCGCACGCGGTACGAATGGTGACTCCGAGCGGCCCCGCCGTGACCTCCCGCAGCAGGGAGTGGTCGAACGGCAACCAGGTGGCTGAACCGGATGGCCTGAGGTGTACTCCGGTGGAGGTGAGGACTGCCCCCAGCTGCGGGTGCGGGACAAGAACGGTCTTTGAGAGACCACTTTGATCGGCTCGCCCGGTTGGCCGGCGCTCGGTACCTCCATTGACTTGTTCGCTATCTCCGCTGGATCTGGACGCACTTGGCCTGGGTCAAGCGGTCCCCCAGCGGGGCTTAGGTCGCCCCGGAACAGCCGTTCGGCTGTGTCCACGTATGAGGCGGCGAAGTCAAGGAGCCTCCTGTGAGTAGTGGGCGGGCAGACTCTAGCGATCCGTCAACTCTGCTGCAAGGGCTGGTCGTTCAGCATCCTGGGCGGAGTGAGGGGGCCGTCCCGGCAGGCGGATCGGGCAGTCGCACTGCTGGCGCTCGCTGCCCATATCGCCGGATGTCTCGGCGGCCTGCAGTCCGACCAGTGGCCATCGAACATCAGTTGTGTGTTCGATGGCGCAAGCGGAGCAGCGGGCATTCAGGCGGAAACGCCAACGACCCACCAGCGTGTGCGCTTTGGTGTGCTCTTCGGCACGTTCAGGCAGGTCGCATCGGGTATTCGAGCGAAAGTGGCACCGGTGCCCGAGGTATTCGGCGCGGTCGGTATTTGGTGACGTGTATCGCCAACCGGTCCTTGGTGAAGGGCCTTTGAACTGCGGAAACGCGTCAGAAGGAGAGCGCGGCAGTCGGTACATCGCTCAGAAAGAGCAACGGTCAAAAGGCCGTGTGCGTTTTGACGTGAACGCAAAAACTCCCGACCTGTATTTCTGCAGGTCAGGAGCTTTTCCCGGAGTGCCCCCGGCAGGATTCGAACCTGCGCACACGGCTCCGGAGGCCGTTGCTCTTTACGTTGCCCGGTGGTGGTATGCCGCGCCGTGTGAGGGTGTATCAGCGTCCTTTGCGGGCGGGTCAAAAGACGCTCCTAGTCTAACTGAACTCTCCTCAGGAAGCACCTCGCTTTGTTCTGTCGGGAAACCGATGCGTTCCCGCCCTTCTGGAGGCAGTTCGCCGACGGCAGACCAATCCGAGGTGGAACGGACTGGAAGTATCTGCCAGTGTCATGTCAACCTTGATCATGTCGGGGGTTGTTGTGTCATGGGAGACGGCGATCCGATACCTCCCGCGCGGCCGTCCTTGCAGGCTTGCGGCATGCCGGGCCAACTACGCCTCTCGACGCGTCTGGTGGTGGCTTCGCGACTGATTCCTGAAGGGTAGGCCGGACTTCGCCTCCGGCTTATAACACGCGATCGCCGGTTACCCAAACCGGCGATTGTCCGGAGTATTGCAGGTGTTCGTCGGCCTGATGCCGAGAACGCCTTGCTCTGCAGCAAGTACATCCCCCGAGTGCGAGGAGTTGCCCCTGTGGGTGCTGCCGTTGTTGACGAGAAGTCTCTGCTGTCGGATCGGCAGCGTGACGATCTACTGGACTGGATCGGGCAACGTCCGCTGAACGGACGCCCGTTGTGCGCCTTCCTGTCAACCATCGCCTTTGCTGCGCTGAGGCCGCAGGAGGCACTTGCGCTGCGTGTTCGTGATGCGCGTCTGCCCGACGAAGGCCCGGGCGCTTTGGTGATTCACTCCCGCCGGCTCGCCTATGGCCATGAGGAAGCGGATGGAGCGGGTGAATCGCGGGTGGTTCCGGCGTGCCGGGCACTCGTAGAGGTCTTGAGGGCGGAAGTAGCCCGGCGCGGCCTTCGCCCCGATGACAGGCTGTTCACCCGCGATGTCGGCAGGCCCTTGTCCGGCGCGGACTACCGCAGGGCGTGGGACGAGGCGCGCAAGGCGGTTCTTGAGGCGCACGAGATCGACTCACCACTCGGAAAGCGCGTCTCCGACCTCCGAGACGCCCGCATCGCAACCTGGCTGAGCGGGCACCGCACCGCCTTGGGGGTCTTCAAGGTCGCCGAACACATTGGCGTCAGCGCCCCCTCACTCGCCCGGCGCTTCCCGCACTGCTTCCAGGCGTCGGGTGAGGTCTCCAACGACCTCATTGAAGCCTCCTTCGCCATGACCGATCTGCACTGCGAGGCGAAGCGTGAAGCCTTGAATCCCTAGCGGTGCGTCGATCTCGGCGTGACCGCGGATCTCACCGCGCTTCCAGCACAGGCCGCGGGCGGAGGAGTCTCGCACTTCACCCGTCCGCGGCCCCCACTTCTCTCACACAGGACTTTCCATGCCTGCACGCCCGCTACCCGCTCCCTCCACGGCACCTGGCGCGCCTGGCGCCGTCGGCAAAGCCTTCCTGAACGTCAGGGATGCAGCCGAGTACCTCGGCCTCTCACCCCAGACCCTGTACGTGTGGCGGCACCGACGCCAAGGACCCCCGAGTTTCCGCATGGGCCAACGCGGACGCGTCATGTACCGGCTGGAAGCGCTCGAAGCCTGGATCCGGGAACAGGAACAGGCCGACACGCGCTGCAACCCCGTCCTGAGTCCTCTGACTGCCGCACCCCAGCATCGATCCGGCTACACGGCAAGCGCTTGAAGCACGGCACCTCGCCGGCGTAACGGCAGCAGGGGTCGCCAAGCCTCCGGAAGCACCCCCGCGGTCGCGGCATGTAGCGGCGGGAAGCCCTCAACACCCGAATCTGTAACGACGGTGAGGCCACGTCTGCTCCACAACGACCCGCAATCCGGTGCCTTGGGAGCCGCAAGCCAGGCGTCGCCAAGGCAAGGCCACTGACTCTCGTGGCAGTTGCGTGGCAATGCCTATGACCCTCTGTATGTCGGCCATGAATCAAGGGAGATGAACGTTTGGCAGGGTATATCGAAGATAGATGGATCAAGAAGAAGAAGGATCCCATCACTGGGAAACGAGAGCGTACCGATCGCTACGGAAAGGGTAAGAGATACCGGGTATCCGGGATACCCGGAATCCGGGATAGATCCTTCGATACGCTTGAGGATGCGAAGGCGTGGCTCCGGCGGTCAAGTACCGACCAGGAGCGTGGGGAGTTTGTCGATCCACGCGACGGCTCCATGACGCTCGCTGAGTACGTCGAGCAGTACTGGATGCCGGGTGTGCGTGGCGAAGCCAAAACCCGCAAAGGTATCGATGAGCGGATACGGCTGCACGTGATTCCGCACCTGGGCGGTACTTCGCTGAACCAGGTGTCTGCGGCCGAGCTTCGTGCCTACATTGTCAGACTCGAATCGTCGTGCTCGCCCCAATACGCCCGCAGCATCCTCTCAACGTTGTCGAGCGTCCTGGAGACAGCGGTCGATGACAAGCGTCTCGCACGGAACCCGATGAGGTCCAAGTCGGTGCGGTGGCCGAAGCTGCCTGACGAGCGTCGTGAGGCGTGGCCCGAGACAGTAGCTCGAAAGGTACGTGATGGGATCAGCCAGAGGCACCGTATAGCGGTGGTTCTGGGGGTGGGATGCGGTCTGCGTCAAGGTGAGGTTTTCGGTCTCAGCCTGGAGGACGTTGACCACCGGCGCGGGGTGCTTCACGTCCGACGGCAGGTGCAAATACTGAATGGCCGCAAGTACTTCACGCTTCCAAAGGGCGGGAAAACACGCGTCGTAGACATGCCGCGTTCCGTGGCTGACGAGCTGGTGAGGCACACCAGGGCCTACCCGGGGAACAAGGTTGAGCTTCCGTGGGGCGGTCCTGAACCTGACCGGGAGCGAAAGAAGTTCGGCCTCGTGCTGACGACGAAGTACGGGAACGCGATCGCGGCCAACACGTGGAACACGGAGATCTGGAAGCCTGCGCTGGCCAAGGCGGGCATCATCCCCCCACGAGCGAAGGGGGCGAAACCGTGGCAATGGCAAGCGGCCCCGAAGGACGGGTTCCATGTGCTGAGGCACACGTACGCGTCCTTCGTGCTGGAGGCAGGAGAGTCGGTCGTAACCCTCGCCAAATGGCTGGGGCATTCGTCGCCGACCATCACCCTCGACCACTACGCCCACTTCATGCCGGAGGCGGGGAAGAAGGGGCGCAGGGCGATCGATAGCCTGCTCGGGGAGCGGACCGGGGCGGACTCTGGCCCGAACTCCCCAGATTCTCCCCAGGACCGATCCTGAGCGCTGACCGATCCGGCCGATGCGCGGAAACATCGAGGTGAGAGCCCGTATGTTCACCACCCGACCCACGCTCCAGGGCACCTTCGGCATGGTGTCCTCCACCCACTGGCTGGCCTCGCAGTCGGCGATGGCCGTCCTGGAGGACGGCGGCAACGCGTACGACGCCGCCGTCGCCGGGGCGTTCGTGCTGCACGTCGTGGAGCCGCACCTCAACGGACCCGCCGGTGAGGTGCCCATCCTGCTGGCCCCGGCGGGCGGGGAGGTGCGGGTGCTGTGCGGACAGGGCGTCGCACCCGCGGGCGCGACGATCGACCACTACAGGGCACTCGGTCTGGATCTCGTACCCGGTACGGGACCCCTCGCGGCGGCCGTCCCCGGTGCCTTCGACGCCTGGATGCTTCTCCTCCGCGACCACGGCACGAAGTCGCTGGCCGACGTCCTGAAGTACGCCATCGGGTACGCCGAGGACGGGCACGCGTGCGTGGACAACGTCGGGGCGACCGTCGAGGCCGTACGGGAGCTGTTCGAGACGGAGTGGACCTCGTCGGCGGACGTGTACCTGCCCGGCGGGAAGGCGCCCCGGCCCGGCGAGCTGTTCCGCAACCCCGCCCTCGCCGCCACCTGGAAGCGGCTGCTCACCGAGGTCGCCGGGGCGGGGGACCGGGAGGCCCAGATCGAGGCGGCGCGGGAGGTGTGGCGGTCCGGGTTCATCGCCGAAGCCCTCGTACGGCAGGCGCAGCGGCCCACCATGGACACCAGCGGCGAGCGCCACACCGGCACGCTCACGGCTGCCGATCTGGCCTCCTGGTCCGCGTCCTACGAGGCCCCGGCGACGTACGACTGGAACGGCTGGACGCTCTGCAAGGCCGGCCCCTGGAGTCAGGGCCCCGCCTTCCTCCAGCAACTGGCGCTGCTCCCGGCCGAGTTGCCCGCCTACGGGTCCGCCGACTACGTCCATCTGCTGATCGAGGGCTGCAAGCTCGCGATGGCCGACCGGGAGGCCTGGTACGGGGACGCGGGCGAGGACGCCGTACCGCTGGGGGAGTTGCTGTCGGCGGACTACAACGCGGCGCGGCGGGAGCTGATCGGGGAGAAGGCGTCGTACGAGCTGCGGCCCGGCAGCCCTGGAGGGCGTGCCCCGCGGTTGTGCGGGCACGCGCGCGTGGTGGCGCCCAAGGAGTCCGGGTTCGATCCGATGGGGGCGGGGGAGCCGACCGTCGCGCGGGTGAGCGCCGACGGCGGTACGCGGGGCGACACCTGCCATCTCGACGTCGTCGACCGCTGGGGCAACATGATCGCGGCCACGCCCAGCGGCGGTTGGCTGCAGTCCAACCCGGTGGTGCCCGAGCTGGGCTTTCCGCTCGGCACCCGGCTCCAGATGGCCTGGCTGGAGCCCGAACTGCCCAACTCCCTTGCCCCGGGCCGCCGTCCGCGCACCACACTCACCCCGTCGATCGCCCTGCGCGACGGAGTGCCGGTCCTGGCGTTCGGCACGCCCGGCGGGGACCAGCAGGACCAGTGGCAGCTGCACTTCTTCCTGGCGGTCGCCACGCGCGCGAAGGCACGCGGCGGCCTCGACCTCCAGGGCGCGATCGACGCCCCGAACTGGCACAACGACAGCTTCCCGAGTTCCTTCTATCCGCGCGGCATGCGGCCCGGGAGCGTCACCGTCGAGGCCCGCACGGACGCGGCCGTGGTGGAGGAGCTGCGCCGACGCGGCCATGACGTGACCGTCACCGACGCCTGGTCGGAGGGGCGGCTGTGCGCGGTCGCCCGGGATCCGGCGGCCGGGATCCTGTCGGCGGCGGCGAATCCCCGGGGCATGCAGGGATACGCCGTGGGACGGTGATCCCGAACCCGGGTGTTCATGGTGATTCCACCCGGAGTGCACCGGGCGGGTGGGGATTGTCAGTGACGCGTGCTCTCATGGAGGCATGATCGAAGACACCGAAACCATCGACGAGTTTCTCGCACAGCACACGGCCGACGTCGAAGAAGCCATCCGCAGGGCGGCGGCCACGGAGATCATGCCCCGCTTCCGGCAGCTCGCCGCGCACGAGGTCGACCAGAAGAGCGGCCCGCACGACCTGGTCACGGACGCCGACCGCGACGCCGAGCGGTATCTGACGAAGGTGCTCGGCGCCCTCCTGCACGGCTCCGTGGTCGTCGGCGAGGAAGCGGTGCACGCCGACCCGGAGACGTACGAGGCGATACAGGGCGACGCCCCGGTCTGGATCGTCGACCCGGTCGACGGGACACGCCAGTTCGTGCGCGGCGAGACCGGTTTCTGCACCCTGGTCGCCCTGGTCCGGCACGGGGAGCTGCTCGCCTCCTGGACCTACGCGGCGGCCCGCGACCAGATGGCCACGGCCGTCAAGGGCGGCGGCGCCTTCCTCGACGGCGCACGCCTGCGCTCCGGTGTCCCGGACCCCGCCCGGGACCTGGAAGTGGCCACCTCCCACCCGGACTACACGACGGACGCCCAGAAGCGTGCCCTGCTCGGCCTGTGGGCGGACGGTGTGCGCACGCGTCCGTGCGGCTCGGCCGGCCTGGAGTATCTCGCCGTCGCCCGGGGCGAGTTGGACGCCACGGCGTTCTCCTGGGAGGCCGCCTGGGACCACGCGGCGGGCCTGCTCCTCGTCGAGGAGGCGGGCGGCGCGCACCTCACGCTCACGGGAGAGCCATTCCGCATCACGGGCGGCAACACGCTGCCCTTCACGGCGGCCCGGGACACGGCGACCGCACGGCGCGTGATGGAGCTGCTGAGGGCGTCGTAGGGTCACGGGTTCCGCACACTGGACGGGCTGGCCCCGGGGTTGTCGGTCCCGCGGCATATCCTGACGTCCTGGTTGCCATCGGCTGACGAAGGGGTCCCAAGGTGCCGTCGATGCTGGACGCGGTCGTGGTGGGTGCGGGGCCGAACGGACTGACGGCCGCCGTCGAGCTGGCCCGGCGCGGCTTCTCCGTGGCCGTGTTCGAGGCACGGGACACCGTGGGCGGGGGCGCCCGCACCGAGGAGCTCACCCTCCCCGGCTTCCGGCACGACCCCTGCGCGGCGGCGCACCCGCTCGGTATCAACTCCCCGGCGTTCCGCGCCCTGCCGCTGGAGCGCTACGGCCTGGAGTGGCTGCACGCCGAGCTGCCCATGGCGCATCCCTTCACCGACGGCAGCGCGGCCGTGCTGTCGCGGTCGGTCGCCGAGACGGCCGCCTCGTTCGGGCCGCGTGACGCGGGGACGTACCGCAGGCTGGTCGAGCCCTTCCTCCCCAAGTGGGACACCCTGGTCCGCGACTTCATGTCCCTGCCGCGCACCGCGCTGCCGCGCGACCCGGTCACCCTCGCCCGCTTCGGCCTGACCGGGCTGCCCCCGTCGACCTGGCTGACCAGCCGCTTCCGGGACGAGCGCGCCAAGACCCTGTTCGCCGGACTGGTCGGCCATGTCATGGCACCGCTCAGCGGCTTCGCCACCGGCGCGATCGGCCTGGTCTTCGCCCTCGCGGCGCACGCGCGTGGCTGGCCGGTGGCCCGCGGCGGCTCCCAGTCCATCTCGGACGCGCTCGCCGCCTACCTGAAGGACCTCGGCGGCGAGATCCACACCGACTACGAGGTCAAGCGTCTCGACGACCTGCCGCCGGCCCGCGCCTACGTCTTCGACACCTCGCCCACGGCCCTGGCGAAGATCGCGGGGTTCGGCGACTACTACGCGAACTACCGTTACGGCGCAGGCGTGTTCAAGGTCGACTACGCCCTGGACGGGCCGGTGCCCTGGACCGCCAAGGAGGCCCGCACCGCCGGCACCGTACAGATCGGCGCCGACAGCGCGGAGATCGGCACCGCCCTGCGCGCCGCGTCCCGCGAGAACCGCGCCCCCGAGCGGCCGTTCATGATCACCGTGCAGCCCAGCATCGTCGACCCCACCCGGGCGCCGGCCGGCAAGCAGGTCTTCTGGGCCTACGGCCATGTCCCCAGCGGCTGGACCGGCGACCTCACCGACGCCCTGGAACGCCAACTGGAGCGCTTCGCCCCGGGATTCCGCGACCGCGTCCTGGCCCGGGCGACCGCGGGCCCGCCGGAACTCGCCGTCCGCAACGCCAACTACGTGGGCGGCGACATCGGCACGGGCGCGGTCTCCGGACTCCAGATCCTGCTGCGGCCCAAGCTTTCCCTCTCCCCGTACGGCACCCCGCACCCGGCCGTCTTCATCTGCTCCTCGGCCACCCCGCCGGGCCCCGGTGTGCACGGCATGTCGGGACACAACGCGGCGAAGGCCGTCTGGCGACGACTGAGGCAGTCATGACCACCGTCACCATCACCCTCGTCCGGGGGGACATAACCCGGCAGACCGCCGACGCGATCGTCAACGCGGCCAACTCCTCCCTCCTGGGCGGCGGAGGCGTCGACGGTGCGATCCACCGCCGGGGCGGCCCGGCGATCCTGGCGGACTGCCGCAAGCTCCGTGCCTCGCACTACGGCAAGGGGCTGCGTACCGGCCAGGCGGTCGCGACGACTGCGGGCGAACTGGACGCCCAGTGGGTGATCCACACGGTCGGTCCCGTGTACTCCCGCGAGGAGGACCGCTCGGAGCAACTCGCCTCCTGCTACCGGGAGTCGCTGCGGGTCGCGGACGAGCTGGGTGCCCGTACGGTCGCGTTCCCCGCCGTGTCCGCCGGTATCTACGGCTGGCCGATGGACGACGCCGCGCGCATCGCCGTAGAAACCGTGCGAGCCGCGGAGACCTCGGTCGACGAGGTCACCTTCGTGCTCTTCGACGAGGCGGCGTTCGAGGCGTTCGGTCGGCAGGCCCGCTGAGTGGCGGTCGTGGCCCATCTGCTGGTGGGACGGTCCTCACGCGTCGATCACGACGTCCTCCAGCGGTTTTGAACAGCACAGCAGGATCTTGTTCTGGGTGATCTCGCGTGGCCGGATGCCCCCGTTGTGCTGCATGTCCACGGAGCCGGAGAGCAGGGTCGTCTTGCAGGTGCCGCACATGCCCTGCGCGCACGAGGCCGGCAGGCTGAGGCCCGCTCGGGACGCGGCGGCGAGGAGCGAGGTGTCGGTGTCGCACTCGATGGTGCGTCCACTGCGCGTGAACTCGACCTTGAAACCGGAGTCCGTAGCGACAGCGGGCGAGGTGTCGGCCTGCCCGGTCGGTGTCTCGAAGGTGAAGCTCTCCTCGTGGTACTGGTCCATGTCGAGGCCCGCGTCCGACAGCATCCGCCGTACGGCGGCCATGTAGGGGGCGGGGCCGCAGGTGAAGACCTCCCGTTCGAGGAAGTCCGGCGCGATCTGTCGGAGCGTCTCGATCGTCAGCCGGCCGCGGTGTCCGCCCCAGGGGGCGTACGGGCGGTCCTCCTCGCAGATGTGGACGATGCGGATGTTGGGCGCGGTCGCGGCGATGAGGTCGAGTTCGTGGCGGAAGACGATGTCCGCCGGGGTGCGCGCGCTGTGCACGAAGACCACGTCGGCGGGGTCCGCGAGGTCGTACAGCGTCCTGGTCATGGACATGGACGGGGTCACTCCGACGCCCCCGGACAGGAACAGGTACTTGGGTGCCGGATGCCGGGCCGTGGAGAACTCGCCGAGCGGTCCGTGGGCCAGCACGGTGTCGCCGGGTTCGAGGTGGTCGTGCAGCCAGTTCGACACGAGGCCGCCCGGTATGCGCTTCACGGTGATCGAGAGCAGGAAGGGGCGGGTGGGCGACGAGGAGATGGTGTAGCAGCGCTGGACCGGCCGGCCGTCGATGTCGAGGGCCAGGGTCAGGAACTGGCCCGGGTCGTGCCGGAACAGCCGGGGTTCGGCGTACTCGAACACGAACGTGGACACGTCGTGCGTGAGCGGGTGCACCTGACGGCAGACCAGCAGCTCTTCGGTCTCGCTCATGGCCGGCGCTCCAGGTGTGCCTTGAGCCGGGTCACGTACCAGTTGACGAACGCCTCGACCTGTTCCTCCGTCGGGCCGTACGGGCCCGGCAGGTAGGCCGGGCTGCTGATGCCCTGGTGGGCGCGGGCGACGAGCACCGCGTCCTGGTCGTTCGTGGCCTTCCACACCTTCGTCATCGTGTCGAGGTCGTAGTCGATCCCCTCGACGGCGTCGGCGTGCACGAGCCAGGTGGTGCGGACGAGGGTGCGATCCGGGCCGAGCGGGATCACGGAGAACGTGATCGCGTGGTCGGCCATGAAGTGGAACCAGGAGTTGGGCTGGATGTGCATGGACAGCCGGCCCAGGCGGGCCGTGGGGAAGTCCGCCAGCAGGCGGGTGCACGCGGCCGTGCCGTCCGGGGTGTAGGACTCCCCGGCCAGGTCGAGGGGCTCGCGCTGGATGCGGAAACCGGTGGGCCGGGTGTCCAGTTCCTCGATCTCGGCGTACGGCAGGCCCAGCGAGTCGTAGGTTTTTCGGGCCTCGGCGTCGGCCAGCAGGAAGCGCTCGTAGGCGGGCCGCAGCGCGGGCGGGATGTCCTTCTCCTGGTAGCCGTAGATGGGGAAGTAGCAGGCCTGGAGCTCGGGATGGCCCACGCAGTGGTAGCACTCCCGGTTGTTCTCCATGGTCAGCTTCCAGTTGCCGTTCTCGACCAGGTCGATCTGCGTGGCTACCTTCGCCTCGGCCAGCCGGTGCGGTGCGAGGTACGGCGCGATACGGGCGGCGACCTCGTCGAAGTCCTCCGGCGGCTCCTGGGCGAGGCAGATGAAGACCAGCCCGGCCACCGTGCGCGCGTGCACGGACCGCAGCCCGAAGCAGGACGGGTCGAAACCGGACGCCTGGGACTCGGCGTACAGCAGCTTGCCGTCCACGCCGTATGTCCAACGGTGGTATCCGCAGACGATGTTGCCCACCGAACCGCGCTCCTCGTTGAGGATGCGCGCCCCGCGGTGGCGGCAGACGTTGTGGAAGGCCCGGACGTCCTCGTCGTCGTCGCGCACGACGATGATCGAGTACGACCCGAGGTCGACCGTCACATAGTCGCCGGGCTCGGGAAGCTCCGCCTCGGCGGCCACGAACAGCCAACTCCGGGCGAAGACGGCCTCGATGTCGAGGTCGAAGAACTCCTCGCCGACGTAGAACGGCGCTTCGAGGCTCTGACCGGCGGGACGGCGGGCAACGAGGTCGCCGACGTCGGAGGTCGCTTGCTTCATCTCATCTCTCCGGTACGACGAGGGAGTTGACGTGCGGACGGGGGTGGCGCCTTAGACCGGCAGGCACAACCGCAGCGCGTCGTGGATCGCGGCGTGGATGTTGCGGGAGGCGACGGCGTCGCCGATCCGGAAGAGTTGGTAGCTGCCCGCCTCGTTGCGGACCACGTCCTGCTGCTCGTGCGCCAGCAGGGCGCGGTGGTCGACCTCGCCGAAGTTGGTCGAACCGAGGAGGAGTTCGACGTACAGCTCGTCCGTCGGCAGGGTCCCGTGCTCCACGACCACGTGGTCCACGATCCGCTCGGTCTCGGCCTCGGTGTACTCGCTGTAGAGGGTCGCGGCCAGCCGTCCGTCCCCGGTGCGACGCACGGAGCGCAGCCGCCGGGCGAGCGTGATGGTGACATCGTGCGCGGTGAACGCCCGTAGGTAGGCGGGGGAGTTCATGCTGCCGACGTCGGGGGCGAGGGCGCGCTCCGGGGTGACGTACTCGATCCGGAGATCGGGCGACGCGGTGAGGACCTCGACGGCGTCCATGGCCGGGTAGCCGCCGTGGTCGTCGTAGACCAGGATCTCGCCGCGCGGGCGGCGCAGCGAGCCCGTCATCACGTCCCAGGTGTCGGAGACCAGGCCCTCGCCGGCGGTGAGGAAGCTGCGGTTGGGTGTGCCGCCGGTGGCGACGATCACGAGGTCGGGGTGTTCGGCGAGGATGTCGTCGGGCTCGGCGTACACGCCCAGGCGCAGGTCGACGCCGAGGATCTTGCACTCGGCGAGGCGCCAGTCGACGATCTGGATCAGGTCGGCCCGGCGCGGGTTCGACGCGGCGAGCCTGATCTGCCCGCCGGGCTGGTCGCTCGCCTCGAACAGGACGACATCATGGCCGCGTTCACCCAGCACCCGCGCCGCTTCCAGGCCTGCCGGTCCCGCTCCGACGACAACTGCCTTCCTACGGCGGCCTGTTGTGCGGGGGACGAGGTGGGGCAGGTGGAGTTCGCGGCCGACGGACGGGTTGTGGACGCACTTGGTGTCGCCCGAGTCGTAGATCGCGTCGAGGCAGTAACTCGCCCCGACGCAGGGCCGGATGCGGTCCTCCTGGCCGGCCTTCACCTTGGCGACCAGGTGCGGGTCGGCGATCTGCGCACGGGTCATGCCGACCAGGTCGAGCAGTCCTTCGCGCAGGGCGTGCCGCGCGGTGGCGACATCGGCGATGCGGGCCGCGTGCATCACCGGGATGGTGAGGCGGCGCTTGATCTCACCGGTGAAGTCCAGGTACGGGCCGAGCGGGGTGCCGATGGACGGGATGGCCTTCGCCAGGGACGCGTCACGCTCGATGGAGCCGTGGATGGTGCTGATGAAGTCGATGCCGTCGGCGGCGTACTGCTGGGCGGCGCTGAGTGCCTCGTCGAAAGTGAGGCCGCCGGGTTGTGCCTCGTCCAGCGACATCCGGATACCCACGACGAAGTCCGGGCCGACGGCTTCACGCACCGCGCGGATCACCCGGCGCGGAAACGCCATGCGGCTCTCCAGGCCGCCGCCCCATTCGTCCTCGCGGTGGTTGGTCGCGGGGGAGAGGAAGCTGTCCAACAGGTGGCCGTACGCCTCCAGTTCGATGCCGTCGAGGCCGCCCTCCTTGCAACGGACCGCCGCGGAGGCGTAGTCGGCGACGATCCGGTCCAGGTCCCAGGACTCGGCGGCCTTCGGGAAGGCGCGGTGCGCGGGTTCGCGCAGCGGCGAGGCGGACACCACCGGGAGCCAGTCGCCGGTGAAGTTGCTGGTGCGGCGGCCGAGATGGGTGACCTGGCACATGACGGCGGCCCCGGCCTCGTGCACGTCGTCGGCGAGCCGGCGCAGCCACGGGACGATGTCGTCGCGGTACAGGAGCAGGTTGCCGAACGCCGGCGGGCTGTCGGGCGAGACGACCGCCGAGCCGCCGATCATCGTGAGACCGACCCCGCCCCGCGCCTTCTCCACGTGGTAGGCCCGGTAGCGGTCCTTGGGCATGCCGTCCTCGCCGAACGCCGGTTCGTGGGAGGTGCTGACCACACGGTTGCGCAGGGTGAGGTGCTTGAGCCGGAAGGGCTGGAGCAGGGGGTCCAGGATGACTGAGGGCACGGCTGCTCCTCGAAGGATGCTGTGGCGCGTCTGTTTCGCGATGCAAAACAGCATCGCCATACGAAACAAATGGTGGAGCTGGGAATCCCCGGCCGTCAAGAGTTCGCCGTGTTAACTCGCCGTGCGCGCAGCGCTCATCCGCGTTTCACGAAGCCCCGGCGCCAGGAGATCTTCGCGGCGGCCGCCAGCAGCTGTGCCGCGAGACCGGGCACGGTGTCCTCGGTGAGGCGGAAGGTGGGTCCCGACAGGGTCACGGCCGCGATGACCTTGCCGTCCAGGGCGCGGACCGGGGCGGCGATGGCGGCCAGCCCGATCTCGTGCTCCTCGCTGGTGGTGGCGTAGCCCCGCTCGCGGATCGTCTCCAGCGCCGCCGCGAGGGTCGTCGGGTCGACGATCGTGTGCGGGGTGTACTTCTCCGCCCCCTCGGCGAAGATCTCCGTGACCTGGTCCGGGGTCATGTGCGCCATGAAGAGCTTGCCCGCCGCGGTGGCGTGCAGCGGGGCGCGCCGGCCCACCCAGTCGATGCTCGCGATCACCGCCGCGCCGATCGCCTGGTCGACGGTGATCACGTCGTGCCCGTCGTGGATCGCCACGTTCACGGTGTCGCCCACGGCCGCGGCCAGTTCCTGGCAGACGGGACGGCTCAGCAGGGACAGGTCGTTCACCTTGCTCGCCCCGGCGGCGAGTTCGACCATCGTGTACCCGATGCGGTACCGCCCGCGCTCGGTGTCCTGCTCGACCAGGCCCCGTGACTCCAGGGTCGCCAGCAGCCGGAACACGGTCGACTTGTGGATGCCCAGTTCCTCGGCGATCTCGGTCACCCCGCTGGGCCCCCGCGTGGCCAGCACCTGGAGGATCGACACCGCACGGTCGACGGACTGCACCGAGTGATCACGTGGGCGGCTTCCGCTGCTGGTCATGGCCGAAGGGTAATCGAGCGGAGGGCACCGCCCGCGAGCCCGGTGAGCCGCTGCCCGAAGCGACGGTGAGGCCGTCTTCCGGCTCGTCGGTCAGGCAATCTTCCAGCTCGTCGGTCAGGCCGTCTTCCAGAGGGTCAGCTCGGTGACGTAGTCGCGTGCCGTGTAGCCGGACGCGTCCTTCTGGAGGACGACGTCCGTGATCTTGAGCATGGCGAGGTTCTTCTCGTCGGTGACGGTGCACAGCAGCGTGCCCTTGGTCAGTTCCTTGCCCTGGTCGGTACCGGCGAGTTGAGAGGGCAGCGCGTTCGCCGCCGCGCCCTCGGCGCACTGCTCGGGGGTGGGGCCCGCGCTCTTTCCCGTCGTCGTCACCAAGTTCAGGGTGTGGGTGGTGCCCCACTCCGCGTACTGCAGCTCGGCCCCGGTCGTCGAGCTGGACGCGTGGGTGTCGATCTGGGGTGCGTCCAGGTCGACGTTGGTGTACGAGCTGCGGCCGGTCGTGAACTGGGCGCGCAGGGTGAGCGGCTTGTCCTTGAAGACCACGGTGTAGCCGCCGGCCGTCGAACTCGTGGAGGGTGACGCGGTGGTGCCGGTGGGCGTTGCCGAGGCTGTCTGCCCGGTGCCGCCCTTCGCGCCGGTGTCCTTGTCGTCGTCACGGGTGAAGACCCAGGCCGCTCCTGCTACGACCACCACGGCCAGCGCGGCGGCGCCGACCGCCAGCGGGGTCCGGCGGCGGGCCGGTGCCGTGGCGGAGGGCGGTGCGCCGGGCGGGAACGAGGGCGCCGGGCCGGAGACAGGCTGCGGCGGGCGCGTCGGGGCGTGCTGCGTCGGCTGGTCGGACCCCGGCGTGTAGGTGGGCGTATATCCGCCGGGCGACGGGGAGTTGAGCGGCACGGCACCGCGAGACCCACCGCCGGGCGGCTCGGCACCGCGAGACCCGCTGCCGGGCGGCACGGTCGTCGCGCCCGCCGCTCCTGCGGAGTCACCCGAACCCGGATACACGTCGGCCTCCGCAGAGGCATCAGCGAGTTCCCCTCCACCCGCCAATGCCCCCTGCTCGCCCGCGAGTTGCTCCTGCCGGGCGATGTCCGCCGCGACGGGCGCCGGCAGCCAGCCGGTGAAGTCCCGCAACGGCCGCTCGGCCAACTCCTCGCACAGGACGGCCAGTTCGGAAGGAGAGGGCCGGGCGGCGGGGTCGGCCGCCAGCGTGCGTTCCAGGACCGCGCGCAGCGGCTCGGGGTACGACGTCAGGTCCGGCGGCCGGAACTCGGTGTTGGCGATCTTCGTGGCCAGGGTGATGGCCCCGGAGTCGCCGTAGGGATGGCGGCCGGTCGCGGCCACGGCGGCGATCAGGCCGAGGGAGAAGACATCGGCGGCCGGGGTCTGCTCCTGGCCGTTGGCGTGCTCCGGCGACATGAACTGCGGGGTGCCGATCAGCCCGCCGCTGCGCGTGAGTTGGGTGGTGTCGGCGGCCCGCGCGATGCCGAAGTCGATGATCCAGGGACCGTCGGAGCCGATGAGGATGTTGCTCGGCTTCAGGTCCCGGTGGATCACACCGGCCTTGTGCACGGCGTGCAGCGCTTCCGCCGCGCAGCCCGTCAGCTGGAGCACCGTGGGGAGCGGGAGCGGCCCGTGCAGGGCGAGCACCCGGTCCAGGGCGAGGCCGGGGACGTAGACGGTGGCGAGCCAGGGCTGTGGGCCGCTGGTGTCGTGGTCGACGACCGGGACGATGTGGTAGCCCTGCACCCGGCGGGCGGAGGTCGCCTCCTGCTCGAAGCGGCGGCGGAACTCCTCGTCCTGGGCGTACTCCCGGCGGATCACCTTCAGGGCGACCGGCTGGTTGCCGCGCGTGCGCGAGAGGTAGACGGAACCCATGCCGCCCTCGCCGATCCGGGCGAGCAGCCGGTAACCTGCCACGTCCCGTGGGTCGTCGGGGCCCAGCGGTCTCAAGTGGCCACCGTTTTCAGCATTGTTCAAGATGTTCGTCCCCCCTCGCCAGGCGAGTGATCGTACCGGCGCAACCCGGTCATCCGGAAGTATCCGAGGAGATCAAGGAAAAGCGGCGAAGGTCCAGGAGAATCAAGGCAGTTGACGGGTCTTGTCGGACTGGGAGGCGTGTGTGGAACAGCATCTGGTCCCCTCGGCGGAGGGCGCCGACTACCTGGTGGAACTCTCCAACGTCGTACGCCAGACCTCCATCGGCCCCAGGGGACCGCGCTCGCTGCACCGACTGGCGCTCGTCCTGCGGGCGTTGGCGGAACTCACCGGTGACTCCGACGTCTCCGTCTACCTGGTCGCCGACACCAGTCTGCTGGGCGGGCACCGGGAGTTCGGCGATCCGGCCGAGGTCCGCAGGCTGCGCGGGTGGGTCGCCGACGGGCTGGTCGAGGAGGTCGACGACGCCGACGAACGCATCCTGGACCTGGCCCGGATGACCGGCACCCGCGTCGTCACCGGCGACCAGTACGTCGACCATCGCGTCGAACACCCGTGGATCCAGGGGAACACCTGGCAGTTCCTCAGACCCGAACCCCGCCCCGACGGCTCGGTCGCCGTCGTCCCCATGGACATGGGCGTGCGCACGGAGGCCGAGATCTCCTACCGCATGGAACTCGCGGCCCTCAAGAAGCAGGGACTGCTCGGCCCGGCCCGCACCCCGCTGACCGAGGTCATCATGCGCAACTGGCGCTGCCCGGAACCCCGTTGCACGCTCTACGACGTCCACCGGGGCGACCGCGTCCTGTTGCCCCGGATGCGGCGCGGGGTCCCCACCTGCGAGTTGCACGGCACTTCGCTGACCGACGAGGGACCGAGGCCCGCCGCGGCCCAGCTCAAGGTGGTCATCGAGCGTACCTGTGTGGCCCGTTACACCCTCGACGAGGGCTCCGAGGCGCATGTCGGACGGCTGCCGGGACCGGAGGGCATCGCCCTGCACAGTCTGCTGTCGCCGGAGGTCGCCGCGCAGGTCAGCCGTCGGCATGTGGCTCTCTCCGCGCGGGGCGGGACGGTGCTGGTCCGTGACGTCAGCACGTACGGGACGCGGATGCGCAGAGCCGGCCGGAGAGGCGCGCCAGGTCCCTGGGAGACGCTGCCGCCGGGTTCCGACCGTTCCTTCCGCCCCGGTGACGAGGTCGAACTCGCCCCCGGTGTCGTCCTCACCCGCAGCGGCCGACGTTTCCCCGCCGAACTCGCCGACGCCTGGCGGACCGAGGCCGGCGGGATCGCCGTGCCGCCGACCGCGGCGGCGCCTACGCGACGGGTCTGACCGCAAAGGGAGTTGGCGGTGCGATCCCCGGCCGCACCGCCAACTCCCCTTCCGTCAGCCGATGATGCGGTGGGTCGTCCAGAAGGACGTCAGGTCCGTGGTCGTCGCGGCCTGGGCGGCCGCCTTGAACTCGGCCGTGGTCGAGACGCCGTACCAGTGCGAAGTGGCGTAGTCCTTCAGGAGTTTGGTCATCGCGGTGTCACCGAGGGTGCGGCGCAGGTCGTGCAGGGCGCACTTGCCGTAGCCGTAGACGACGGTGGAGTAGCGGGACGAGTGGGTGTCCCAGTAGGCCATCGAGTTGGTGATGTTCTCCGCCGTCGAGGCCCAGGAGACATTGTTCCAGCAGTTGGTGCCGGTCAGGCCCTGGGCCAGGTCGGTGGCGTAGTCCGTGAACGCCTCGTCCAGCCAAGGGCTGTTGTACTCGTCGTCGCCGACGATGCCGTAGAACCACTGGTGGCCGATCTCGTGAGTGAGTGCCGTGGTGCTGACCAGGTCGAGGACGAAGCCGGGGTACTCCATGCCGCCGAACCAGAAGTTGTTGTCGATGACGGCGTCCAACTCGCCGTACGGGTAGGCGCCGAAGCGTCCAGCGTGGGCGTCAACTGCGGACTTGGCGGTGGTGAGCATCGACTGGGCGTTGGCCGAACTGATGCCGGTCACCGAGTAGATGTTGATCGGGGTGCCCGCCGTCGACGTACCCGAGATCTTGGTGAACGGGCCCGCCGCCCACGCGAAGTCACGGACCTTGGACGCGGTGGCCGTGGTCACCGTACGACCGCTGGTGCCGGGGGTGTCGACCGAGGCGCCGGTGGCCGGGACCAGCAGGGTGGTCGGGTGGTCCAGGGTCACCTTGAAGTCGGCGGCGAGGGAGTAGAAGGACTCGCCGTTGTTCGTGTACGGGTCCAGGTGCCAGCCCGAGCCGTCCTTGATCGCGAGGACCGGCAGCGCGTTGCCGATCATGCTGAACGCGCCGTCGTAGCCGAACCGGTCGGCGCCGCTCGGGACGGTGATCCCCAAGTCGAAGCCGATCGTGGTCGATTGACCCTGCGCGAGGGGTGTCGGGAGCGCGATCTGGAGGGCCGTGCAGCCGACCGAGAGGGCGCCCGCCGTACCGCCGGTGACGTTGCTGACCGCGATCGGCATCGCGGAGCAGGTGCCGTGGTAGTTGTCCCACAGCCGCAGGTACACCTCGGTCAGCGGGGTGGCCGAGGCGTTGGTGAAGGTCGTGCTCTCGTGGCCGGTCCAGACCGTGCCGGCGGTGTTGCTGCTCAGACTCACGGTGTACGCCGGGGCGGCCGGCGTGCGCGTCGAGTCGGCCGGCGGGGCGGTGTCGCCCGAGGTGTTGAGGGCGATGTCGTCCACGACGAAGCTCGTCTGGAGACTGGAGTCCTCGACGCCGCTGAAGGCGAGGCTCACGGTCTGGCCCGCGAACGACGACACGTCGAACGACTTCTGGACGTAGCCGGTGGCCTTGTTCAGGTTCGAGTACGTCGCCAGCGTCGTGCTGCCGATCTTCGCCGTGAGCTTGTCGTACGCGGTGGACGAGGTCGTCTCGGCGGTGTCGATGTGCAGCCAGAAGGTGAGCGTGGCACTGGCGCAGCCCGACGGGATCGTGACGCTCTGGCTCAGACTGTCGGTGTGCGTGCCGCCGGTGCCGTCCAGCCAGGCGAAGCTGGAACCGGCATGGGCACTCTGGCCGGTGCGGCTGGTGATGACGGTCGTCGAGGACTGGGTCCAGGACGAAGTGCCGCTCTCGAAGCCGCCGTTGGTGACCACCTGCGCAGGAGTGCAGGCGGCGGCCACGGGAGCCGCGGACGGTGCCGCGGCGGCCGGGGTGACGGGGAGCGAGAGCGCGGCCACCGCCGCGACGGCGAAGACGCCGGCGGCGAGAGCCTTGTGGGGGGTCGATCTCACACGGAACTCCTTATACGGCGGCCGGGATTCCGGCCTGCTCGGTGGCCGCCGGGCCGGACTGGGTGTTCCGGTGGGCGGCCGTGGGAACGCGCGTAGCGCTTGCGTGATCGCGGGGGAAGCTTCGCAGATTTGACCGGGCCATGCCATAAGGAGAGGGAAGTGTGTGCGTGCGGTGGAGGAAGGGGCGCACGAGGGCCGGAGAGGGGCGTGTGTACGGCGGCGTTGCACGGGCCATGCCTGGATTTGGCCTCCGGTTGGCCGAATGTACGCCTTCGATTGCTTCCATCGAACGATGGACCACATCACGTTCCTCGTGGCGGTCGTCATCGTCACGGCCTTGGCCTTCGACTTCACCAACGGATTCCACGACACCGCCAACGCGATGGCGACGTCCATCGCCACCGGGGCGCTGAAGCCCAAAACGGCGGTCCTGATCAGTGGGGCCCTCAACCTCGTCGGCGCCTTCCTGTCCACGGAGGTCGCCAAGACGATCTCCGGTGGCATCGTCGACGACACCCTGGTCACGCCAGGGATGATCTTCGCGGGGCTCGTCGGGGCGATCCTCTGGAATCTCCTGACCTGGTTGCTGGGACTGCCGTCCAGTTCCTCGCACGCCCTGTTCGGCGGCCTGATCGGCGCCGTCTGGGTCGGCGCGGGCTCCAACGGCGTCCACTTCGACAAGGTCGTCGAGAAGATCCTGATCCCCGCGGTGGCCTCCCCGCTCGTGGCCGGAATCGCCGCTCTCCTCGCCACCTACCTCGCCTACAAGATCACCGCCCGGGCCCGCAAGGACTCGGTCACCAAGGGCTTCCGGCTCGGCCAGATCGCCTCGGCCTCCCTGGTCTCCCTCGCGCACGGCACGAACGACGCCCAGAAGACGATGGGCGTCATCACCCTGACCCTGATCTCGGTGGGCGCGCTCGGCCACGACGCCGGTCCGCCGGTGTGGGTCATCACCGCGGCGGGACTCGCGATCGGCCTGGGCACCTACATCGGCGGCTGGCGCATCATCCGCACGATGGGCAAGGGCCTCACCGACATCCAGTCCCCGCAGGGCTTCGCGGCCGAGGCCGCCTCCACGACCGTCATCCTCACCTCCGCCCACCTGGGCTTCGCGCTGTCCACCACCCAGGTCTGCTCCGGCGGCATCCTGGGCGCCGGCCTCGGCCGACGGCTGGCCGAGGTGCGCTGGGGCACGGCCGGCCGCATGGTCATCGCCTGGCTGGTCACCCTCCCGGCGGCCGCCGCGGTCGGCGGCCTGTCCGCGACCGTCGTCAAGCACGGCGGCAACCTCGGTACGGCCCTGATCGCGCTGATCGCCGCCGCCGTGGCCCTGTTCATCGTGATCGCCTCGCGCCGCAACCCCGTCCACGCGGACAACGTGAACGAGACCCACGAGGTCACCATCCGCAGTGAGGCGTCCTCGGACGTCCGTACGGCCGCCTGAGCCAAGGGAGTTGAGCAATGAGTGTGGACTGGAACTCGCTCGGCGAGGTCTTCGCGGTGAGTGTCGGAGTGACCGTCGGCGTGGTCGTCGTCTTCGCGCTGGGCATCCTGGGCCTCGCCCGGGTCGAGGCCGCCCGCGAGGTGGACGGCGGCACGCATGCCCTCGGGCTGACGCAGGCGGGGTTGTGCTTTCTCGCGTGTGCGGCTGTCGTGGCATACGGCATCTATCTGATCGTGCCGCAGTTCCACTGAGCACGACGGATCACCACGGATCACCACCGATCACCTCTGAGCCACTGAACCCCCTTGAGAGGAGGCCGGGATGACCGAACTGCTGAGTGGGCTGCGGGTCGACTACACCGACGCCGACGACCCGGTGCTGGTGCGGCCCGACGGCAGCACGGTGGACACCTGGCGGGAGAACTACCCGTACGAACAGCGCATGGAGCGCAAGGAGTACGACTGGCACAAGCGGCTCCAGCAGATAGAACTGCTGAAGCTGCAACGCTGGATCAAGGAGACCGGGCGCCGGCTCGTCATCGTCTGCGAGGGGCGCGACGCGGCCGGCAAGGGCGGCACGATCAAACGGTTCACCGAGCACCTGAACCCGCGCGGCGCCCGCGTGGTCGCGCTGGAGAAGCCGAGCGAGCGCGAGAGCGGTCAGTGGTACTTCCAGCGCTACGTCCAGCATCTGCCGACCGCCGGCGAGATCGTGCTGTTCGACCGGTCCTGGTACAACCGGGCGGGCGTGGAGCGCGTGATGGGGTTCTGCTCGGACGACGAGTACCGCCGTTTCATGCGCCAGGCCCCGCTGTTCGAGCGGATGCTGGCGGACGACGGCGTCGACCTGATCAAGTTCTGGTTCTCCGTCTCACAAGGTGAACAGCGCACCCGTTTCACGATCCGCCAGGTGGATCCCGTACGGCAGTGGAAGCTCAGCCCGATGGATCTGGCCTCGCTGGACCGCTGGGACGACTACACCGCCGCCAAGGTCGCGATGTTCCGGGAGACCGACACCGAGCACGCGCCCTGGACCGTGGTGAAGAGCAACGACAAGAAGCGGGCCCGCGTCGAGGCCATGCGCAGCGTGCTGGCCCGCTTCGACTACGCCGACAAGGACGAGGAGGTCGTCGGCAGCCCCGATCCGCGCATCGTCGGCGCCGCCGCCAACCTCCTTGAGGAGGGCGAGGACGACACGGCGGCGATCTTCTAGTCGCCGTCGCGCGGCACGAGGGTCACCCGGTGGAAGTTGCAGCCGGTCGCGGGCGGGCTCCCGGACGGGGGCCCGCCCGCGTGTGCCTTGAGGGCGACGCTGACCAGGCTGAGCAGCAGGTCCACGTCCGTCTCGCAGTCCAGGTGGACGGTCACCCAGCGGGAGCCCGGGATGATCCGGATCGCGGTCGACTCGCTGAGGTCGTGATGGAACCGGAGGATGGCCCCGACGGTGAGATGCAGGTCCACATCGTGGTCGGAGTGGAAGTGCACGATCTCGCTGTGGGTGGACCGCAGCGCCCGCCCCGTGCCACAACTGGCCGGGACCGCGCTGAGGTCGCGCCAGCCTTCCAGTTGCTGCATGGCTCGCTCGGCCAGGGTCATGTCCCCATCGTGTACCGCTCACCGCTTCGCAACCAGAGGTTGAGCGATTTGTAACCGGGGCGTGAGGTACCGCACATCCGCAGGGAGGGAGGTGTGCGTGGGTATCGGACGTTCGGTCAGACCTGGATCTGCCCGCCGTCCACGAAGTGCTCGGCACCGGTGATGAACGAACTCTCCGACCCGGCAAGGAAAGCGGCCAGCGCCGCGACCTCCTCGGGGCGACCCATGCGCTGCAGCGGCAGCTGCGAGGCCAGCGCGCTGTGGAGGTCCTCGGTGCTCTGGCCGAACTTGTCGGCCAGGCCGTCGATCGCGGGTGTGGCGATGGGGCCGGGCGTGATGACGTTGACGCGCACACCGCGCGGGGCGAGTTCCGCGGCCCAGGTCCGGCCCAGGCTGCGTACGGCCGCCTTGGACGCGGCGTAGACGCCCATTCTGTCGACGCCTTGGTGGATGGTGGTGGATCCGAGGAGGATCACCGACGCGGGCCGGGCGAGCAGGGGCAGGGACTTCTGCACGGTCAGCAGGCTGCCCTTGGTGTTCACGCCGAAGACGTAGTCGAACTGCTCCTCCGTGACGTCCGTGAGCAGAGCCCCGTCACCCAGGCCGGCGTTGGCCACGACGGCGTCGAGCCGTCGTCCGTCGCCGCGGACGACGTCCATGACCCGGTCGAGGTCGGCCGCCCGCGAGACATCGCACGGTACGGCGACGGCGTCGGGGCCGATCTCCTCGGCCGCGGCTTCGAGTTCGTCCTTGCGCCGGCCGGTCAGGTAGACGCGGGCGCCGTCATCGGCGAAGCGCTGCGCGATCGCTCGTCCGATGCCGCTGGAGGCGCCGGTGACCAGGGCTGTCTTTCCGTCCATGGGGCGCATGGCACCCATCCTTTCGAGAGCACTGTGTCGTGCACGCTGCTCGTGGTCGTGGCACGACATGGCAGGCGGCCGGTTGTTCTTGACCGCCTCGTCCAGAACGTAGCCCGTTCTGGACGAGGCAGTCAAGAATGGATATCGTGGAGCCATGGCAAGACCCCGAAGCTTCGACGAAGGCGAGGTGCTGCGCGCCGCCAGGGACCAGTTCTGGTCGATCGGTTACGCAGCCGCGAGAGTGGACGACATCGCCGCGGCCACCGGCCTGGGCAAGGGCAGTCTCTACGGTGCCTTCGGCGACAAGCGCCAACTGTTCCTGCGCACCTTCGACGACCACTGTGCCGAACTGGTCGACGCCGTACGACGGGCGCTCGACGGCCCGGAAGCCGGTGCCCTTGAACGGCTGCGCGCGCATGTGCTGGCGGTGGCGGACGCCACCGCCTCGGACGCCTCTCGGCGCGGCTGCCTGCTCGCCAAGGGCACCGCCGAGCTCTCCGGGCAGGATCCGGCCGTCGAGGCGACGGCCCGCCGGACCTTCGCCGCCATCGAGGAACTGCTCACTTCCTGCGTCGCGGGAGCCCAGCGGGCGGGCGACATCAAGCAGGACGAGGACCCCGCTCGACTGGCCGGACTCCTACTGGCTGTGCTGCGCGGGATCGAGGCGCTGGGCAAAGGCGGAAGCAGCCCCGACTCGCTGCGCTCGATCGCCGAAACCGCCTTGGCCGTCCTGCCCCGGCCGTAGGAAGCCTGCGGTCAGGGCCTGACCGGTCCGGTCCGGACCTGAACGGTCCGGACCTGACCGGACCCATGAATCCTCCGTCGGGTCAACTCGCCTCGGCCACCAGCTTTTCGTAGCCCACCAGCCGTACGCAGGTGGCCACCCCCTCGATGATCTCCTCGATCTCCGAGGCGTCCGGGAAGGAGGGGGCGATCCGGATCGTCCGGTCCCTCGGGTCGTCGCGGTACGGATGTGTGGCGCCCGCCGGAGTCAGGGCGAGACCGGCGTCCGCCGCGCGGCGCACCACCTCGCGGGCGCACCCGTCGGGCACGTCGAGGGTGATGAAGTAACCGCCCCGGGGAGTGGACCAACTGGCGAGACCGGTGTCGCCCAGCCGCTCGGCGAGGATGCGCAGCACGGTGTCGAACTTGGGCCGCAGCAGCTCACGGTGCTTGCGCATGTGATCGCGCACCCCGTCGGCGTCGCGCAGGAACATCGCGTGCCGCAGCTGGTTGACCTTGTCGGGGCCGATGGAACGCTTGGCGCTGGACCCGCGCAGCCAGGCCACGTTGGCCGGGGACGAGCCGAAGAACGCCACGCCCGCACCGGCCAGCGTGATCTTCGAGGTGGACCCGAAGACGAAGACCCGGTCGGGATGCCCGCTGTCGGCACAGGCGCCCAGCACGTCGGCGATCTCCACCTCCTCGTCGGTGAGGTGGTGCACGGCATAGGCGTTGTCCCAGAAGACCCGGAAGTCGGGCGCGGCCGTCGGCATGGCGGCGAGCCGCCGTACGGTCTCGTCGCTGTAGCAAGTCCCGTCCGGGTTGCTGTACTTGGGCACGCACCAGATGCCCTTGACGGCGGGGTCCTCGGCGACCAGCCGCTCCACCACATCCATGTCGGGACCGTCTGCGGTCATCGGCACCGGGATCATCTCGATGCCGAAGCGCTCGCACAGCGCGAAGTGCCGGTCGTAGCCGGGCACCGGGCACAGGAACGCGACCCGCTCCTCGTCCGCCCAGCGGCGTGCGGCCCCGGGCAGCGTGCCGAGCAGCGCGTGCACGAGGCAGTCGTGCATCAGCTCCAGGCTGGAGTTGCCGACGGCGAGCAGCTGCCCGACCGGTACCTGGAGGAACCCGGCGAAGATCTGCCGGAGCTCCAACAGCCCGTCCGCGCCACCGTAGTTGCGGCAGTCCGTGCCGTCGGCGGAGGTGTAACGGTCGCCGGGCAGCGAGAGCAGTTCGGCGGACAGGTCGAGCTGGCGGGCGGACGGCTTGCCGCGGGTCAGGTCGAGCGACAGCTTCTTCGCGAGGAGGGCTTCGTAGTCGCTCCGGGCCGTGTCGAGGCGGGCCGGGAGGGAGTCGGCGCTGTGCGCAGGTGCGGGAGGAGTCACGGAGGTCGACGCTACAAAGCCGGAGGTCGCACCACAAACCCATAACCGACCTCGCCCCTTACACGCCCCCGTCACCCCGTCCGCGGAAGTACGGTGATCCGTGCCTGACCAGGCCACACAAGGCTGATGTCGGATTCCCGCCAGCCCCCGCCCGCCCGGTGTCGGATGCTGGACGTATGCAGAACGGGATGCACACCGACACGGAGCGTTGCGTGCGCGCGGTCCAGTCCAAGGACGCGCGTTTCGACGGCTGGTTCTTCACGGCCGTCCTGACCACCCGCATCTACTGCCGGCCCAGCTGCCCGGTCGTCCCGCCCAAGCCGGAGAACATGACGTTCTACCCGAGCGCGGCGGCCTGCCAGCAGGCGGGGTTCCGGGCCTGCAAGCGCTGCCGCCCGGACACCAGCCCCGGCTCCCCGGAGTGGAACCAGCGCGCCGACCTGGTGGCCCGCGCGATGCGCCTGATCGCCGACGGGACGGTGGACCGCGAGGGCGTCCCCGGCCTCGCCGCCCGCCTCGGCTACAGCACCCGGCAGATCGAACGCCAACTCCTCGCCGAACTCGGCGCCGGCCCCCTCGCGTTGGCCCGCGCCCAACGCGCCCAGACGGCAAGGCTGTTGATCGAGACGACCGCGCTCCCGATGGCGGAGATCGCCTTCGCCGCCGGCTTCTCCTCGATCCGCACCTTCAACGACACCGTGCGCGACGTCTTCGCCCTCTCCCCGAGCGAGCTGCGCAACAGGCGCCCGAAGACAACCGTGTTGACCCCCGGCACCCTCACCCTCCGCCTGCCGTTCCGCGCGCCCCTCAACCCCGACAACCTCTTCGGCCACCTGGCGGCGACCGCGGTACCGGGTGTGGAGGAGTGGCGAGCCGGTGCGTACCGCCGGACCCTCCGGCTCCCCTACGGCCACGGCATCGCGTCGCTCACCCCCAAGTCCGACCACATCGCCTGCCGCCTCACTCTCAGCGACCTGCGCGATCTGCCGGTGGCGATCAGCCGCTGCCGCCGCATGCTCGACCTGGACGCCGATCCGGTCGCGGTGGACGACCAGTTGAGGACCGACCCGGTACTGGCACCGCTGGTGGACAAGGCGCCGGGCCGCCGCGTCCCGCGCACGGTCGACGAGGCGGAGTTCGCCGTACGAGCCGTCCTCGGCCAACAGGTCTCCACGGCGGCGGCCCGCACCCACGCGGCCCGCCTGGTCACCGCGCACGGTGAACCGGTGGACGACCCCGAGGGCGGCCTGACCCACCTCTTCCCGTCCCCCGAGGCCTTGGCGGCGGTGGACCCGGAATCACTGGCGATGCCCCGCACCCGCCGCACGACGTTCACCACACTGGTGGGCCAACTGGCCGACGGCACACTCCACTTGGGAGTGGAGAGCGACTGGACGGAAACCCGCGCCCAACTCCTCTCCCTCCCCGGCTTCGGCCCCTGGACGGCCGACGTCATCGCCATGCGCGCCCTCGGCGACCCCGACGCCTTCCTCCCCACCGACCTCGGAATCCGCCGCGCCGCCCAGGAGTTGGGCCTCCCGTCGACCCCGGCCGCCCTCACCGCACGCGCGGCGGCCTGGCGACCGTGGCGGGCGTACGCGGTCCAGTACCTGTGGGCGACGGACAGCCACCCGATCAACTTCCTGCCTGTGTAAGGGAAATCAGAAGCGATGAAGCACCACACGGTGATCGACAGCCCCTACGGCCCCCTGACCCTGGTCGCCGACGAGGACGGCGCCCTCTGCGGCCTCTACATGGTCGACCAACGCCACCGCCCCCCGGAGGAGAACTTCGGCACCCCCGACGACACACCCTTCGTCGAGGCAACAGCCCAACTACAGGCGTATTTCGTGGGCGAGTTGAAGGAGTTCACCCTCCAACTCCGCCTGCACGGCACCCCGTTCCAACGCACCGTCTGGGACCAGCTCCGCCGCATCCCCTACGGCGAGACCCGCTCCTACGGCGACCTCGCCGACGCCCTCGGCAACCCCGGCGCCTCCCGCGCGGTGGGCCTCGCCAACGGCAAGAACCCCATCGGGATCATCGTCCCCTGCCACCGCGTCGTAGGCGCGAACGGCAGCCTCACGGGTTACGGCGGCGGCCTCGACCGCAAGCAGCGGCTGCTGGACTTCGAGAGCGGGGCGGCGCTTTTCTAGTGCCCTCGGCGATTCCGGTGCCGGCGGGGTGTCATGACAGGAGCCGCCGCTCCTTGGCGACGGCCACCGCACCGGACCGCGTCTCCACCCCCAACTTGCCGTAGATCCGCCCGAGATGGGTCTTGACCGTCGCCTCGCTGATGAAGAGGGCCCGGGCGATCTCCCGGTTGCCCAGGCCGCGGGCCAGCTGGCCGAGGATCTCGCGCTCGCGCTCGGACAGGGTGGGGTGCGGGCTGCGCATCCGCGCCATGAGCCGGTCGGCGACCGGGGCCGAGAGCGCCGTACGGCCGGACGCCGCGCTGTGGATCGCGGTGAACAGTTCCTCGGGGCGTTCGGCCTTGAGGAGGTAGCCCGTGGCGCCCGCCTCGACGGCGCGGGTGATGTCGGCGTCGGTGTCGAACATGGTGAGGACGAGGACACGGGGGCCGTCACCGGCGGTCAGTTTCCTGGTGGCCGTCACTCCGTCCATGCCGTCGCCGAGTTGGAGGTCCATCAGCACCACGTCGGGACGGACCCGGGCGGCCAGGGCGAGCGCCTCCTCGCCGCTGCCCGCCTCACCGACCACCTCGATGCCGTCGGCGCTGGACAGCAGCGCGCGCAGTCCAGCCCGTACAACGGCATGGTCGTCGCACAGCAGCAGGCGTACGGGTACGGGTGTGTTCACGGGACGAGCTCCTCACGGGAATCACGGACGCCGGGGTCGACAGGGTCGCCAGGTGCGACAGGGACGGCGACCGTTACGACCGTGCCCTCGCCGGGGGCCGACTCCACGCTCAGCGTGCCACCCGACTGCTGTGCCCGGATCCGCATCGCGGGCAGCCCGTGGCCGCGCACCCGGCCGGGCGCGGACACCGGGGGAGAACTGGCGTCGAAACCACGGCCGTTGTCGGCGACGTCGAGGGAGATCAGGTCGTCGAGGCAGGTCAGGGTCAACGCGGCCCGGGTGGCGGCCGCGTGCTCGCGTACGTTGGCCAACGCGCCCTGGGCGATGCGCAACAGCGCCGCCGCGGTCCGTTCGGGCAGCGGGCCCGGATCGCCGTCGAGCCGGAACTCCACCGTCAGGCCCGGACCGCTCTCCCGCTCGGCGAGCGCACCCAGCGCCGCCGGCAGGGAGTGCTCGACGAGGTCGGCCGGTGCCAGGTCGTGGACGAACCTGCGTGCCTCGGCGAGACCGCGGGAGGTGATCTCGGCGGCCTTGAGGACGTGCGCGTGGGCCGCGTCGGGGTCCGTCCGCCACACCCGCTCGGCGGCCTGCAACAGCATCTGCTGGCTGGACAGGCCCTGCGCGACGGTGTCGTGGATCTCCGCGGCCAGCCGCTGCCGTTCCGCCAGCACACCGGCCCGCCGTTCGGTGGCCGCGAGGTCGCGGCGGGTGCGGACCAGATCGTCGATCAGGACGCGCTGCCGGGCCGCCTGCCGCTGCAACTGCACCAGCACGGCGGTGGCGACCGCCGCGAGGGCCGGCGGGGCGACGACCATGTTGGGGTTGAGCGTGCCGTCCGCCACCCGTATCTCGGAGGCCACGACGAGACCGGTGAGTACGGCGGCCAGCGGCACCGCGAACCGCGGGGGCAGCGCGTACAGGCCGGCGAACAGCAGGGGCATCGCGCACCAGGTGGCGCTCGGCGCGAGGGCGAGCAGCACGGTCCAGACGGCGGACACCGAACCCAGCCAGGCCAGATGACGCACGGTGGGCGCGGAACCCGGGCGCGGCGCCGGCGCCAGGAACTGCCCGATGACGTACAGCAGACAGAAGACGGCGTACAGCGCGAGCACCCAGCCGGTACGCGCCCCGCCCTGGTCGCGGGTCAGGAAGCGCACGAACGACGAGCCGAGCAGCAGAAAGAACGCGGCGTGCACCACCACGGGCAACAGGCGCTCTTCCGGTCCGATGTGCCCTTTCCTCTGTTGCTCCGCGCGCCCCGTCCTTGACGGCCCTGTGTGTCCCATCCTCCGTGTCTAACGCGATCGACGGGACGGCGCATCAACCGATCGGCTGACATCCGGATCACCCGAACCGCCCCCGGATCAGCGCCCCTTGACCGAGCCGGACACCCGGCCACCGCACCGAGGCTGGCATCAACACCCGCCACCCACCTCGGAATTCGGAAAGGCGACGACCCCGTGCCCACCAAGAACCTCACCGTCAACCGCGCCGCCCTCGGCCACCGCATCGCCTACGCCCTGCGCCACCCCGACCGTGTACCCCGCCACCTGGCCCGGGCCACCCGGGACGCCTGGCTGCGCCACCGACACCCCGACCACGTCTCCTACTACCGCGCCGTGATGCGCTCCGACACCAGGGCCGACCCGGACGCGGCGGTCGGCAGCGCGAGCCGTGAACGCTGGCTGGCGCTGGGCGCGATGCAGTTCGACTACCTCCTGGGCCACGGTCTGCGCCCCGAGCGCCGCATGCTGGAGATCGGCTGCGGAAACCTGCGCGGCGGCTGGCGCTTCGTCCGCCACCTCGACCCCGGTCACTACTACGGCATCGACATCTCGCCCGACATCCTGGCCGCCGCGCAGGACACGGTCGTAGAAATGGGCCTCCAGAAACGGCTCCCCACCCTCACCCCCGTACACGACCTGACCCTGCGCTTCCTGCCCGACGCGCACTTCGACGTCGTCCACGCGCACAGCGTGTTCTCGCACTCCCCGCTCCCGGTCATCGAGGAGTGCCTCGCCAACGTCGGCCGCGTGCTGGCACCGGGCGGCTGGTTCGACTTCACCTTCGACCGCACGGAGGGCGAGGAACACCACGTCCTGCGCGAGGACTTCTACTACCGCACCGAGACGTTGGTCGCGCTGGCGGCCCAACACGGTCTGAACGCCCACTTCATGGACGACTGGGAACAACTCCCGCACGGCCAGTCGAAGCTCCGCGTCACCCGCTGAGCTCGTGCAGCAGCCGGGGCAGCGCCGTCCCGATCGGCTCCCGTACGACCTCGTCGGCGCGGTCGTCGTACGGGGTCGCCTCGGCGTTGACGATGACCAGCCGTGCCCCGTGATCGGCGGCGACACCGGCGAGCCCGGCGGCGGGCTGGACCTGGAGGCTGCTCCCGACGGCGATGAACACCTGGCAGGCCTTGGTGATGGCGACGGCCTCGCCGAGGACGACGGGGTCGAGCCGCTCACCGAAGAAGACGGTCGCGGACTTCAGGATCCCGCCGCACTCCAGGCAGGCGGGATCGTCCTCACCGGCCTCGACGCGGGCGATCGCGTCCCGCATCGGCCCGCGCGCATGGCACTTCGTGCACCTGAACTCCCGCGCGGTGCCGTGCAGTTCGAGCACCTTGCGGGCGGGCAGTCCGGCGAGCTGGTGCAGCCCGTCGATGTTCTGCGTGATGACCCGCACGGGTACGCCGGACTTCTCCAGGTCGACGACGGCCCGGTGCGCGGCGTTCGGCTCGGCCTGGAGGGTGCGGTTCTTGCGCCGCATCTGCCAGGACTGCCGGCGGATCTCCGGGTCGCCCATGTAGTACTCGTACGTCACGAGCTTCTCGGCCTCGGGGTCCTTCCGCCACAGGCCGTTGGGGCCGCGGTAGTCGGGGATGCCGGAGTCGGTGGAGATGCCTGCGCCACTGAGGATCGCTACAAGAGGCCTGGTCATGGGCCGAGGGTAGGACGCTTGCGCACTCGGAGCGAACGGATATCCGAGCGTGCTCCTTACCGTCCGCTTGTACTGGAGCGAGGGACACCCGCACTGTCCAGGTACTCGTGCATGGTCTCCGTGGGAAGGCTCGGATTGCTGAGGGCGCGGGCGGCGGTTTCCGGATTTCGGCAGCTCTGGAGGATGAGGGGTACTGGCAGTGCGGGGTGCTCGGCCGCCATGGCCCGAACTCGCTCGTCGGCGTCGGCGAGCAACCGGACCACCGCGTCGACGGGCGCTTCGGCGTCGAGTCCCACCAGCCACCGCTTGCTCGGGTCCGGGTCATCGGCGAAGCGTCGCCCGTTGCCCACGCGCGGGAAGTTCGGGTGGGCCAGAAGAGCTCCCTTGGTGATGACCTCGCAGTCCAGATACGTCTGCAACACCACCTCGCCGTCGACGGTGGGCTGGTTCTCGCAGAGCAGGAGCCGTGTGGGGTAGTCGTCGTCCTTGGACAGCAGATCCACCGCGTCGGCGGGCAGGTGCCGGCTGTAGGCGGCGCTGCGCCGAAGCAGGGTGTTGGACGACTTGGCGCACTGGCGCAAGACGTCGGGATCGACGCAGAGGCGAACCCATTCGACGGGATACAACCGGTCGGACGGCTTGATGGTGATGTCGATGGCGCTGCGTTCGGTCTCCGTCAGTTCGGGCCGTACCGACACCTCCAGCCGGACGCTGTGTGCGTCGTCGTTCGCCAACATCCTGACGATGTCGAGGGGAACGTTGAGGTTGGCCGCCAGCTCCCGCCGGTCCGCCTCTTCCGTGCTTGCCGCGAGGTGTTCGGCGGTCGCCGCGCTCATGGCGCCGTGCCTGATCACCTCCTGCCTGGCGAAGCGGCCCAGTCCTGCGCCGAGAAGAAGTTCCGTACAGCCCGCTTCATCACGGCAGGCCCGCATCATGGCTGCCCGACGTACTTCGTCATCGGCGTCGCGGAGCAGACGGCTTCGCGTGTCCTCGGCCAGCAGCGTCCACTGGTTGCAGGCGGTACGGCGAAGGTCCGCGTCCTGGTGGTCGGCGAGCCCTGCGATCAGGTGCGGGGCTGTGTGGCGGCAGTGGGCCGCACTCCGGCGGACCTGCGGTTCCGGATCGGCGAGCAGGCGCTGTTGCACGGACAGCGGCAGAGGCTCCACGGGGACGCGGAACCAGTCGGGTCCGTCGGCCAGAGCGCCGCGGACACGTGGATCGGGATCGTCCAGGAGCCGAGCGCGTTGTTCCGCCGTCACTCCGGGGTTTGAGCCGAACACCGTTCGCAGCCTGCGGTCGGGATGCCTGACGATGGCGTTCACCACCTCGTCCGGCAGCGCGCGCTAGGCGATCGCGTCCCAGGCCGCTATGGCTTCCACGCTCAGCAGTCTGATCAGGACCTCGGTCGGCGCCGCGGGATTTCGTGCGATCGCGGCAAGGGTCTCGCGATGAGCTCGATCCCCATACATGGTGTTCCCCCCTGTCCCCAACGCCCGTCGCGGGCGCGCAGATTGTGTGCATGCCACGAGTACAAGGTCAATGTCGGCGATCATGTTCCGTCGCGGAGGTGTGCGCACACCTGAGCCGCCACAAGTGGGGCCATGTTCGATGTCGCCTCAGGTGACTGAGGCGGCCGGTTCAAGCCTTCGACAGTCGTACTTTTTACGCATGTTCCTCCCGCCCTTTCGCAATTAACCTCCCTGGGATGGGAGTTGCGCTACTGCGGACGATTCTGCGTGTGAGTGCCGTGGTCGGACTTGTCCTGGCCCTGAGTGACCCGGCCGTGGCGTCAACGGCGTCAAGAGCGGGGCACCCGGCGACACTGCCCTCGTGGCGCTTCGTGCACACCGCCACGAGCAACACCTTGATCGCGGTCGACGTTGTGGACCGTTCCACGGTCTGGGCGGCCGGAGGCGGATTCCAGAGTGTGGTCGGCGGTGCGGTGGTGCGGACCGTGGACGGGGGCCGTTCCTGGCAGGACGTCACTCCTCCGGGAGGAGCGGTCGACGCGTTCCGGGACGTCGAGGCAGTGGACCGTGACCACGCGCTCGTGCTCGCGCTGAGCGATGAGGCAGCCGGAGTACCCGCGCGCATCTACCGGACGGCCGACGGCGGAGCCAGCTGGCAACAGGTGTTCCGCGCCGCGGACCCGCACACATTCTTCGACTGCATGGCCTTCTTCGACCGCCGTCACGGTCTCGCCGTGGGTGACGCGGTCGGCACGAGGTTCCCCCTGCTGGAAACCATCGACGGTGGTCGCAGCTGGCACCCCGCGCCCACCGCCGGGCTGCCCGACACCTTTCCCGACGAGGGTGCCCTGGCGACCGGCACCTGTCTGGTCACCAAGGGCCGTCACGACGCCTGGTTCGGGACGACCGGCGTCAGCGGGAGCGGCCACAACCCGCAGGTGTTTCACACCCGGAACGGCGGCAGGACCTGGACCGTGACAACCACGCCGATACCGGGCACGACAGGGAACATCGCCTCCCTGTCCTTCCGGAGCCCCGAGGACGGCCTGGCGGTGGGCGGCAATTTCAACGCGTCCGAGAACATCGACCTCGGTGCGGTCGCCCGTACGTCCGACGGCGGTGCCTCATGGTCGCCCGGTGGTACCCCCGCCGGCTTCAGGAACGGCGTCAGCTGGATACCTGACCTCAGGGACACCGCGATCACCGTCGGCCCGGACGGAAGCGACGTCACGGCCGACGGCGGACGAACCTGGTCCCGCTTCGACCGAAGCCTCCTCCTCGGGATCAACTGCGCACGCCATGCGGGCTGTTGGGCCGTCGGTGAGAACGGAAGGGCGGCCCGGCTCGCCATTCCACGTCCTTGAACCACGGCGCCGTCGTCGTCCACGTGGGAAGGGTTCGTCATCAGCAGGGAGTTGTTCCTGGTCCCGTCCGGATGTTCGGGGCCCGCTACCGGGTGCTAGCGTCCGCGCATGGCCAAGGTGACCGTCTCGCTCGACGCAGCGCTCGTCGTGGAAGTCATGGTGCTGGCGGGCGTGGGCAACCCGCAGGACGCCGTCGAACTCGTCGTCCGCGACTACATCGAGCGCGGCCACCGCACGGAGGCCAGGGCCGAGGCTCGCGACGACGCGCTGCGCGAGGTGGACGTGAAACCCCGGGACGTCGAGGGCTGAACCCCGCGAGGCCGGGAGGCTGATGCGGGCCAACTTGCCTGGTCATCCACGGCGTTGTCGACCTCAACTGCTCCCGGCCCGGTCGCCCAGCGTCATCCACTCGGCCCGCGCTCGGCCTTCTGCCCGGCGTGGGCTGACATCCTCGGGCGGTCGGCGCCGGCCAACTTGCCTGCCGGCCGCGGGTGTTGTCCATGGCGTCCGCTGCCCGGGACGGCTCGGCGCGGCGTCAGCCACCGTGCCCACCCGCTCAGCGTTCCGCCCGGGCGTCAGCCACGCACACGCCCAGCGTTGTCCACTGCGCACGCCCCCGGCCTGCTGGCCGCTGCTGAGCCGACGCACGCCCGGCGGCCGATGCCGTCAACTTGCCCGGCCGGCCTCGACGTTGTCCACGGTGTCCGCTCCCCGGGGTCCTCCGCTCGGCGTCAGCCACCGCGCCCGGTCGCCCAGCCTTTCGCCCCGACGCCAGCCATCGCATCCGCCCTGGCCTTCTGCCCGGCGTGAGCCGACAGGCCCTGGCGCTCCGACCCACGTCAGCCGATCCACCCCCGGCTCCCCTCCGTCAGCCCACCCGCGTCCCGTTCTCCAACTCCGCGGTCCCCGCCCCTTCTTCCAGCACATCGAGCGCGACCAGGACGCGTAGCCCCAGCGACCCCGGCAGATACTCCGTGAGTTCCTCGCGCGGAACGAGTCGCCACGACAACAGCTCCTCCTCCTGGAGTTGGATCGACTTGAGGTCGCTCGCCGTGAGGACTCCGCCGTCGTACAGGTAGGCCACCAGCGGCGGGTAGCTCGGCCCGTGGTAGACCCAGTCGACGGCGAGCAGTTGGCCGAGTTCGACGTCGAGGCCGATCTCCTCCAGCGTCTCGCGGCGCGCGCCCTGGCGGGGTGTCTCGCCGTCGTCGGACTCGATCGTGCCGCCCGGAAGGGCCCAGCCCTCACGGTAGTTGGGCTCGACGAGCAGGACCTGGCCCTCGGTGTCACGGAAGAGGGCGGCGGCCCCGGCGAGGATGCGGGGGAGACCCGCGAGATACGTGGCGAAGTCTTGCGTAGTGGTCATTCAGGAAGGGTAACCAGCCCGCGCAGCCGCCTCTCCGACTCGCTGCCCGGCACCGGGAAGTGGCACACCAGGCTCAACCAGGGCGCCTCCCGCACCGCGAGCCGTACCGACGACACCTCGATGTCACCCGCGAGAGGGTGGCGGCCGGATCGTCAGCGTCGGCGCCGTCTCGGCCCGCGTCCCGCCACCGTTCTTCGGCCCGATCGCCGCCTCCAAGGCGGCCCTCGCCGCCCTCACACACTCCCTGCGCGCGGAACTCCGCCACCAGGGCGTCAGGTCACCCTCGTCGAACCCGGCGCCATGGACACCCCCATCTTCGCCACGGCGGCCCTCGGGGTGACGGCCGAGGCGTTCGACCGCACACCCCTCAAGGAGCCGTCCGCAGCCCGTCCACGATGAGGTCGAGGATCCGCCCGGCCCGCGCCTCCCCGTCCCGCGCCGGATCGAGCCGCCACAGCACGCTCAGCTGAAGCAGCACATCCTCCGGATCGAGCCCGGACTTGAGCGACCCGTCGGCGGCACCCGCCTTCAGGAGTAGGGCAATTGCGGCCACGAAGGGCGCGAAGTACTCGTCGTCCGCGCCGCCGTCGGTCGCCGCGTGGATGACCTCGGCGACGCCGTACTTGAGCCTCCCGTAGTGGGCGACCTCGTCAAACCAGAGGCGTAGGGCCATGAGCGGGGGATGGTCCGCGAGCAGCACGGGTGCGCGGTCGATCAGGTGCTGTATGTCGTGGCGGTACAGCTCCAGGATCAGCGCCTCCCGGGTGGGGAAGTGCCGGTACAGCGTCCCGATGCCGACGCCCGCCTCCTTGGCGATCGCGGTGAGGGACACGCCGTGTGACGCACCGCTCGACGCGGCTATCGCCTCGCGGGCGACGGTCAGGATGCGTTCCCGGTTGTCGAGGGCGTCGCGGCGGGTCGGTTTGGGGTTCACGGGTGCGGGCCGTCCGTCGGGTGTCGGATTGCTAAGCGGAGGGTCCTCCGGTACGTTGGTGAATGTACCGGAGGGGCCTCCGCTTCGCTCCCCATTCTGGCACACCCCCACCCGACACCGCAGGGAGCACCGTCATGCCCGAACTCGTCCTGGTCACCGGAGGCAGCGGCTACATCGCCGGCTGGTGCATCGCCGAACTGCTGCGCCGCGGCTACGAGGTCCGTACGACCGTCCGCGCCCCGGGCAAGGAGCGCGCGGTCACCGACGCCGTCGCGACCGTCGTCGACCCCGCCGGACGGCTGAGCTTCGCCGTCGCCGACCTCACCGCCGACGAGGGCTGGGACGCCGCGCTCAAGGGCGTCGACTTCGTCCTGCACGTCGCGTCCCCGCTCGGCGCCGCCTCGGACGACCCCGACGCCCTGATCGCCGCGGCCCGTGGCGGAGCGTTGCGCGTCCTGCGCGCGGCCACGGAGGCGGGCGTACGACGCGTCGTGATGACCTCGGCGGCGAACACCGCGAGCCCCTCGTCGTACGCCTCCGAAGGCGTGACCGACGAGTCGCTGTGGACCGATCCCGACGACCCGACCCTCATCCCGTACCGCCGCTCGAAGACCCTCGCCGAGCGCGCCGCCTGGGACTTCATGCGTGACTACGGCGGTCCGACCGAGCTGACCACCGTGCTCCCCGGCGCCGTCTTTGGACCGGTCCTCACCACCGCGAACCTCGGCTCCGTCGGCATCATCGCGCGCATGGTGAGCGGGAAGATGCCCGGCGTTCCCCGCATCGGCCTCGAAGTCGTCGACGTCCGCGACCTGGTCGACGTCCACATCCGGGCGATGGTGTCACCCGACGCCGCGGGCCAACGCTTCCTGGCCACCGGGGAGTTCGTGTGGATGGAGGACATCGCCCACACCCTGCGCGACGGCCTCGGCGAGCACGGTCGTACCGTCTCCACGCGCCGCCTCCCGGACTTCGCCGTGCGCCTCGCCGCCCGCTTCCGGGACCCGTCGCTGCGCGAGATCACCCCCGCGCTCGGCCGCCGCAACCGCCACAGCACCGAGAAGGCCCGCCGCGTCCTCGGCTGGGAACCGCGCCCGGCCAGGGAAGCCGTCCTCGACTGCGCCCGGAGCCTCATCGCGCAGGGTGCCGTCTAGACGTCGGCGGTCTCCGCCAACTGCACTGTCCGCGCTGCCAGTTCGCTGATCCGTGCCCCGTCGAAGCCGAACACCGCACTGCGCACGGTGTCCTCCAACGGGTCCTTCCACTGCCCCGGGATCGCGTCCGCGCCGGTCAGCACCCCGGCGACCGAACCGGCGGTCGCGCCGTTCGAGTCGGTGTCCAGGCCGCCGCGCACGGTGAGCGTGATGGTGCGGGTGAAGTCGCCGTCGCCGTACAGGAGTCCGGCGGTGAGGACGGCCGCATTAGGGATCGTGTGGATCCAGCCGAGCCCGGCGGTCTCCTCGGACAGCGTGGTGAGCGTGTCCTCCCAGGTCATCCGGGTCTCGTGCAGCGTGAGCACCCGGCGCACGGTCCGCGCCAGGCGGCAGCCCGGCGGGATCACGGTCAGCGCCGTGTCCAGCGCGTGCCGCACGGTCGGCGCGGTGAACGCCGCCGAGATCAGGGCGGCGGCCCACATGGCGCCGTAGACACCGTTCCCCGAGTGGGACAACACCGCGTCTCTGCGCGCCAGTTGGGCCGCGCGGCGCGGGGCGCCTGGACCGGTCCAACCGTAGATGTCGGCGCGGATCAGAGCGCCGATCCACTCCTGGTAAGGGTTGTCGTGCGTCGCCGTCAGCGGCGGCTTGAGGCCGTTGGCGAGGTTGCGGTAAGCGGCGCGCTCGGCCGTGAACGTCTGGAGGTACGGCAGTCTCCGCAGCCACAGTTCGCCGACCTGCTCGGTGCTGAAGCCGAAGCCGTGGGTCTCCAGCAGGTCGAGGCCGAGGATGGCGTAGTCGATGTCGTCGTCACGGCAGCTGCCGTGGATCCGGCCGCGCACGCACCGCTGCCACTCGGGGCGCAGTGCGACGCCGTCGTTCTCGCCGGCGGGCTCGGGCAGGTAGTCGGTGAGCGGCAGGGCGCCGGCTCGCCGGAGATAGCGGTCGATGCGGTCGCGCGTCCACAGGTCGCCCTGCTCGACCGGCTTGCCGAGCATGTTGCCCGCGATCCGGCCCAGCCAGCCCCCGAGGATGCGGTCCGCGAGCTCTGGCTCACTGCGCACAGGGGTCATAGGACCGGTCTACCCGATCCGGGGAGTGACCGCGCGGGGTTGGACCGGTCCGCACAGGGCACTCGTAGGCCGGTCCCAGGGTTCGGTCGGAGCATGACGGCGCGGGCGTCCGCCGGTTAAGGTCGCAGCGGCGCGACTGGCCCCGGAATTCGCGGGGGCCCGTAGAGCAAGGGGATCGCAAGGTGGCGAACGCTGCACAGAGGGGCACCCACAGGGTGCTCATCGCCGCGGACAAGTTCAAGGGGTCGCTGACGGCCGTGCAGGTCGCCGAGCGGGTGACCGCCGGGCTGCGCCGGGTCGTACCCGATCTGGAGGTCGCGGCGATGCCGGTGGCCGACGGCGGCGACGGCACGGTGGACGCGGCCGTCGCGGCGGGCTTCGAGCGACGCGAGACACGGGTCGCCGGGCCCCTCGGCGACGAGGTCACCGCGGCCTTCGCGGTCCGCGGCGACACGGCCGTGGTGGAGATGGCCGAGGCAAGCGGGTTGCAACGCCTGCCCAAGGGAGTCTTCGCCCCGCTCACCTCCTCGACGTACGGCTCCGGCGAACTGCTGCGGGCCGCGCTCGACGCGGGCGCGCGGACGATCGTGTTCGGCGTCGGCGGCAGCGCCACGACGGACGGCGGCGCGGGCATGCTCTCCGCGCTCGGCGCCCGCTTCCTGGACGTGGAGGGCGAACCGGTGCCCCCGGGCGGCGGCGGCCTGACCGACCTCGCCTCGGCCGACCTCACCGGCCTCGACCCACGCCTCGCCACCGTCGACCTCATCCTCGCCAGCGACGTCGACAACCCGCTCACCGGCCCCAAGGGCGCCCCCGCGGTCTACGGCCCCCAGAAGGGCGCGGCGCCGGACGACGTGGACGCCCTCGACGCGGCCCTCGGGCACTACGCGAAGGTCCTGGAGGAGGCGATCGGCCCCAAGGCCGCCGAGTCCGCCTCCGCACCCGGCGCGGGCGCCGCCGGCGGCATCGGCTACGGCGCCCTCCTCCTCGGCGCCCGCTTCCGCCCCGGAATCGAGGTCATGCTCGACGTCCTGGGCTTCGCCGCCGCTCTGGAAGGCGCCACCCTGGTCATCACCGGCGAGGGCTCCCTCGACGAACAGACCCTCCACGGGAAGGCCCCGGCAGGCGTAGCCGCGGCGGCGCGCGCGGAGGGCAAGGAGGTCGTCGCGGTCTGCGGTCGCCTCGCCCTGCCCCCGCAGTCCCTGGGCCACGCCGGGATCCGCCGCGCGTATCCCCTCACGTCGATCGAGCCGGACGTCGTGAAGTGCATCGCGGAGGCGGGCCCGATCCTGGAGCGGGTGGCGGAGAACATCGCGCGGGACTTCCTGGTCTGAACCCCAGCTCTGCCCGGTCGGCAGAACGTCGAAGGGCCCCGAGCCAAGCGGCTCGGGGCCCTTCGTTCTGTCTGCTACGACCGCTACGGCAGCTGTGCGGCTCGCGCCTCACGCCTGTTGCCGCGGAAGTTGTTCACCCGGCGAGCCGTCGCGAACAGGGGAATCACCGCGCCCATGACCAGCTGGAGCGCGCAGCCCGTCTGCAGGAGCAGCTGGCCGCCCGGGGCGTCGAACGCCCAGGATGCCAGCAGGCCCATCGACAGGACGATCCAGGCGAGCATCGCGACCGCGAGGCGACCGCGCGGCTTCGGGTACTCGACCCGGCTCACCATCAGCCAGGCGGTGCCCAGGATCGCGAGCAGCGTTGCCACGAAGGGCAGTTCGAGCAGCACGATCGAGACCACCGTCAGCGCACCGAACGGGGAGGGCATGCCCTGGAACATGCCGTTCGGTGGCGTCACGCACGAGAAGCGGGCCAGTCTCAGCACCACCGCCAGCAGCACCACGATCGCCCCGACCGCGGCCACTCTCTGGTGCGCGTCGTCGGCGACCATGCCGTAGACGAGGACGAAGTACGCCGGCGCGAGGCCGAAGCTGATCAGGTCCGACAGGTTGTCCAGCTCCGCGCCCATGGGGGAGGAGCGCAGCTTGCGGGCGACGAGACCGTCGAAGAGGTCGAAGACCGCCGCGCACAGCATCAGGATGACCGCGGTGGCCGCGCTGTGGCGGGCCATGCCGGTCGACTCGTCGTTGCCCGTCAGGTGCGGGATCAGGATGCCGGTGGTGGTGAAGTACACCGCCATGAAGCCGCAGGTGGCGTTGCCGAGGGTGAGGGTGTCCGCTATTGAGAGGCGGAGAGAAAGAGGCATCTCCTCCTCGTCGTCCACCTCATCGGCCTCGGGCACCCAGCCCGCCTGTGTCTCCGGATCAACCACGGTCAATGCGAGTCACCCCAGCCATGGTCTTCTGGCCGACCTCCACGTCCACCTCGACACCCTCGGGGAGGTAGATGTCGACGCGTGAACCGAAGCGGATCAGTCCGATGCGCTCGCCCTGCTCGACCTTCGTGCCCTGCGGAACGTAGGGGACGATGCGGCGGGCGACGGCGCCGGCGATCTGGATCATCTCGATGTCACCGAGCTCGGTGTCGAAGTGCCAGACGACCCGCTCGTTGTTCTCGCTCTCCTTGTTGAACGCGGGAACGAAACCACCCGGGATGTGCTCGACCGACGTCACCGTGCCGGAGAGCGGCGCGCGGTTGACGTGGACGTTCAGCGGGCTCATGAAGATGGCGACGCGGGTGCGACCGTCCTTCCACGGCATGATGCTCTGCACCACACCGTCGGCGGGCGAGATGACCCGGCCCTGGGTGATCTCGCGCTCGGGGTCGCGGAAGAACCACAGCATGCCCGCCGCGAGCGCGGTGGCGGGTACGGCCACGACCTTGGCGGCGCCGGACTTGCGCGCACGTACCAGGCTGAGGGCTGCGGTGGCGACGGTCGGCAGGAGCCACGGCGATGCTCCGCGCGCGAGGCGTACGCCTGCCAGGCTGTCGCGTGGTGCAGAGGTTTGGCTGTGGGGCATGGATGACCTTCGTAGCGGATGATGCCGCGCTGTAACGGGGGACGGCGGCTTTCCCGGGATCGTACCGGTCGCGGGCCACAACTGGGCAAGCCAGGAAGCCGAGTCGGCGGCTGAGGCGCGTTGACGGGGTGTGATCTTCTTCTCGATGAAAACACCCCGAAACGGACAATCAGCCCTGGAATCGATACTCTTCGAGCAACCTGCGCCCGATGATCATTTTCTGGATTTCGGCGGTACCTTCGCCGATCAACAGCATCGGCGCCTCGCGGTAAAGGCGTTCGATCTCGTACTCCTTGGAGAAGCCGTACCCGCCGTGGATCCGGAAGGCGTCCTCGACGACCTCCTTGCAGTACTCGGAGGCGAGGTACTTCGCCATCCCTGCCTCAAGGTCGTTTCGTTCCCCGGAGTCCTTTTTGCGTGCCGCATTGACCATCATCGCATGGGCGGCCTCGACCTTGGTAGCCATCTCCGCGAGCTTGAACTGGATCGCCTGGTGCTGGGCGATGGGCTTCCCGAAGGTGTGACGCTGCTGCGCGTACGAGACGCCCAGTTCGAAGGCACGCTGAGCGACACCGCAGCCACGCGCCGCCACATTGACGCGGCCGACCTCGACTCCGTCCATCATTTGGTAAAAACCTCGGCCGGTCTCGCCGCCGAGCACGCGGTCGGCCGGAATCCGCAGGCCGTCCATGATCAACTCGGTGGTGTCGACGCCCTTGTAGCCCATCTTGTCGATCTTCCCGGGGATCGTGAGGCCCGGTTGGACCTCGCCGAAACCGGGCTCCTTCTCGATCAGGAAGGTCGTCATCGACTTGTGGGGCGCGGTGCCCTCCGGGTGCCCTTCGTCACTTCGCACGAGTACGGCGACGAGGGACGACGTTCCGCCGTTCGTCAGCCACATCTTCTGGCCGTTCAGGACGTATTCGTCGCCGTCCTTGACCGCCTTCGACGTGATCGCCGAGACGTCGGACCCCAACGCCGGTTCCGACATGGAGAACGCGCCCCGGATGTCGCCGGCCGCCATGCGCGGCAGGAAGTGGTCCTTCTGCTCCTGCGTCCCGTGCTGCTTGAGCATGTAGGCCACGATGAAATGGGTGTTGATGATGCCGGACACCGACATCCACCCGCGCGCGATCTCCTCCACGCACAGGGCGTACGTCAACAGGGACTCGCCCAGGCCGCCGTACTCCTCCGGGATCATCAGGCCGAACAGGCCCAACTCCTTGAGCCCGTCGACGATTTGCTGCGGATACTCGTCGCGGTGCTCCAGCTCGGTGGCGACCGGGAGGATCTCCTTGTCCACGAAGTCGCGGACGGTGGACAGGATTTCCCGCTGGATGTCGGTGAGACCGGCGGTCTGGGCGAGTCGCGCCATGGCTACTTCTCCTGCTCCTTGAGCTGGGAACTGGGGGTGTCGTCCCGCAGGGGCGTCGTTTGAGGGTGGTGGTGGGAGACGGGCGGGCGGCCGGGCTGCTCGCCGCCGCGCTCCTTGATGTACGTCTCGGTCGGCACCATCACCTTGCGGCGGAACACGCAGACCAGCGTGCCGTCCTGCTTGTAGCCCTTGGTCTCGACGTACACGATCCCGCGGTCGTTCTTCGACCTGGAGGGCGTCTTGTCGAGGACCGTGGTCTCACCGTAGATCGTGTCCCCGTGGAAGGTCGGAGCCACGTGCTTCAGCGACTCGACCTCCAGGTTGGCGATCGCCTTGCCCGACACGTCCGGCACCGACATGCCGAGCAGCAGCGAGTAGATGTAGTTCCCGACCACCACGTTCTTGCCGAAGTCCGTTGTGTTCTCGGCGTAGTTGGCGTCCATGTGGAGCGGGTGGTGGTTCATCGTCAGGAGACAGAAGAGGTGGTCGTCGTACTCCGTGACGGTCTTCCCGGGCCAGTGCTTGTAGACCGCGCCGACCTTGAACTCCTCGTAGGTGCGTCCGAATTGCATGGTGCTCAGGCCTCCGGGGCTTCGAACTTGGACGTGCGCTCCATACCGGCGGCCCGGCCCTTGCCCGAGATGACGAGCGCCATCTTGCGGCTGGCCTCGTCGATCATCTCGTCGCCGAGCATCGCGGAGCCCTTCTTGCCGCCCGCCTCGGACGTGTAGTAGTCGTACGCGTCCAGGATCAACTCGGCGTGGTCGAAGTCCTCTTGAGAGGGCGAGAAGATCTCGTTGGACGCCTCGACCTGGCCCGGGTGCAGCACCCACTTGCCGTCGAAGCCGAGCGCGGCGGCCCGCTGCGCGACCGCGCGGTAGCCGTCGAGGTTGCGGATCTGGAGGTAAGGGCCGTCGATCGCCTGGAGGTTGTTGGCGCGGGCGGCCATCAGGATCTTCATCAGGATGTAGTGGTAGGCGTCCGCCGGGTACCCGGGCGGCTGCTCGCCCACGACCAACGACTTCATGTTGATCGACGCCATGAAGTCGGCCGGGCCGAAGATGATCGTCTCGACGCGCTGGGAGGCCGTCGCGATCTCGTTGACGTTGTTGAGGCCCTGCGCGTTCTCGATCTGCGCCTCGATGCCGATCTTGCCGACCTCGAAGCCCATCGTCTTCTCGATCTGCGTCAGCAGCAGGTCCAGGGCGACGACCTGCTGGGCCGTCTGCACCTTCGGCAGCATGATGCAGTCGAGGTTCTGGCCCGCGCCCTCGACGACCGTGACGACATCGCGGTACGTCCACTCGGTCGTCCAGTCGTTGACGCGCACGACCCGCGTCTTGCCCGTCCAGTCGCCCTCGTTGAGGAACTTGACGATGGTGTGCCGCGCCTCGGGCTTGGCGAGCGGCGCGCACGCGTCCTCCAGGTCCAGGAACACCTGGTCGGCCGGGAGGCCCTGTGCCTTCTCCAGGAAGCGCGGATTGCTCCCGGGGACCGCGAGACAGGAGCGCCGCGGGCGAAGCCGGTTGACGGGGGCGGGCGTGGTCATGCGGGGACCTCCAAGGGGTCGAGCAGGGGGTCGAGCTTGTTCGCTTTCCGGATCTCGTCGACGATACGGCCGATGATTCCCGTGATGTCGAAGTCCTTCGGGGTGAAGACCGCGGCCACTCCCGCGGCCCTGAGCAGCTCGGCGTCGGCGTTCGGGATGATCCCGCCCGCGATCACCGGGATGTCGGCCGCGCCGGCCTCGCGCAGCCGGTCCAGCACGTCCGGCACCAACTGGGCGTGCGAGCCGGACAGGATGGACAGACCGACCGCGTGCACGTCCTCGGCGAGGGCCGCGTCCACGATCTGCTCCGGGGTCAGCCGGATGCCCTGGTAGACCACCTCGAAGCCGGCGTCACGCGCGCGTACGGCGATCTGCTCGGCGCCGTTGGAGTGCCCGTCCAGGCCCGGCTTGCCGACCAGGAACCGCAGCTTCCCGGCGCCCATCTCGCGCGCCGTCACATCCACCTTGCGGCGCACCTCGGCCATCGCCGAGCCCTCCTCGGCGGGGACCGCGACCGGCGCCGACGAGACGCCCGTGGGCGCCCGGAACTCGCCGAACACCTCGCGCAGGGCCCCGGCCCACTCGCCGGTCGTGACACCGGCGCGGGCGCACTCCAGGGTGGCCTCCATGAGGTTGCCGGTGCCCTTGGCGGCCTCCTTCAGCCGCTCCAGCGCCTTGCACGGGCGCGGGTGGTTGAACGGCGGCTGGTAGCGCGTGTCCCGCCAGTGCTGCAACGACTCGATGACACGGGCCTCTACGGCCGGGTCGACCGTCTGGATAGCTGTATCGAGGTCGGCGGTGAGTGGATTGGGCTCGGTCGTGTTGAAGATGTTGACGCCGACGATCTTCTCTTGACCGGACTCAATACGGGCCCGACGCTCGGCGTGCGAGGAGACGAGCTGCGACTTGAGATAGCCCGACTCGACGGCGGCCATTGCGCCGCCCATCTCCTCGATGCGGTCCATCTCCGCGAGGGACTCCTCGACCAGGGAGGCCACCTTCGCCTCGATGACGTGCGAGCCCTCGAAGATGTCCGCGTACTCCAACAGGTCGCTTTCGTGCGCCAGTACCTGCTGGATGCGCAGCGACCACTGCTGGTCCCAGGGCCGGGGGAGCCCCAACGCCTCGTTCCACGCCGGGAGTTGCACGGCACGCGCGCGTGCGTCCTTCGACAGTGTCACGGCCAGCATCTCCAGGACGATCCGCTGGACGTTGTTCTCCGGCTGCGCTTCCGTCAGGCCCAGGGAGTTGACCTGGACGCCGTAGCGGAACCGGCGCTGCTTCGGGTTCTCGATGCCGTAGCGCTCGCGGGTGATCTCGTCCCAGATGCGGCCGAAGGCGCGCATCTTGCACATCTCCTCGATGAAGCGGACGCCCGCGTTCACGAAGAAGGAGATGCGGGCGACGACATCGCCCTTGCGGTCCTCGGGGATCTGGCCGGACGCGAACACCGCGTCCAGGACGGCGATCGCGGTGGACATGGCGTACGCGATCTCCTGGACCGGGGTGGCCCCGGCCTCCTGGAGGTGGTAGCTGCAGATGTTGATCGGGTTCCACTTGGGGATGTGGTTGACCGTGTAGCAGATCATGTCGGTCGTCAGCCGGAGCGAGGGAACCGGCGGGAACACGTGTGTGCCCCGCGACAGGTACTCCTTGACGATGTCGTTCTGGGTCGTCCCCTGGAGCAGGGTGATGTCGACGCCCTGCTCCTCCGCGACGACCTGATAGAGCGCCAACATCCACATGGCGGTGGCGTTGATCGTCATCGAGGTGTTCATCTGGTCCAGGGGAATGTCCTGGAACAGCCGGCGCATGTCCCCGAGGTGCGCGATCGGCACGCCGACCCGGCCGACCTCGCCGCGGGCGAGGATGTGGTCGGAGTCGTAGCCGGTCTGCGTCGGCAGGTCGAACGCGACCGACAGACCGGTCTGGCCCTTGGCGAGGTTGCGCCGGTACAGCTCGTTGGACGCCTCTGCCGTGGAGTGACCGGCGTACGTGCGCATCAGCCACGGCCGGTCTTTCTGGCGCTCAGTCATGTACTGGACCTCAGCCCTCAGATGTTCCGGAAGCGGTTGATGGCGTCGATGTGCTGGGCGCGCTTCTCCTCGTCGCGCACGCCGAGGCCTTCCTCGGGGGCGAGGCACAGGACCCCGACCTTGCCCTGGTGGAGGTTGCGGTGGACGTCGTAGGCGGCCTGCCCGGTCTCCTCCAGGGAGTACACCTTGGAGAGCGTGGGGTGGATCTTGCCCTTGGCGACCAGCCGGTTGGCCTCCCAGGCCTCGCGGTAGTTGGCGAAGTGCGAGCCGATGATCTTCTTCAGGGACATCCACAGGTAGCGGTTGTCGTACTCGTGGTTGTACCCGGAGGTCGAGGCGCAGGTGACGATCGTGCCGCCCTTGCGGGTGACGTAAACGCTTGCGCCGAAGGTCTCGCGGCCCGGGTGCTCGAAGACGATGTCCACGTCCTCGCCGCTCGTGAGTTCACGGATGCGCTTGCCGAACCGCTTCCACTCGCGCGGGTCCTGGTTGTGCTCGTCGGCCCAGAACTTGTAGTCCTCGGCGGTGCGGTCGATGATCGCCTCGGCGCCCATCGCCCGGCAGATGTCCGCCTTCTGCTCGCTGGAGACGACACAGATGGGGTTGGCGCCGCCCGCGAGCGCGAACTGCGTGGCGTACGAGCCGAGTCCGCCGCTCGCGCCCCAGATGAGGACGTTGTCGCCCTGCTTCATGCCGGCGCCGTTGCGGGAGACCAGCTGCCGGTAGGCGGTGGAGTTCACCAGGCCCGGGGCGGCGGCCTCCTCCCACGACAGGTGGCCCGGCTTGGGCATCAGCTGGTTGGACTTGACGAGCGCGATCTCGGCGAGCCCGCCGAAGTTCGTCTCGAAGCCCCAGATCCGCTGCTCGGGGTCGAGCATCGTGTCGTTGTGCCCGTCGCTCGACTCCAGCTCCACGCTCAGGCAGTGCGCGACGACCTCGTCACCGGGCTTCCAGGCGTTGACGCCGGGGCCGGTGCGCAGGACGACGCCCGCGAGGTCGGAGCCGATGATGTGGTACGGCAGGTCGTGCCGCTTGGTCAGCTCGCTGAGCTTGCCGTAGCGCTCCAGGAAGCCGAACGTCGACAGCGGCTCGAAGATCGAGGTCCACACGGAGTTGTAGTTGACCGAGGAGGCCATCACGGCCACCAGGGCCTCGCCCGGGCCGAGTTCGGGCACCGGGACGTCGTTCAGGTGGATCGACTTGCGGGGGTCCTTGTCGCGGGTGGTGAGGCCCGCGAACATATCCGTCTCGTCCTTGTGCACGGTGATCGCGCGGTACGACTCGGGGAGCGGCAGGGCGGCGAAATCGGCCGGAGTCGAGTCCGGCGACTGGATCGCTTCGAGGATGTCCTTCACGGTCACGGTATTGCCTCCGGCGAAGTGCGCCCTGAGGGAGGGGCGCCGATGGTTACGTCGGTGCTGCTGCTGAGGGTGGGTGCTGAGGTGCCGTCGGTTCGGCGGGTGGTGCTTCGGCAGCGCTTTGTGGCGCGGGAGGTTGCCTGTGACGCAGGCGTCCGGGCGCGCAGCCCAGTGGTGGGTTGCGGGGACAGCCGACGTACGGAAGATCTCTGCACGCCGGCCGCCCGGACACCTTCAACGTATGACACTGCGTGTCACCCCGCAAGGCACCGAGTGCCATGAATCGCTCTCAGGTGAAATCTTTACGTAACAAATGAGCGATGATCGATCGAACGGGGTCTGAAAGGTGCCTGAAAATCTGCTCTGACATGCCAAAACGGCCACCCCGTGGGGTGGCCGTCATCACACGCAGGTGAGGGGCTCAGCGGTCCCGCAGTGCCTCTTCGATGGTCCGCATGACCTCGTCCAGCGGGGCGTCGGTGCGGGCGACCGTCACCAGGACCTCGCCGTTCTGGTGCACCGCCGCGGTGGTCGGCTTGGGGGTCGCGGTGCGGCCGGCGCCGATGCCGCTCCCGAACGTCTTCCGTACGATCCCGAAGGCGTGGTCGAGCTGTGCCTCGACGTCGCCCTGGCCGCCGGCCCGCAGCCAGCGCCGGAGCACGTGGTTGTGGGCGGTGACCACGGCCGAGGCGGCCACCTCGGCGAGCAACGGGTCGTCGTTGGCGTCGTCGTCGTGTGCGTGCTCGTCGAAGTGGCCCAGGAGATAGCGCGTGAACAGCCGCTCGTAGCGGGCCACCGACGCGATCTCGGCCTCGCGCAGGGTGGGTACCTCGCGCGTCAGCTTGTAGCGGGCGACCGAGATCTCCGGCTGGGCCGCGTACATGCGCATGACTTCCTTGATGCCCCGGCACACCGTGTCGAGCGGGTGCTCGTGCGCGGGGGCGGCATTGAGTACCGCCTCGGCCCGGATCAAGGTGTCGTCATGGTCGGGAAAGATCGCCTCTTCCTTGGAGCGGAAGTGGCGGAAGAACGTCCGGCGCGCGACCCCGGCCGCCGCCGCGATCTCGTCGACGGTGGTCGCCTCGTACCCCTTGGTCGCGAACAGCTCCATCGCGGCCGCCGCCAACTCGCGCCGCATCTTGAGGCGCTGGGCGGCGGCGCGACTGCCCGCGGCACTCTCCGGTGCGTCGGGCGTGGCAGGTGTACGGGAGGGCTTGGCGGGCTGGGGCATGACCCGAACGTACTGCATGTGCGCAGCTTGGCGCGCACGTCCGGGGTTTCCCCCGCCCGCCGTGGGCAGGGGTTCTCCGGTGGGATCGAGCAGCCCGCCCCAGTCGCCGTCGGCCGCGAACCGGTCGCCGGGATCCTCAGCGGCGGGCATATTCGCGGAAGCCGCGGCCCGTCTTGCGGCCGAGGCAGCCCGCGGCCACCAGGTGCTCCAGAAGCGGTGCCGGAGCCAGGCCCGGGTCGCGGAACTCGCGGTGCAGGACCTTCTCGATCGCGAGGGAGACATCGAGCCCGACGACGTCCAACAGCTCGAAGGGGCCCATCGGGTAGCCGCCGCCCAGCTTCATCGCGGCATCAATGTCGTCAAGAGACGCATAGTGCTCCTGCACCATCTTGATCGCGTTGTTGAGGTACGGGAAAAGCAGTGCATTGACGATGAATCCAGCTCGGTCACCACAGTCAACCGCGTGCTTCTTGATCTTGACGCAGACCTCGTGCACTGTTGATTGGACGTCAACATCCGTCAAGACTGTACGGACGACCTCGACCAACTTCATGGCCGGTGCGGGGTTGAAGAAGTGCATGCCGATCACGTCCTGCGGACGCGAGGTGGCGCGGGCGCACGCGACGACCGGGAGCGACGAGGTCGTGGTGGCCAGGACCGCGCCCGGCTTGCAGACCTTGTCCAGCGTCGCGAACAGCTGCTGCTTGATCTCCAGGTCCTCGGCGACCGCCTCGACGGCCAGATCGACGTCGGCGAAGGAGTCGTAGGAGCCCGCCGCGGTGATCCGGTCCAGGGTCTCGGCGGCGGCCTCGGCGGTCATCCGGCCCTTGTCGACGGAGCGCGAAAGCGACTTGCCGATACGGGACTTGGCGACCTGCGCCTTCTCCTCACTACGGGCGGCGAGCACGACCTCGTACCCGGCCTTGGCGAAGACCTCGGCGATACCGGACGCCATGGTCCCGGAACCGGCGACCCCGACCGAGCGCACGGTACGGCCGGGGGTGAGCCGCGCGCCCTCCGGTGGGGTCAGCGCGTCCCGCACGATGGTCGCGCTGCCCGGAGTCTCGTAGGAGTAGAAGCCGCGACCCGTCTTACGGCCGGTCAGGCCCGCCTCGCTGAGCTGTTTCAGGATCGGCGCGGGGGCGTGCAGACGGTCGTGGGACTCGGAGTACATGGCCTCCAGGACCGTGCGCGCGGTGTCGATGCCGATGAGGTCCAGGAGCGCGAGCGGGCCCATGGGGAGCCCGCAGCCGAGCCGCATCGCCGCGTCGATGTCCTCGCGGGAGGCGTACTTCGCCTCGTACATCGCGGCCGCCTGGTTGAGGTAGCCGAACAGCAGCCCGTCCGCGACGAACCCGGGCCGGTCGCCGACCGCGACGGGCTCCTTGCCCAGCTCGATCGCGAGGTCGGTGACGGCGGCGACGGCGGTGGGCGCGGTCAGCACCGAGGACACGACCTCGACCAGCTTCATCGCGGGCGCCGGGTTGAAGAAGTGCAGCCCGAGCACCCGCTCGGGGCGCGCCGAATCGGCCGCCAGCCGGGTCACGGAGAGGGCGTTCGTGCCGGTCGCGAGGATGGTGTCGGGACGCACGATGTCGTCCAGCGCGCGGAAGATCTGGTGCTTGATCTCGTACGACTCCGGGGCCACCTCGATGACCAGGTCGGCGTCGGCCGCGGCGCCCAGGTCGGTGGAGGTGCGGACGCGGGCCAGGGCGTCGGTGCGCTCCTGCTCGGTCAGCCGGCCGCGCCGCACGGCGTGGGCGGTCGCGTTCTCCAGAGCGGCGACGGCATGGGCGGTCGCGGCCTCGCTGACGTCGATACCGATGACCTCGCGGCCGGCCCGGGCGAGGACCTCGGTGATACCGGTGCCCATCGTGCCGAGACCGACCACGGCAATGGTCTTGAACGGGGACAGGGGGGCGTCGGGCAGGGGAGTTGCCATCGCGGGACTCCTGGAATGAGGGTGACGACTGGGAGCGCACCCGTACGCCGAGGGGCGCACGGAGTGCGAGAAGGAGTGCGGGTGATGCCGGGCAACGAGCGCACACGCCCGGCGAGAAGAGAGAGTTCCGACCGGCCCTGTCCCAGGCCTGGTCGTACCGCGGTACACGAGGCACCGAACCGACTGCACTCACGGCGGCTGCGTCACCAGGCCACCGTAAGGAGATCCGCGAGTGGGTAACTCGCTCACCTGAGCTTAACCGGTGAGTAACGAGCGCGCCAGCCCCCGGAGTTTGTGATGTACGTCCCGCCCCTCTCACGACCCGCCTAGGCTCGGCTTCATGGACGAAGAGTTGCGATCACTCACGGAGCGCTTACGGCAGGAGTCGGGAGGGACGGTGCCGTACGAGCATCTGGCGGCGACCGGCGACCTCGACGAGCTGGCGGATGTGCTCACGGCCGTGGGGCAACCACTCTGGGCCCGGGAGTTGGCCGCGTTCCGCCTCGGCCTCGCGGGCGACCGGCGTGCCTTCGAGTCCCTCGTCCTGTTCCTCAACCACCGCGACCCACCCCGCTGCGCCTCCGCCGCGTACGCCCTGGCCCGCCTCGACGACCCCCGCACCGCCCGCGCGGCAGCCGCCCTCGCCACCAACGAACTCCGCGTCGCCTACGCGCTGCACCCCGTCCGCCTCCTGGCCGACCTCCACGCCCCCGAATCCGTCCCCGCCCTCATCACCACGCTGCAACGCCGCCTCCGCCCGCACGACCCGTACCGCCGCGTGGCCCTCGCCTGCGTGGAGGGCCTCGGCGAACTGGCCGACCCGCGCGCCAGACCGGTACTGAACGACGCGCTGGCCCACCCGGCGCTGGCGGAGGCGGCGGTGCATGCGCTGGGGCGGATTCCTCGGCAGCGGTGAGCAGTTCGCCCCGTCCCCTACGCGTTGTATCCGCCCACCACCGCGAACGCCTCGATCTCCATCAGGAACTCCGGTCGCACCAGCGCGGCGACCTGTACGGCCGAGGCGGCGGGGAGCCGGTCGTCGGGTATGTGTGCCGCGCGGGCCTCGCGGATCGCCGGCATGTGGGCCATGTCCGTGACGAAGTAGGTCAGTTTGACCACGTCGTCGAAGGTGGCGTCCGCTGAGGCGAGGCAGCGGCGGAGGTTCTCGAAGACCTGGCGGGCCTGGGCCGCCGCGTTGCCCTCGCCGACGAGCTTGCCGTCCTCGTCCAGGGCGAGTTGGCCGGAGACCGCGACGAAGCGGCCGGTGCCCATGACGACGTGCGTGTAGGCCGTCGCGGGGGCGACGCCGTCGGGGGCGGGGATCCTCGTCAGTTCACTCATGCGTCCATCGTGGACCATGGGTCTGACAACGAGGATGCCCACCGTCCCCGACGGACCGACGGGGACGGTGGGCAGTACTCAGCCCTGCTCGGTCGTGCTCAGCCGCGGAAGCCCAACAAGCCGTGCAGCGTCGAGCCATGTGCCGTGCTCGTCGCCGACTTCGCCGTGGTCAGTGGCTTCGGGTCCGGCGTCTTCTGGCACACCGCGTCGACCTCGCCGCCGCTGCGCGGCACCTTGCCGTTGGTCAGATACGTCGCCAGGTACTTGTCCAGGCAGGCGTTCCCGCTCAGCGTGATGCCGTGGTTACCGCCGCCCTGCTCGACCACGAAGCTGGAGTCGGCCAGGAGTTGGTGGACCGTGGCGCCGCCCTCGTACGGAGTGGCCGCGTCGTTCGTCGCCTGGAACAGCAGCACGGGCGGCAGCTTGCCGTTGGCGATGTTGATCGGCTGCTTCGTCCGCGTCGGCCAGAACGCGCACGGCGCGTTGTACCAGGCGTTGTTCCACACCATGAACGGCGCCTTGTCGTAGGCCGCCCAGTTGTCCTTGCGCCACTGGTTCCAGTCGCGCGGCCAGGACGCGTCACGGCACTGCACCGACGTGTAGACGCTGTACCCGTTGTCTCCGGAGGCGTCGATCGCGGCGAAGTTGTCGTATGCCTCGACCAGCGGATCGGCGTTCTTGTCGTTCACGTAGGCCGCGAACGCCTCGGCGAGATAAGGCCAGTAGCCGTTGTAGTACCCGCCGGGGATGTAGGTGTCCTCCAGCTCGGAGGCCCCCACCTTCCCGCCGGCCGGCTTCTTGGCCAGCGCCTTCCGCATCGCGTACCACTTGGCCTCGATCTTGGCCGGGTCGGTACCGAGCTTGTACGTCGAGTCGTACTTCGCGATCCACGCCATGAGCGCCTGCTGGCGGTCGTTGAAGGCGTAGTCCTGGCCGAGGTTGTCGTCGTACCAGACGCCCGTGGGATCGACGATGGAGTCCAGGACCAGGCGACGTACGCGCTCCGGGAAGAGCTTCGCGTACACCGCGCCCAGGTAGGTGCCGTACGAGTAACCGAAGTAGTTGATCTTCTTCGCGCCGAGTGCTGCTCGGATCGAGTCCATGTCCTGCACGGCGCTGATCGTGTCGATGTACGGCAGCACGCTCGCGTACTTCTTGCCGCAGGCCGCCGCGTACGCCTTCACGCGCGTGAGGTTGGCCTTTTCCAGCGCCGGGGTGCTCGGCACCGAGTCGGGGCGGACCGGGTTGAAGTAGCCGGGCTTGCAGTCGAGGGCGGGAGTGCTCTTGCCGACGCCGCGCGGGTCGAAGCCGATGACGTCGTACTGGGACGCCACCGCCTTGGGCAGCGAGGACGCGACGAAGCCCGCGAGGGTCAGCCCACTGCCGCCGGGGCCGCCGGGGTTGACCAGCAGCGGGCCCTGGTAGGTCTTCGCGGTGTGCGGGACGCGGGACAGGGCGAGCGAGATCTGCCCGCCGTGCGGGTTCGCGTGGTCCAGGGGGACCTTGACGCTCGAACACTGGAGCGTCGGGTAGTCGGTGGTGGCGCAGCTCTTCCAGCTGAGCTTCGCCGTCCGGACGGTGGTCGTGGGGTGCGCGGTGCTCGCGTCGGCGGGGAGCGCGGTGACCGTCCCGGCCACGACGACGGCGGCACCGCACAGTACGGCTACGCGTTTTCTCATGAGTCCTCCCAGGGCGGAGAGGCAGCGGACCGCGGCTTCTCGCGGTCGGTCCTCGCCGCATAGTCCCGAATACTCGGGGCGGAAGAACCTGTTCGGCCGATACTTGACCCAATTGGGCCGCCGGATGCGCTCGAACGCCCTCGGATCGCTGAGAAACGCCCGCAGACCGTCGCCCTCAGATCAGAGTGAGCTGCGTCGGCTCGGAAACCGGCTCGTCCGCGGGGTCCGGCGGCTCGGGAATCCGGCGCGGCATCCCCGCGCGCGCGGGACCGATGCCGTACTCCTGCGCCAGGTCGTGGACCTGACGGGTGATCCGGCGCTGGTACCACTTCGGGGCGTACGCGCCCTCCGCGTACAGCCGCTCGTAACGGCGGACCAGATGCGGGTGGTGCTGCCCGAGCCAGGCCATGAACCACTCGCGGGCGCCGGGCCGCAGATGCAGCACCAGGGGAGTCACCGAGCTGGCCCCGGAGGCCGCTATCGCCCTTACGGTGGCGCGCAGTTGGGCCGGGTGGTCGCTCAGGAAGGGGATCACCGGGGCCATCAGCACCCCGACGTCGATGCCGTGCTCGGTCAGGGTCCGTACGGCGTCCAGGCGCCGCTCCGGGGAGGGCGTGCCGGGCTCCACCGTGCGCCACAGCGCCGGGTCGGTGAAGCCGACGGAGACCGAGATGCCGACGTCGGTGACCTCGGAGGCCTGCACCAGGAGGTCCAGGTCGCGCAGGATCAGCGTGCCCTTCGTCAGGATCGAGAAGGGGTTCGCGTGGTCGCGCAGGGCGCCGAGGATGCCCGGCATCAGCCGGTAGCGGCCCTCCGCGCGCTGGTAGCAGTCGACGTTCGTGCCCATCGCTATGTGCTCGCCCAGCCAGCGCCGGGAGCCGAGCTGGCGGCGCAGCAGGTCCGGCGCGTTCACCTTGACCACGATCTGCGAGTCGAAGCCGAGGCCGGTGTCGAGGTCCAGGTAGCTGTGCGACTTGCGGGCGAAGCAGTACACGCACGCGTGCGAGCAGCCCCGGTACGGGTTGACCGTCCACTCGAAGGGCATGCGGGAGGCCCCCGGCACCCGGTTGATGATCGAGCGGGCCCGCACCTCGTGGAAGGTGATCCCGCGGAACTCTGGTGTGTCGAAGGTACGGCTGACCACGGCGTCCGCGCCGAACAGTGCGGCGTCGGCCGCCCGGCTGTGGCCGCCGGACTCGACGGTGAGGTTCTCCCAGCGCATGACGCCTCCTAAGTAGGCCTGCCCTCCGAGTGAAACACTTGTTCGAATTACTGTGCAAGTGTCATTCCCGATCGCTTCCGACGCCTTGAGGCACCCCGATTTGGGTGGCCGTGGGCGGGGGTGGTTGGCTTGCCCCGACCCCGAGAACCGATGTCCTGACTCATGTCCTGGAGGAAACCGATGGCGCAGGTCGAGGCGACTACCGAGCGGGTCGTCGCAGCCGACGCGGAGGCTGTCTTCGACGCCCTCGCCGACTACAGCGGCACGCGCGCGAAGGTGCTGCCCGAGCAGTTCAGCGAGTACGAGGTGCGCGAGGGCGGCGACGGCGAGGGCACTCTCGTCCACTGGAAGCTCCAGGCCACCAGCAAGCGCGTCCGCGACTGCCTCCTGGAGGTCGGCGAGCCCACCGACGGCGAACTGGTTGAGAAGGACCGCAACTCCACCATGGTCACCACCTGGCGGGTCACCCCGGCCGGCGAGGGCAAGTCCCGCGTCGTCGTGACCAGCACCTGGAACGGTGCCACCGGCATCGGCGGCTTCTTCGAGCGCACCTTCGCCCCCAAGGGCCTCGCCCGCATCTACGACCTGGTCCTCGACAGGCTCGCCGCCGAGGTCGAGAAGTAGGCCCCAAGGGCCAAGCCGCCAGGGCGCGTTGACGCTCCGGCCGCGTCCCTCACCGGTTCGAGTGGATCTCCGTGCGAGCCGGGCGTACGCCGTAACTCGTCACGCTTGCTCACAGTTGTCGCCTAAAGCGGGAATTGTGCGGCAGGCGCGACGAGGGGAGCGGTACGTGGGCGGGACGACTCTGGTGCAGGACGAACAGGCCCCGGCGCCCCCGGAGACACCGGTCCCCGCACCCGTCGACAAGGCCGAACTGAGCCCGCGCCGCGTGCGGTTGGTGTTCCTCGGCCTGATGCTCGCGCTGCTCCTCGCGGCCCTCGACCAGATGATCGTCGCCACCGCGCTTCCGAAGATCGTCGGCGAACTGCACGGCCTGGAGAAGATGTCCTGGGCGATCACCGCCTACCTCCTCACCTCCACGGTCGGCCTGCCGGTCTACGGCAAACTCGGCGACCTCCTCGGCCGCAAGAGCGTGTTCCAGTTCGCGATCGGCGTCTTCGTCATCGGCTCCGCGCTCTCGGGCCGCGCCCAGTCCATGGACCAACTCATCGCCTTCCGCGCGGTGCAGGGCATCGGCGCGGGCGGTCTCATGATCGGCGTGCAGGCGATCATCGCGGACATCGTGCCGCCCCGGGAGCGCGGCCGGTTCATGGGCCTGATCGGCGCCACCTTCGGACTCGCCTCCGTGGCAGGGCCGTTGCTCGGCGGCTACTTCACCGACCACCTCTCCTGGCGCTGGTGCTTCTACATCAACGTGCCGTTCGGCGTGGTGACGTTCGCCGTCGTCACCGTCGTACTGAAGCTGCCGAAGCCCACCGTCAAGGCGCGCCTCGACCTCCTCGGCGCACTGCTGCTCGCCGCCGCCTCAACGTGCCTGGTGCTGCTGACCAGTTGGGGCGGGACCGAGTACGCCTGGGGCTCGCGCGTCATCCTCGGGCTCGGCGCCGGAGCCGTGGCCGCCGCGGTCCTCTTCCTCGTCGCCGAGCGCCTCGCGCCCGAACCCCTCATCCCGCTACGGCTGTTCAAGGACGCCGTCTTCAACGTCACCGCTCTCGTGGGCCTGGTGATCGGGGTCGCGCTGTTCGGGGCCGCCAGCTATCTGCCGACCTTCCTGCAGATGGTCGACGGGGCGAGCGCCACCGAGTCGGGACTGCTGATGCTGCCCATGATGGGCGGCATCGTCGGCGCGTCGATCATCTCCGGCCAACTCATCAGCCACACCGGCCGCTACAAGATCTACCCCCTCCTCGGCAGCGCGCTGGCCACCCTCGGCATGTGGCTGCTGTCCCGCCTCGAAGTCGACACCTCCCGGCTGCAGTACAGCGTCTGGATGGCCGTCCTCGGCGCCGGCATCGGCATGGTGATGCCCGTCCTCGTCCTCGCCGTGCAGAACTCCGTACGGCCCGCCGACCTCGGCACCGCCACCAGCGCCAACAACTACTTCCGGCAGATCGGCGGCAGCGTCGGCGCCGCCATCTTCGGCACCCTCTTTGCCAACCGGCTCACCGACGCCCTCCGCGACCGGATCCCCGCGCGCGCGGGCGCCGGCCTCCCCGACCCCGAGTCCATCACCCCGCAGCTCGTCCACACGCTGCCCCCGGCGCTGCGCGACGGCTACATCCAGGCGTACGCCGACGCCATGCCGCGGATCTTCCTCTACCTGGTGCCGGTGCTCGCCCTCGGCCTGCTCATCGCCTTCTTCCTCAAGGAGAAACCCCTGGTGTCCCACAACGCCCCCGCCGAGACGTCCGAGGCCGCGCCCCTCAACTCCCCGATCCCGCAGGCCCGTTCGGCGTACGCGGCCGGAATCCCCGTCTGCGGCACGGTGCAGCACCCCGACGGGACCGTCGTACCCCGGGCCGCGCTCACCCTCATCGACGTCTCCGGACAGCAGATCGGGCGCGGCGCCAGCGGCCCGGACGGGCGGTACGCGCTGTCGACGCCCGGCTCCGGGTCGTACGTCCTGATCGCGGCGGCCGGTGGGCACCAGCCGCAGGCGGTGTCCGTGACCGTCGGCGAGCGGCCGGTCGAGTTGGACGTCGTCCTCGGCGGCGCCGGACGCCTCGCCGGGAGCGTGCTGACCGCGGACGGCACCCCGGTGCGGGAGGCCGCCGTAACGCTCACCAACGTGCACGGCGAGGTTGTCGCCAGCACTCGCAGCGGGCGCGAAGGCACCTATGTGATCAGCGAGTTGGTGGCCGGCGAGTACACCCTCGCGGCCAGCGCGCCCGCGTTCCGCCCGGCCGCGCTCCCCGTCAGCGTCCAGGCCTCCCGCGAGACCCGCCAGGACGTCGAACTCGCCGGCGGCGCCGTGCTGCGCGGCACGGTCAGGGCGAGCGGCGGACGGCCCGTCGAGGACGCGCGCGTGACGCTGCTGGACGCGGCGGGCAACGTCGTGGACACCCTCACCACGGGGCCCGACGGAACGTTCCGGTTCATCGACCTGTCCTCCGGCGAGTACACGGTGATCGCCGCCGGGTACCCGCCCGTGGCCACCGTGCTCCAAGTGGCGGGCGGGGGACGCACCGAGCGCGATCTCCAACTCGGCCACGAGGACTGACTCCTGCCCCACAGAGCACGGAGGCGCACGCCGGTGCGATGGAGTGGAACCAATTCCAGGAATGCCACACATCGCCACCGGCCGCCCCCGTAGCGTGGTGAGTGGCGGCACAGATCTTGCGGAGCCGTGGGGAGAGAGGGCCTGGGTCATGGACCGTGGCACCGAGCGGGAGGCAGCTCCCGGCCGCGGGGCCGGGGACGACGTGGTGACGGAGCACACCGCGGCGGGTCGCGTCCCGCTGGCCGTGATCCTGATCGACCGCGACGGCCTCGTCTCCCACTGGAGCCGCGGCGCCCGACGCCTGTTCGGCGCCACCAGGGAAGAGGCCATCGGCCAGCCCGCCCTCGACCTGCTCCCCGTCTCCGGCGCCCTGCCCGACGAAGACGAGACCGGTCCCTACGGCGTGGACGAACAGACCGGTCCCTACGGCGCGTTCGCCGCCTACGACGGACTGGGCCCCGACCTGGAGTCCTCCCTCGACGGACGGCTCTCCTACCCGGCCGCGGGCCGCGCCCGCCTCACCGTCCCCGAGCGAAGCGAGATGGGGATCCGCCCGGCCGAAGGCTGGGGGAGCGACCGCGTGGACGTCCTGTGGTGGGCCTACCCGCTCGTCGGCCCCGGACAGGAACGGCTGCTGGTGCTCGCCGCCGACGCGGGCGGACTGCGCCAGGACCTCCCCGAAGGGGACGGTGCCTTCGAGCGCATAGCGCCCGGCTTCGCGCATCACACCGACTTCCCCGGCGCCGACGAACTCGCCCGCAGGCTCCCCGAGATCCTGCCCAGCATGAGCGTCGACGAGAGCGCCCGCATCGTCGCGCAGGTCCTCGAACTGGGCTACCCCGTCCTGGAGTTCAGCCGGAACGAGCGGGTGCCGGTGACCCCCGACTGGGGCGTCGCCCGCCGCGCCGAGCGCAAGGCGCGCCGCGAGCGGGCCGCCCTCGCGGTCGCCGAAGGACTCCCGGCGCCGCAGGAGGTCGCGGACGAGGGCGAGGACCTCGAATACGTCGCCGTACGCGAGCGGTTGGAGTTCCTGAACGAGGTCAGCGGCCGCATCGGCACCTCGCTCGACCTCGCCCAGACCATCATCGAGGTCAGCAAGGCGGTCGTACCCAAGTTCACGGACGTCGCCGGCACCTACCTCCGCGAACAGGTCGTCGCCGGTGAGGGGTTCCCGGACGGTGTGCCGGACACGACCACCATGTGGCACCGGGTCGCCCTGGAGCACACCGACGAACCCGGCCGCTGGGACGACGTCGTACCGGTCGGCGAGGCCATGCCGTTCCCGGCGCACACCCCGTTCTTCCAGTGCATGACCACCGGCGAACCCGTCCTCGTGCCGCGCATCAGCGAGCAGATGGGGCACATGATCGCCTCGCAGTTCGAGAAGCGCGACATCAGGCCGCTGATCACCGGCCGCTCCATGCTCGTCGTGCCGCTCAAGGCACGCAATGTCGTCCTCGGCTTCATGATCCTGCTGCGCCACCCGGAGCGCGTCGAGTTCAACGACATGGACCGCGTCACCGGCGCCGAACTCGCCGCCCGCGCGGGCCTGGTGCTCGACAACGCGCGCATGTACACCTACCAGGAGAGTGTCGCCGAGACCCTCCAGGACAGCATGCTGCCGCACATCCCGGCGCTCATGGCGGGCTGCGACATAGCCACCCGCTATCTGCCGGGCACGCTGCTCGGACGGGTCGGCGGCGACTGGTTCGACGCGGTGAAACTGCCCGGCGCCCGCACCGCGCTCGTCGTCGGCGACGTCATGGGCCACGGCCTCAACTCGGCCGCGATGATGGGCCAGTTGCGCACCGCCGTGCAGACCATGGCCGCCATGGACCTGCCGCCCGCCCAACTCCTGCGCAACCTCGACGACTTGGCCCAGCGCCTCGGCGACTCGTACCTCGCGACCTGCCTGTACGTGATCTACGACCCGATCGCGAGCGAACTCCACATCGCCAACGCGGGTCACATCCCACCGGTGATCGTGCGCGCCGACGACGGCCGCAGCGAGCTGCTCGACCTGCCCACCGGTGCGCCCATCGGCGTCGGCGGGGTGCCCTTCGAGGCGGTACGCGTGCGCGTGGCGCCCGGCGACCGGCTCGTGATGTGCACCGACGGTCTCGTCGAGGTGCGCGGCGAGGACATCGGCGTAGGACTCGCGGCCCTGAGCGAGTCGGCCGCGCATCCGGCCGCGTCCATGGACGACGCGTGCGACACCATCATCCGCACCCTGAACACCCGCGGTGGCCGCAAGGACGACGTCGCACTGCTGATGGCCCGCCTGAACGGCATCGAGCCCGACGACGTCGCCGAATGGCGGCTCACCCTCGACCCGGTCGAGGCCGGCCGGGCCCGCGCGGTGGTCCGCGAACAGCTCCACGAGTGGGGCCTGGCCAAACTCGCCGACAACGCCGCCCTGTTGGCGGGCGAGCTGGTCACCAACGCCGTACGGCACTCCCACGGCCGCCGCGTCGCACTGCGCCTGGTGCGCGGCGACACGCTGCTGTGCGAGGTGGACGACGACGACCCCACCCTGCCGTCCCTGCTCGGCGCGGGCCCCGACGCCGAGTTCGGCCGCGGCCTGCGCCTGGTCGGCGTACTAGCCCGCGAATGGGGCGCCAGCCGTACGACCACGGGCAAGACCGTCTGGTTCGAACTCACCCTGCCCCGCCGCTGAAGCGGGCGCGACGGGCGGGGCACAAGGGGCGCACAACGGCGTACACCGGTCGAATGAGCGGTGAAGGAATGCGCCGTGTGCTTGTGAGCAGGACCGGGGCGCGATAGACCGTACTGGCCCGTCACTTATGGCGGAACGGCCTCGCATCCTGGGGAGTTGGGCATGAGCGTGACCAGTCGGTACCGGGAGGCCTGGGAAGGTTTCTGGCGCGAGGCGCCCGACGGACAAGGAGCCGTCTTCTGGGACGCGGCGGCGGCCCAGACGGTCGGGCTCCATCTCGCCCTGTTCGAACCGAAGTTGCGTGATCCCGGCCTCCAGATGGTGGACCTCGGCTGCGGCAACGGCACGCAGACCCGGTTCCTCGCCGACCGGTTCACCCATGTCGTCGGCGTCGACCTGTCCGCCGCCGCCCTCGACCACGCCCGGCACGCGGACCCGGCGGGGCAGGCGACCTACCGGCTGCTGGACGCCGCCGACAAGACCGAGGTCGAGACCCTGCACGCCGAACTCGGCGACGCCAACGTCTACATGAGGGGCGTACTGCACCAGGTCGAGCCCGACGACCGGCAGCCGCTGGTCGACGGCATCGCCGCGCTGATCGGGGAGCGCGGCCACGCCTTCCTCGTCGAACTCGCCGAAGCCGCCGGCCCGATCCTGGGCGAACTGGCCCAGGACCCGGCAGGACCGCCCGCGAAACTCGCCCCGGTCCTGCGCCACGGCATCGTCCCCGGCGAGGTGTCCGACGACGAGGTGCCGGAACTCCTGCGGGCAGCCGGCCTCACCGTCGTCGCGCGCGGCGAACTGCCGTTGATCACCACCGAGTTCACGGCGGACGGCGCGCGCATCGAGCTGCCGTCGAAGTGGCTGATCGTGGGGCGTACGGTCTGAGGCGGCGGGAGCGGGCGCGGGCAGGGCGCCGGACGCGGCACAGCAAGGGGGAGCGGACATGCCAGGACCGCCGGGTCACGGGCCGGGTTTCGAAGTCAGACGCGAGAAGATCATCGACATCGCGGCGGCCCTGTTCGCGCGACAGGGCTACGCGGCGACCTCCATCAACGACCTCGGCCGCGCGGTCGGACTCGCCAAGGGCGCCCTGTACTACTACATCGGCTCCAAGGAGAACCTCCTCATCGAGATCCAGTCGCGGGTCCTCGACCCGCTGCTGGCCCGTGCCCAGCAGATCGCGGACCTCGACGAGCCGCCACTGTTGCGACTGCGGCTGCTGTCCGAGTCGTTGCTGACGATCATCTTCCGCAGACTCGACCACATCTGGGTCTACGAGCACGACTACCGCAGCCTCAGAGACCGGGAGTTGGAGCGGGTGCTGCGGCAACGCGCCGACTTCGAGCGGCTGATCACCGGCCTGCTCGCGGAGGCCGTCGAGGAAGGGACCTTCCGCGTGGTCGAACTGGACCTGGCCACCCTGCAGTTCGTCAATCTGCACCACCCGACCTACCAGTGGGTGTGGCCGGAGGGCCGTTGGGACGCCACGCTCCTGTCCGCCGAGTACTGCGCGACCCTGTTCCGCGGTTTCGCCGTGTCCGTCGACGGACTCCCGGACGTCGAGGCGCTGGCCGCCGAGTTCAAGCGGACCCGGCCCGCGCTGCGCCTCGACCCCGAAGCGGCGTGGGAAGCGGTCTCCGCGGCGAGCTGAGACGCCTCCCGCTTCAGCACGACAAAGGAACCACGCTCACTGCTCCGACGCGGGCCGCACGGTGAGCATCTGCAACGCGTGCCCCACCGGGCCGTTGACGTCGTGCAGCACCGTGCTGGTCAGGCCCTGTCCGGTGGGCCCGAAGGTGACCGTCGTGTCCAACCCCGTCCAGTCGCCCACGGGTTGGCGGTGCAGGTGGACGGTCAGGTCGACGTTCGGGTAGATCCAGGCGGTCGGCGGCTGGCGTACGGCGATGCCGTTCGCGGTGTCGACGAGCGCGAGGTAGGACGCGAGCGGGCTGCTGGGCTCACCGGCGACGAGGGCGTGCCGGGTGGAGATCCAGGCGGTCGTACGGCCCGGCCGGGGTGGCGCGAGCGGCCGTACGTCCACGGAGGCGATGTAGCCGCCGGGCCACAGCGCGCTCATCTCCCAGGGGGCCAACTCACCGGGAGGCGTGAGCCGTTCGTCGGGGCCGCCCGCCACGGCGGAGGTGTCGATCGCGGCGAGGAGCCAGGCCCGGGCCCGCACCACCGGCCGGTCGGCGACCAGCACCACCGCCTCGACCAGCTCGATCGTGCGGCCGGGGCGGACGACCTCCACCCGGATCTCGCACTCGTCGAGGGCGAGCCGGCCCAGGATGTCGTAACTGATCCGCGCCATCACGAGCCCGTCGCCGCCCGGCCGCTGCGCCAACTGACGCTCGATGGCGTGGACGACGAGCCCGCCGAGCGGGCTGAAGTGCAGCTCGGCCGGGTCCCAGGCGCCGCCCGCGTGGGCGGTGGGCTTGTAACGGTGCTCGTCGATGCGCTCGTAGTAGCTGTCGGGGGCCGGGGTACCGGAGTTCAACGGACTTCTCTCCCAAGACTGTTCTCGCCGTGCGTGCGATGTTGCGGTGACCACTCTGCCACCTGCGGAAAGGTCCATACCGGACGCGTCAAGTGATGGAGGAAGAGGGTCGGTCGGAGCGAGGTCTGCGGTCGGATCCTGAACGGATGTCCGGCCACGAGCCCCCGCATCGACGAACTACCGTTGATTCGGCTTCAGTTGTTGACGACGGGCAAGGGCGGGACTACAACCCGGGGAGAGCGCTCCCAACCCCGCTGAGGAGACCCCCCATGCAGACGTCCGCCGGTACATCCGCCAGACCGCCGACCGGAGCCCTGCGCTCCCGTACGGCTCTCGGTCTGGCCGTCGTCCTGATCGTCGCCTTCTTCGCCGCCCTGAGCCCCTCACCCGCCCGCGCCGCCGACCAGTTGCTGTCCCAAGGACGGCCCGCCACCGCGTCCTCGACCGAGAGCGCGTCCTTCCCCGCCAGCGCGGCCGTCGACGGGAACACCGGCACCCGCTGGTCCTCCGCCTTCGCCGACCCGCAGTGGCTTCAGGTGGACCTTGGAACGGTCCAGCAGATCACCCGCGTCTCGCTCAACTGGGAGGCCGCGTACGCCACCGGCTACCAGATCCAGACCTCCACCGACGCGACCACCTGGACCACGGTCTACTCCACCACGACCGCCACCGGCGGCACCCAGAACCTCACCGTCACCGGCAGCGGCCGCTACGTCCGCCTCTACGGCACCGCCCGCGCCACCCAATGGGGCTACTCCCTCTGGGAGTTCCAGGTCTACGGCCCCGGAAGCACCACCCCGCCCGACGACTTCTGGGGCAGCACCAGTGACATACCGGCGGCCAACTACGCCGTGGAGGTGAAGATCCTCAACCGCACCAACGGCAAGTACCCGGACAGCCAGGTGTATTGGAGCTTCAACGGGCAGACGCACTCCATCGCCGAGCAGCCCTACCTCGACATGCCCGCCAACTCCGCGGGCCGCATGTACTTCTACCTGGGCTCACCCACCAGCTCCTACTACGACTTCATCGAGTTCACCGTCGGCGGCAACGTCTTCAACGGCAACACCACCCGCGTCGACGCCTTCGGCCTCAAACTCGCCATGCGCCTGCACAGCAAGGACGGTTACGACACCGAGGTCGGCGAGAACCGGGCCACCTTCGCCGAGGACCGCGCGACCACCTTCCAGCGGTTCACGGACGCGGTGCCGACCCAGTTCAAGGTGCTGGCCCAGACCCAGGCGCCGTACCGGATCATCGCGCCCGGCAGCGACCCGAGCTTCCGCGCGGGCGGCGCCAACGCCGGCTACTTCACGTCGTACGCCCAGTCGGTCGGCGTGAACGCGGCGACCTCCGACATCTTCGGGTGTGCGGGCTCGCTGGCCGCCGACCCCAACATGTGCGCCGCCCTCAACCGCCATGTGGCGACCCTGCCGGCGTCGCAGCAGTCCGACCCGGCGCAGTTCTACAAGGTGGCGCCCGCCAACTACTACGCCAAGTTCTGGCACGACAACGCCATCAACCAGCTTGCCTACGGCTTCCCTTACGACGATGTCGCGGGCCAGTCCTCGTTCATCTCGCACGCCGACCCGCAGTGGCTCCTGGTCGCCGTCGGCTGGTAGGCACTACGGACACAGCGCGAAACGGGGCCGCCCTCGTCAGGAAGGGCGGCCCCGCTTCAGTTTGTAGCGGCGGGAGTTACTGGACGTTGATCGTGAAGGTGGACGTGGTGTTGCGGATGTCCTGCGCGTTGCCGCTCATCCGCAGGTTGACGAAGGTCGCCGAACCCACGGCGGGTCCCTGACCGGGTTCGGGCAGCTCGTTGGCCCAGATGCCCCATCCGGACTTGGCGTCGAACGCGTCTCCGCTCTTCTTGGAGTTGGTGATGGAGATGTCGGTGAAGATCGTGTCCTTCACCGGGAACTGGGGCTGTCCTCCTACGTAGTTGGTCTGGAACATCACGCCTCCGTACGTGGAGTCGTCGATGTCGACGTCGTTGACCCGGATGCCCTGGAAGACCTTCGAGGCCGAGAACGCCCAGATGGCCGGGAAGACCTGGGAGCCCCAGAAATGGCCGCCCGTTCGGTCCAGGGAGACGTTCTCGATCGTCGTCGGATCGGTCCCGAAGCCGTTCATCGGGTAGCCGAAGTCCAGCGAGGAGATCGTGATGCCGGAGTAGACCAGGGTGTCGGCGACCCGGATGTTGCGGAAGGTGTTGTTGAAGCCGCCGTAGACGGCGATACCGGCCGCACGCCAGGTGAGCGTCGACGTCAGGTTCTCGTAGAGGTTGTTCTTCTCGTCGGCGCCGCCCGCGTCGATCGCCGAGAAGAGCGCGAAGCTGTCGTCGCCCGTGGCCCGGGCGTCGTTGTTGACGACGTGGTTGTCCGTGGAGCCGTTCGTCATGTTGATGCCGTCGGCGAAAGTGTCACGGATGCGGGAGTTCTTGATGGTCATGTTGTCGGTGTTGGCGCCCCAGTACATGCACACCATGTGCTCGACCCAGATGTCGTCGATGGTGATGTTGGAGACGTTGGAGAAGTCAAAGACCTTTCCTGGTCCGTCGATTCGGGACGTGTAGTTCCCGAAGTAGGCGAAGCCGGTGAACGACGAGCCGTTCGCGGTGGCCTCGGCCCGGATGCCGACGTCGGTGTTCTCCTGCGAGGAGGGGGCGTGGAAGCGGGTGAACCACGACCCGGCTCCGACGACCTTGACCGCCTTGCCGTAGACCTGGAGCTTGCTGGAGGTCTCGTAGTCACCGGCGGGCAGGTAGACGCCGACGAGCTTGCCCGTGGTGTCCATGCGGACCGTGTCGAGCGCGTTCTGCACGTCCTGCTGCGCGAAGCCGGCCGGGACCACGTACGCGGCCGGGTCCGGGTTCGGAGTCGCCGTCGCCTGCTCGGTGTTGATGAAGTCGATCGCGTACGTGGAGGTGTTGGCCGCGTCCTTCTGGAGGCGGATCTTGGAACCGGCCGGAACTGTCTTGCCCAGCAGGAGATTCGCCTCGTCGTAGATGTGGCGCTGGGTACCGGCGCTCGGCGAGTTGCCGGGCGCGGTCTCGGCGCCGTACAGCCAGGCGTACTTGGAGGTGAGGTCGATGACCTTGAGGAACTGGCCGTCGACGTAGACGTCGAGCGTGGTGTTGGTGCCGTCGGGGATGGAGAAGCGGGTGACCAGGGTGTTGGTGGACGCGCGGGTGGTCCATTCGACGTACTGGCCGGTCGAGTTGAGGGTCACCGCCTTGCGGCCGCTCGCCTCGCCCGCGATGTCGCCGATGGTGCGGTTCGGTCCGACGACCTGGGCGCCGCCGCCCACTGTGCCGTCCTCGGCTTCGTACATGTCGTACGGCATGTCGGCGCCGCGGCCGACGAACAGGTTCTGCGTGGTGGTGTTGTTGGTCCGCTTGACCGGGAGTTCGTTGGTGTCGTCGGCGATGACCGTCTTGACGGTGAACTTGCCGTTGGCGGCCGTCCAGGAGCCGAGGCTGACCGGTGCGGTCGTCTGGCCGGCGGCGATCGTGCCGCTGTAGGAGCCGGTGAGCGTCTTGACGGTGGCGCCGTTGGCGTCCAGGAGCGTCAGCGTGACGCCGTGCGCGCCGGCGGCCGAGCCGATCGAACCCTGGTTCTTGATCGCCACGGTGAACGTGACGTTGTCGCCCGCCGAGGGGCTGGACGGGGTCCAGGCGACCGGTGCGGCGACCAGGTCGGAGCTGGAGACCGGCTTGACGACGAGGGCGTCGGGGGCGGTGTAGACGTTGTTGCCCTCGTTCTGCTCGATGACCTTGTTGGACGGGTCCACCTCGGCGCCGAGCGGGTAACTCCCCGCGTCCCGGGTGCCGATGCTCGCCGTGACCGTCGTCGACGCGCCCGCCGCGAGGGCCGGGACGTCCGCCGTGGCGGCCTTCGTGCCGCCGAGCGTGAAGTTCAGGTCGGTGGCCTTGGACGCCTTGCTGCCGCTGTTGGTGACCGTCGCCGTCAGGCTGATGGCGTCCGACTCGACCGGGGCCGCGGGCGTGTGGGTGATGCCGGTGACCTTGAGGTCAGGGTTGGCGGCCGGGGTGCCGATCACCTGGAACTCGGCGACCTGGGCGCCCGGGGCACCGGTGTTGGAGGCGAACTTGAGCTGGATGTCGGCGGCGGCGCCGGACACCGGGATGGTCACCGTGTTGCCGCTCGCCGGGTTGAAGACGTAGTCCTTCGCCGCGACGAGACTCGTGAACGCGGTCGCGTCCTGGTCCCGGCCCAGCACCTGGATGTTCTGCGTACGCGTCGACCACGCGGCGTCCGGGTTCAGCTTGACGACGACCTGACTGAGGTCGGCGTTGGCACCCAGCTTGGTGGTGAGGGTGGCCGGGTAGGCACCGCCCCCGCCCTCCCAATACGTCGCGATCTGGCCGTCGTTGGCGTTCGCGGCGACATAGGTGAAGGTGTACGACGAGGCCTCGATGGGCTTGCCCTGTGCGAGGTCGGAGCCCGCACCGTTGCCGGCTCGGGTGACGCTGTTGCTCGCCACCGACACGTTCCCGGCGGCGTCCTTGGCCTTCACGTAGTAGGTGACCGTGGCCGTCGCCGAAGGGGTGTCGGTGTACGAAGTCACGTCACCGGCAAGGGACTTGAGGAGCTGGTCGTTGGCGTAGACGTCGTACCCGGTGACCTGGACGTTGTCGCTCGACGCCTGCCAGGTCAGCTTCACGTCGCTGCCCGACTGCGTGTAGGCGAGGTTGCCCGGCGCGGTGGGCGCCTGGGTGTCGCCGGTCGAGCCCTTGCGGGTGACGCTGTTGCTGTTGGCGGAGACATTGCCCGCCGCGTCCTTGGCCCGCACGAAGTACGTGATGTCGCTGCCGGCCGGCTGCGTGTCGGTGTACGTCAGCACGTTCCCGGCGACGCTCGACCTCAACTGCCCGTTGGCGTAGATGTCGTAGCCGGTCACGGCCGTGTCGTCGGTGGCCGCGGTCCAGTTCAACTCGATCTGCCCGGTGGCCGGTTCGGTGTAGCTCAGGTTGCCCGGTGCGGTGGGCGCCTGCGTGTCACCGGTCGCCGGTCCGTAGACCTCCAGCTCGGACACCTGCCCGGCGGGCCAGCCGGTGTTCGCCGTGATCAGCACGCGCACGTACCGCGTGGTCGTCGCGTCGAAGGCGATGGTCGTCGACTGGTCGGTGGAACTGTCGAAGGTATACGCCTTCGACGCCGTCAGGTCGGTGAAGTTCTGGTTGTCGGTCGAGCCCTGGATCTTGAGCGTCTGACTGCGGCTCGGCCAGCTGCTCGGCAGCCGCAACGTCACCTGGTTGACCCTGACCGACGAGCCGAGGTCGACCTGGAGCCACTGCGGGAACGCGTTGTTCGTGCTCTCCCAGTAGGTGTCGCGGTTGCCGTCACCGGCGTTGGCCGCGCCGTAGACATCGGCGTGCCCGCTCTCGCTGAAGGGCTTGCCCTGGGCGAGGTTGGGGGTCTGGGCGGTGGCCGTGAGGACCTGCATCTCGGCCAACTGGGCCGTACCGGCTACCGAGTTGGCGCTGAAGTCGGCCCGCACGTACCGGGCGAGGGTCGAAGGCACCGAGATCTTCACGGTGTTGTCGTCACCGGGGCTGAAGACGTACTGCGCCGATGACTTGAGCGTCGCGAAGCTCTTGCCGTCGTCGCTGCCCTGGAGCGCCAGCGTCTGCTTGCGGGTCTGCCAGCCCTCGGGCAGCCGCAGCACGACCTGTCGGACGCGCTTGCTCTTCCCGAGGTCGGTCTGCACCCACTGGGCCGACTTCTTCCCGGCCTGCCAGTAGGTGTCGGTGTCGCCGTCGGTGATGTTGGTGGCCTTGTGCGCGCCGCGGGTGCTGCCCGCGGTGGTCTTCGCGTCCGCGGCGACGTTGGGACCGCCGGCCGCGTGCGCGCCGACGGCGGGCAGGCCCAGCACCATCACGGCGGAGGCGAGCGCGGCGATCGCCGCGCGCCGCCTGGGGGATCTCTGCTTGTGTCGAGTCGGTCGAGTCATACGGGTCACTTCCTGCGGAGGCTCGCGCGCCGGTGGGGCGGCGAGGGCGGCTCGTTCCTGGCGGAGTGGTGCAGGAGCAGAAAGGTGCGGGTGATCGGTGACGAGTGATCAGCACAGAGTGTGAGGCAGGAATTTGCGTTCTTTCATCGAAATATTGCAGAGCTGGGTGGGCGGGTCTACAACTTGAACAGCGCAATTTTCACCAGAAGCACTCATCACTCCGGAGTGGCGGGGGCTCGGGTGCCCCTTCCGGGCCGGTGAAGCGATCAACTGGCGGGTGCCAGGGCAGGCTTGAGGGGCTCGCGGGGTTCGGTCTGCGACTCGGCGGTAGTCGCGGGCTTGCGTTCCGGGACCGCAAGTGGACGCAAGATGTGCAAGTTCTTGCGCGATCCGTGCGTTGTGAGAGGCGAGTCCAGGGTGGGGCGTGGAGTCGACCGCTGCGTGTGTGCGGCGGAGGGCCGAGTGGTCGGCTCCAGAAGACCGCGGTCGTGCTCGCGGGCCGCGTGGAAGCGCCAGGCCCTGCCGCTGACCTGCGGATCCTGTTGTTCCGTCAGTTCCCGTGCGAAGCCAGTCGATCATGATTGCATGCAGCGCGTCGCGGCGCTCGGAGCGCTGATGCCGCGCACGCTCTCTGCTCTCGATGCGACGCGGGTCATATCGACCCCGTGTCACGAACCGAAGGGCAGCTTGCGTCTGGTGGTCGTCCGCACAGCGGGAACGACCGAGACGAAAGAGACAGCAGAGCGATGAACGCGACAGCAGCGCAGCAGCACGAGGTCCTGGTCCTGGGCGCCGGCTACGCCGGGCTCTCCGCCGCGATCCAGCTCGCGGCCCGCACCAGGAAACGCGGAGACCTGCGAGTGACGCTGGTCAACCCCTACGACACCTTCACCGAGCGGCTCCGACTGCACATGACCGCCACCGGTCAGGAGACGGCCGAGATGAACATCCCGGAGCTGCTGGACGGCACCGGCGCCGGCTTCGTCCGTGGCTGGGTCACCGCCGTGGACGCCGAGACGAAGACCGTCCGGATCGACGACGACCGGGTCCTGCGCTACGACACCCTGGTCTACGGCCTGGGCGGCATCGCGAACACCGTTGCCGTCCCCGGCGTGGACGACCACGCCTACACCCTCAACGGCCCGCAGGACGCCGCCCTCCTCGCCGACCGGCTGACCCGGCTCGACGGTGGGACCGTCGTGGTCGGCGGCAGCGGCCTCACCGGCGTCGAGGCCGCCGCGGAGATCGCCGAGCGGTACCCGGAGCTCCAGGTGGTGCTGCTGGGTCGGCAGGAGCCGGGCGCGAGCATGCACCCGAAGGCCAAGGCCTACTTGGACGAGGCGCTCGCCCGGCTCGGCGTGCGGGTGCGCAGCGGCGTCGAGGTGGCCAAGGTGCTGACGGCTCCAGCATCCCGGCGGGCGCGGTGCTGTGGACCAGCGGCACCCGTGTCTCGCCGCTGGCGGCCGCCGCGGGTCTGACCGTCGACGAGCGCGGCCGGGTGGTCACCGACAGCGCGCTGCGCTCGGTCTCCCACCCGGACGTCTATGCCGTGGGCGATGCGGCGGCGATCCGCCGGGGCTACGGCGTGATGCACGGGACCTGTCAGGGGGGTATGCCCACCGGCGTGCACGCGGCCCTCTCGATCCTGCGGGTGCTGGCCGGCAAGGAGCCCAAGCCCTTCCGCTTCGGCTACTACCACACACCTGTCAGTCTGGGTCGGAACGACGCCGTCGTGCAGTTCACCCACCCCGACGACAGCCCGCGCCGGATCGTGCTGACCGGCAAGCGAGCCGCACAGTACAAGGAAACGGTCACCGCCGTGCCGTGGCCGACCTTCGCCCGCATGAAGAAGATGCCCGTCTCGGGCGCGTTCTGGCCGCACGGCGGCCGCTACACCCGGATTCGGAGCGCCAAGTGACCCAGCCGCAGCAGGCCGGCCCCGACCAGCTTGCCTTCCAGCAGTACCGCACCCTGCTCTTCTCCGTCGCCTACCGCGTCCTCGGCTCCGCCGCCGACGCCGAGGACGTGGTCCAGGACGCGTGGCTCAAGTGGTCGGCGGCCGACCGTTCCGAGGTCGCCGACCCCAAGGCCTACCTGACCCGGATCGTCTCCAACCTGGCGATGGAGCGGCTTCGTTCGACTCGCCACCAGCGCGAGACCTACGTCGGGCCATGGCTCCCCGAGCCGATCCTCACCGGCCCGGACACAGCTGACGGCGTCGCCACGACGGACTCGGTCTCCATGGCCCTGCTGGTTGTGCTGGAGACGCTGAGTCCCTTGGAGCGCGCGGTCTTCGTACTGAAGGAGGCCTTCGCCTTCAGCTATGCGGAGATCGCGGAGGCGGTGGAACGCTCGGAGGCGGCGGTCCGGCAGGCCGCGCACCGTGCCCGCGAGCACGTCCAGGCCCGTCGGCCCCGTTTCACCGCGGACCGCGCCCGCCAACGCGACGTCGCCGAGCGCTTCTTCGCGGCGACGGCGGGCGGCGGCATCAACACCCTCATGGAGTTGCTCTCCCCGGACGTGGCCCTGTGGACCGATGGCGGCGGCAAGGTCCGCCAGGCCCTCAAACCGGTCATCGGCCTGGAGACCGTGGCCCGTTGGTTCGCCGCGCTCGGCACCACGACCTACCAGGGCATCGAGCCCGGGCAGATGCGGGCAGAACTCACCTGGATCAACGGCGGCCCGGGCGTGGTCTTCCGCGGCCCGGACCGCGTGATCGCCACGCTGACCTTCGGCTTCGATCCGGAAGGCCGCATCTCGACCATCCACAACGTGGCCAATCCCGACAAGCTCCATGCAGTCGCCGACGGAACTCGACACGAACTCTCCTGAGCCGCCTGATGTCGGCGTACCCTCTGATCGGCTTGCCTGCCTTGCCTGTTGCTGCCGCGCGCCCGACAGTCCTGACCGCCGCCCAGCGGCACCGGTTGAAGAAGGCGGCCTGTGGCCACAAGACCGAGTACCGGGGCCAGAGTGCGGGCGCAGATCGTGTTCCGGGCGGCTCGGGGCAGGTCCAACGCGCGGATCGCCGTTGAGGTGGGAGTGCACGTGGACACCGTGCGCACGTGGCGGGGCCGGTTGGCCGACCTGGGCCTGCCGGGACTGACCGACCGCGAGCGCCAGGGGCGGCCTGCCGCTGTCGCGTTGGTCGTGCCCGGAGCCGGCCCGCGAGGCCGTCGAGCGTGGCATCGCGCCCTTCCTCTCGGGGTCCACCGTGTGCCGCCGGCTCGACCAGGACGCGCTCAAGCCCTGGCGGCACCGCTCGTGGATCTTCCTCACCGACCCGGACTTCCGGCCCAAGGCCGAGCGCGTACTGGACCTGTATGCCCGCACCTGGGACGACATCCCGCTCGGCGCGGACGAGTACGTGATCAGCGCGACCGGACCGCTCGGTGATCCACGGCGTGCCCGCGCCGCCCCGTAGGAAGTTGCCTCACGGACGCGTAACGTGACGCTTCATGAAGATCCTCATCAGCGCCGACATGGAGGGTGCCACCGGCGTCACCTGGCCGGCCGACGTGCTGCCGGGGACACCGCAGTGGGAGCGGTGCCGCTCGCTGTTCACCTCGGACGTGAACGCGGCCGTCCTCGGTTTCTACGACGGCGGCGCCGACGAGGTGCTCGTCAACGAGGCCCACTGGACGATGCGCAACCTGCTGCTGGAGCGGCTCGACGAGCGCACCGAGATGCTCACCGGCCGGCACAAGTCCCTCTCCATGGTGGAGGGCGTGCAGCACGGCGACGTCGACGGCATCGCGTTCGTCGGCTACCACGCGGGCGCCGGCATGGAGGGCGTCCTCGCCCACACCTACCTCGCGAACTCGATCACCGGCGTGTGGCTGAACGACGTCCGCGCGAGCGAGGGTCTGCTCAACGCGCATGTCGTCGCCGAGTACGGGGTACCGGTGGTCCTTGTCACGGGTGACGACGTGGCCTGCGAGGACGCCCTCGGGTACGCGCCCGAGGCGCTGAAGGTGGCCGTCAAGGACCATGTGTCGCGGTACGCGGCCGTGTGCCGGACACCGGCCAGGACGGCCGCCGACATCCGCGCGGCGGCGAAGGAGGCGGCGAAGCTGGCGGTCCGTCAGGAACCGGTCAGGGGTGGGCCGTTCACCGTCGCCCTGGAATTCGACGCCGAGCACCTCGCGATGGCCGCGACCGTCGTGCCGGGTGTCGGGCGGGTCGGGGAGCGGAAGGTCGCGTACACAAGCGACACCATGCACGAGGGGATCCGAACCTTCAAGGCGGTCACCACGATCGTTTCGGCCGCGGTGGAGGAGCAGTATGGCTGATATCGACGAGCGGGCGCTGGACGACGTCGTGACGTTCACCTCCGACCTCATCCGCATCGACACCACCAACCGGGGCGGCGGCGACTGCCAGGAGCGGCCCGCCGCCGAGTACGCCGCCGGGCAACTGGCGGGCGCGGGGCTCGAACCCATCCTCTTGGAACGCTCCAAGGGCCGCACCAACGTCGTCGCCCGCATCGAGGGCACCGACCCCTCGGCGGACGCGCTGCTCGTGCACGGTCACCTGGACGTCGTACCGGCGCAGGCCGACGAGTGGAGCGTGCACCCGTTCTCCGGGGAGATCCGCGACGGCGTCGTCTGGGGGCGCGGCGCGGTCGACATGAAGAACATGGACGCGATGATCCTCGCCGTCGTCCGCGCCTGGGCCCGGCTGGGCGTACGGCCCCGCCGTGACCTCGTGATCGCGTTCACCGCCGACGAGGAGGCGAGCGCCGAGGACGGCTCCGGATTCCTCGCCGACCAGCATGCCGGGCTCTTCGAGGGCTGCACCGAAGGCATCAGCGAATCAGGGGCGTTCACCTTCCATGACGGCGGTGGCCGGGAGATCTACCCCATCGCGGCCGGCGAACGCGGCACCGGCTGGCTGAAGTTGACCGCGCGCGGCCGGGCGGGCCACGGCTCCAAGGTCAACCACGAGAACGCCGTCACCCGTCTCGCCGCCGCGATCACCCGCATCGGCGAGCACGAATGGCCGCTACGGCTCACCCCGACCGTCCGTGCCTCCCTCACCGAACTCGCCGCCCTGTACGGCATCGACGCCGACCTTGACGATGTCGACGGGCTCCTGACCAAGCTCGGCCCGGCGGGCAAGCTCGTCGAGCCCACGGTCCGCAACAGTGCCAACCCGACCATGCTGGACGCCGGTTACAAGGTCAACGTGATCCCGGGCGAGGCCGTGGCCTACGTCGACGGACGTTATCTGCCGGGCGGCGAGGACGAGTTCCGCATCACCCTGGACCGGCTCACCGGACCGGACGTCGACTGGGAGTTCCACCACCGCGAGGTGGCCCTCCAGGCGCCGGTCGATTCCCTGACGTACGCTCAGATGCGGTCCGCCGTCGAGGAGTTCGCACCCGAGGGGCATGTGGTCCCGTACTGCATGTCCGGCGGCACGGACGCCAAACAGTTCTCACGCCTCGGCATCACCGGCTACGGCTTCGCACCACTGAAGCTCCCCGAGGGCTTCGACTACCAGGCGCTGTTCCACGGAGTCGACGAGCGTGTCCCCGTCGAGGCACTGCACTTCGGCGTCCACGTCCTCGACCGCTTCCTGCGGAACGCCTAGCAAGTGAGGGAAAGCATGCGGACGTTGGCGTACGGCTCGTGGCCCTCGCCCATCGACGCGGCGCTCGCCGCCGCGCATGACGGACATCCCGAGTGGGTCGGTTTCGTCGGCGACGAGGTCTGGTGGACCGAACCACGGCCCACCGAGGGCGGCCGCCGCACCCTGGTACGGCGCCTCGCGGACGGCACCGAGGAGCCGGTGCTGCCCGCGCCGTGGAACGTCCGCAGCCGGGTCATGGAGTACGGCGGACTGCCCTGGGCTGGAACGGTCCAAAACGGCCAACCTCTCGTGGTCTTCGTGAACTTCACCGACCAGCGGCTCTACCTTTACCAGCCGGGGAGCGAACCGGAGCCTCTGACGCCGGTCTCTCCCGTGGGCGGCGGACTCCGCTGGGCGGAACCGCAGGTGCGCCCGGACCTGGGTGAAGTGTGGTGCGTTCTTGAGGAGTTCACCGGCGAGGGCCCCGGTGATGTGCGGCGCGTCCTGGCCGCCGTACCGTTGGACCGGTCCGCCGCCGAGGACCGGCACGCCGTACGTGAACTCACCGGCGAACAGCACCGGTTCGTGTCCGGGCTGCGGATCTCGCCCGACGGGCGGAAGGCGGCCTGGCTCGGCTGGGATCATCCTCGGATGCCTTGGGACGGCACGGAGTTGATGCTCGCCGAGGTGGCCGACGACGGCGCGTTCGGGGAGCCGCGGAACGTCGCCGGTGGGCCCGAGGAGTCGATCGCGCAGGTCGACTGGGGGTTCGACGGCTCGCTGCTGTACGCGAGCGACCGCACCGGCTGGTGGAACCTCTACCGCGACCACCAGCCGCTGTGCGCCCGCGAGGAGGAGTTCGGCGGGCCGCTGTGGAAGCTCGGCCAGCGCTGGTTCGCACCCCTGGAGAGCGGCCCGATCGCCGTCGTGCACGGCCGGGGCGCCACCCTGCTCGGCGTCCTGGACCCGGAGACCGGCGAGGTCGTCGACGCGGCCGGACCCTGGACCGAGTTCGCCTCCACCCTCGCGGTGCACGGCGAGCGGATCGTCGGCGTCGGAGCCAGCCCGCGCAGCGCCTACGAGGTCGTCGAACTCGACACCCGCACCGGCAGAGCCCGGGTCATCGGCGCCGCCCACGACGACCCCGTCGACCCCGCCCACTATCCCGAACCGCAGATCCGCACCTTCGACGGCCCCGCCGGACGCGATATCCACGCCCACATCTACCCACCGCACAACCCGAGTTGGGCCGCGCCGGGCGACCAACTGCCGCCGTACGTCATCTGGGCGCACGGCGGACCCACCAGCCGGGCGCCGCTCGTCCTCGACCTGGAGATCGCCTACTTCACCTCGCGCGGCATCGGCGTCGCCGAGGTCAACTACGGCGGCTCGACCGGGCACGGCCGCGAGTACCGCAACCGGCTGCGCGAGCAGTGGGGTGTCGTCGACGTCGAGGACTGCGCCGCCGTCGCGCTCGCCCTCGCCGACGAGGGCACCGCCGACCGCGCCCGGCTCGCGATCAGGGGCGGCAGCGCCGGCGGCTGGACCAGCGCCGCGTCCCTCGTCACGACCGACGTCTACGCCTGCGGCACCATCATCTATCCCGTCCTCGACCTGGCCAACTGGGCCTCGGGGGAGACCCACGACTTCGAGTCCCGCTACCTGGAGACCCTGGTCGGACCGCTCGCCGAGGTGCCCGCCCGGTACGCCGAGCGCTCACCCGTCGAGCACGCCGACCGGGTCACCGCGCCCTTCCTGCTGATGCAGGGCCTGGCCGACGTGATCTGCCCGCCAGTCCAGTGCGAACGCTTCCTGGAGCGGATGCGCGGACGCCAAGTCCCGCACGCCTACCTCGCGTTCGAGGGCGAGGGCCACGGCTTCCGCCGCGCCGACACCATGATCCGCGCCCTGGAGGCCGAACTCTCCCTGTACGCCCAGGTCTTCGGCATCGAACCGCCCGGCGTCCCGACCCTGGAGCTCACCAAGTGACCGCGCTCGTCCGGCCGTACCGACTCGCCCCCGGCGCCCGCGTCGCCGTCGTCGCGCCCAGCGGGCCGGTGGCCGAGGAACGGCTGGAGGCGGGCCTCGACATCCTGCGCGGCTGGGACCTCGATCCGGTCGTGGCACCCCATGTGCGGGACCGGCACGGCGAGTTGGGCTACCTGGCGGGCACGGAAACCGACCGCGCGGCCGATCTGCAGAACGCCTGGTGCGACCCGTCCGTGGCCGCCGTGCTGTGCGCCCGCGGCGGCTACGGCGTGCAGCGCATCATCGAGCTCCTCGACTGGGAGGCGATGCGGGCCGCCGGGCCGAAGGTGTTCGTCGGCTTCAGCGACCCCACCGTGCTGCACCAGGCGTTCGCCGCCCGGCTGGGCCTGGTCACCCTGTACGGGCCCGCCGCGGCCGGCGCCGACTTCATCAAGAACGCCCGCACGCAGGAGCACTTGAGGGCGACCCTCTTCGACCCGGAGTCCGTGCGGACCATCCATGCCGCCCCGACCGGCGGCGTACTGGTGCCGGGGCGGGCTCGGGGCGTCACCCTCGGCGGCTGTCTGAGCCTGCTCACCTCCGACCTCGGCACCCCGCACGCGCCCGCCGGTGCGCGCGGCGGGCTGCTGATGATCGAGGACATCGGCGAACTCGCGTACCGCGTCGACCGGATGCTGACCCAACTCCTGCGCAGCGGCTGGCTGGACGGCGTCGCCGGGATCGCGCTCGGCTCCTGGGCCGGATGCGGACCGTACGAGAGACTGCGCCCCGTGTTCGTCGACCGGCTCGGCGGACTCGGTGTGCCCGTGGTGGAGGAGTTCGGGTTCGGGCACGGCGAGGGGGCGCTGACGATACCCCTCGGCGTGGCGGCCGAACTCGACGCGGACACAGGCACGTTGACGCTGGACGAGCCCGCACTGCGGTAGCCGCCCGCTTCTCGAACGGTCACCAAGTCGCCCTGTCGTCAGTCGCCTTGCTCCCCATTCGGTTGCCCTCAGCCCCTCTTCGTCTGCCCTCAGTCTTTCTTCGTCCTCAGTCGGGTTGTCCTCAGTGTGGAGGTCCCTGTGTCCCGTCGTGTGCCTGGAATCCGCGCCGCGCTGGCTCTCACGCTCACCGCACCGCTCACCCTCACCGCACCCCTCGCCCTCGGCGGTCCCGCCACCGCCGCCGACCAATACACCGTCACCGCGCTGAAGTTCACCGTCCCCGCGGGCGGCCGGGACTGCACGGTCGACGCCGATTTGTACCGGCCCGCGGGCGTGGACCGTTCCAACCCGGCGCCCGCCGTGCTGGCGACCAACGGCTTCGGGGGCAGCAAGTCGGACGGTTCGACGGACGCCATCGGCAAGGTCTTCGCACGGCGCGGCTATGTCGGGCTCGTCTACTCGGGGCTGGGCTTCGGAAGGTCGGGGTGTCTCATCTCGCTCGACGATCCACGCATCGACGGGGCGGCCGCCTCGGGGCTGATCGACTTCCTGGCGGGGACGCGGGCCGCCGTCGACGGGACCAGGGCCGACTTCGTGACGCTCGACGCGAAGGGCGATCCGCGCGTCGGGATGATCGGCGGCTCGTACGGGGGCGCGGTCCAGCTGGCGACGGCGGCCGTGGACCACCGGGTCGACGCGCTCGTCCCGCTGATCACCTGGAACGACCTGGCGTACTCCCTCGACCCCAACTCCCTCGCTCCCGACAACACGGTCGGCGAAGGCGGTTGGACCGTTCCAGGCGCCTTCAAGTGGCAGTGGGCCAACAGCTTCTACCTCACCGGCGAGACCCAGCCCCTGACCGTACCGAGCCTCGACCCGACCCGGATCAACTCCCTCACCTGTCTGCACTTCGTCACCAGGGCCTGCGCCATGTTCCGCACCCTGAACTCCGGGAGCTACCCGACCAGGGCGACGGCCGACCTGCTCGCCTACATGCGCAGCGTCTCGCCGGTGTCGTATCTGAACCGGGTGAAGGCACCGACGCTGCTCGTCCAGGGGCAGGCCGACAGCCTGTTCAACCTCAACGAGGCGACGGCGACGTACAAGACGCTGAAGGCGCACGGGACGACCGCGAAGATGATCTGGCAGTCGCTGGGGCACAGCAGCGGGACGGCAGCGCCGGTCGCCGGTGAACTCGACCTGAGTCAGGGCGACTTGGAGTCGAGCTATGTCGGCAGGCGCATCGCGGCCTGGTTCGACCGCTATCTGCTCCGGCGGACGGACACGGACACCGGACCGGCGTTCGCCTACTACCGCGACTGGATCACGGACCCCGCCGACACCTACGCCACCGCGAACCAACTCCCTGCGCTCGACGAGAAGTTGTACCTCTCCGGCGACGGCAAGCTGGTGGACGACCGGGCGAAGGTGGCGCGTGGCAGCGGTAAGTACGCCAACCGGCTTGTCCCCACGAGCCATTCGGAGAGCTCGTTGGCCGGGACGATCGGCCTGCCGGACCCGGCGCCGTACGACATGGCGGGCACGTACCTGGGTTGGACCGGTCCACCCCTGGCCCGTACCACGGACGTCGTCGGCGCCCCGAAGGCGACGCTCAAGGTCGTCTCACCGGAGGCACGGCGCGTCCAGAACTCCGGCGACGCGGCCGACAACCTGGTCCTCTTCGCCAAGCTCTACGATCTCGCCCCCGACGGCACCAACACCCTTGTCCACCGGTTGGTCGCTCCTGTCCGCGTGCCGGACGTCACGAAGAGCTTCACGGTCACCCTGCCGGGGATCGTGCACCGGTACGCGAAGGGGCACCGGCTGCGGTTCGTGATCGCGGCGAGCGACGACGCGTACACCGGGAACCGGGGGATCAAGCCGGTCACGGTGGTCAGCTCGCCGCAGGACACCGGGGTGCTGGAGCTGCCGGTCCTCGCGGACTGAGTCTCACCGTGCGTGATGGGCGATTCGGGCTCACCCTGGAGGCATGAGCCCGAAGACCACCGAGAGCGGCGGTAGGACCGGCCAGCGGGAACGCGTGCTGACGCCCGCCCGGATCACGGTTCTGCTGCTCGCCGTCCTGGCCCTGATCTTCATCTTCGAGAACACCCGCGACACGAAGATCCGCCTGCTGATCCCCGAGGTCACCATGCCGCTGTGGATGGCTCTGCTGGGCACGGCGATCATCGGCGCCCTGTGCGGGTGGTATTTCATGCGACGCCGCCGCTAGGCCGGATTAGGGTGTCGGGATGCCGCACACCGCTTCCCGCTATCTCGCCGAGGGCCCCCGCGTGGGCATTCGCCACTTCTCCTACGAGGACGGTGCCGAGTTCACCTCGCGTGCCAGGGAGAGCAAGGACCTGCACCAGCCGTGGCTGTTCCCGCCGGCGAGCGGGGACGCGTACACCGCCTACGCGCGGCGGCTGATCCAGGATCCGACCAAGGCCGGGTTCCTCGTGTGTGAGGTGGACGGCGGCGGCATCGCCGGGTTCATCAACATCAACAACATCGTCCAGGGCGGCTTCCAGTGCGGAGCGCTGGGCTACGGCGCCTTCGCGCACGCGGCCGGGCGCGGGCTGATGCGCGAGGGGATGAACCTCGTGGTGGGGCACGCCTTCGGACCGATGCGGCTGCACCGGCTCGAAATCAACGTGCAGCCCACCAACGCCGCGTCGATCGCCCTCGCCCGCAGCTGCGGGTTCCGCCTCGAAGGCTTCTCGCCGGACATGATCTACATCGACGGCGCGTGGCGGGACCACGAGCGCTGGGCGATCACCGCCGAGATGCGGACTTCCGGTTGACCTTCATCGTGTCCAGGTCCGTCACCGTCGACTTCAGGTCGCGGAAGCCGTAGCCGAGGCCCTTGAGCGCGGTCTCCGCGCGATCCTCCGCGAGCGCCGCCGCCATCTCCGGGCCGTCCGCCGCGTCCGACACCACCACATACCGCCACGAGAAGTGCTTGAGCGGCGCCGGTTCGTAACTGAGCGAGCCCTCCTCGGTGAACCGCATGCTCAGCATCCCGTGCTCCGCCGCCTCGCCCAGCAGCCGCTGCCGCGCCTCGTCCGTCAGTGCGTCCCAGGTGCCCCGGACGATCACCCGGTACGTGTGCTGCTCGCCCATCCGCTGTTCCACTCCTCGGTCCCTGTCGTCGAACGGCCCGACTGTACGTCGGCGAGCGGCGACCGCACGCGGATTTTTCCGCCCGCTCCCCGCGGGCCCCCGTCTTTGCGGAATCCTGACTGGCAATGCCCCTGGCCACCGCACCCGTTGCCGGGTTCCATAGTGATCGTGACGACGATCCGACGTGAGGTACTGACCCTGCCCACCGCCGAGTTGGGTCCGGACAACCCGCTGCCCCCACTGTGTCCGCTCGACGAGACACACCGTGTCGACGACCGGGACCGCGAGGACCTGCCGCGCGACATGGCCCGGCAGGTCGGCTACGAACCCCTCCGCAGCCTGCTGCCGACCCGCGTCCGGGACGGCTACGACAGAGACCGCACACCCCGCCGCATCGACGCCCTCGTGATCGAGAACGACCGGCTCCGCGCCACCGTGCTGCCCGCCCTCGGCGGCCGGATCGCCTCCCTCGTCCACAAGCCCACCGACCGTGAACTCCTGTACCGCAACCCGGTGTTGCAGCCCGCCAACTTCGCCCTCAACGGTGCCTGGTTCTCCGGCGGCATCGAGTGGAACATCGGCGCCACCGGCCACACCACCCTCTCCTGCGCACCCCTGCACGCGGCCCGCGTTCCCGCCCCCGACGGCGGCGAGATGCTCCGCCTCTGGGAGTGGGAACGCCTCCGCGACCTCCCCTTCCAGGTCGACCTCTGGCTCCCGGACGGCTCCGACTTCCTCTACGTCGGCGTCCGCATCCGCAACCCGCACGAGCGGCCCGCGCCCACCTACTGGTGGTCCAACATCGCGGTACCGGAGGAACACCGGGTCCTCGCACCGGCGGAGGAGGCCTGGCACTTCGGATACGAGCGGCGGCTGCGCCGGGTGCCCGTGCCGTCGTACGACGGATTGGACCGGTCCTATCCCCTCAACAGCCCCTACGCAGCCGACTACTTCTACGAGATGCCGGACGGGCGGCGCCGTTGGATCGCCGCGCTCGACGCGGACGGGCACGGGCTGGTGCAGACGTCCACCGATGCGCTGCGGGGGCGAAAGCTGTTCGTGTGGGGCACCGGCACCGGCACCGGCGGCCGGCGCTGGCAGGAGTGGCTCACCGAGCCCGGGACCGGCGGCTACTGCGAGATCCAAGCAGGCCTGGCCCGTACCCAGTTGGAGCACGTAAGGCTGGACCCGGAGAGCGAGGTGTCCTGGCTGGAGGCGTACGGGCCGCTCGACGCCGAGGCGGCGGGGGAGTGGTCCGCCGTCGTGGACGGTGCCGAGGCGCGGCTCGAAACCGCCCTGCCTCGCGCCGACTTGGACGCCGCCTATACCGCCTGGAAGCCGTATGCCGACACCGAACCCGGTGAGATCCTCGCGACCGGCTCCGGCTGGGGCACCCTCGAAGTCCTGCGCACCGACTGGAAGTTGCCCGGCACGCCCTTCGAGGAGTCCATGCTCGGCGAGGCCCAGGCGCCCTGGGCGGAACTCCTGCGCAGCGGTGTCCTGCCCGAGCCGCGCCGGGTCCGGCCGCCCGGCGAGACACTGGTCGCCTCGCACTGGCGGGACATGCTGGAGACCGCGCCCGCGACCCCGCTCACCGAGTACCACCTCGGCGTCGCGCAGTGGCACGCCGGTGATCGGGCGCAGGCGGTGCGGAGTTGGGAGCGGGCCCTCGAACTCGCCCCGTCCCTCTGGCCGTTGCTGCGCTGCCTCGCCGTAGCCGATCAGGAGGCGGGGAACCACGAGCGGGCCGCGGACCGGTACAACGAGGCCTTCGCCGATCTGTGTCATGAGCGGCGGGACGCGGGGGAGCGGTGGACCGCCGCGACGGCCGCGCTCGGGCGGGAGGCCGTCGAGGCGCTGCTGCGGGTGCGGCGGACGGCGGACGCCCGGGCGGTGTGGGAGATGCTGCATCCCGTGACCCGGGAACGCGGCCGATTCCTGCTGCTCCAGGCCGAGTTGCTGCTCGCGGAAGGGCGGCGCGACGACGCGTGGGCGGTCTTCGCCGACGGCTTCGAGGTCGCCGACCTGCGCGAGGGCGCGGAGTCGATCGGTCGGCTGTGGTCCCGGCTCACCGATGAGCCACTGCCGACGCGCTACGACTTCAGGATGCGCCCGGACACGCCCTGAGACGAACCGCGGACCGGCGGTTTCCGATCAGCCCCGCCGGTCCACGTACTCGTAGACCATCCCGTCCGGATGCATCGCGATCAGGTTGCGGCCCGCCGGTGAGGCGATGGGGCCCGCGACGATGTGGGCGCCCAGTTCGGTCAGGACCGCGTGGGTCTCGTCGACGTCCTTGACGGCGATGGTGGCGGCGACCTTGCGCAACACCTCCAGCTCCGCCGACGGCCCGCTCATCAGCAGGAAACAGCCGACCGCGGCCACCGAGACCCCACCCCGCTCGAAACGGAGCGCGGTGCCTCCCGCGAGCCGTTCGTAGAAGGGGACGGCGGTCTCCAGGTCGTCGACGCAGATACGCAGCGTGGCTCCCAGAATCTCCATACGGACGAGCCTAGTTGGGGCGGGCGGGCCGTGGTGATCCTTTCGGGCGATCCCGGTGAGCGTTCGGCACGTGTTTGGGCGGCCTGCTCAGGGGGACGCGGAATGCCTCGCACGGCCACCCTCCGAAGGAGCCTCATGAACACCGGTGAACTCGTCGAACTCGGACAGCAACTGCGCGTGGACAGTGTGCGGGCCGCCGACGCGGCGGGCTCCGGTCATCCCACGTCCTCCATGTCCGCCGCGGACCTGATGGCCGTCCTGCTCGCCCACCACCTCCGCTACGACTTCGACCGCCCCGCCCACCCCGGCAACGACCGCTTCGTCCTCTCCAAGGGACACGCCTCACCCCTGCTCTACGCCGCCTACAAGGCCGCAGGAGCGATCGACGACGCCGAACTGCTCACCTTCCGCATGCTGGACAGCCGTCTCGAAGGGCATCCCACTCCGCAGCGGCTCCCGTGGGTCGAGACCGCCACCGGCTCGCTCGGCCAGGGACTCCCGGTCGGCGTCGGCATCGCCCTGTCCGGCAAACGCCTTGAGCGCGCCGGGTACCGCGTGTGGGTGCTGTGCGGGGACAGCGAGCTGGCCGAGGGCTCGGTGTGGGAGGCCGCCGAGCACGCGGCGTACGAACACCTCGACAACCTCACCCTGATCGTCGACGTCAACCGGCTCGGGCAGCGCGGACCGACCCGGCACGGGCACGACCTGGACGCGTACGCGCGCCGGTTCCAGGCCTTCGGCTGGCACACGGTGGAGATCGACGGACACGACGTGGACGCCGTCGACCGCGCGTACGGCGAGGCAGCGTCCACGCATGGGCAGCCCACCGTGATCCTCGCCCGCACCCTCAAGGGCAAGGGCGTCGCGTCCGTCCAGGACCGCGAGGGCCTGCACGGCAAACCGCTGCCGGACGCGGACGCGGCGATCGCCGAACTGGGCGGCCCGCGCGATCTGCGTGTCCAGGTGCGGGAACCCTCCGCCGCCCGCGCGCTGCACTCCGTACGCGCCGACCACCTGGAGCTCCCGCGCTACGACCGGGGCGACGACGTCCCCACCCGCGACGCCTTCGGCCAGGCCCTCGCCGCGCTCGGCGCCGCCCGCGGTGACGTCGTGGCGCTCGACGGCGAGGTCGGTGACTCCACCCGCACCGAGTACTTCGCCAAGGAACACCCCGACCGCTACTTCGAGTGCTACATCGCCGAGCAGCAGCTCGTCGGCACCGCGGTCGGGCTCGCGGCGCGCGGCTGGGTGCCGTACGCCTCCACGTTCGCGGCGTTCTTCACGCGCGCGTACGACTTCATCCGCATGGCCGCCGTCAGTGGCGCGGGGATCAACCTGGTCGGCTCGCACGCTGGTGTGTCGATCGGGCAGGACGGGCCCTCGCAGATGGGCCTGGAGGACCTGGCGATGATGCGCGCGGTGCACGGCTCGACCGTGCTGTACCCGTGTGACGCCAACCAGACCGCCCGGCTCGTCGCCACCATGGCCGGCCTGGAAGGCGTGCGCTATCTGCGGACCTCGCGCGGCGCCGGGCCGGTCGTCTACGGCCCCGACGAGGAGTTCCCGGTCGGCGGCAGCAAGGTGCTGCGCTTCTCCAGCCGGGACCGCCTGACGATCGTGGCCGCCGGGGTGACCGTGCCCGAGGCGCTGGCCGCCGCCGACGCGCTCGACCGCGACGGCATCCAGGTGCGGGTCGTCGACCTGTACTCGGTCAAGCCCGTCGACGTGGAGACCCTGCGCCAGGCCGCCGAGGACACCGGCTGTCTGCTCACCGTCGAGGACCACCATCCCCAGGGCGGTGTCGGGGACGCGGTCCTGGACGCCTTCCTCGACGGCCGGCCGGTGCCGCGCCTGGTCCGGCTCGCCGTACGCACCATGCCCGGCTCGGCGAGCCCGGCCGAGCAGCTGCACGCGGCCGGCATCGACGCGGAGTCGATCGCGGCGGCCGGGCGGCTGCTGGTGGAGACGGCGGTCGTGCGCTGAACGCGCTCGCCGCCAGGGGCCCGTGCCCGCCGACTTCCCGGCGGGCACGGGCCCGATGTCTGTGGGGTGATGAGGTGGTCCGCTACCAGCGGTACCAGCGTCCCCTGGCGCCGCCCGCCGAGGTGCCGCGCACCAGGAAGCCGAGCAGCCACACGGCGAGCACGATCAGCGCCACCCACCAGAGGATCTTCACTGCGAAGCCGGCGCCGAACAGGACCAGCGCCAGCAGAAGGACGATCAGGATCGGAACCATGTGTGTAACCTCCTGACCGCCCGAGTGCCCCCGAACCGGCGGATCACGCGCCCTTACGGCCCAGGATCTCCCCGTGCAGCACGGCGAACCAGCCGTCCTCCCGCTTCCCCCACTCCCGCCACGCCTCCGATACGGCGGTCAGCTCATCGGCGGTCGCGTGGCCGCCCTCGGTGGCGACCCCGGCATACGAGGAGGCGACGGTACGGTCCGCCCACAGGCCGCTCCACCAGGCCCGCTCGTCCGGGGTGTGGAACGTCCAGGTGCTGGAGGTGGCCGTGACGTCCGTCAGCCCCGCCCGCAGTGCCCACGATTTGAGACGCCGTCCGGCATCCGGCTCGCCCCCGTTGGCGCGGGCCACCCGGCGGTACAGGTCCAGCCAGTCGTCCAGCCCCGGCACCAGCGGGTACCAGGTCATGACCGCGAAGTCCGCGTCGCGGACGGCGATGAACCCGGTCGGCTTGGTCACCCGGATCATCTCGCGCAGCGCCTGCACCGGATCGCCCACGTGCTGGAGCACCTGATGGGCGTGGACCACACAGAACGTGTTGTCCGGATAGTCCAGCGCGTGCACGTCGGCGACCGCGAAGTCGACGTTCGTCAGGCCGCGTTGGGCGGCGGTGGCCCGGGCCTGGTCCAGGATGCCCGGCTCGCGGTCGACACCGGTGACGTGCCCGTCGGGTACCAGCGCCGCCAGGTCCGCGGTGATCGTGCCCGGACCGCAGCCGATGTCCAGGATCTTCATGTGCGGCTTGAGCGAACCGAGCAGGTAGGCCGCGGAGTTGGCGGCGGTGCGCTGGGTGTGCGAACGCAGTACGGACTCGTGGTGCCCGTGCGTGTAGACGGCGGTCTCCTGCGGCTTCGGCATGGCTCTACCTACCCCTTCGCGTCTTCTTCGGCGTAGGCAGAACGGTACGCGCGCATGTCGCATGATGAGACCTGCGTTTTACAATGTGGACTGATGGGTGATCAGGGTCTCTGTCGGCGGGCGGTACACGGTCAGTGCCTCGGGCTGCTCCTCCAACGTCAACTCGCCTGCCACATCCGTGACTTCGCCGTCGTAGGCGAGCAGCGTGCCCGGCGCCAGACCGCTCAGGCGCAGGCGGTGCACCTGGGCCGCCGCGTGGGCGGGGGAGCGGGTGAACGGGCCCGCGAGGGCCGCCGCGAGCAGACGCAGTGCGGGCCTCCTGCCGCCGTGCACGAGCCGGATGTCGAGACGCCCGTCCGCCAGGTCGACGCGGCGGCCGGAGGCGATCCCCATCCGGTGATAGGTGCCGTTGCCGGCGAACAGCAGCCACAACGGGCGGGTACGGCCGTCGAGTTCGGCCTCCAGCGGATGCCGGTCCGCGCGCAGCACCCACAGCGCCGCGAGGACGCCCGCCGGCCAGCCGCCGATCCGGGGCGCCCAGCGCTCCCGCTCGCGCACCAGCTCCGGATAGACGCCCAGGCTCAGGGCGTTGAGGAAGATGCCCCGGGTGGCACCGGACCTGAACCGGCCGACGTCCACGCGTACGGCGGCGCCCTGCTTGATCGCCCTGCTCAGATCGCGCGGGCCCTCCACGCCGAGGTCGTAGGCGAAGTGGTTGAGCGTGCCGCCCGGGAGGACCGCTAGGGGCAGGCCGTGACGCAGGGCGACCTCGGCCGCCGCGTTCACCGTGCCGTCGCCGCCGCACACCCCGAGCACCCGGGCGCGGGCCGCCGCCTTCTCCAACTCGGTCTGTATGTCCGCCGGTTGGCAAGCCACGACCTCCGCGCCGGGCAGGAAGTCCGTCAGCGCGTCCGCCCGGTCCGCGCTGCCCGACGCCGAGTTGACCACCATGACCAGGCCCTCGCCGGCCTCCAGCGCCGGGACCTCGGCGCGGGCACGGGCCGGCGGCACGATCTGCCCACGCGTCGGCACCATGCCCCGCACCGCGAACGCCGCGCACGCGCCGAGGGCGGCGCCCGCCAGCACGTCGCTCGGGAAGTGGACACCGGTGTAGACGCGGGAGGCGGCGACCGAGAACGCGATCGGCGCCACCACCGCGCCCCAGGCGGGGGACTCCAGGGCCACACCGGTCGCGAAGGCCGCCGCCGACGCCGCGTGCCCGGACGGGAACGAGGTGGTGATCGGCTGCCGCTTCAGCTGCCGGCCCAGCGGGACGGGGTCCAGGACGGGACGGGGGCGGCGCACGGTCCGCTTGCCGATCGTGTTGATGGCCAGCGAGGCCAGGGACAGGGAGGCGATGCCCCGGGCGGCGGCCCGGCGGGCCCGCGGAGTGCGGCTCGCGGCCACCGCGGCGGCCGTCGCGAACCACAGCACGCCGTGATTGGCGCTCCGGCTCAGCCGCGGCAGCACGGGCTCGCCGGCGGGCCAGTTCCGGTCGGCGGCCACCTCGAAGAGGCGCGAGTCGAGGGAGAGCAGCCACTCGCGCAGGGCGTGGCGGCCGGGGAGGGGGACCGTGAGGTCGACGTCAGGGCTCATGCTCTGCCGGGTACCCTGAAATGGCCGTTTGCTGCCCGGCGGACCGTCGGTGGACCGTTCCAACGTCATCCACCGTCGGCGGCCCGTTCCAGCGACATCCACCGTCGGCGGCCCGTTCCGCCCGGACCGTGGATGGACCGTTCCATCGGAGGACCCCCGCATGCGCCTGCTCCTCATACGCCACGGCCAGACGACGGCCAACGTGGCCTACCTCCTCGACACGGCCGTCCCCGGCGCGGAGCTGACCGACTTGGGCCGCCGCCAGGCCGTCGCCCTCCCGGAGGCCCTCGCCGACGAGGACATCGAGGCCCTCTACGCCTCCACCCTGATCCGCACCCAGCACACCGCGGCCCCGCTGGCCGCCGCCCGCGGCCTCGACGTACGCGTCCGCGACGGCATCCGCGAGCTGACCGCCGGTGACCTGGAGATGCTGCCCGGCGACACGGAGCCCGGCCACGAGTACATGCGGATCGTGTTCGCGTGGGCGGCCGGTGACACGGAGCTGCGGATGCCCGGCGGCGAGAGTGGCGCCGAGGCCCTCGCCCGCTACGACAGCGTGATCGCGGAGGCCGCGGACAGCGGCGCCCGCACCGTCGCCATGATCAGCCACGGCGCCGCGATCCGGATGTGGACGTCCGCCCGCGCCGACAACATCGACGTGGACTTCGCCGCCGCCCGCCCCCTCGACAACACCGGCATCGTGATCCTGGACGGCTCCCCGGCCGACGGCTGGAAGGCACTGTTCTGGGAGGGCGCCGTCGTGGAGACGGCCGCACCGGACACGGACGGCGGCCCGACCGGACAGCCGCTCGACGAGGACCAGAAGCCCTAGCGAAATCTCGGTGCGGTTTTGGCGGGCACAATAAGGGTTTGCCGGTCCGCGAGGCCGCCCCACAGAATGCGTGGTCATGGGACATCTGGAAGCCGCACACCTCGAGTACTACCTCCCCGACGGGAGGCCGCTGCTCGGCGATGTGTCCTTCCGGGTCGGCGAAGGCGCCGTGGTCGCCCTGGTCGGGCCCAACGGCGCCGGCAAGACGACCCTGCTGCGGCTGATCTCCGGCGAACTGAAACCGCACGGCGGCACGGTCACCGTGAGCGGCGGCCTGGGCGTGATGCGCCAGTTCGTGGGATCCGTACGCGACGAGACGACCGTACGGGATCTGCTGGTGTCGGTCGCACCGCCCCGCATCCGCGAGGTCGCCGCCGAGGTCGACAAGGCCGAGCACGGCATCATGACCGTCGACGACGAGGCGGCCCAACTCGCCTACGCGCAGGCCCTGTCGGACTGGGCCGAGGTGCACGGCTACGAGTTCGAGACCCTGTGGGACATGTGCACCATGGCCGCGCTCGGAGTGCCGTACGACAAGGCGCAGTTCCGGCAGGTCAGCACCCTCTCCGGTGGTGAGCAGAAGCGGCTCGTGCTGGAGGCGCTGCTGCGGGGCAGCGAAGAGGTGCTGCTCCTGGACGAGCCGGACAACTACCTTGACGTGCCCGGCAAGCGCTGGCTCGAGGAGCGGCTCAAGGAGACCCGCAAGACGGTCCTGTTCGTCTCCCACGACCGTGAACTCCTCGCCCGCGCCGCCGAGAAGATCGTCTCCGTGGAACCCTCGCCCACCGGCGCCGACGCCTGGGTGCACGGCGCCGGCTTCGCCACCTACCACGAGGCCCGACGTGAACGCTTCGCCCGCTTCGAGGAGTTGCGCCGCCGCTGGGACGAGAAGCACGCCCAGCTGAAGAAGCTCGTCCTGAACCTCCGTCAGGCCGCCTCCATCAGCCACGAGTTGGCGTCCCGTTACGCCGCGGCCCAGACGCGCCTGCGCAAGTTCGAGGAGGCCGGACCGCCCCCTGAGCCGCCCCGCGAGCAGGACATCACCATGCGCATCAAGGGCGGCCGCACGGGCGTAAGGGCCGTCACCTGCAAGGGACTTGAACTGACGGGGCTGATGAAGCCCTTCGACCTGGAGGTCTTCTACGGCGAACGCGTCGCCGTCCTCGGCTCCAACGGCTCGGGCAAGTCGCACTTCCTGCGGCTCCTCGCCGGCGAGGAAGTGAAGCACACGGGGGAGTGGAAGCTCGGGGCACGTGTTGTGCCCGGGCACTTCGCTCAGACCCACGCCCACCCCGAACTCCAGGGGCGCACCCTCCTCGACATCCTGTGGAAGGAACACGCGCAGGCCCAGGGCCCCGCCATGTCCCGACTGCGGCGCTACGAGCTCACCGGCCAGGCCGAGCAGAGCTTCGACCGGCTCTCCGGTGGGCAGCAGGCGCGTTTTCAGATCCTGCTGCTGGAACTCCAGGGTGTGACGGCTCTTCTGCTCGACGAGCCGACCGACAACCTCGACCTGGAGTCCGCCGAGGCTCTGCAGGAGGGACTGGAAGCGTTCGACGGCACGGTTCTGTCCGTCACGCACGACCGGTGGTTCGCCCGGTCCTTCGACCGGTATCTGGTCTTCGGCAGCGACGGCAAAGTGCGTGAGACGACCGAGCCGGTGTGGGACGAGCGGCGGGTGGAGCGGGCGCGGTAGCCCTTCCGCGCGGGGCGCGGCGGTCACCTTGGTACAGAGGCCGCGGGGCCGGAATGCCGGAATGTTCGTAGAGTGGACTCAGGACCCTGAGACTCGACGAGCGGGGCACACCATGACCGGAGTCGACCCTGCGCGCCTGGACGATGCTCAGCTCATGAAGGAGCTGGAGACCATCCACCGCACGCGCCACGACACCCTGCTGTACGGCTCGAACGACGCGCTGCGCGCGCACAACGACCGGATGGCCGGGCTGGAGGGCGAGTACCTGCGCCGCCACCCGCGTCGCCTCGTGGCCCCCGGCCGGACCCGGCAGGGGGCACGCGAGCGGGACTGAACGGTGGGTGTCCGTGCCTTGAGATGGTGTGCGTTTGTTCGTCGACCGGTACGACCCCGAGCGCGGGAACGCGTTCGAGAGTCATGGAGCTTGCGACGCAGAGTCGGATTGCTGAGCGGTTCGGGATTTCGCAGATGCATGTGTCTCGGTTGATCAGTCGGTGTTGTCGGCGGATTCGGGAACAGGTTCTGCAGGAAGTTGCCTAGCTGCGGGCCGGCGGGGGCTGATCGCGCCCACGCGGCGGAGCCGCAAATCGACACAGCCCCGCGCCCCTGAAGGGGCGCCCCGGCCGGCCTGGATTTCACCCGCTCGGCCCCTCACGTCCCGCTAATGGGGCTTGGCCGCGCGCGGCTCCGCCCGGACCGGGCTTCGATGGTGGTGCCGTCGTCCTCGGTCTAAGGAGACCCGCTCATGCGTCGCACCGCCCTTGCTCTGTCCGTCGTCGCCCTTGTCGGCGTCGCCGGGCCCGCTGTGGCCGCTGATCCGGGTGCCGAGGTCAGTCCGAGCACCGTGCGGGCGGGTGGGAACGTCACCGTTTCCGTCACCTGCGGGGCGATCGGGGGGACCGTGGCCGAGACCATCGACGCCACGTCCCAGGGGTTCGACGACGGGACCGTTCAGCTGCAACGCGTGCCCGGCAACGACGACCGGGCTGCCGGGGCCGCCTATCGGGGGACCGCGCGGATCTCCGACGGCGAAGGGGGCGGGCGGGACTCCGCGTGGACCGTCGACGGGACCTGTCCCGCGCCGCCCGGCGGACAGGGCAGGCCCTGGAGCGCGACCTTCAGCATCGAGCGCGGGGGCGGCGGGCAGCCTCCGTGTCAGGAGCCCCGGGGGGATGCCTGTGGTGGTGTGCCTGCCGCGATTCAGCGGGGGGTGCAGGCGGGGGAGGGCGGTACCTTCACCGACTCCGTTCCGGCTCTGGTCGCCGGTGGTGTACTGATCGCGGGTGCCCTCGGCGGTGCCGTGTACCGGCTGCGCAGGCGGACGCCGGGACACTGAGCGGGCGAGCGGGACACGGCACGGCACTGCACGAGGGACTGCGCGGAGGCACCATGCGGCAGGCGGACGCGGTAGGGCAGGGGCCTGTGCGGTACGGGCCGGTGTTTCCCGACGACGGACTGCCCGTACTGCCGGAACTGGCCGCCGTCCTAGCCGCCGCCGCGTCCCGGACCGAGGAACAGCCCGTCGGCGGCGCCCCCGTACTCCTCGACGCCGCGAGCGGTTACTTCGACCGCCGGGGGCTGCCCGCCGACCCCGCCCGCGTGGCCGCCGCCCCGGGTGCCCCCGCGCTGCTGGTCGCGCTGACCGCCGCGCTCGGCGGTGACGTACTCGTCCCCAGACCCTGCGCCGCCTGGTGGGCGCCGTACGCGCGCCTGTTGGGCCGATCCGTGTTCCATGTGGGCACCCCGGCCGAGTGCGGTGGGGTGCCCGATCCGTACGCCCTGCTGGAGACCGTGCGCCGGGTCCGGGACGAGGGCGGTGACCCGCGGCTGCTCGTCCTTTCGGTGGCCGACGACCCGACCGCGACCGTGGCGCCGCCCGAGGTCATGCACGAGACCGTCGAGGCCGCCGCGGGCGAGGGGCTGCACCTGGTCAGCGACGAGACCTGGCGCGACACCCTGCACACACCCCGGGGCACCATGCTGCTCAGCCCCGCCGAGATGCTGCCCGACAAGGTCACTGTCGTCACCGACCTGGCCGGCGCGCTCCTCCCGTCCGGCTGGCCGGCCGCCGTCGCCCGCTTCCCCGAAGGTCGTGCCGGACAGGCCCTACGCGCGCGCGTGCTCGACGTTCTCACCGCACTCGGCGCCCGCGTCGCCGCACCGGTCGCCGCCGCGGCCGGCCACGCCCTCGGCGAACCCCCGCCCGTCCTCGCCCGCCGCGACACCGCCGTACGCCTCCACGCGCGCGTGGCCGCCGCCGCGCACGCCGCCGTCACCGGGGCGGGCGCCTTCTCCCGGCCGCCGCAGGCGGGACGTCATCTGTACGTCGATCTCGGGCCGTTGCGCCACGCGCTCACACCGCAGGGAGTGGGCGACGCGCAGGACCTGGAGGAGTTCCTCACCGCCCGGCTCGGCATGCCCGCGCCGGGCGGCCACCGGTTCGGCGACGACCTGGGCGCGCTGCGGGTCCGGCTGTCCACCGGGGCGCTGCTGGGCCGAACCGATGCGGAACGCGCGGAATGTCTCACGTCACCCTTGCCGTTGGAACTGCCACACGTGCAACGCGCGTTGATGTCCTTGAGGTCGATCTTCGACGATCTCCGCGACGACGCTCAGCGATGGGAGCCTCCTCGATGACGCAGCAGTCCGAGTCGACCACCGACACCAGTACGGCCATGCGGGAAGCGGCCGTCCTGACGTCCCCGTTCACCCCCTCGTCCCCGCCGCTCGCCGAACCCCGCCCCCTCGGCGAGCGACGCGTGTGGCCCCGCGCCTTCCACGACCGGCTCACCGCCCCGCTCCCCGGCCTCAACGCCTACGCCCGCTTCGCCCGCGAGGGTTCCGTGCGACCCCGGCCCGAGGGCCTCGCCGACATCCCCCAACTCCCGTTCGCGCCCGAGCCGTTGCCCCAGGTGGACGCCCTGACCGTCGCCGTCACCTGGGCGGGCCACGCCAGTTGGGTGGTGCGGATCGGCGGCCTGACCATCCTCACCGACCCGGTCTGGTCCCGCCGCATCCTCGGCACCCCGGCCCGGATCACCCCCGTAGGCGTCGCCTGGGAAGCACTCCCACCCATCGACGCCGTAGTCATCAGCCACAACCACTACGACCACCTCGACGCCCCCACCCTGCGCCGACTCCCGCGCCACACCCCGGTGTTCGCACCGGCAGGCCTCGGCACCTGGTTCAGACGCCGCAGATTCACCCACGTCACCGAGCTGGACTGGTGGGAAGCGGCCCAACTGGACGGCGTCCGCCTCGACTTCGTACCGGCCCACCACTGGTCCAAGCGCAGCCTCACCGACACCTGCCACTCCCTGTGGGGCGGCTGGGTGATGACAGCACCGGACGGCCAACGCGTCTACTTCGCAGGCGACACGGGCTACGGCCACTGGTTCTCCCGAATCGGCCACCGCTACCCGGGAATCGACCTGGCGCTCCTGCCCATCGGCGCGTACGACCCGCGTTGGTGGCTCAGCGACGTCCACTGCGACCCGGAGGAGGCGGTCCAGGCCGTACAGGACCTGGGCGCGAGACGGATGGCCCCCATGCACTGGGGCACGTTCGTCCTGTCGGCGGAACCGGTCCTGGAACCCTTGACGCGGGTCAGGGCGGCTTGGGAGAAGGCCGAGCTGGCGCGCGAGAACCTGTGGGATCTACCGGTGGGAGCTTCAAGAGTGCTGGACTAGATGCCCTAAGAGAGGCGCGGGGCTGTGTCGATTTGCGGCTCCGCCGCGGGGCGCGCCCAGCCACAACGGACCCGCACCCCGCAACGAAACATCAACGGGCAGCCCGAACCCGCTTCCAAACAGTCGGCGCCACACTGATCACCACGGTCAACACAACTGCCGCCACCACGCCCTCCCAAGGCTCGGGAAACAGCGACCCACCGAGAATGCCGATCAGCTGGTACGTCACCGCCCACGCCAGACAAGCAGGCGCATTACCCCGGGCAAACCGGCGGATCGGCCACTCGGCCATCAGGCAGGCCAACATCACCGGGATCCGACCCGCCGGCACCAACCGGGACAGCACCAACACGGCGACCCCATGGTCGGCCAACTTCGCCTGCGCCTGCGCAAGCCGCTCCTCCGGCGCCCGCGCCCGAATCGCCTCCAACCACCGCGACCCGTTCTTCGACCCCATCCCCCGCCGCCCCAGCCAGTACAACGCGACGTCCCCGAGAAACGCGGCCAGCGAAGCGGTCACGAACACCAGCGCCATCGCGAACGGCGCCGTCTGATGAAAGGCGACCACGGCCGCCGAACTGACCAGCGCCCCCGTCGGAATCACCGGCACCAGCGCCCCGAACAGCACCAGCAGGAACAACGTCGGGTAACCGATGGCCTGTTGAGCGGATTCGGGCGACGTCGTGGCCGTAGCGGCCGCGATCCAGCTCACCGGGCGACCTCCGGCCGCACGCTCTCCCCGTGCCCGAGCCGGTGCACCGCGACGGAGGGCGCGAGTTGGGCGGCGATCCGCACGAACTCGTCGCCCGGCGTGTGGAATTCGTGCGGGCGCACCGCGTCCATCCCGATCGGCCAGTACGTGCCGTAGTGCACCGGCACCGCACTGCGCGGCGAGAGTCGCGCGAGGGCCTGGGCCGCGCGGCCCGCGTCCAGATGCCCCTCGCCGAGATACGGCCCCCAGCCGCCCACCGGCAGCAGCGCCACGTCGACCGGCCCGACCTCCTTGGCCATGTCGTCGAAGAGCCCGGTGTCCCCGGCGAAGTAGGTGCGCGCCTCGCCCTCGACGACGTAGCCCAGCGCGGGGGAGCGGTGCGGTCCGACCGGCAGTCGGCGTCCGTCGTGCCGTGCGGGGACGGCCCGTACGACCAGGTCACCGACCATCGTCTGGTCGCCGGGGGACACCTCGTCGATCCGTAGCTGCCGGAGCCGGCGCAGTCCGGGCACCGCGCGGAGTGCGCCCCGGGGCACGAGCAGGCGCGTGCCCGGGGCCAGGGCGCCGAGCGAGGGCAGGTGCAGGTGGTCGGCGTGGAGGTGGGAGACGAGCGCCAGGTCCGCGCGATGGGCCTCGGGCGGCGGCACCGCGCCCCGACGGCGTCGTAGATGTGCGAGGCGGCGCGCGAACAGGGGGTCGGTGAGGACGCGCGTGTCCGAGTCCTCGATCGTGCAGGTGGCGTGACCCCACCAGGTGATCTCCACCGGCACCTTCTTTGCCTCCTTCGCGCGACTCCCCCGAAGCCTACGGGCAGGAGTAGGGTCGGCGGCGAAACCCGGAGGTGAGGGGGACGCCATGGGACAGGTACGCGGTGCCTCGGGTATGCGCTCGCGGCTGCGGGTCACGGCGATCGCCAGCCTGACGCCGCTGGAGGAGCTGGACGACGACCCCTTCCTGGTCGACTCCCGCAGCCAGCACGCGATGTGCGCCCGCTGGGCCACCGACCACGGCTATGTGATCGCCCGCGAGCTTCTGGTGCGCGGGCTGCGCCCCGACCACAGCGCCCTGTGGGACGGCGTCCGCCCCGGCCTCGACCTGTTCGTCGCCCCCAGTCGCCGGGTCCTGGAGAGCGCGCTGTCGTCCGTCGACGAGTTCACCGACGAGTGCGCGCGACGCGGGGTGCGGATCGAGACGGTCGGCCGCGCGGAACCCTGCTACGACGCCCAGATGAAGGCCAGCGTGCACCGACGGCTGTCCATGCCGACGGCCGGCTACGACGGCCGCTAGTTCCGGGGCCCCGCTTCTCGCTTGGTTCCAGGGACCCGCTCATCGCTCCAGGGTCCCCGCGTCCCGTATGACAGGCTGGGGACAGGCCTGCCAGGTCGTCGGGCCAGGGACGTGAGGTGTACGGGGCGTGGGTGGAGCGCGTTGGCGGCGGCTCGCCAGTCAGGTCGGGCGCAGTGTCGCGGTGTGGGCGATCTCCACGGTCACCATGCTGGTGCTCGCCGGGATCCTGCCGGACTTCAAGCTCCAGTCGGCGGACGGCGACAGCGCGACCCGGATCGGTGTCACGGCCGCGTTCGGCGCCGGCGCCTTCGGTCTGCTGTCGGCCCTCGTCTGGCCGTTGCTGGTACGGCTGTTGCTGCTGGTGCCCGCGCTCGTCCTCGGCCTTCTCGTGTTCGTGCTCAACGGGTCGCTGCTGCTGATCGCCCTGCGGATCAATCCCGACGGCGGGTTGCGCGGCCAGGTCGCCCCCGAGACCGCCGTCGTCGTGGCCGCCGTGATGTCCGCCGTCGCCTCCGCCACCGGCGGTGCCCTCGCCGTGCGCGACGACGACGCCTACCGCCGTCGCCTCTACCGCCTCGCCGACCGTCGCCGCAGAGCCATGCCGCCGGGCCCGTCCAGCCCCGGCACCGTCTTCCTCCAGCTGGACGGCGTCGGCCACGACGTGCTGCTCGCAGCCGTGGCCAAGGGGCTGATGCCGACCGTCGCGAAGCTCCTCGGCGGCGATCGCCCCACCCACCGCCTCACCCCCTGGCGCACCGACTGGTCCAGCCAGACCGGCGCCAGCCAGCTCGGCATCCTGCACGGCTCCAACCACGACATTCCCGCGTTCCGCTGGTACGAGAAGGACACCGGCGAGGTGATGGTCTGCAACCGTCCGACCAGCGCCGCCGAACTCCAGCGCCGCGCCGTCGAGTTCACCGGCGACGGCGGTCTCCTCACGCTCGACGGCGCCAGCCGCGGCAACCTGTTCAGTGGCGGCGCCGACGAACAGGCCCTGGTCCTGTCCATCGCCATTCGCCGCCGGGGCCGCGAGAACCGTTCCCGCGCGGGCTACTTCGCCTATTTCTCCGACCCGGCCAACGCCGTCCGCACCGCGATGTCCTTCGTCGCCGAGGTCGGCCGCGAGATCGGTCAGTCGACCCGCTCCCGCCTCACCAAGCAGCGCCCCCGGATCAAACGCGGCGGCCTCTACCCCCTCGTCCGCGCCTTCGCGACCGTCGTGGAGAGGGATGTCGTCGTCGCCGCCGTCATGGGCGACATGCTCGCGGGCCGCACCGCCGTCTACGCCGACCTCGTGGCCTACGACGAGGTCGCCCACCACTCCGGCCCGCGCAGCCGCGACGCCGCCAAGGTGCTCCAACGCTTGGACCGTTCCATCGCGCTGATCGAGAACGTCGCCGAGCACGCCCCGCGCCCGTACCGCATCGTCGTCCTCTCCGACCACGGCCAGAGCCCCGGCGAGACCTTCCAGGGCCGCTACGGCCTCACCCTCGGCGACCTGGTGCGCGCGGGCTGCGGGCTGCCTGTGCCGCGCCGGGCCCGGCGCACCCACAGCGGTGCCGAGGCCCGCGCCGCCGTCCGCGCCGCGCTGCGCCGGCCGGTCGAGGAGAAGGACGGGCAGCACCGCCACCCCGGCCGCCACTCGGAGCCGGTGGTGCTGGCCTCCGGCAACCTCGGCCTGGTCTCCTTCCCGGACGTGCCGCACCGCATGACCAAGGAGGAGATCGACGCCCGGCATCCGGCGCTGCTGACGACCCTCGCCAACCACCCCGGCGTCGGCTTCGTCCTCGTCCGCAGCGAGGAGCACGGAGGGGTCGTGCTGGGGGCGCACGGTGCGGAACTCCCGGTGGCCGAACTCGACGACAAACAGGGCCCGTTGGCGGACTTCGGCCCCGGTGTCGCGGACGCCGTCCGGCGCACCCACTCCTTCCCGCACACCGCCGACATCATGGTCAACTCCTGGTACGACCCGGCCGAGGGCGAAGTCCTCGCGTTCGAGGAGCAGATCGGCTCGCACGGCGGCCTCGGCGGTGCCCAGGGCAAGCCGTTCCTGCTGTCGCCGCACGCCTTCTCCGCACCGGTCGACGACGGTGAGGACCTCGTCGGCGCCGAGCACGTCCACCAGGTTCTGCGCCGCTGGCTGCGCGAGTGCAACGGACCCCAAGTGCCGCTGACGGACGAGCAGTCGGAGCGGGCCGCCTGAAAATCGGCTGCGCCGGGTCGGCCGTAAGCACACACTGGTGGAGTCTCCCCACCTCGAACCTCCTTCAGGAGCTGCTGCTTTGCAGGCTGCCGTCACTGTTACGCCCGCCCGTATCCCCGAACTGCTGCTCGGCCTCGCGACCGTCCGGCCCGTGTTCATCTGGGGTGCGCCCGGCATCGGAAAGTCGTCCCTGGTAAGGGAGTTCGCGGAGTCGTTGGGTCTGGAGTGCGTGAGTCTGCTCGGTACGCAGCTCGCGCCCGAGGACCTGATCGGGGTGCCGCAGATCCGCGACGGGCGGTCGGTGTTCTGTCCGCCGGAGGCGATCGCGCGGGACGAGCCGTACTGCCTGTTCCTCGACGAACTCAACGCGGCCACACCGGATGTGCAGAAGGCGTTCTACTCGCTGATCCTGGACCGCCGTATCGGGAATTACGAACTGCCCAAGGGTTCCATCGTGATCGGCGCCGGGAACCGGGCGACCGACAACGCGCTGGCCCGGCCGATCGCGTCCGCGCTGATCAACCGGCTCACCCATGTCCACCTGGAGGCGTCGCCGAAGGACTGGCTCAACTGGGCCGCCGCCAACGGGATTCACCCGTGGATCCTGGACCACCTCACCGACCGGCCCGACCACCTGTGGTCCAAGCCGCCGAAGACCGAGGAGGCCTTCTCCACGCCCCGTTCCTGGCACATGCTCTCCGACGCGCTGGGCTCCTTCGGGCCCGACCTCGACGAGGACACCCTGAAGGTGATCGCGCACGGCACGCTGACGCCCGCGCACGCGGTCGCGTTCTGCGGTTACGTCAAGATCGTGCGCAGCCGGTTCGGCATCGAGGCGATCATCAAGGGCGACGCCCGCTGGCCGCACCGCCCCGAGGACCGCGACCTGCTGTACTACCTCGCCGAGTCCTTCCGGGGTCGGCTGGTCAAGGAACTCCCGGTCAGCAAGGAGCACTTGTCGGCGAACGGGCTGCAGACCGCGTACCGCGCCAAGTCGCTGCTCGTGCAGCTCGCCGAGATCTCCGTGGAGGTCGCGCAGAGCGTCATCGCCCCGGACACCGACGGCAATCCGCTGCTGCCCGCCTGGTTCCTGGTCGAGGCGGCCCGGGACATGCCCCGGCTGGTCGAGGCCCGCCAGTGAGCCGCACGCAAGGGAGCAAAGGGAGCAAGGGGAAGCCGAAGAAGAAGGACCTCGCAGCCGAGGCCTTCGAGGAGGGGCTGCGCCTCGTGCGGGCCAACCGCGCGCTCGCCGCCATCGGCTTCAGCACCTGCCGCCGGGACGACTGCCACCACACGCCCAACTCCGGTCTGGTACGCGTCGATTCCAACGGTGTGCTGCACGTCCACCCCACCCGCCGCGCCGAACCCGCCGAGTGGGCCTGGGCCATCGCGCACTGCATCATCCACCTGGGCTTCGGCCATGTCCCGGCCGCGTCGAAGCTCCGCGACCAGCCCGACGGGCCCGCGCTCGCGGCGAATTGCGCCGTCGTCAACCGCTTCCTGCTCGGCTTCCCCATCGGCGTCACCCCCGAGGACCTGCCCGCCTCCTATCCCGGCGGCGACGAGGACCAACTCGCCGCCCGCTGGCGCCGCGACGGCGTCCCGCCCCTCTACGACCGCTGCGGTACGGCGGGCGGCGAACCGGACCAGCTGCTCGTGCCGTGGGACACCTGGCAGGGCGGCAAGGCCCCCGACTGGCAGCTGAACTTCGCCAACGCCCTCACTCGCACGGTGGCCATGGCGATGGACGTGGCGGGCGGTCGGCGTGCCTCGATGCGCGGTGGACCCACCCGACTCCAGCCCTGGGAACGGGCGTTGAGCTGGTTCGTCTCCTCCTACCCGCTCCTCGGCGGCATCGCGGCCGGCATCACCCTCGTCGCCGACGCCGAACTCGCCCGCGCGCACGGCATCTCCGTCGCCGCCGTCGACACCGAGGCGGCCGAGATCTACGTCAACCCGCTGCGCCAACTCGACGACGAGGAATGGCGGTTCGCCCTCGCCCACGAGATGCTGCACGCCGCCCTGCGCCACAGCGACCGCTGCGGGGTCCGCGACCCGTTCCTCTTCAACATCGCCGCCGACTACGTCATCAACGGCTGGCTGTGCGAGATGGACGTCGGCCGGATGCCCGAAGGCCTGCTGTACGACCCGGAGTTGAAGGACCTCTCCGCCGAGGAGGTCTACGACCGGATCGCCGGCGACCTGCGCCGGATGCGCCGCCTGGCCACCCTGCGCGGCAAGGGCGTCGGCGACATCCTCGGCGGCCCGCTCGGCAGCCCGCGCGACTACGTCGACCTCGACGAGTTCTACCGGCGCGGCCTCGCCCACGGCCTCGACCTGCACCAGCAGTACGAACGCGGCTTCCTGCCCGGCGGGTTGGTCGAGGAGATCCGCGCGCTCAGCCACCCGCCGCTGCCGTGGGACGCCCAACTCGCCCGCTGGTTCGACGAGTTCGTACCACGCCCCGAGCCCGTCCGGTCGTACGCCCGCCCCTCGCGCCGCCAGTCCTCCACGCCCGACATCCCGCGCGCGGGCCACTATTTCCCGCCCGAGGAGATCGCCCGCTGCACCTTCGGCGTCGTCCTCGACACCTCCGGCTCCATGGACCGGGGCCTCCTCGGCAAGGCGCTGGGCGCGATCGCGTCGTACGCCGAGGCCCGTGACGTACCGGCCGCCCGGGTCGTGTTCTGCGACGCGGCCCCGCACGACGCGGGCTATGTGTCGGTCACCGACATCGCGGGCCGGGTCCGGGTGCACGGGCGCGGCGGTACGGTCCTGCAGCCCGGGATCGACCTGCTGCACCGCGCGGACGACTTCCCGCGGGGCGCGCCGATCCTGATCATCACGGACGGCTGGTGCGACGTCCTGCGGGTACGGCGCGAACACGCCTATCTGATACCGCAGAATGCTCGCCTGCCGTTCACCGCCCGTGGGCCGGTCTTCCGGGTGCGCTGAAGCGGAATGTGATCGGATGGGTTCGAACGACATCCGCGTCGAAAGGAAACATCGTGGCAACCACGCGCACCGCACACACCGTCTGGGAAGGCGAACTCATCAAGGGCAGCGGCGAGGTCACCTTCGACTCGTCAGGCATCGGTGTGCAGCCGGTGACGTGGGCCTCGCGCGCCGAGGACGCCAACGGCAAGACCAGCCCCGAGGAACTGATCGCCGCCGCCCACTCCAGCTGCTTCTCCATGGCGCTCTCCCACGGCCTGACCGGCGCGGGCACCCCGCCCACCCGCCTGGAGACCAAGGCCGACGTCACCTTCCAGCCCGGCGAGGGCATCACCGGGATCCACCTCACCGTCCGCGGCGAGGTCCCCGGCCTGGACGCGGCCGGTTTCGCCGCCGCCGCCGAGGACGCCAAGAAGAACTGCCCGGTCAGTCAGGCCCTCGCGGGTACGACGATCACGCTGACGGTGGAATCCGCCTGACCCCCGCTTCCCCTCCCGTCTCGATGCCGCGCCCGGAAAAACGGGTGCGGCATTGACATTCCCGCACTCAAGTTCTCAGCTGGAGATCGGGCAGCGCCTGGCGGAAGGGGACGGCGATGGGACGTGCGGTCGGGATCGATCTGGGGACCACGAACTCGGTGGTCGCGGTGCTGGAGGGCGGCGAGGCCACGGTGGTGGCCAACGCCGAGGGGGCGAGGACCACACCCTCGGTCGTGGCCTTCGCCAAGAACGGCGAGGTGCTCGTCGGCGAGGTCGCCAAACGGCAGGCCGTGACGAACATCGAGCGCACCGCGCGCTCGGTGAAACGGCATATGGGCGACACGAGTTGGCGCTTCCCGGACACGGGCGCCATCGACGGAACGCGGTACCGCGCCCAGGAGTTGTCCGCGCGCGTGCTGCAGAAACTGAAGCGGGACGCGGAGGCCTATCTCGGCGAGGATGTCACCGACGCCGTGATCACCGTCCCCGCCTACTTCGACGACTCCCAGCGCCAGGCCACCAAGGAGGCCGGCGAGATCGCGGGCCTCAAGGTGCTGCGGATCATCAACGAACCGACCGCCGCCGCGCTCGCCTACGGCCTGGACCGGGGCGAGGAGCAGACCGTGCTGGTCTTCGACCTCGGCGGCGGCACCTTCGACGTGTCGTTGTTGGAGATCGGCGACGGCGTCATCGAGGTGAAGGCGACCAACGGCGACACCCATCTCGGCGGCGACGACTGGGACCAACGGGTCGTCGACTTCCTGGTCAAGAAGTTCCAGGGGCAGTACGGCATCGACCTCGGCAAGGACAAGATGGCGCTCCAACGCCTGCGCGAGGGCGCCGAGAAGGCGAAGATCGAGCTGTCCTCGTCCTCCGAGACGACGATCAACCTGCCCTACATCACGGCCTCCGCCGACGGCCCGCTGCACCTCGACGAGAAGCTGACCCGCGCCGGGTTCCAGGAACTCACCGCCGACCTCCTCGACCGCTGCAAGAACCCCTTCCACCAGGCGGTCAAGGACGCGGGCATCAAGCTCTCCGCGGTCGACCACGTCATCCTCGTCGGCGGCTCGACCCGGATGCCCGCCGTCACCGACCTCGTCAAGGAACTCACCGGCAAGGACCCGCACAAGGGCGTCAACCCCGACGAGGTCGTGGCCCTCGGCGCCGCCCTCCAGGCCGGGGTCATCCGCGGCGACGTGAAGGACGTCCTGCTCCTCGACGTCACCCCGCTGTCCCTGGGCATCGAGACCAAGGGCGGCATCATGACGAAGCTCATCGAACGCAACACGACCATCCCGACCCGGCGTTCGGAGATCTTCACCACCGCCACCGACAACCAGCCCTCGGTCGGCATCCAGGTCTACCAGGGCGAGCGTGAAATCGCCGCGTACAACAAGAAGTTGGGCGTCTTCGACCTCACAGGCCTGCCGCCCGCGCCGCGCGGGGTCCCGCAGATCGAGGTCGCCTTCGACATCGACGCGAACGGGATCATGCATGTCTCGGCGAAGGACCTGGCGACCGGCCGCGAGCAGAAGATGACCGTCACCGGCGGCTCGGCCCTGGCCAAGGACGACATCGACCGGATGATGCGGGAGGCCGAGCAGTACGCGGACGAGGACCGCAAGCGCCGCGAGGCCGCCGAGACCCGCAACCAGGCAGAGCAACTCGTCTACCAGACCGAGAAGTTCATCCACGAGAACGAGGAGCGCGTCCCGGCCGACATCAGGACCGAGGTCGAAACGGCGGCCACGGAACTGAAGTCCCTCCTGGAACACAACGCCGACACCGCCGAGTTGCGCACCGGCGTGGAGAAACTCGCCACCGTCAGCCAGCGGATGGGCCAGGCGATGTACGCGCAGGCGGCCCAGCAGTCACCCACGGAACAGGCGGAGCACACCGAGGAGCCTGACGCCGCGCGGCAGCACGAGGAGGAGGAAGGTGTCGTCGACGCGGAGATCGTCGACGACGAACGCGACACGAAGGGCGGCGCCGCGTAGGTATCAGGCCTTGCGGGCGACCCCGCCGTACAGGGGCACGATGCCCTCCGCCTGGGCCGCCACGTCCACCGGGTCGGGCCGCCAGCCGTAGACCGAGATGACGCCCGGGCCGAGCAGCTCCAGACCGTCGAAGAACCGGGAGAACTCGGCCAGGGAGCGCGGATAGAACGGGGTGCCGCTGCGGCGGAAGTGCTCGGCCGCCTTCGCGATGGCCTCCGGGTTGAGGTCGGGGGTGACCTGCGACATCACCAGGTAGCTGCCCGGGGCGAGCACATCGACGTACCGCTTGATCAGGCCGTACACGTCGTCGCCGTCGGTGGCGTCGCCCAGGTAGTGGGTGAGCGCGACCAGTGACAGCGCGACCGGCTGGGTGAAGTCCAGGGTCTCGCCGGCCAGCCGCAGGATCGTGTCCGGGTCGCGGACGTCGGCGTGGACGTACTCGGTGCTGCCCTCGGCCGAGCCGTGCAGCAGTGCCTCCGCGTGCCGCAGCACGATCGGGTCGTTGTCCGCGTACACGACCTTGGCGTCCGGGGCGACACCCTGCGCCACCTGGTGCAGGTTCGGCTCGGTGGGGATGCCGGTGCCGATGTCCAGGAACTGGCGTATCCCGGCCTCGGCGGTGGTCCGTGTCGCCCGGTGCATGAACCGGCGGTTGGCCCGCGCGCCGCGCAGCGCGGTGGCGTCGACGGCGAGGATCCGGCGGGCCAGTTCCTCGTCCACCGGGTAGTTGTCCTTGCCGCCGAGCCACCAGTCGTACACCCGCGCCGGGTGCGGCCGGCTGGTGTCGATACGGGTGGACGCGGCTTCGGATCCGGTCATGCGGTGTCGTCTCCTCGGGAGTTCCGAACTACGGGAGTCCAGGTCTTCTTGGTGCCGGGACCGTGCTCAGAAGGTCTCGCGGTAGTCCCGCAGGATCTTCTTGGTGCGCTGTGCGGACGCGGCGTGCGCCGTCATGTGGTCGAGGACCTCCAGATGCGCGGAGACCTCCGTACGGGAGTCCAGATACAGGGCGCCGGTCAGATACTCGGTGAACACCATGTCGGGCAGCTCCGGCTCGGTGAAACGGAACAGCGAGAAGGGCGCGTACGTCCCCGGGTGCGGGCCGTTCTCGAACTCGGCGACCTGGAGCGTGACCCGGTCGCGCTCGCCGAACTCCAGGAGTTTGTCCAGCTGTTCGCGCATCACCTCGCCGTGGATGCTCACCGGACGCCGCAGCACGGTCTCGTCCATGATCACCCACAGGTGCGGCGGATTGTCCCGTTCCAACAGCCCCTGCCGCGCCATCCGCAGCGACACATGCCGCTCGATGGTCTCCGGACCGGTCTGCCCGATCGTCCCGGCGTCCATCACGGCACGCGCGTAGGCCTCGGTCTGCAACAGGCCCGGCACGAAGTGCGGTTCGTAGGAGCGGATCAGCCCGGCGGCACCCTCCAGGCTCACGTACAGGCTGAACCACTCCGGCAGCACATCGTGGAACCGCTGCCACCAACCCGGCTGGTTCGCCTCCTCGGTGAGCGCGACGAACGCGGCCGTCTCCTCCTCCGGCACCCCGTACGTCGTCAACAGCACCTGGACGTACGGCACTTTCAGCGCGACCTCGGCCATCTCCATCCGCCGTACGGTCGCCGGGGCCACCCGCAGGACCTGCGCGGCCTCCTCGCGCTTGATGCCGGCCGCCTCACGCAACTCCTGCAGCCTTCTGCCCAGCACCACTTGGCCCACTGTGGGCGCGGGCCGTCGTTCACTCACGCCACGCCTCCCCACGCGCCGAAGTCTGGGGGCAGTGTGCCATGTTCCGGCCACCGTCTCAGCGGTTCGGAGGTGATCATTCGTCAGTCTCCCAGCGCGTGCAGGTACTTGGCGGTCGCCGGGTCGGCCGGGAGGAACGTCTCGATCGCCAGCTCCGAGACCGTCACGTACATCGGGGTGTTGAACGTGGAGATCGAGGAGACGAAGGACAGCACCCGGCCGTCGTGCTCGATCCGCATCGGGAGCGCGAAGTACGGGACGGCCGGGGAGGGTTCGTCTAGGGAGTCTCCGTCGTCTCCGCCGTCGGCCGTCTCGGGCGCCGGATACGCGGCAACCTCCTCGTACAGCGCCCGCAGCGGCTCGGAGCGGTGCAGGGCGATCTGCCGTTCCATCTGCGCGAGGAGGTGTCCGCGCCACTCACCCAGATTGCGGATGCGCGGTGCCATCCCCTGCGGGTGGAGCGTCAACCGCATGGCGTTGAGCGGGGGTTGGAGGAGGGACTCCGGCACGCCGTCCAGGAGCATGGTGATGCCCCGGTTCGCCGCGACCACGTCGTAGCCGGCGTCGACCACCAGCGCCGGATACGGCTCGTAGCCCTGGATCAGCCGCTCCAGACCCTCGCGCAACGCGTCCAACGCCGGGTCGTCCAGCGGGGTTTCCGGATAGTGCGGGGCGTAACCGGCCGCCAGGAGAAGGGAGTTGCGCTCGCGTACCGGAACATCCAGGTGCTCGGCGAGCCGTAGGACCATCTCCTCGCTCGGCCGGGACCGTCCCGTCTCGACGAAGCTGATGTGCCGCGCCGAGGAGTCGGCCCGCAACGCCAGCTCCAGCTGACTGACCCGCCGCCGCTCCCGCCAGGCCCGCAACAAGGGGCCGACGCCCTTGCCTGCCGGGGCGGCGGCAGCGATGTCAGTGCCGGTGGGGACAATGGTCATACGCACGACCGTAGTCGAAGGAGAGCGCACGTGAACGAGTCGAGGAGCCCGTCTGGGCAGGCCGCCGGGAACTCCATGGGGGCCACGGCGATGTACCGGGCCAGAGTCCGCGGCTGCCTCCTCGGCGGCGCGGTCGGCGACGCCCTCGGGTACGCGATCGAGTTCACCTCCCTCGACCGCATCCGCGCGACCCACGGACGGCACGGGGTGACGGGATACGTGCCCGGCGCCCACGGCACCCTGGGCCTGATCAGCGACGACACCCAGATGACCCTGTTCACCGTCGAGGCGCTCATCACGGCCCACGCGCGGGAACGGGAGAAGGGCATCGGCGGCGCCTGGTCCGTCCTGCTGCGCGAGGCGTACGAGCGCTGGCTGGAGACCCAGTCCAAGTCCGCACCGGGCGACAGCGCCACGTCCGGCCTGGTCGCCGAGCCCTGGCTGTACTCCCGCCGCGCCCCGGGCAACGCCTGCCTGTCCGGGGTCGCCCAGAGCTACGCGCCCGACCCGTGGCTCCCTCTCGACGGCAAGCCCGGCCGCGTCAACCCCGACTCCAAGGGCTGCGGCACGGTGATGCGCTCGGCCCCCTTCGGCCTGGTCAACACGGCCGACGGTGCCTTCGAGATGGCCGCCCGCGGCGCCCAGATCACCCACGGCCACCCCACCGGCTACTACGCGGCGGGCGCCCTCGCCGCGATCGTCGCGCACCTGGTCGCCGGGGACTCCCTGGAGGGTTCGGTCCTGCGCGCGCTACGACTCCTGGAGCGCCACCCCGCTCACGAGGAGACCTCGGCCGCCCTCCGCGCAGCCCTCGACCTGGCCGCCGAGGGCTCGCCCACCGCGGAGAAGGTCGAGTCGCTCGGCGCGGGCTGGGTCGCGGAGGAGGCCCTCGCGATCGGCGTCTACAGCGCGCTCGCGGCGAGGGACGTGAAAGCCGCGCTGCTGCTGGCCGTGAACCACTCCGGCGACAGCGACTCCACCGGCTCCATCTGCGGCAACCTCCTGGGCGCCCGCTACGGCGACCACGGCCTGCCGCACAGCTGGGTCCAGCAGGTCGAGGGCCGTGCCGCGATCGCCGCCCTCGCCGACGATCTCGCGGCCGAGTGCGTACAGGGCTGACCGCCGGGCACCCTTCTGACCAGGTGCGCAGCCACCCTCCTGTGGCACGCTGAAGAGGAACCCGACCCCGAGGAAGGAGCGCGGCCATGCCCGTCGCACCGCTGTCGCAAAAAGAGATCGAGGACCGCCTCGCGGAACTGCCGGGCTGGTCCGTCGACGCCGACCGGCTCACCCGCGTCTATCGCCTCGCCTCCCACTTCGCGGCCACCGCGATGGTCGTCCACATCGCCCAGGTCCAGGAGGAACTCGACCACCACTCCGACCTGACCCTCGGCTACAACACCGTCACCCTCACCGTGAACACCCACAGCGTGGGCGGCGCGATCACCGAGCTGGACTTCCAACTGGCCCGCAGGGTCGAGGACTTGGTCCCGGGCCACGGCGCGGGCTGACCGGAGCCGAAAGAGGAGAGACGGGGAGCGGCGGGCAGCGACGGGGAGAGGCAGGGCAGAAGCGCGTGCTCGACTACGACAAGGAAGCCGACGCGTACGACGCGACGCGTGGCGGTGAGCCCCGCGCCGCAGCGGCCGCCGAGGCGGTACTGGGCTTCGTCCCGCGGAACGCCCCAAGCCTCCTGGACGTGGCCTGCGGCACCGGCATCGTCACCCGCCGCCTGGCCGCGGCCCGCCCCGGCCTCCGGGTGACGGGCCTCGACGCCGCACCGGCCATGATCCGCAGAGCGGCGGCGAGGGTACCGGGCTCCGTACTCCTCGCGGACAGCCGTCAACTCCCTTTCCCCGATGGGGTGTTCGATGCCGTGACCACCGTATGGCTGCTGCATCTGGTGGACGGCCCACAGGACGCCAGGGCGATCATCGCGGAGTGCGCGCGGGTCCTACGCCCGGGCGGCGTGTACATCACCACGGTGGACAAGGCCCTCGCCCACGACGTCGGCAGCGACATCGACACCGTCCTCGCACCCCGCCCACGCCGCCCCGCCCAGGACGACGCCGACCAAGTCCGGGCGTACGCCGCCGAGTTCGGCCTCCACCCGGCCGGTGCGGCCCGCTTCCTGGGCCACGGTCAGGGCCGTAGCCCCCGCAGTACGGCCGCGGACCTGCGACGTGGCTGGTTCACCCAGCTGCCGCCCGGCGAACCGCTGACCGAGGGGTTCGTCGCCGAGCTCGAGTCGCTCCCGGACCAGGAACGGCCGCGCGCGGACCCCGAGTTCACGATCCTGGCCTTCAGGAAGCCTTCGGCCGGGTGAAGTCCATCGTCCAGTTGGTCACCCAGCTCGCCCCGTCGTCCACCGAGAACGCCTGCTCCCAGCGCGCGCCGCTCGCGGAGACCCCCGACCACACGAACCGCACCCGCACCTCCTTCCCGTCGTGCGTGTCGTCGCCGTAGAACTCGCCCCGGCCGTCCTCGAACCGCCCGGTCACCGGCGGGAACAGCTTCCCGGTACCGCTCGACGACCAGTTCAGGGACCACTGTTCGGCCTCCCGGTCGAAGAGCCGCAGGGTCAGCCCCTTCGATCCCAGGTACGGCATGTCGATCTCGTCGACGTTGGCGGCCCCGTCGAAGAACGGCAGACAGCGGCTCGCGCCCGCGAACTCCTCCCAGCCGCTGGCGGGTTGGAGGAAATCGGTGAGTCGACGGTTCGCGACCTCCCACTCGCCGTGGAAGAAGTCGAAGTCGTGCGGGCTGCTCATGTGCGGTCTCCAGTGGTTCCGGCGGGCAGGGCGTCGGCCAAGTAGGCGTCGAGGTCCGGGACTTCGGGCATGAGCAAGTGCCGTACCCAGGCGTCCCGTTCGTGCAGGATCGGCGGCAGCTCCCAGACGCAGCCGATCCACGGCAGGTCGGGAGTGACGAAGTGGGCCGGGTCGAGGTCGGGGCAACCCAGCACCGGCTGCCCCGCCGACGCGCCTCGGAAGTGCAGGACGTTGTCCCACACCCAGCTGTACGCGTTCAGATAGGCGCCGTCGTCACCGCCTCGATGCAGCACGACGAACGTCGCCGGGGGAGTGCCGTCCGGCTCGGGCAGCAGCTCCGGCAGGATCGCGTACGCCGCCTTCTCCACCTCGGGTGCGATCCCCGCGGGGTCGGCGGTGACGTGGTAGCGCTTGATGTGCCGCCCGGCCACCTCGATCGGCGGTGGCACGGTCAGCAGTTTCTCCGTGAAGGGCATGACAGGACGCTAGGACGACTTCACTGACATCCTGTGTCAGTGAAGTCCAGCCGACTTGTCTCGATCCTCCTGCTGCTCCAGACCCGGGGCCGGATGACCGCCGCTCAGCTCGCCGAGGCCCTGGAGGTCTCGGTCCGCACGGTCTACCGGGACGTCGAGGCACTGAGCGCGGCGGGCGTCCCGCTGTACGGCGACGCGGGCCACGCCGGCGGCTACCGCCTCCTCGACGGCTACCGCACCCGCCTGACCGGCCTCACCACGGACGAGGCCGAAGCCCTGTTCCTCGCCGGAGCGCCGGGACCGGCCGCCGAACTGGGCCTCGGCCCGGTCCTGGCCGCCGCCCAGCTGAAGGTACGCGCGGCCCTGCCGGCCGAACTGCGCGAGCACGCCGACCGGATCAGCGGCCGGTTCCACCTGGACGCGCCGGGCTGGTATGCGGAGGCCGACGAGACACCGTTCCTGCATACAGTCGCCGACGCCGTATGGCACAACCGTGTGCTGTATGCCATGTACCGCCGCTGGCGCGAGCCCACCGACGTGGAGCGCCGCCTGGAGCCGTACGGCCTCGTGCTGAAGGCGGGCCGCTGGTACGTCGTCGCCGGCCCCGGACCGCGTACCTTCCGTGTCGACCAGATCCTCGAACTCACCCCCTCCGCCTCCGGCGAAGAGTTCACCCGCCCGGAGGGCTTCGACCTGGCCGCCTACTGGACGGCCCACCAACAGGACTTCCACGACCGCCTGTACCGCAGCGAGGCGGTGGTCCGGCTGGCGCCGGGGGTGACACTCGCCCGTGCGGTTCCGGTGAACGGGCAGACGGAGCGGGACGGTTGGACCCTGATGGCGGTCCCGATCGAGTCCGTCGAGCTCGCGCACGGCGAATTCCTGCGGCTGGGCACGAACATCGAGGTCCTCTCGCCGCCCGAACTGCGTGACCGCATCGCTCACACGGTGGCCGAACTGGCCAAGAGATACGGCAACTTGCTCACGGGCAGCGGCAACTGAGGGTACGCAACCCGTCCGTCCTCCCAGGAGGTACGCCACGTGAGCCACCCGCACCCGCACGTGCACCCACATGTCCACCCACCCCACCACCCCCGCAGACGAAGGGCCGTACTCTCCGCCCTGACCGCAGCGGCTGCCCTGGTCCTCGCCGGACTCACCACCGGCGGGACCGCCCAGGCCGCCACCGCCCGCCAGGTCGAGGCCCTCGACCGGGGCGTCGTCAGCGTCCACACGGACACCGGCAACCTGGTCAGCTGGCGCTGGCTCGGCACCGACCCCGACGACGTCTCCTTCAACGTCTACCGCGCCGGTACGAAGGTCAACTCCGCCCCGATCAGCGGCTCCACGAACTATTTCCACGCCGGTGCGCCCGCCCAGGCCGACTACACGGTCCGTGCGATCGTCGGCGGTGTGGAACAGGCCGACTCGGTCCACGCGATCCAGTTCCGCACCGGCTACAAGGACGTCCCGATCACCCCGCCCGCCGGCGGCACGACCCCCGACGGAGTCGCGTACACCTACGAGGCCAACGACGCCTCCGTCGGCGATCTCGACGGCGACGGCCGACTCGACTTCGTCCTCAAGTGGCAGCCCACGAACGCCAAGGACAACTCCCAGTCCGGCTACACCGGGAACACGATCCTCGACGGGATTACCCTCGACGGCACCCGCCTGTGGCGCATCGACCTGGGCCGCAACATCCGCTCCGGCGCGCACTACACACAGTTCCAGGTGTACGACTACGACGGCGACGGCAAGGCCGAGATCGCCACGAAGACGGCCGACGCCACGGTGGACGGAGCGGGCACGGTCATCGGCAACTCGGCGGCGGACTACCGCAATTCGAGCGGCTATGTGCTGTCCGGACCCGAGTACCTGACCATGTTCAACGGCCAGACCGGCAAGGCGATGAGCACCGTCGACTACGTCCCGGCCCGCGGCACGGTCTCCTCCTGGGGCGACTCGTACGGCAACCGGGTCGACCGATTCCTCGCCGGTACCGCCTACTTGGACGGCAGCCGTCCCTCCCTGATCATGGCGCGCGGTTACTACACGCGCACGGTGATCGCCGCCTGGGACTGGCGGAACGGAGCTTTCACCCGCCGCTGGACGTTCGACACCAACTCCTCGACCAACACCGGCAAGGGCTACGACGCCCAGGGCAACCACCAGTTGGCGGTCGCGGACGTCGACGGGGACGGCAAGGACGAGATCGTCTACGGCTCGATGGCCGTCGACGACAACGGCTCCGGCCTGTGGACCACGAAGAACGGCCACGGAGACGCCCTGCACGTAGGCGACTTGGACCCCTCCCGCCCGGGCCTGGAGGAGTTCAAGGTCGACGAGGACTCCTCGAAACCGTCCTCGTGGATGGCGGACGCGAAGACCGGCGCGATCATCTGGTCCACGCCGGCCAACGGCGACAACGGCCGGGGTGTCTCCGGGGACATCTGGGCGGGCAGCGCGGGCGCCGAGTCCTGGTCGGCGTCGGAGAGCGGCGTCCGCGACCCCAAGGGCACGGTGGTGTCGAGCCGCAAGCCCTCCAGCACCAACTTCCTGTCCTGGTGGGACGGCGACCCGGTGCGCGAACTCCTCGACGCCACCCACATCGACAAGTACGGCACGACCGCCGACACCCGCCTGTTGACCGCCTCCGGCGTCCACTCCAACAACACCACCAAGGCGACCCCGTCGCTGTCCGGTGACCTCCTCGGCGACTGGCGCGAGGAGGTTGTCTGGCCCACCACGGACAACACGGCGCTACGGATCTACGCGACCCCGTACGAGACGAGCACCAGGATCACGACCCTGCTCCACGACACCCAGTACCGCACGGCCCTGGCCTGGCAAAATACTGCATACAACCAACCGCCCCACCCGAGCTTCTACATCGGCGACGGGATGACGACGGCGCCCCGGCCGACGGTGTACACGCCGTAGAAGCCGAATACACCCGCCGTAGAACCCGATCGGAATCGCTCGGCTCAGCTGAACCCGCCGCTGAAGTCGGAGTTCAGCTGGGCCGAGCAGATGTTGTAACCGCCTTGCGCCTGACCGGACTTGGTCCTGCCGTCGATGGTGATGGAGCAGTGGATGTTGCCGCCGCCCTGGAGCTGTGCGGTGACCTGGTAGTACAGGGCGTCACTGTTCACGGTGATGGTCTTCGACAGGGGCAGGCCCTTGCCCTGGAGGTTGGTGCCGTCGCTGCCGTAGGTGATGTCGACGCCGGAGGGCGCGCTGCCCCACACCTTGATGAGGGCCTTGCCGGACGGCGCGTCGTCACTGGTCGTCGCGGCCTTCGTCGCCTTGGCCTTCACGGTCTTGGTGACGGTGACCGTGGGTCCGGGCTCGGCCTTCTCGACCTTGGCCGCCTTGGGCGCGGCGGTGACTGTCCTGGTGGCGGTGACCGTTCTGGTCGCGGCGGGCTCGGCACTCGTCTTCTCGCTGCCACCACCACCGTTGCCCGCGACCCCGATCAGCGCGCCCAGCGTGAAGAGGGCGATCGCACCGGGGATGGCCACATGCTTGCGGGCCCATTTGGGACCTGACGGTGGCGGGGCGGGGACGTACGGGGGTGGCATGGGTGGTGGCGGCTGGTACGACATGGGGTCCCCCTGGCGATTAGTTGGGGGTTGAACTTAACGCCCGATATAAGGGTGGCGTGAGAAGCGTGAAGAAGAGGTGACCAATTTGTGACGTCGGAGTGGAGGGTGCGCACCCCTGAGGCGCGCACCCTCCTGGTCAGGCCACCGTGCAGCTCTGATCGCCCACCTTGAACGCGCTCGGTTTCGTGTTCACCCCCGACCAACTCCCCGTGAACCCGAACCCCACCGACGACCCCGCGGCCACCGTCCCGTTCCAGCTCACGTTCTTCGCCGTCACCGCCGCGCCCGACTGGCTGTAGTCGGCGTTCCACAACTGGCCGATCTGCTGCCCGTCCGCGAAGGACCAGCCAAGTGCCCAACCGCTCCAGGCGGTTGAGCCGGTGTTCGTCAGCTGTACGTCGGCCTGGAAGCCACCTGTCCACTGGTTCGTGATCGTGTACGTCACCGTGCAGGCACCCGTGGGCGTCGGATCGGTACCGCCGCCACCCCCGCTGCCTCCGTCGCCGGCGTCGGACGAGTCGCCGTAGACGACCCCGCGGCCGTTCGTCGACACATACACGCGGCCGTACACCCGCGGATCACCGGTGATCGCCGCACCCGTCCAACCCCATTGATGCGCATCGTCGTTGATCCGCGTCCAGGTCACTCCCTTGTCGGTCGAGCGGAAGATGCCGCGTACGCCGCCGATCTTCGCGCTCGCATAGAGCGTCTGGTACGAGGCACCGGTCGCCGCCTTGCCGAAGCCGATGGTGTCGGCCTGGTCGACGTTCGCGAGCTTGGCGAAGGTGGCGCCGCCGTCCGTGGAGTGCCACAGCCCGTACGCCCCGTCGCTCGCCCCGCCCGCCAGCCAGACGTCCCCCTTCGTGCCGGGCAGCGCCTTGAAGCGCACGCTGTCACCGCCGGGCAGACCGGTCGCCGCCGACGCGGTGAAGGTCGCCCCGCCGTCCGAACTGACGTAGAAATGCCCGGACTTGAAGCCGTAGAAGGTCTTCGCATCCACCCGGTCCGACTCCACGATCGCACCCGCCGGGATACCGCCGGCCGCGGCCCAGGACGAGCCGAAGCCCGTCGCGTACTGCACCCCCGCACCCGCCGGACTCCACACGAACCGACTCCCGTCGGCCGCTGCGGCGACGGTCCCGCCCCCGCTGACACCCGAAGGATCGGTCCCCGCGAACCAGTTGGCGCCGTTGTCCGTCGAGAACGCGATGTGCGCTCCCGAGTCCACATTGCCCACGCGTACAACGGTGTTGGGGTTGGCCTCGGCGAAGTCGAGACTCGTGGTCGTCGTGAAGGAAGGCGAAGTGAACATCATCGAGGGGACCTTGGCCGGATCCGTGTGCCGGAACCCGCCGATGTCGCCCAGCGCGCTGAGGAGTTGGGCCCCGCCGGACGGGGGAGCGGCGAGGTCGTTCACGGCCGTCTCCTCCAGCCCCTGCACCATCGGCTTCACGGTGAACTGGCCGCCGCTGTCCCAGTTCGTCAGGTTCTCCGTGCCGTAGAGCGTCGCCCCCGTCCCGTACATCATCCGGTTCGAGTCGAACGGGTCGATCTCCAGCGACTCGGTCATCCACCCGAGTTTCGGGGCCTGTTCGGGCGGCGAGGGATTCGCGCCGAAGGTCAGCCACGGCGAGGACGACACGTCCATGGTGTAGCGGTTCGCACGGTTGGGATACGACGTGTAGTCCCACGCCTTCGTCCAGGTGCCGCCGCTGTCCGTGGACCGGAAGATCTGCGTGTCCGGCCACCAGGAGCTGTACGCCGTCGCCATCACGGTCCCGGGATGCTGCCGGTCCACGGTCAGTCCGCTGAACCCGTAGTAGGTGTCGGCGTCCGCGACCGGGCTGATGTTGGTCCAGGTACCGGTAGCGGTCGCATACCGCCACACCTGCCCCTTGCCGCCGTCGTACGGCCCACCCTTGTCGCTGTATGCGATGTACAGATAACCGTTGACCGCATCCAGTACACCCTTGTGCGCCAGATACCCGGTGGGCTGCCCGCTCACCCGGCTCCAGGTCGCCCCCGCGTCCGTCGACCGGTACACGGCGTTGGCCTGGTCGGCGACCCCGACATAGATCGTCCTGGTCGCGCTGCCGGCCGTACCCGTCGACTCGTCGAAGGTGACCCACACGATGCCCTGGTTGTCGCTGGCGTAGCCGCTCGTGTCGGTCGGATCCTGCACGTAGTTCCCGACGTTGGGGAAGTTCGCCACCTGCGACCAGGTGACCCCGGAGTCGGTGGACCGCCACAACCCCTTACCGCTCGGCGCCCCCAGATACAGCACGCTGTCCTTGTGGGGATCGACGGCCAACCGCTCACCCATACCGCGCCCCGGCATGTTCCCACCGAGCTTGAACGGCAGATCGGCCTTCTCCCAACTCCCACCCCGATCCGCCGACCTGAGCACGGCCCCGTTCGTAGGATCCCAACTGTTCGTATACGTACCGACAGCCGCGTACACCTTGTCCGGATTGACTGAGTCGGAAGCGAGACTCACCACCCCGGTATGCCCCCACGCGTCCCACCCGACCGAGTCGAGCAACGGCGTCCAGGTCTTCGTAGCCTCCTGCCATCGATAGGCCCCGCCAATGTCGGTACGGGCGTAGGCGAGATTCTTCTCGCTCCGGTTGAAGACGATGCCAGGCACGAAACCCCCACCGTCGATCCGGGCGTTGTGCCATGTGTACGTGTCAGCCGCGACCGCCACATTCGGCGCGTCCACGTTCGCGGCAAGGGCGGACGGACTGCCCACCAACAAGCCTGCGGCGAGGGCCAGTACGGCGGTGAGAATTCGAGTTCTTCGCACGGAGGGGGTCCTCTCGTGAAGAGGGATTGAGACACGAGCGCCGGGCGACCCCCAGTGCGGGTAGGGGCCGCCCGGCCGGTAGGCCCCGCCGTCAGATGACGGGACCACGCACACGGAACTCCGAGGCACTCTCCGAGAGACGGGCAGGTCCAACACCCCTGTTTTTAGGGGCGCGGGGAACTGCGCGACCAGCCACAACGGACCGGCACTGTTCCAAACCGCCCAACCCGCGGAGCGCCTCGCGGGGGACTATTCAAGAAGCTCCGCATACGACCCCATGGCCAATGCGACATCCGCCTGAGCCCAGAACCGGTGATACGTGAAGACCGGCGCGGCCCCACCCGCCAGATAACTCTGGATCTTCGACCAAGCCGGATCGCTCTTGTAGAAGGACCTCAACGAGGCAAACGTAGAAGCGGAGTTGACCGCGTCCCCGTTCGGCATCGTCCCGCTCCACCCACTCGGCACATACACACTGTCGTCGAACCGGTTGTAGTCCGCCCGAGTCTCCGGAACGGCGACACCCAGACTGTCCTGGTAGTTGCCCCACATCCCGTCCAGCAGTGCCTTCGCGGTCGTCTTCGCCGCCGTGGAGCCGGACTTCGCGCCGTAGTACGTCAGCGTCTTGGCATACGCGGCAGCCACCCCCACGTCATTCGTGTAGTCGGCAACGGTGACATGAAGTCCCGCATTGGAACCGGGACTTGACGCGTTCCACGTATCCGGCTGCCCCGACCACTGCAACGTCGAGGGAATCAGATACGTCCCGTCCGGATTGATCGTGGTCTTGGACAACGCCCAAGCCACCCACTTGTCGAGAACCGCCTTCGCGCTCGCGTTCCCCGTCTGCTGGTAGTACTCGGCGACCCGCTCCATCGACCACGCCTGGAACCCGAACCACTGGTTGGACGGCGGGTCGTGATAGACGGGCTGCTGGTCGTAGTACATGCCGTAGAACGTCGACGTCCCGGCCGGCGGACTCGCGTACCGCCCCTGCCAACTGTTCGTCGCCCCACCGGCGATGGCACCCTCACTCGACTGGAGCCAACGGTAGAACTCCAGCTGCCGCGACAGCGAGGTACCCCAATCCGCCGCGCCCGTAGTGGACTTGGGCTTCAGATCGGCATACGAACTCAACGCATAGGCGGCCAACGGGTTTTGATAACCCCCGTGCACATGACTCGACCCGATGCGCCAGGCCCAACCCGCACTGGTGTCATTGGCGCCGCCCCACGCGTAGTACCAGGACAGCAGATAGTCCGAGGCATCCTTGCCGGTCCCGGCCGGGCACGTGGACGGTCCGACGCAGTTGCCGATTTTCTTGAAGTACTTGTCGTACATGGCGTAGCGCAGATAGTCGCCCATCTTCGCCGCCTTGCCGACGGTCGTGGAGACGTCAGTGCCCTTGCCCTGCTCCTTGGCCCACACGTCGGCCCAGTACGCGGCCTGCACTGCCCGCGCGTCGGCGTCCGGCGCGTCGGTGTACTTCCACTGCTTGGCGTACGAGGAGTCACCGGTGTAGAGGTCCAAGTACCCGTTCGTACCGCCGTACTTGAAGGCGTCGCAGGTCGGCTGCGGCACCGTCTCCCACACGGACTCCTGCGCTCCGCGCTGGAAGGTGTTGATGTACGACGGCCCGCTCGCCGTCGGCCCCGCCTCGCACCCGCCGCCCGGCGTGTCGCCGTAGCCGTAGGTGTTGTCGACGTCCTCCAGCCAGTGCATACCGTAGACATCGTCCGAACCGTATGCGGTCTTCAGTTCACCGGCGATCGGATCCGATCCCACCGGCACCGAGGTGTCGAGCTTCGCCGGATACTCGTTCGGGGTGTCCAGCTCGGGCGCGTACGTAGCCGGCTTCGAGGCGTTGTAGAACGAGTTCGTCGGCTGGTCGGCATGCGTCGGGATCATGTACTTCTCCATGAGAGCCCAGGCACCGTTGAACTTCGACCAGTCGCCTGTCACCTTGCCGTACATCGCCTGGAGCCACAGCAGATAGCTGTACGCCTCCGACGTCGTCTCGTGCCCCTGGTCCGGCGCCTCGACGATCAGGGTCTCCACCGAGTGGTAGGGGATGCCCTGGGGCGAGAAGTAGCCGTTCGCAGGGTTGGTGATCTTGCCGTAGAGGTCCAGGAGGCGGGCGTCGTACGTGTTCGCCGCCGCCAGCTCCGTCACCGTGACCGTCGCCTTGGTGAACCCCGTCGCCGTCGACTCGAAGGACGCCGTACCGGTGCCCGACGCGTCGGCCGTGAGGGTCACCGTCTGCGCGGTGTTCCAGTTCGACGGCGTGAACGTGAGCGTCCCGCCGCTGGTGACCGACAGTCCCGAGTTGCCGCTCGCGCGGGCTGTCGTGACCGTCACGTTCGACGCCGGCTGCGTCGACAGCGACACCGCGTAAGTGCCAGGCTTCCCCTGCTGCACGCCGAGTTGGGTCGGCGTCGCCACCACCGAGGGTCCCGACGCGACCGTGATGCCGACCGGCGTCGACTCCCCGGACGCGCCCAGGCTGTCGTAGGCCTTCGCCACCAGTGAGTGACTGCCCACGGTCAATCCGGAGGTCGAAAGAGAGTACGGCGAGCTCGTGTCCGTGCCGAGCAGCGTCGTGTCGTCGTAGAACTCCACCTTGCTGATCGTCGCGTTGTCGGCCGCCGCCGCGGTCGCCGCGAGCGGGATCGCCACTCCCTGCGTGTAGATCGCGCCCGCGCTCGGGCTGGTCAGCACGGTGATCGGCGGCTGGTGCGCGCCGGCGCAGGTGGTGCCGTTGACCGCGAACGAGGTGGGCGCGGTGTTGGTGCCGCTGTAACTGAACTGCGCGCCGGTCGAGACGGCCGCGCCCGCGGCGATCGTCCCGTTGTACGACGCGTTCGTCACCGAGACCGCGCTGCCGGACTGGGACCAGGTGCCGTTCCAACCGTTGCTGAGCTTCTGGTTGCCCGCGTAGCTGTACGTGAGAGTCCAGCCGTTGATCGCGTCCGTACCCCGGTTGGTGAGGGTCAGATCCGCGGTGAAGCCGGAGCCCCAGTCGTTGGTCTTGTAGTCCACGCTGCACTGAACTGTCGCCGCCTGGGCGGGAGTTGTGCCGGTCGCCAGCATCGAGACCGGAAGTGCGAGGGCCGCCACGACAGCGGTCCAGAGTCTCCGCGTCACGCGGCGTCTCCTTCTGGGGTGCATGTGCTGGTTCCTCCTTGCGGCTCGGAGAAGTGGGGGCGGAGCAGCAACAAGCCTTGAACCAGTGGGAGCGCTCCCATAGTGGGGACGGGGGTGTGAGCGGTCAAGGTGCTTACGGAGTCGAAAAAATTCGACGAACGAGGTTGCGGGAAAGTCAAGCAACTCCCCTGTTCTTTGCTGTCACTTGGCGCTACCTTCCTGGACACCAGTGGGAGCGAATCCGTCAGTCGACGCGTCCGTGCGACGCGTCCGAGCTGCAAGGACTCGCTCATGCGACACCCCCCGCGTTCAGTACTTTTAGCCGTCGCCGGTGCGACCGCCCTCCTCGGGGCAATGGTCGTTCCGGTGGTCACGGCGTCCGGCGCCACTCCCGCGTGCACGGTGGAGTACTCGGTCACCAGCCAGTGGGACACCGGCTTCCAAGGTGCAGTGCAGATCACCAACAACATGGCACCGGTGAGCAGTTGGAGCCTGAGCTTCGACTTCGCCGGCGGCCAGAAGGTCACCCAGGGCTGGAACGCCAAGTGGTCCCAGTCCGGTACGACGGTCACCGCGGCCAACGAGAGCTGGAACGGCTCGCTCGGCACCGGCGCGAGCATTAGCGCCGGGTTCCTCGCCAACTTGTCGGGGAGCAACGCCGTACCGTCCGCGTTCAAGCTCAACGGGACGACCTGCAACGTCGATGCGGAGCCGACACCACCCACGTCGCCGCCTCCGACCTCACCACCGACCAGCGGCACCGCACCCGCGCTGCACGTCTCCGGGAACAAGCTCGTGGACGCCGACGGCACCAACCGCCGTCTGCTCGGCGTCAATCGGTCCGGCGGCGAGTTCATGTGCGTGCAGGGCTACGGCATTTGGGACGGCCCGGCGGACGACGCGGCCGTCGCGGCGATCGCCGACTGGAAGGCGAACACGGTCCGCATTCCCCTCAACGAGGAGTGCTGGCTGGGCCTTTCGAACATCAAGCCCGAGTACGCGGGCGCCAACTACATCGCCGCCGTGAAGGACTTGGTGGCGAAGGTCGAGGCGCACGGCATGACGCCGATCGTCGAACTGCACTGGACCTACGGCCAGTACACCGGCAACTCGGCGGGCTGCTCCGACGTGCACGCCACCTGCCAGAAGCCGATGCCGGACGCGCAGTACACACCGTCGTTCTGGTCCTCGGTCGCCAGCACCTTCAAGGGCGACCAGGCCGTCGCGTTCGACCTGTTCAACGAGCCCTACCCGGACCGTGCGACCTCCACGACCACCCAGGCGTGGCAGTGCTGGCGGGACGGCGGCACCTGCCCCGGCATCGGGTACGAAGTCGCCGGTATGCAGGATCTCGTCGACGCCGTACGGTCCACCGGCGCCACGAACGTCATCATGGCCGGCGGGCTCGCGTACTCGAACGACCTGAGCCAGTGGCTGACGTACAAGCCCACCGATCCGACCGGCAATCTCGTCGCCGCGTACCACGTGTACAACTTCAACACCTGCGCGACCGAGAGCTGCTGGAACTCCACACTCGCCCCCGTCGCGGCCCAAGTACCGCTGGTGGCAGGGGAGATCGGCGAGAACACCTGCTCGCACGCCTTCGTCGACCAGGTCATGAAGTGGTTCGACGACCGCGGGCTCTCGTATCTCGGCTGGACCTGGAACACCTGGGACTGTTCCGCGGGTCCGTCCCTGATCTCCGACTACGCCGGTACGCCCACCGCGTACGGCATCGGGCTGCGCGACCATCTGCGCGCCCTCAACGGATAGGCGCCCCCAGCCAACCCAACAGCACCCGCAACCAACTTCCTTCACAGACAAGGAAACCCGCACTCATGAGCCGTACCAGAACAGCGTTGCTCGCTGCCTTGGTGCTCGTCGCCGGGGCCTCGGGGACTGCGGTCGCCGCCGCTCCCTCGGCGGACACCGGCATCGCCGCGATCCCGTGCAGCGTCGACTACAAGGTGCAGAACCAGTGGGACACCGGCTTCACCGCCGCCGTCACCATCACCAACAACGGGGCCGCGAAGTCGAGTTGGGCCGCGAAGTGGTCGTACGCCGGTAACCAGCAGATCACCAGCGGCTGGAACGCGAAGATCAGCCAGAGCGGGACCGCCGTCACGGCGGCCAACGAGACCTACAACGGGAGCCTGGCGACCGGGAGTTCGGTCAGCTTCGGCTTCAACGCCTCCTACAGCGGCACCAACGCGCTCCCGACGACCTTCACCCTCGACGGCGTGACCTGCAACGTCGACGACGGCAGCGGCGGGGGAGGCGGCACCGATCCCGGCACGCGGGTCGACAACCCGTACGTGGGCGCCAAGGTGTACGTGAACCCGGAGTGGTCCGCGAAGGCCGCCGCGGAGACCGGCGGCAGCCGGATCTCCAGCCAGCCCACCGGCGTCTGGCTCGACCGCATCGCCGCGATCAACGGTGTCAGCGGCGGGATGGGCCTGCGCGCCCACCTCGACGCGGCGCTCGCCCAGAAGGGCACCGGCGAAGAGGTCGTCCAACTCGTCGTCTACGACCTGCCCGGGCGCGACTGCGCTGCCCTCGCCTCGAACGGTGAACTCGGCCCGACCGAAATCGGCCGCTACGAAAGCGAGTTCATCGACCCGATCGCCGCGATCCTCGCCGACAGCAAGTACGCCTCGCTGCGGATCGTCACCACGATCGAGATCGATTCGCTGCCCAACCTCGTGACCAACACGGGCAGCAAGGCCACCGCCACCCCGCAGTGCGACACGATGCTCGCCAACGGCAACTACGTGAAGGGCGTCGGCTACGCGCTGAACAAGCTCGGCGCGATCCCCAACGTCTACAACTACATCGACGCCGGACACCACGGCTGGCTCGGCTGGGACGACAACTTCGCCCCCTCCGCGAACCTCTTCTACCAGGCCGCCAACGCCGAGGGCGCGACCGTGAACGACGTGGCCGGCTTCATCACCAACACGGCCAACTACAGCGCCCTGAAGGAGAACAACTTCACCATCAACGACAGCGTCAACGGTGTCTCCGTGCGCCAGTCCAAGTGGGTCGACTGGAACCGGTACGTGGACGAGCAGTCGTACGCCCAGGCGTTCCGCAACCAGTTGGTGTCGGTGGGCTTCAACTCCGGTATCGGCATGCTGATCGACACGTCGAGGAACGGGTGGGGTGGCTCTGCTCGGCCCACCGGACCGGGAGCAACTACCAGTGTGGACACGTACGTTGACGGCGGGCGCTACGACCGGCGGATCCAGGTCGGGAACTGGTGCAACCAGTCCGGTGCGGGTCTGGGCGAGCGGCCGCAGGCTGCTCCTGCCACCGGTATCGACGCGTATGTGTGGATGAAGCCGCCGGGGGAGTCGGACGGGTCCAGCACGGCCATCGCCAACGACGAGGGCAAGGGGTTTGACCGGATGTGCGATCCGACGTACACGGGGAATGCGCGTAACGGGAACAACATGTCGGGTGCGCTGGCGAACGCTCCGCTGTCGGGGCACTGGTTCTCTGCGCAGTTCCAGCAGCTGATGGCGAACGCGTACCCGCCTCTGTAGGCCGGCTCTGAGCTGCGGGCCGTATGTGGCTGGTCGCGCCCACGCGGCGGAGCCGCACATCGATACAGCCCCGCGCCTCTTTCAGGGGCGTGGGGGTCAGCCCTCACTCGACAGGCCCCGGCGGATTGCTTGCTCCACCACCGAATAGTCGCCGTTGGACCGTTCCAACTCGTACGGCGCCGCCGGCATCAGTGGCGGCTGGCCCATGAAGCGGGGGCGTTCGCCGTGATGCGGTTGGGCCGCGTGGACCAGGAAAGGGTGGCAGAGGTAGACGTCACCGGGCTTGCCGGTGGCGTAGGTGAGGGGGCGTCCGGCGGATGCCTCGGCCACCTTCGGGCCGAGGGTCAGGGAGGAGGCGCCCTTCTCGCCGTACGGTTCGAGGACGCGTGGGACGTCGAGGTGGGAGCCGACCCGGATGCGCGTCGGCGCGTTCTCCTCGGTGACCTCGGTGTAGAGCATCAGCATCAGCAGGGCCCGGCCGCGCGAGCGCAGGTTCGTGCACGGCCACTCGTTCTCCGCGCCCTCCGCCGTATAGCTGCCCTCGATGTGCCAGCCGGCGTCGTCCGGTTCTGTCGGGTGCGGGAAGCGCAGCGGAAAACTGCCCACCGAGTATCGGGACTGCCAGCGGCCCGCGCCCACCAGGAGGTCGAACGCCTCATGCAGGACAGGGGAGTTGACCGAGGCGGCGAACGGCCCCTGGGCCATGTCGCTCACCCACACCACAGGGTCCTTCCAGGTGCCGGGGTCCTCCGCGTCGTAGCCCGTCTCCCGCCACAGCAGCCGAGCGCAGTGCTCGGCGACCCGCGGTGGGAAGGCCCCCTCGATCTTCACGAACCCGTCTTCGAGGAACCGTTCGACCATCACGTCGTCCGTGTCGTCCATACGGGCATGCTCGGCGACGGACGACCTGTTCCGCACCTCATTTTTTGCCGCTTCGGCAACGGAACTGGCCGTCGAACGGTGCGTCGCGCAGGCTGGCGGCACGCGGACGAGAGGGTGACCACCATGGCGCACGAGCACGATCACGAGCACAAGCACGACCACACGCAGGGGCAGGAGCACGACCACAAGCCCGGCAAGGGCCGCCACCACCACGACCACACCGACCTCGACTGGGCCGTCATGGGCCCCCTGCTGGAGACCCAGGCGGAGCTGTTCGCGCCGTTGTACGAGCGGGCGATGGCGTGGCTCGCGAAGGAGCGGACCGATCCGGGGCTGATCGTCGACGTGGGCAGCGGGCCCGGTGTGGTCGCGTGTCTGTTCGCGGAGACGTTCCCGGGTGCCCGGGTCGTTGCCGTGGACGGTTCCGAACCGCTCCTGGAGCGGGCCCGCGCCCGTGCGGACCGGCAGGGCTTCGGTGATCGTTTCAGCACGCTGACCGGTGAACTGCCCGAGGTTCTGGGGCAGTTGGAGTACCCGGCCGACCTGCTGTGGGCCAGCCGCAGCCTGCATCACCTCGGTGACCAGCGTGGCGGTCTCGCCGCGTTCGCGGAGCGGCTCGCGCCCGGTGGCACCCTCGCGATCATGGAGGGCGGCCTGCCCTCCCGGTTCCTGCCCCGCGACTTCGGCATCGGCCGCCCGGGCTTGGAGGCGCGGATCGACGCGATCGAGGCCGAGTGGTTCGCGCAGATGCGCGCCGACCTCCCCGGCGCCGTCACCGAGACCGAGGACTGGCCCGCCCTCCTGACCTCGGTCGGTCTCAAGCACACCGGCAGCCGCAGCTTCCTGCTCGACCTGCCCGCCCCGGCGCCCGACCGCGTCCGCGCCTACGCCGCGACCTGGCTGACCCGGGTGCGTGACACCTACGGCGAGGCGATGGACGCCGACGACCGGGCCACCCTCGACCGGCTCGTCGACCCCGAGGACCCGGCGGGTGTGCATCAGCGCGCCGATGTGTTCGTGCTCGCCGCGCACACCGTGCACACGGCAGTGCGGACCGGCTGAAAAGGCCCGTGATCTCGGCGGCTTGACTTCGAGAGTGCTCAAGGTGATGAACTGCCCCTCAGACTGCACGGAGTTCACCGACCCACGGGGGTACGACCACCATGAACGACAACTCTCACGTCGCGCTCATAACCGGCGGCGGCAGCGGTATCGGGGCCGCCGTCGCCCGTCAACTCCTCAGCGCCGGGGGCCGGGTGGCCGTCACCGGCCGCAGCGAGCAGCGGCTGCTCGACTTCTCCGCTCAACTGGGGCACCCCGAGGGCCTGTTGACGATCCCCGGCAGTGCCGCCGAGTACGACGAGGTGCAGACCGCCGTCGAGACGACACTCAAACGGTTCGGGCGGCTCGACGCGGTCGTCGCCAACGCCGGGGTCGCCACGCACGACTCGGTCGCCGAGGGCGACCCGACCGGGTGGACCGAGATGGTGCTGACCAACGTCCTCGGTCCCGCCCTGCTGATCCGGGCGTCCGTCGACGCGCTGAAGCAGACGCACGGCCGGATCGTGCTGATCGGCAGCGTCGCCGGGTTCGTGCACACCCCCGGCAACATCTACGGCGCGACCAAGTGGGCGATGACCGGCCTCGCCGAGAACACCCGGCGCGAGGTCACGGAGTTCGGCATCGGGGTGACGCTGGTCGCCCCGGGCCGGGTGGAGACCCCGTTCTGGGACGGCAACGGCAGCCTGCCGTCCGGCCATCTCCTCACCGCCGACCAGATCGCCGACTCGATCCTGTGGGCGATCCGCCAGCCCGCCGGCGTCGACATCAACACCGTCGTCGTACGACCGATCGGGCAGCCCAACTGACGTAGCCGACCCAACTCGCCCACGGTAAAGGCCCGTTGTCGCGAACAGTCGAGACTGTCGCGACAACGGGCCAACTCATGCCCTGCTGGGCTCAGTTGTTCGCCAGGAACTGCTTCGCCAGCTGGTCGCCCAGCGAGACCGCCGCGCTGTGGCTCTCGATGGGGGAGACCGTCGAGTTCTTGAACAGGATGTACGTCACGCCGGATTCGGCGCCGCCGGTCGCCGGGTCGGGGTCGATGCCGAGGGCGCCGGCCGTGGCGTACGAGGCCTCGCCGATGATGTTGGTGGGGCCGGTGTCGCCGACGACCGCGTACTCGACCTTGTTGTTGTAGATCACGGCGACCACACCGCCGCCCTTGATGCCGGCGCCGGAGTAGTTCCAGATGCTGCTGGAGCTGGGCACCACGATATACGGCAGTGAATCCGCCTTCAGGGGCTGGCCGTTGGACTGGTGGAACGCCGTGTCGTCCTGGTACCAGGGGTCGGCGTTCTCGTTGCAGTTCGAGGTGCGCTGGCCGTCGCAGTCGATGTCCATGTCGGCCTTCCAGAACACGGCACCGTTCTTGCCGCAGACCGGGATGGTGGCCGAAGTCTCGTCGTCGGTGCGGTACTTGCCGTTCGATATCTGGGAGCAGGACGTCACCTTGGAGAGCAGGTCGGCCGCGCTGACCGAGCCCTCCTGGGCCGACTTGGGGGTGGCGCCGGAGGCGCTCGCGGGGAGCACTCCGGCGGCGAGCAGGGCGGCGCCCGAGGCCGCGGCGAGGGTCAGTGTTCGCATGCGCACTGTGGGGGACCCTTCTGTTAGGAAAGTTTCCTTACCAGGTGCGCAACAAGGTGCCCCGTCATCATGCCCGCGTCAAGACCCTGGTACGAACCAAGTGGGCCGACGGGACGGAAAGCCGCACGGAAAGCGGCACGGAAAGCGGCACCGAAAGCGGCACGGAATGCGGCACGGAAAAGCGATGCGCCCCGGAGTCAGAAGGCTCCGGGGCGCTCGCACTGCCTGCGGTTCAGGCCATGTGCCTTGATTTCAGGCCGCGTTGAACGTCGACGGGTCGGGACCGAGGCGCCGCTCCTCGTTCAGCGCGCTGATCGCCGCGAGGTCCTCGGTGTCCAGGCTGAAGTCGAAGACCTCGATGTTCTCCTTGATCCGCGACGGCGTCACGGACTTGGGGATCACCACGTTGCCGAGCTGGATGTGCCAGCGCAGCACGACCTGGGCCGGGGTGCGGCCGTGCTTCTGGGCGATGGCGACGATCGCCGGGACCTCCAGGAGGCCCTTGCCCGAGCCGAGCGGCGACCAGGCCTCGGTCGCGATGCCCTGCTCCGCCTGGTACTCACGCCCGGCGCGCTGCTGGAGCTGCGGGTGCAGCTCGATCTGGTCGACCGCCGGGATGACCGAGGTCTCCGCGATCAGCCGGGCCAGGTGGTCGGGCTCGAAGTTGGAGACGCCGATGGCACGCACGCGGCCGTCCGCGTACAGCTTCTCGAACGCCTTGTAGCTGTCGACGTACTTGTCCCGGGCCGGGGTGGGCCAGTGGATCAGATACAGATCCAGGTACTCCAGGCCGAGCTTCTCCAGCGACACGTCGAACGCGCGCAGGGTCTCGTCGTACCCCTGGTCCGCGTTCCAGAGCTTGGTGGTGACGAAGAGGTCCTCGCGCGGGACGTCGGACGCGGCGATGGCCTTTCCGGTGCCCTCTTCGTTGCCGTAGATCGCAGCGGTGTCGATGCTGCGGTATCCGGCCTCCAGCGCCGTGGCCACCGCCCGCTCCGCCTCGTCGTCCGGCACCTGCCAGACGCCGAAGCCCAGCTGGGGCATCTCGACACCGTTGTTGAGGATGATCGGGGGGACCTTGCTGCTCACGAGCTCTCGATCCTTCAGTCGTCGGTTGGTACTCACATCGTCAACGATCACGGGCCGTACCGCATTCCTGACCGCGAGATCCGGCCTGGGCCGTGTCCGCTCCCGGAGGGTCTACCCGCTCAGGCCCGGTACAGCGCCTCGACCTCGTTCGAGTACGTGTTCTCGATGGCCTTGCGCTTCAGTTTCAGGGACGGGGTCAGCAGACCGTGCTCCTCGGTGAAGGGCTGGGCCAGTATCCGGAAGGTGCGGATCGACTCGGCCTGCGAGACCAGGGTGTTCGCGGCGACCACCGCGCGCCGCACCTCGGTCTCCAGGTCGGCGTCCCGCACCAGCTGGGCCGGGGACAGCTGCGGCTTGCCGCGCATGGTGAGCCAGTGCTCGACGGCCTCGTGGTCGAGGGTGACCAGGGCGGCGATGTAGGGGCGGTCATTGCCGACGACGATGCACTGCGAGACCAGGGGGTGGTCCCGTACCCGCTCCTCCAGCAGTCCCGGCGCGACGCTCTTGCCGCCGGAGGTGACCAGGATCTCCTTCTTGCGCCCGGTGATGGTGAGATAGCCGTCCTCGTCGAGGGAGCCCAGGTCACCGGTGGCGAGCCAGCCGTCGTGCAGGGTCTCGTCGGTGGCCTTCTGGTTGTTGAGGTAGCCCTGGAAGACGTTGGGGCCGTTGAGCCAGATCTCGCCGTCGTCCGCGATGTGCACGGTGACCCCGGGGATGGCCTGGCCGACCGTGCCGTAGCGGGTGCGGTCGGGCGGGTTGGCGGTCGCGGCGGCCGTCGACTCGGTGAGGCCGTAGCCCTCGTAGATCTGCACGCCCGCGCCCGCGAAGAACAGTCCGAGGCGACGGTCCATGGCCGACCCGCCGGACATGGCGTTGCGGATACGGCCGCCCATGGCGGCCCGCACCTTGGAGTAGACGAGTTTGTCGAAGAGCTGGTGCTGCATGCGCAGCCCCGCGGACGGGCCCGGGCCGATGCCCCAGGCCTTCTCCTCGATCGCGTCCGCGTACCGCACCGCGATGTCGACGGCCTTCTCGAACGGGCCGGCCTTGCCGTCCTTCTCGGCCTTGCGGCGGGCCGCGTTGAACACCTTCTCGAAGATGTACGGCACGGCGAGAATGAACGTCGGCCTGAAGGCGACCAGGTCGGGCAGCAGGACGGCCGCGTTGAGCTGCGGCTGGTGGCCGAAGCGGACCCCGCCGCGGATCGCCGCGACCTCCACCATCCGCCCGAAGACGTGCGCCAGCGGCAGGAACAGCAGGGTCGCCGCCTCGTCGCCCTTCTTCGAGTGGAAGACGGACTCCCAGGTGTCGATGACCGTGTCCGCCTCGTACATGAAGTTGCCGTGCGAGATGACACAGCCCTTGGGTCTGCCCGTGGTGCCCGAGGTGTAGATGATCGTCGCGGTCGAGTCCGGGGTTACGGCCTGGCGGTGCCGGTGGACCACCTCGTCCTCGATGTGCGCGCCGGCGTCGTACAGCTCCTGCACGGCGCCCGTGTCGAGCTGCCACAGCTGGTGCAGCGCGGGGAGGCGGTCGATGACGGTGGCGATCGTCATCGCGTGGTCCTCGTGCTCGACCATCGCCGCCGAGACCTGCGCGTCGTGCAGCATCCAGAAGCACTGCTCGGCGGACGACGTCGGATAGATCGGCACCACTTGGGCGCCGATCGTCCACAGCGCGAAGTCGAACAGCGTCCACTCGTAGCGGGTACGGGACATGATCGCGACCCGGTCGCCGAAGCGGACGCCCTGCGCGAGCAGGCCCTTGGCAAGGGCGAGGACCTCGTCGCGGAACTCGGCGGCGGTCACGTCCCGCCACCTGTCCTGCTCGTCCTTGCGGCCGAGGGAGACATGCAGGGGGTCGTCCTGGGCACGCTGGAAGACGACGTCGGCCAGACCGCCCACCGGCGGTGCCAACGCCAACGGAGGGTTGTTGTACTCGCGCAAACCCCGCTCCCCGCTCCTGTTGGCACTCCCCTACAGCGCCGTGAAAGCTACCCCACCGGGCGGAAGGGCGGGAGGGGGTCGGAAAACGAGAGGCCCGTACGTCCGCACTGGTCAGCGGCGGAAAATGCCCGCACAAGGGGAAGGGTCGGACAGAAATCCTTACGGTTCCGTAGGTTTCGGGCCCGTAATCTCCACTGAATCTGTACGACCCGCTTACCCCTGGCGTCCCGATCGCTCCACGTCACCGGTGTGACGCCGTCTCCTCCCCGGCCGGTCTCCGCGCGGCGGGCGCGTCGAAGCCGCCGACGTACCGGACGCTTCCGTGCAACTCGTCCTCAACTTCCCCTGCCTCAAAGTAAGTTCAAGATAAATCATGCACAAACCCAAGCACCCGGAGATGGGAATCACAGTGTTCGGCGATCGAATGTGGCTCGTCCAAACCGAAGCCGCAGGGATTTCCCAAAAGATCTTTTCGAAATAATCTTCGGAAGTCCTTCCGGCGAGCCCTCGAAGGGAATATTGAGTTGAAGACCAAAAACACTCATCGCCGGTCACTGGGACGCCACAGGAAGGTGGTCGTGGCC
>NZ_BARF01000099.1 GCF_000367365.1 Streptomyces prunicolor NBRC 13075 | reverse complement strand
GAGCCTTTACCCGGTTCGTGGTTGAGTTTGGATGAGGCGCAGTGATCAGTGGTTCAGGGCGTGGTCGATACCAGGTGCCGGGCGATGGGGCTCAGTGGGCGGGAGCCGGCTCGGACGACGGCCGCCACTCCCGCCTGAGCAGCCCGTAGACCCATGAGTCAGAGACCTGGCCGTTGACGACGCAGTCTTCCCGCAACGTCCCCTCACGCACGAAGCCGACCTTCTCCAGCACGCGGGCAGAAGCCACGTTGCGCGTATCGGCCTCAGCCTGGACGCGATTCAGGTCCAGCGTGTCGAATGCCCACCGCAGCAAAGCGCGCGCGGCTTCGGTCGCATAACCGTGGCCCCACGCTGCATCGTCGAAGCAGTAGCCCAGCGACGCGCTGCGGAAGTCCGGATTCCACCTGTTCAGGGTGCACCAGCCGATGAACGCCCCGTCGGAGATACGATCCACGGCCAGCCGCGCCCCGGTGCCTTCCTTTTCCATCTCTCGGCAACGGGTGATGAACTTCTCGGCGCACGCGCGTTCGGTCCACGGTGGATCGTCCCAGTAGCGCAACACGTAGGCGTTGCTCTGCAGCGCGAACAGGTCGTTCGCGTCCGCGTCTTCGAAGGCACGCAGTCGAAGACGAGAGGTCTGCAACGAGGGGGTGGGCAGCGACATACTCATGTTCCATCCCGTGATCGGCGGCCGGTCAATCAGACATCCGATGCCGGTCACTCGCAACGGGTTTCCTCGGCGGGCCGGCAGAACGACGTGAGGGGGCCGGTGGTGGGATTGCCGGGCGGTTACGGTCGCGGCCTGGTGAACAGTCCCTGCTCGGTCTCATCGAGGATCCCTCGCCCGGTCAGGCGCTTCAGTTTGATGCGGACGTTGTTGATGTTGTTCGGCACGAGGTCCAGGTCCATCGCCTCGCACACGTTCCTCGCCCGTAGCGGAGCGTCGGCTTCGGCGAACACGGCCATGATCTGCTGGTAGGCGGGGCCGCCGGGCAGGGCCGGAGTCGGTGTGGCCGGTGCCGAGGGCGTTTCGTCGGGCAGTTCCAGGAGTGTCTTGCGGGTGATCGTGATGTGCTCGGCGGCCTCGGCGAGTCCGTCCAGCAGCGCCGTCAGCTGCGCGATCTGCTCGTGAGCGGCCTCCGCTTCCACAGCGATCTGCCGCTCGCGGACCTCCAGACGTGCCAGCAGGGCACCGAGAGTCTGCTGTGGGTCGCCGCTCATGCGCCGCGCCAGGACGGGGTGGAGGTGCCGGTCAGCCGACGTGTCATCACATCGCTTATCGCCCAGTACACCCGGGACTCGGAGCTGGCCGGGCGGTGTTCGTAGTCGCGGACCAGCCTGCGGTGCAGCATCAAGATCCCGTTGGTCTACTCGACTCTCCAGCGGATCGGCTGCGGGACGAAGCCGTGGTCGGCCGGGTTGCGCTCGACGACATCCACCACGATGCCCAGGCCGGCGCCGTGGTCGACCACGGTCTTCTTGAACCCCTGGTCCACCAGCGCCTTCGTCACCGTGGAGGTCCCCGCGGCGACCTTGTCCAGCAACGCGGTACCGAAAGCGTTGTCGTGCACGGAAGCGGCCAGCACCACCACGGCGATCACCAAGCCCAACACGTCAACGGCCAGCCCCCGCTTGCGACCCGCCACCTTCTTGGCCGCGTCCCGCCCGGTCGTGGCCGCGGGCACCCCCGCGGCGGCATGCAGACTCTGGGTGTCGAGCACCACCAGGCTCGGGTCGGCTAATCGTCCCCGGCTCTCACGCACCTGCCAGCGCAGCAGGTCATGGACGACCTCGTCGGTGCCGTCGTCGCGCCATTTGTAGAAGTAGTACTTCACTGCGCCGGGCGGTGGCAGGTCGTGGGGCAGGTAGTCCCATTGGCAGCCGGTCCGGGACTGGTACAGGAGCGCGTTGACGATCTCTCGCATCTCGTAATTGCCCTGGTGGCCACTGACGGACGGGTGCTTCGCCTTCCATGCAGTGGTCACCGGCTCGATCAGCGCCCAGCGTTCGTCGGATAAATCGCTCTTGTAGGGCTTGCGGTCGCTCACCCCGTCACTCCAGCACGGCCAAGCCCATCGACCGGCTGGGAGTTCCCACAGTCACACGATCAGGCGAGACCGAACCGGACATCAGGTCACGTACCGCCCTCTCAGACGTACCCGCGTGATCGCCTCCAGGTCAGTGCGTACGCCGACTGCGCCCGCTACCCGTCGGGCACGCCGGTGAACGATCTGGACGAGCCGGAGCTGCCTGCCCAGAGGGCACCGGCCCAATTGCGTGGGTGAGGAGCGGAGCCGGTGCGGGTGCAGCCCTGGGTTTCGCCGGCGACCAGGCCCACGATGGCTGTGCCGGCCCACGGCCCGGCGACGGCGCGCCTGTCACGGAACCCAACTGGGCGGCGCCTACAGCCCTGTCGCCGTCTGGCACTCCTCGCACCGCCGCGTAGCCGTCCGCGCGGTGTTGCCCGCGACCGCGACCGCGGGACAGCTGCTGCCGAGGCGGTCCCAGAGCCCAGGCGCCGGGTCCGGGATCCAGCCCCAGCGCGGTGCCGTCACCAACTCTTCGGTGAGGTGGGCGCATGCTCCGGGTAGGTGCGCGTAGTGCGTGGACGAGATCAGGATCGTGTCCGCGGGGAAGCGTCGCCATTCCTGCCGCGGCTGCGAGGCGGAACGCGCCTTCGGCACAGCCCCGTCAGGTGGGCAGCCACAGCCCAGCCCGATGATGCACTCACACCGTTCGCAGCGCTCTTCCTTCATAGCCCCACTCTTTCCGTTTCCCCGGCAGGGCCCCATACCCCGCTTCGAAGACTCACACCGCGCCGGTGCCGACCCGGTAGACGATCTTCCCGGCCGACTCTGCGAACCCGAGTGACTTGTAGAACGCGCGGGCGTTCGGATTGTCGCGGTCGGTCATCCACTCGATACGGCTACACCCGGGACGTGCGGTGGCTACGGCGCGGAGTTCGTCCATGAGACGGGCGCCGACACCCTGCCGACGGAGGGTGTCGCGGACGTAGAGCTCCTTGAGGAAGAGGGAGTGCGTGGAACCGGCACTGGGCCAGAGGAACGAGTAGGCGGCGAGGCCGACGATGTCGCCGGCTTCGTCCTCGACCAGGAGCGCGGACGCCAACGGCGGGGAGCCGAAGAGGGCCTCCTCGACCTGAGTCCGGCGCTCCTCGAACAGCTGGATCCCGGTCGTCTCGTAGAACCGCTCGATCTCCTCGATCAGCTCGGCGACAGCCGTGATATCCCGCTTCTCGGCGGGCCGGATCGTCACGCTCATCGACATCTCCCGTTCTTCGTCAATCGCTTCACTCACTCGCTCCTACGCGCGGTCCCGTCGTGGCATACGGCATGGCTACGGCGGCGGGGTGCTCGTCGCGCAGGTCTCGGCCCGTCCGTACTGTCGCAGGGAGCCCTGGACATGCCGGATGAGGTGCTCCAGCAGACACCTCTGGCACTGCTCGGCAAGCGCGGCCCTGCCGTTCTGCCGGTGTATGAGCTTCGGATGCCGAAGAGCCTCGTCGGAGGACTGGTTGACCAGCGTCCGGACGTTGTGCTGGCACTCGGGCCGCCGAGCCAGGCGGCGTACACCCGGCTCGTCCACAGCCCGTGCTCGGGCACGCTCGGGTCGTGGCGGTGCGATGGATCGTCATGGGTGCCGTGCGGCAGGCCGAAGTCGATTACCGGCGGCTCGAAGGAGGCCAGGTAGTCGTGGACCTCCACCGGGTCATTGGGGCGCGCTGGGCATCGGCAGCGCGGTACTCCTCGGAGCCGCGATCCGGGTTGCTGCTGTCGCCCGCAGGCGACGGCCCGGACCTGGTGCCGTCTGAGTACACGTACTCAACCGCACTGGTGGCCGATACGGATGAGGCCCAAGATGCGGTAACGCTACTGTGCTTCTCGATCACCGCAGAGTTGCGGTCTCACTGTCACAAGCACCCGGCGGCAGTGGCTAAAACGCGGGGAGGGGCCACGCATGGCGTGGGAGGAGTGGGAGCAGCTCAAGTCGGCAGCGGTTGAGCGGCACCCAACGCACATGCAACTCAATCAGCTTCCTGCCGACCCTGGCGGCTCCACAAGCGGCAACACCGCAGGCGGCGCAGGAACCCTCAAGCACTCGCACGGGCCGTGGACGCGGGCCGCGGGTGCTGCCGCCGATCTACGGACAAGTACTGGCAACGCGAGGACGGATTTGAGTTCGGCCCATGACGGTGTGGGAGCGGGGCAACGGGACTCACGAGCCTGGGCGCCTTGAGGTCCGTACTCGCTTCGTGGGAGAAGCGCCTGGGCGCGGTTCGGGATGAGTGCGATGCGCTGGGCCCCACGTTGCGTCAGGTGGCCCAGGACATGGGTGAAGTGGACGTCGAGGTGGCCGCCAAGGCCGACTCGGTGAAGGTGACCGGCACGGGGAAGGGCGAGTAACCGTGGCGTCGACACTGACCTGGCAGCAACTCAGGGATCTGAAACTGTCCGAACTCTCTGACGCAGCCGATGGCTGGGGCGCGGCGTCCCGGCATGCCGACTCCGCACGTGAGCAGGTCGACAGCCGTATGAGTGGCCCACTCGCCAAGACCCAGGAAAGCGAGTCGGCGAAGGCTGCGGTGCGGCGGCTCAAGCGGCTGAGCAACAACTACTACTACATCCAGGCCGAGTCCGGGCTCATTCGCGGTAGCGTCGATGGGTTGGCAACGGAATTGGCCACGCAGCGCAGGCATCTGATCGAGGCCCTGGACGATGCCGCGTCGCTCGGCTACACCGTCAACGAAAACGGCAGCATCGGTTATCCCGCCGGTGGAGAGAGTGGGCTGACTGGTGAGGAAGTCCCCGGCGGAACAGCCTACGGTGGGAACGGGCGGTTCGATTCGAGTAGCCCGAGTCCGTCTTCCGGCAAGGAGGGGCTGTATCAGCAGGGGATGGGGGACGGCGGAGCTCAGTTCAAGAGCCCGAATCCACATTACGCAAAGGCCAAGGACGTGGCCGATCGCCTCACTTACGCCGTCCTCCGCGCTCAGGAGATCGACGTTCGCTATTGCGGAGCGCTGGAGAAACTGAAGGCCCCGCCCGGATTGGGTGTGGACACCAAAACGTGGGCGGACGTGGCGTCCGATATCGATGCTGTTGACGCATCCGCGACGCCTTACCTCAAGGATAAAATTCCGCTCGACAAGTCCCCTGCAGAGCGTAAGGCATGGTGGGATCACCTTACCGCGGACCAGCGTGAAGAGTATCTTTCCGCGTTCCCCGGCCTGATCGGAAACCTTGACGGTGTTCCGACGGAAGTCCGGGATGAGGCAAACCGGGAGAACCTGAAAGTCCTCATCGCGAAGCTCGAGGGCCAACATGACGACCTGTCAAAGACCCAGCTCGAAGGATTGAAAGGGATTCAGGAAAAACTCGACGAAGGCAGCAGTCCGCCAATGTTCCTGCTGGGCGTGGGAGATGAGGGGAACGGCCGGGCCATCGTCAGTTACGGAAACCTGACACCTCAACAAATGTCTCCGCTTATGTCCCCGGGCTTGGTACCACACTTAATGGCGACTTCGCGGACGACACGGTCCGCCGGGCACTTCAAACGCAGAAGGGCGCCTATAAATACGATCACTCAACAGCTTCGATCGTCTGGCTGGGATATGACGCTCCCGGTTTCACCGAGGTGGCATCCACTGCCGATGCGGATAAAGGCGCCCCCGCCTATCGCAGCTTCATTGAGGGCATAGGAGCCACTAACGAGAACAAGAATCCGCACATCACGGCCATCGGACACTCGTATGGCTCTCTCCTGGTGGGAACGGCAGCCCGGGAGCACGGTGGAATCCCTGGCGTCAACGACATCGTCCTTCTGGGAAGCCCTGGAACGGGTGCGCAGACCGCCAGCGAACTCAACGTCGGCAAGGACCATGTTTTTGCCGCGTCGGCCGATAACGATCCAGTTTCTTGGCTTCCAGCCAAAAGCAGCCTGCTTGGTCCTGCACCTGCCATCGTCAACTCTTTGGATGATGAGCGTTGGTTCGGCAGAGATCCCACCAGTAAGGAATTCGGCGCCACACGTATAGAGTCGGGAGACGGGCCACTGCCGCTTTGGCTCTCGGGCGATGGGCCAACCCCGGCCCACTCTGGATATTTCGATCCTGACAGAAACCCTTCGGCGGCCAACAATATCGCCAAGATTGTCGCTGGAAGATCAGATCACATCAAGGCGGAAGAACCTCGATGAAGAAGCAGCTTTCGGTCCGAGCGATCAGCGTTGCACTCACAATCCTATCCGTTGCGAGCTGTGGTGCGAGTAATGGAGATTCGGGAAATGTGAAGGGGAGCTCGAAAGTGGATATGCAGGGAGCGGCGGACGAGGCCGACAAATTGATCTATCAGACCCTCTCGATGGTGAAGCCCCCCATCGAGTGGACCCACGACACTTCGGATGACGGCAGTTGCGATGGTGGATCCAGTGGCTATGGAGATGTCACGCGCCGCGCAGTCGTGATGACGAAGGTTTCGGAGGCGAGAAGGGGGGCTCTTATCGGCATAATTGAGCGCTATTGGAAAAAGAATGGGCATAAAATTACAGACGTCAACTCGGACAAGGAATTCCCTGAGGTGTACGCCAAAACCGGCGATGACCTGCTACAGATGAGCTTGATCGTCGGCGGAGAGGGGCAGTTCTTCCTCGACGTCCAAACTGCTTGCGTAAAGAAATCGAACGTTACCGCACCAGCAACAAAAGCGAATGGTCCAAGCTACTACGGAAAAGCGATCCCGCGGCCCAACGCGAACGACGCCTTCTGGTCGTCCAACGCTCCCATCGCGTCCTCAATAGAAACGCCGAAGGAATAGCCGAGCCCATGACAGCATACCCGGCGGGAAGTTGCCGGCACAGATGGCCTTAGGCCGCTCATTCTCAACTGGAAGGATCTCTTGAAGCTACGCAAACCGATGTTGATTGGTGGACTCTTGACGGCGTTGGTTGCGCTTTCGGCGTGTGGGACAGAAACAGGATGGCGGGAGAGGCCGCGCCTCAACGTCGAAGCAATTCAAGGTGAACGAGCAGCAAGCAAGCAAACGTGCTGAGGAAGTCGTTCACCAAGCGGTGGAAGGTGTGTCACCCAAGCCGACCCTCAAACGAACCGGCCTTCGCCCCTTGGGGGCGTGCGTTGCCAGTGATGACGGTGGCTCAGACGACCGGGTGCAGTATCGACTTACTTATCAGCTGACCGGGGTTCCGGGCAGCAGGGCCAAGACACTCGTACGGCAGGCACGTGACGCCTGGGTGAAACTGGGCTACAAGTTCCAGTCATCAGATGCTGACTGGTCCAACTCCTTTCCCTCGGTCAGCATGCGCACTGAACCGGATGACTTCTGGATGACCGCGGTCACCGGCGTCGTGGACCGTGCCAAGGGTGAGGGTCTCGCAGCCATCTCCGTGACCTCTCCCTGCTTCGCTCCCACCGGTGGGTCCACGGCCAGCTCCGCAGCTTTCCGGCACACACAGGTGGACGAGCTCGCCGAGCATCGGGCCCTCGACCACTCCAGCCGGATCTACGAAGCTCTCCAAGCCCCGCCCTCCCCAGCACAAGCGGGAGAGGGGACCAGCGCGTACCAGGACTCCGAAGGCCGCTACGTCCACCATGCCTGGTCGACCCAGTCTCTTACGGAAGAGGAGACCGTCCGGGCGATGGCACGTACCCAGACCTACTTCGAGAGCGCTGGATGGACCGTGCGCCATGTCCCGACAGGCACTGGTGTTCCCGCGATCGTCGCCCGCAACGCCGAGGACGAGAGCGTGGCCCAGGTCGCCCCATCGAACACCGGCGCTGTGCGGGTCGCCGTAACAACACCTGTTGGTCCTGGCGGAAGCACGCCGGTTTGAGTTCGTCTCTGGTTGAGGGAATTACGTGCGGCCGACGCTCTCGGATCCGCCTGCCGTGAGCGTCGTCCCGCCCGTCCAGTGATCTTTCACTCGGCTCGCGGCTGCCAGTACACCAGTCAGTAATTCGCTGCCGTGGCAATGGAGTTGGGCGTTCGACTGTCCGTCGGCCAGCCGGGCCGCCGCCCGTACCTCGACGTTCATCAGCAGAGCGGTGGGGGGCCGGTACTGGGATCAGTACCGGCCCCCCCGCCGCTCTGCGAGACGTGACCAGCGCTCAGTAAGGCTCAGTAAGTCAACGCATCCTGCGCATCCGACACCCAGTACGTCACCTTCAGCGAGTCGTCCACGTACACGCCCTTCGCCGGCAGGGCCGGTGTCGCCGCCGGGCTGATGCTGTTGTTGGCGCGGTCGAAGAAGTAGACGGAGAGGGACTTGGCGGTGCGGCCGTTGGTGCCGGTGCCGTTGTCTCCATTGGAGAGGGCGACGCCGGCGTAGCCCGCCTGGCCCGGGGTGAGGGTGGTCACCGCCTGGGGCTGGGAGTCCTTCATGACCGGCGGTACGGACTGGGCGTCGTCGAAGTTGACGGCCGGGTAGTAGTAGAGGTCGCAGGTCTTGGAACCCGTGTTGGTGACGGTGAGCAGCATGTGGTTGATGGGGCGCGAGACCGTCTGTGCCGTCACCTTGGTGTTGGCGCCGCTGCACGGGATCCTGCCGCTCGTGGAGGTCCCCGAGCCGGAGTCCGAGCCGGAGCCCGTGCCCGAGGCGGAACCCGACCCGGAGCTCGAACCCGTGCCGCCGCTCGACCCCGTGTTGCCACCCGACGTGGAACCGGTGGACCCGGTGGAGCCGGTGGAACCCGTCGACCCGCCGGTCTGAGTCGTCCCGCCCGTCCCGCCCGTCCTCGTCCCGGACGGTGCCGGCGTCGCCACCGTGGAAGAGGTCGGGTTGCCCGCGCCCTCGTCCTGTACTCCCAGCTTGTCGTTGCAGGCGGTGAGCGAGAGCGCGGCCAGTGCGACGGTGGCGGCGGCGAAGAGGCGGGTGCGGGGACGGGCGGTGAACGCGGACATGGCTGTTGTGCCTTTCGGAAGGTGGGAAGTGGCCGCCGCCCAACCGGTCGGCGGGCGGCGTGCTTTGATGACCGCAGCTTGTGCCGCCTTCCGTCCCACCCGCTACGACAGCGAGCAGGTACGGGAACCTGGAACGTTCGCACCGGCTCTTACCTGGGGGAACAACAACCCCCTGGAACGCTCGACTGGAATGGGGGCAGGGTGGCAGGGCCTGAGGAGACCGCCGATTTCGCGGCACTGATACGGGAGCTCAAGGACCGGTCGGGGCTGAGCTACGGCGTGCTCGCGAAACGGCTGCACATGAGCACGTCGACGCTGCACCGGTACTGCAACGGCGATGCCGTACCCACCGAGTACGCCCCCGTCGAGCGGTTCGCCCGGCTCTGCAAGGCGACCCCGGACGAGCTCGTCGAGGCCCACCGCCGGTGGATCCTGGCCGACGGGGCACGCCAGCGGGAGCGGAGGGCTGCCGCCGGGACGGGTACAGGGGCAGGGACGGGTACAGGGACAGGGGCAGGGGCAGGGGCAGCGGCGACTTCGGGGCCGAGCGCGAGCACCGGCACCCCCGCTTCCACCACCCCCTCCACTCCCACTCCCACTCCCCCTAGTCCCACCACTCCCGCTCTCCCTCCCACCGGCACCGGCACCGGCACCGAGCCGCCCACCACGCCCATCCCCACGCCCACGGCCACCCCCGAGGCAAGCCCCTCCGACGCAACCCCACCCGGCGCGAACCCCCCGGAGACAAGCCACCTCACCACCCCCAGCCCCAGCCCCAGCCCCCGCAACCGCCGCCGCACCACCCTCCTCACAGCCGCCGCCGTAGCCGTGGTCGTCGCCGCCACCGCGCTCGTCCCCCGTCTCGTGTCCGGCGGCGGCGACGGCAGCGGCGACCGGAAGCAGGATGCCGGGGCCGTGACCTCCACCGAACGCGGCGCCTCCCCCTCCGACCCGTCGAAGTCGAAGGCGAAGGCGACCTCCTCCCCCTCCTCCTCCACCTCGCCCTCCGGCAGCGCGAGCCCCTCCGGGTCCGCCACGGCGAAGAGCGGGGCGTCCGCGAGCGCGAAGGCCGGCGGGGGCGCGGCCGTAACCGCCGCCGTTCCGCTGACGGTGACCTCACGGCCGTACGCTTGGGAGAGTCCGTGCAGTCAGACCTACCTGGTCGACGAGGACGCGGCCAAGGTGCCGCCGCCGCCCACCGAGCAGGACGCCCCGAGCTGGGTGAGCGCGCTGGGGGCCGTGTCCGCCGACAGTCAGTACCTTGAGCTCACGGTTCAGGGCACCGGGCAGGACACCGTCGTACTCGAGTCGCTGAACGTGCGGGTGGTGCAGAGCGGAGCGCCGCTCGCCTGGAACGCGTACACCATGGGGTATGTGGGGGTCGGCTGCGGTGGCGGGGTGCCCACGCACTCCTTCGACGTCGGGCTGGACGCGACCCGGCCGGTGGCCACGCCGAAGGCCGGGCAGACCGGGCTGCCGTACAAGGTGAGCGAGAGCGATCCCGAGGTCCTGTACATCACGGCCGCCGCGGCCTCCCACGATGTGCGCTGGTACCTGGAGCTGAACTGGACCAGCGGCACCCGGCACGGCGTGCTGCGCATCGACGACCAGGGGAAGCCGTTCCACACCAGCGGGATGAGCGGGCGTCCGCAGTTCGGATATTCGCTGGACGACAGCGAGTGGATACCGCATCAGGCCGACTGAAACGACCACAACACCGAAACCGGTATCCAATAGCCGGAAACGGCTCCCGGCATATCCCTTCCCGGCAGTACGCTCGTCGTACGGCAGCCCCGGACCCCGGCCCTCTCCGTGCAGTCTCTTTCCGCGCAACAGAGGCCCTGCGCAAGAAGGCGAAAGCCACTCTCTTACAGGGGAGATGGGGCACATGGACCCGCATTCTGATCTGTTCGACGAACCGTTCGACGAACCAGACGAACTGCGCGTGGTCCGGGCCGGCGGTGAGCTCGATCTGACGACCGGGCCCGCCTTCGCGCAGGAGCTGAAGGAAGCCCGGCACGGTACGGGGCGGCTCTTCGTCGTCGTCGATCTGCTCGACGTGACCTTCATGGACGGCAGTGTTCTGGACCCGTTGTGCGCGGCCTGGGAGGAGTGTCGTGGGCGGCTCGGGTGGCTGCGTGTCGTGCACTCCCGGCCCGGTCCGTTGCTGGTGTTCCGGGCCGCCGGTCTGGTGGGGCGGTTCCCGCGGTACGCGAGTGTGCGGGACGCGTGGACGGGCGTGCTCGCCGACCGCGCGCTGGAGCGCCGGGCCACGTAGGGTACGGCGGAAGCCGGTCGGCACCTCGTCTCGACGTGCCCCGGCGGCCGCGGAACGGAGCACGGTGATCAGCGACGGCATGGCCGAAGTCCTGCGGTCACTGCGCCTCGGTGAGGGCGGCGATCCCGCGCGGGCCTGCGCCCGGGCGCTGGATGCCGCGGGCGTCGCCCTGTCGCTGCTGGTCGGCGCCGACCGTACGGCCGAGCCGCTGTGGTGCCATCCCGAGCTGAGCGCCCGTTTCGAGGAACTCCAGTTCACCCTGGGCGAGGGCCCGGGCCCGGAGGCGGTCCGCACCGGTGCGCCCGTGCTGGAGCCGGACCTTGAACGGGTGCGCCCCGAGCGGTGGCCGGTGCTGCTGCCGGCCGCGCGCGACATGGGCGTCCAGGGTGTGTGCGGGTTCCCGCTGGGCATCGGGGCGATCCGGGTCGGCGTCCTGACCGTGCTGTGCGACGGGGACCGGCGGATCAGCGAGCAGCAGTACGCCGACGCCACCGCCCTGGCGGCCGCCCTGACCGGCGCGTTCCTGAACGGAACGGGGCACGGAAACGGGGAGGGAAACGGGCACGCCAACGGCACCGCACCCCGGCCGGACGCGATGCCGGACTGGCCGACGGGGCTGAACCGCCCCGTAGTGCACCAGGCCACCGGCATGATCAGTGTCCAACTGGGCGTGCCCATACAGGAAGCCCTGTTGCGCCTGCGGGCCCACGCCTACGGCAGTGAACGCCCCCTGGGTGAGGTCGCGGCGGATGTGGTCGCCCGCAGACTCCGCTTCGGGGACGATCTGGACGACGATATAGGCGGGCCGTATTCGCCCGACACTGGAAAGGGATGATCGCCATGGCCCGCGAACGACGTCTGGCCGAGATCTTCGTGGAGGTCGCGGACTCCCTGGTCGAGGACTTCGACGTCATCGACCTGCTGCACCGGCTGTCCGCGCGCTGCGTCGAGCTCCTCGACGTGTCGGCGGCCGGCATCCTGCTCGTCGACGCGCACGGCGAACTGCAGATCATCGCCGCCTCGGACGAGCACACCCGCCTGCTGGAGCTCCTCGCGCTCCAGCACGACCAGGGCCCGTGCGTCGAGTGCTACCGCACCGGCGCCGCCCGCACCAACATCGACCTGACGCGGACCGAGGTGACCGCGGCCTGGCCGCGCTTCGCGACGCAGGCCCGCGAGACCGGGTACGTCAGCACGCACGCCATTCCGCTACGGCTGCGCAACCGGGTCGTCGGCGCGCTCAACCTCTTCCAGAGCACCCCGCACCGCCTCGGCGACGACGACATCGCGCTCGCCCAGGCGCTCGCCGACGTGGCCACCATCGCGGTGCTCCAGCAGCGCACGCTGGAGCAGTCGCACGTCGAGAACAGCCAGCTGCAGAACGCGCTCACCAGCCGCATCCTCATCGAGCAGGTCAAGGGCGTGCTGGCGGAGCGCTGGAACACGTCCGTCGACGACGCCTTCACCGCCTTCCGCTCCTACGCCCGTGCCCGCCATCTGCGCCTCTCGGATCTCGCGGCGCAGATCATCGAGGGAGACCTCGACACCAGGACCATCCCGGCACCACCGCGCGCGTCGTAGCAGCGTCGTGGCCGAGGTCAGGCGCGGCGGGCGGCGACCCGGTCCGCGGTCGGCCAGTGCACGTCGTAGGCCCAACCGGCGCGCTCCATAAGGCGGATGACGGCGGCGGACGGGTCGATCTGGCCGCGGTCGACGCCGTGCCGGGCGCTGGTGGGGTCGGCGTGGTGGAGGTTGTGCCAGCTCTCGCCGAAGGAGAGCAGGGCCAGCGGCCACAGGTTGGTGGCGCGGTCGTGGCGCCGGGTGCGGAAGGGGCGCTCACCGATCATGTGGCAGAGCGAGTTGACGCTCCAGGTGACGTGGTGGAGCAGCGCGATGCGCACAAGTCCCGCCCACAGCAAGCCTGTTACGCCGTACAGCCAGCTGCCGCCGATCGCCCAGCCGAGCCCGAACGGCAGCGCGAGGGTGAGCAGGCACAGCCACGGGAAGGCGCGGGAGACGGCCCGGATGTCGGGGTCGGCGACGAGGTCGGGGGCGTAACGCTCGGGCGGCGACTGCTCGTTGCGGAACAGCCAGCCGACATGGGCGTCCAGCAGTCCGTGCAACTGGCCCCGCAGATGGGTGCCGTAGCGGTACGGCGAGTGCGGGTCTCCGGGCCGGTCGGTGAAGGCGTGATGGCGGCGGTGGGTGGCGACCCAGCTGATGACATCGCCCTGGAAGCTCATCGACCCGGCCAGCGCGAGCGCGATGCGCACGGGCCGGATCGCACGGTACGAGCCGTGGGTGAGCCCGCGGTGGAAGCCGACCGTGACGCCGAGGCCGGTGACCGTGTAGAGGACGGCCGCGAGCACGATGTCGACGGGGTGGATCAGCCGTCCCCACAGCAGCCAGCCGGCCAGGCCGAGACCTACGAACGGCAGGACGACGATCGCGGCCGTGACCCCGACGTATATCCGGTCCCCGCTGTCCCGCACGGGCGTCGAGCCCTCGTCCGGCGGGAAGGGGGAGGTGCCGTCGTAGGGCGGGGGTGGAGGCGGCGGGTCGGTGCCCGCCGGGATCCCCTTCGTGGACGGGGTGGAGATGATCGACATGCTGGGACTCCTCGGCCTCGCTGCGGATGGCGCGGCCGGGGTCACGGGCTGCCCCTGTGAAGGGAAACGCGAGGGCACGGCGCCGGAGCGGGACATCGGCGCGCGAAGGCCTCGGACCCTCCACCGTACTCCGGCACGCGCCGGAACGGGTCGGCCGGGAGCGCGTGACCGCCGCGTTGACACGAACCGTCGCCGCACGTTGACTGGCAGCACGGCGCAGGGCAGTGGCCGGTGCACGGACGATCCCAAAAACGCCTTCGGGCGGGACGGAAGCGACTCCCGATGATGTACGACCAGACACGCGCCCAACAACCCGCGGGCCAGAACCGCACTCCCTCCGAACGCCGCACCCCGGGCCCGGAGCCGCTGCTCCCGTCGAGCGAACGGGACAAGGTCCTCCAGCGCCTGCGCCACGCCCTCAACACCTTCGCCGACACCCCGCGCGACGCCCTCGCGGAGGCGGAGAGCGCCTACGACGAGGCCACCGCCCAGCTCGTGACCGCCCTCGCCGCCCGCCGCGACCTCCTCCGCGCCGCCTGGGCGGACCAGGACCCCGAGTCCCAGGCGCAGTCCCCGTCGGAGGCCGAGTCCGAGGAATTCCGCAACGCGCTGCGGCAGTACCGCGAGATCACCCAACGGCTGCTCCAGCTCTAGCAGTTGGTCGTACGGGGAGGCCTCACGCGGAGGTCGGTGACCGTCATCCCGGGCCGCCGCTCGCCCGGATGATCGCCGACTCCACCGCTGCGACCCGCTCGGCCAGCACCCCGAGGGCCGCCACCGCGTGACTCAAGGGGTCGCCCTCCGCCATGCCCCGCGACCGCACGTACGCCGCCTTCAACTCCCCCCAGCGCACGGCCTGTTCGGCGCTCAGCGTGCCGCGCAACTCCCCCAGCTTCAGCAGGTTCGCCTCGGCGCCGGTCCCCAGGGTCTGCGCCTCGGCGGTGTAGTGGTCGTCCAACACCGCTGACAGTTCAAGGGAGTTCATCACCGGCTCGATGCGCTGGGCGATGCGGTTCATGGTGCGGTACGACCCCTGGAGCCGGAACGGCGGTTCCGTGCGCGCCGTGTCCGTCGTCGCCGCCGACGCCATGTACGCGGAGTTGACCGCGAGCACGGCGTCCCGGGCGGTGATGAGATGCCTCAACACCCCCACCATCCGGGCGAGTTCGGCGGGGTCGCAGGCGTAGGACAGCCGGTCGGCGCGGGCCGTCGCGTCGCCCTCCGCCAGCCGGATCAGCAGGTCCAGGTCGGCGCGGTCGCGGCCGGCCAGCGGGGCGAGGACCGGGTTGGAGGTCAGCGCGTTCTCCAGGAAACTCAGCGCGAACACCGCCTCCTTGCCGGTCAGTACGTCCCCGAGGTTCCAGACGTCGGCACGGTTGGCCAGCATGTCCGGCACCCGGAAACGCCCGCCCGACTCGGTGTAGGGGTTGCCGGTCATGCAGACGGCGAACCGTTTCCCCCGTAGGTCATATGTGCGCGGCACCCCCTCCCACACGCCCTCGACCCGCCGCGTCGCATCGCACAACGGGATGAATTTCTGCAGGAGTTCGGGGGACGTGTGCTGGATGTCGTCGAGGTGGAGCAGCACGTTGTTGCCGGCCGCGAGCGCGAAGTTGACCTTCTCCACCTCCTGCCGGGCGGTCGCGTTCGGCGCCTCGGCCGGGTCGAGGGAGGTGACTCCGTGCCCGAGGGCGGGCCCGCTGACCTTGACCAGCACAAGCCCGAGCCGGTCGGCGACGTACTCCATGAGGGTCGTCTTGCCGTACCCCGGCGGCGAGATCAGCAGCAACAGACCACCGCCGGCGCCGGTGCGCGGCCCCTCCCCCGTCGTACCGATCTGCCGCGCCAAGTTGTCGCCGACCAGCGGGAGATACACCTCGTCGACCAGGCGCCCCCGCACGAAGGACGACAGCACACGCGGCCGGTACTCGTCGAGGCGCAGCCGGGCACGTTCCGCCGCGACCAGTGCCGTACGGCGCCGCTGGTACGCGCGATGGCCGGGAACGTCCGTCGCCCTGAACTCCCGTGTCCGGGCGAGGAGTTCATCGACCCGGAGCGACAGCGCGCCCGCCTCGATGCGCGGGTGCGTGCCCAGCAGTCCCCCGACCGTCTCCGTCAGCCGCGCGTCCGACTCGTACCGCACGGCGTCCGGGCAGAGTTCGGCCGCGACCGCCTCCGCGAGGTCACCGGGGTCGGTCTCCGTGCCGGACGCCGTCGTGTACGCCGTCAGCCACGCCTCCACCAGCTGACGGCGCGCGGGCAGTTCGTCGACAGCGAGCACATCGTCGTCGTAGGCCGAACTCCCTACCGTGCGGCGGAACTTGTCGAGGAGGGTGCGTGCGGTGGCGCTGATCACGAAGCCCTCGGGGCCGGTGGTCAGTTCGTCGAAGAGGTACGCGGCGGCGGGCTCGCCGGTCCGCTCGGCCAGTTCCGCGAGGAATTCGGCGACGGCCGGGGTGGGTCCGAAGGTGTCGCGGGCCCGCGCGAGCGACCGCGCCCGACGCGTCCAGCCCGCACGCGGCTCCGCACTCGTGCCGTGCGTCCAGAACAGCAACGCCCTTGCCCGGGCGGCCGGTTCGTACCGCAGCAGGCCCGCGCCCTCGTACCGGCGGAGCAGCACGGCCAGGATCGCGGTCGCGTCGTGGTCGTGCACGCCGCGTTCGTAGCCTTCGTCGTACGACTCCTGCGCGGCCCGGCGGACCAGGGCGGCGAGGTCGGGCTCCTGGGCGAGGGCCTGGGCGCCGTGTTCGTCGAGGAGGCGGGCGGCGAGGTGTTCCGCGCGGTAGACGCGCGGCGACTCGGAGGGCAGCGGGCGGTCCCAGAACTCGCGGGTGGCCGTGAACTCCGGGTCGGTGACCGGGGTTCGGTAGTCCGTGCCGGTGAGAGCGAAGGCGAGGCCGTCGCCGGCGGCGACCAGGGTGAGGTCGAGGGGCTCGGTGTTCACGGCGAAACGGTGGCGGCCCAGGCGCAGGGCCCGGCCGCCGTCCGCGTAGAGGTCGGCGCGGTCGCGCAGGGCACGGACCGCCTCCTCACGGGCCGCCGCGAGCCGACCGGTCAGCTCCTCCGCCCTCATCCGGTCGCCCAGGTCCCGGAGTTGGCCGACGGTGCGGCGGACCTTCGTCACCATCAGGTCGGAGGCGAAGTACGTACTGACCGCGTCGGCGTCGGCGAGCATGGCGGCCCGACGCCCGACCGTCTCCAGGACCCGGACCGCCGAGTCCGCCAACTGCTCGGCCCTGCGGGCGCGTTCGTCGGCCAGCGTCTGTTTGCGGGCGGAGAAGGTCTCGTAGATCTCGGCGCGTCTGCCGGTCAGTTCGGCGAGGAAGTCGTCGAAGTCCGTGAAGCGGGCTTCCAGGTTCTCCAACTGCACCAACAACCGTGCGAGTTGGGCGTCGCACGTCTCCGGTGTCGCCGCGTCCGCGAGCGCGCCCGACACCGACTGGCCCAGCAGCGCGAACTCGGCCGCGAACTCCGCCCGGCCCTCCCGGTCCTGAAGTTCCCTGCGCCGGGCGTCCAGCGTGGCACGGGCCCGGTTGACCCCGCCCAGCACCTCGGCGATCCGCTCCAGGATCGACGTACGGACCGTGGCGTCCCCGATGTCGAGCCCGGCGATCACCTCGGTCACCGTCCGCAGCCCGTCGGTGAGTTCGTCGAGCCGGGCGGCCACGGGCGCCGACTCGGCAACGGTACGGAGGGCCCCCGCCTCCGCGATCAACTCACCGATCACCTCATGGTGCCCGGCGAACGCGTCCTCGCCCGCCAGAAATACGACCGCCCGCTGCCCGAACGCCCCGAGCTCCGCCTCCGCCCCGGCCGCCGACTCGTCGATCCGCGCGAGGTCCGCGTACCGCATCTCCTTCAACGTCAGCAAGTGCCCCTGCACACGCCGGAGTTCGGTCAGCCCGGCGACCCACCCCGCCGCGTCCCGAGGTACCTCGCCCCGCAACCGCCGGACAAGCCCGGTGAGCCGCTCCGTGGCCTCGGCGAGGGCGTCGGCCGCGCGGGCCGTGAGCGTCCGGACGGTCTCGAACTCGGCCAGGACCTGTTCCGCCGTGACCCGGACCTCCTCCAACGGGCCGCCCAGATCCCCGAGTTCGGCGTCCCCGAGCCAGTGGTACGAGTCCGCCGCCCGGACACACGCACCGGCCAGCGCCTCGTACACCTCCGCCGTGGGCTCCATCCCGGCCACCGCACCCGCGAGGGACAGACAGTCGGATATCCCGCGCACGAGATCGGCGTTCCCGATGCGGAACAGCGGCCCGGACCCGACGAGTTGAGCGGCGGCGTAGGTGTCCGAGACATACGGAGTACGCCACACCCGCAACGGATGAACGCGCGCCGCCTCCCCCTCACCACCCCCGCGCAGCACCATCAACACACCGTCGTCGAAGAGCGCCCACCCCTGGCAGGACAGCGGGTTGGCGACCTCCTTGCGGATCATGTTGTACGGCAGCAGGAGGCTCCGCCCCGGCACCCGCGCCCGGTACGCGAACAGCACGTCCTCCCCGTTGGGCGAGCGCACCACCCGCTCCAACTCCAGCCCTGCGGTGTCCACTTCGAAGGTCTTCCACACCCCCGTGACCAGGCAGTACCCGCCCGGGAACACGATCCCCTGCTCCTCGGGAAGCCGCTGACACGACAGCCCGATCCCGTCGAGCCGTACGACGGACTTCGTGAGCGTGTTGAAGACCAGGTAGCGGTGGCTCTCCTCCTTGTAGGGCCGCACGCACAGCAGTACCAGCGCCCCCACCCGCGCGTACGCGATCTCCGCGTCGGCCGGCGACTGCAACGGCTCGTCCACCGGTTCGGAGTAAATCCCCTCCCCCGTCTCGGTGTTGTCCTCCACCTTGACGGTGAGAGCGCCGCCCACCGTGTCGACGTACAGCCCGTCCTGGATCCGGATGTGCGGGTGCCGGCCGGGGACAAGGTCCTCGCGGGTCGTCTCCGCCCAGTCGAAGTCGTACGGCGGCGGGAGGACGTGGTCGCGTTCGCCGTGCGCGTCCAGGAAGTTCGCCGACCGACTGTCCTCCGCGAGTGCCCAGCGCAGGACGCGGATGTCGTCGGCCTTCTCACCGGTGCGGAAGACGGCCAGCAACTTGCCATCCAGGCGCCGGAGTTGGAGCAGTCGAGCTTGGCGGTAGTACCGGTGCAGGGCGGTGAACTCCCGCACGAAGTCCGGGTCGTCGAGGAGTCCGGGTACGGCGTCCTCGGGCAGTCGGCGCAGGTCGTGGCGGTCGTGCAGGGCGAGGACGTCGGCGACCGTCGTCTCCCGGGTGACACCGAGGGAGACCTGGCGGCCGAAGAGGAGGGTGTCTCCTACGGCGACGAGGTCGCGCGGCGTTGCCGGGTGCTCGGTGTCGAGGCGTTCGGTGCCGGTGAGTTCCAGGCGGGTGGAGCCGAACTCCTCGGTGCGGCGGACGTTGAGCGTCTCCGCGCGGCGGGCGAGTTCGGCGGCCTGTGCGGCGAGGCGGTCGCGCAGGACCTCGTAGGTGCCGGTGTCCAGGCCGGTGGTCATGGGGTCCCTCTCAAGAAAGCGCGATCAGTAAGGAAGTCGGAGCCAGGAAGGTCGGGGGTGAGTCCGGAACTGCCGTCCCCTGTGCGGCAGTTCCGGACCGTCTGTGGGGTCGGGCCCGTCAGGCCTTCGCCGGGTGCCCGTTGAGCGCGGCCAGCGGAGTGTCCGCCAGGCCCAACTCACCTGCCCTGTCCAGCAGTTGCCGTACCTGACCGGCGTTGGCCGTGTCCGAGGTCATCAGCTTCATCAGCAGCGCGGACACGGTGAGGTTCTGCACATCGGCCGTGGAGACCGACCCGAGGACCCGGCCGAGGTCGTCGGCGATGTTCGACGTGCCGTCCAGCCAGGGACGCGCCAACGCCTGTGCCGTCTGGGAGTTGGAGACGAAACCGTCGACGCCCTTGCCGAACGAGATCGACGAGATCAGCCGGTCGAAGAAGACCGAGTCGCCGCCGACGATGTCGATGTCGGCGTGCTCCAGGCCGGTCGCGAGGACCGTGGCCTGCGCCTCCGCGACCTGCCGCTGAACGTCGAGACCCGCCAGCCGGATCTCCTTCTCGGCCTGCAACCGCAGCCGGTACTCCTCGTGGCCGCGCGAGGCGTCGTCGAGGGCGGCCATCGCGGCGGCCTTCTCGGTGAGGCCTTCCGCCTCGGCCTTGAGCTTCTCGCCGATGCCGGTGGCTTCCGCGAGCGCGTTCGCCCGTACGCCCTCGGCCTGCGCGAGCACCTTCGCCTGCGCGCCCTCGGCCTCGGCGAGCGCCTTGGCCCGGGTGCCCTCGGCCTCCGCCCGCAGCCGGGCCTCGGTGCCTTCCGCCTCCGCGCGCAGCCGCGCCCCCGTGGCCTCGGCCTCGGCGCGACCGGCCTTCACGGTGACCTCGGCCTCCTTGTCGCGGACCTGGACCTCGGCGAGTCCGGCAGCCGCCGCCTCCGCCTGGATGCCCTCGGCGAGCCGCAGCTTGGCGCGGGCGTCGAGGTCTGCGGACTTCAACCGAGCCTCGGCGAGGGTGAGTTGCTCACCGGCGCGGTGCTTGGCGGCGGCCTCCGCGGCCTCGGCCCCCTTGATGTCCTTGACCAGTTTCTCCTGCGCCTCCGCCTCGGCTGCGATGATCACGGCCTGGCGGGTGCGCTCGGCCTCCTCGACGACCCGCAGCTTCTTGATGGCCTCCTCCTGCTCGGCCACCGTACGGTCCACGGCGATCCGCTCCCGGACCACGTCGGCGACCTCGCGCCGCTCCGCCTCGACCTCCTTGTCCTTGGCGATCCCGGACAGCGAGGTCTCCCGTTCCCTCGCGATGACTTCGAGGAGGCGGTCCTTCTCGATGCGCTCGTTCTCCACGGCGATGACCCGCTCGCGGTTCTTCTGCGCGACGGCGATCTCGCGGGCCTGGTTCTCGCGCTGGACGCCGAGTTGCTCCTCGGTGCGGAGGAACGCGGCCTGCGCGCCCAGCCGTTCCTCCTCCTGCACTTTCGCGGTGGTGGCCTCCTCGCGTGCCCGCAGGACCTCCACCTCACGGCGCTGCTTGATCTCCGCCTCGGCCTGTCGGCGCTCCAGCTCCAGGATGGTCTCCCGGGCGTCGACGTTCTGCCGGGTGATCTCCTTCTGCTCGGTGCGCTGGAACTCATTGGTGCGCACGTGCTCGATCGTCGTCAGCTCGGTGATCTTGCGGATGCCCTGCGCGTCCAGGATGTTCTGGTTGTCGAGCTGGGTCATCGGCGTCTGCTCTAGGAAGTCGATGGCCGCGTCGTCGAGGTGGTAGCCGTTGAGGTCGGTGCCGATGACCTGGATGATCCGGTCCCGGAACTCCTCGCGCTTGGTGTAGAGATCGACGAAGTCCAGCTGCTTGCCTACGGTCTTGAGCGCCTCGGAGAACTTCGCGGCGAAGAAGTCCTGGATCGCCACCGGGTCGCTCGCGGTCTGGGTGCCGATGGCCTGCGCGACCTTGATGACGTCCTCGACGGTCTTGTTGACCCGCACGAAGAAGCTGATGTGGATGTCGGCGCGGATGTTGTCCTGGCAGATCAGGCCCTCGCGCCCGGTGCGGCGGATCTCGATGGTCTTCACCGAGATGTCCATGAACTCGGCCTTGTGCAGCACCGGCAGCACGACGGCCCCGGTGAAGGTGACGTCGACCTTCTTCGTCTTGGAGACGATCAGCGCCCGCCCCTGCTCCACCTTCCGGAAGAGCCGGCCGACCACCAGGAGCAGGGTGAGCGCGATGAGCAGGACAACGGCGACGAACACACCGATGCCGACGGTGATGGCGTTCATGACATGGGTCCCCAAGGAATGAGAAGGGTGATGAAACGGGCGTGGGCCAACACAGGTTGACCAACAGGGGTTGACCAACAGGCGTAGGCAACAGGCGTGGGCAACGGCCGTAGGCCAACAGGCGTTGGCGGCCTATCCCGTCGTGCCCGGGCCGGTCCTCGGGTCCAGCGCGCTGTCGTAGGGCGCGATCCAGAAGAACTCGCCGGTCTCGTCGTAGGCGTAGAGCAGTCCGGTGCTGCCGCTGCCGAGCGCGCCCTGCGCCAGGTCGCCGTCCGGCTGCCGGACCTGGACCACCGCCGCCGAGCCGTCCGCCGACCTGACCTCGGCCTGGCCGAACCCGGCGTCCACCCGCCCGGTGCGGATGGTGCAGGTCAGCCCGACGAAGTCCAGCCGGGACGGCCCGTGTTCGTCGGGGAACAGGCGGTGCAGGGGTCGTACGAACAGCTTGGTCGCCTGCCAGGAGACGTACACCGTGCCGATCAGCACGACCGCCCCGACCAGGATTCCGACCAGGCCCGAAGGGACCAGCAGCACGCTCGCGCAGTAGCTGACCAGCCAGCCGACGGCGACGAACAGCGAGAAGGCGAGAGTCACGGGCGCCCCGCCGAGCCCCCAACCATCGCTGTGCGCACGGGAGTTGAGGTGAGCATGGGCATGTCCGTGGGCGTCCGCCGCGCCCAGCGCGACCAGCAGCCAGAACAGGACGACCACGGTGAGCGCGGCGGTGAAGACGACGGTGGGAAACCCGATCGCGGCAGCGAGAAACGCCCCCATGATCCCGGCCCCCCGTTCCCTGACTCGCCCCGACAGTCCACGGGGATCCGCGGCTCGCGGAACCGGTGCGGGACACCTGCCGGTGTCCGGCACCGGAACCTTCCGCGGTGCTCCCCTGGCGCCATGGTGCACGCGGGGTGCGCGCCCGCGCATTGCCGGAACCCGGCAGTGTTCATTAGGGTCTTGATGCCGGTGACGCGCTAAGAAAGCGTCACCGGGGCGTCAAGGAAACGGGGGGCGGAGTTGCCGGAGCGCGAAATGCCTGAGCACTATCTGGCGGGGTATGCGCGGCTCCTGGCCGACGTCGCCGGCACCGGACGGCGCCTGACCCGGGCCGAGTTGGAGACCCGCCGCGCCCTGGGCGAACAGGCCGCCGAGGCCGGCCACGGGCTGCGCGCCCTGGTCAGCGCCCATCTCACCGCCACCCGCACCGCCTGGCCGCAGACCCCCGGTGCCGCCGACTGCACCCTCGCCGCCATGCAGCAGGTGGTCGACGCCTTCACCGAGGGCTACGAACGCGCGCAGCGTCTCGCCGTACGACAGGAAGAGGCGGCGCGGCGGGAGTTCATCGACGACCTGCTCTACGGCCGCAGCGATCTGGGCCGGCTCGCGGAACGCGCCGAGCGCTTCGGCCTGCGCCTCTCCCACTCGCACGCCGTCGCCGTGGTCCAGGGCCCGACGCCGTACGACGAGAGCGCGCCGGTGCCGCGTCAGGTGGAGCGCGCGATGATCAGCCGTTTCGGTGACCGCAACATCCTGCTCACCACGAAGGCCGGCCGGATGCTGTGCGTCGCGCCCGGCGACCAGGACGACATCCTCGCCCACTTCGCCAAGCAGTCGTACGCCGCCGCGGAGGGCACCCGCGCGGCGATCGGCCGGCCGCAGCCGGGCGCGGGCGGGATCGTCCAGTCGTACGAGGAGGCCCTGAACACCCTCGAACTGGCCGAGCGGCTCAACCTGGAGGGCCCCCTCCTGCGCGCCGCCGACCTGCTGGTCTATCCGGTGCTCACGCGCGACCGGCAGGCGATGACCGATCTGGTCCTCGACGCGCTGGGCCCGCTCACGAAGGCGCGCGGCGGTGCGCGCCCGTTGCTGGACACCCTGTCGACGTACTTCGACTCCGGTTGTGTGGCGGCGGAGTCCGCGCGCCGGCTCTCGCTGAGCGTGCGCGCGCTGACCTACCGGCTGGAGCGCATCCACCAGCTCACCGGCGCGGATCCGACGGACCCCGGCCAGCGGTACACGCTGCAGACGGCGGTCATCGGGGCACGGCTACTGGACTGGCCCGACAAGGAGCTGTGACGGCCGTGGATCCATCCGGCCGCGACAGATCCATCCGGCCGCGACGCAAAGAGCGACCTCGCGCCCGGATGGATCGATGGCGGCGTGGTCGCTCGGGGTGTGCGGGGACGTGCGGGCGGAGGCGTCAGCCCAGGGTTGTACCGATGTACGAGGTCGATTCCGGGCCGGAGTCCGCGGAGGTGCCAGTGGTGCTGTCCTCGGCGGGGGCCGGCGAAGGCGCGGGCGCGGCGGGAGTCGCGGGCGCGGGCGGCGTCTCGTGGCAGGTGAAGCCGAGCCGGGTGAGGGCCCTGGTCACCTCGAAGGCGGTGAAGTCACGGCGGTCCTGCTTGGTGATGACCTCGCCGACCTGCTTGACCGGGTACAGCTTGCGACTGATGACGGCGCACTGGCCGGTGACGGGCTGCTCCGGGCGGATGCCCTTGAGCATGTCCTCCACCTCGCTCTTCGTCAGATCGAAGGGGTAACGGGCGATCACGCAGCGCATGGTGCCTCACCAAGGGTTCGAGCGGGAGGAGAGGGGAGGATTTCTCCGCGGGGAAAACCGGGAAGCCGGGGAAGCCGGAACAACGGCCGTGGAACGGCCCAGAACAACGGCTGTGGAACGGCGGGTAAATGAGGAGATACGAAAAGGGACCCGCACCCAAGGTGCGGGCCCCTGTTTCGCAGCTTCGCGTGCTTAGGCGGGAACGATGTTCTCCGCCTGCGGGCCCTTCTGGCCCTGCGTGATGTCGAAGGTCACCTTCTGACCCTCCTGCAGCTCGCGGAAACCCTGGGTGGCGATGTTCGAGTAGTGGGCGAAGACGTCAGCGCCGCCGCCGTCCTGCTCGATGAAGCCGAAGCCCTTTTCCGCGTTGAACCACTTCACGGTACCGGTGGCCATGTCTTAACTCCTAGGCAGTGCACGAGATCCGCACTTTACGAATCTCCTCCATCGCCGTGATGATCACCTGCACCGGAGGTCCGGTTCAAAATTGGCAACCACAACTGCAACTGAAGTCAGCCTAGCACGGAACCCATTTACCGGGCGGGGGAATTGGGTTCCGAAAGCGCCGTCCGAAACGGTGAATTTCTGTTTCGCCGACATCAGATTTTCTCACCGTGGGACGAGCCGCGCGGCTCGTCGTTTCCCTGCGGCTCGTCGTTGCCACGCAGGGCCTCATTGAGACGCAACGCCTCGTCGAGGCGGTCCTCCAGGCTGATGATCCGGCACGCGGCCTCGATGGGCGTCCCTTGATCGACCAGCTCGCGGGCGCGCGAGGCCGTACGGAGTTGATGGCGCGAATAGCGTCGGTGACCGCCGTCCGAACGCTTCGGAGTGATCAGCCCGGCTTCACCCAATGACCGGAGGAAACCGGGGGTGGAGGCGATCAGCTCGGCGGCCCGGCCCATGGTGTAGGCGGGGTAGTCGTCGTCGTCGAGCCGGTCGGCCGCGGGCTGCTGGCTTTCTGCGGGCATGTACACCTTTCCTGCGGGCCACCCGGGCGGGGTCGGCCTGCCGCGGGAGCTGGTTCCCCCGTACGGGAACTCTAGTCGCACCCGGGGAATCTCTGTCACGGCGAACACAGATGTACTGCCACCGGTTGACGCGCTCAGTGGCGCAGAACCAGCACCCGGCACGGGCCGGGAAGCCGTGGATCAAGAGCATCCGGGCCCGCCAAGGGGCCCCGTTCGGGGGCTCGCGCGGGGTCGGAAGGCCCCCGAACGGGGCCGGATGCCGCTCGTACGGGCTCGGACGCGGGGCCCGTCGCGACGTCCTGCCAGCCCCAGGCCCGGTAGGCCGCCAGGGTCTCGGTGTCGGTGCGGGGTATCAGGGTGACGCCGAGGGCCGGCGCGTGATCGGCGAGCAGCCGGCCCTGGAGGCGCCGGGCGAGGTTCCAGTCCCGTTCCTGGTAGTGGGTGCGCACGCGGGGCGGGACGACGATCCCGGAGACGGCGAAGAGTCCGCCGGTCACCGCGAGGCCGTGCAGCAGCCGGGGCAGCCGGGTGTCGTGGCCCTGCCACCAGGGATCGCCGACGCGCACGGGGAAGCCGTAGGCACAGGCCGTCAGGGTCGTGTTCTCGGCGATCAGCAGGGCGAAACCTGGCCGTCGGACATCACCGGCCAGGCGCCGCAGGAAGGCGGTACGGGAACGGTTGCCGGTGCGGGCGCCGCCGCAGGTCTCCTCGTACAGGACGCCCAGGTCCTGGAAACGGTCCTCGATCTGGCGGCGGCTGAGCGGGCGGACGCGGTCCCCTTCCCAGGGCGAGGGGCCGCGCTCGCGACGGGACGACCACGTCTGCTCCCCGCGCGTCCCGTCGGCGCCGCCGTGTCCGACGAGGGCCGCGGTCACCGGCCGACCGGGCACATTCACGGTCATGGGCTGAGCCCTGCCCCGGGCGCGGAACACATCCGCCCCGGCGTCGTGGTTCGCCGAGAACGGCACCGGTGCGATCCGGCACACGAGAAATCCTCGGTCCTTTCACGGTACGCCCGCGGGCCACGGAGGGCCTCGGAGTGCCTCCGGCGCAGACCGGCCCGCGCGGGGCGGGAGTACGGTGAGCAGTACCGGGAGTTCTCCGCACCTCGGCTCTGGCGCCGTCGTCGTTCCCAGTGCACCACGGCACCGGACCGCCGCACGACGGACGGCCGAGGACAGGGACCGCGACATGAACGCGCCCACGGACACCCATAGTTCGCCCGCCACGGACACTCCCGCTTCTTCGCCGGACGTGGAGCAGGCCGCCCCGCCCCTCCTCCGGCTGCGCCTCGCACCGCACACCGCCGTACCGCGCCGCCTCGACGGAGCCTGGTGGCCGCACTCCTACGATGTGCTCACCGAGGTACCGCGGCTACTCGCCGGGCTGCCCCGGACCTGGGGGCACATCGTCAGCGTCATGGTGAACGGAACGATCTGGTCCGCCGCCCCCGGCCGGATGCTCGTGCACAACCAGGTCGTACGACTGCACAGGACCACCGCCGTGCACGCGCCGAACACCGTCACGCTGCTCACCCCGGGCCGGGGCCGCTGGGACCTGCTGGTCGTACCGCCGGAGCTGACCGAGGAGGCCGCCGAGTCGATGATGGCGACCGCGGTGGCCAACCTCGGTTGAAACCAGGGGAGTTACTGGTTCCAGCTCTCGTCGTACGGGTCCTTCGGCGTCGGGACCGGTTTGGCCAGGGTGACCTGGAAATAGGGGATCGGGCGGTTGTTGATGGGGTCCTTGGTCTGCTTGGCGCTGTAGGTGCCGGTGACCTCCAGCCAGGTGTCGGGCTGAAGTACCGGTGGGATCTTGCCTGTTAGCGCGATCTTGACCGGCTGGGCGTCCGCCGCACAGCAGTTGAGGGCCATGCGGACGAGGTACGGGGAGCCGGACTTGTCCAGGGCTATGAAGCCGGTGACCTTGAGCTGACGGGTGCCGAGGGAGCGCCCGTGGTCGTAGACCGCGCGGGTCGCGTAGTCGACCAGGCCGATGGTGAGCGGGTTGCTTGCGGGGAGCTTGGAGAGGCCGTAGGGCTGCTGGATGGCTGTGCCCGTGCGGACCGCGCTGTAGGAACCGAGGGCCGGCGGGGCGACCAGGATCAGGGCGAAGAGGGGGAGGACCAGGAGCCAGGCGATACGGGGTTCGCGGTGGACGTGGCCCTCGTGAGCGGCGTCTTCGTGGGTCTCGGTCTCGGTGTGGGCCTCCGCGTGGGCTTCCGCGTGCGCCTCCGCGTGGGCCTTCTCCATCCGTGCCCGGCGCCACTCGTACCAGGCCGTCGCCAGCGCGGCCACGATCAGTACCGCGCCGGAGAGCAGCAGGAGGGGCTGGAGTCCGGCCTTGACGTAGCGCAGGTAGAGGTTGGTGAAGCCCGCGTGCAGCAGGGCCGCGCCGACCAGGAACAGGACCGCCGCCTGTGCCTGCCGGTTCACAGAAGCACCGCCCCGGTGACGACCGCGCCCGCGATGGCGAGGACGAAGGTGGCCGGTGCGAAGCGCAGCGCGAAGCCGCGGCCGAAGGTGCCCGCCTGCATGGCGAACAGTTTCAGGTCGATCATCGGGCCCACCACCAGGAACGCGAGCTTGGCCGTGAGCGAGAACTGGGTGAGCGACGCGGCCACGAACGCGTCCGCCTCCGAGCAGATCGACAGCAGGACGGCGAGGATCGAGAGGGCGAGGATCGCCACCACCGGGTTGTCGGCGGCCGTGCGCAGCCAGCTCGCGGGGGCCACCGCCTTGAGCGTGGCCGCCGACATCGCGCCGAGGACGAGGAAGCCGCCGGCCTGCATCACGTCGTGCCGCACCGAGCCCCAGAACGCGGCGCCCTTGGTCTCCCCCTCGTGCGGTTCGTGGGCGGGCAGGCGCAGCCAGTCGGTACGGCCGATCCGCTGCCACAGCCAGCCCATCGCGCAGGCCACGAGCAGGCTGCCCGCGAACCGGGCGAGCACCATCTCGGGGTTGCGCGGGAACGCCACCGCCGTCGCCGTCAGGACGATCGGGTTGATCGCCGGGGCAGAGAGCAGGAACGCGATCGCCGCCGCCGGGGTGACCCCCCGGCGCACCAGCGCCCCGGCCACCGGCACCGACGCGCACTCGCAGCCCGGCAGGATCGCGCCCGCCATCCCGGCCACCGGCACCGCCAGTACAGGGTTGTTGGGGAGCGCGCGGGCGAAGAACGTCGGCGGTACGAACACCGCGATGGCCGCCGACAGCAGCACGCCCAGCACCAGGAAGGGCAGTGCCTGGACGACCACGGCCACGAACACCGTCATCCAGCTCTGCATCACCGGCGCGGACAGGGCCTGCCGGATCGGGCCCTGCGCCAGTACGACCAGGAGCAGCACCATGGTCAGCACGAGCGGGGAGTTGAGCTGCCAGCCGTCCTTCGCCGCCGCGTTTGCGGGCGCGTCCGGTGACTCCTTGGCGGGCGCGGCCGGTGACTCCTTGGCGGGCGCGGCCGGCGTCGCGGGCGCGGGTGGCTGCTGAGGCGGGTCCGTGGTCGGCGCGGCTGGTTCGGTGGTGATGGCCACGGGTGAGATACCTCCGGCAGACGCCTGTTTTCGCGAGTTTTGCTCCCTGTCTCTGCATACGGCAGTCGGGGCACGGGTGTTCAGCGGAATACTGGAACCACCCGCCTCCTTGGGGCAGTCTTTCCCCTCGTGGCGAGCAGCGTTCCGAATCAGACCCCTCCGGGCAGTGCCCGGGCACACATGGTGGTGTGCGGCGACGACGCGCTCGCGCACCGGCTCGCCGTCGAACTGCGGAGTGTCTACGGCGAGCAGATCACCCTCGTCGTCCCGCTCTCCGAGGCCACCGCCCGCCAACCCGTCGTCGGCCGCGCGCGTGCCGCCTCCGCCGCGCTGCTCGACCGGGTCAACGCGGCGGTGGGCCGGGCCAACGGCAATGGTGGCAACGGCACCACCGCACCCCTCACCCCCGAACCTCCGCGCGGGGAGCGGGTGTTGGAGGTCGCCGAGCTGACCGAGGCGGTGTTCGCGGAGGCGGGTGTGGAGCGGGCGACCGCGCTGGCCCTGGTCTACGACGACGACGAGACGAACATCCGCGCCGCCCTCACCGCCCGCCGCCTCAACCCCCGTATCCGGCTGGTGATCCGCCTCTACAACCGGCGGCTCGGCCAGCACATCGAGGAACTCCTCGACCAGGCCGCCGCGTTGGCGACCGGCGACGGGACGAGTGGCGGGCCCGGTACCGGGTTCGACGCCTCGACCACCGTCCTGTCCGACGCCGACACCGCCGCACCCGCGCTGGCCGCCACCGCGCTCGCCGGTACCAGCAAGGTCGTCCAGACCGACGGGCTGCTGCTGCGCGCGGTGGAACGGCCGCCGCCGGGACCCGGGCAGGTCGCCGACCCGGGGCTCGCCACGCTCGCCCTCCTGTCGGCGACCAGCAGCGACCCGGCCGGCGCGGACGGCTCCGAGGGCATGGGCGAACACGGCCCGCGCCTGCTGCCCGACGCGGCGGCCGTCGCCTCCGCCACCGGGCGCGGAACCGTCGTCCTGGAGCAAGTCTCGTACGCCGGGCCGCAGTTGCCGGGCGGGCGCGGGGGCGGTGTCGTACCGGCGTTCTCCTCGCTCTTCTCGCGGCGGCTGCGGTGGTCGCTGGCAGGCATGGTGGCGTGCGTGGTCGCGCTCGCCGTCTCGCTGTGGCTGGTGACCAAGATCCATCCGCTGACCGCCTTCTATCTGACCCTGCTCGATCTCTTCGCGATCGACGACCCCGCGATCGGGGCGTCTCTGGGCCGGCAGATCCTTCAACTCCTCTCCGGTCTCGTCGGGTTGCTGATGCTGCCGGTGCTGCTGGCCGCCGTGCTGGAAGCGCTGGGCACCTTCCGTACGGCGTCCGCGTTGCGCAAGCCGCCGCGGGGGCTCGGCGGGCATGTCGTGCTGCTCGGGCTCGGCAAGATCGGCACCCGGGTGCTGACCCGGCTGCGCGAACTCAACATCCCCGTGGTGTGCGTCGAGGCCGACCCCGAGGCACGCGGGCTCGCGGTCGCGCGCCGGCTTCGGGTGCCGGTGATCCTCGGTGACGTCACCCAGGAGGGCGTCCTGGAATCCGCCAAGATCCACCGCGCCCACGCCCTCCTCGCGGTCACCAGCTCCGACACGACCAACCTCGAAGCGGTGCTGTACGCCCGCTCCGTGCGGCCGGATCTACGCGTCGTACTCCGGCTGTACGACGACGACTTCGCCACCGCCGTGTACCGCACCCTGCGGGCCGCGCACCCCGGTGCCCTCACCCGGAGCCGGAGCGTGTCCCATCTGGCCGCGCCCGCGTTCGCCGGGGCGATGATGGGGCGGCAGATCCTGGGGGCGATCCCTGTCGAGCGGCGGGTGCTGCTGTTCGCGGCGATGACTGTGGGCGGGCATCCCCAGCTGGACGGGAAGACCATCGCCGAGGCGTTCCGGGCCGGGTCGTGGCGGGTGCTTGCCTTGGACACGGCGACGCGGGACGCCTCCGAGGACGTACGGCGGTCGGGGTTGGTGTGGGACCTCCCCGACACGTATGTCCTGCGGAGCTCGGACCGGGTTGTGCTGGCCGCGACTCGACGAGGGTTGGCGGAGTTGCTGGGACGGCGCCCCCGGGACCGGGCGGGGGCGTGACGGCGCCCTGAGCTGGACCGGGGCTTGAACAAGTGCCCGGTGCCGAAGCGGGCGTTGCTGGGGGCTGCGCCCCCAGACCCCCGCTTCGGCCTGAACGGCCTCGTCCTCAAACGCCGGACAGGCTGAAATTGCCGACCTGCGTCAAGAGGTCGCCCCGCGGATCAGTGCCCCAAATGCCGCTCCGCGAAGTCCAGTTCGAGCTTCACCTGCTTGATCCGCTCGTCCACCACCAACGACCCGTGCCCCGCGTCGTACCGGTACACCTCGTGCACCGCACCCCGCGACTCAAGCCGCTTCACGTAGTTGTCGATCTGCCGGATCGGGCAGCGCGGATCGTTGACGCCGGCCGAGATGTAGACCGGGGCCGTGACCTCGTCGACGTAGGTCAGCGGGGAGGACGCCTCGAAGCGGGCCGGGACCTCTTCCGGGGTGCCGCCCAGCAACGTGCGGTCCATGGCCTTCAGGGCTTCCATCTCGTCGTGGTACGCCGTGACGTAGTCGGCGACCGGGACCGCCGCGATGCCGAGGGTCCACGCGTCGGGCTGGGTGCCGATGCCGAGGAGGGTGAGGTAGCCGCCCCAGGAGCCGCCGGTGAGGATCAGGCGGGCGGGGTCGGCGAGACCGGACGTGATCGCCCACTCCCGCACCGCCGCGATGTCCTCCAGCTCGATCAGACCGACCCGGTACTTCAGGGCGTCGGTCCACGCGCGGCCGTAGCCGGTGGAGCCTCGGTAGTTGACCCGGACGACCGCGTACCCGTGGTCGACCCAGGCCGCCGGGCCCGCCGAGAACGAGTCGCTGTCGTGCCAGGTCGGGCCGCCGTGGATGTCGAAGACCGTGGGGAGCGGGCCCGTCGCGCCCGCCGGCTTGTGGACCAGGGCGTGGATGCGGCCGCCGGGGCCTTCCACCCACACGTCCTCCACCGGGACCGAGCCGGGGGACTTCAGGCCGGGCGGGTCCAGGACCACCTCGCCCGTCGTCGAGCGCACGGCGGACGGTTCGGCGGCCGACGACCAGAGGTATTCGACGCTGCCGTCGGGGCGGGCCGTCGCGCCCGAGACCGAACCGGGCGGCGTCGGCACCTTCTCCAGCTCGCCCGAGGCCAGGTCGTAGCGGAACATCTCGCTGCGGGCCTCGAAGCTGTGCGCGATGAGGAGGGCCGAGCCGTCCGGGTACCACTCGGCGCTCACGTCGCCGGGCAGGTCCAGGGACAGGTCGCTCTCGCCGCCCTTGACCACGTCCCACACCAGGGGTTCCCAACGCCCGCGCCGCTGATGGCCGATGAGGAGGCGGGTGTCACCGTCGACCGGTGCGAAGCCGAGGACCTCCAGGCCCAACTCCTCCGTGCCGCCCTTGGTGTCGTCCAGGTCGGCGACCGCCGTGCCGTCCGGGCGCAGGACGCGCAGCGCGGAGTGCATCGCGTCGCCGTGCTCGGTGTGCTCGATGGCGATCAGCGAACCGTCGTGCGAGAGATCGCCGACGCCCGCCGACTCGCGGTGCCGGTAGAGCAGCGTGGTCTCGTCACCGGTGCGGGCGAGGTGGATCGTCGTACCGTCCTCGTCCGTGGAGCGGCCGACCACGGCGGTCCTGCCGTCCCGCGCGAGGGCGAGCCCGGCCGGGTAGGACGGTTCGAGGCCGGGGACGGCGGGTTCGTCCGGTCCTCCCTTGAAGGGCTGGCGGCGCCAGACGCCGAACTCGTCGCCGTCCTTGTCGTCGAACCACCAGATCCACTCCCCGTCCGGGGAGAGCACACCGTCCGTCGTGCCGTTCGGCCGGTCGGTGACCTGGCGTTGCTCGCCCGTCGCCCGGTCCCAGGCGTACAGCTCATACGTCCCCGTCGCGTTCGACACGAACAGGGAACGGTCGGGTGCGTCCTCCGCCCAGTCGGGCAGGGACACTCGGGGCGCCCGGAAGCGCTTCTCCCAGTCCGGTGTGTTCTCGGACCCGTTGCTCTCAGTCATGGCCCCATACTGCCCGCCCACACAGACATTGCACTGGTCGGATCCTCAGCCTGTGGATAACTTCGACCAAGACCCGGCCGGAGCATTGCCGACACCGGGTGAACCATCGGGCGGACCTTCGGGCCGACCCCCGGGCCAAGGCCCCCATGACAGCCCCGTACCGTGGAAGGCGTGTACCGGTTTCTGCTGACATCGCGCTGGTGGGGCATCAACGTCTTCGTACTGCTCGCCATCCCCTTCTGCATCTTCATGGGGTCGTGGCAGCTGAGCCGGTTCCAGGCGCGCGTGGACAGCAGTCACCAGGCCACCAAGCAGGTCGAGACCGACCGCACGGAAGCCGCGCGCCCCCTCGCCGAACTCCTGCCCGTCGACCAGAACACCTCGGGTCGGCAGACCACCGCGACCGGCCGCTACGGCAAGCAACTCCTCGTCCCCGACCGCCAGTTGGACGGGAAGAACGGCTACTACGTCCTCACCCTGCTGCGCACCGACGACGGCAAGGCCCTCCCCGTCGTCCGCGGCTGGCTCCCCGGCAAGCCCGACGCCGCCAAAGCGCCGGCCGCGCCCACCGGCGAAGTCACCGTCACCGGCTCGCTCCAGGCCTCCGAGACCCCGGGCGACAACGGCGTCAGCGCCCAGGGCGGACTGCCGTCCGGCCAGACCGCCGCGATCAGCGCGGCCTCGCTGGTGAACCTGGTCCCGTACCACCTGTACGACGCGTGGATCACGCTCGACAAGGGCGACTCGGGGATGACGGCCGTACCGGCGAGCGCGCCCGCCAACACCGGGCTCGACCTGAAGGCGTTCCAGAACCTCGGCTACACCGGCGAGTGGTTCGTCTTCTCGGGCTTCGTCGTCTTCATGTGGTTCCGGCTGCTGCGCCGCGAGGTGGAGTTCGCGCGGGACGCGGAGCTGGGCCTGGTGCCGGAGGACGAGAACGACGAGAACGAAGAAGCGGCCCACGCGACCGTCTGACGTGGCCCGACACAGAAACAGCCGGGTCCCCCGACCCGGCTGACCACCTGTAGACCCGTAGTCCGGCCTACGACCCCGCCAGCACACCCGTCCGGTAGATCGTCCCCGCGCACGCGTTGGACACCGTCGCCGAGACCGTCGGCGAGCCCGTCTCCGCCGTGTGGGAGACCACGACGCTGCCGTCGAGCGTGCCGTCCTCGAGGAGCTGGGCCGACGTGCCCGTGTCACCGGCCGTGGACCCGCTGCTGGTGCTGGTGTCATCGCTGGGCGACGGGCTGGCCGTCGAACCGCCGGTGGTGGTGCCGCCGGTGCTGCCGCTGCTGGTGGGGCAGGTCTCGGAGGGCACCCACGCGAACTTGACCAGATAGGAGGAGCCCGGCAGGAGCACCAGCTGGGAAGGCTCCGTCGACGGGTCGGGCAGCCCGGCCGCCACATCCCCGGAGCTGTGCAGCTGCACGCCGATCTTGGTGGAGTCCGCGGCACCCAGCGTCGAGAAGCCCACTTTTCCGGCGCCGCCGACCGTACAGCTCGTGCCGGAGGTGTTGGTGACGGTGAACGTGCCGTAGACGATGCCGGACGTGTCGGGGGCGTCCACCGTCGAGTTGCTCGCGCCGAACTGCTCGGCCGTGCAGAGGGGCGCGGCCGTCCCGATGGTGGCCGAGGGGTTGGCGGTCACGGTGCCGCGGCCGGGTGACTTGCCCGTGCCGTCGTTCTTGTGGCCGCCGGGGTTCTGCGTGGCCCGCCCCGAGGTACCGCCCGAGGTGCTGGAACCGCCGTCCGGGTTCTTGCCCTGGCTGGTGCCGCCCTGCGCCTGTGAGCTGTTGCCCATGATGGACGGATCGGCGTCGGAGCCGGTGGAGTTCGAGACGTGCACGAGGGCCGGGATGGCGGTGCCGAAGAAGAGCACGGTGGCCGCCATGCCGACGAGGGCCTGGCGCTTGCGGGCCCGGCGGGCCGGTACCGCCTTGCGCAGGTGGTCCAGCGTGCCGTCGCGCGGCTCGACCTCCTGGACCGCCTGGTGGAGCAGTCGGCGCAGCGCCAGCTCGTCGGGGTCGAACCCTTCGGCGCCGAATACGGCGGCGCCGAATACGTCATTGCCGTGCGGGTCGTTGCCGTGCTCGCCGGGGCCCCGTCCGCCGGAGCCCGGAGGTCCTACGGGTCCTACGGGGTGCCGTCCCTCGATGTCCCCGGAACCCCCGGAGTTCTCAGGGTTCTCAGGGTTCCCGTCGAGGCTCGGCCCGTTGGGGCTCTGTTCGTCGGGGCCGTGGTTCACAGTTCCGTTCCCAGCATGTGTTTCGTTCGGCTGTTCCTGGCGCGCCCAGGTCGGGCCGCGCCGGACGTCCGGCGCGCGCCGTTCACGCGCGCCACTTCCCTCGGCCGTGCCGTTACCGTCGGCCGTGCCATTTCCCTCGGCCGTGCCGTTTCCGTCGGCCTTGTCGCTCATGCGGTGGCCTCCATGGCGATCCGGAGGGCGGCGATCCCGCGCGAGCCGTACGCCTTCACCGAGCCCAGCGATATGCCGAGCGACTCGGCGACCTGCGCCTCGGTCATGTCCGCGAAGTAGCGCAGCACCAGGACCTCGCGCTGGCGGCGCTGCAGTCCCTTCATGGCCTTGATGAGGGAGTCGCGCTCCAGCAGGTCGTAGGCGCCCTCCTCCGCGCTGGCCATGTCCGGCATCGGCTTCGAGAGGAGCTTGAGGCCGAGGATGCGGCGACGCAAGGCCGAGCGGGAGAGGTTGACGACGGTCTGGCGCAAATACGCCAGGGTCTTCTCGGGGTCACGAACGCGTTTGCGCGCCGAGTGGACCCGGATGAACGCCTCCTGGACGACGTCCTCGCAGGAGGCGGTGTCGTCGAGGAGGAGTGCGGCCAGGCCGAGCAGCGAGCGGTAGTGCGCCCGATAGGTCTCGGTGAGATGGTCGACCGTCGTTCCGGCCGCGACGGCGTCGTCGACACCGTCACGCTGGTTCGGGATGCGGGCGGGCCGCGCTGCGGGCATCGGCGCGATCACCGGCATGCCGCCGGGCGCACGGGATCCACGCGGAGGCCGGAGGGCCGTTCCGCGTGCCGCAGTGAAGTCGAGTACCTGAGCCACGCCAGTTGGACACACTTCCCCCCTTGGGGGTTGTACGCGTCGGCCGTCACATTTACGTCAGACGAAACAGACAGTCCACACACCTGTCTCCCGCCACCGCCCACCTGCCCGGCGTCGTCACCCACCCGTCTGGTGTCAGGCAGCACAACCGGCAGTGCGTCGAACACCCTCATGCCTACCCGCTCTTCCCCTGTGTCACGAAATGTCCGGGACGTCCCCACGTCCCTTACCGCATCACCACGCGCCCACCTGAAGGGCGTTCGCAAAGACGCTCCCCGCTCACCGCGCGGTTGCGGAAAGCGGGGAGTGAAATCTTCGGATGCGGAGGTGGCTGGATTCAAGTGGTCCCAACCATTAATCCGGCCACATCGCGCACACTGATCCTACAAACCCGGGCGCCACTGGCCAGCGGATTTACGGCGGGGCAGGGCGAGTTGGGCCCGTGCTCAGGCCAGTTCGCGCGCCACCAGCTCGGCGATCTGCGCGGTATTGAGGGCCGCTCCCTTGCGCAAATTGTCCCCGCAGACGAAGAGTTCGAGCGCGGTCGGGTCGTCCAGCGCCCGCCGCAGCCGCCCCACCCAGGTCGGGTCGGTGCCCACCACGTCGGCGGGCGTCGGGAACTCCCCGGCGGCCGGATTGTCGAAGAGGACGACACCGGGCGCCGTAGCAAGAATCTCGCGCGCCCCGTCCACGGTGACCTCGCCCTGGAACCGGGCATGGACGGTGAGGGAGTGCGTGGTGACCACCGGGACGCGCACACAGGTCACCGCGACCGGCAGCGCGGGCAGCCCGAGGATCTTGCGGGACTCGTCCCGCACCTTCATCTCCTCCGAGGACCAGCCGTCCTCGCGCAGGGACCCGGCCCACGGTACGACGTTCAGCGCGACCGGCTCCGGGAACGGCCCGGTGTTGTCCCCGACGGCCCGCCGTACGTCACCGGGCTTGGTGCCCAGGTCCGTACCGGCCACGAGGGACAGTTGCTGGCGCAGGGTCTCCACCCCGGCCCGGCCGGCCCCGCTCACCGCCTGGTACGACGACACCACCAGCTCGCGCAGCCCGAACTCGGCGTGCAGCGCGCCCACGGCGACGATCATCGACAGGGTCGTGCAGTTCGGGTTGGCGATGATCCCGCGCGGGCGGTGCCGCACCTTGTGCGGGTTGACCTCGGGGACCACCAGGGGCACCTCCGGGTCCATCCGGAAGGCGCCCGAGTTGTCGACGACGACCACACCCTTGGCGGCGGCGATCGGCGCCCACTGGGCGGAGACCTCGTCGGGGACGTCGAACATCGCGACGTCGACGCCGTCGAAGGCCTCCTCCGTCAGGGCCACCACCTCGACCTGCTCCCCGCGCAGGACCAGCTTGCGGCCGGCCGAGCGCGGAGAGGCGATCAGGCGGATCTCGCCCCAGATGTCCGCATGCTGGGACAGGATCCCGAGCATGACCGTGCCGACGGCTCCGGTCGCTCCCACCACGGCGAGCGTCGGACGCACGGTCGCTCCGGTTGTGGCCATCAGCGGCCGGTGCCTCCGTAGACGACGGCTTCGTCGCTGTCGGAGTCGAGGCCGAACGCCGTGTGCACGGCGCGGACGGCCTCGTTGACGTCGTCCGCGCGGGTGACCACCGAGATACGGATCTCGGAGGTCGAGATCAGCTCGATGTTGACGCCCGCGTCGGACAGGGCGGTGAAGAAGTCGGCGGTGACGCCCGGGTTGGTCTTCATCCCGGCGCCCACCAGCGAGATCTTCCCGATCTGGTCGTCGTAGCGCAGCGACTCGAAGCCGATGCCGTGCTTGTTCTTCTCCAGGGCGTCGATGGCCTTGCGGCCCTCCGCCTTGGGGAGGGTGAAGGAGATGTCCGTGAGGCCCGTCGAGGCCGCCGACACGTTCTGCACGATCATGTCGATGTTGACCTGGGCGTCGGAGATCGTCCGGAAGATCACCGCGGCCTCGCCCGGCTTGTCCGGCACGCCGACGACCGTGATCTTGGCCTCGGAGGTGTCGTGCGCGACACCCGAGATGATGGCCTGCTCCACCTTCTGGTCCCCAATCGGCTCACTGCTGACCCAGGTGCCCTGAAGTCCGCTGAAGCTGGACCGCACATGGATCGGGATGTTGTATCGGCGGGCGTACTCCACACAGCGGTGGAGCAGCACCTTGGAGCCGGAGGCGGCGAGCTCCAGCATGTCCTCGAAGACGATCCAGTCGATCTTCCGCGCCTTCGGCACCACCCGCGGGTCGGCGGTGAACACACCGTCGACGTCCGTGTAGATCTCGCACACCTCGGCGTCGAGCGCCGCGGCGAGCGCGACGGCGGTGGTGTCACTGCCACCCCGGCCCAGCGTGGTGATGTCCTTCTTGTCCTGGCTGACGCCCTGGAACCCGGCGACGATGGCGATGTTGCCCTCGTCCAACGCCGTACGGATCCGACCGGGCGTGACGTCGATGATCCGCGCTTTGTTGTGGACCGAGTCGGTGATGACGCCTGCCTGGCTACCGGTGAACGACTGGGCTTCGTGCCCCAGGTTTTTGATCGCCATGGCCAGCAGCGCCATGGAGATCCGCTCTCCGGCGGTCAGCAGCATGTCGAACTCACGCCCGGCGGGCATCGGAGATACCTGCTCGGCGAGATCGATCAGCTCGTCCGTCGTGTCGCCCATCGCGGAAACGACGACGACCACTTGGTGGCCGTTCTTCTTCGCTTCGACGATTCGCTTGGCGACGCGCTTGATGCCCTCGGCATCGGCTACGGAGGAGCCTCCGTACTTCTGCACGACAAGGCCCACGTGCGCTCCTCGCTCAGTCCTGGTGTGTCGGCTCAGTTTAACGAGCACCCGAAATTAGCTTCCGTGGTATCGCATCGTGAGATATCGCATCGTGAGATTCGGAAGCTTCGGACGCCCAGGTCAGCGCATGCCCACTTAAGGGGTGCCGGAAAAGTGCCGAGCGTCACAAGTGAGAGCTGTGAATTAAGTTTCAAGCATTAGGGTGCGCCGTGTGCGCGTACTTCTGGTGGAAGACGATGAGCCGGTCGCCGAGTCCCTGCGACGCGGACTGATCCGCTACGGCTTCGAGGTCGACTGGGTCACCACGGGCGCCGCCGCCCTGGCCCACTCCGCCCCCTACGACGTCGTCCTGCTCGACCTCGGCCTGCCCGACACCGACGGCCTGGACGTGTGCAAGGCGCTGCGCGCCCGCGGCGACGTCCCGATCATCGTGATCAGCGCGCGCAGCGACGAGACGGACCGGGTGGTGGGCCTGGAGCTGGGCGCGGACGACTACGTCTCGAAACCGTTCGGGGTCCGGGAGGTCATCGCACGTATAAGGGCGGTGATGCGCCGCGCCCAGCCGCGGGCGGCTGCGGAGGCCGCGGGCCCCGACGCCTACGGCACCCGCCTCACCATCGACCGCAAGGCGGTCCGAGTCCGCCTCGACGGCGAGGAGGTACCCCTGGCCCCCAAGGAGTACGACCTGCTGTCGTTCCTCACCGAGGAGCCCGGCGCGCTGATGTCGCGCGAACAGATCATGGAAGCGGTCTGGGACGCGAACTGGTTCGGCCCGACGAAGACACTCGACGTCCATGTGGCGGCGCTACGGCGGAAGTTGGCGGGCGCGATCACGATCGAGGCGGTACGGGGCGTGGGCTTCCGCCTGGAGATCGTCTCCTCCGGCGATGGATCGTCGCCGTCATGATCCGGCAGCTCATCGTCAGCTACGTCCTGCTCGTGGCCGTGGCGCTGACGGCCTTCACCGTGCCCGTCGCCTTCACGCTGACCGCCCAACTCCGCGGTGACACCGAGCAGTCGGTGGAGCGCGAGGCGAAGACGATGGCCCTCCTGCTGAGCGGCGACGCCGCCTCGCGCGCCGCCCTGGACCGCATGGTCGTGGCGTACGCGCAGGAGACCCCCGGTACGGCCGAGGTGCTGCCCGCCTCCCGGGCGAAGACCGCGACGCACTGGGGCGACGGGGAGTTGGAGGTGACGGCACCGGCGCGGCGCGACGGCCGCACGGTCGGCGCCGTCCGCATCACGTACCCGACCTCCGACCTGACCCGGCGCCTGGTGCAGATCTGGGGTTTCCGCGCGATCCTCGCGGTAGGGGTCCTGGCGGTGGCGGCCGGCCTGGGCGCACTCGTCGCCCGCCGCCTCACCCGCCCCCTGCGCCAACTCAACGACATGGCAAGCAAGTTCAGCGACGGCGACCTGACGGCGCGTACGCCGGTGACGGGCCCGCACGAGACCCAGACGCTGGCCAGGACGTTGAACCAGGCGGGCGAACGCCTAGACACCCTCATCGCCTCGCAACGCATCTTCGTGGCCGACGCCTCCCACCAACTGCGCACCCCGCTCACGGCGTTGAGACTCTCGCTGGACAACATCGCGGACGGCGTGGACGACGAGTTCGTGCGCGAGGACGTGGAACAGGCGACGGCGGAGGTGGTCCGGATGAGCCGCCTCGTCAACGGCCTGCTGGTACTGGCGCGAGCGGAGGCGAAGGTGACAGCGGCGGAACCTCTCCCGCTGCGGGAGATCGTCGCCGAACGCCTCTCGGTGTGGAGACCGGCCGCCGACGAGCGCGGAGTGCACATCGCGCTCGGGGGGAGTGTCGTCGACGGCCGGCCGCTGGTGCTGGCCAGTCCCGGTCATCTCGAACAGGTCCTGGACAACGTGCTGTCGAACGCCCTGGAGGTATCACCGGACGGCGCGACGATCACCGTACGGTCCGAACTCCGGGGCGACGAGGTCGAGTTGACGGTGTCGGACGAGGGCCCCGGCATGTCCGACCCGGACAAGTCCCGCGCCTTCGACCGCTTTTGGCGCGGCCAGGGCCTCACCGGACGCTCCGGTTCGGGCCTGGGCCTGTCCGTCGTACGCCAGTTGGTGACGGACGACGGCGGAACAGTGGCTCTCAGGGACGCGCCCGGAGGAGGACTACTGGTCGCCATCACCCTTCGGGCATCACCGAGGAGTGGTGGTTGACGATCAGCCACTTGCCGCCACGCTTCTCGTACTCGTAGGTGTAACGGGCCTCCACCACACGCTTCTTGCCGGTCTTCGGGTCGGTGAGCGTGATGTCGTAGGCGCCCGCGTCGATGGCCGAGTCGCTGTCGAGGACGTTGATGTGCGTCTCGACCTTCTTCGCGACCGGCTTGTTCGGCAGGAAGTGCTCGAAGTAGTCGACGATCTCGGCACGGTCGGTGCGGATCTCGTTGGAGACGGTCGGCAGGAGCACGGCGTCCGGCGCGTACCGGTTCGCGACCTTCTTCGGGTCACCGGTCTGCAGCGCGGCGTTCCAGCCGTCGAAGAGGGCGGCTATCTGCTTCTTGCTGGGCTTGGTGGACTTGGTGGACTTGGTCTCGTGCTGGGGTCCGGCGGTCGCGGCGACGGTACCGAGGGTGCCGAGGGCCAGGACGGTGGTGACGGTGACGACGGCGGCACGCTTGCTGATGGATCTGCGGGTCATCTCAACTCCAGCTGTACTGGTGCTCTTTGGGATGACTCCAGACTCGCTTTCCGCTGGTTAGGGCCCGTGCAGCGGACGTACAGGGGGCGGCCAGGGCTCGACCAATTAACGGGGTGTAGCGGGCCGTACCCGCTCCCCTGAATGATGTTGGTCCATGACCACCGACATACTCCTGGGCGGAATCGTCCTCCTCGGCGCTTCCGTCCAGTGGCTCACGGGCATGGGCTTCGCCCTGGTCGCCGTACCGGCCCTGGTCCTGCTCCTCGGCCCGTCCCAGGGAGTCGTCCTCGCCAACTGTGCCGCCGGCGCGATCAGCGTCGTGGGCCTGGCGGGCGGTTGGCGGCAGGTACGGGCGCGCGCGATGGTGCCGCTGTGCGCGGCGGCGGTGTGCACGGTACCGGCGGGCGCCTGGATGACCCGTCAACTGCCGCCGCCGGTCCTCCTGTTGGTGATGGGAGGGTTGGTGACAGTCGCCGTCCTGCTGGTGATGCGCGGCGCCCGGGTGCCTGCCCTGCGCGGCACGAAGGGTGCGGTGGCGGCGGGCGCGGCGGGCGGTTTCATGAACGCGGCGGCGGGGGTGGGCGGGCCGCCGATCTCCCTGTACGCGGTCAACGCGGGGTGGACGGTACGGGAGTTCGTGCCGAACGCGCAGTTCTACGGCGTCGTCGTCAACGCGTTCTCGGTCGCCGCGAACGGGGTTCCCAGCCTGCGGACACCGCAGTGGGTGGCCGTCGTCGCCGCGATGATCGTGGGCGGGGTGATCGGGCGGGGGCTCGCGGGGCGGATACCTGAACCCCGGGCGCGGGTGCTGGTGTTGTCGCTGGCGTTGGCGGGTGGGGTTACGGCGGTGGGGAAGGGGGTTTGGGGGTTGTGACCCCGACTCCACTCGCAACGGGCAGACTCCGGGTAGACCGTGAGACTTCCGCGGCCTGGCTCAGGATTCCGGGCGCGAGCTGTTTGGTCCCTGCGGATGCGTGACTACTTCGAGGTGTCTTCGATGGCCTCGAAGATGTCGGCGTCAGTCTCCTTCTGCCAGTCGGGCAGGTCCGGCCAGTCGGCGACATAGCCGGGCTTGGGGTCCTCGAAGTGGCGGTACATCTGGGCGGTCCAGCAGGTAGCGACGAAACGGCTCTTCTGCTCGCGGGTGAGGCGTGAGGCGTGGCGATCGCTGAGGTCGAGGAACTGGCGCACCTGGTCGTGGACGGCTCCGGCGGCCCGCCGCTCCCACTCGGGGGTCTCTTCCCAGGGGGTGACGTAGCCGGGCTTGGGCTCGCCCGGGAAGCGCTTGTGCACACCGGCGATCCAAGCCTCGCGGAACACTCGTGCGCCCTCGATCTGCGACATGCCTTCCCCTCTCGTCATAGTGTGCGCAACGCGTCGATCTCGGCGCCCAGTTCGACCACCCGGGCATCGCGGGCGAGCGGACCGAGGTCGATTCTTAGCCTCTGGAGTTTACGGGCGACGTAGCCGGAGGAGGTTGCTCGGGCCAGTTGCACCGCTTCCCGCCCGTAGACGATGACCTGGTCGGGGTCCTGGCGCCGGGCAGCGGACCGGGCCCCGACTCCGCCGCTCCGGTCAGCCCGTGGTCCCGCCCGTGGACGGGACCAACCAAAGAGGAAGCCCGAGAACTGTTCCGACAGCAGGCTGAAACCGCCCTCGAACTCCACCTGTGCCGCGAGCGCCGGGCTCGCCACGATGGGCGTGGACTACCCCTACACGTACGAGGGCGCTCCATTCCCCGCGTCCGCCTTCGAGGCTGCCGGGGTGGTGGCCGCGTGACCGCCGACGGCCTGACCGACGGGCCTCCGCCCGCTCATCGTGCGCCGTGCTGTCACTGCGGTCGCTGGACCGTGGCGGGAATGGCCGTCCGCCCTATCGAATCGCGATGTTGCCCTCGTCCAGCGCGGTCCGGATGCGCCCCGGCGTGACGTCGATGATCCGGGTTTTATTGTGGACCGACTCGGTGATGAACGACGACGACCACCTGGTGGCCGTTCTTCTTCGCTTCCACGATTCGCTTGGCGACGCGCTTGATGCCCTCGGCATCGGCTACGGAGGAGCCTCCGTACTTCTGCACGACAAGGCCCACGTGCGCTCCTTGCTCAATCCGTCTCTGCACCGCACAACTGCAGTCCGCTCAGTCGAACGAGCGGCCGGAATTCCCTTCCCAGATATCGCATCGTGAGATGTCCCGCTCACGACCTGATCACTCCGGCAGGTGCGGGCTCGGCACTCCGGAACGTGCGCCGTGTCACACGGAGGTGCGGGTCCGGCGGCGAGGGAGAACCGGGTCAGCCGGACTCCCCGGTGAAGAGCCGCGAGAGCAGCGAGAGCAGGTGCTGTGCCTGCGGAGTGCTGCCGAGTGCCCGCTCGATGTCCGCCTCGACGTCCGGTGCGAGCGCGCGGGCTCGCGCCTTGTCTCCCGCCCAGTAAAGGAACGCGACATGCATGGCTCGGGCATACAGGGTGAGTATGGAGGTGTCGCCGTACCGCCTCCGGAACGCGGCCACTGCCTCCTCGGCCGCCCGGACGGTCTCGGCACGGTGCCCGGCGTCGTGGTGCGCGAAGAGCAGCTCCATTCTGAGGTCCGCGACGGCCGCGTCGCTCTCCCCCGACTCGGCGACCGCACGCGCGAGCTGATCCTCGACCTCACGGACGCGCGCCTCCGCGTCCGGTTCCGGTTCCGTGTCCGTGCGCGTGTCCGCGTCTCGCCGGAGTTCTTCCAGCACGCTGCGGGCGTCCTGGGTCGTGGGGTGGGAGCCGCCCAGGACCCGCGCGGCGACCTGGGCGTTCTCGTGGGCGAGCGTGAGGGCGCGCTCGCTCTCGCCCGCCCAGGCCAGCGCCTGGGCCAGCTGACCGCGCACCTCGAACGTGTCCGGGTGCTCCGGCCCCAGCGCACGCTCAGCATCCACCAGTACCTGCGTGTACAGAGCGAGCGCGCGCTCCTGCTCCCCAGCCATCTGAAGGCACCCGGCCAGCACGCCCCGGGACACGCTCGTCATGGGGTCGTCCGCGGCCAGGACGCGCACGGCGGCGCTCAACGCACGCTCAGCGAGCGCCACCGCGCGTACGGGGTGCCCGTCCACGAGGTACCCGGATGCCGCCAGGCCGTAGAGCTCCACGTCCCGTTCCGTGTCCCACTCCGGTACGGATCTCGTCGCGAGCGCCTCGACATGGGTGGCCCAGACCCGGCCGGGGCCCTCCGTCCCCCTGTCCGACGCAAGCTTCAGCGAAACCGTCTCCAGCAGCAGCGCGGCCATCTCTCGCTCCTGCCAGATGAGTTGGCGGCTCTGGGGCAGGGCGTCCGCCGCAGGCGTACGGGCCACCGCCTGCACCAGCCGGTGCACGGAGATCGTGTCGCCGTGCAGCGTGATCATGCTGTGCGCCGCCAGCCGCCGGATCGCCTCGGTGATCTGCGGTGGAGTTCCGAGCGGTGCCAAGTACGAGCGTGGAATCGCGTCCGGCGCCCACCATGCTGTGACCGCCAGGATGTTCCGGGCCTGGCGGTGGTCGGCGAGCCGCTTCAGCGTCACGTTCCAGACGCGGGCCGTCGTGCGCTGCGCGTCACCGCCCTCGGCGCCGGCCGCGTACATGTCCGCCGGGTAGTCGGCGAGCAGTGCCAGGTACTCCCGCGGGGTGATGCCCGCCTCCCGGCAGTACGCGGCTGCCTGGTCGATCGCCAGCGGCAGGCGGCCCAGTTCGGCGCACAGCTCCGGCACACCGGGGTCGTGACTGTCGTGGCCCTGGTAGATCTTCGTGAACAGTTCTACGGCTTCGGCCGGTCCGAGTACGTCCAGGTCCAGCGGCTCGGCGAGCCCCCGCCAACTCGTCGCACCCCGACGCGTGGTGATCAGGAAGCGGCCGCCCGGCGCCCGCGCGAGCAACGGCTTGATGTCGGCGGGGTCGGACACGTTGTCCAGGACGAGCAGCCACCCGTCGTGCGAGGCCAGCCACTGGACAGTGCGCTCACGCAGCGCCTCCGCCGGGAGGACGCCGACCAAGGCGGGCAGAAGGGCGCGCCCGAGTGCCGCGATCCCGGCGTCCACGTCGGCCGGGGATTCCGCGCTGATCCACCAGACCGGGTTGAAGTCGCCCACCCGGCCCGCCGCCCAGTGAGCCGCCAGCGTCGACTTGCCGATGCCGCCGAGGCCGTGCACGGCATGGACGACCACGCCGCCCGGGTCACCGAATGCCGCCTCCAGAAGCGCGAGTTCGCGTTCCCGGCCAACGAACGACCCTGTTTTCTCTGGCAGGTTGACCAACTTCGGTACAACCGCGGGGAATTGGTACGCCTCCGCGGGCAGCGTGAGCGACGTCTCGGCGTACATCGCCACCGCGCCGTCCCCGCTGAGCGCCTGCCGGATGGACTGCACCGCGGCGATGGAACGGTCCCCCGAGGCCTCCGCGGACCCGTACGGGGGGCGCTCAGGCATCGCCCGTGGAGGCCGAGCCGATGTCGCCGCCCGCGGCGATGGAGCGGTCGCCGGAAGCCTGCACGCCACCGGGGCGCGGCGTGCCCGGGGCGGGCGATGCAGGCGGGGCGGGCGACGGGGCCGGTGCGGGCGTCGCCGCGTCTCCCGTCGACGCGGAGCCGATGTTGCCGCCCGCCGCAATCGACCGCTCCCCGGCCGCGGCCACTCCCTGCGCCGCGGCGGCGGGCGCGGTCCCGAACTGCGCGTATAGCGCGAGCGCGAGGCCGGCGAGCCCCACGATCCCGCCGATCACGCTCGCCGTCTGATCGGCCTTGCCGACATCCACGACAGCCACCACGACCAGCGTGACAGCGCCCGCCACGCACAGACCGACTCCGGTCCACAGCAACGCCTTTGGACTCATGTCTCCCATGATGACGTCCCGCGAGTGGATCGCGCCCCCCATAGCGGGAGAGGATGCCGAGCCGTGACGGGCGGCGGATGGGCAGAGCGCTTTGGGGAAGGGGGTCTGGGGGCTTGGAGGCTGTGACCCTCGGCTCCCCCACTCCATGGGCGTTCAGTCCACGAGCTCTTTCAGGGGCTCGGTGTCCAGGGTGATGTTCACGGGGTCCGGGATCTTGATGGTCGCGCCGAAGGGGAGCTTCTCCTCGTGTCGGTAACGGCCGTCCTCCGGCTGGTTGAACACGACGACCGAGCAGTCGTCACGGTCGATGAGGAGGTAGACGGGGATGCCCGCGGCCGCGTACCCGTCGGGCTTCTCAACCCGGTCGCGCTGATTCGTGCCGGAGTCGTACGACGTGACCTCCACCGCCATCAGTACTCCCCCGGCCTCGGACCACTCCCCATGCCCCTTGAGGCCGCCCTTTGGCATCAGGATCGCGCCCGCGCGAGCGCGTCCCTTGCGGTAGGCCTCGGTCTTGAGGCCCCGCTCCGGATAGAGCCGGAGGTCGGGACGCAGTTGCATGCACCGCTCCAGTAGCCACATGTAGATCTCCGTGTGGTTGCCGTCCGGCACGGGCTTGACCTGGACCTTCCCCTTGATGAACTCCAGCCGCACGGTCTCGGGGGCATGGCGTTCCAGCTGCTCGAATTCCACGACGGACATCTGGGGCTGCTGCTCGGTCCTGGGGGTCATGGCGCCGCCCTCTCCTCCGTGCCGCTTCTCGACCGTCACGGCTTCCACCGCCTCGGCGGGAGGCCGTTCGCGATGCGGTCGCGGTTGTCGCGGTAGTGGTAGTGGACGCGGTCCTCGATCGGCACGGGGCGGAACGTGTCGGGCACGGGCCCGCCCGTACGGCGTTCCAGCTTCTGCTTCAGGAAGCGGGCCGTCGTGGTTCCCAGGTAGGCGATCTCCTCGAAGCCCTTCTTGATCTCCTCCTCGCTCATCTCCGGCTCCGCGCGGCATTCCTCGCACACGCCGTTGATGATCTTCGCCGTCCGCTCGTCGGCGTCGCAGGTGGCGCAGGCCATGAGCACGCGGGTCACACGGGCGCGGAGGGGGCGGGTCTCGGCGGCGTCGTTCTTCTTCGGGGGCATCTTGGTCTCCAGTCGCCTGCGGGCGAGTCCGCCCGGGTTAGTGAGGATGGGTGGCAGTCCGTCGGTCAGCGCGCGGGCCATGCCGGCCGGGGTGGCGCCTCGTGCCAGCCACTCGGCGGCGAGGGGTTCGAGGGCTCGGCACTCGGCTTCGGAGAGCGACATGCGGGGGTCTGTGGCGCGGAGTTGGGCGAGTGCGCGGTACGCGGCGCTGGGCTCGGGGGTCGGGTCCGTCTCCGGCGTCCCGTCACTCCCGCTCGCGCTCGCGCTCTCCGGCGCAGGGGTCGGGGTCGGGGTCGGGTCTTCCGTCCTTGCCAGGCCCGGCTGGTAGTCATGCGTTACGTCCCTGCCGTGGCGCTCACGCGCGAACTCGGCCCACCACTGCGCCGACCTGGGCGTACGCGACCAGTACGTCCGCGTCACCCACCGCATCGAGTTGTCCTCGACGGTGATGTGTTCCTTGATCCAGCGCAGGTGGCCGGCCTCGGTGAGGCTCTTGAGAGACGTACGGCAGGCCTGCTGGCCGTAGCGGGGGTGCTCGGCCGCGATCACCTTGTGGCCCATGGCGTGACCGTCGTCGAGGTGGTCGATGAAGACGGCGATCTCGGCGTCTCGCGGGAGCAGGTGTGCGAAGTCCGGGTCGGCGTACGGTTCTTCGTCACCCGTGGCGCGTTTTCCGTAGCCCGTTTTGGCCATGGGGTGCGACGGGGACGGCAGGGCAGGGCTAGGGTGGGCGTAAGCCACGATCGAGTCCTCTTCGATTCGTAGGTCCAGGCCCCGGAGCCGGTGCTACCAACACCGACCGGGGCCGAACTATTTGCTGTTTGCCGTGAACCTAGAGTGACTTTACGTTGCAGCGCAAGCTGATCACGGGATGTCACCCGTTCGGGTTAAACCCCCCTCAACTCACGTACTGGCTTGGTTGGTTGGGTTGTTTTTCAACCAGCCCAGAACCCAAGAAAAGAGCTCGAAGCCCGGGGCTCAAGCTCCGGGGTGAGCTGCGGAAACTCCGGAGAGGAACGCCGTCCAGGCGGGGGCGGGGAGGGCGAGTTCGGGTCCCGCCGAGTTCTTGGAGTCGCGTATGTGGACGGTCAACTGCGGTGCGGGGAGGGCGACCTCGACGCAGTTGTCGCCCTCGTCGTCGCTGTAGCTGGACTTGAACCACACGGGTTGCTCTGTCACCTCTGTGCCGCCATCCGTTCAATGAACTGGGTCGTCTCAGCGGGGCTGAGAGCCATCGTTCGAATCAGGCTAAGGCGCTCCAGGTGCAAACTCACCACCGCGGGGTCTGTGGTGAGTTGGCTCATCGCCTGGCCCGTCGAATAGGCGTGCCGCTCATGGTCGTGGGTCTCCAGCAGCACCATCGAACCAACGAGCGCGGTGGAGACGAACCGCTCGAAGGGCAGCACCTGGACCAAAACGTTGCCGAGCCGCGCCATGTCCAGGATGTGCCCCAGTTGTTCCCCGTCCACCAGCGAGGCTCGCAGCGCCGCCTCATAGATCAGGAACACGAAGACCGCCGGAGGCGTGCGCGTGAGCAGGAACTGACGCTCCAGGCGAGCCGCCACCCGCTCCTCCACCAACTCCTGAGCCACAGGTGGATAGCGTCCGCCGATCAAGGCCCGTGCATATCCCTCCGTCTGCAACAGCCCCGGGATCAGGATCGCTTCGTAGGACCAGTGGCTGATCGCCTCCTTCTCCCGCTCCATGAAGTCCTGTGCCCGCGCCGGGAACTTCTCCCTCTGCAAGTAGTCCTTGGCCGCGCTCAACAGCCCATCGGCCCGGCACATCCCATCGGCCACGTCGAGCACACGCGGCGTCGGCATCCGTACGCCCTGCTCCATCGACTTGATGGTGTCCGGCGAGTAGTTGGAGGCGGCGGCCAGCTCCTCGCGGCTCACGTTGGCCTTGGTGCGCCACCGCTTCAGCTGGTTGCCGCTGTACCGCCAGGCCGCAGGCGGCGGCAGGGAGTTGGCGTTGGACTGACCCGACACAGAACCCACCTCCGACCGATACACCCCAGCGTGTATCACCTCAGTCACTACCGAGCGTAGCTTCGCGAGGGGCACCGTGTGACCATGACGGACTCAATTCACCTACCGGACTGGATCCCCGCGTCCGGCCACCAACTCCGGCTCACCGGCGTCCACTTCGACGCCGTACGCATCGAAGGGGTACGGGGAGAACAGGTCGCCACGCGTCTCATCGAGGCCGCCGACGGGGATGCGGGGCCCGTCGTCTGCGAGGCCGCCGGGTTCCGGTGGATGTACTTCCTGCTGGCGCCCGGGGAAGTGCGCCGGCACAACTGGCCTTTGGGTGTGCAGCAGTTCGGCGGCCGGGGCGCTCGTACCGTCACGTACATCGGGATTCCGGCGCTCTACGGGAACACGTGGCCGTTGCGGTGGTACAGCGAGCCTACGGTTACGGCGCCGTTTGTGGAGGCGGGGCGGTTGGGGGCGGTGCTGGCGTTGGTGGGGGCGTAGGTCAGGGGTGTTGGGCGCGCGCGGAGGAGAGATTCGCGTGGACGGTCAGTGTCGTCGGGTGGTCCTCGCCCAGTACGCGGCGTCCCCCTCGTCCCCGTACACGCAATGTGGGGCGCAGCGTACCCGCCGCACCCCACAACCTGCGTGAAAAGACCGCTGATTGACTACTTCACCGGCCTGATCCCCAGCGGCTCCCCGATCTCCTCCGCCATCACCGCCCCCGCCTCGAACTCCAGCGTCTCGTCGCCCATGACGCTCTGGTCCGTGTCCAGGCCGTCCAGTTCCGGGAGGGGCTGGTTGAGGCGGACGTGGGCTACCAGGGACTGGAGGGCGCGGAGGGTGGCCGAGGCGGTGGAGCCCCAGTTGGAGAAGTAGGAGAACTGCCACCACCACATGGCCTCCGTGGTGCGGCCGGCGCGGTAGTGGGCCAGGCCGTGGCGGAGGTCGGTGATGACGTCCGCGAGGTCGTCGGAGATACGGGCCGGTACCGGGGCCTTGCGCGGCTCGTAGGGGTCGAAGACCTCCGAGTACACGTCGATCGGCTCCAGCATCACCGCGAAGCGCTCGCGGATCTCGTCCACGTCCGGCTCCGGGCCCAGGTCGGGCTCGTAGCGCTCGTCCGGGAGGATGTCCTCGTGCGCGCCCAACCGGCCGCCCGCCAGGAGGAGTTGGGACACCTCAAGGAGGAGGAAGGGGACCGCCGAGTCGGGGTCCTCGCCCTTCGCGACCTCGAACACGGCCACCAGGAAGCTCTCGACCTGGTCCGCGATCTGGACCGCGAAGTCGTCCGGGTCCGGATCGGTGGCATGCAGCGTGGCGTCAGACATCTAGGAGTCGTCTCCCCTCGAAGGCGCGGCCGAGGGTCACCTCGTCCGCGTATTCCAGGTCGCCGCCCACCGGGAGGCCGCTGGCCAGGCGGGTGACCTTGAGGCCCATGGGCTTGATCATGCGGGCGAGGTACGTGGCCGTGGCCTCGCCTTCCAGATTGGGGTCCGTGGCAAGGATCAGTTCCGTGACCGTACCGTCGGCCAACCGCGCGAGAAGTTCTCGTATACGCAGGTCGTCGGGTCCGACGCCTTCGATCGGGCTGATCGCGCCGCCCAGGACGTGGTACTTGCCCCGGAACTCGCGGGTGCGCTCAACCGCTACGACGTCCTTCGGCTCCTCGACCACGCAGATCACCGTGAGGTCGCGGCGCGGGTCGCGGCAGATGCCGCACAGCTCTTCCTGCGCGACGTTTCCGCAGGTCGCGCAGAAGCGGACCTTCGCCTTGACCTCCATCAGGCACTGCGCGAGCCGTCGTACGTCCGTCGGCTCCGCCTGCAGGATGTGGAAGGCGATCCGCTGCGCGCTCTTGGGACCGACGCCGGGGAGTCGCCCCAACTCGTCGATGAGGTCCTGGACCACGCCTTCGTACAACGGACTGCCTGCCCTTCCGTGGAGTCATGCGGTACGCGTGACACGTACGTACCGTAGTTGGCTGCGGCCTGTCTTAGAAAGGCAGACCCGGGATACCGCTGCCGCCGCCCAGTCCCTGCGCGAGCGGGCCGAGCTTCTGCTGCTGGAGGGTCTGCGCGTTCTCGTTGGCCGCCTGGACGGCCGCGACGATGAGGTCCGCGAGGGTTTCGGTGTCGTCGGGGTCGACCGCCTTCGGGTCGATCTTCAGCGCGCGCAGCTCGCCGGAGCCGGTGACGGTGGCCTTGACCAGCCCACCGCCCGCCTGTCCGTCGACCTCGGTCCGCGCCAGCTCCTCCTGCGCGGCCGCCAGGTCCTGCTGCATCTTCTGGGCCTGCTGCAGCAACTGCTGCATATTGGGCTGGCCACCACCGGGAATCACGATCAGCTCCTGGTTTCGTACGGCTGTACAGGCGCGGTTCCGCCCGCTCGGCACGAGCCTACGTGGTCCGGGCAGTCATCGCTTCGGCACTCTTTCGAGTGAGTCTTCATCGTGTCCTATACCTGATCAAGACCCACTTCCGGGCGGAAAAGAGGTGAAACCAGATCCTTCGCCACCCATTGGGCGGTAGGAAGGGGCGCGGTAGGAAGGGTCCGGCACATCAGCATCAGGTGTCACACGACGTAAGGGAGTGCCGGGTGGGTCAGCCGGAGATTCAGCCCGAAGGTGGCGATCTGGCCGGGCGGACGTTTCCGCTCGGGGACTGGGGCGAGCCGACGGCCCGGCTGGACGAGCTCTACCGGTGGGTCGAGCGCGGGGCGCTGGAGACGGCGGCCCGGTATCTCACCGAGCGGGTGTGGAAGCGGCGCGGGGCGCGGGTGCTGCGCGCGGGCGCGGCGCTGGGCGCGGTGACGGGGGTCGCGCTGCCTCTGCTGGACCTGGCGGGGGTGGCGGGCGGGCTGGCCTCCTGGGGCTATCTGGCGCTGCTGCTGGGGGTGGCGTGCGTGGCCGGGGACCGGTTCTTCGGGATGACGTCCGGCTGGATGCGGGATGTCGCTACGGCGCAGGCCGTGCAGCGGCGTCTTCAGGCACTCCAGTTCGACTGGGCGTCGGAGGGCGTCCGGGAGTTCCTGGGCCCCGCGGAGGGCACGGCGAGCGAGGCCGCGGACCGGTGTCTGGGGGTGCTGCGGCGCTTCTCGGAGGACGTGACGGAACTGGTCCGGGTGGAGACGGCCGACTGGATGGTGGAGTTCCGGACCGGGTCGGGGCCACTGGGCATCCAGTCGGCGGCGGTCCCCGGCAGCCGGCAGGAGGGGACCGTCGTGCAGGGCAGGTTCCCGCAGCCGCCAGGGCCGGGTGGGCCGGGGGGCGGCAGCCGACCGAACATGCCGAGGCAGCGGCCACCCGAGCCCCGGTGAGGTGAACTCCAGCCCGACGCTCAGCTCGACATTCAGCCCGGTGTTCAGCCCGCCTTCGTGTACGTCAGCTTCTCCCCGTTGCTGGTGCTCACGCGCTCCAGCGTGGTGTCCGACAGCAGGGTGATCTCGGTGGCGGAGCCCGGGTTGCAGGACGACAGCGGCTTCCCGGCGGTGACGGTGGAGGCGCCGATCGCCAACGGGCTCTCGCCCCCCGGCTCTTGGGTCAGGTCGGCGCTGAACTCGCAGTGGTAGTTCGGGCCGTCCGCCACCAGGGTGAGCACGGGATCCCCCACCTTCCCCTGCCGGATGGTGAGTTGGCGGGTGTTGTGGCCCGTGTCGTTGTCGATGGACGCGCTCCAGGTGCCGAGGTATCCGCTGGGCACGGCACCCTTGCCGGTCGGTGTGGCCGAGGGCGAGGCGGACGCCGACGGTTTCCCACTCGTCGCGGTCGGCCCCGGGGTCGTGGGCGCGGCGCTGCTGGCGTGACCGCCCGGACCGGCCGCCGTACGGCTGCCGTCGCCGCCGCTCTTCATCAGCGCGTACACCGAACCGCCCGCCCCCAGCGCGACGACGAGCGCGACCACGACGAGCAGCGCGGTCGACCTGCCGTTCCGGCGCGGCGGTTGGGGTTCCCCGTACAGCGGGGCCGCCCCGACCGGCCCCGGGCCGTAGGGCGGGGTGGCGCCGAGGCCGCCGTTGTGGGGGTAGGGGTTGTACGGCACCTGCCCGCCCCAGCCGACGAGTTGGCGGGCCGGGGGCTGGGGATAGGTGTCGGGCGGTGGTGGCGGGGGGCCGTAGGCGGTGGAGGGCTGGGGGTGTTGTTGCGGGTAGCCGTAGGCCGGGTGCGGGGGCTGCGGGGTCGGGGTACGGGGCGCTCCGGCCGGCACCTCGACCTCCGCCGGGAAGCGGTCGTCGGGCGTCGGCGCGGGCGGCACCGGGGAGGAGTCGTCGGAGGCCGGGGCGTGCTCCGGGGAGGCCTCGGAGACGGTGGCGGGCGGGATGTGGAGGAGGTCCGGCTTCTCCTCCACGGCGGTGGGAGTGGGGGCGGAAACAGGGGCGGGAGGCGGAGTGGGAGGGAGAGGGGGAACAGGGGCGGAGGCAGCAGCGGCGGCGGGAGCAGCAGCGGTAGCCGAACCAGGCGCGGCCTTCTCCAACTCCACCCGTTCCGCTTCCGCCCGCTCAAGCTCAGCCCGTTCCGCTTCCGCCCGCTCAAGCTCAGCCCGTTCCGCTTCCGCCCGCTCAAGCTCAGCCCGTTCCGCTTCCGCCCGCTCAAGCTCCACGCGCTCCACATCCGCCCGCTCGGGCTCCGCGCTCCCCGGGTCGATCCTCGGCAGCTCCGCCGTCTCCGGGTCCTCCGTGTCCAGCAACTGCACGGCGTGGCGGCCGAGTTGGGCGACCAGCGTGCCCGGCAGCCACGGGTCGCGGGAGCGGCCGCCGGAGACGGTGTCCTCCGCGCCCGTACGGTCGAGGATGCGGTGGAGGGTGGGGCGGGTGGCCGGGTCCTTGCGGAGGCAGTCGCGGACGAGGTCGGCGATGCCCTCGGGGACGCCCGACAGATCGGGTTCCTCCTGGGCGATGCGGAACATCAGGGCGTGGACGCCGCTACTGGAGTTGCCGAAGGGAAGGGTGCCGGTCGCGGCGTAGGCGAGGACGGAGCCGAGGCAGAAGACGTCGCTCGCCGGGGTGACGTGGTCGCCCCGCACCTGTTCCGGCGCCATGAAACCGGGCGAGCCGACCAGCGAACCGGTCCGGGTGAGCCCGTCCCCGGCCTGGGTCTCCAGGGCCCGCGCTATGCCGAAGTCGATGACACGGGGACCGTCGATGGTCACCAGCACGTTGGACGGCTTGAGGTCGCGGTGGACGATGCCGGCGGCGTGGATGTCCTGCAGCGCGTGCGCGAGACCGGCCGCGAGGATCCGTACCGAGCGCTCGGGCAGCGCCCCGTGATCGCGCCCGACGACCTGTTGCAGACTCGGCCCGGCGACGTACCCGGTGGCCACCCACGGCACCTCGGCCTCGGTGTCCGCGTCCAGCACGGGCGCCGTCCAGTGGCCCCCGACCCGGCGCGCGGCCCGCACCTCCTGCCGGAACCGCGCCCGGAACTCCTCCTGCGCGGCGAGGTCCTCCCGCACCAGCTTCACGGCGACCGTGCGCCCCCGGTCGGAGCGGGCCAGATACACGTGCCCCATGCCACCGGCGCCCAGCCGGGCCAACAGCCGGTACGCCCCGATCCGCTGCGGATCGCCCGCCCCCAGTTTCTCCACGACCGCGCCGCCTCCCCTGAATTCCCCGGTCACGCCCCGGTCGCACCCCCGTGCTCCACGACAGACCGAGAATAGTGCGGGGACAGGGCGGGATTGGCCGGGGCGGTGTCTACGGTTCCGTAACGGGAGAGCGGCCCGGCCGACGGAAGCCCGGCCCCGCCCCGCACCGGATCCCGGCCCCGCCCCACACCGGATCCCGCCCCCGCCCCCGACAACCTGTCGCGGAAACCCCCCGACCACAGACAGGACGCCGATTCCGTTTCCGCATCGCGGACATTTACGCTCACCCGCATGACCCCTCAGCCCAACCCCCAGGCCGGCGCCGCCGTGAAGGCCGCGGACCGCGCGCATGTGTTCCACTCCTGGTCCGCGCAGGAGCTCATCGACCCGCTCGCCGTGGCCGGCGCGGAGGGGTCGTACTTCTGGGACTACGACGGCAAGCGCTACCTGGACTTCACCAGCGGGCTCGTCTACACGAACATCGGCTACCAGCACCCGAAGGTCGTCGCCGCGATCCAGGAGCAGGCCGCGACGATGACGACCTTCGCGCCCGCCTTCGCGATCGAGGCCCGCTCGGAGGCGGCCCGGCTTATCGCCGAGCGCACCCCCGGCGACCTGGACAAGATCTTCTTCACCAACGGCGGCGCGGACGCGATCGAGCACGCGACGCGCATGGCCCGGCTGCACACCGGGCGGCCGAAGGTGATGTCGGCGTACCGCTCGTACCACGGCGGTACGCAGCAGGCGATCAACCTCACCGGTGACCCGAGGCGTTGGGCCAGTGACGGTGCCGCCGCCGGGGTCGTGCACTTCTGGGCGCCCTTCCTCTACCGGTCCCGTTTCTACGCCGAGACCGAGGCGCAGGAGTGCGAGCGCGCGCTGGAGCACCTGGAGACGACGATCTCCTTCGAGGGGCCGGCGACCATCGCCGCGATCGTCCTGGAGACCGTTCCGGGGACCGCCGGGATCATGGTGCCGCCGCCCGGTTATCTCGCCGGGGTCCGGGAGATCTGCGACAAGTACGGGATCGTCTTCATCCTGGACGAGGTGATGGCCGGGTTCGGGCGGACCGGTGAGTGGTTCGCGGCCGATCTGTTCGACGTCGTACCGGACCTGATGACCTTCGCGAAGGGCGTCAACTCCGGCTATGTGCCGCTCGGCGGGGTCGCCATCTCCGGCGCGATCGCGGACACCTTCGGCAAGCGGCCCTACCCGGGCGGACTGACGTACTCCGGGCACCCGCTGGCCTGTGCCGCGGCCGTCGCGACGATCAATGTGATGGCCGAGGAGGGGGTCGTAGAGAACGCGAAGACCCTTGGGACGACGGTCGTCGAGCCCGCGCTGCGGGCGCTGGCCGAGCGGCACCCGAGCGTCGGCGAGGTGCGGGGCGTCGGGATGTTCTGGGCGCTGGAGCTGGTGAAGGACCGGGAGACGCGCGAGCCGCTGGTGCCGTACAACGCGGCCGGTGAGGCGAACGCGGCGATGGCCGCCTTCGGGGGCGCCGCCAAGCAGCAGGGGCTGTGGCCGTTCATCAACATGAACCGCACGCATGTCGTGCCGCCGCTCAACGTGACCGAGGCCGAACTGAAGGAGGGGCTCGCCGCCCTGGACGCGGCGCTCTCGGTGGCGGACGAATTCACCGCGTAATACGCCACCGAAAACGCCACCGAATACACCTCTTAACGCCCGGAATGGGCGGGTCCGTTCAACTGGTGCCCGTATTCGGGCAGGGCGGGAACCCGAACGCGTAAGGTGGCGTGCTCGTAGACATATACGAGTACGCCATCGAACGCGATGAGGGAGACGCTCCGACGATGCCCGGAGGAAGCAGCGGCAGCGGCGCCGTGACCCGCAGCACCCTGCGGCAGCAGATCGCCGACGCGCTTCGCGACGAGGTCCTGGCCGGCCGGCTCCAACCCGGCCAGGAGTTCACGGTGAAGGAGATCGCCGAGCAGTACGGCGTCTCCGCCACCCCGGTCAGGGAAGCACTCGTCGATCTCTCCGCGCAGGGCCTCCTGGAAGCCGACCAGCACCGCGGCTTCCGCGTCCACGAGTACTCGGTGGCCGACCACCGCGGGATGATCGAGGCCCGTGCCCTGGTCACCGAGGGCATGTTCCTGGCCCTGATCGAGGGCCACCCCGTCTTCGACCGCACCGACGACCCCCGTACGGTCGCCGCGCTCGCCGGTGTCCGCCGCCGCGGCGAGGAGGCGCAGCGCGCCGCCGACGCCGGTGACCTCAGCGTGCTGATCGGCTACGACCTGCGCTACTGGCGCGAGTTGAGCACCATGTTCGGCAACCCCTACCTCGGCGACTTCCTGCACCGGCTGCGCGTCCAGTCCTGGGTGTGCACGGTGCAGCATCTGCGCCGGGTGACCGATCTGCGCGGCCGGCTGTGGTCCGAGCACACCGAGCTGGTCGACGCCCTGGCACGCCGCGACACCCCGGGCGCGCGCTCGATCGTCACCGCGTACAACACGCACTCCCTCGACCTCATCGAGCGGCTGGCCGCCCGGTGACCGGACCGGAAAGGGCCGCTCCGGCCGTGGACAGTGCCTCCGTGGACCCCACCAGTTCCTCCGTGGACCCCAGTGCCGTCGTCGTGGACCTCAGTGTCGTCGTGCCCGCCTACAACGAGGAGCGGCGGCTCGGGCCGACGCTCGACGCGATCACCACATACCTGGGCGACGACGAGGGCCGCTTCGGCGACTGGGAGATCATCGTCGCCGACGACGGCTCCGACGACGGGACCCGCGAGGTCGTCACCTCCCGCGCCGATCCGCGCGTGCAGTTGGTCACCAGCCCCCGCAACCGCGGCAAGGGCCACGCCCTGCGCCTCGGCGTCGCCGCCTCGCGCGGGCGCCGGGTGCTGGTCACCGACGCCGATCTGGCCGCGCCCATCGAGGAGTTGGAGAAGCTCGACAAGGAGCTGAGCGAGGGCCGTGCGGCGGCGATCGGCTCCCGTGCCGCGCCGGGCGCGACGATAGAGAGCCATCAGCATCCGATACGTGAACTCCTGGGCCGCGCGGGCAACCTGCTCATACGCCAGGCCGCGGTGCCCGGCATACGCGACACCCAGTGCGGCTTCAAGCTCTTCGAGGGCGACCGCGCCCGCGAGGCCTTCGCCGCCTCCCGTATCAACGGTTGGGGCATCGACGTAGAGGTCCTCCAGCACTTCCGCCGCGCGGACTGGGAGGTCGCCGAGGTCCCGGTGCGCTGGGCCCACCAGTCCGGCTCGAAGGTACGACCCCTCGACTACGCCAAGGTCCTCACCGAACTCGGCCGCCTCCGCGCCCGCTCCCTGCGCCCGGTCGACATCCTGGTCACCGTCCTCTTCCTCCTCATGTCGGTCGCCCTCTACTCGGGCCGCCTCTTCGACCCGAACCACCGCTACCTGGAGGACTCCCTCCAGGACCAGAACCAGTGGGAGTGGTTCTTCGCGGTCACGGCCGACAACGTGGCCCACTTCCACAACCCGTTCTTCTCCAACCTCCAGGGCTTCCCCGACGGCGTGAACCTCATGGCCAACACGGTCATGCTGGGCCTGTCGGTCCCCTTCGCGCCCCTGACCCTGCTGGCCGGCCCCGCGGTCTCGCTCAGCGTCTGCATGGCGCTCGGCCTCGCGGCCACGGCCGCCGCCTGGTACTGGCTGATCGTGAAGCGCGTCGTACGGCAACGGGCCGCGGCCTTCGTCGGCGCCTCACTCGCGGCCTTCGCCCCGCCGATGGTCAGCCACGCCAACGCGCACCCGAACTTCGTCATCCTCTTCATGATCCCGCTGATCATCGACCGCGCCCTGCGCCTGTGCGCGGGCACGCGAGTGCTCCGCGACGGCATCGTCCTCGGCGTGATGGCGGCCTACCAGATCTTCCTCGGCGAGGAGCCCCTGCTCCTGGCGTCGATCGGCATGGTCCTCTTCGCCGCGTCCTACGGAGTCCTCAACAGGGAGGTCGTCCGGGCATCCTGGCGCCCGCTCATCAAGGGCCTGGGCATCGCGGCGGCGGTCTGCGCACCGATCATCCTGATCCCCCTCTGGTATCAGTTCGTAGGGCCACAGAGCTACAAGAGCGTCCTGCACGGCGACAACGCGGGCAACAGCCCACTCGCCCTGCTCTCCTTCGCCGAACGCTCCCTGATCGCGGGCAACGAGGTCCGCGCCAACTCCCTCTCCCTCAACCCCACCGAGCAGAACGCCTTCTACGGCTGGCCGCTCGTCCTCCTCGCCCTCGCCATCGTCGTACGCCTGTGGGAGCACGCCCTCGTCAAGGCGCTGGCGTTCACGGCGATCGCGGCGGCGATCCTGTCGATGGGCCCCAAGATCCGCATCCCGCTCACGGACACGATCTACCCGGGCCCGTGGGCCCTGCTCGCCCACAAGCCGCTCTTCGAGTCGGTGATCGAGGGCCGGGTGGCGATGATCTGCGCACCGGCGCTGGGCATGCTGCTGGCGATCGCGGTGGAGAAGCTGGCGGCGACGCGCCAGCTCGGCACGCAGTACGTGGGCCTGCTGGCCGTGTGCATGGCCCTGATCCCGATCATCCCCGCGCCCCTGAAGGCAGTCGACCGAGCGGCGGTACCGGCCTTCTTCACGGACGGCACCTACAAGTCGTACGTCCGCGCCGGCGAATCGATCGTCCCGGTCCCGCTCGCCGACCCCGGCGCCGCGGAACCCCTGCACTGGCAAACAGCCTCCGGCCTCGGCTTCAAGATGCCGGGCGGCTACTTCAACGGCCCCTACGGCGACGACCGCATCGGCATCTACGGCGCCTCGCCCCGCTTCACCTCCAACATGCTGCGTGACGTGCGCTACACCGGCGTCATCCCCACCATCGGCAAGAACTGGCAGGCGCAGGCCAGGACCGACTTCGCGTTCTGGCACGCGGGCGCCCTGGTGGTCGCTCCGCAGCCCAACGACGACAAGCTCCGCACCGCTGTGGAAAAGCTGGTGGGCCGACCCGGTAAGTGGGTGGACGGCGTGTGGGTATGGGACCTGCACGAGGGGAGCTGACCCGGGCCGCACCGACTACTCTTCCCCCTACTCTTGCCTGACCACCATGCGAACACCACGCTGCGCAGCGAGTAACCGAGGAGCCCCTTTTGGCCTGTGACCTGTGGCTGGTCCCGCTCGTCGACGTGTTGTGCCACACCCCCGACAATCCGTTCGCCGAGGAACTCGCGCTCTACAACTCCCTGTTGGCCGAGGCAGGACTGCCTCCGGTGCCGGTGTACCAGTACATGCCGGGCCTGTCCGGCGAGGTCGCCCCGGTCGCGGGCTTCGACTACGACGCGCTGCACTTCCTGCGCCGGGCCTACCTCCTCCAGGTCTGCGGTCTCCCGGTGACGCCGGTGGACGAACTGGGCGGTGACTACGAACAACTCCTGGAGATGTTCGAGACGACGGCCCAGCAGTCCCACCTGGTCTGGCACTACGACCACGCGGGCGCCTACGTCCCGGTCGACTTCCCGCACCCCCTCGCGAACGACGAACTCCTCGCCGGCGGCGGCCCGTTGGGCTCGTCCCAAACCCTCCTGCGCGAGCTGGAGTTCGTGGCCCCGACGATCGGCATCGACCCGGCGAACCCACCGGCGGCACCCCAAGCTCCCCCAGCTCCCACGGAGTTGGAGGAACCGGCCGTAGCAGCGCCGTACGACCCCAGCCCGTTCGCGCGTGAGCGCCACGTCTGGCTGGGCCTGCACGCGGCGGCGACCCGCAGCCTCGCGCAGGGCTCGATGATCGTGTTCAGCTAGCGGTTCCGGTCGGCGGTGCGGGAGCTGTCCTCGGCCGCCGCCGCCATGTCCTGTGTACCGATGACGCCGAGCAGTTCGAGCTGGGCGGCGCCCTCGGTGCCGGGCGGGGCCGTGAACCACAGGAGGCGCTGACGGCCGTCCTCGCTGAAGAGGCTGTGGCAGTCCAGCTCGATGACGCCCAGCGCGGGGTGCACGATGCGCTTGTGATCGGTGCGGCGCAGACCGACGTCATGGGTGTCCCAGAGGGCTGCGAACTCCGCGCTGCGCTGCCGCAGCGCGGCCGTCATCCCGGCGACCTCGCTGTCACGGCTCCGGCGGGCGGCGACGGCCTGGAGATCGGCGACGAAGACCCGTGAGTGATGCGGATGATCCTCGGCCGGGTAGACCGCGCGGGAGTCCGGATCGGTGAACCACCGGTACGCGAACCCGGTGACGGGCCCGCGCGGTTCCGGCGCCCGCCCGAGGAGCGCAGCGGCCAGCTCATTCTGTACGAGGGTCTCGTGCAGGTCGGTGATGACCTGGGCCGGGGTGGTGGCCAGCCGGTCCAGCAGCCCCAGCAGGGCGGGCTGTACGTGCCGCGCGCCCGTACCCCGCGCCGACTCGGGCAGCGGCCGGTCGGCAAGGTGGAACAGGTGATCGCGCTGGTCGCCACCGAGCCGCAGCGCGCGGGCGAGGGCAGCCAGGGTCTGGGCCGAGGGCTGGGCGCCACGCCCCCGCTCCAGCTCGGTGTAGTAGTCGGCGGACAGCCCCGCCAGCTGCGCGACCTCCTCGCGCCGCAGTCCGGGCACCCGGCGCCGGGGCCCGACGGGCAGCCCGGCGTCGGCCGGCCGGACCCGGTCACGCCGGGACTTGAGGAACGCGGCAAGCTCGGGAAGGTTCACCGTCTCATCGTCGCCTCTCCACGGCGTCCGAGCCAGGGGATGACAACCCCTGGGTGGGCTCAGCCCTGGCGAGGCGGGCGCCGGGGACGCAGGGTTGCCTCATACCCGCAGGCCCCACCAGCACGAGGAATGAGAACACCATGCCTTTCGCGAACTTCAAGGTCCCCGTCGGCGCCCTCACCGCCGAGCAGAAGGAGCAGATCATCACGCGCACCACGGACCTGTACGCCGAGATCTTCGGCGACGGCGCCCGCGCCACCACGCTCGTCCTGGTGGAGGAAGTCGCCGACGCGGGCTGGGGCATCGGCGGCGGCGTCCTGACCCTCGCCAAGATCCAGGGAACGCCGCAGGAATGAGGACCTGTGTCAGGACCTAACGGACCTTGGTGAGACCACTCGTGACGTCCTCCGCGTTCATCACCGGGGTGTAGGTCAGCTCGGCACCCAGGTTGAGGAAGAGCGGCTCACTGATCGACGGGATGTCGGAGGGGTCCGCGAGGTCGAAGAACAGGAACGCGGTGCGCTTGCCGCCCTCGGCGGTGAAGTAGGCGGCCTCGGGCTTGATCTGCTCCAGGGTCTCCTGCATCAGCTTCCCGAGAGTCCCGTTCCGGATGGCCTCGTTCCCCTTCTCCGTGTCCATGGACGCTTTCAGCATCATGCGCATCGCAGTCACCTTCTCCTGGTCGGCGTGCGCGGGGTGGACACATTCAGGATATGCCTGGACAAAGGGGGCGTCCCGATGAGGGCACCCCCTTTGTGGTCAGCCCTGCTCGACGATCCGGATCGTGCGGATGCCGGTACCGCGATACCGGGTGGGCGTCCTGGTCAGGACGGGTCGCCCTCGCGGCCACTCGACGGTGGGCAGGGCGAGGTGCAGCACATGGGCGCCGCTCCAGTCGGCCTCACTCTTGTCGCCTTCGCCCCCACCGTTGCCGTCGGCGTCACCGGCGACCCGCAGCCGCTTGCCCACAGCGGCAGCCGCCGCGAAGTCAAGCCCCTCGATGGCCACGGACGGCAACGCTCCGACGTGTTCGGCGACCCCGGCCCGCTCACGCTCGGCGACGGCGAGACTGAGCGCCGGGATGTAGACGCGCAGGGCGGGATCCTTCTCGGCCTCGACGACGAGTCGAGAGGCCATGATGTTGCCCGCGCCGAGGGCCAGCGCGGCGGTGTCGTCGAAGATGACCGCGCGAGGCAGCGGGTACCGCTCCTCCCCCGTCACTGGACCTCCCCGATACGTCCGGCTTCGAGGTCGGCCCACAACTTCTCGCCGGCCTTCTCGTCCTCATCCATGTAAGGCCGCCCGAGGAAGTGCTCCTCGACGTACGCCCTGGTCTCCTCGTACCGCTTGCGCAGCTCTTCCTTGGTGGGCGTGGCCCCGGCCAGCTCCGCGACGAGGTCCCGCATGGTGATCCCGCGCTCCCGGGCAAGCTCTTGGAGGCGGTCCCGGACAGCGGGGTCGACCTTGATGGTGGTGTCAGCCATGAGCAAAGTATACCGGCGGTATACCTTCTCCGGGCGTACGAGTGTGACGGTCATCGACACTCCGTTTCTTGTGAAGGGCCCGGGCGCTGCACGGGCGTGCGGCCGGGAGTCCGGGGAGGGGAGCTCGTCACTCCTGGGGCTGCAGCGCCGTCCGCAGCAGCAACGTGTGGACGAAGTGGTCCGGTGTCGTCGGGCGGTAGCGCCAACTCAGGGGCCAGGTCTGGCCATTGAGAGCCGGTACCGGGATGTACGACATGTGGTTCGGGCCGGCGGTGAGGCGGGTTACTCCGGGTGGCCAGGAGCGGTGGGACGAACTGCCGACCGGGACCAGGAAGTAGACGGCCCTGTTGCCCGTCGCCTCTTCTACGACTGGACCCGGCGCCCCTCCCGTCATGCGCGCGAGCCTGTCCGCGAGGTCTCTGCCCTCGTCGCCATCCACCCGCACCGCGTCGAACTGGACCCCCGCCTTGCGGAGTTGGATGCCGGTCGCAGGGATCCATTTCAGGTCACTTTGCGTATCCATGGGGACAGTCTCGGCAGTCACAGCTACCGTCTTCCATAACTCTGCGTCGACCGTCCGCAACGGTTGGATACGGGTGCGGGGTGCTGTTGACCGGTTGAGTTCGGTTGAGTTCGGGGGTGACCGCGATGGCGCGGGCGGAGAACAAGGCGGAGGCGAGTGGCGTGGCGCGTCTCGTCGCCCTCCTCGCGAAGGCACTGCGTGAGCAACAGGGGCTCACGCAAGTGGAGTTGGGCAAGATGACCGGCTACACCGGGTCAGCGATCAGCGCGATGGAGACCTGCGCGCAGCCCGCGAGCGACGAGATGCTCGTCAAGCTGGAGGAGACGATCGGGGGCGGGATGCAGGTCTTCGAGGAGGCCCGCACGTATGTCCTGCTCGACAAGTACCCTCCCCAGTTCAAGAACTTCGCGCTGATGGAGGCGGAGGCCGTGACGCTGTCGTCGTATCAGACGTATGTGATCGACGGCCTCTTCCAGACCAAGGACTATGCCCGGGCCCTGATCGGCGGCGGCTTCCCCAAACTCCCCGACGCCAAAGTGGAGGAGCTGGTCGAGGCTCGCGTTGCCCGTCGGAAGCTCTTCGACCGGGATCCGACCGCCATGATCGAGCTGATCCTCGACGAGTCGGCGTTGAGGCGGCCGTTCGCCAGTTGGGACATCCACCGCGGGCAACTGCGCTCGCTCGCGGAGGATGCGGAGCGGGACAACGTCAGTGTCCAAGTGGTCCCACTGGAAAGGGCGTTGCGCGGCGGGCACGCGGGAACGCGCGGCGACATGGTCATGGTGGAGACGAAGGAGCACCGCCGTGTCGTCTACCTGGAGACCGAGGACGAGAGCATCCTGATCAGCGATCCCGCCAAGGTGGCCCAACTCTCGCACCGATATGCGAAGATCCGTACGCAGGCTCTGAGCCCGGACGACTCCCTGAGCCTCATCCGGAAGTTGGCGGGAGAAGAGCGCGCATGACCAGCAACCTGCGGTGGTTCAAGTCGAGTTACAGCAACGACAGCGGCGGCCAGTGCCTCGAAGTCGCCTACGACTGGCGCAAGTCCTCGTACAGCGACGGCGGCGGCGGGAACTGCGTCGAGATAGCCGCCTGCCCCCACACCGTCCACATCCGCGATTCCAAGAACCCGGGCGGCCCAACCCTCACCGTCTCCGGCGAAGCCTGGGCCGCCTTCGTCTCAAGTACCGCCTGACCTACCTGGGTTACAGGTCCTGGAAGAACCACAGGGACAGCGTCAGCACCGCGACCCCGCGCAGCGCGACCGACGTCAGGATCGCGCCCCGGTGTTTTTCGGTCCGCAGCCACAGGGCCCAGGTCAGCAGCAGTGACAGCGTGACCGTGAGGATCAGGGTCAGGGCGGCGGGGTCGGCGTACAAAGCGTTGCGGTGGGCCCACACCAGGTAGGTCCACCACGCGGCGGACGTCGCGGTGAGGAGTGACTCGGCCCAGAGTCCGACCAGTTCCTCGCGCAGTGGCTTCAGCACAGGCTCGTCCCCCCGGCGATCAGCATCAGCGTCCCGGCCGCGGCGCCGAAGAACAGCCGTAGGACCACGGCCGTCCAACTGACGCACCGCAGCCAGATGTTGCCCTGGTACAGCAGCGCCCAGGTCACGGGCAGCGAAGCCCACAGCGCGTAGGCGACGTGCCGGTGGAGGTCCTGGGTGGAGAAGTCGCACATGCCGTTCGATCCGTCGCCGTAGAGGCCCACGGCGATGAACGCGGCGAGCGCGCCCTCCAGGAACAGGACCGGTACCCGCCAGGTCAGCCCGGCGGCCGTGCCTCGTACGGCCGCCGGGGAAAACTGTCTTCGGTATGACATGGACGGAACTTAGTGAATGTCCGGTGCGAGGAGGCCGTGAAGTTGATCATTCACAGCAACTCACAGGAATCAGCGGGCGGTTGTCAGGAAGCGAACTGCCGGAACTCCTAGAAGACCGCCGTACCGGCCTGCGTCAGCTTCCAGTTGACCGAGGCGAAGTCCGCCGGGTCCAGGCTGCCCTTCACCGTGACGTAGGCGATCATCAGGTCGCGGACCTGGTCAGTGGCGCTGTAGACGGTCTCCGCGGCGGCGATGTGCGGGTAGCCGCTGCCGCCGTTCGCGCGGTAGTTGTTGACCGCGACGACGAAGACCTGGTCGTCCGTGACCGAAGTGCCGTTGTACGTGAGGTTCTTGATGCGCGAACCCTCGGCCTGGGCGATGTCGATGTCGTAGGAGACGCCCGCGGCGACGTCGTACATGTAGTCCCAGAAGCTGTTGGCGTTGGTGAGGGTCGTGGTGTCGACCTTCGTACCCGCCGGCACCTGGTGGTAGTACTTCGCCGCGTACTCCAGGTAGTCCTTGAGCTGGGCGCCCGTGAGCTTCTTGCCGTAGAGGGTGTTGTCGTAGATGTAGAGGCCGGCGATGTCCTTGATGGTGACGGAGCCCTTGGGGATGTCGGCCGTGCGGCTGAAGGGGGCCGCGACCGAGATCAGCGGGAGGGCGGCGTCGGCCGTCGACAGGCCCGCCTTCACCGAGTCCATCTGTACCTGCTGGATGAAGTCCATGATCGGGACGTCCTTCCAGCAGGACTCCGCCGCCGAGAGGTCCTCGGTGCAGGTGCCGACGGACGTGTTGACGTACTTCACGACCAACTCGTGGTCGGCTTCCAGGAGTTTCTTGATCTCCGGGTCCTCGTCCACCGTGTTGGGGTTGAGCGTCTGGGCCGTCTTGCTGGTGATCTTCCACTGGCCGCGGACGAGTTCGAGCTCGAAGTCGAAGACGCTCAGGCGGTAGCCCCAGCAGTACGGCTCGGAGAGGAGGACGTCCTCGCCGGTCTCCTCGTTCTTCACCGTGTACGACGGGACCTCGACGTGGGTGTGGCCCACGAGGATCGCGTCGATGCCGGGGACCTGTTCGGCGACGAGGTTGGAGGCGTTCTCGACGTACGGGAGCTCGTCGCCGTAGGACGAACTGCCGTCCAGGCCCGAGTGGTCGGTGAGGAAGACGACGTCGCAGCCGAGCGCGCGCAGGCGCGGGACGTACTTCTTGGCCTGCTCGACGAGGCCCGGGAAGACCATCTTGCCGCTGACGTTGTCCTTGTCCCACAGGGCGATGCCCGGGTTGGTGAGGCCGAGGATGCCGACCTTGATGTCGGGGGCGCCGGGGACGCGGATCTTCTTCACGGTGTACGGGGCGAACGCGGGGCGCAGGGTCTTCGCGTCCAGCGCGTTGGCGCCGAGCAGCGGGAAATGACACTGCTGCTCAAACTTGCGCAGGGTGTCGATGCCGTAGTTGAACTCGTGGTTGCCGAGGGCGGCGGCGTCGTAGCGCATGTGGTTCATGGCCGTGGCCATCGGGTGCTTGGAGCCGCTGGTGATGGGGTCCACGCGCGCGAAGTAGTAGCCCAGCGAGGTGCCCTGGATGATGTCACCGGCGTCGACGAGGAGGACGTGCCCCTCGCCCTTCGCCTTGCGCTGCTGCTTGATGAGGGTGGCGACGCGGGCGACGCCGACGGAGTTGCCCTTGGCGTCGGAGTAGGCCTTGTCGAGGTAGTAGTCCCAGTCGAAGACGTGGCTGTGCAGGTCGGTCGTGCCCAGGATGGAGAACGACCAGGTCTTGTTCGGCTTCGGGTGCGGGTGAGGCTTGGGGTGCCGGTCGGCGGCCTCGGCCGGGGGCACCGCCGCCGTTCCCGCTACGGCCGCGACAGCGCCGGTGACGGCGGTCTTCTGCACGAACTCACGGCGATTCATGGGATTGACGGGCATTCAGGACTCCTGGAAGGGCGGAGAGAGCGGGTGTGGCAAGCGGGGCGCGGCGGGCTACCCGCGTAGATGCTGGCCTCCACCTGTTACCGGCGTAACCACGGACAGCCCAAGGGCCGGTCAAGGTTTCCCAAGACCGGCCCAAGTACCTCGATCGACCGCGGCTACGACAGCCGCTTCAACCGCAGCTCCAACCGCCGCCCTAGATGAACGAGTTGATCTCGATCGTCTCCGTGCGGCCCGGACCGACACCGATCGCGGAGATCGGTGCGCCGGACATTTCCTCCAGCGCCTTCACGTACGCCTGCGCGTTCTTCGGGAGGTCCGCGAAGGTCTTGGCCTTCGTGATGTCCTCGCTCCAGCCGGGCAGGGTCTCGTAGATCGGCTTCGCGTGGTGGAAGTCGCTCTGCGAGTACGGGAGTTCCTCGACGCGCTTGCCGTCGATCTCGTACGCCACGCAGACCGGGATCTCTTCCCAGCCGGTGAGGACGTCGAGCTTGGTGAGGAAGAAGTCGGTCAGGCCGTTCACGCGGGTCGCGTAGCGGGCGATGACCGCGTCGAACCAGCCGCAGCGCCGGTCACGGCCGGTGGTGACGCCCCGCTCGCCGCCGATGCGGCGCAGCGCGTCGCCGTCCGCGTCGAAGAGTTCCGTGGGGAACGGGCCCGAGCCGACACGGGTCGTGTACGCCTTCAGGATGCCGATGACCCGGCTGATCTTCGTCGGACCGACACCGGAGCCGGTGCAGGCGCCGCCCGCGGTCGGGTTCGACGACGTCACGAAGGGATACGTGCCGTGGTCGATGTCCAGGAGGGTGCCCTGCCCGCCCTCGAAGAGGACCACCTTGTCGTCGTCCAGCGCCTTGTTGAGGAGGAGGACGGTGTCGGCGACGTACGGCTTGAGGCGGTCCGCGTAGGACAGCAGCTCCTCCACCACCTGCTCGATCGCGATCGCGCGGCGGTTGTAGAGCTTGGTGAGCATCTGGTTCTTGACGTCGAGGGCCGCCTCGACCTTCTGGGTCAGGATCGACTCGTCGTAGAGGTCCTGGACCCGGATGCCGACGCGGTTGATCTTGTCCGCGTAGGTCGGGCCGATACCGCGGCCGGTGGTGCCGATCTTCCGCGTTCCGAGGAAGCGCTCGGTCACCTTGTCCACCGTCACGTTGTAAGGCGTGATGATGTGAGCGTTGCCGCTGATCAGGAGCTTGGACGTGTCGACGCCGCGCTCGTTCAGCCCGTTCAGCTCGGAGAACAGGACCGACGGGTCGATGACGACACCGTTACCGATGACCGGAGTGCACTCCGGTGTGAGGATCCCGGAAGGGAGCAGGTGAAGGGCGTACTTCTGATCGCCCACGACTACCGTGTGGCCGGCGTTGTTGCCGCCCTGGTAGCGCACCACATAGTCGACGGACCCACCTAGCAGGTCCGTCGCCTTTCCCTTGCCTTCGTCACCCCACTGAGCACCGAGCAGCACAAGTGCGGGCACGCGCGTACACCCCTTCCGGGCGGGGCATGTCCAAGGTCAGAGACGTACGCGACACAGCGTGTGCCTCGTACGCCAGCGACCCTCGTCGGCCGCAACCCGTCGGACCGGATGCCCCGGAATAGACGAAGCCCCTGGCGCAATAGCGCAAGGGGCTCTTGCACAAAGATGCTACCCGAGGAAGCGAGGCATGGCCGAGGTGGCGACTTTCGCGACTTCAGATCAGCTGCTGATCGTCATCGATCCGGCCGCCCGACGCACCGACGCGGAGTCCGTCCGCATCGCGAAAGACGTGCTCAGCGCGGGTGCGGCGACAAAGGTGTGCCTGCCGGAGGGGCCCGAGGAATTCGCCCGGGTACTGGCCCGGCGGGGCTCCCGCCGGCCGGTGCTGGTCGGCGACGACCGGGCGCTGATGCGTGCGGTGTCCCTGTTGCACCGGCAGCGCGAGCTGGCCGGATGTGCGCTGTCGATGGTGCCGGTGGGGGGTGGGCTGTCCCTGGCGGGGGCGCTGGGGGTGCCTACGGGGGCGGTGGCGGCTGCGCGGGCGGTGCTCGACGGGGTCGTACGGCGGATGGATCTTCTGGTGGACGACAGCGACGGGGTGGTGTTGGGGGCCTTGCGGATTCCGTCGCTGCCTCCGATGCGGGGAGCTCCGCCGGTGGATCAGGAGGATGCGGTGACGGCGTCGTCCTCGTCCGGGTCCGGGTCCGGGTCCGGCTTCGGTTCCGGTTCTGGTTCCGTGCCCGCGTCGTGGCTGCGGACGTGTCAGTCGCTGGTACGGACGCTGGTGCCGGTGCGGCCTTCGCGGGAGCCGCTTGCCGGTGTGACCCGGCTCGCTCCGGCGCGGCTGCGGGTCGAGGTGGACGGGGTGACGCTGGTGGATCTGGATCAGCCCGTGGAGGGGATCTCCGTGACGCCCGGGGCCTCGGGGTTCGCCGAGGTGGAGGTGCGGCCGGTGTCGGTGGGGGCGGAGGCTTCGCCCCTGTACGCGCGGGGGCGGACGGTCACCGTGTCCGGGGCGGATTTTCGGTACCGGGCGGATGCGGTGGTGAGCGGACCGGTGCGGACGCGGACGTGGGTTGTGCGGGAGGGGGCTTGGGGGCTTACGTTGCCGGTGAAGTAGGGGCTTGGAAGCCTGTCGTGTCGAGGGTGCAGTTGAAGGGGGCGGGGACCGGGAGGTCTTCGCCGAACGCCCTCGTGCAGCGTGACTCGTAGCCTTTGGCGGAGGGAGTCGAGTAGACGGTGGCCTGCTCCTCCTGCATGTCGAGGAGGAGGTAGACCGGGACACCCGCCTTGCCGTAGGTCTCGACCTTGTCAATGAGGTCAATGTCCCTGGTGGAGGGGAGAGTCAGCTCTGCGACGAAGGCGAGCGCCGCGCCGTCCAGACGGTTGCTCGTCGTCCGAAGCGTTCGACGGTGCACGACGTAAATGTCCGGTTCATAAGCGCGCTCCGCGCTCGGGAAGACGTACAACAGTGGTCCCGAACAGGCGATGTGCCCTTCGGGCAGGCGAGGACCCAACTGCTCGCACACCCGGTCCATCACCCCGGCGTAGTAGCCGGGCGGCCAGGGTGACAGAACGATATTCCCCCTGATGATCTCGACCCGGTAGCCCGGAGGCACCTGCAGTTCATCACCGTCGTCCAACAAGCCCTGGAAGCCTCCGGACATGAAGAACCTCCCTCACCACAGCAGCGACTTAGAGTAGTCGCTCACTTACTTCCATGTGATCGGATTCATCCTTCAACCCCACCCCCGTGATCTCCAACTCACTGGCCCTGCCCATCAACCCGGCCAGCTTCGCCGCCGCCGTCTCGTAGGTCAGGCCCAATGGCGGCCGTATGTTGCTGAGGCAGTTCCGGTCTGCGTCCGTGGTCACTCCCGGCATCGGCCGGTACGTCAGATACGCCCCCAACGAATCCGCCGCCGACATACCGGGCCGCTCCCCGACGAAGACCACGACCATCGTCGCGCCCATCGCCGAGGCGACGTCGTCACCCAGGGCAACCCGCGCCTGCTCCGCCAACACCACCGGGGCCACCCGCCACGCTGTCGGCAGGAGTGCCGTCGTCGCTCGGACCATCGCCGCGCCGTGCTCGTGGACCGCGCGGCTGGAGAGGCCGTCGGCCACGACGAAGACCACGTCCCACTCCCCCACCGGGAGGTGTGCACGGTCGGCCGGGTCCAACCGGCGGCCCAGGTCAGGGCGTTGGAGGTAGGTGAGGCGGTCGGGGGCCGCGCTGCGGACCCGTACGGTCGGTTCTCCGCGCAGCGCCTCCGCGACCACGTCCGGTTCGAACGGGGAGTGGACCGCGTCCTTCGCCGCCGCGTGCGCCGCCTGCAACTCCAGGCGGTGGTGGGTGGGGAGGCCGGTGCCCGCCCTGCCCAGGCCGATCCTCGCCTGGGTGTGTCGGCGCAGGGACGGCCACAAGTCCCGGTCCACCGAAGCCACTTGACTGGTCGTCATGCCGCCAGTTCCCTTCCGATCGCCGTCAACGGGTGGGTCGTACCGGACACGTCCCTGATCTCGCCGCCCTCGCCCAGCAGGCCGATCGAGCCGAGCCAGGCCTCGAACTCCGGTGCCGGGCGCAGCCCGAGGACCTCGCGGAGGTACAACGCGTCGTGGTACGAGGCGGATTGGTAGTTGAGCATGATGTCGTCGCCGCCCGGGGTGCAGATCACGAAGGACGCGCCGGCCACGCCGAGCATGGTGAGCATCGTGGCGATGTCGTCGTCGTCCGCGTCGGCGTGGTTGGTGTAGCAGATGTCCAGGCCCATCGGGAGGCCCAGCACCTTGCCGCAGAAGTGGTCCTCCAGGGCCGCGCGGAGGATCTGGCGGCCGTCGTAGAGGTACTCCGGGCCGATGAAGCCCACCACCGTGTTCACGAGGAGCGGGTCGTAGCGGCGGGCCACCGCGTACGCCCGTGCCTCCACCGTCTGCTGGTCGACGCCGTGGTGCGCGTCCGCCGACAGTGCGCTGCCCTGGCCCGTCTCGAAGTACATGACGTTCGAGCCGACCGTGCCCCGGCCCAGCGCCTTCGCCGCCTCGTACGCCTCGTCGAGCAGCCCCAGCGTGACGCCGAAGGACGCGTTCGCCGCCTGCGTACCCGCGATGGACTGGAAGACCAGGTCCACCGGCGCCCCACGTTCCATCAGGTCCATGCTCGTCGTGACGTGGGACAGGACGCAGGACTGGGTGGGGATGGCGTACCGCTGGATCACTCCGTCCAGCAGTTCCAGCAGGTCGCGTACCGCCTTCGGGCTGTCCGTCGCCGGGTTGATGCCGATCACCGCGTCGCCGGAGCCGAGAAGCAGTCCGTCGAGCAGGGCCGCGGCGACTCCGGCCGGGTCGTCGGTGGGGTGGTTCGGCTGGAGGCGGGTGGCCAGGCGCCCCGGCAGACCGATCGTCGAGCGGAAGGCGGTCACCACCCGCACCTTCCGCGCGACTGCGACCAGGTCGGCGTTGCCCATGAGCTTCGACACCGCCGCGACCATCTCCGGCGTCAACCCGGGCGCTACGGCGGCCAGTTCACCGGCATCCGCCGCCAGCAGCCACTCCCGGAACCCGCCCACCGTCATACCGGCCACCGCCGCGAACGCACCCGCGTCGTGCGTGTCGAGAATCAGCCGGGTCACGTCATCGGTCTCGTACGGGATCACCGGCTCGGCGAGGAACGCGGTCAGCGGTACGTCCGCCAGCGCCCAGCGCGCCGCCACCCGCTCCTGGGCGGACGACGCGGCCAGCCCCGCCAGCCGGTCACCGGAACGCTCCGGACTCGCGGCGGCGAGCAGGCGCGCGAGGGAGCCGAAGCGGTAGCGGTGGCCGCCGAGGGTGGAGGTGTACGTACTCATGTCGGCGACCGTACGAGGCGCGTGTTGCCCCCAGATTTCCTCAGATTTCTAAAGGTCTGGTTGACAAACATTTAACGTCCCGCAACCCTTTCACGACTCATTGGACATACAGAGTTCCGGTCCAGTGCACCACCCGAGCAGCGTGAGAGGAACCATCCCGATGGCAGTGGACGAGTCAGTCGCCCCGGCGGCGAAAGCAAGCGAGGACGGCGCCGTTCACCGGCTCAAGCCCAACGCCATCGGCCTGCTGGGCGTGGTCTTCATGGCCGTCGCGACCGCCGCCCCGATCACCGCGATGACCGGCAACGTGCCCTTCATGGTCTCGTCCGGCAACGGCATAGGCGCCCCGGCGAGCTACCTCGTCGCAATGGTCGTCCTGGCAATCTTTTCCGTCGGCTTCACCTCGATGGCGAAGCACATCACCTCGACGGGCGCCTTCTACGGCTTCATCTCCTACGGCCTCGGCCGCACCGTCGGACTCGCGTCCGGGATGCTCGCCACGTTCGCGTACATGGTGTTCGAGCCGGCCCTCATCGGCATCTTCTCGACCTTCGCCACCGGAACCTTCAAGGACCAGACGGGACTTGACGTTCCGTGGTGGGTCTTCGCGATCGTCATGCTCGCGGTCAACGCGACGGGTACGTGGTTCGGCGTCTCGGTCGCCGAGAAGCTGCTCGTCGTACTCCTCGGCACCGAGGTGACCGTCCTCGCCGCGATGGCGATCTCGGTCGCCCTGCACGGCGGCGGCCCGCACGGCTTCACCTTCGGCCCGGTCAACCCGGTCAACGCGTTCAAGGGGACGAGCGCCGGTCTCGGTCTCTTCTTCGCCTTCTGGTCATGGGTCGGCTTCGAGTCCACGGCCATGTACGGCGAGGAGTCCCGCGACCCCAAGAAGATCATCCCCAAGGCGACGATGATCTCGGTCCTCGGCGTCGGCGTCTTCTACGTCTTCGTCTCCTGGATGGCCATCATCGGCAACGGCGAGAGCGAGGCCGTCAAGGTCGCCTCGTCGGCGAACCCGCTCGCCCTCTTCTTCAACCCCACCGAGCACTACGTCGGCCACTGGGCGGTCGACCTCATGCAGTGGCTGATGATCAGCGGCTCGCTCGCCTGCGGCATGGCCTTCCACAACTGCGCCAGCCGTTACATGTACGCGCTGGGCCGCGAGGGCGTCCTCCCCTCCCTCAAGAACACCGTCGGCCGCACCCACGCCAAACACGGCTCCCCGCACATCGCGGGCTTCGTGCAGACCGTGGTGAGCGCCGTCCTGATCCTCGCGTTCTGGGCCACGAGCAAGGACCCGGCCAACGCGCTCTACGTCCTGCTCGCCATCCTCGGCACGATGGCGATCCTCGTGGTGCAGGCGGTGTGCTCGTTCGCGGTCCTGGCCTACTTCCGCAGCCACCACCCCGAGAGCCGGCACTGGTTCCGCACGTTCACCGCTCCGCTCCTCGGAGGCATCGCGATGCTGGCGGTCGTCGTGCTGCTGGTCTCAAACATGAGCGTGGCGGCGGGCTCCGAGTCCAACTCCCTGGTCCTGAAGGCGACCCCGTGGCTGGTACTGCTGGTCGCGGCAACGGGCATCGGCTACGCCCAGTACCTGAAGCGCCGGGCGCCTGAGCGTTACGCCTTGCTGGGGCGAACGGTCCTCGAAGAAACCAAGGAGCGCTGAGGTTCCCTGCTTTCAGGGGCGCGGGGCTGTATCGATGTGCGGCTCCGCGCCCCTTAGGGGGCTCCACCGAAGCGTGTTTCCCGGTGAACCCGCCACCGCTCCATCATCGCCGCGATCTCCCCGTCGACGAACTCGAAGAACGCCAGCGTCTCGGCCATACGGCGCCCCGCCGGCGTATCCGCGCCGAGACTCGTGACCCCCTCGCCCAACGCCGACTCCCACCGCTTGAGAACGGCCTCGCGGTTGGTGAGCGCCTCGTACCACTGGTTGCCCTGAACCCGGTACCGCTCGCGCCGTGAACCGGGTTCACGCTCGCGAGACACCATGTGCTGCTGCGCCAGATACCGCACCCCACCGGACACCGCCGCCGGGCTGATCCGCAGCTGCTCCCCCAGCTCGACGGAGGTCATCGCCCCCTCGTCGGAGGAGAGCAGCGCCGCGAAGATCCGCGCCGGCATCCGCTGCATCCCCGCCTCGACGAGCTGCGCCGCGAAGGACTCGACGAACTTCGACACGGACTCCGCGTCCCGCCCACCAGAGGTGTCCGTCGCACCAGATGTATCCGTCATGGACCCACCCTACCCGCGCTTCACACGCTTCCTTAACTTCACAAATTTCTGAAAGAAGCGTACGTTCGGCTCCATGACGAAGGCAATCACCGTCTCCGGACTGCACAAGTCGTTCGGCAAGACGCAAGCCCTCGCGGGTCTCGACCTGGACGTCGAGGCCGGCGAAGTGCACGGCTTCCTCGGCCCCAACGGCTCCGGCAAGTCCACGACGATCCGCGTCCTGCTCGGCCTCCTCCACGCGGACTCGGGCGCGGCCCAGCTCCTGGGCCGCGACCCCTGGACCGACGCCGTCGAACTGCACCGCCGGGTCGCCTACGTCCCCGGCGACGTGACGCTGTGGCGCAACCTCTCCGGGGGCGAAGTCATCGATCTCTACGGCAAGTTGCGCGGCGGACTGGACAAGTCCCGGCGCACCGAACTGATCGACCGCTTCGAACTCGACCCCACCAAAAAGGGCCGCACGTACTCCAAGGGCAACCGCCAGAAGGTGGCCCTCGTCGCCGCGTTCGCCTCGGACGTGGACCTCCTGATCCTCGACGAACCGACCTCGGGCCTCGACCCCCTGATGGAGGAGGTCTTCCAGCGCTGCGTGGAGGAGGAGCGCGACCGGGGTCGTACGATCCTGCTCTCCTCCCACATCCTCAGCGAGGTGGAGGAGTTGTGCGACCGGGTGAGCATCATCCGCAAGGGCCGCACGGTGGAGAGCGGTTCGCTGTCCGACCTGCGCCACCTCACCCGCACCAGCGTGACGGCCGAACTCACCGGCGCGCCCAACGGGTTGGCGTCCATCCCCGGCGTGCACGACCTCGCCATCCAGCAAATTCAGAACAGCCAAGGCCACCGCGTCCGCCTCCAGGTAGAGGCCGACCAACTGAACGCCGTGCTGCGGTCGTTGAGCGAGTCCGGCGTGCGCTCCCTGACCTCGAAGCCGCCGACGCTGGAGGAGCTGTTCCTCCGCCACTACCAGGAGACGGCATGACGGCCGCCGCGTTCCCCGCACGCACCGGTGTCAGCGGCTCGCGCCAACTGGCGGGCACCGGCGCCCTGTTGCGGTTCAACCTGCGCCGCGACCGCGTGGTGGTCCCGGCCTGGGTGGCGGTGACCGGCCTGCTGGTCCTCTCCCTCCCCGGCTCCCTGAAGAGCGTGTACTCCACCCCGGCCGAACGCGCCGACATCGCCCGCCAGATGCTCACCAACAGCTCGCTGCGCGCGACCTACGGCCCGGTGTTCAACGACTCCCTCGGCGGCCTCACCGCCTGGCGCATCGGCGGCTACGCCGCGATCCTCGCCGGGATCATGAGCCTGGTCGTCGTCGTACGGCACACCCGTGACGAGGAGGAGAGCGGCCGCCAGGAACTCGTCTCCTCGGCGATGGTCGGCCGCCGGGCGCCACTGACGGCGGCGCTGTTGACGGCGCTGGTCGCCAACTCCGCGCTGGCGCTGCTGATCGCGGGAGGTATGGCCGGCCAGGGATCGGCGGGAGCGCTGGCCCTCGGGCTCGGCATCGGCGGAGTCGGCATGGTGTTCGCGACGCTGGCGGCGATCGTCGCGCAGTTCACGGACAGCGGGCGGCTGGCGAAGGGCCTGACCGGTGGACTGCTGGGCGCGGCCTTCGTCCTCCGCGCCGTAGGAGACTCGACCACCAACGATGGCTCCTCCCCCGCGACTTGGATCTCCCCGATCGGCTGGCTGGAGAACCTGCGCCCGTTCGCGGCGGAACGGTGGTGGGTACTGACCCTGTTCGCCGCCGCGACCCTCGTACAGGGCGTAGTCGCCTACGAGTTGGCGGGCCGCCGAGACGTGGGAATGAGCTTCTTCGCAGCCCGCCCCGGCCCGGCCCAGGGCCGCCTCGGCACGGCGGGCGCACTGGCCTGGCGGCTCCAGCGGGGCAGCGTACTGGGCTGGGGCCTGGGCTTCTTCGCGGCCGGGGTCGCCTTCGGCGGCATCACGAAGGGCGCGGCGGACCTGGTCGGGGACAACGCCAAGACCCGCGAGGTCATCGAGCGGATGGGCGGCCAGTCGGGCATCGAGGACGCGTTCCTGGCCACGATGGTCGGCATGTTCGGCATGCTCGCCGCGCTGTACGCGGTCTCGTCGGTCCTACGGCTGCACAGCGAGGAGACCGGCCAGCGCGCCGAACCGATCCTCGCGAACGCGGTCGGCCGGCTGCGCTGGGCCGCCGGCCACCTGACGATCGCCTTCGTCGGCGCGGTCGTCATCATGCTGCTGAGCGGCCTCGGCCTGACCCTGGGCTACGGCGCCGAACCGGGCCCGATCCTGGCCGCCACCCTGGTCCAACTCCCGGCGATCTGGTCCCTGGGCGCGCTCGCGGTCCTGCTCCACGGAATCTCCCCGCGCCTGTCCCCGGCATCCTGGGCAACGGCCGGACTGGCCCTCGCACTCGGCTGGATCGGCCCCGCGCTGAACCTCCCGCAGGCGGTCCTGAATGTCTCCCCCTTCGGCCACCTGCCGAAGCTCCCGGGCGGAGACATGGCGTGGGGCCCCGTGATCGTCCTCACGGCGATCGCCGCCACCCTGGTCGCCGTAGGCCTGACGGCTCTACGCCGCCGCGACCTCACCACCTGACCGAGAACACGACCGGAAACACGATCGAGAACCCGACCGGGAATTCGACGGGGACTTCGACCGGGAACCTTCGGCGCACCGCACGCGTCCGTCCCGGGCATGGGACAACGCGCGCAGGCCGCCGGAGGATGTCTGACCGCCGTACTCGGCGCGGGAGTTGGGCTGGCGGTGTGGTCGTACGACGTCCGGGCCCGCTTCCAGCGCTTCGAGGCGAGCCCCGACTGGAGTGTCCTGTACGCCGAGTTGCCGCTGGCGGTGTTGGGTGGGGTCCTGGTGTCGCTCGGCATCTGGGCCCTGGTGCAGCGCGCCGGATAGCACTCTCGGGCGGCGCCCAACTGAGCCGAGAGGAAACGGCGTTGGACACGAGCACGGAGGACCCCGTCGACCTCACGATGACCGCCGAGGTCTACGGCGTGCCGCGCGAACACGCCTGGATCGGGCAGGTCGGCGCGGACCACGACCTGGACGCGGACCTGTTCGGGCCGGCGGTCAAACGGGCCGCCGCCTACGGCTGGAGTTCCACCCGTTTCAGCGCCGGTGCCGAACTCGGCGGGCAGCGCTGGGGGCATGCGGACGCCGGCGGGGACTGGTCGCAGGACGGCCGGGTACGGCAACTCGCCTGGCTGACCGTGTATCCCGCGACCGACCTGCGCGAACAACACCTGCCTGTGCTGCCGTTGACCCGGGTCATGGTCGAATCCCTGGGCCGTGTGGGCGAGTTGGACTTCACGGGGCTGACGGTGCGGGTGCCGATGCGGCTCGCGCCGGACACTCGGTTCGACCTGCGCGAACTGGTCGTCCAGCGCGGCCACGGACAGCTCCGCGCGGAACACGTAGAACATGTCGAACACCGAGCCGGAGCGCGTGACCGTACGGCCTTCTCGTGCGCGCTGCCCGAGTGGACCCCGGACGCCGCGGCCTGGCTCGCGGAGGTCTTCATCGACGCGTTGCGCGCGGTCGGCGTCCGCGACACGGCGGAGATCGCGATCGTCCGAAGCTCCCGAACTCCCCCTCACACAGCAGGAGTCACCGCCCCATGAGAGTCGGGATCACCGGACACCGCGGCTTGTCCGGCGAGGTGGAGCGGACGGTGCGCGCGCTCATCGAGGAGGCGGTCACGGCGTACGGCACCGGCACCGGCACCGGCACCGAACCCGGCAACGCGGGTCTGGTGGGCGTCAGTTGTATCGCCGACGGTCCGGATACCTGGTTCGCCCGGGCCGTCCTCGACCACGGCGGGCGGCTCGAAGTCGTCCTGCCTGCCGCGAGGTACCGCGCCGACCTGCCCGCCTGGCACCACTCCACCTACGACGACCTCCTCCGCCGAGCCACGGAGGCCCACCGCACGGGACTCGACGCCTCCGGCCCCGACGCCCACATGGCGGGCAGCGAACTCCTCGTGGACCGGGTCGACGTACTCCTCGCCGTCTGGGACGGCAGCCCCGCCCGCGGCTACGGCGGCACCGCCGACGTCGTCACCTATGCGCGGGAGCACGACGTACCCGTGCAGATCCTCTGGCCCGAGGGCGCGACCCGCGACTGACGTGTGGGGCAGGGCGGGGCGGGGCATGGCATGACAGCGCAGGTGATCAGGCGTTGTCGAGAGCAGCAGTGATCTTCCGGATCATGGCGGTCTCGGCGGGCCCGGCGCCGCCCTTGTGAGCGCGGGAGGCGGCCTCCATGATCGTGGTGATGGTGGCGTGGAAGTTCTCGGCCTCGGCGGGTGCCTTGGTCTTGAGGAGGGTCATCGAGGCGGTCAGCGCGGTGAAGGTGTGGTCGGCCAGATCAGCGGTGGAACTGCCGTCCAGATCAAGGCCCTTGAGCTTCTCGGCGAGGACGTGACCGACCAGGCCGGTCGCCGACGACAGCGCCTTGCCGCCGGCCATTCCGGAGCGGGTGGAGGAGATCAGGCCGGGGTCGGCCGCCGCCATCAGGGAGACGACGCCGTGGGCCGCGGTCTGGAGGGTGAGCTTCTCGGTGGGGGTGAGGATCTCGGTGGGGGTGGTCTTCTCGGACATGGGGGTCTCTTTCGTTCGTTCGTGCAGGACGGGACGGGATGGGGCACAACTGCCGTAGGGCAGTGGCCTGTTGAAGTGGTCGTCGAGGTGGTTGTTGAGGTGGTTGTTGAGGTAGAGGTCAGGCGGCGGCCTCGGCCTGGTTGCCAACTGCCTTGCGGGGCAGGGCCAGGCACAGGACCGCGCACAGCACGTACGCGCCGATCGCCCAGGGCCCCGCGTGCGTGATGGCGTCGGTGAGGCCCTTGTCCGCGGGGGAGAAGAAGGCGTTGCCGATGACGGCGACTCCGAGCGCTCCGCCGAACTGCTGGGCGGTGGAGAGGATTCCGGAGGCGCCGCCCGCGAGGTCGCTCGGCACGGTGCTCAGGATCGTGTTGACCAGCGGGATGATCAGGAAGATCAGGCCGACGCCGGCCAGGAACAGTCCCGGCACCAACGGCCAGGCGCCGGTGTGCAGTTGGGCGGAGTCCTGCGCCACGTGCCGGACCCAGAACAGGCCGCCCGCCATCACCAGGGCGCCCAGGATCAGCACGCTGCGGCCGAACTTGGCGACCAGCGGGTCGACGGCGGGGGCGGACAGGATCGAGCCCGCGCTGAAGGCGACCATCAGCAGACCGGCCTGCGTGGGGGTGTAGCCCTGGCCGGACTGCAGCCAGATGGTGAAGACCAGGAAGAAGCCGGACATGCCGCCGTAGAAGAGGAGTTGGACCAGCAGGCCGGCGCTGAAGGCGGGCTTCTTGAACAAGTCCGTGGGGAGGAGCGGGTGTTCGATGCCCCGGCGCTTCTCCGAGAGCGTCAGCAAGGCGATCGCCGCCACGCCCGCCGCCAGGCAGAGCCAGCCCCACAGCGGCCAACCGTTGGAACGGCCCTGGACCAGCGGGAGCACGATCGCGACCAGGCCCGCGGCCAGGACCAGGTTGCCGGGCAGGTCTATGCGGCCCGTGAAGGCGTGGTCCTTGGAGGCCGGGATCCACTTGGCGCCGAGGACGAGGACCAGGGCGGCCAGCGGGAGGTTGATGACGAAGATCGTGCGCCAGCCCCAGCCGAAAAGGTCCCAGTCGGTCAGTACGCCGCCGAGCAGCACGCCCACGGCGGTGGAGATGCCGGCGATCGCGCCGTACAGGGCGAAGGCCTTGCCGCGTTCCTCGCCGTCGAACATCGTGCGGAACGAGGCGAGGATCTGCGGCATGATCACGGCCGCGGCCACGCCCTGGAGTCCGCGCGAGGCGACGAGCACCCCGGCCGAGGTCGCCAGCGCGCTGGCCAGGCTCGTCAGCGCGAACGCGGTGACGCCGAGCAGGAACAGCTTCTTGCGGCCGTAGCGGTCGCCCAGGTGCCCGGCGATGATCAGCGTGGCGGCGAAGCCGAGCATGTACGCGGACACGGTCCACTGGAGATCGGCCGGGGTCGCCTTGAGGCCCTTACCGATGGAGGGCAGCGCGGTGTTCACGATCGATCCGTCGATCATGTCCAGCAGCGCGGCGAGGATCATCACGAACGCCGCCGCCCACCGTTTGGGATAGGGCACCGGCCCGCTGCCGTCGTCAGCGGCTACGTTCATGGGGTTGGTCGTGCTGGACGACATGGCGTGGACTCCTCGGGTCGGTCAGTTCTGCTTGACTTTCATACATCTTGGCTTTCAAGCTAATAACCGATAGTTACGATGCAGGGAGATATCTCGAATGTCAAGCGGAACGGAGTCGGACGCGGGCTCGGACGCCGCCTCGGGGTCGGTCTCGGGGGCGGAGTCGGTCTCGGGGGCGACCTCAGGGGCGGTCGAAGCGCGGCTGGGCGCGGCCGTGCAGGCCTACCAGAGCGCCGTCGACGACTTCGACCGCGAGCTGGCCCGGCTCATGGGGGTCAACGAGACCGATCTGCGCTGCCTGGAGATCCTTTTCGCGGTCGAGGAGATCACCCCGCGTGAACTGAGCCGACAGCTGGGCCTGACCACCGGGAGCGTCACCACGATGCTCGACCGGCTGGAGAAGCTCGCCTATCTCACCCGCACGCCGCACCCCGACGACCGGCGCAAGACCCTGATCCGGGTCACCCCGGAGGCGACCCAGTGCGCCTTCGGCCTGATCGGGCCGTTCCTCGAAGACGCCGGCCGGAAGGTCTTCGACCGCTACACCCCCGAGCAGCTGGAACTGGTCATCGACTATCTGACCTTCTCCCGCGACATCCAGCAGCAGCACGTCGAGCGGTTGCGGAAGGCACCCGCCGCCGGCCCGACCCGCACGGGCGGCCGGCAGGTCCGGGGACCCCGGGGCGGGTCGGCGACGTAGGCCCAACTCAGACAGCACGTAGATCCAACTCGTGGGCTACGAAGGGCTGTTACCCCACCTCGACACTCAGCCCCTCCAGCCCCCGGATCACGAAGTTCGGCTTGCGTTCCGGCTCCGCCGCCAGGCGCAGCGTCGGGGCGCGCTCCAGCAACGCCCCCATGGAAGCGGCGAGTTCGATACGGGCCAGGGGTGCGCCGATGCAGTAGTGGATGCCCGCGCTGAAGCTGATGTGCGGGTTGTCCGCGCGGGTGAGGTCCAGGCGCTCGGGGTCGGTGAAGACCGCCGGGTCGTGGTTGGCCGCGCCGAACAGCATCGCGATCTCCGCGCCGCGCGGGATCGTCGTACCGTCGATCTCGATCTCGTCCAGCACCCACCGCTCGAAGAGCTGGAGCGGGGTGTCGTAGCGCATCAACTCCTCGACGGCGGAGGGGATGAGGGAGTGGTCCGCGCGCAGGGCCGCCAACTGCTCCGGGTTGCGGAACAGCGCCCACCAACCATTCACCGTGGAGTTCACCGTCGCCTCGTGGCCCGCGTTCAGCAGGAGTACGGCGGTGGAGATCAGCTCCTGTTCGGTGAGGCGGTCGTCGTCCTCGTCGTGGGCCGCGATCATGCCGGAGATGAGGTCGTCGCCCGGGTTCTTGCGGCGGGCCGCGATCAACTCGCGTAGATACGAGGAGAATTCGTTCGACGCGCGGACCGCCTTCGCCGCCGTGTCCTCGGACGGGCTGAGTTCGTACATCCCGCAGATGTCCGCCGACCAGGGGCGCAGCGGGGCGCGATCCGACTCCGGGATGCCGAGCATCTCGGCGATGACTGCGACGGGGAGCGGTTCGGCCACGTCCGTCAGTAGATCGCCGCCGCCCTTCGCCACCAGAGCGTCCACCAGTTCTGCCGCCAACTGGCTGACGTAGGGCTTGAGTTGCTCGACCGTGCGCGGGGTGAACGCCTTCGAGACCAGGCGCCGGATGCGGGTGTGGTCCGGGGGCTCCAGGTCGAGCATGCCGTGGTCGTTGAGGGTGTGGAAGGGCTCGTGCTCGGGCGGCGGCGCCGTACGGCCGAAGTCCTCGTGGGTGAAGCGGTGTTGGTAGGTGCGGCCGAGGCGGCGGTCGCGCAGGAGCGCCGAGACGTCCGCGTGGCGGGGGACCAGCCACTGGTCCGTCGGCTCGTAGTAGGTGACCCGGCCCCGGTCGCGCAGTTCGGCGTAGGCGGGGTACGGGTCGTCGACGAACGCGGGGTCCCAGGGGTCAAAGGCTGCCATGCACGGACGCTAGCCCGGCAGCACCCGGTCTGACCAGGGGCTACCTCGGTGATCCCGGTGACCCAGGAGGCTGCGGGACCCACGGGGACCGGCGCCCCCGTGGATCGTTCGTCGTGGTGCGGGCTCCGCTCAGGACGGGTTGGGCACCCGCCACCACTGCCAGGTGTTCGAGCCGCAGTTACGGACGTTGATCCCCGCGTGCTCGCTCTGGTCACCGTTGTTCTGGATGCTCAGACACTGGTTGTTGACCTCGGTGCGCAGCCGGTCGCCGTCCTTGTACCAGCGCTGGTTGGCCAGGCCGTGGCAGTCGCCGACCGCCTGGGCCGCCGCGTTCACCTCGCCGTTCTTGACGTCGAGACAGTGCTGCTCGGCGCCGTTGACCAGTACCTTTCCGTTCCTCCAGTACCAGAGCTGGTTGCCGGTGCCGTCGTTGCACCGCTGGACCTCGACGTTGTCGCCGTTGGTGGCGAGGCACTTGCCGTTCAGGTGCGTGGTGATCTGGAAGTACTGCGGGACCCCCTCGGCCGCAACGGGCGAAGTGCCGGCCAGAAGGGGCAGAGCGGTCAGCGCGAGCGCGGTCAGGGCGCGCTCCAGGTGCTTGATCATGCGTCTGATGTAGCGGGACCACAGGCCTCAACGACAGCCACGGGGACGGTCGTTCACCCGACCGGCGGGGTCGATTCACCGCAGAAACGATCACGGTGCCGACCGCCCTTGATGTGCTCGACGAGGGCGGTGAAGGCGGGGGTGGGGAAGGAGAGGGTGGCACGGGTGGGCGACTTGGAGTCGCGGACGGCTGTGCGGGTGGGGAGTTCCGCTATCTCGACGCAGGTGTCGCCCTCGCCGCCGCTGGAGTACGTCGACTTACGCCAGTTGATTACAGTTCCTTAGCCAGCTGGTGGATGAAGTCCCGAGACGCCGAGGTGTCCAGCGACACTTCCTCAACCTTATGGAACAACGTCCGAAGCTGCCTCAACTGCGCCTCCGCATCGCAGAACTCAACGCCGGTCGGCGAGTCACGCAGCCCCGTGTCCAACCGGGGCACCGAACCCCCCAGGTACATCAGCGAAGCTCCGGCACCGGCGAAACCTTCCCTGCCGAAGGGGACGACCCGCACGCTGGCACAGCCCTCTTCGATTCTGTCCAGGATGAAGCGGAGTTGAGCCCGCGAGGTCCCGAGATCGGCCACGTGGACACGGAGGGCCATCTCATGAATGACCGTCTCGAGAGACATCGTCGTGCAGGGCTACACCGTGACCGATGCGGAGGACGTGGCGCAGTTGCAGAACGTCCTCGACGGCGAGTCGTTCGTACGGATCCCGCGCGAACTGCTCACTCGCTTCGCCCCCAAGGAGTAGAACGCGTGCCGGAGTTCATCGACGACAGCACGTTCGGCAGCTACTTCGAGAAGTTCGAGCACACCGCCTGGCGGCTGGAGACCCGCCGCGGCTACGCCTCCGACCGTGCCGGCGAGAAGTACCGCCGCTACCTCGAGACCGAGGAGGTACCCGACGACTCGCATCGCCCCTGGTACGCCATCGTTCGCGCGCAGACCGTGCAGGGCAAGAGGTTCGAGCGCGTCCGGATCGTCGACCACCCGCCGACCAGGGAACAGCTCTTCCTGCTCGCCACCGCGGCCGGCAGCAACAAAGCTGGCGAGGACATCCGCAACCTGTGGCGCACGGACGCCGACAAGGCCGGCCTGCCGACGGTCGACTTCTGGCTGTTCGACGCCCGCCGCGCGCTCGTCCTCCACTTCGACGGGACGGACGAGTACCTCGGTGCCGAACTCGTCGAAGACCCCACGCGCGTCGTGCAGTTCTGTCAGATCCGGGATGCCGCCTGGCACTTCGCGATCAGGCGCGAGGACTTCCTCGCGCAGGTAACTTCGAGTGGGTGAGCACCGACTACCAGCAGGCCCGTGAGGCGCTCGGCGCGCGGCTGCGTGAGCTGCGCACCGAGACCGGGCTGAACGGCAAGGACTTCGCCGGACGCCTCGGCTGGCAGCGCTCCAAGGTCTCCCGCCTGGAGAACGGCAAGCAGACCGCGACCGAGGCTGACGCCGAGACGTGGGCCCAAGGCGCTGAACGGCCCACGTCGCAGACGAGTTGCGGCGCAGCGTGCGCAACCTCCAGACCTCGTACCGCAGTTGGCGCCGACAGCTCTCGGCCGGCCACCGCGCCGTGCAGGAAGGCCATCGCGTCCAAGAGGCGCAGGCCCAGACGATCCGCATCTTCGAGTCCGGCATCATCCCCGGCATCTTCCAGACCCCCGACTACGCCCGCGGCGTCCTCACCGACGTGTCCAACCGGCTCGGTACGCCCCGCGACATCGACGAAGGCGTACGGGCCCGTATGAAGCGCCAGGAAACCATCTACGAGCCGGGCCACCACTTCCACGCGCTGATCTGGGAAGCCGCCCTGCACGTCGCACGGTGCGCCCCCGAGGCCATGGCCGTGCAACTGCACCGGCTGAGCGGGTTCATCGGTCTCGACACCGTCACCCTCGGCGTCATCCCGCTGGGGGCGCGCACGCCGTTCTCCCCGAAGCACGGGTTCTGGATCATCGACGAACAGCTCGTTGTCGCCGACACATGGAGCGCCGAGTTGTCGCTCGACTCCGCCGAGGACGTCGCGCTGTGCCGCAGGACGTGGGAGCTGATGCACGAGTCGGCCATCTTCGACCACCAGGCGCACCGGCTGATCGACCGGGCCCGGGCGCGCTTCTCCGACCTCACGTGAGCAACCCGACGCACCCCGCGTGACCACGTGCGCAATCCCGCACAATCGACGCGCGAGTACGCAATCGTGCTGCCTACGGTGCTCGACATGGCCCACCCGACGATGCGGTTCGCGGAGGTGTACGAGGCCGGGGACTCATGGCTCGCCGATTGCTCCGCGCACCCGACCCTCGTCCGCATGACGTGGAACAAGGAAGCCCTGGCCCCGATCGCCACCGGCACCCACTGGCTTGCGGCCGAGACGCGGCTCCTCCCCACGATGCGCGCCCTCAACCGGATCCGCGGCGAACACCGCGGCCCGGTCCTCGCCGACGTCGAGACGGACACGGCCTGGTGGCTCGTCGCACCGGCCGCCGCCGAGGAACTGGCCGACGTACGGCAGATCACCGTCCAGCCCACCGGATGCACGCTGGACTGCCCGCCCACCGGATGGGGAGTGGAGGGCCGCTTATGGCTGAACCGCCCCGACGGATCCGGCCTGCTCACCGATCCCGCGGCCCTCGCCGCCGCGTTCGGCCCCGGCGGCTACCGAGCCCCCACGGAGGCACCACGATGAGCACGACGACGATGAGCCCGCCCGTCGACCTTCCCCTGCCCGCCGAGTGGCCGGACCCGAGCCCGCGCTGCAAGGTGTGCGGTGCGCTCGCGGAGCAGCGGGCCGCGGCTGCGGCGGCCGGGGACTACTCGAAGGTCTCGGACTGCAACGTGGAACTCCGCCGGCACGCCGGCCCCCACCGGCGGAGGCAGCCGTGAGCACGACCGAGTCGCAGTGGAGAGACGGCACCGGCGGCGCCGGCCACCTCCAACGTGTCGCCGGCAACGCCGTGTTCATCCGAACACAGACCGCGTACCGGGCGTACATCGACCACGCGAGCGGCTGTGCCACCTGCGCCGTGGACAGCGGCCAGTGTGTGACCGCCGAGGAGTTGTGGTCGGCGTACCGGGCCACGACGCCGTAAGCCCCTGCTGTCGGCGGAGGTTGTCGGCATGCGGAAGGGCGGCCGTCTTCACCTCGGCTTCCGTTGCTCAACCGTGCGCGAGGTGAACGCCGTTGAGGATGCGGAAGGGCTCGTGCTCGGGCGGCGATGCCGTACGGCCGAAGTCCTCGTGGGTGAAGCGGTGTTGATACGTGCGGCAGAGGCGGTGGTCGCGCAGTGCGGTGTTGGCGGGGTACGGGTCGGACACGAACGCCGGGTCCCAGGGGGCGAAGGCGAGGTCGTCAGCAGGTGCCATCGACGGACGCCAAGCGCTGGACGGGCTGCTGACCAGGGGTGCCCCGGCCCGTGGCCGTACCGCCTGTGGACTTGTGGTGAATATCGCGGGGCCTGCGCCCCGGTCCCGGCCCACTCCTCACTTCTTGATGTTTGCATCATGGCGGCCCTGCCAGGTACGGGCGATTGGTGGTGCGATGGGACGTCCCGAGCAGCCTGTGGACCCCGAGGCCGGAGCCGTGCAGCGGCTCGCGCATCAGCTGCGGGAACTGCGTGCCGCGTGCGGCGGGCCGTCGTACCGGACCATGGCCGCGCGTGCTACTCGGCGGCCACCCTCGCGCAGGCGGCCGGCGGGGAGCGGTTACCCCTGTTGCTGTCCACCACTCTCGAACGGAACCCTCCGCCGCTGATCAACGTCCCCTCAGAGCCCGCCCGGACTGCGAGGAACCTGTCCCTACCCCGGTCTCACCAGCCTCGCCTCGTACGCGAACACCGCCGCCTGCGTACGGTCCCGCAGCCCCAACTTCACCAGGACCCGGCTGACATGGGTCTTGATCGTCGACTCGGCGACCACCAGCCGCTCGGCGATCTCCCCGTTCGACAAGCCCTGCGCGATGAGGACCAGCACCTCCGTCTCCCGCTCGGTCAGATCCCCGTACGACCCCTGCTGCGCGGCCGGCATCAGGCGGGGTGTCTCGGACAGCTTCGAGAACTCCGTGATCAGCCGCTTGGTGACGGAGGGCGCCAGCAGCGCCTCGCCGGCCGCCACCACCCTTACCCCGTCGGCCAGTTGACGTGCCGAGGCGTCCTTGAGGAGGAAGCCGGAGGCGCCCGCCCGCAGCGCCTGGTACACGTACTCGTCGAGGTCGAACGTGGTGAGCACCAGCACCTTCGCCGCGCCGTCCGCGGCGACGATCTCCCGGGTCGCCTCGATACCGTTCATCTCCGGCATGCGGATGTCCATCAGGACGACGTCCGGGGCCAGTTCACGCACCCGCTCGACCGCGTCGCGTCCGTTCACCGCCTCGCCGACGACCTCGATGTCCGGCATCGCGCCCAACAGGACCGAGAAGCCCTCGCGCACCATCATCTGGTCGTCCGCGATCAGCACGCGGATCGTCATACGTCACCTTCCCTCGCACCCGGCGCCGGTTCGCTCGCGCTCGGGACCGGTTCGCTCGCACTCGGCATCGGCACCGGCAGGAACACCGTCACCTCGTAGCCGCCACCGTCCGCCGGGGCCGTCGTCATCTCGCCGTTCAGCATGGACACCCGCTCGCGCATCCCGGTGATGCCGTGCCCGGCGCCGGGCGAGGGCTTGACCAGGCTCGGCTCGGGCATCGGGCCGTTGACTATCCGCAGGCCCAGCCCGCCCAGCACGTAACCGATCTCCACCCGGGCACTCGCACCGGGCGCGTGCCGCAGGGTGTTGCTCAACGCCTCCTGCACTATCCGGTACGCCGACAGCTCGACGCCCTGCGGGAGTTCACGCACCGCCCCCGTCACCGCCTTGTCGACGCTCAGGCCGGCGTCGCGCACATTGGCGAGCAGCGCGTCCATGTCGGCGAGGGTGGGCTGCGGGGCGTCGGGCGCCTCGTAGTCCTCCGCGCGCACCACGCCCAGGACGCGGCGCAGCTCGGTCAGGGCCGCCACCGCGTTCTCCCGGATCGTGACGAACGCGCGCTCCAGCTCCGGCGGCGGGTTCTCCACGCGGTAGGGCGCGGCCTCCGCCTGGATGGCGACCACCGACATGTGGTGGGCGACCACGTCGTGCAGCTCGCGGGCGATCGTCGTGCGCTCCTCCAGCAGCGTGCGCCTTGACCGCTCGTGCGCGGTGACCGTCTGCTGGGCGGTCACCTCCTGCTCGGCGTCGTGGCGTATGTGGCGGACCGTGACGCCGAACAGGACCAGGGCGGAGAGGAACAGCATCTGCGCGGTGTCCGAGCCGAAGGTGTGGCCGCCGGCGACGATGGTGGCGCCGATGCCGTAGAACGCCGTCAGCGCCCACATCCAGGCGGCCGTGCGCGGTCGGGTGCGTATCGCCACGATCGTGAGCACGGCCAGGTGGCAGATGAAGCTGCCGTTCCGCCACGGCCACTCGTCGTCGAACTCGGTCGCCAGGGCGGTGGCGATCGGGGTCGCGGCCATGGACAGCCAGAACGCGCCGACCGGCCGCACCATGGTCAGCAGCACCGGCGCCAGGGCGAGCAGGCCGAGGATCATGTTGCTGCCCGCGCCGCGGGCCTCGTCGTTCGTCGCGATGAACATCGCGAGCAGGCCGGCCGCGGTGATCAGGGCGTGCGGGCTCCAGGCCGCGTACTCCCGCGCCCGCCCCTTCAGGCGCCGGGTCAGCCGGCCGTCGGCGGTGGATCGGGGCAGCGGGCGGTAGGCGAAGGCGTCGTGGAACAGGTCCTGCCGCATCCCGCGCAGGGCGTCCACGGCAGCCCGGAATTCCGGGCTGCGCGGCTGATAGGCCTCGAACGCGCTGTCCTGCGGCGTCATCTGCGTGTGGGTCGTCTCGGTCACATTCAAAACGGTAGGCGGCGGGGCGGGTAGCCGTCGTCACCTGTGAGAAGGGTCCTGGTCCGTCCGTCTCAAGTACTACGGGTATGCCTGACGGCCTGGTTTCACGGGCACGGGTGGCTCCCGTGGGCGCCGTGGCTCCCGTGGTCGCCGTGGCTTCAGCGGCCGCCGCCCGGCCGGACCAGCCCCGACTCGTAGGCGAACACCGCCGCCTGCGTGCGGTCCCGCAGCCCCAACTTCACCAGGATGCGGCCCACATGGGTCTTCACGGTCTGCTCGGCGACGATCAGATGCTCGGCGATCTCCGCGTTCGACAGGCCCTGCGCGATCAGCGCGAGGACCTCCGTCTCGCGCTCGGTGAGGTCGCCGACGCGTGACTTGAGCGGGGTGCGCGGTGTCCCGTTCAGCCGAGAGAACTCGGCGATCAGACGCCGGGTGACACCGGGCGCGAGCAGCGCGTCGCCGGCCGCCACCACCCGTACCGCCTCGGCCAGTTGATCGGCGGACGCGTCCTTGAGGAGGAAGCCGGAGGCGCCCGCCCGCAGCGCCTCGTAGACGTACTCGTCGAGGTCGAAGGTGGTGAGCACCAGCACCTTGATCTGCGGGGTCGCGACGGTGATGCGGCGGGTGGCCTCGATGCCGCCGAGTTCGGGCATGCGGATGTCCATGAGGACGACGTCCGGGGCGAGTTCGGCGACCTTGGCCACCGCGTCCAGGCCGTCGACCGCCTGGCCGACCACTTCTATGCCGGGCTGGGCGTTGAGCAGCACGGTGAAGCCCTGCCGGACCATCTGCTGGTCGTCGGCGATGAGTACGCGGATGGCGCCGGTGGTGCCGCTGGTGCCGCTCGTCATGGTTTCTCGTCTCCTGTCGGGAAGATGATTTCGGGGGCGGCGAGTTCGTCGGGGTCAACGGGTTCGTCGGGGAGCGCGACGCCGTCCCTCGGCAGGAACGCGACGACCGTGAAGCCGCCCTGGAACGTTCTCCCCGCGGTCAGGTGTCCGCCGAGCATCATCGCGCGCTCCCGCATCCCGAGCAGGCCGTGCCCGGCGCCCGGCGAGGGCGGGGCGGCCTGCTGCGGGCGGGAGTTGGTGACCGTCAGCTCCAGCCCCTCGGGGGCGTGGGTGACCTCGACGACGACCGTGGAACCGGGCGCGTGCCGCAGCGCGTTGCTGAGCGCCTCCTGGATGATCCGGTACGCCGACAGCTCCACGCCGGGTGCCAGCGCCCGCGCCTCGCCCCTGACCTCGCTGCGTACGTCGAGACCGGCGGCCCTGGTGTTCTCGAGGAGGGCGTCCAGGCGGTCCAGGGTGGGCTGCGGGGCGTCGGGGGCGGCACCGGTGCCGGCGCCGCCCACGGCGTACGGGTCGTCGGGATACTCCGGGTTCGCCGAGCGGAGCACGCCGAGGACCCGGCGCAGTTCGGCGAGGGCTTCGAGGGCGTTCTGCCGGATGCCGTCGAGGTTCTCCTTGAGTTCCTCCGACGGGTTCTCGACCAGGAGGGGCGCGACCTGGGCCTGGATGGAGATCACCGACATGTGGTGGGCGACCACGTCGTGCAGTTCGCGCGCGATACGGCTGCGCTCCTCCAGGAGGGTGCGGCGGTTGCGCTCCTCCGCCGTGATCGTCACCTGCTCCACGAGTTGGGTACGGGCCTCACTGCGACCGCGCAGGGCGGTGCCGACGAGGACGGCCACCGCGCAGACGGCGACCGCGACCGTGCCCGTCGAGGAGTAGCTCTGGGCGCCGAGCACCCCCTGGATGACGAACGTCGTCAGCGCGGTCGCGGCCAGCGCGGCGAGGGCTCTGCGAGTGGGTACGCGCAGCGCCAGGAGGAGGAGTACGACGGCCTGGACGATGATTTCGGTGGTGCTCCAGGGCCAGTCCGGGCCCGGGGACGAGCCGTCGGGCAGGGCGGCGCGGGGATCCATGGCCGCACGTGCGGCCAGCGCGGTGACAGCCGTCGCGGTGAGGGACAGCGCCCAGGCGGGAACGGGCCGACGCAGGGCGAGGACCAGGGCGACGCCCTGCCCGAAGCCCGCCAACAGACCCTGGAGCGCGCCCAGTTCGTACGCGCTCATCGTCTCGTCCATGCCGGCCAGGGAGAGGCCGAGGGCGGCGAGGGAGACGAGGACGTACGTGACGTGACGCAGCCAGCGGTGTCCCGGGAACAGAGTGGGTGCGGTGCGCGAGGGCTCGGCACCGTCGGCGGCTGCGTTCATCCGGTCAACCCTAGGCACGGTGAGGGGTCTTCGCTCGGATGCGGGTGCGGGCGCGGGCGCGAGTACGGATGCCGGTACGGACCGTGCGCGGGCGCGGATCCTGTTCGTACGTCCTGAACGCCGTCCAACAGATCGTCAGGGCGAGTGCGAACACCGGGAGCCAGGCCACTCGGGCCGCGACCCACGTCAGCTCGTCGGGGCGGGTGTGCAGGCCGAGCAGGTGGCCCGCGGGGATGGTCGTGGCCGTGGTGGCCATCAGGGCTGTCTGGTGCCAGAGGAAGATCGTCATCGCGGAGAGGTTGACCAGGGCCACCGCCGACCAGGCGAGCGGGCGGCGCATCGTGCGGCGCAGGCGGTCACGGAGGAGCAGGGCCAGGCCGCACTGGGCCAGGCCGAAGGTGACGGCGGCCAGGGTCGGCGGGTCCAGGTTGGAGATCGTGCCGCCGGGGACGCCGACCATCGACGCCGGGTAGCCCGCCCAGAGGACGAGCGCCGCCGTCGCCGCCGCACCGCCCGCCAGCAGGACCCAGCCCGCTCGGGCACGGTCCAACTCCCCCCGGGTCCATGCCGCGCCCAGGGTGTACGGCACCAGCCAGCCGGCCGCCACGTTCACCCAGCCGAGCCAGGACGGGCCGCCCAGCCCGAAACGGATCAGGTCCACGTGCAGTACGACGGCCAGCGGCCACAGCGGGTTCAGCCGGGTCAGGAACGGAGTGGCCGCCGTCAGCCCCGCGAACACGACCAGGAACCACAGCGGCGACAGCGCCAGCTTGACCAGGGTGCGGACCGTTTCGAAGTCCGTGCCGGACAGGAGCAGCGCGACGGCCGTCACCGTCCACAGGGTGAGGACGGCTGCCGCAGGCCGGAACAGCCGGGACAGTCGGCCGGTCAGCCATTGACGGTACGTTGCGCCCCGGGCCCGCGCGGAGGCGTAACCACGGGTCGCCACATGCCCGCCCACCAGGAAGAACACCGCCAGCGTCTGGAACACCCAGGAGATGGGCGCCAGCCACGGCATGTCCTGCAACGGGCTCGCCGTGTGCAGCGTGCCGCTGTCCGCGACCAGCGCCGTCACCAGCCAGTGGCCCAGAACGACACCGAGGATCGCGAAGGCGCGCAGGGCGTCCACGGCACGGTCCCGGCCGGGCGGGGTGCCGGCGTCGACACGGGCGGCGCCGCGCCGTATGCGATCAGTGTCGAGCCGTATCCGCCGTGTCTGCCGCATCCTCCGTATCCGCCGCATCCGCTGTATCCGCCGTGTCCCGTCCGTCGTGTGGCTCAGGGTCTGCTCACGCATGGGTCACCTCCGAGGTCTCGCCCAGGACGATCCGGGCGAGGTTGGCCAGGGAGGCCGTGCCCGGGGCGAAGTAGTCGCTGTGGCCGACGTCGCCGGCCGCGAAGACCTGGGCGCCGAACGCCGGGGACACCGGGTCGGTGCCGAAGCCGACGGTCGTGCCGAACAGGTCCGCGCTGACGTGCGGGACACCGCCGACCCAGTCGTCGGCGCCGCGTGCCGCCCAGACGCGGGCCGGGGTGTGCAGGCCGGCGGCGGAGTCAACTCCCGTACCGGGGCTGCCGATCAGGGTGATGCCGGACACGGCCAGACCGGGGGCGGCCCGGCCGCAGACGACCGTGCCGTACGAGTGGCACACGAGCGTGAGGTGCGCCTCGCGGCCGGTGATGGTGTGCAGCTGGCGTACGAACTCCCGTAGGTGTGGGGCCGCTTGGTCCGCTCTGGTCGGCGTCAGGACGGTGCTGCTCACCGTGCGCGGGGTGTCGTAGCCGAGCCAGGAGACCACCGCCGTACGGGAGTTGGGGGCGTCCCGGGTCAGTTGGCTGTGCAGGTTGAGCGCGGTCGCGCGGAAGCGGTCGTAGGTGTCGAGCGTGGTGTCCGAACCCGGGACCAGGACGGCCACGCGGTCGGCGTGCGCCAAGTCGCCGAAGACTCCGGTCGCTTGACCCGACCCGCGGCCGTCGAACGCGAGGAAGTCACGATCCGGATCGGCCATCCCGCGGTCCGCCGCCGCACGACGGTCGTCGCCGTCGGCGCCGGCCATCCGGGACGCCTCGGCGGCATTGGCCCGGTTGGCGGCATACACCTCGTCCAACGTGCCCGCCGTGAGCGGAGGGAGCACGGCAGGCACCGGCGCGGGAATCACCGGCTGCGCCGCGGCCGAGAGGGGGATCACCACGGCACCGGTGACGAACGCGGCGAGCAGGGCACGACGCCATCTGCCGGTACGGCGACGCCTGCTCGCCCGCGGCACGGCAGCCCCGGCAACTTCCGTATCCGGCTCGGCAGTTGCCGCCTCGGCCGCCCCCGACCGGAGCGCCACCCCCGACCCGAGCGCCGTCCCCGTGTCGAGCCCCACCCCCGTATCGAGCCCCGTCCCCGCCCTCATCCCCGTCTCCCCTCCCGGTCCGCCCGGCCGACCGCCGGGCTCATCTGGAAGGAAAATTACGGATCGGGGCACGTCGTCCGCGTCACACCAGGGAGCTCACCTGCGTCGTAGCTCTCAGGTATTACGGGTATGACCGGGACGGCCGACCGACAACCGGGACCGCCGAGCGACAACCGGCAGCCACCCACCACTCCCCCGGCCGCTCACCACGCCAGCTGGGCGATCTCCTCTGCCACCACCGCGCACGCGTCCGCCGCCGGGTCGATCAGCGGGAAGTGACCGACGTCCTCCAGCAGCGTGAGGCCGACGACCTCGCCGGACTTCGCCGCCGCGTCCGCGTAGGACTCGGCGACCGCCTGCGGGACGACGAGGTCGGCGCGGCCCTGGACGAGGGTGGTGGCGATGCCGGTGGGGAGCAGGAGCGTGGGGTCCGCGTACGGCAGGCGCTCGGCGAACTTGGCTTCTCCGCCCAGGAGTTGGGCGGCCGCTCCGTCACACACCGCCAGCTCCTCGGCGACCGTGAAGTCGGCGATCGGGGCGAGGGCGATCACGCCGCGCAGCGCGGCGGGGGCGTCGGTGCGCCAGGGGGCGTCCTTCGGGAGGACGTGCCGGGCCGCCGCCCACAGCGCGAGGTGACCGCCCGCCGAGTGCCCGGTGATCACCGTGCGACGCGGATCGGCCTGCGGCAGCGCCTCCCGTACCAGCGCGGGGAGCGCGTCCAGCGCGGCGGCGACGTCGTCGAAGGTGTCCGGCCAGCGCCCCGCGACCGGGCCCCCGGCAGCGCCCTCCGCAGAGCCAGTCGCGGAGCCGATCGCGCTGCCCTGCGCCGGAATTGAGGTGCCCGCCGCAGGACTCGCAGGCCCCCGCCGGTACTCGACGTTGGCCACCGCGAACCCCCGTCGCGCCAGGAAGTCCGCGAACGGGGTGATGTGTCTGCGGTCGTACGGGGCGCGCCACGCGCCCCCGTGCAGTACTACGACCAGGGGTGGAGCCTCGCCCGGCAGGCGTTCGCCGCGCGGGGCGTAGAAGTCGATCACCTGGTCGGGGTGGTCGCCGTACGCGGCGGTGCTGTCGGGGTCGACGGCGGGGTGCGAGAAGGCCGACTCCTCTTCTGCGACGGCACGTGCGGCTGCGTCGTCCGGCATGCTCCAACCTCTCAGCGACGATGGGGGCACCTCCCAGGCTTTCGGCACTGGGGGAGGATTTGGACGGTTCGGATGTGGCGGACCTGGGGAAGATTGCGGCCGTTGGCGGGACGCTACCAGGCCGGTGACGTGCGCGGACACGCGGATATCACGTTGGGTGAGGGTTAAACGGTTCTGCTGTTTCGTTACGCTGACGCCGTGCCCGTCACGGCACCGCATCAGCACCCTCAGGAGCCCATCATGTCCCCCGACTCCGAACCCGAACCCGAACCCGAACCCGGCACCCTGCGCCCCGGTGGCCGCACGGCACGCGTGCGTACGGCCGTACTACGGGCCGCGGGTGACGTGCTGGCCGAGCGCGGTGTCGACCGGCTCGACCTCTCGGACGTCGCCCGCCGGGCGGAGGTCGGCAAGACCACGGTGTACCGGCGCTGGGGTTCGGTGCCCGCGCTGGTCGCGGACCTCCTCGTCGACATGGCCGAACAGTCGCTGCCGCGCGAGGAGACGGGTTCACTGCTCGGCGACCTGCGGGCGGGCGCCCTGCTGGTGCAGCGCACGCTCGCCGATCCCCGCCGGGGCGCCCTGTTCCGCGCCGTCATCGCCGCCGCGACCTGCGACGCCCGTACGGCCGAGGCCCTGCGCCACTTCTACGACGTGCAGGTCACCGAGTGGGCACCCTGTGTCGAACAGGCCGTAGCACGAGGGGAGTTGCCTGCCGGGACCGATCCCTCTCAGGTCGTACGGGCCGTATCGGCGCCCCTCTACTACGAGTTGCTGACCACCGGCACAGCCCCGGACGCCCCTGCCGCGGAGCGGGCCGCGCTCGCCGCGCGGGCCGCCGCCGTGGCAGGGGTGTATGTGCACGGTCAGCGGCTGATGGGCTAGGTCGACAGCGCCCCGAAGGGGCGCGGGGAACTGCGCGACCAGCCCCCACCGGCCGGTGGTTTCATCACTGCTCTTCCAGCGAAGCGCCCAGCACCCGGGCCGCCCGCTCCACGTCCCCGAACCCGACGTACAACGGCGTGAATCCGAACCGCAGTACATCGGGATGCCGGAAGTCGCCGACCACGCCCCGCTCGATCAGCCGCTTCATCACGTCCCCGGCGCCCTCGCACCGCAGCGCGACCTGACTGCCGCGCTCCGCATGGGCCGCCGGAGTCACCGACTCCACGTGCCCGGACGGGACGTACGCCCCCACGCACTCCAGGAAAAAGTCCGTCAGAGCAAGGGACTTGGCACGCACCGCCCCGATCGAGACGCCCTCTCCCTCCCCGTCGCCGTCCCACACATCGAGGGCGGCTTCCAGGGCGAGCATGGACAGGATGTCCGGCGTGCCCACGCGCCCGCGCAGGGCACCGGCGGCGGGTTCGTACTCGGAGCGCATACCGAAGGGTTCGACGTGCGAGTTCCAGCCGGGGAGCGGCGAGTCGAAGCGCCCCTGCAACTCCCGCCGCACATACAGATACGCGGGTGAACCCGGGCCGCCGTTCAGGTACTTGTAGGTGCAGCCGACCGCGAGGTCGACCCCGTGTTCGTCGAGCCCGACCGGCAGCGCGCCCGCACTGTGGCACAGGTCCCAGACGACCACGGCACCCGCCGCGTGCACCGCGGCCGTGAGCGCGGGCAGGTCGTGCAGCCGCCCGGTGCGGTAGTCGACGTGGTTGAGGAGCACCGCCGCCGTACGCTCGCCGAGCGCGCCCGGCACCTCGGCCGGAGCCACCGGCCGCAGCGTGCACCCGGTCATCCGGGCCGCCGACTCGGCGATGTACCCGTCCGTGGGAAAGGTGGTCGCGTCGACGACGATCTCGTCCCGACCCTCGCCCGCCATCCGCACAGCAGCCACAAGTGCCTTGAAGACATTGACACTTGTGGAGTCGCCGACGACGATCTGCCCGGCCGCCGCCCCGACCAGCGGAGCGATCCGATCACCGATCCGCTCGGGCGCGGTCCACCACCCGCTCTCGTCCCAGGACCGGATCCGCAACTCGCCCCACTGACGCCGTACGACGTCCTCGACCCGCCCCGGAACACCGACCGGCAGCGCGCCGAGCGAGTTCCCGTCCAGATAGACCACGCCATCGAGGACGAACTGCGAACGCACGCGCGCCAGTTCATCGATGGCGTCCAACTTCTCTGCTTCTGCGGCAAGTTCAGACATGGGACCGCGCCGTCCACAGCTCGGGGAACACGTTCTTCTGGGCCCGCTTCTCCAGCCAGGCCACGCCCGCGGAGCCACCGGTCCCGGTCTTGGCGCCCATCGCGCGCCGGGTGGCGACGAGATGGTCGTTGCGCCATCGCCAGACCAGTTCGGCGACATCGGTCAACGCCTCGCCGAGCCGGGCGAGTTCGTCGCCGGCGTCACCGGAGTAGAGGGCGGTCCACACCTCCTCGACGGCCTCCGACGGCTCGTACCGCAGCGTCACGTCACGCGTCAGTACGGCCTCGGGAACGGCGTGCCCGCGCCGGTCGAGGAGCCTCAACACCTCGTCGTAGAGGCTCGGTTCGTGCAGGGCCTTCTCCAACTCGGCGTGCACGCGCGGCGCTCCGCGGTGCGGGACGAGCATGGACGCGGACTTCTCGCCGAGCAGGAACTCCATCCGGCGGTACATCGCGGACTGGAAGCCGGAGCCCTCGCCGAGGGCGGCACGGTAGGAGTTGAACTGGGCCGGCGTGAGCTGGCCGAGGGGCCGCCAGGAGGCGTTGAGCGCGTCGAGTTCCCGTACGGAGCGCTTCAGCGCGTCGATCGCGACCGGCACCCGGTCCTCGCGCAGGGCCCGTGCGGCGGTCTCCCACTCGTGGACGATGACGGTGAACCACAGCTCCATGACCTGGGTGGTGACGAGGAAGACCATCTCGCCGGGGTCGTCGGAGCGGGTGTGCTGGAGGTGGGTGAGGACGTCGGCCTGGACGTAGTCCTCGTAGGGGGTCGTCCCCTGGAAGTCGAGATGCGGGGCCTCGGGCTCCTGAGTTTCCTGAGCCGGTTGGGACATCGCTGTCTCCTGATGCGTACTCCGGGTAGCGGTCCGCCCCTGCCGTTATCGACACGGTGGCCCCGGTCCCCACCGGGCATCCTCCCCAATCGTCCCCCGAGACCGCAAGGTCCGCCTGGTCACACCAGGCGGACCTGCATCAATACCCACGTACTACGGGACTACGGGACTACGGGACTACGGGACTAGCCCAGCGTCTGGGCCGCCGTGGGCGAGGAGTCCTTCAGGAACTGGCTGCACCGCGCGTACTCCTCCTGCTCCCCGATCGCCTGCGCGGCCCGCGCGAGGCCGTGCAGGGCCCGCAGGAACCCACGGTTCGGCTCGTGCTCCCAGGGCACCGGTCCGTGCCCCTTCCATCCGTTGCGCCGCAGGGAGTCCAGCCCGCGGTGGTAACCCGTACGCGCATAGGCGTACGACTCCACGACACTCCCCCGCTCGAACGCGTCGTCGGCCAACAGCGCCCAGGCCAGCGAGGAGGTCGGGTACTTCGCGGCGACATCGGCGGGCGTCGCACCACTCGCGAGGAGGTCGCGCGGCCCGGGGTCTTCGGGGAGGTGGGTCGGGGGCGGTCCCCCGAGGAGGTTCTCGTGAATCGTCATGGGTTCCAGTCTCCCCCAGGGGTGGCGATTGCCTGGCATCCCGTCCACGTCGGCTCGCTTCGGCTCTCTTCGGCTCTCTTGGACAAGGAGATGGGCTCCTGGATCACCGTGAGTGACGAGGGCAAGAGGTCCAGTGTCAATGCCGCCGATGCGAGGCGGTGCGCTTCCGAACTCTGCGTACGCCCCCGGCTTCCTGCGTCAGCCCCACTCCGGTTCGGCAGGCACCCGGCACCGCACCTGCTTCCCGATCGCCGACCTCCGCACCTGCCATCCCGGCGCCAGCAGACCGACCAGCCCGAGCCCCCGCCCGCTCTCCGCCTCCGCGCTGTCGAGCGCCGTCGCCCGCCGCGTCGGCAACACACCGGGATCCGGATCGTGCACGTTCACCGCGATGCCGTACGACGTCACGTACACCTCGACCACAAGGGGCACGTGTGGCCCGCAGGCCCGCACCGAGTTCCCGACCAGCTCGGACAGCACGAGCTGCGCGGAGTCGACGGCGTCGCCCGAGATGCCGTGACCGAGGAGTTCGTCGCGGGTCAACGCCCTTACGGCGCCCAGGTTTTGGGGTGAGGCGTTGATGTGGGCGGCGAAGCCTTGGGGGCGGGGGCGGAGGTAGTAGCCGGGGGTGGGGTGCGGGGTGAGCGTAGGGATCGACGCGGGCTGCATGGGAGTGCCTCCTTGCGGTCATCGGGAACTGCTCACAGCTTGCACCGTTCGGAAAGTTTTCTCCCTAAGGTAGAAAACTTTCCACTCGTGTGAGTGAATTGCTCGCGACGGTGTGCGATCCACACCCCGGACTTGCGACACTCCGCACATGCCCAACTCGCCACTGGTACCGACTGTTCGACGCCGCCGCCTGGGCGCGAGCCTGCGCGGCCTCCGCAACGAGGCCGGAATGACGCTCGACGTCGCGGCCACGGCCATGGGCTGGAGGGGCCCGAAGCTGTCGAAGATCGAGAGCGCCACTCAAGCGATCCGGCCGGCCGACGTGGGTGCGCTGCTCAGTGTCTACGGCGTGGCAGACCCCCAAGTGAGGGACGCACTGGAGGACTTGGCGCGGGACGCCGGAAAGAGGGGCTGGTGGCAGACGTACAGCGGGGTGGTTTCGCCGGCCTATGCCGACTACATCTCCCTGGAGACGGACGCCGACACCATCTGCGCCTGGTCACCACTCGTCGTCCCGGGTTTGCTGCAGACGGCCGCCTACGCCCGGGAGACGATCACAGGCGTGACGACCTCGCGCACCCCGGACGAGGTGGCCGCTCTGGCCGAGGTGAGGATGGCCAGGCAAGCCGTCCTGTCCCGCCCCGGCACGGCCCCTGAGATGTGGGCCATCATCCACGAGGCGGCACTGCGCCAGCGCTTCTCCGCACGGTCCTCGACCATGCGCGAGCAACTCCGTCGGCTGCTCGACGCCTCGGACATGCCCAACGTCACCGTGCAGGTGATGCCCTTGGACTCCACCCCGCATCCCGGGGTGGTCGGCGGCTTCACCCTCACCGGTTTTCCACCGCCCATGCCTTCCGTAGTGCTCTTGGAGAACCTCGGCGGCGCGACGTACGTTGAGGGCGACGATGCGACCCCCTTCACCAAGGCCTTTGAACGCATCCGTGCAACGGCCCTTCCGGTGGAGGACTCGCTCGCGAGAATCGCCGAGCTGGAAGAGAGCCACCGGAAGTGAATCACCTCAAGGCTGAGCTGTACGCGTACGACCTCACCGAGGCGATATGGCGGAAGGCATCCGCCAGCGGCGCGGAGCACGACTGCGTCGAGATAGCCCAACTCCCGGCCGGAGCAAAGGCAGTTCGCGACTCCAAGGCTCCCGACCGAGCTGACCTGCGCTTCACCGCCTCGGAGTGGACCGCCTTCCGGAAGGGTGTCATCACCGGCGAACTGTGACCGGCGAGTTGGCACTGATCGCCCCCATCGAGGAGAAGCAGCGCCACATGAGTGACATCCCCAATCCGGACCTGCGCAGCTTCGACCTGACCACGGCGATATGGCGGAAGGCATCCGCCAGCGGCGGGGAGGGAAACTGCGTCGAGGTCGCCCAACTCCCGGGCGGTGACAGGGCAGTTCGCGACTCCAAGGACCCCTGTCGAGGCTTCCTGCGCTTCACCGCTGCCGAGTGGGCCGCCTTCCGCGCGGGCGCTCTCGGCGGTCATGCCGACTGCGACTAGGGGCTCAACGCCCGCTGCGCCGCGTTGATCACGTTGTGCGCGTCGTTGCCGTATAGCGCCGACTCCGCCAAAGTCGCCCAGACCCGCAGGTAAGTAGCGACACTGTCCGCGTCGTCGATCCACAACTCCGCGTGCCAGTCCTCGACGATGACGAGGCGTTCGTCGTAGACCCAGAAGCTGTTGCCGGGCCAGATCTTCAGGGGGGCGCTGAACGGGATGATGCCGAGTTCGACGGTGTCCAGGCCGATCGCGGCGGCGAGATGGTGGAGTTGCGCCGCCAGGACGGACGGCGGGCAGACCAGGGAGCGGAGTGCGCCCTCCCACATCATGATCCGGTGGGTGCGGCCACGCTGGTACAGCCTTTCCTGACGTTGGATCCGGGCGCGGACGGCGTCCTCAGTGTCGCGTGGTGACCGTAGGAGATCGGCGTGCCGGGCGAAGACGTGGCGGGCGTAGTCCGCGGTTTGCAGGAGGCCGGGGATCAGGCAGCTCTCCCAGATGGTGAGGACCCGCGTGCGCTCGTGCTCCGCGGTGGCGGCGTCCTGGACGGTCTTGTGCCCCGCGGCCAACTGACGGCGCCACGAGCGGATGTGTGACTCGAACCCCCGGAGTTTGGCGAGCAGTTCGTCGACGGCCTCGGGGTGACCGGTCCCGTTCGCCCATGCCCTCAAGTCGTCGGCCGTGGCGGTCTGCCTGCCGTTCTCCAGCTTGCTGACCTTGACCTTGGTCCATCCCGGGCCGAGCCGTTCCGCGAGCTGCGTACCGGTGAGCCGGCCGTCAGGAGCCGTCAGGCGAAGCTCCCGGAGCCGCACTCCGAGCGCCTCGCGGGCCTGCTGATAGTCCGTGCTCACCGATAGGCACCTGCCTCACCTCTACCCCCTGGCGTCGGCCAAGGCCTTGAACCCCTCGTACGGGACGGCGTAGTGCATAGCAACGTCACGCAGCCGGTTGTACTGGTTGACGCGTGCGGGCTCCGTGATCAGTTCGGCACCCGTGAGATTGTCCTCGTCGTCCCAGAGGCACAGGGCGACGATATGCGAGTCGAAGATCCAGAAATCCTCGTCGGGCAGGTGCACGCGCTCGGCGTCCTCACGCCACATGTTCCGCACCTCCTCACCCAGCGCCGCGTTGTGTTCGGCATGCGCGAGAAGGTACAACTGCCCTTCTGTCGGCGGGTTGTCGACGATACGGACGCGGCCGACGTATGCGCCGTCGCGCGTCTTGGCACTGATGGTGCGTGCCCAGGGCGAGTCCATGTCCCATGCCGGCACCTCGCCCCGGACGAACTGGGCGTAGGTGTCGGTGGCCCGGTCCACGGCGTAGCCCTTGCGCATCTCCAGATGCCAGGCGCTGTGCCGGAAGTTCTCGAAGAGCCGCGCGAACGCCTCCGGGTCGAGCATGCGCGGCTCGGTGTCCCGGTTCTTCGGGCCGAAGTCGATGATCGTGTTTCGCGGCACCACGACGGGGATCTCGTCCTCGTCCAAGTGCTGGAGCTGGGCGATGGCGTCCGGGTCGGTGAGCCGGGGACCGTGCACGATGATCTCGCCCGTGTCCAGGTCTTCATGGATCGCGGGGCAGGAACCTCCGCCGCTACCGGTGCCGTTGAAGCGCAGGCGTCGCGTCATGACCAGATCCTTTCCTCGGGAGGACTCGGGAGAACTGATCCATCAAGCATCACGGAGGGCAACTGCCTGTGTACCGGGTTCGGTCGGCCCGCGCGGCTAACATCGCGCAACTTCACCACATCGTCAAGAAACTTCGAGCAACTCCCCTCGTGCCGCGCAACTCCCCACTCCTACCGTCCTGTTCATGGCTACGACGGAACGGCGGGACGTCGACCCGCATACGGCAGTGGAATCCCTCCGGCAAGCACTCGCCGAGGCCGGGATCGTCCTCCCGTCCCTCGGCGTCGACTTCGGGCACCCCGGCCTGAACCTCGTCGAGATGGGGAGAGTCCGCGCCGACGTGGCCGAGCGACTGGCGGAGGCGGTTCGGCGAGGGGGCCGTGAATGATGGCGGGGAAACAGCAGGAAGGCGCTCTGGTCTTCGACGCCGAGACCAGCAGACTCGGTTACGTCACGGGGCACGAAGGCCCGTACACCCAGCTGCGCCCAGTGACCGGCGGACGCGAGTGGGACGCCTCCCCGGTTCACGTCCGTCCGGCCACGGAAGCAGAACGGCGCACAGCCATGTGTGAGCGCACTCGGGCACTCAACGCGGCGAGCAGCGGCGGAACCTTCGTATGAGCACGTCGGCGACCGACGACCTCTCCACTCGCTCCGCCGAATGCGCCCTCGCCGCCCAGGCCGGTTATCAAGACCTGCACCAGGACTGCCGCCAGACCGACGACATCCCGCTGCCCCACGGCGGCGGCATCATCCTGGTCGCGCGGTGTACCTGCCCCTGCCACCCATACATCGCCACGGAGGCCTAGCCCCGCCCGCTCACCGTCGCCGCCGGACCTCTCATCGCCGCCCGGCATCGACCCCTACTCCCCTACTCCGCCTCCAACCGCCCCTTCCCCACCCGCGGCTCCAACGGCGGAGCCGTAACCCACCCGTGCGTAAGGCACTCCGGCCGACGGCAGTCCGGAGCCGGGCGGCGTACGGTCGCGAAAGCCACCACCGACCCCACCACCAGAACCCCCGCGCACCACAGCATCGCCCGGTCGAAGGCGTGGTCGAAGGCACCCGCCGACCGGTACGCCTCCGGCCCCATGCCCGCCAGCAACGGCAGCGCGGCGACCGCGATGAGGCCGGCCGCGCGGGCCGCCGCGTTGTTGATGCCGCTGGCCAGGCCCGCACGGGCGGTGTCGACGGAGGCGAGGACCGTGGCCGTGAGCGGCGCGACCAGGGTGACCATGCCGGTGCCCATCACCAACAGGGCGGGCAGGACATCGGCCAGGTACGAGGCGTCCTGGCCGACGCGCAGCATCAGCAGCATGGCCGCCGCGCACAACAGGGGGCCGACCGTGAGGGGGATGCGGGGGCCGATCCGCTGGGCCAGTTCGCCCGAGCGGGCCGAGAACAGGAGCATGAGGGCGGTTGTGGGGAGCAGCGCCGTGCCCGCCTGGAGTGCCGAATAGCCCGCCACTACCTGGAGTTGGAGCGCGGTGAGGAAGAAGAAGCCGCCGAAGGCCGCGTAGACGCAGAGCGTGACGAGGTTGACCGCCGTGAACTGGCGCGACGCGAAGATGCCCGGCGGCATCATCGGGTCGGGGCGGCGCTTCTCGACGTAGACGAAGGCGATCCCCGCGGCCACGCCGGCGACGGCGGTCAGCGCGACCACCAGCGAACCGTTCCGCGCCTCGATCAGCGCGTACGTCACCAGGGCGAGCGCCACCGCGCCAAGCGCCGCGCCCAGTACGTCGAAGCTTCCGTGTTTACGGCCGTCCGCCGACTCGGGGACGTGTCGTACGGCGATCGGGACGCACGCCAGCGCCAGCGGGACGTTGATCAGGAACACCCAGCGCCAGCCGGGGCCGTCCACCAGCCAGCCGCCCAGGAACGGCCCGATCGCCGCGCCGATACCGCCGAAGCCGGACCACAGGCCGACCGCCCTGGCCCGGTCGTCGGGGTGGAAGGAGGCCTGGATGAGGGCGAGGGAGCCGGGAGTGAGGAGCGCGCCGCCAATGCCCTGGAGCGCACGCGCGGCGACCAGGACACCCACGTTGGGCGCGAGCCCGCACAGCAGCGAGGCCGCCGCGAACCAGATCACGCCCAGGACGAAGACCTTGCGGCGGCCGTAGCGGTCACCGAGCGAACCGCCGAGGAGGATCAGACCGGCCAGCGTGAGCATGTACGCGTTGGCCGTCCACTGGAGGGCGGCCAGGTCGGCGCCGAAGTCGCGGCCGATGCGCGGCAGGGCGACGTTGACGACGGTGGAGTCCACCATGGCCATGCTGGAGCCGAGGACCGTGGTCAGCAGGATCCACTTGCCCTGGGGCGAGGCAAGCCGGACGTCGGAGGACATGCCCCAGGTATACAACGAGCCCGGTGCCGTAGCACCGGGCTCGCGAAAAGGGGCGCCATAAACCCTCGTGAACGCCTCGAAGAGACGCCTGCTCGATCTTCGAGAGGGTTACTTGATCTTCGTGCCCGTGGAGCGCAGGTGGGAGCACGCCTCGGTGACGCGCGCCGCCATCGACGCCTCGGCGAGCTTGCCCCAGGTGCGCGGGTCGTAGGTCTTCTTGGAGCCGACCTCGCCGTCGACCTTCAGGACACCGTCGTAGTTCTTCAGCATGTGGTCCGCGACCGGGCGCGTGAACGCGTACTGGGTGTCGGTGTCGAGGTTCATCTTCACCACGCCGTTCTCCAGCGCGGTGGCGATCTCCTCCGGCGTGGAGCCGGAACCGCCGTGGAAGACGAAGTTGAACGGCTTGCTGCCGGCCGGCTGGCCGTACTTCGCGGCCACGCCCTCGTTCAGCTCCTTGAGCAGCTCGGGGCGGAGCACGACGTTGCCCGGCTTGTACACACCGTGCACGTTGCCGAACGACGCGGCCAGCAGATAGCGGCCCTTCTCGCCGAGGCCGAGCGCCTCGACCGTACGGATCGCGTCCTCGACCGTGGTGTAGAGGGAGTCGTTGATCTCGTGCGAGACACCGTCCTCCTCGCCGCCGGTCGGAGTGATCTCCACCTCAAGGATGATCTTCGCGGCGGCCGCGCGGGCCAGCAGCTCCTGCGCGATGGCGAGGTTGTCGGCGAGGGTCTCCGCCGAGCCGTCCCACATGTGGGACTGGAACAGCGGGTTGCCGCCGGCCTTCACGCGCTCCTCGGAGACGGCGATCAGCGGGCGTACGTACCCGTCGAGCTTGTCCTTGGGGCAGTGGTCGGTGTGCAGCGCGACCGTGACCGGGTACTTCTCGGCGACGATGTGCGCGAACTCGGCCAGGGCCACGGAGCCCGTGACCATCTCCTTGGCGTACTGGCCGCCCAGGAACTCGGCGCCACCCGTGGAGATCTGGACGATGCCGTCGCTCTCGGCCTCCGCGAAGCCGCGCAGCGCAGCGTGCAGGGTCTGGGTCGAGGTCACATTGATGGCCGGGTAGGCGAACTTGCCTGCCTTCGCCCGGTCGAGCATCTCGTTGTAGACCTCGGGGGTTGCGATGGGCATGGTCCGCTCCTTGGTATCTGCGGGTTGGCGATCTTCGCGATCTGCGTACTACGGCCCTGACCTAGACCTTGGGTGCGACGTCATCGTCGGCCCCATCTTTCCAGACGCGGCCGAATGCCAGGACCCCGCTGTCTCGCCCTGTGGATAACTCAGGCGGACGCGGTCAGTCCAGGCCCAGCTCGTCCTTGGAGTAGGCGAAGAGATACGGCACTCCCGCACCCGCCTCGATCTTCTCGGCGGCACCGGTCGCCCGGTCCACGATGGTCGCGACGCCGACGACCTCCGCACCGGCCCTGCGCACGGCCTCGACGGCGGTGAGCGGGGAGTCACCGGTGGTGGAGGTGTCCTCGACGACCAGCACCCGGCGGCCCGCGATCTCCGGACCCTCCACCTGGCGCTGCATGCCGTGGGCCTTCGCGGCCTTGCGCACGACGAAGCCGTCCAGCTTGCGCCCGCGCGCGGCGGCGGCGTGCACCATCGACGTGGCGACGGGGTCGGCGCCCATGGTCAGCCCGCCGACCGCGTCGAAGTCCAGGTCCGCGGTCAGATCCAGCAGCACCTGCCCGACGAGCGGAGCGGCTTCCCCGTCGAGGGTGACGCGGCGGAGGTCGATGTAGTAATCGGCCTCCAGCCCCGACGACAGGGTCACCTTGCCGTGCACCACGGCCTTGTCCTTGATCTGCTGCAGCACCACGCCGCGTACGTCCGTCATGCCGCCCAGCTTAGAGGCGCGTCCAACTCCAGGTCATCGTGGCTTCGAGCGGCTCGATCGGCGTGACCAGGCGGGGCAGGGTGTTCAGCCCGTTCGGCGGCCCGGTCTGCGGTTCCACGCACACAGCGGCCTCCTGCTCGTCGTAGACGACGACCCACTCCTCCGGGCTCGTCACCCTCAACTCCAGCTGCCCCGGCCAGGTCAGCGTGACGTCGACACCACCGGGCATGCCGAAACAGTCGTCCCAGGGGCCGGGTTCACGGTCGATGCGCTTGCCGGTGGGGAGGTGGTCCTCGCCGCGCTCCTCCTGCCAGGCGGGACTGAAGTCGACGGTCACGTCCTCGCCGCCGAGGTTCCGGTGGAACCACGGGTGCCAGCCGATCTGCGCCGGGAACGAGTCGTCGTACGCCTCCACCGCCATGGTGAGCGTCAGGGCGTCCCCGGTCAGCGCGACGACCTGGGTGACGCGGCCCGGGTGGGGCCAGGGCTCGACCAGGTCGTACGTGATGACCGCCTCGTCGGCCGACCTGCGGGCGGTGCGCCAGGCGCCGTCGCGGACGGTGCCGTGGATGGCGTGCGGCGGGGAGTTGAGCGGCATCTGGCGGACGGTCCCGCCGTCCAGGAAGCGGCCGTCGCGGGTCCGCCCGCACCAGGGGACCATCGGGAAGCACCCGAACCGCTCGCCCTGGCGCAGCAGTTCGGTGCCGCCGACGCGGAGCCCTCCGATACGGCCGCCGTTGCCCGGCTGCACCGTCACTTCCGCGTCGCCCGCGGTCAGCGTGATCTCTTCGTTACTCACGGCACGACCCTACTGGGCTGATCAAAAGCGAAGGGCGCCGACCCTTCAACTCAACGGCGTTTGCGCAGGACCCTGTTGACCACGATCGCCGAGGCGAGGACCAGCGCTGCCGCGGGTGCCGCCCAACGGAGGGTGGCGTTAGCCGACACGGTCTGCGGGGCGGGAACGGGGGCGTACCGCCCGCGCGGCGGCGCGTGATCGACCTCCTCCGCGCTGCGCCCGATCATCGTGCGGCGGGCGTGAGCGGCTTCGGCGGGAAGCTCCGGGGCGTCGGCGAAGGTCTCGGAGACGTGGGGTTCGTCCAGGCCACCGATGTCGGCGACGGTGTCGTCGATATCGTCCACGGTGTCGTCGATGTCATCGGCCGGCAGTGGATCGAGGGGCGAGGGCTCAGTCTCGAACTCCGGGGCGGGATCCGTGGGTCGGGGCTGTTCAGGCTCGTCCACGTCCGCCCCCAGACTCTCCGCGAACCGATCCAGGAGCCTTGTCACCGCCGACCGCACCGCGACCGGCGCCAGTTCGGTGATCCGACCGTCAGCCGTCGCCGTACCGTCGAAGACGAGGGTGCAGCCACCGTCGGCCTCGCGAACGCGCAGGCTGAGGGCGAGTTTCACGGAACCGGTGCCGCGGGCCTCGGTCGCGTCCCCCTCGACGGCATACGTACCGTCGTCCTGCGCGGAGACGCGAACGGCCCCCCGATAGGTGATGGAGTGACTGCCGATACGCACCTTCAGGCGCCCGGCGACGGGTTCGGTACCGGCGTCCTGCTGAAAGCCGGGAAGGGCGTGCGCGACCCGGACGGGGTCGCCCAGCGCGGCCCGCAGCCGCTCGGCGGGAACCGGAACGTGCACCTCATGCTCCATGCTTGCCGAGCCTACCTAGGTTGACCGGGGCTACACCTGTCGTTGCCCTTAAGTGCGCCCGTGTTCGTGCGAGCGCCCCTGCATAAAAGGCACACCCCCACAGGCCCGCAGCCGCCGAACAACGGGAGCGGGTCGTGGCGGTACGGCGCAGCCCGCCACGTACCCGGCACCAACCCGTCCAACTGTGACAACACCAGAGGGGCCCGACCAGCGGCGGGCTCGCCGTACCGCCACGACCCCGACCCCACCCCACCACACCCTGCGGGCGCCCACCCACACACCTGCGCCCACCCACCATCAGTACCGCGGATGCACCAACGTAGAAGCCGCCAGCCCCGGCACCCACGTCCGCTCCGCCGCCCGCTCCTCGCTCTCCAGCCCCGGATCCAGCCCCGGCTCCGCAGGCGCCACCCCCCGAGTCGCCAGCACGAACCCCCAGTCCCGCGGAGCCCGAGACGTCCCGGTGGCCCGATCAGGCCCCGCCGCGAACCCCGAGGCTCGACCCCCCACCCGGTACGGGACAGCGTGAAGCCCGGCCGCACGGATCGTCGCGACCACCGTCCAGAAGACATGGCGCCGCGAGGCAACAGGCCCACCGTGCACGACCAGCCGCCCCCGATCGGCGAGAGCACGACGCGCAAGGCCGTAGAACTCCTGGGAGTACAGCTTCGTACTGGCGGTGATGCCCGGATCCGGAAGATCCGCGATGACCACGTCGTACGACCCTGGGCGGACCCCGCGCAGCAGGTCGAAGGCGTCGCCCGTAGTCACATGGACGCGCGGATCGTCGTAGACATGACCATTCAAACCGGACAAGGCAGGGTCATGGCGGGCCAACCGAACGACACCCGCGTCGAGTTCGACGATGTCGACGCGGCGCACACCCCGGTGCCGCAGTACTTCCCGCGCCGCGAGCCCGTCCCCGCCGCCGAGGACGAGCACGCGCGCGTGCGGCCCGTTCATCGCGGGACGGACGAGCGCCTCGTGGTACCTGCGCTCGTCCCGCCCGCTGACCCGGAGGCGCCCGTCGAGGAAAAGATCCAGAGGCCGACCATGGTCACCGCCGGTGAGGACGACCTCCTGGACGTCGGTCTGCAGCGCGACCCGGACGTCCTTGCCGTAGACGGCCTGCCGCGCGGCCCGTTCGAAGTCGTCGACCAGTACGGCGGCGGAGGCGAGCAGCCCGAGCACGGTGAGGTTGGCGATCACCAGCAGCCAGCACCCCCGGCGGGTCAGGTCACGCCGGAACAGCCCCAGGACCAGACACCCACCGGCGACCACATTGACCGTGCCGGTGAGCAGGGTGCCGGTCAGCTGTCCCAAGAAGGGCAGCAACAGAAAGGGAAACGCCAGGCCACCCACCAGTGCACCGACATAGTCCGCCGCGAACAGATCGGCGACCGCACCCCCCGCGTCCTGGCGGCGGATCCGCTGGATCAGCTCCATCAGCAGCGGAACCTCCGCGCCGATCAGCAGCCCGATGGCGAGCGAGAAGGCGACCAGGAGACACCGCGGGCCCTGCGCCCACAGCCCGCCCCAGTTCCCGGTCCAGGCGAAGACCGCGTACAGGGCCATCGCGCTGCATCCGCCGATCAGCGCGAGCGCCGCCTCGACGGCGGCGAACCCGGCCGCCGCATGCCAGCGCAGCCGTTTCGCGCCGAGCGAGCCGATGCCCATGGCGAACACCATGACGGACAGGACGACGGACGCCTGGGTGACCGAGTCGCCGATCAAGTACGAGGCGAGGGCGACGAGTTCGAGTTCGTACACGAGTCCGCAGGCCGCGCAGACGAAGACACCCGCGAGCACCAGGAACCGGCCCGTGCCCGGCCGTACGGGCAGCCGCGCGGGGCCTGCCCACGGTGGCTGGGTACCCGGCCGGGCCGGCGCGTGCGGTTCGATCACGCTGCGACGTTACGTCACATGATGGGCACGCTTCGTCACCCACACGTGTGGAATGTGTTTACACCGGCGGGGGCCGGTGTCGGCCACACAGCCCATGCAGGCCGCACAGCTCATACAGGCGAGGGCACGGTATGCCCCACCGGCACGGGGATCGGCACCGGCACCCGTACCCCCACCCGGGTCCGGGTCGCCACGAGCTGCCCGTCCTGCGGATAGGCGTGCCAGGTGCGCCAGTGCACCTGCCCCTCGTGCCGCTGGGCGAGCATCGCGGTGAAGGCGTGCGGGCTGCCGGGAAAGACCCCGGCCAGGCCGTTGGGATGGTCGGCGACGAGGGCCAGCAGTTCCTGGGCGCGGCCCGCGAACTGCCCCGGGGACAGCACCTCGACCCGGGCCGCGAACTCGTACTCCCAGTCGTCGACCCGCTTGGCCACCCCGAGCGGCAACGGCGTACTGGAACCCGGGATGCACGCGACCGTCTCCGAACAGCAGCCCCGCTCCTCGTACAGGAGTACCTGGTGGGACGCGCCGAGCAGTCTCAACTGGAGCTTCGCACCGGCCAGTTCGAGATCGAGCGTGGCCAGGGCGGGAAGCGGGTCGAGCCCCAGCGTCCAGGCGAGGTCGGCCGCGCGCGTATCGGTGTAGGAGGTCTTCAGGGTCGTGAGCATGGATCGGCTCCGCTAGCACGCAAAGAAAGGGGAGGTGAGGGGAGGTGTGGGGGTCCGGCACACCCCGGCCGACACCAGGACATCGGCCTGGTCAGCCCAGTAAGGAGAAGGTGTCTGCAGGCGCCCGAGGAGTTGCGTTGGGGCTGCGTTGGTGATGTAGAGGGAATCATGAGCGGTGGCGCCACCACAGCGTTTTTACCCAACTTCGTGGGGTTTCCATCCCTCAGGGGGCTGCACAGCTCAACTGTTCAACCAGGGCGTACGCCCAGGCGTGTCAGGCGCACGCCGGAGCGCCCGCCGGGAGCGATCTCCCGACGGGCGCCACGACCCCCGTACGACCCCCGTTCGACTCGCGTTCGCGGTGCTCAGCTGCCCCGTGTCAGCTGCCACCACGCCCGCTCAGCCGCCCCGCGCCGGCGGTCACCGCGTCCGCTCGCCCGCCCGGTGTCAGCTGCCCCCGCCGCAGCCGCCACCCCCGCAGGACGACCCACCGCCGCACGACGAGCCACCGCCACAGGACGAGTGCCCGCCACCGCAGGAGTGGTGACCGCCCCCGTGATGCCCCCCGGAGTGCCCGCCGCCCGAGGACGACGACCCCCCGTCCCCGGCCCACCAACTGCTGCTCGTACCGGCGGCGCTACCGCCGTAGGACCCGCCCCGCCGCCCCGATCCCTTGCCGAGCTTGACGGGCTTGTCCTCGCGCGCCGCGCGCACGACCGCTCCTACCAATGCCACTGCGACAATCGCAACCGCCAGGATGATGCCGAAAACCATGACGTCACCCTCCTTCCGATTCCCCCGAAGCGGCCCCCCGTGGGCGCCTCGTGTGGTGCGTGACACAGGGATGCCCGGCCGTCTCAACTGCCAAAGCAGAGTTGAGGAAGTTCAGAGGGTTCTCCCACGGGAACGGCCCCTGACCTGCCCTGTCGGCAGTTCAGGGGCCGCCCTGGTCTTGCTGGGCCGACCTCAGCAGGGTGCTATCCACCAGACGTCCGTCCAGTTGACGACCGTCCAGTGGTCAGGGGCTACCGAGTAGGCGTAAACAGACCCCTGGCTGTCCGAGTACAGAACGGCCTCTGTTCCCGGCCACTGATTGTTGTCCAGGGTGCCCTGGCCAACCATGTACTTCAGGCGCTGTATGTCGCAGTGGTAGAAATCGAATGAATGCCCATAGGCGTCCCAACCGCATATGTGACCGTAGGCGCAGGATGCTGTTGGTTTCGCAGGCGCAGCCGATGCCGTGCCGGCTAGTCCGACGCCGACTAGGAGTGCAACTGCCGCCATCGCGGTCGTGATTTTGCGCAGCACGATGGTCCCCCGTCCGTCTTTGGCCCTGGTCTGTGGGCCGGTCAACCCCAGGGTGACGTGTGCACAGGCCGTGTTCCATCCTTTCGAAGCTCATCGAAAGGGTGGCCGCGCCCCTCTTCATGAAGGGGAGCGAGGCCTTCGGCATGTGGCCCTTCTCCGGGCCGTCCGACGGTGGCCGACGCCGACCGGCGACGACCGTTGCCGAACCGCTCTCTCCCTGCTCAGGGACGGTGCGTCGGGTCGCGCCGCAGGCGCCATTCCCTGGACGTGAGTTGAGGAACTCCGGAGCATGGGCGCAGGATGACGGGCATGACCTCCACCGCACGCCCCCTCCTCAACCGCCGGCTCGCCGAGTTCGGGACCACGATCTTCGCCGAGATGTCCGCCCTGGCCCTGAAGACCGGGTCGATCAACCTCGGCCAGGGTTTCCCCGACACGGACGGCCCCGAGGAGATCCGCGAGGCGGCGGTGCGCGCACTGCGCGACGGACGCGGCAACCAGTACCCGCCGGGCCCCGGCGTCCCCGAACTCCGCACCGCGATCGCCGCCCACCAGGAGCGCCGCTACGGCCTCTCCTACGACCCCGACGCCGAGGTCCTGGTCACGGCGGGCGCGACCGAGGCGATCGCCGCCGCCCTCCTCGCCCTGGTCGAACCCGGCGACGAGGTCATCGCCCTGGAGCCGTACTACGACTCCTACGCCGCCTGCATCGCGATGGCGGGCGGCACCCGCGTACCGGTCACCCTGCGCCCGCACGAGGGGGCGTTCCGCCTGGACCTCGACGAGCTGCGCGCCGCCGTCACCGACCGCACCCGCCTCCTCCTCATCAACACCCCGCACAACCCGACCGGCACCGTCCTCACCCGCGAGGAACTCGCCGCCATCGCCGAACTCGCCGTAGAACGCGATCTGTTGGTGATCACGGACGAGGTGTACGAGCACCTGGTCTTCGACGAGGCCGAGCACATCCCGCTGGTGACGTTCCCGGGGATGCGGGAGCGGACGGTGTCGATCGGTTCGGCGGGCAAGACGTTCTCGTTCACGGGCTGGAAGGTCGGGTGGGTGACGGGGACGCCGACCCTGGTCACGGCCGTACGGTCGGCGAAGCAGTTCCTCACGTACGTGGCCTCGGGCCCCTTCCAGTACGCGGTCGCGGAAGCACTCGCCCTCCCCGACTCCTACTTCGCCGCCTTCCGCGCGGACATGCTGGCCAAGCGGGACGTCCTGGCGGCGGGTCTGGCGGCGGCGGGCTTCGAGGTCTTCCGCCCGGCCGGCACGTACTTCGTCACCACCGACATCCGCCCCCTGGGCCCGGAGCTCTCCCGGAACGGCGACGGCTTCGCCTTCTGCCGCGCCCTGCCGGAACTCGCCGGGGTCGTCGCCATCCCGAACGCGGTCTTCTACGACCACCGGGAGGAGGGCGCGCCCTTCGTACGGTTCGCGTTCTGCAAGCGGGTGGGTGTGCTGGAGGAAGCCACCGAAAGGCTGTCCAAGCTGCAGAAATGAGCCCCGGCCTGCCCTTGTGCCGGACAGAGCCCAGGCGCGGCACTAGCAGGACGGGGCGCCACTGTAGGTGTAGGGGTACTCGTACCCGAAGGTGACTGCCGTGGCTGCGATCAACCTCTCTCGTTGTTGCGTCCGCTCCCACTGGGCGTCCCTGTGTGCCTCGGCGAGCGCGATGAACAGGGGGCGGATGGGCGGCACCGGCGGGAGGTCCGGGTCGGTGTCCGGGTGCCGTTCCCAGAGGGGCTTGAGCCCGGCCAGAGACACATGGATCTTCTCCGGCTGGGCTGTGCGTGTCCTCGGTGCAGCGTGCCGGGGTCGGTTCCGGGAGCCCTCAGGGCGGAAGAGCGCCAGGGCTGTCAGCACCCAGCCAAGAAAAAATTGCCCAAGGGTAAGGTCTCGCATGTCGTCAGCTCCTCTGTAGCTGTCGTCCACGCCCCGGGACGGATCAAGGCGGGTACCAGCCGCCTCCGTCGCCGGGGTTCTTGTCGTGCTGGCACACTAACTCAACTTGTCTACCTTCGTCTATGCAAGTCTGTAGTCGTCTGGCTGCGAACCCAGACATGGTCGGTTGTCTACTCTGGCCGTATGTCGGAGATTGACCACGAGTCGCCCACGCCGGTCTACCGGCAGATTGCCGCGTTGATCGTTGCGGAGATCGAGAACGGCGCCCTGGAGGTGAACAGGAAGATCCCCTCTGAGTCCGCATTGACTCAGCGCTTCGGCGTGGCTCGGGAGACCGCCCGCAACGCCGTGAAACATCTGCGGGAAGAGGGCTGGGTCTTCACCGTGCCTCAGCGCGGGACCTATGTGGCGGACCGGAAGCCGTCGAACGAGTCCGCCGCCGACGAATGAGGCCGCCCGCCTGTGCAGGGAATTGACAGGCGGACGGGGCGGTCTCGGTCAGGCCAATTCAGCGGCCAGTGCGCGGAGCGCGGGGACGAGTTCCGGGTGATCTCCGCGTGAGGCGGATTGCATCAGGGGTCTCCCAGCGCTGCCACTACTTCCCTGCGGAGCCGTTCAAGATAGGCCGCCTGTTCCTCCGTGGAGGCGAAGACGGGGAGGTCCAGCCGCACCACGTCATGGCGCCGCAGATCGTCAGCGAGCCACGACAGGAGCTGCGCGCCGGTGGTCGTCTGGATTCCGAACGTCAGGTGGAGCGAGTGCTCCCCCTCCGACGCGGCGACCGAGTGCCACCACCCACGCGGGAGGTAGAGAAGGTCCCCGGGGCGCATGACGACTTCGGTGAGCGGCTTCTCCGGCGGGGGCTCCGGCTCTTCCGTGTCCTTGTACATGGGGGCGGTGCGGGTGGGCCCGTAGATCTTCCAGCGCTTCGAGCCGTCCACCTGAATCACCACGACGTCGTGGTCGTCCCAGTGAACTCCGAAGCCCTCCCGCGCGGTCCATGACGCGTACAGGTTGGTCTGGACACCGGTGCGGAGCCACTGCTCCAGCTCCATGGCCGCACGGCCCACGGGCGGGTGGAGTTCGTCCACCGCGTCGATGACCAGTGAGGCGCCTTCGGCCAGGCGCTCGTGAAGCTCCGCGGGGTGCGTGCGTTGCCACACCGTGTGGCGCCGCGTGGAGACAGGGGCGCTGTACCGGTACTGCGGCACCATCTCCCCGTCGATGGACAGGCGGAGCCTTGGCGGATCCATGCGGTGGGTGGCGAGAATGGTGTTGAGGTCGTCCCAGGTCATCAGTTCCCCGGGAGCCGAGAACGCGCCCGGCAGATGGCGGTAGTGGCGGTGGAACACCTGGGTCAGGAACTCGTCCCGACCCAGGTGTGCCGCCAGATTCAGCGGCGACAACGGTTCCTCCGGTTAGTCGTTGCCGTCGGACTTGCCGGTGGAGCCCCCGTCAGACGGGGTCGCGCCCCGCTCGCGAGCGGCGCTGATGCTGCGCCGCGCCCTGACGAGACCGGACTCCTGGGGCGTGTCGCCCGCCTGTACGGCGGGAATGGTGCTCTCCATGTCTCTCCTCGTGGGGGTTGTGCCCTGCTGAGACCCGCGCCTTGTCGGCGGGCCCGTCGTGCCCGCCCTGCCGGGATTGCGAAAGGCTGCGAGGGAGCCTGGTTCGCTTCCGTCCGGCAGGAACGGGAGTCTCATTCGGTGTCGATGGCAAGGCACTCCGGGCAGTTCACGGTCCGCGCCCATTCATCGGTCACGTCACCGGGCTTGCCCGCATCGCAGACTGCGCGCCGACTCCCCGCGCTCTCGTCCAGGACCCTGAGCTTGTGGACAGTGAGGACGTCGTCCCCCACCGTGCCCGCCACGATCGGCCCCGTGTGCTCCGCCATCGTCTTCGTGCCTCTCATGCCGTACCCCTCATCCGTTGCGCGTGGAGCCTGCCGACCGCTATGAGCTGTCGGCGCTGCCATGCGGTGGCGGGGCGCAGAGTCCGAAAGGGGACGCGCCACGTGTAGCCGGTGGGCCGCCCGACCTTGACGAAGATCCCGTCTACGTCGATCAGCTCGCCGGGCATCTCCGCCGCAGCGTCGAACACCACGTCACCCACGCTGAGTTGCGCGGCGGACTGGAAGGGCGCGGGGCTGAGAGCGCGGGGAGGCTTGGCACGCCGGGTCTCTGCTCTCAATGCCCCGCCCCCTTCCGGTCGGTACTCCGGCGGCGGGGGTGCTCCCGGATCGTCTCGTCGGCGGCGCGCTCCGTCCCGATGCTGCCCAGGTCCGGCCCGATCCTCGACTCCGGTCGGCAGCAAGGCAGATGGGGGCACCTTCCGCACCGGACCGGAGCCTCACCAGCGGACGGGTTCGGCGCTCCCACCTGTGCACACAGGGCACGGCCTTTTCTCTGTCCACCCGCAGAGCCGACAGCCACCGAACCCGCAGCAGCCGTCACACCAGATCTCGCCGTGCCCGGCGCAACAGCCGCACAGACTCCCGCACTTCCACAATGACCAGGGCTCTTCTCCGCCTGTCCGTCCGGCACGTGGCTTGGGACGGCGAACAGGGCGCTGGGTCGTGGGCGCACTCATGACCCGTGCGCGTGTCGTCGGATCTCGACGTTCAGGTCGCTGACTTTCGAAAGGTCCCCGCGCATCCTGGCTTCCGTCCGCTGAGAATCCAGCGCCAGGCACACATCACAACCGGCCGTGGGTTCCGGATCAGGCTCCAGCCGCAAGGGCAACTCAACCGGCGCTGTGGGGTAGGGCTTCGGCTCGGTCATGTGGCCGATCTTCGGGCCGGTCGTCGGGACGGAGGAACCTCGTACGTTTCCCACTTCGGGACGTCCCACAGGGGGTAGAACGTCCCTAGGAGCGTCCCAGGGGGAGACCGTGCAGAACGAACGACTACGGGCGGCCATGGCGGCAGGCTGCTGGACCTATGCAAGTCTGGCGGACAAGGTTGATGTTGATCCCAAGTCGGTTGAGCGCTGGGTCAACTTGGGCCGGACACCCCGCAGGAAAACGGCCGTGCAAGCCGCTGAGGCGATTGGAGAAGACGTGTTTGCACTCTGGCCGAAGCTGAGGCAGGCACGCGCGGCGAGAGCGGTGAGTCCCGAATTGGTCGCGCTGTACGACCAGCGGGCAGACCTTCCCGTTTCCACGTTCGTCGACCTGTTCACGCAGGCTCGGGAGCGCATTGACGTCCTGGTGTACGCAGCTGTCTTCCTGCACGAGGCGTACCCACGACTGAACGACCTACTGCGGGAGCGGGCCGCCGAGGGGTGCGCTGTCCGAATCGCCCTGGGAAACGCCGACAGCGAAAACGTCCAACAGCGGGGACAGGAAGAGAAGTTCGGCCACGGGATCGCATCACGTTGCCGACTCGCGCTCATGCACTACCGGCCGTTGCTCGGGGTGCCTGGTGTCGAACTGCGCACGCACGGAACGACCCTCTACAACAGTCTCTATCGCGCGGATGATCAGATGCTGGTCAACGCTCACGTGTGGGGCGTGAACGCGTACGGCGCACCCGTGTGGCATCTGCGCCGGCACAACGAAGGCGGGATGTTCGACACCTACGCAGAGAGCTTCGAAGCCGCGTGGAGGACGGGAACCCCCGCTCAGGAAGGCTAGGAATTGGCACGCTCCGAGTATTACGACGACCCCAACGCGCCCAAGCCGAACAGTCTTGTGGTTGCTGCCTCAGCGGTCGTGACGGACTCCAACGGGCGCATCCTGCTACAGCGCCGGAGAGACAACGACCTGTGGGCACTGCCAGGGGGCGGCATGGATATGACCGACTCGCTACCCGGCACCGCCGTGCGGGAGGTCAAGGAAGAGACCGGCTATGACGTGGAGATCACGGGGCTTGTCGGCACATACACCGACCCGCGCCACATCATCGCCTACAGCGACGGGGAAGTACGTCGCCAGTTCAACGTGTGCTTTCGGGCACGCATCGTCGGCGGATCACTGGCCATCTCGGACGAGAGCACGGAGATCCGCTTCATGGACCCCAGCGAGATCGACGAACTACCCATGCATCGCACCCAGCGGCTACGGATTCAGCACTTCTTGGAGAACCGCCTGACTCCGTACCTGGGATAGGTATCCGATGGCGACCTTCGGAATGAATGTTCAGCACGTCGGCCCCGAGCCCGAGCGGTACGACGACGGCGCCCGTCCACAGGCTGTGGACGGGCGCCGGCGCGTTCGAACAGGTCAGGCAGATCACCCGGGACCGAGGCTGAGGACTACTACTCCTCGTCGCCCTCGTCCTTGGGGTTCTCCGCCGCCGCCTCGTCGACTTCCTCGGTGAGGCCGAGCTGTTCGACGAGCCAGCGGTCGAACTCGATCGCGGCCCGCACCCAGCTGACCGTCGAGGACACGAAGTGGTTCAGGTCGACGCCGGTGCCGACCAGCATCTGCGCCTCACCGATGAGACGGACGGTGCCGTCGTCGTGGGTGTGCGTGTAGACCTTGGGCCACAGGGTGCGGCGGTTCCAGTCGTCGATGGACTCAAGCAGCTGCGGCTTGACCTCGATGTCGTGCGGACGGTCGTAGAAGGTCCGCACCGAGAAGACGAGCTGGTCGTCCTCACCGCGGAACATGAAGTACGTACGGAACTGCTCCCACGGCGCCGCGAGGTCACCCTCGTCGTCGACGACATACTTCAGCTCCATCTGCTCGAGGAGCTGCTTCACAAGGTCCTGATCCGGGACGACGGGGCCCGCCGGTCCTTGGGGGTCTGGCTCGGGCTGGCCCCCGAAGTTCGGAATCGAGGACGGGTCGATGCTCACCGTGTATTTCCCTTCGTACGGATCCCGCCATCCTCCCCCATGCGGGGAGGGGGGTGGCAACCCCTGCCGGGACTGTCCGCCACGGGCTGACCGATATACGGTCATGCACATGCCTAGGGGGATGCGGTGGCCGCTGTGGGGGATGTGGTGGATGTGCCTGCTCTTCGTGGTGTGGGCGGGCTGGTGGTTCGCACAGACGATGCTCTACGCCGCCTCCAGTGAGGACCCGCCCGACACCGTCCACAAGGCCGACTGCGCCGACGCCATGGACTTCTCCGGCGCCGCACTCCCCGAGGACACCCGGGACGCGCACTGCACCTCGTACACCTGGGGCGGCCAGGCGTACGACGGCAGTTTCCGCATGCCGCGCGCCGCGGTGCGCGGCTGGCTGACCGAGTCGTTCCCGGACAGTACGGGTATCCCGTGCGACGGGGACGACGACGAGTGCGTCCACGTCCTCCGCGACCCGCACCCCCACCCGGCCCGCGCCTACGGCGTCACGGTGAGCGTGTACTACGAGGGCGGGTCCGCCGGGGACACCGCCCTCGTCACCTTCGACGCGAGTTCCTACTGAGCGCCGGGCGTCATGACCTGAACGCCGAGCATCACGACCCGAACACCGGGCGTCACAGCGTCTTCCCGCTCGCCGGCCCCACGATCAGCCCGTCCCCGAACGCGTCCACCCGCACCGTGTCCCCGTCCTTGACCTCGCCGGCCAGGATCTCCTTGGCGAGCCGGTCCCCGATCGCCGTCTGGACCAGCCGCCGCAGCGGTCGCGCCCCGTACGCCGGATCGTTGCCGTTGTCCGCGAGCCAGGTCAGGGCCTCGTCGCTGATCTCCAGGGTGAGGCGGCGTTCCGCGAGGCGCTTGGCCAGGCGGCCGATCTGGAGCGCGGCGATACGGCCGAGCTCCTCCCGGTTCAGGGCGGAGAAGACGACCAGGTCGTCCAGCCGGTTCAGGAACTCCGGCTTGAAAGAGGCCCTCACCACCTGCAGAACCTGGTCCTTCTTCTCGTCCTCGCCCGTGGTCTGGTCGATCAGGAAGTTGCTGCCCAGGTTGGACGTGAGGATCAGGATCGTGTTCCGGAAGTCGACCGTCCGGCCCTGACCGTCCGTCAACCGCCCGTCGTCCAGCACCTGGAGCAGCACGTCGAAGACCTCCGGGTGCGCCTTCTCGACCTCGTCGAGCAGGATCACCGAGTACGGCCGCCTGCGCACCGCCTCCGTGAGCTGGCCGCCCTCCTCGTAGCCGACGTAGCCGGGAGGCGCGCCGACCAGTCGGGCCACGCTGTGCTTCTCGCCGTACTCCGACATGTCGATGCGGACCATGGCCCGTTCGTCGTCGAAGAGGAAATCCGCGAGCGCCTTGGCCAGTTCGGTCTTGCCTACGCCTGTCGGGCCCAGGAAGAGGAACGAGCCGGTGGGGCGGTCCGGGTCCGCGATGCCCGCGCGGGTGCGTCGCACGGCGTCGGAGACCGCTTCTACGGCCTCTCGCTGGCCGATGAGGCGGCGGCCCAACTCCTCCTCCATGCGCAGGAGTTTCTGCGTCTCGCCCTCCAGGAGGCGGCCTGCGGGGATGCCGGTCCAGGAGCCGACGACGTCCGCGATGTCGTCGGGGCCGACCTCTTCCTTCACCATCGTGTCCTTGGAAGCTTCCTCCTCGGCCTGGGAGGCCTCCTCCAAGTCCCGTTCCAGGGAAGGGATCTCGCCGTAGAGCAGCTTGGACGCGGTGTCGAAGTCGCCGTCGCGCTGGGCGCGTTCGGCCTGGCCGCGCAGTTCGTCGAGCTTCTCCTTCAGCTCGCCGACCCGGTTGAGGGACTGCTTTTCCTTCTCCCAGCGGGCGTTGAGACCGCGCAGCTCCTCCTCGCGGTCGGCGAGGTCGCGGCGCAGCTTCTCCAGCCGCTCGATCGAGGCCGCGTCCGTCTCCTTGTCGAGCGCCAGCTCCTCCATCTTCAACCGGTCGACGGAGCGCTGGAGTTCGTCGATCTCCACGGGGGAGGAATCGATTTCCATGCGCAGCCTGGACGCCGCCTCGTCGACGAGGTCGATCGCCTTGTCGGGGAGGAAGCGGGAGGTGATGTAGCGGTCGGAGAGGGTGGCGGCGGCGACCAGGGCGCTGTCCGCGATGACGACCTTGTGGTGCGCTTCGTAGCGTCCCTTCAGGCCGCGCAGGATCGCGATCGTGTCCTCGACGCTCGGCTCCGCGACCAGCACCTGCTGGAAGCGGCGCTCCAACGCCGGGTCCTTCTCGATGCGTTCGCGGTATTCGTCGAGGGTGGTCGCGCCGACCATGCGGAGTTCGCCGCGGGCGAGCATCGGCTTCAGCATGTTGCCGGCGTCCATCGAGGAGTCGCCCCCGGCGCCCGCGCCGACGACGGTGTGCAGCTCGTCGATGAAGGTGATGATCTGGCCGTCGGAGTCCTTGATCTCGGCGAGGACGGTCTTGAGCCGCTCCTCGAACTCACCCCGGTACTTCGCCCCCGCGACCATCGCGCCGAGGTCCAGCGAGACCAGCCGCTTGTTCTTCAGGGACTCCGGCACGTCCCCCTTGACGATCCGCTGCGCCAGCCCCTCGACGACGGCGGTCTTGCCGACGCCGGGCTCGCCGATCAGCACGGGGTTGTTCTTCGTGCGGCGGGACAGCACCTGGACGACCCGCCGGATCTCCTGGTCCCGCCCGATGACGGGGTCGAGCTTGCCCTCGCGCGCGGCGGCCGTGAAGTCCGTACCGAACTTCTCCAGCGCCTTGTACTGCCCCTCGGGGTCGGGTGTGGTCACCCGGCGCCCTCCCCTGCTCTTCTGAAACGCGTCCAGCAGCTTCTTCGCGCCGGCCCCCTGCTGGGAGAGTACGTCCCCGGCCGCGCCGCCCTTCGCGGCGATACCGATCAGCAGGTGCTCGGTCGAGAGGTAGTCGTCGCCGAGCTCCTTCGCGCGCTCGTCGGCCTCCGCGAGGACCGCGAGCAGCTCGCGGCTGGGCTGCGGGGGCGCGACGGTCGACCCGGTCACGCTGGGCAGCGAGCCGAGCACCCGCTCGGCACCCGACCGTACGGCCGCCTGGTCGGCGTCGACGGCGGCCAGCAGGTCGGTGATGTTCTCGTTGTCCTGCCCTTCGAGCAGGGAGAGCAGCAGATGCGCCGGGGTCAGATCGGCGTGCCCCCCGGTCACGGCACGGCTGCTGGCCGCGTTGATCGCGTCCCGGCTCCTGTTGGTCAGCTCGGCGTCCACGTTCGCGTACTCCTCCTCCTACGACCTTCGTGCACGGAATGACACGGTCAACGTGCACAAAGTTGAGTCTATTCCACTCAAGGCAGTGGCGGGGAGGATCGAGGGACTAAGTTCCGGGACCATGGCCGCATATCCGGTGGACCCGGGCGATCCCGACCCGTCGTACCTCAGCTTCTGGCGGGAACGGCACCTGTGCACCCTCACCACCCCGCGCCCGGACGGCAGCCCGCACGTCGTCCCTGTCGGAGTGACATACGACCCGGAGGCGCGCCTCGCTCGGGTCATCGCGAACAAGTCGAGCACGAAGGTGCTGAACGTGCTGGCCGCCGGACCCGAGGGCGCACGGGTCGCCGTGTGCCAGGTGGACGGGCGGCGCTGGGCGACGCTGGAGGGCCGGGCCTTCGTCCGCGCGGAGCCCGACCGGGTCGCGGAGGCGGAGCGCCGGTACGCGGAGCGCTATGAGCGGACGCCGTCGCCGAACCCGTCCCGGGTGGTGATCGAGATCGAGCTGACGCGGGCGATGGGGAAGGCGGTGAAGAAGGTGCCGGGGAAAAGCTGAAGCGCCGATTTCCGGTCACCCGGGATCGTCCAATACCGGGAGATTCCGCACAAACTGCAGCGGCGTCACCGTGTTCAGGTCACGGTGACGCCGCTGCGGGGGGAAGCACCTGAGCGATCTTGTTACGACGGGGGAATCGCGTCAGGCACTGCGGGGGGTGGCTGAGATGGTCTGGATGTCGGGGGCATCCGTCTCCACCAGCCGGTGGTCTCGCTGGTCCAGATTCACAAAGATCATTCCGTACCGAATGGCACATCGCACTGGCTGCGGCGCCCCCCGGGGCCGTCGCAGACACCGGTACGCCCGTACGTCCTCGTCCTCGTCCCGCGTCACGACGACCGGCTCACCGAACACGGTCACCATGAGCGAGTCACCGCTGTGGGGGATGGCGGTGGCCAGGTCGATGAAGTGCCAGCCGGAGCGGTAGGCCGTGGCCATCTCGCGGCGGAAGGAGCGGTCGTCAGGAGGCGTCGTCACGTCAAGCCCAAACGCTGTCGTCTGCGTGAGCAGAAGCCACCGGCCAGACGCTGTCACCGGCGACAACAACGGTCTGAGCAGCCGCCGGCCAGACGCTGTCCGCCCGAGTGTCACTCTTCTCGCCGGAGACTCCACCGAACGCTCCGAAGGCCACGACGGCGGAGAAGGCGGCGACAAGCACCGAGTGAAGCATTCTGTTACGCATAGTCGGCTTCATCCTCACTTGAAGGTCCCTCTTCCCCCGTCGAGTACGACGATGGCTCATTCGGGCACTTCATGGCCACATAATCGATGCATCATGTTCCTGCACGTTCAGGACCCTGGGGGGTGGAGATTTGGGAATAAAAGGGACAAGGGCGACACATCCCCACACGGTGGCGAAACTGTGTGAGGAGGGCGGGCGCCTGTACGCGAATGCTCTACGCACGGGACGAATAGCCCGCGCGGACGTGGAACCCGCTCCGTGCCTGATGGAATTCGCCCTTCTTCATCCCGACCCTGACGACGCGAACTGGCTGCGTCCGGTTCCTCCATCGGTTGCCCTGGCCCAGCGGCTCCACCCCATCGAGCACGAGATCACCGAGCGCCGGCGGCTGTCGATCGAGTTGGCCGACGCTTTCGAGCCGTTCATGGCCCTCACCGCCCAGACCACGACGAGCACCCACTCGATCACGGTGCTGGAGGGCAACGACCGCATCAACGCGGCCCTCGACCTGGCCACGGCCCAGTGCCAGCACGAGATGCTCACGGTCCAGCCGAGCGGCCACCGCCCCGAGCGCAGCCTCGTTCAGGGGCTGGAGCGCGACAGGCCGCTCGTCGAACGTGGTGTGAGCATCCGGACCCTGTACCAGCACACGGCCCGCTACAGCCCGGAGAAGCTGGCCTACACGGACCAGTTCGCCAACGGCAAGGTCGAGTACCGCACGATCGACGAGCTGGTCGAGCGGCTCATCATCTGCGACGAGACCGTCGCCTTCATCCCCGCCCGCGACGACCAGAAGGTCGCCCTGGAACTTCGCCACCCCGGACTCGTCGGCTATCTGGTCAAGGTCTTCGAGTTCATGTGGGCCCGCGCGGTCCCACTGAGCACCGGCGCCCCGTACGAGACCGCCCCCGACGGCATCACCGACATCCAGCACTCCATCGCCAAGCTCCTGATCGAGGGCCATGTCGACGAGGCCATCGCCCGCAGGCTGGGCATGAACGTGCGGACCTGCCGAGCCCACATCGCCAAACTGGCGACAGCCCTGGGCAGCGGCAGCCGTGCCCAGCTCGGCTTCCTCATAGCCCAGTCGGGGATCCTGAACAAGGACCACCCCCCGCGGGGAGGAGACGGCACACCGTGACCGAGGCGCACACGCACGGCGCGGACGAACTGTGCGAGGCAGGCCAGAGCCTGTATGTCCGAGCCCTGCGCGCCGGGCGGGTGCGTGCGGACGACACCGACGAGGCGGCACCGTGTCTGGTCGGCCTCGGCCTGCTGCAGCCCGAGATCGGGGCCGACCCCGGCTGGCTGCGGCCCGTCGCCCCCGCCTCCGTACTCCACCGCCTGCTACGGCGGTCGGCGGAGCGCATCGCGGACGAGCGGCGCCGTGAGGAGCGCCTGGAGACCGCCTTCGCGCCGCTGATACAGCTCGACGGCTCCCATACGCCGGCCGCGGTGAACCCGACGCTCACCGTCCTCGGTGACAGGGAGCGCATCAACCAGGCCATCACCGAGGCCATGGCGGACGCCACGGACGAACTCCTCGCCATCCAGCCCAGCGTGAACCCACGCAGTCCGGAGGCGCACGCCGTCGCCTTCGTCCGCGACCAGGCCCTCCTCGACCGCGGCGGCCGCATCCGCACCCTCTACCAGCACACCCAGCGCCACCTGCCGCTCGTCATCTCCCGCTACGAACAACTGCGGGGCGACGCCGAGGCCCGCACCCTGGACGAGGTCACCGAGCGGCTGCTCGTGATCGACCGGCAGGTGGCGTTCATCCCGGCCAGCAGGGACCGCAACCTCGCCCTCGAAGTCCGTCACCCCTCGCTGATCGACTACTTCGTCACCGTCTTCGACCGCCTCTGGCACCTCGCCACCCCCATGTACCCCGAGGCGGTCCAGCAGCCCTCCCTCAACGGCATCACCCCCCGCCAACGAGCCATAGCGAGCCTGCTCGTCGACGGCCACACCGACGCGGTGATCGCCGACCGCCTCGGCATGAACATCCGCACCGCCCGGGTCCACATCGCCAAACTCGCCGCCACCCTCGGCAGCGAGAGCAGGGCCCAACTCGGCTACCTCATCGCGGAGTCGGGAATCCTCAGGCAGGTCCAGGTCCTCGGACAGGAGGGAACGGCAGAGTGACCTCCACGCCCCACGCGGAGCACGGTGTGGAAGACCTGTGCCCCACCGGATCGGAGCTGTACGCCCGCGCCCTGCGCGACGGATGGGTGCACCCCGCGGACGCCGACGCGGCTCCGTGCCTGCTCGACCACGGCCTGCTGCATCCGGCCGTCGCGGACCCGGACCGGCTGGAGCCGGTCGCCCCCGCCGTGGCCCTGCACCGGCTGCTGCGCACCTCGGGGGCGCGGATCGCGGACGAACGGCGGCGCGAGGAGCGGCTGACCGAGGCGTTCGAGCCGCTGATGCGTATCGACGGCGGCCGGACCGGAACGTCGGACACCGCGACGATCACCGTCCTGAACGGCTTCGACCAGATCAACTCGGCCATCGCGGAGGCCGTGGCCGCGGCCTCCCGGGAGGTGCTGGCGATCCAGCCGCGCAGGCGGAACCCCGAGTCCCTCGACATCAACCTCAACGCCCTGAAACAGGACCAGGCCCTCCTCGACCGCGGCGGCCGTATCCACACCCTGTATCCGCACGCGCTCCGTCACCAGCCCGCCGTCCTCACCCGCTACGAGCAGTTGCGGGGCGACGCCGAGGCCCGCACCCTCGACGAGGTCACCGACCGCCTCATCGTCGTCGACCGCACGGTCGCCTTCATCCCCGCCAACGAGGACCGCACCCTCGCCCTGGAAGTCCGCCACCCGGCCCTGATCACCTACTTCGTGACGGTATTCGACCGCCTCTGGCACCTGGCCACCCCCATGTACCCGAAAGCGGTCCGACAGCCCTCCAAGGACGGCATCACCCCGCGCCAACGCGCCATAGCGAGCCTGCTCGTCGAGGGCCACACCGACGCCGTGATCGCGGACCGCCTCGGCATGAACGTCCGCACCGCCCGGGTCCACATCGCCAAACTGGCCGTCACCCTCGGCAGCGAGAGCAGGGCCCAACTCGGCTACCTCATCGGGCGGTCGGGGATTCTCGATCCACCGGGGTGAGCTGCACGGGCACGTCCGGCAGGCGTGCGGCGGCGCCGTCCAGGCCCACCTGGGCGATACGGACGCCGAGTTGGGTACGGCTCGCCGCGCCCAGCGTCTCCGACAGGCGGGCGATGTGGGCACGGCACGTCCGCACGCTTATGCCGAGCCGTTCCGCGATCACCGCGTCCTGGTGGCCGTCCGCGAGCAGGGCGGCGATGGACTGTTCGCGGTGCGAGATGCCCTCGATGCCGGTGTCCGGCAGGGCGGCCGCGACCGGGATCGCCAGGCGCCACAGGCGGTCGAAGACCGTGACGAAGTAGTCGATCAGCGCGGGGTGGCGCAGCTCCAGGGCCATCGTGTGGTCGGCGTTGGCGGGGATGAAGGCGACCGTGCGGTCGAAGAGGATCAGCCGGTCCACGACCTCGTCGAGGGTCCGGGCCTCGACCGCGTCGCCCATCAACTCCAGGTAGTTCAGCAGGCCTTGGCCGTGCCGGGCCACGTGGGTGTACAGGTCGCGCATCCGTACCCCGCGCGAGCGCAGCGCCAGGGCGCGGTGCAGGCCCTCCGTCAGTTCCGGCTCGCGGCGGATGCCGCCGGGCTGGACGGTGAGGACCTCGCCGGTGCAGGCCTCCGTGGCGTCGTCCATCGCGGCCTGGATGCGGGAGAGCCCGTCCAGGACGCGGATCGCGGCACCGCCCTCCAGCGACGCCGACGCCATCGCGGACGCCTGGATACGGCGGCCGAGACCGGCGTACCGCTCGAAGGCGGCGACCGCCGAACCCACCCGCCGGTGGCTCTCGCCGACCTCGTCGTAGACCCCGCGCAGCAGCCGGGTCATGACCTCCTGCGGGGCGGTCGGGACCAGCCAGGCCATGTCGTCGGGGTCCGGGTGGAGGAGTGCCAGCTCCAGCAGGCACGGCACCGGTTCGGCGTCCGTGCGCGGTACGCGGCCCCGCCGTACGGCCCGGGAGTACACGCGGTCCCCGGCGTCGCAGAGTCGGTCAGCACCGTGTGGATGCTCGTCCGTCGCGTGCCCGGCCATCGCCCATCCCACCCCCGGTTCCCGGCTCTTTGCAGCGCAACTATGCGCGGACAGGTCCTGCTCCGCAACACGGCTCCCTCTCGAACAGCCCCCGAAAACCTCCGATATCAACCACTATCTCCCGGCCTCCACACCTCGCCTTGCAACAAGCTGGGGGGTGACCGGCCAGTAGCACCGAGTCCCTCGTCGCATCACTTTCCGCGTGAGCTGCCGGAAATCACTCAGAGATCACCGTGTTACGTATCGCACTTAACGTCCCCTCATGGCGGACATATTTGACGCATACGCATTGGCCGATGCGTGGGACGAGATGTTTGTGCGGCCGGGTGAGGTCAGAACCGCCTACGAGCCGGTACTGGCGGCACTCCAGCCCATCGAGCCGAGTGAACTGCGCTTCCGCGCGGACCAGATGGCCCGCGCGTTCACCGACCGCGGCGTGACCTACGCCTTCGCGGGCGAGGAACGGCCCTGGCCACTGGACCTGGTGCCGAGAATCATCGACGCGCTGGAGTGGGATCTCATCCAGCGCGGGGTGGCACAGCGCGTACGGGCCCTGGAGGCCTATCTCTCCGACGCGTACTCGCACTGCCGTGCCTTCGAGGACGGGGTCGTGCCCTGGCGGCTGCTCCTCAACTCGGCTCATTTCCATCGGGCCGCGCAGGGGGTCGAGCCACCGGGCGGGGTCCGCATCCACGTCGCCGGCATCGACCTCGTACGCGACGAGGCGGGCGACTTCCGGGTGCTTGAGGACAACGTGCGGGTCCCCAGCGGGGTTTCCTACGTCATCGAGAACCGCAGAGCCATGACCCGGATCTTCCCCTCGCTCTTCGCCGAGCAGCACGTGGTCCCCGTCGACGGGTACGCGCAGAAGCTGCTCGCCTCGCTGCGGGCCGCCGCGCCCCCCGGGACGCAGGACCCCCGGGTCGTGGTCCTCACCCCGGGCCCGGGGAACGCCGCCTACTTCGAACACGCCCTGCTCGCACGGCTGATGGGCGTGCAGTTGGTGGTGGGACACGACCTCACCTGCCGCAACAACCGGGTGTGGATGCGGACCACGCGCGGCGAGGTGCCCGTCCATGTCGTATACCGGCGGCTCGACGACGACTTCCTCGACCCGCTGCACTTCCGCCCCGACTCGGTGATCGGCTGCCCGGGCATCATGAACGCCGCCCAGGCCGGGAACGTCACCCTCGCGAACGCGGTCGGCAACGGGATCGCCGACGACAAGCTCCTCTACACCTACGTCCCCGACCTCATCCGCTACTACCTCTCAGAGGAACCGATTCTCCCCAACGTGGAGTCGTACCGCCCCGACGAGCCCGGCCAGTTGGAGGCGGTCCTCGACCAGATCGACCAGCTGGTCGTGAAGCCGGTCGACGGCGCGGGCGGCATGGGCATCGTCATCGGACCCAAGGCGGACGCGAAGACGCTCGAACGCACTCGCAAAGCCGTCGCCGCCGACCCGCGCGGCTGGATCGCCCAGCGCCCCGTCGCCCTGTCCACCTCCCCCACCCTCGCGGGCGAACGCATGGCACCGCGCCACATCGACCTGCGCCCGTTCGCCGTGAACGACGGCACCGACGTGTGGGTGCTGCCCGGCGGCCTCACCCGCGTCGCCCTCCAGGAGGGCAACCTGATCGTCAACTCCAGCCAGGGCGGCGGCTCCAAGGACACCTGGGTGCTCGCGGAGGGCCCCGCCGAACAGCCCGAGCAGATGACCCTGGACGGCGAACTGCCCGAGGTGGCACCCCGCCAACTCGGCCCCGACGGCAACCTCTTGGTCGTACAGGAAGGGGCGCAGCAGTGAACGACGTGATCCTCTCCCGGATAGCCGAGGCCCTGACGTGGACGGGCCGTTATGTCGAGCGCGCGGACAACACCGGGCGCATCCTCGACGCCTATCTGCACCGCCTGTTGGAGGACCCCTGGCGCGACGAGGACGTGGCCTGCCGGTCGCTCTACGCGATCCTCGGGGTCGATGCGGGCGGTCAACGCGTGGACATGCAGCAGGTGTTGGACCAGCTCGCCTTCGACGCCCGGTCCACCTGTTCCATCGAGGGCGCGCTCGGCGCCGCCCGCCTCAACGCCCGCAGCGCCCGCGAGGCCGTCTCCTCGGAGATGTGGGAGTGCCTCAACTCCACCTGGCACGCCCTGGCCGACCAACGCCTCGCGGCCCGCCGTACGGGCCCCTACGCCTACCTCGAACTCGTGCGCAGACGCGCCGCGTTGTTCTTCGGCCTCGCGGACTCCACGATGAGCCGTGATGACAGCTGGCGTTTCGTCGTCCTCGGCCGCAGCCTTGAACGGGTGGACATGACCGTACGGCTGCTGTCGGTACGGGTGTTGGACGCGGCGCACGCACCCGACTGGCCGACGCTGCTCAGCGCTTCGGGCGCCGACGAGGCGTACGCGCGTGTGTACGGCGGTTTCGGCGACACCCCGCGCGTGGCCGAATTCCTGCTGCTGGACCGGGACTTCCCGCGCTCGGCGCTGCACGCGCTGACGACGGCCGAGGAGTGCCTGACCGCTCTCGGCCGCCAGCGCCAGGACCCCGCCCGCCGCCCCATCGGCCGACTCCGCACCCGTCTCGAATACCTGGACTCGCACGCCTTGGAAGAGCAACTGCCCGCCCTCCTCAAGGACTTGCAGCACGCCTGCATGGACTCTGCGGAAGCGGTAGCGGAGTTGTTCTTCCCGTACCAGGGGCCCGTCGAGTGGGCCCAGGAAGGAGCCTGAGATGACCCGTAGGCTTCGCATCCGCCACACCACCCGCGTGTCGTACGCCCAGGCGGCCGTCTCCTCCCACAACGAGGTGCGGATGACCCCGCTCACGCTCCCCGGCCAGACGACACTGGACGCGCGGGTGACCGTGAACCCCACGACCCCCACCTGGTCGTACTGGGACTACTGGGGCACCCAGGTCACCGGCTTCGACCTGATGGACCCGCACGCAGACCTCACGATCACGGCGTCGAGCCTGGTCGAGACGTCCCCGCCGGACCTCCTCGGCCCCTCCCCCACCTGGCAGGAGATCACCGAACGCACCACGAACTCCCGCCTGTTGGAGTTCATCGGCCCCACGGTCCGTACGACGGTCCCGCCCAAGCTGCTGAAGAAGGCACGCAAGGCGGCGGTCGGCCTCGACCCGCACGAGACGGCGATCGCGGTCTCGGCACTGGTCGCCGACCGGGTGTCGTACCTCCCGGGCGTCACCGGCGTGAACACGTCCGCCGCCGAGGCCTGGGAACAGGGCGCCGGTGTCTGCCAGGACATCGCCCACGTCACCATCGCCCTGCTGCGCGGCCTGGGCCTGCCCACGCGCTACGTCTCCGGCTACCTCCACCCCGAGAGCGAGGCGGAACTGCACCGCCCGGTGGCCGGCCAGAGCCACGCGTGGGTCGAGTACTGGGCGGGCGACTGGTGCGGCTACGACCCGACGAACCGGACCCGGCCCGACGAGTCCCATGTGGTGGTGGGGCGGGGGCGCGACTACGACGACGTGACGCCCCACAAGGGGATCTACCGGGGGGTGGCGGGCGGGCCGCCGGAGGTGACGGTGGAGTTCACGCGGGTGGCGTGAACTTCTTGTTGTTCAGCCCCGCTTCGGGCCCGTGATCGCTTCCCCGATCACGAAACCCTTGGCGGGGCCGTCCGGGATCTCGACCTCCGTGCCGTAGGGGACGCGGTGGATGTCCTCCCAGTCGGCCTTGTCGGGGCGGGGGCCGGTGAAGAGGGTTACGGCGCCCTGGCCGTCGTAGTCGTCGATGAGGACGTACATGGGGATGCCGGCGCGGGCGTACTCGCGGCGCTTGCGGATGCGGTCGCGGTCCTGGTTGGTCTTGCCGGGGGAGACGACCTCGGCGACCACTTGAACCGCAGAAGCCTTGATGCCGAGGTCCTCCTCCACATCGGCCGGTTCCACGTCCCGACGAGCCACGAACCCGTCCGGAATCCACGCCCTGTGTGCGTGGATCACGTGCATGCTGTTCCAGGCTCCGCGCTCGCTGTCACGGAGAAAGACCTCCAGGGCGCTACGCAGGCGGTTGGCAACCCGGGCATGCGCAAGGCGGCCGGTGGGCGACACCTCGATGACTCCCTCGATGATCTCAGCGCGGTAGCCCTCGGGGAGTTCCATGGCCTTCCATGCCTGCCATACGACCTTGTCCAGTTCGGGGTTCATTGCGGCAGACCTCCTCGTGTGTGGGCTTGGCGTCGGATCGATCCTCTGCTCCCACCCAGCTCGAACCACACCCCCTTCGCGAACCGCCCCGCCCTCTCGTCCGCGACGCCCCACCTGTCCGCCATCTCCGCGACGAGCGCGAGGCCCCTCCCCCAGCAGGCGATCGCCCCGGCCGCGGGGTGTGTGACGACAGGTGGGTCCGGACTTTCGTCGAAGACGCTGACCCGGAAGCGGGCCGGGGTGAGGCGGATGCGGAGCATGGCGATGCCCTTCGTGTGCAGGTGGACGTTGGTGACGAGTTCCGAGGTGCAGAGGGCCGCCGGCATGACGAGGGGTTCGCGGTCGTGGGTGAAGAGGACGGCGCGTACGAAGTCACGGCAGACGCGGGGTGCGGTGGCGTCGGCGGGGGCGAACAGGCTGTAGTCGTGGGTCAGTTGAGCGGGGCGGTGCGGGGCTCGGCGGGCTGGGTCCATGGGGAGCGGCTCCTGTCTGTGAGGGGTCCGAGCCCGGCGATGGCGTCGCCCGCGGGGCGCGGGTGCTCTGTCGGCTTACGGGCAGGGGGAGTTGATCGGTTTCAGTGCGTGACTGAATCCACACTCACCGTAGATGGATGGGGATATACATATCAACCTGTTCGCTGGATTCGTTGAACCAACCACCCCACGCCGTGCAGACTCGGGGGAAGTCGTCGAGGAGTAACCGTGGGACTACGCACCACCATCAGCGAACGCCAGCACCGGCTGGGCTTCGAACTCAAACAACTGCGCGAACAAGCGGGGTTGAACGCAGCTGAAGCAGCCCAGCGGATCGGCATGAGTCGCGCCCAGCTCAGCCACATCGAGCTGGGCCGCACATCGATCCTGACCGAGCGACTCTTAGAGCTGTGCCGCACGTACGGTTGCACAAACAAGCCCTACATTGACGCACTGGTGTCCATGTCCGAGGCAACCGGCAAGGGATGGTGGAGCACGTACAAGAAGCACCTGGGCCCCGGCGGCCTCAACCTCGCCGAACTGGAAGCCCAGGCCGTGGCCCTACGGGTGCACGAATCCCTGTTCGTCCCCGGGATCTTCCAGACCGCGGACTACGCACGGGCCATCTTCAACAGCCCCGAGCTGGGCTTCGGGAACATCGACGAAGCCGTGAAGTTCCGCATGGAACGGCAGCGCATCTTGACCGACAGGAACCCGCCCGCCATTCATGCCGTGATCCACGAAGCGGCGCTGCACATGAGGTTCGGCAGCATCCATGTCGTACGCGAACAGCTGGTGCGGCTCATCGAGTTGGCCCGCTTCCCGCACGTGACCATCCAGATCTATCCGTTCAGCGCGCAGGCGTACGCAGCACTCAGCGGGAACTTCGTCCATGCCGTCCCCCGCACGTCGCAGCTCGGCACCGTGGTCCTCGACCGCGCGACGGGCACCGACTACTTGCGCGAGCCGGCCCAACTGGACGAGTACAGCTCGCTGTTCGCCCGGCTCGCCGCCAACGCCCTTGATCCTGTCGACGTATCGTTGGCCCCCGAAGCACACTCGGTGAAGGACTCCCTGTCCCTCATCCAGCACTTGCTCTACACGCTCTAGGAGGCCCGCATGTCCGAACCGCAGTGGCAGAAGTCCTCGTTCAGCGGAGCCCCCGACCAGAACTGCCTCTACGTCGCCCCCGCCCCCGACAAAACGATCCGCCTCCGCGAGAGCGACACCCCGGACGTCATCCTCGCCACCGCCCCCAAGGGCCTCGCCGCCCTGCTGCGGCACCTCAAGTCCCCCGGCTGAGATCACTCGGTGAAGCACTCGCTGTCCCTCATCCAGCACGTGCTCTACACCCTCTGGGGAGGCCCCGATGACTGAACTCGCCTGGCAGAAGTCGACCTTCAGCGGCGGCCCCGAGGGCAACTGCCTCTACGTCGCCCCCGCCCCCGACAAAACGATCCGCCTCCGCGAAAGCGACACCCCCGACGTCACCCTCACCACCACCCCCAAGGGACTCACCGCCCTCCTGAGACACCTCAAGTCCCCCGGCTGAGATCCGGCAAGGTACCCGCGGCCGGAGTCGCGTACGTGGGCAGCGGCGACGGCACGGACGCCGTCGTCGTAACGTCCGGCCGGAGCCGGTCTACTTCAGGTCGATGGCCGAGCACGCGGACTTGTAGGCGGACGTGCAGATGGCGGAGATCTTGTAGATGCCGTCCGCGACCACCGTCGACTTGATGTTGTCCTGGGTCAGCGCGACCACGGACACCAGCTGCGAGGGGATCTTCTTGTTCGTGGGGCTGTCGACCGTGTCACGGGTCAGGGCGTCGAACTCGATGTCCCTGCCCTGGACCTTGGCGACCGCGATCTTCGCGGCGGCCTCGGCGAGGTCGGGGTACGGCTTGTAGACGCTCATGTACTGCTCACCGGTGACGATCCGCTGCACGGCGGTGAGTTCGGCGTCCTGGCCGGTGACGGGCGGGATCTTCGTCAGGCCCGCGTTCTTCAGGGCCTTGATGATGCCGCCGGCCATCGCGTCGTTCGCGGAGTACACCGCGGCGATGTTGTTCTTGCCGAGCTTGTCGATCGCCTCGGTCATCTCCTTCTGGGCGATGACCGGGTCCCAGGCCTTGGTGTTGTAGCTCTTGGCGATCGTCACCTTGCCCTGCAGCTCGGACAGCGCCCCGCCCTTGAACACCGCGGCGTTGGGGTCGGTCGGCGAGCCGTTGATCATGACGATCTTGTCGGAGGTGTCCACGTTGCTGCCCAGCGCCTCGACCAGGGAGCGGCCCTGCACCTCGCCGACCAGTTCGCCGTCGAAGGAGACGTACGCGTCGATCGGGCCCTCGGCCAGCCGGTCGTAGGCGATGACCGGGATGCCGGCGGTCTTGGCCTTCTTCACCATGGTTCGGATGAGGTGCGAGTCGACGGCGTCGAGCACGATGATGTCGACCTTCTCGTCGATCATCTGCTGCATCTGCTTGTCCTGCGTGGCCGCGACGCCGCCGGCGTTCGCGTACTCGGCCTTGCCCTTGTTCGCGGTGAGTTCCTGGATCTTCGCCTTCATGATCGGGTAGTCGAACTCCGCGTACCGCGTGTTCGTCTTCTCCGGCATGAGCACACCCACCGTGATGTCGTTGCCCTTCGCCGGAGTCGCGTCCGTGCTGCTCCCCGACGAGTTGAGCACGCCACAGGCGGCCAGGGGGAGGGCCAGCGAGGACGCGGCCACGGATATGGCGATACGACGCATTGGGAGCTCACTTCTGGTGCCGTGCGGACGTGGGCGCAGCATTGCAACCCAGGTGACTGAAAAGCCAACGCGGCTGCGACCACCGGCGTCAAGCGGAACCGCTTAACGAGATGGCAACAGCATGTTCCGTTTGATGTGTGGAGGTACTGCGAATCCTATCCAAACGCTCTTTACGCCCCCTCCACTCAACGGGAGTTCAGGAACGGGCAAAGATCAGCACAACCAACCCAGTTCCTCACGAGTCGTGATCGTCGACGGCCGTTCGCTGCCGTACCGATCCGACAGAGGACCGAATGAACCCAGCCAGACACGCGACGGCCGCCGCCCTCGCCCTCGCCGTCGCGGGCGGCCTGCTCGCCGGCGCGACCACGCCCGCCTCCGCGGCGGCGAGTTGCGCCTCCCCCGTCTACAAGCGCCAGCTCTTCGCGAACACCACGTTCAAGGGCACCCCGAAGAAGACGGACTGCGACACCGCGATCGACCAGAACTGGAGCGGCGCTCCCGCCTCCGGCCTCCCGAAGGACAACTTCGGCGTCCGCTGGAGCGTGACGCGGGACTTCGGCTCGGGCGGCCCGTTCTCCTTCGCCGCCTCGGCGACCGACGGCATCCGCGTCTACCTGGACAACAGCCGCAAGATCAACCTGTGGTCCGACACGACCGGTTCGCGCACCAAGACCGTCAACGTGACGATCCCCAAGGGCAACCACACGCTGCGGATCGACTACGTCAACTGGACGGGCACCGCGAAGGTCAAGTTCACGTACCCGCCCCGGCCTTCGGCCACCGTCGACAAGGTCAGGCCGCTTGCCCCGACGGGCACGTCGGTGACGTACGCCTCCGCGACCGGCAAGGCGAAGCTCACCTGGTCGAAGAACAAGGAGCTGGACCTCGCCGGCTACCGGGTCTACCGGCGCCTCAAGGGCACCTCGTTCGGCACCAAGCCGCTCGCGACGACCGCCTCCACGTCGTACACGGACACCCCGCCCGCGACCGGCGGCACGTACTACTACGAGGTCCGCGCCCACGACAAGGCGGGCAACCAGTCGGCGGGCGGCGCGGACAAGCCCGTCACCACCCCCGACAGGACCCCGCCCGCCGCGCCGTTCGTGGAATTGGACGGCTGCGCGGACCTCTCGCCCTACGCGGCCCCGGAGCTCGTCACCACGGCGGAGAACAAGGCCGACATCGCCTGGTACGAGATGCAGCGCCTCGACACCGCGACGGGCAAGTGGATCACCGTCTACACCGGCACCAAGGGCTCGGTCTGCGACACCACCTACCCCTCCGACGGCAGCGCCGTCACCTACCGGGGCCGGGCCCGGGACGCCGCCGGCAACTGGTCCGCGTACTCCGCCGCCACCAGGTTCACCACCACCGACCTGATCCCGCCGGCCCCGGTCACCGGTGCCCGGGTCGAGTACCGGTCGGGTGTTCCGCACCTGGTGTGGTCCCCCGTCGACAAGGCCGCCGGCTACCAGGTCCTCCAGCTCGACCCGGCGACCGGCGGCTGGCTCGACGCGCTGCCCGGCAAGGGCACCACCAAGGAGACCGACGTCGTACCGCGCCAGCTGGCCGCGGTCGCCGACACCTACCGGTACGCGGTGCGTTCGGTGGACGCCACGGGCAACGCCGCCGCCCCGGCGGAGATCCAGCTGACGATGGCGGACCGGGCGGAGGCGATCCCGGCGTACGAGACCACCGCGACGCGGTTCGACGAGGGGGTGATGATCTCGTGGGAGAGCGTCGACCCGTGGATCTTCGACGGCGGCCCGTACCCCTCGTACCGGATCGTCCGCACCGACCCGGCGACGGGCGAGAGCACCGGCGTCGACCTGTGCAAGTCGACGACGCTGTTCAATGACACCCCGGAGCCGCCGTCGGTGTCCTGGTGGTGGACCACCGGTGAGGACGTCCCCGCGTACGCGGGCAACAAGCTGCTCCGCGGCTCCTGTTGGGACCTCTCGGGCGCGTCCGAGACGACGTACGAGTACCGGGTCGTGACCGTCGACCCGTACGGGCACACCTCGCAGCCCGGCCCGGCCGCCACGGAGACCACACCGGACACCCAGCGCCCGGCCCCGGTCGGGAACCTGACCGCGCAACAGGTCCCGCTCGGTGTCCGCCTGAGCTGGACCCCGCCCGCCGACGACGACGTCACCGGCTACGCGGTCTGGCAGAGCGCGACCGACCCGGAGACCGGCGAGAGGGTCTGGCAGCGGAACTGCTGGGGCGGGGACTCCCTGGCCGCGACCGAGATCCTCTGCCCGACCGTCCCCGACGGCGCGACCCACGTCTACCGCGTCGCCGCCCTGGACGGCTCCCCCCTCTACGACGAGGCCGACGGCCCGGAGGCCTACCACCCCGCCGACCTCTCCGTCACCCTGCCGGACACCCGCCCGCCGGGCTGGACCGGCACCAAGGTCGTCCAGGACCGCTACCCGGAGCTCTACGTCCGCTGCGGCGTCACCATCTACGACCTGCCGTGCGGTGACTTCACGGACTACCGCTGGGAGAAGTGGGACGCGGCGACCGGAGCCTGGACCACGTTCGCCACCGGCAAGGTCGACAACCCGCAGTTCCACCTCGACACCACGGTCCACGAGGACCGGCTCGCGCTGTACTACTACCGGGCGGTCTACACCGACCCGGCGGGCCACGAGGAGGTCCGGGAGCAGAAGGCGTACGGCATCTGGGGCGACTGACCCGGACCGCACGTGACACGGAGAAGGGGCCCGGAGGATCCTCCGGGCCCCTTCTCCGTGCGAGCGTGGACGTCAGTCCGAGGACTGCTGCCGCTTCGGCCGCCACACCACCAGCGCGCTGGTCTGCTGGACCTCCTGGTACGGCACCAGGTCGCGCCGGTACGACGCGTGCACCGCGGCCTCGCGCTGCTGCATCGTCGCCGCCGCGCCCTCGACCGCCGCCTGGAGTTCGGCGACGCGCTGCTGGAGCGCGACCACCTGGTTCTCCAGCTCGATGATGCGCTTGATGCCGGCCAGGTTGATGCCCTCGGTCTGCGACAACTGCTGGACGGTGCGCAGCAGTTCGATGTCGCGGGCCGAGTAGCGCCGACCGCGTCCGGCCGTGCGGTCCGGGGAGACCAGGCCGAGGCGGTCGTACTGGCGCAGCGTCTGCGGGTGCAGGCCGGAGAGCTGGGCCGCCACCGAGATGACGTAGACCGGGGTCTCCTCGGTCAGCTCGTACGGGTTGCGTCGACGGCCGTCCATCACTCTCATGCTCCCTTCGCGGCCTGGAACAGCTCCGCCCGCGGGTCCTCGCCCGCGGTCGCCTCTCGGTACGCCTCCAGTGCGTCACGAGCATTCCCCGTGACGTCCTTCGGGACACTCACCTCGACGGTGACGAGGAGATCGCCCCGGGTGCCGTCCTTGCGGAAGGCGCCCTTGCCGCGGGCCCGCATCGTCCGGCCGTTCGGCGTGCCCGGGGGCAGCTTCAGCGTCACCGGGGGCCCGCCCAGGGTGGGCACCCTGACCTCGCCGCCGAGGGCCGCCTCGGTGAAGGTCACCGGGACCGTCACCGTGAGGTTGTCCTCCTTGCGGCCGAACACGGGGTGCGCGTCGACGTGCACCATGACGTACAAGTCGCCGCCGGGACCGCCCCGTTCACCCGGTGCGCCCTTGCCGCGCAGCCGGATGCGCTGGCCGTCCGTGACCCCCGCGGGGATCCGGACCTGCATGGTCCGGGACGACTTGGCTCGTCCGCTGCCCTTGCACTCGATGCACGGGTGCTCGGCGATCAGGCCCCGGCCCTTGCAGTCCGGGCAAGGGTCCGTGAGCGAGAAACCGCCGCCGGAGCCGCGCGCGACCTGGCCGGTGCCGACGCAGGTCGGGCACACGCGCGGTGTGCCGTTCTTGTCGCCGGTGCCCGAACAGGCCTTGCAGGGCTGCTGGGAGGACATGCGCAGCGGGACCGTGGCCCCTTCGATGGCCTCGGTGAAGCTGAGCGTGACCTCGGACTCGATGTCCTGGCCGCGCCGGGGCTGCGTACGGGTCGTGCCCGTGCCGCCGCGGTTGAACAGGCCGCCGAAGACGTCACCGATCCCGCCGCCGAAGCCGCCGGCTCCCCCGGCGCCACCGCCGCCCTGGGCGCCGCCTCCGAAGAGGTCACCCAGGTCGAAGTTGAAGTTGCCGCCGCCCGCGCCGCCCGGCCCCGGGCGGTAGCCGCCGTTGCCGAAGAGGGAGCGGGCCTCGTCGTACTCCTTGCGCTTCTTGGGGTCACCGAGGATGTCGTTGGCCTCGGAGATCTCCTTGAAGCGCTCCTCGGCCTTGGCGTTGCCCTTGTTGGCGTCCGGGTGGAACTCGCGGGCGAGCTTCCGGTACGCCTTCTTGATCTCGGCCTCGGTGGCGTCCTTGGGGACGCCGAGGACCTTGTAGTAGTCCTTCTCGATGAAGTCCTTGGTGCTCATCCTCGACGTCCCTCCTTCGGTCCGCTCGATGCGTCGGCTGCGTCAGCTACGTCAGCCCTCTTCAGGGCCGTTGTCCTTCTCGTCGCCGGCCTCGGACTCGTCCTCCGCCTTGCCGGTCCCCGTGGCGCCGGGCTGCGGCTCGGCGACGGCCACCCGCGCGGGGCGGATGGTGCGCTCACCGATGCGATACCCGGGCTGAAGGATCGCCACGCAGGTCGTCTCTGTCACGTCCGGCGCGTACGAGTGCATGAGGGCCTCGTGGATCGTCGGGTCGAAGGGCTCGCCCTCCTTGCCGAACTGCTGCAGTCCCATCTTCGCCGCGGCGGTCTCCAGCGACTCCGCCACCGACTTGAAACCGCCGACGAGTTCACCGTGTTCCCGCGCGCGGTTGATGTTGTCGAGCGTGGGCATCAGCTCGGTCAGCAGGTTCGCCACGGCGACCTCCTTGACCGCGATCCGGTCGCGCTCGACCCGGCGGCGGTAGTTCTGGAACTCGGCCTGGAGCCGCTGGAGGTCCGCGGTGCGCTCTTCGAGCGCCTTGCGCACCTGGTCCAGCTGGGCCGTCAGACCGGCGATCTGTGCACTTGCGTCCCCTGCCGGGGCCGCCCCCTCCCCACTGCTGGAGGGGGAGGCGGCCTGCGGCTCGGCGTCGTCGGGGGTGGCGCCGGAAGGGACGTCGGGCTTCTCGTCGAAGCCCGGAGTCTCCTCCGTCACGCGGCACCGTCCTTGCGCTCGTCGTCCACGATCTCGGCGTCCACCACGTCGTCGTCCGCCTTGGGCGCCTCGGCACCCGGCGCGTCGCCGCCCGCGGCCTGGGTGGCCTGGGCGTCGGCGTACATGGCCTGGCCGACCTTCTGCGAGACGGCGGAGACCTTCTCGGTGGCCGTACGGATCTCGGCGGTGTCCTCGCCCTTCAGCGCGGCCTTCAGCTCCTCGACGGCGGCCTCGACCTCGGTCTTGACGTCGGCGGGGACCTTGTCCTCGTTGTCCTTGAGGAACTTCTCCGTCTGGTAGACGAGCTGCTCGCCCTGGTTGCGGGACTCGGCGGCCTCGCGGCGACGGTGGTCCTCGTCCGCGTACTGCTCGGCCTCCTGGCGCATGCGGTCGACCTCGTCCTTCGGCAGCGAGGAGCCGCCGGTGACGGTCATCTTCTGCTCCTTGCCGGTGCCGAGGTCCTTGGCCGTGACATGCATGATGCCGTTGGCGTCGATGTCGAAGGAGACCTCGATCTGCGGGACACCACGCGGGGCCGGCGGCAGACCGGTCAGCTCGAACATCCCGAGCTTCTTGTTGTACGCCGCGATCTCGCGCTCGCCCTGGTAGACCTGGATCTGCACGGAGGGCTGGTTGTCCTCGGCCGTGGTGAAGATCTCGGACCGCTTGGTCGGGATCGTGGTGTTGCGCTCGATGAGCTTGGTCATGATCCCTCCCTTGGTCTCGATACCGAGGGACAGCGGGGTCACGTCGAGGAGCAGGACGTCCTTGACCTCACCCTTGAGGACACCGGCCTGGAGGGACGCGCCGATGGCGACGACCTCGTCCGGGTTGACGCCCTTGTTGGCGTCCTGGCCGGCGGTCAGCTCCTTGACGATCTCGGCGACGGCGGGCATCCGGGTGGAGCCACCGACGAGGACGACGTGGTCGATCTCGTTGATGGAGATGCCGGCGTCCTTGATGACGTTGTGGAACGGCGTCTTGCAGCGCTCCAGCAGGTCGGCCGTCAGCTGCTGGAACTGAGCCCGGGTGAGCTTCTCGTCCAGGTGCAGCGGGCCCTCGGCGGACGCCGTGATGTAGGGCAGGTTGATCGAGGTCTCGGTGGAGCTGGACAGCTCGATCTTGGCCTTCTCGGCAGCCTCACGCAGACGCTGCAGGGCCATCTTGTCCTTGCCCAGGTCCACGCCGTGGCCGGACGCGAACTGCTTCACCAGGTAGTCGACGACCCGCTGGTCCCAGTCGTCACCACCGAGGTGGTTGTCGCCGTTCGTGGCCTTCACCTCGACGACGCCGTCGCCGATCTCCAGGAGGGACACGTCGAAGGTGCCGCCACCGAGGTCGAAGACGAGGATCGTCTGGTCGTCCTTGTCGAGGCCGTACGCCAGCGCCGCGGCGGTCGGCTCGTTCACGATGCGCAGGACGTTCAGGCCCGCGATCTCGCCGGCCTCCTTCGTCGCCTGACGCTCGGAGTCGTTGAAGTACGCCGGGACGGTGATGACCGCGTCGGCCACCTTCTCGCCCAGGTACGCCTCGGCGTCGCGCTTCAGCTTCTGCAGGATGAAGGCGCTCATCTGCTGCGGGTTGAAGCTCTTGCCGTCCAGCTCGATCTTCCAGTCCGTGCCCATGTGGCGCTTCACGGAACGGATGGTCCGGTCAACGTTCGTGACCGCCTGGCGCTTGGCCACCTCTCCGACGAGCACCTCGCCGTTCTTGGCGAAGGCGACGACGGACGGCGTGGTCCTGGCGCCCTCTGCGTTGGTGATGACGGTGGGCTCGCCGCCTTCAAGAACGCTGACGACGGAGTTAGTCGTGCCCAGGTCGATGCCGACCGCACGTGCCATGGTTGATTCCTCCAGCAATGACTTGAGTGGAACGGACTCAAGTGTGCACGACACTCACCGCTGGGTCAACAGAGCTGAGTCGACCAGGCTCAACTCTTATCCGTTCCTTACACGCAACTGCGCCCTGACCTGCGTGGATGCAGGACGCCGCACCCCGTAGACGGTGACTTTAAGCAGTCCGAATACGACGACCAGGGCCCCGCCCGCGACCCACGCGACGCCGGATTCACTCGCCCACCCGTTGTGCACGAGCACCCCGACAAGCACCGAGGAGAACCCTCCGATCCCCACCAGCACCACCGCCCCCTGCGGAGTGAGCCCCAACTTCCGCAGCCGGTGGGCGAGATGGTCGGGCCCGCCCCGCAGCAACGCCCGCCCGGCGAGCCGTCGCGACAGCAACACCAGCACGGCATCCGCACTCGCGACCGCGGTGAGCGCGAACAACACCCCCGCACTGGACCCGAACCCGCGCCCGGCCTGCGTGATGACGGCGGCCGAGGCGAGCACGAACCCCGTGAACAGCGACCCGCACGCGCCGAGCGCGATCCGCGCGGGATGCCAGTTGTGCATCAGGAACCCGGTGAGCGCGGCGGCCAGCACACTGAGCAACACCGCGAGCCCGTCCATCACTTCCATCGCGGCACAGGCCCCGACTCCGAAGGCGGTGACCACCCCCAGTGTCCCGGCGAGCCCGTCGGCGTGATCGAGCCCCTTGAAGGCACCGGCGACGAACACGATCCAGGCCACCGCCAGCAGCCCCCCGGGCACCCCGATCTCGCCGTACGGCACGACACAGGCCGCCGCCACGGCCGTACCGAGAACAAGGAAGCGCGTCTTCAGCCGCCACACATCGGCGACGAGCCCGAGCGCGGCGACGCCGGACCCGGCGCCGAGCAACCCGCCGACCCCGTCGCCGAGCGGCGCGACCCCGGTCCAGTGACACGCCCAGGTCACCGACACGACGGCGAGCACGACAGCCAACCCCCCGAGCAGCGGTACCGGACGCGTCCGCCGTCTGCGGTCGACGATTCCCGCCCGCAGTGCGGGTACCCGGAGCAGTGCGGCGAGGACGGCGGCGAGGAGCAGGGCGGTCGTGGCGGCGAGAATCCCGTAGAGCACGGATCTAAATTAGACGCAAATGTACCAATTCAGTACGAATAACACGATCAGACCGTAACAAGCTTGGGAACGATCCCGGAGCAGGCCTTTTTAGGCAACCCTCAGCGACACAGATCACCGCACGGCTGGCTACAGTGCGACGCAGGATAGGGGTAGTCTCGGTCGAACCGATTAAGTTACCGCTTAGTAATGTGCTGAGTGGTGATGCCATGACCCCTCGCAGGCCCGAGGAGCCCTGAAATGCAACTCGCCGCGATCATCGTGTCGCTGGTACTGATCGTGGTCGGTGTGGCGCTGTTCGCCCGCGCCGTCCTGCAGATCTACACCTTCATGCGACTCGGCCAGAACGTGCCAGCGGGCACCCGCACCGACGAGCCCGTGCAGCGCACCGTCACCGTGGCCAAGGAGTTCCTCGGCCACACCCGGATGAACCGCTGGGGTGTCGTCGGCGTCGCGCACTGGTTCGTGGCGGTGGGCTTCTTCTCGCTGCTGCTGACGATCGTCAACGCCATCGGCCAGCTCTTCCAGGCCGACTGGCTGCTGCCGGTCATCGGTGAGTGGCCGCCGTACAACGTCTTCGTCGAGTTCATCGGCACGATGACGGTCATCGGCATCCTCGTGCTGATCGCGATCCGCCAGCTGAACAAGCCGAACAAGCCGGGCCGCAAGTCCCGCTTCGCCGGCTCGAACTTCGGCCAGGCGTACTTCGTCGAGGCCGTCATCCTCATCGTCGGCGTCTGCATCTTCATGCTGCACGCGCTGGAAGGCGCCCAGCACCACGTCGACGCGTACGAGGCCTCGTTCTTCATCTCGTACCCCGTGGTGTCGGCGCTGGAGCACCTGGACGTCTCCACGCTCCAGAACCTCACGTACCTCTTCGCCGGGGTGAAGATCGCGACCTCCTTCATCTGGATGATCACGGTCGCCCTGAAGACGGACATGGGCGTCGCCTGGCACCGCTTCCTGGCCTTCCCGAACATCTGGTTCAAGCGGAACGCGACGGGTGAGACCTCGCTCGGCGCCCTGCTCCCGATGACGTCCGGCGGCAAGCCGATCGACTTCACCGACCCGGGCGACGACGACGTGTTCGGCGTATCGCAGGTCGAGCAGTTCTCCTGGAAGGGCCTGCTGGACTTCTCCACGTGCACCGAGTGCGGCCGCTGCCAGTCGCAGTGCCCCGCCTGGAACACGGGCAAGCCGCTCTCCCCCAAGCTCCTGATCATGTCCCTCCGCGACCACGCGCACGCCAAGGCCCCGTACCTGCTGGCGGGCGGCGGCAAGTCGATGGAGGGCGAGGAGAAGGCGACGGAGGAGCAGCTGAAGGACGTCCCCGCGGCGGCTCTCGCGGAGGCGGAACGCCCGCTGATCGGCACCTTCGAAGAGAACGGCGTCATCGACCCGGACGTCCTGTGGTCCTGCACCACCTGCGGCGCCTGCGTCGAGCAGTGCCCGGTGGACATCGAGCACGTCGACCACATCGTCGACATGCGCCGCTACCAGGTGATGATCGAGAGCGCGTTCCCGTCCGAGGCCGGGACGATGCTCAAGAACCTGGAGAAGAAGGGCAACCCCTGGGGCCTGGCGAAGAAGCAGCGCCTGGAGTGGCTCAAGGAGGTCGAGTTCGAGGTCCCGGTCGTCGGCCAGGACATCGAGGACCTCACCGAGGTCGAGTACCTGTACTGGGTCGGCTGCGCAGGCGCCCTGGAGGACCGCGCCAAGAAGACCACGAAGGCCTTCGCGGAACTCCTCCACATCGCGGGCGTCAAGTTCGCGATCATGGGCGGCGACGAGAAGTGCACGGGCGACTCGGCACGGCGGCTCGGCAACGAGCCCCTGTTCCAGGAGCTCGGCATGGAGAACGTCATGGCCCTGAACATGGCGTTCGGCGAGGAACTGGACGACGACGGCAAGGTCGTGGCGGAGTCCGCGAAGCCGAAGTCGGCGAAGAAGATCGTCGCAACGTGCCCGCACTGCCTGAACACCATCGGCAACGAGTACCCGCAGCTCGGCGGCGACTACGAGGTCATCCACCACACCCAGCTGCTCCAACACCTCGTGGACGAGGGCAAGTTGGTCCCGGTAACCCCGGTCGAGGGCATCATCACCTACCACGACCCCTGCTACCTGGGCCGCCACAACAAGATCTACACGCCCCCGCGCGAGATCATCGCCAGCGTCCCGGGCCTGCGCAACGAGGAGATGCACCGCCACAAGGAACGCGGCTTCTGCTGCGGAGCCGGCGGCGCGCGCATGTGGATGGAAGAGCGCATCGGCAAGCGCATCAACAACGAGCGCGTCGACGAGGCCCTCTCCCTGAACCCGGACATCGTGTCCACGGCCTGCCCCTTCTGCCTCGTCATGCTCACCGACTCGGTCAACGGCAAGAAGAACGACGGCAAGGCCAAGGAATCGATCCAGGTGGTCGACGTGGCCCAGCTCCTCCTCGACTCGGTCAGGAAGCCCTCCGAGGACGAGCCCCCGGCGGGCGAGTCGGAGTCGGAGAACGCCCCGGAGCCGGAGCCGGTCAAGTAACAACCGGCCAGTCCGCTACGACGTTGCCCCGCGCCCTTGCTGAAAGGGCGCGGGGCAACGTCGTATCCGCACCGGATTCGAGGCCGGGGGTGTAGCGGGCTACACCCCCGATCCGGGAGAACGGTCCCTCGTGACGGCGAGCGCGCGACGGGATCGTAGAGGACAGAGATCACGCCCCCTCTCCCCCTTAGGAAATCCCGTGAAGTCGCTGCTCGTCACCGTGAAGTCATACGTCGCCAACCTGCTGCTGTGGTCGTTCTTCGCCGCCGGCCTCGCCGCGAGCACGGCCTCCGGGGCGGTGCTGGACGGTACGGCGAAGACCGCGGCCACCTACACCGGTATCGCCGTCTCGCTGCTGGCCGGTTCACGCATCGCGAAGAAGCCGAAGATCAAGGCGTTCCTGTCGAAGCCGTCGACCCTGTGGTTCCTGTTCCTCTTCAACGGCGGTGTGGCCGCGCTGTGTTACTTCTCGATGGACGGCATCAAGGGCATCGCGACGGCTGCCGGCATGGGCCTGGTCTCCCTGGGCGCGGCGGGGGGCCTGCTCGCGAGCCGCCGTGGGGAAGCGAACGCAGCCTGATACGTGGACGTTGGGCCACTCCCCAACGTACGCAAGTGACAGCTCGGGGCGGCGAGTCAAGGCAGCGGCGGTTGTCAGCGCCGCACCCGACCCGACAACCCCGCCCGCCTCCGAAGTCACGTACAACCATTGCGCACCATCACAGGTCTCCTGATCGCCAACCACCCGTGAAGCCAGGGACAACTCCCGGCGAACACGGACGGTCCGCACCCCATCGACGCGGATGCCAGCCACGCATCCCCCGCATGCCGCAGGAGAACCCCGCATGCACCAGAAGCACCACCCGCACCTGCGCCTCGCCCTCGCGACGGCCGCCGCTGCCGCGCTGACGGGCGGTCTGCTCACGCTCTCGGCGACGACGGCCACCGCCGCCGACTCGTTCAAGGTCGCCAAGGCCGACTTCAACGGCGACGGAATCGGCGACGTCGTGGCCTCGGCCCCCGGCGCCTCCGTCAGCGGCCACGCGAACGCCGGCCAGATCGTCGCGTTGTACGGCAGCGCCTCCGGCGTGACCTCGGCCAAGCGCTCCGTCATCAGCCAGAACTCCGGCACCGTGCCCGGCACGGCCGAGGCCGGCGACTACTTCGGCCTCGCGACGGCGTACGCCGACTTCAACGGCGACGGTTACGACGACCTCGCCGTGGGCTCGCCGTACGAGAAGGTCGGCACCGACACCGACGGCGGCGCCCTCGCGATCCTGTGGGGCTCCAAGAGCGGCCTCACCGGCAAGAGCAGCGACGTACTGGACCCGGCCGTGTCCGGGCACGACAACTGGGGCCAGACCCTGGCCGCCGGCGACTTCGACGGCGACGGCAAGGCCGACCTGGCGGTGGGCAGTTCGGCCGCCACCCTCTACGTCTACAAGGGCGGCTTCAGCAGCTCCACCGGCAAGCCCGGCGGCCGTTACACGATCAAGCCCCCGATCCAGGCCGGCTCGACCGGCTTCCCGTACGGCCCGCGGCACCTCACGGCCGGTGACGTCAACGGCGACGGCCGCACCGACCTCGTGGTCGACGGCTACGAGACGCAGACGTCCAGCGGCTGGAACACCAACTACTACGTGCCCGGCGCCGCGAGCGGTCTGAGCATCGCGGGCGTGCAGACCCTCAAGCCCGGCATCGTCACCGGCATCGGCGACATCAACGGCGACGGTTACGGCGACATCGTCAGCGGCGCGGGCTGGGACGCCACGACGAGCGACGGTACGACCGTCCCGGACTCGGCGAACGGGGGCAAGGTGAACATCACCTACGGCTCCGCGTCCGGCCCCGCCTCGACCACCGGCATCACCCAGAACTCCGGGAACATACCCGGCAGTTCGGAGAAGGGCGACGCCTTCGGCTGGGACCTGGACCTGGGCGACGTCAACGGCGACGGCTACCAGGACGTCGTCGCCTCCGCCCCGAACGAGGACCTCGGCGCCAACACCAACGCCGGCATGGTCACGGTCGTCTACGGCTCGGCGAGCGGCGTGAACACCACGACCGGCGTCCAGTCCTTCGCCCAGAGCACGGCCGGCGTCCCCGGCGACGACGAGAAGAGCGACCTGTTCGGCGCCGACGTCAAGCTCGACGACGTCAACGGCGACGGCAAGGCGGACCTGCTCGTCGGCTCGTACGAGAACGGCGGCGACGGCGCGGTGACCTACCTCCCGTCCAACGGCACGAAGATCACCACCACCGGCTCCCGCTGGATCTCCGCGAGCGCCGCGGGCGTATCGACGTCCGGCACCCCGCAGTTCGGCTGCTTGTTCGCCGACTAGTCCCCAACTCTCTTTCAGCGCCGGGTCCGTGACATTCCGTCAGGGGCCCGGCGCTCTCCCGT
>NZ_BARF01000100.1 GCF_000367365.1 Streptomyces prunicolor NBRC 13075 | reverse complement strand
ATACAGCCCCGCGCCCCTTAAGGGGCGCTTAGCGCGCCGGGGTTGGATTGGCAGGGGAGTATTCGGGGGGCGACCAGCGGAGTGGGAGTGCGGCGGGGGTCTCGATCACCTCGGTGAGAGTGAAGCGGACCCTGCGCTCGCCGTCCGTGCCGAACTCCGGCCTTGCCTCGCCGGTTAGTTGGAGGGTGGTGCCTGTGGTCCAGTCGAGGAAGAGGAGTCCTGCGCGCGGGTCGGCGAGCAGGTTGCCGAGGCTCAGGAACATGGCGTTGCCCGTGTAGTCCGGCCAGGTCAGTTCGTGGGGTGAAGTCGCCTGTACGAAGCCCGGGTTGCCGCCCCGGTGGCTGGCGTCGGCGCCGTGTTCGTGGATGGTGGCGAGGAAGAAGGTGTCGGCCGCGGCGATGAACTCGGCCTGGGAGGTCGTCAGTTCGGTGGCGTGCCGGGGCTGTGCGGGTTCACGGTCCGCGATCGTCTCGTAGGACTCTCTCCGCTGGATGTACTTGGGGCAGTTGGCGAACACCCGCTCCGCCTCGATCGCCAATCCCCGTGTCGTGCGCCGGAGTTGACCGTCTACGCGCATACGGCGGCGGGTGCGGGGGTCCAGCGCGATCGTGCCGACCGGGAGGTCCCGCGCGTCGGCGAGGGCCGGGGTCAGGGGGTCGGTGGGGCGGGTGGTGCCGGTGATCGAGATCTGGTGCGGGCCCGTCGCGCGTACGAAGCCGGGGATGCCGGTGAGCGGGGAGGCCCATACCCGGCCCGTCGCCGGGTCTGCCGCGCCCAGGATCAGGAGGGGCTGGAGTTCGAGGAAGGCGGCGGCCACCGGCTTGATGCCCTGGCCGATGATCTGGCCTACGTGGTCGGCCAGTTCGCGCACCCCCACCCGGTCCTGCACCGCGCGGGAGCCCGCGTGATAGGTCTCCATGGCCTCCATGACTAGAAGAAGCCGCAGGTCGGGGCGTCCGCGTTCGGGGTCGGGGCGTCCTCCGCTCCGGTCGGCACCGAGATCTCCAGGCGGGTGCCGTCCGGGTCGTGGAAGAAGATGCCGCCGGAGGCCGCGCCCTCGCGGTGGGCGACCACTCCCTCGTACGCGAACTCGGCGCCGTAGGCCCTGAGTGCCTCCTCGTACTGACGGACGCGCTCGATCGAGTCGGCCGCGAACGCGAGGTGGTGCAGGCCGGCGCGGTCGCGGTCGTACGGTCCCTGCGCCTGCTGCCAGAGGGTGAGGACCGGGTGGTCGCCGGTGCCGTCGCCCAGGAACGCGTACCGGCGGTCGTCCTCCTTGCCCTCGGCCAGGACCGCGAAGCCGAGGACGTCGCGGTAGAAGGCGAGCGAGCGGTCGAGGTCGGTGACGTTCAGGCCGACGTGGCCGGTGTGCAGGGTCATGAAAAGCCCTCCTCCGATACAACCGCGATATAACTGTTGTAGACGACGTTAGTGGTTAGAATCGAGCGGGTCAACCGTTCACGTAGTCTTGACCGGTTAGATCAGAAGGGAGCTTCTCCATGACCACCGACCCGGACCCCCGGCCGCTCATCGGCGAGCCGCTCGCGCTCGACCTGCTCAACACGCGGTGGATGCGGGACGGGACGATGCAGGACCTGCTCTCCGGCCCCAGCGGGCTCGCCGTCTGGCTCGGCTCGACCGGGCTCGACAAGCGGTTCGAGGCGAACCCGGTCACCCTGCTGCACACCACGATCGCGCGCGACGCGCTGCACGCGGCGGTGGACGGCTCCCGCACGGAGGACCTCGACCTGGTCCTCGACCAGGGCCGGATCCGGGCCACGCTCACCGCCGAAGGCCCCGGCGAGATCGCCGAGTTCGGCGACCCCCGGTGGGGCCCCGGCTGGCTCGCCGCCCGCAGTTATCTGGAGCTGCTCTCCACCGCCCCGGACCGCATCCGGCGCTGCGCCCACGACGCGTGCGTCCTGCGTTTCTTCGACACCTCGCGGAACGGCACCCGCCGCTGGTGCTCGATGGCGGCCTGCGGCAACCGCGCCAAGGCGTCCCGCCACTACGCACGTTCGAACCAGCGGAACGAATAGGGGGTTTTCCCCATACGTTCATAGCGTTTCGGTCAACACTTCCCAAACAACCGTCCCTTGGGTAAAGCTGTGCCCTCGTCCGGCACTGGATTCTTCACCTACAAGGGATGCCGATGACCCTCTCCCACCAGAGACGCGTGGCCCGAATATCCGTGGCCGCCGGTCTCGTCGCCGCGCTCTCCGCGGCCGGGCCGATACCCATGGCCTTCTCCGCCGACTCGCCGTCCGCGACCACACCCGCGGACGGCACGGTCAAGTCCGCCGCCGCCAAGCTCGGTTCGGACGACGCCGATCTGCTCGCCACGGCCAAGGCCGACGGCGACAAGAACATCACGATGATGATCGCCACCGCGCCGGGCGCGACCGAGCAGGTCGCCCAGCAGCTGGACGCGGTCAAGGGCGGCGCCGTGGGCCGCACCTACGACAAGCTCGGCTACGTCCGCGCCACCGTCCCGACCGGCAAGGCGGACTCGGCGATCGCCGCCGCCGCGAAGCTGTCCTCGGTGCAGGCCATCGACCTGCGGCAGGAGATCGCCCTCGACGATCCGACGCCGAGCGCGGACACCGCGACGGGCGCCAAGAGCGCCAACAAGGCCACGGCGACGACCACTTACTCCGCGCCGAGCAAGAGCACCCCCGCCGAGAACCCGTACAACCCGTCCTTCGAGACGGGCGCCGTCGACTTCGTGAAGAAGAACCCGAAGGCGGACGGCCGCGGCATCACCATCGGCATCCTCGACTCCGGCGTCGACCTCGGCCACCCGGCGCTGCAGAAGACCACCACCGGTGAGCGGAAGATCGTCGACTGGGTCACCTCGACCGACCCGATCGTCGACGGCGACCAGACCTGGCGCCCGATGATCACGGCCGTGTCCGGCCCCAACTTCACCTACGGCGGCCTGAGTTGGACGGCGCCCGCGGGGTCGTACGAGATCAGCACGTTCAAGGAGTCGTACACCACCGGCGGTGACGCGGCGGGTGACGCGAACCGTGACGGTGACACCACCGACTCGTGGGGCGTCCTGTACGACCCGGCGGCCGGCACGGTGACGGTCGACCTGAACAACAACCACGACTTCGCCGACGACGCCCCGATGAAGCCGTACAAGGACGGTTACCAGGTCGGCTACTTCGGTACCGACAACCCGGCGACGGACGTCGTCGAGCGGCAGCCGTTCGTGGTGCAGATCAGCAAGGACGTACCGATGGACCCGTACGGCGGGTCCTGGGTCGGCAAGACCGCCGACTTCGTCAACATCGGTGTCATCGAGTCCGAGCACGGCACGCACGTCGCCGGTATCACCGCGGCCAACGGCCTGTTCGGCGGCAAGATGAACGGTGAGGCGCCGGGCGCGAAGCTCGTCTCCTCGCGCGCCTGCACCTGGACCGGCGGCTGCACCAACGTGGCGCTCACCGAGGGCATGATCGACCTCGTCGTCAACCGCGGTGTCGACATCGTCAACATGTCGATCGGCGGCCTGCCCGCGCTGAACGACGGCAACAACGCGCGCGCCGCGCTGTACACGCGGCTCATCGACACCTACGGCGTGCAGCTCGTGATCTCGGCCGGCAACTCCGGTCCGGGCGCCAACACGATCGGCGACCCCGGCCTGGCCGACAAGGTGATCTCCGTCGGCGCCTCGATCTCGAAGCAGACCTGGGCGGCCAACTACGGTTCGCAGGTGGCGACTTCGTACCAGCTGCTGCCGTTCTCCTCGCGCGGTCCGCGTGAGGACGGCGGCTTCACGCCGACGCTCGTCGCGCCCGGCGCCGCGATCAACACCACCCAGACCTGGCTGCCGGGTTCCCCGGTCGCCGAGGCGGGTTACACGCTGCCGGCCGGCTACTCGATGCTCCAGGGCACCTCGATGGCCTCCCCGCAGGCCGCGGGCGCCTCGGCGCTGCTGCTGAGCGCCGCCAAGCAGAAGAACATCGCCCTCACCCCGGCGACCCTGCGCACGGCGCTGACCTCAACCGCCGATCACATCAAGGGTGTTCAGGCGTACGAGGAGGGCGCGGGCCTCATCAACATCGTGGACGCGTGGAAGTCCATCAAGGACGACGCCACAGCGCACGAGTACACGGTGAAGGCCCCGGTCGACACCGCGATCGACTACGCGCTCAAGACGCCCGGCTTCGGCACCGGTCTCTACGACCGCGAGGGTGGCCTCAAGGCCGGCGCGAAGAAGACGTACGACATCACCATCACGCGAACCACCGGTGCGGACAAGGCCGTTCGGCACGAGCTGCACTTCGAGAACAACGCCGGTGACACCTTCAAGGTCATCGGCTCGGACGAGGTCAAGCTCCCGCTGAACCAGCCGGTGACGGTCAAGGTGCAGGCGGCGCCCAGGAGTTCGGGCATCAAGAGCGCGATCCTTGAGGTCGACGACCCGAAGACCGAGGGCGTCGACAAGCAGGTCCTGACGACGGTCGTGGTCTCCTCGCCCGTCAACTACACCTACTCCACCGCGAGTTCGGTGCAGCGCAACAGCACGCAGTCGTACTTCGTGACCGTCCCCGAGGGCGCCAAGGCCTTCGAGGTCGCGATCAGCGGGCTGAAGGACAAGAGCCAGACGCGGTTCATCTCGATCCACCCGTACGGCGTTCCGGTCGAGGACACCGGCACCCCGTACTGCTACAACAACTACCTGGACGGCAACGGCTGCAAGCCCGACGTGCGGTCGTACGCCGACCCGCAGGCCGGGGTCTGGGAGATCGAGGTCGAGTCGCGCCGTACGTCGCCGCTGCTCGACAACCCGTACAAGCTGGACGCCACCGTCCTCGGCGCGGCCTTCGACCCGGAGACCGTGACCGTGCCCGAGGCGAAGGTCGGCGTCCCGGCCACCGCCTCCTGGAAGGTGACGAACAACTTCGCGGCGCTGGACGGCACGTTGAAGGGCGGCCCGCTCGGTTCCTCGCTGACCACGCGGCCCACCATCGCCGATGGCGCCACGCAGACCACCACGGTCGAGGTGCCCGCGGGCGCCACCTCCCTGGACGTCGCCATCGGCAACGTCTCGGACACGGCGGCCGACCTGGACCTGACCGTGTACAACTCCGCCGGGACGGCCGTCGGCCAGTCGGCGGACGGCGACTCGGAGGAGGCGGTCTCGATCGCCAACCCGGCCGCCGGTACCTACACGGTCGAGGTCGCGGGCTACTCGGTGCCGTCCGGCTCGACCGCGTACGACTACCTCGACGTGTTCTTCTCCCCGGCGCTCGGCACGGTCACCGTCGACGACTCGACGCCGGTGAAGCTCGCCACGGGCGCCTCGGCGACCGTCTCGGGCAGTGTCACCGCCCTGGCCCCGGCTCCTGAGGGACGCGAGTTCTTCGGCCAGGTCCAGCTGGTCAACGCGCGCGGCACGGTCGCGGGCCTGGGCAGCGTGAAGATCGAGAAGGTCACGTCGTAGATCGAGAAGGTCACGTCGTAGTACGTATGCGGATGTCCTAGTACGCATGCGGCTACGGCGGTGAGGGGGCGGGCGTCCGTGCGGGCGCCCGCCCTTCTCGCTGTCAGCCGGTCGGGCAGGTGGTGGTGCCGGGTCCGGCCAGCGCCTCGACGATCGCGGCACTGTCCGTGGCGACCGCGTCGTCGCCGACGACCCAGAGGGTCGCCGTGTCCGAGCCCTTCGGAACCCCGACCAGCACGTGCTGCCCCTGGCGCGGCGCCGGCTGCGCCCCCGCGGCCAGTACGACCGTGACGTCGGCCGGGCCGTGGGCGGGCCGGTAGGAGCGGGTGACGGCGAGCGTGATCCGTTTGCGGGGGTCGGAGCCCGGCTTCACCTCGGTCACCGTCCCTTCGACCAGGAGGCGGGAGCAGGCCACGTACAGCTCAGGGTCGGCCAGCGCGCCCGGGGTCGCGGAGCCGTCCGCCGGCGCCGAGCCGACGCTGGTCTTCGCCCCCTGGTCCGCGCTGCTGCTGGAGTCGGCGTTCATGCCCCCGTTGTGCGCGACCAGCCAGGCGAGCCCGGTGATCATCGTGGCGACGACCGCCGTCGCGAGGGTGCCGAAGGCGAGGGCGCGCAGGCCGGGATGACGCCGTGGGGCCGGGCGGAGCGAGCTCACCGGTTTCGGCGCGGGCTCAGGTTCCGGTTGCGGCTCCGGTTGCGAGAGCGCGTGCCCGATGATCCCCAACTGCTCCCGCAACAGCGCCACATCGGCCGTAGCGGCCCGGTGCTCGGCCATGAAGGCGGCGTCCGCGAGCGCCGCTTCCGGCAGCGGCTCGTCCGTGATCGCGGCCAACAGCGCGTCCACGCCGTCGTATTGATTCCGCTCCGCGGTCACGTCACACCACCTCGTCCTCGTGCAGGCGGTCGCGCAGGGCGCGGACCGCGGAGTGCAGCCGGCTCTTGACCGTGCCTTCCGGGATGCCGAGTTCCTCGGCGATCCCACGCACGGGCAGGTCGGCGAAGAACCGCAGGACGAGGACCTGGCGGTGCTGGTCGGGCAGTTCGTCCAGGCCCTGTGCCACCGCGAGGGACAGGACACTCGTGTCCTCGCCGGAGGGATGCTCCAGCTGGCGCAGGGAGGCCAGCCGCTCCCCCACCCGCTCCTGACGGCGCTTGGCCCGGTGCCAGTCCATGGCGAGGTTCGAGGCGACGACCGCCGCCCACGCCGAGACGTCGCGCGGCGCCTCGTCGCCCTTCGCCGCCCGCTCCAGCAACCGCAGCCGTACCTGCTGGACGCCGTCCGGCAGATCCGCCTGCGGCACCCCGCCGAGCGCGAGCACCGCCCGCACCCGCCGTTCCTGGGCCGCGTCCAGAGGATCGTCGTCCTCCTGGACCCGGCGGGCCTTTCTGCGCAGCACAAGCCACCCCCTCACCGCGTTTCCTCTACGACGCCGGAGCGCCCGGAAACGTTCGGCCGGGCGAGGAGGAGTTTTCCGCGGCGGCGGCCGGAGGCGTGGATCACACCGGCGGGCGGGACGGCTTGCGGTCCTGAGCCGGTGCGGGGCGGATTTCTCGCAGCGCGCGGAGCCGTCGCCGCAGGATCGGGCTGCGGGCGGTCAGGTGTCGCGTCCCACTCCTCGGGCCGGGCGGCGAAAGGATTGGACACACGGGCACGGGTGAGACGCATCATGGAAGCGCTGGACCACGTAGAACGCATGTAAAGGGAGTCGCCGTGAAGGTCGGAATCGTCGGAGCCACCGGTCAGGTCGGCACGGTCGTGCGCAGGATCCTGGTCGAGCGGGACTTCCCCGTCGACGAGCTGCGCCTGTTCGCCTCGGCCCGTTCGGCCGGGACGGTCCTGGACGGCGTGACGGTGGAGGACGCGTCGAGTGCCGACTACTCCGGCCTCGACATCGTCATCTTCTCCGCGGGCGGCGCGACCTCGAAGGCGCTGGCCGAGAAGGTCGCCTCGCAGGGCGCGGTCGTCATCGACAACTCCTCCGCCTGGCGCAAGGACCCGCAGGTCCCGCTGGTCGTCTCGGAAGTGAACCCGCACGCGATCGTCGACCGCCCCAAGGGCATCATCGCCAACCCGAACTGCACGACGATGGCCGCGATGCCGGTCCTAAAGCCGTTGCACGCGGAGGCGGGCCTTGAGGCGCTGATCGTCGCCACGTACCAGGCGGTGTCCGGTTCCGGTCTTGCCGGGGTGGCCGAGCTGCACGGCCAGGCCCTCAAGGTCGTGGCCGACGCCGACAAGCTCACCCACGACGGCGGCGCGGTCGACTTCCCCGAGCCGCAGGTCTACAAGCGCCCCATCGCCTTCAACGTGCTCCCCCTCGCGGGCTCGATCGTCGACGACGGCCTGAACGAGACCGACGAGGAGCAGAAGCTCCGCAACGAGTCCCGCAAGATCCTGGAGATCCCCGAGCTGAAGGTCTCCGGCACCTGCGTCCGCGTCCCGGTCTTCTCCGGCCACTCCCTCCAGGTCAACGCCCGTTTCGCCCGCCCGATCCCGGTCGAGCGCGCGACGGAGCTGCTCGCCGGCGCCCCCGGTGTGGCCCTCTCCGACATCCCGACCCCCCTCCAGGCGGCCGGCCAGGACCCGTCCTACGTCGGCCGCATCCGCGCGGACGAGACGGTCGAGCACGGTATCGCCCTGTTCATCTCCAACGACAACCTCCGCAAGGGCGCTGCGCTGAACGCGGTGCAGATCGCGGAGCTGGTGGCGGCGGAACTGAAGGGCTGACGCCGGGAGTTCTTCGCCCCCGCTGTCCCTACCCGTCCCATCCTTCTGGGGCTCCGCCCCAGGCCCCGTTCCTCAAACGCCGGAGAGGCTGGATTTTCGGCCCGTCCGGCGTTTGAGGAGTGCAGGGTGCTACGCCCTGCGTACCTCGAAGTAGAAGCAGCCGTACTCCACCGCCCGAACGTGGACGAGGACCACAGACAGGTCGGCGAAGGCCCTGTGGAAGGCATCGTCGTCGAGGGGGTCGACCAGCTCGCCGCCGAGGATGCGGCCCTCGGCCGAGTAGCGGCGCAGCACCCGGTGGGCGTTCGCGAAGGGATACCCGGAGCCGGCCGCAGGCCCCGCGCACTCCTCCGCGTGGATGAACACCGGCCCCTGCTCGTCGTACGCCCCCGGCTCGGCCCCCGTTTCCGCCGCCCAGCGTCGCAGCGGGGCGTACGAGACGAGGGCGATGCGCTCACCCGGCTCGCTGTGGCGCAGGCAGCAGCGGAGCGGAGCGCCTCCCTCCTCATCGAGTGCGGGAACCATTCGGCGTCCCGCATCGTCAGCAGAGCGCAGCTCCTTCAGGATCGTGGGGTCGATGGGTCGTGGCGTGTACGTCGTCATGACACCAGGCTCGCGCTCGTTCGCCCCGCTCACCGGCGGGATACGGACATCGCGCTTCCCGCAGCTCCCGTGGAAGGATGGCGCAACCCACACATAACGAGGAGATGACCGCGTGCCTGGCACAAACCTGACTCGCGAAGAGGCGCGGCAGCGGGCAACGCTGCTCACCGTTGACTCGTACGAGATCGATCTCGACCTCTCCGGCGCGCAGGAGGGCGGGACCTACAGGTCCGCGACGACGGTGCGCTTCGACGTGACGGAGGGCGGCACCGAGTCCTTCATCGACCTGATCGCCCCGGCCGTCCACGAGGTGACGCTGAACGGCGACCCGCTCGACCCCGACGAGGTCTTCAAGGACTCGCGGATCGCCCTGGCCGGGCTGCTGGAAGGGCCGAACGTCCTGCGGGTCGTCGCCGACTGCGCTTACACCAACACCGGTGAGGGGCTGCACCGGTTCGTCGACCCCGTCGACCAACAGGCGTACCTCTACACCCAGTTCGAGGTGCCGGACGCGCGCCGCGTGTTCGCCAGCTTCGAGCAGCCCGACCTCAAGGCCACCTTCCAGTTCACCGTGAAGGCGCCCTCCGGCTGGACCGTCATCTCCAACTCCCCGACGCCCGAACCCCGGGACGACACCTGGGTGTTCGAGCCGACGCCGCGCATCTCGACGTACATCACCGCGCTCATCGTCGGGCCGTACCACTCCGTGCACAGCGTGTTCGAGAAGGACGGGCAGAGCGTGCCGCTGGGCATCTACTGCCGGCCCTCGCTCGCCGAATACCTCGACTCGGACGCCATCTTCGAGGTCACGCGGCAGGGATTCGACTGGTTCCAGGAGAAGTTCGCCTACCAGTACCCCTTCAAGAAGTACGACCAGCTGTTCGTCCCGGAGTTCAACGCGGGCGCGATGGAGAACGCGGGTGCCGTCACCATCCGCGACCAGTACGTGTTCCGGTCCAAGGTGACCGACGCCGCGTACGAGGTGCGGGCCGCCACGATCCTGCACGAGCTGGCCCACATGTGGTTCGGCGACCTGGTCACCATGGAGTGGTGGAACGACCTGTGGCTGAACGAGTCGTTCGCCACCTACGCGGAGGCCGCCTGCCAGGCGTACGCCCCCCAGTCGCGCTGGCCGCACTCCTGGACGACCTTCGCCAACTCGATGAAGACCTGGGCCTACCGGCAGGACCAACTGCCCTCCACCCACCCGATCATGGCCGAGATCAACGACCTCGACGACGTGCTCGTCAACTTCGACGGCATCACGTACGCCAAGGGCGCGAGCGTCCTGAAGCAGCTCGTCGCGTACGTCGGCATGGACGAGTTCTTCGCGGGCGTGCAGGCGTACTTCAAGCGCCACGCGTACGGCAACACCCGCCTGTCCGACCTGCTCGGCGCGCTGGAGGAGACCTCCGGGCGTGATCTGAAGACCTGGTCGAAGCTGTGGCTGGAGACGGCCGGCATCAACATCCTGCGTCCGGAGATCGAGACCGACGCGGACGGCGTCATCACCGCCTTCGCGATCCGGCAGCAGGCCCCGGCGCTCCCCGAGGGCGCCAAGGGCGAGCCGACGCTGCGCCCGCACCGCATCGCCGTCGGCCTGTACGAACTCGACGAGGACACCGGCAAGTTGGTGCGCGACGAGCGCGTCGAGCTGGACGTGGACGGCGAACTCACCGCCGTACCGCAGCTGGTGGGCAAGCGTCGTCCGGACGTGGTCCTGCTCAACGACGACGACCTGTCGTACGCGAAGGTCCGCCTCGACGAGCAGTCCCTCGCGTTCGTCACCGAGCACCTCGGCGACTTCGAGTCCTCCCTCCCCCGCGCCCTGTGCTGGGCCTCGGCCTGGGACATGACCCGCGACGCCGAACTCGCCACCCGCGACTACCTCTCCCTCGTCCTGTCGGGCATCGGCAAGGAGTCGGACATCGGTGTCGTGCAGTCGCTCCAGCGGCAGGTCAAGCTCGCGATCGAGCTGTACGCCGACCCGGCCGCCCGCGAGGCCCTGCTCACCCGCTGGACGGACGCCACGCTGGCGCACCTGCGTGCCGCCGAGGCCGCGAGCGACCACCAGCTGGCGTGGGCCCGCGCGTTCGCGTCCACGGCCCGCACCCCGGAGCAACTCGACCTGCTGGACGCCCTGTTGGAGGGCACCCAGACGATCGAGGGCCTGGCCGTCGACACCGAGCTGCGCTGGGCGTTCGTCGAACGGCTCGCGTCCGTGGGCCGGTTCGACGAGTCGGAGATCGCCGGCGAGTACGAGCGGGACAAGACGGCCGCCGGTGAGCGCCACGCGGCGACCGCCCGTGCCGCCCGCCCGACCGAGGAGGCGAAGGCGGAGGCCTGGGCGCAGGTCGTCGAGTCCGACAAGCTCCCCAACGCCCTTCAGGAAGCGGTGATTTCGGGCTTCGTCCAGACCGATCAGCGCGAGCTGCTGGCGCCGTACACGGAGAAGTACTTCGAGGCGGTCAAGGAGGCCTGGGACACCCGTTCGCACGAGATCGCCCAGCAGATCGCGGTCGGCCTCTACCCGTCGATCCAGGTCTCCCAGGACACCCTGGACCGCACGGACACCTGGCTGACGACCGCCGAGCCCAACGCGGCCCTGCGCCGCCTGGTCTCGGAGTCCCGCTCGGGCGTGGAACGCGCGCTGAAGGCCCAGGCGGCGGACGCGGCGGCTTCATAGTCACAGTCGGTCCGGTCGGTTCTGCTACGGCCATGAGGGGCGCCCGGCGATCCGCCGGGCGCCCCTTCGCATGTCCTCGGCCTGCTCGACCCGCTCAGCCCGGGAACATCCCGCCCGTGACGTTCACGAACGTGCCCGTGATGCTCGCCGCGTGGTCCGAGGCGAGGAACACGGCGGTCGCGGTGATCTCCGCGAGGGTGGGGTTGCGGCGGGTCATGCGCAGGCTCGACAGCTGGTCGAGGATGCCCTGGATCGCCGCCTCGTTGAGGTCGGGGTTGACCTTGCCGAGCTTCTCGACGGTGAGGGTCTCGGGGATCCCGGCGGCCCACAGTCCTACGGCGCGCACCCCGCGCGGGCCCAGTTCCATCGCCAGGTTGCGCACCAGGCTGTCGGTCGCCGCGTCGGCGGGACCGGTGCCGCCCATCATCGGACTCCCGTGCGCGGAACCGCTGTTGAGGGTGAGGACGACACCGGAGCCGCGCTCGGCCATCCGGCGGGCGGCGGCGCGGGCGGTGATGAAGTTGGCGCGGGTGCCGTTGAGAACGGGCCGCAGGAAGTCGTCGACGGGCATCTCGGTGATCGGCATGCCCTGCACATCACCGCGCGAGACGAGGTTGAAGGACACGTCCACGTCTCCGACGCGGGCGAGGTGTTCCGTGACGGCACTCTCGTCGAGGGCGTCGACCACGGCCACCTCTGCACCCTCGATACCGATGTCCTTGATGTGGGCGGCCACGGCCTCCAGCGTCTCCCGGGTGCGTCCGACGAGGTGGACCCTGGCGCCCTCGGCGGCGAAGGCACGGGCGACCGCACCGCCGATCGAGCCGCCGGCGCCGTAGATGACCGCGGTCTTGTCGGTGAGCAGCATGGTGAACTCCTTGTGGGTCGTGAGGTACGTGTCGTTCGTGCCGGCCATACAGACGCACAAGGAGCCCACCACTCATCGCTCACCGCCTGTCGTTCACAGCCGCAGGGGGAGTCCGAAGGCCGGGAACAGGTGCGGCTCGAAGGAGGTGATCTCGACAATCCGGTCGTCGCCGTCGAAGCGCAGCACGTCGAGAACCTGCGCGCGGTAGACGGTCGTACCGGGTCGGCGGACGTAACCCCCGGCCGCGAGCTGCCCGTTGGCGCGGGCGGGGAGATGGCGCCAATGCCCAAGGAACATGGGCGAGTTGGCGTCGAGGCTCACGCTGAGGAACTCCACGAGCGCGTCGCGGCCGGTGAACCAGAACGGGTTCGGCGGCATGGTGAGGGTGACGTCCTCGCTGAGCAGCGCGGCGACCTCGGAGAGGTCGAGGCGTTCGGCGGCGGCCATGTACCGCTTGACCAGGGCGCGTTGGTGCTCGGTGGGCCCGTCGGCCGTCCAGTCCGCGCGCCTGCCGGGCAGCCGGTCGCGCAGGGTGGGGCGGGCGCGTTGCAGCGCGCTGTTGACCGAGGCCACGGTCATGTCGAGGGCCTCGCCGGTCTCGACGGCGGTCAGCCCGAGCACGTCCCGCAGCACCAACACCGCGCGCTGGCGCGGCGGGAGATGCTGGACGGCGGCCAGGAAGACCAGTTCGAGGGTCTCGCGGGAGACCGCGGCGGCCTCCGGCTGCTCCTCGGCGGAGGGCAACTCGTCGTCGGGGTAGGGCTGTAGCCACGTGATGCGCGCGGGTGCCTCCCCGGCGCCGTGGTTCATGCCGGGCAGCGGCTCGTAGCGCTTGGGGCGGCGGGCCGTACGGCGCTGGAAGTCCAGGCAGGCGTTGGTGGCGATGCGGTACAGCCAGGTACGGGCACCGGCCCGCCCCTGGAAGGTGTCCCGGGCCCGCCAGGCCCGCAGGAAGGTCTCCTGGACCAGGTCCTCGGCGTCGTCGTACGACCCGGTCATGCGGTAGCAGTGGACCTGGATCTCCCGGCGGTGGGACTCGACGAGGGCAGCGAAGTCCCCTTCGTCGAGCGGGACTTCCGCAAGGGCGGAGACTTCCGTAACGGGTACGTGAGTGACGGATTCCTGAGCGGTGTCCCGCGCCGTCCGCGCCACCCGCCGGAGCCGCGCGACGGACGACGACAGCTCCGTCACTCCGGAGTAGAAGACGGAAGGCGGCTGCGGCACCAACTCCTCGACCTGGCGCCCGATCTCCCTGATCAGCCCGTCGACTCCGACTCCGACCCCGCCACCACCGCCCTGCCGCTCCCGGTAGGCCTTCTGTCGGCAGGCGGCGGAGCAGTACACGGACCGGCGTCCGGTCCGCCCGGCCCGTGCGGTGAGCGGCTTGCCACAACTGGGGCAGGACTCTTCGGCCACGAGCGCCTCCGGCGTTGCGTCACGGTGTTCCCGCGTGACGCTACTCCCCGAACGAGAACGCGAGGGGTACGCGTACCGATCTGCCCGAACACCGTCGCCCCGAACGCCAACGCCATCCCGGCCACCTGCACCGGCGTCAGCGCCTGCCCCAGCGCCGCCCACCCGACGACCGCCGCGGTCAGCGGGGAGAGCGGCCCGAGGAAGGTGACCTGGGTCGCGGAGAGCCGACCAATACCCCGGAACCAGAGCCAGTACGCGATCGCCGTGTTGGCCAGCGCGAGGTACAGGTAACCGCCGATCGCCCGGCCGTCGAGCGCGGGTGGCGCCCCCTCGACCAGGAAGGCGACGGGGGCGATCAGCAGCCCGCCCGCGGTGAGTTGCCAGGCGGTGAGGGCGAGCGGGCCGACGCCGTCGGGGCGGCCCCACCGCTTGGTCAGGACGGTGCCGGTGGACATGGAGGCGGTGGACGCGAGGGCCGCGAGCACGCCGACCGGGTCGAGCGCTCCGGCCGCCTTCAGTACGACGAGACTGACGCCGAAGGCCGCGATCGCGCCGGTGAGCACGCTCCGGGCCGTCGGCCGCTGCCCCAGCAGGCCCGCCGAGAGGCCCACGACGATCAGCGGCCCGACCGAGCCGACGACCGCCGCCATGCCGCCGGGGAGCCGGTACGCGGACAGGAACAGCAGCGGGAAGAAGGCGCCGATGTTCAGCGCGCCGAGCACCGTCGCCTTCCACCACCAGGCACCGCGCGGCAGCACCCGGGCGAGCGCGAGGAGCACCAGACCGGCGGGGAGAGCGCGCATCAGCCCCGTGAAGAGCGGGCGGTCGGGCGGGAGGAACTGGGTGGTGACGGCGTAGGTGGTGCCCCAGGAGATGGGGGCGAGGGCGGTGAGGGCGGCCGTCAGGGCCGGGCGACTGGCCATGGGAGACACGCCTTTCAGCAGGGGCCGGCAGAGGCCGAAGTAGGTCGACGGTAATTAGCTTACCGCTAAGCAACTTAGCGTCAAGCCACTGACTCGTGATCCACTTTCTTGCGACCGACCGACTGACCGGCGGATACTCGACCCCATGAACGACAAAGACCCCGTCGACGCGATCGTCGAGCAGTGGGCGGCGGTGCGGCCCGACCTCGACACCGCCGCGATGGAGGTCTTCGGGCGGATCTTCCGGCTCTCCCGGGCCATGGGCGACCGCATGGAGAAGGCGTACGTGCCGTACGGCATCTCGCGCGGCGAGTTCGACGTCCTCGCGACCCTGCGCCGGGCCGGCGAGCCGTACACCCTCTCGCCGCGCGAGCTCTCGGCGACGCTGATGCTCACCACCGGCGGCATGACCGGCCGCCTCGACAAACTGGAACGGGCCGGCCTGCTCCGCCGCTCCCCCGACCCGCACGACCGACGGGGCCTCCAAGTCACCCTGACGGAGAAGGGGTTGGCGCTGATCGACGAGGCGGTCGGCTCGGGGCTCGCGACGCAGACGGCGGCCCTCTCCGGCCTCGACGCCGAGCAGGCCGGCCAACTGGCCGACCTGCTCAGGAAGTTGCTGACCTCGACGGAGCGATAGCCGCTCCCGGCAGGTCCGTTCAGGCGACGAGCCGCTTCAGCGGCAGGCCCTTTCCGCCGACGTGCTCGGCGAGGGCCGCCTCGATCGCGGCCGGGTCGGCGGTGTCCGCGGCCCAGGCCACGTAACCGTCGGGGCGCACCAGCAGAGCCGTACGGCGGTCGCTCGCCCAGTGCTCCACGGCCAGCCGGTTGCGGCGGTCGCCCTTCACCTCGTGGGCCGTCGTGGCGTGGGTCCTCGGGGTGACGAGCACGAACCGGCCGCCGCGCAGCGCCTCGTAGAGGCGGCCGCCGTCGGCGAGGGTCACGTCCGGGACGCGGGTGCCGGTCAGGCGGTGGGAGCCGCGGGGCGCGGCGTAGGCGTAGCCGATGCCGGTGATCTGGCTGTTCACCTTGGAGCGGGCCGGGGCGAAGTTGTTGAGGAAGCCCATCAGGACCGCGCGCAGCGCCAGGGACCAGGGGCGCTTGACCATGGCGAGGCGGACGATGCCGCCGCTGCTGCGGAGGACGGCCTTGCCGACGGGGTGGCGTTCGGCCTGGTAGGTGTCGAGGAGTTCCGGGCCCGCGTGACCGTCGATCACCGCGGCCAGCTTCCAGCCGAGGTTGGCCGTGTCCTGGAGGCCGGTGTTCATGCCCTGCCCGCCGGCCGGCGTGTGGACGTGGGCGGCGTCGCCGGCGAGGAAGACCCGGCCGACGCGGTAGCTGGGCGCCTGGCGTTCGTCGCTCTTGAAGCGGGACATCCAGCGGGCGTCGTACATCCCGAAGTCACGGCCGAGGGCGAGCCGGGTGATCTCCCTGACCTCGTCGAGGTCGAGGGGCTCGCTGTCGGGGACGTCACGGCCGCGGTACCAGCCGATGATCCGGTAGTAGTCGTCACCGAAGGGTGCCAGGAAGGCCCAGGCGTCGCCGGTGGCGTTGACGGTGAGGACCGTGTCCGGCTTCTCGGCGAGCCGCACGTCCGCGAGGACGACGGAACGGATCACCGACCGCCCGGGGAACGGCAGCCCGACCGCGTCCCGCACCGCGCTGCGCATCCCGTCGGCGCCGACGGCATACGCGGCCCGCAGCGACTCGGTCGCCCCGCCGGGTCCGCGGACGGCCACGGTCACACCGTCCGCGTCCTGCGACAGCCCGACCACCTCGGACTCGTAGCGGAAGTCCACGCCCGCCTCGACCGCGCGCCGCAGCAGCGCCTTCTCCACCTCGTACTGCGGGAGGACGAGCAGGTGGTTGAAGCGGGAGGGGAGCGTGGTCAGGTCGACGTCGAGCCGGCCGAACAGTCGGAGCCGGTCGAGTGCCTGCCCCACCGCTTCCAACTCGTCGGCGAGGGCGCGGGCGTCGAGCTGTTCCAGGGTGCGGGCGTGCAGGACGAAGGCGCGGGACAGGTTGCTGATCTTCTGCGGGCGCTTCTCCAGCACGGTCACCGGGACGCCCGCGGCGGCGAGGCCACCGGCCAGCAGAAGGCCGGTCGGGCCGGAGCCGACGACGATGACGGTGCGGTCGGGGTAGCTGCTGCCGTTCATGATGACCTCCTGATGCCAACGCCTGTTGGTCCACACACGTTGGCCAACGCTTGTGGGCCAACGCTCGTTGACAACGGTAGAACCCGGCCCCTGGACTGTCAACACGTGTTGGCCTACGCTTGTTGGCATGAACGGCAGCAAGAGCAGAGATACCGAAACGGTCGGCGGCGTTCGCCGCTCCGACGTCACCCGCAACGCCATCCTCGAGGCCGCCCGCGAGCGCTTCGCCGCCGACGGCTACGAGCGGGCCACGATCCGCGCCATCGCCAAGGACGCGCGGATCGATCCGTCGATGGTGATGCGCTACTACGGCAACAAAGAGGGCCTGTTCGCGGCGGCCGTGTCCTTCGATCTGCGACTGCCGGACCTGGGGACGGTGGCGCGGGCCGACATCGGCCGGGCGCTGGTGACGCACTTCCTCGCCCTGTGGGAGGAGAACGAGGAGTTCACGGCCATGCTGCGGGTCGGCGCGACAAATCAGGCGGGGGCCGAGCGGATGCGGGACACCTTCCGGGAACAGTTGCTGCCGGCCGCTCGGCAGGCGTGCCCCGACCCCGAACAGGCACCGGCCCGCGCCGGGCTGGCCGCCTCGCAACTCCTCGGGCTGGCGCTCACCCGCTACGTCCTACGGCTCCCGCCGACCGTCGCGCTGGCCCGCGAGGAGATCGTGGCCTGGCTGGGCCCCACCCTGCAGCGCTATCTGACGGCACCGAGCCCGTGAGAGGACACGCCGGCGGACAACATGCCGGAGGACATGCCAAGGGCGCCCGCCTCACCGCAGTGGGTGAAGCGGACGCCCTCCAAAAAACGTGAGGTCAGACCTTGGCGTCGACGGCCGTGCCGGACTTCGTCCCGGACTTGGCCTTCGGCGCGCGGTCCTTGGACTTGTCCAGCGCCATGACCAGGCCCGCGATGACCGCGAACAGGCCGAGCGGGATCAGGACATAGAGCCCCAGCGTGTCGGCGACGCTCAGGCCGTGGCCCGGGCTGTCACCGTCGTCGCGGGCGAGCGCGAGCGCGGGGGACGTCATGAGCAGCATCATCAGCGTCGTACCGGCAGCCAGGGCGCCGGCGCGCAGGGCGTTCTTCTTGTCCACACCGCAAAAGTAGCGAACGTCCGAACGAGCCGCGCGCCCGGGGTGCCGTATGGGGGCCGTAGGGGACGTACAGGTCTCACGGCCCCCCTTCTTCGCTGCCTTCCGAACCTTCTTCACTGCCTTCCGAAGCCGACCCCGCGTCCTGCGCGTCTTGCGTGTCTTGCGTGTCTTGCGTGTCTTGCGTGTCTTGTGACCCCTCCCCCAACCCCACCCGCAACACATCCACCAGCGCGTGCAGCCGCGGCGAAGCGGCCAGTTCCTCCAGCGTCACCGGCCGCCCCTCCGCATCGGCAATGGGCAGGCGCCAGTTCGGGTACTGGTCCCACGTGCCGGGCAGGTTCTGCGGGCGCCGGTCGCCGACGGTGTCCGGGAGCCAGACGCCGACCATCCGGGCGGGGGTGCGGAGCAGGAAACGGTGGACGGCGTGGATCTCGGCCTCCTCCTCGGACGCGGGCCGGCCGCCGCCCTCGGCGTGTTCGTAGAGGCCGAGCCTGGCCAGCAGCGCCAGCCACTCCCCCACATCGGTGGCGGACTCGATCCGTTCCTCCTCCACCGGCCGGGTCAACAGGCCGAGCCGGTCGCGGAGTTCGACGTGTTCGCCGGTCAGGCGGGCCGCGGTGGGCGGCAGGTCGTGGGTGGTGGCGGTGGCGAGGCAGTCGGCCCGCCAGCTCTCCGGCGCGAGTGGCCGGCCGTCGCCCTCCCAGTCCCGCTCGAACCACAGCACCGACGTGCCGAGCACCCCGCGCTCCTGCAAGGTCTCGCGCACACCCGGTTCCACGGTCCCGAGGTCCTCGCCGATCACCACCGACCCGGCGCGGGATGCCTCCAGCGCGAGGATCGCGAGCATGGCCTCGGCGTCGTAGCGGACGTAGGTGCCCTCCGTGGGCGGGTGCCCCTGCGGGACCCACCACAGGCGGAACAGGCCCATGACGTGGTCGATGCGGAGGGCACCGGCGTAGCGGAAGAGCGCGCGGAGCAGGCGACGGTACGGGGCGTAGCCCGACTCGGCGAGACGGTCGGGGCGCCACGGGGGCAGACCCCAGTCCTGGCCGAGGGAGTTGAAGGCGTCCGGGGGTGCGCCGACCGACATGCCGGCCGCGAAGTACCGCTGTTGGGCCCAGGCGTCGGCGCCGTCGGGATGCACCCCTACGGCGAGGTCGTGGACAACCCCGATCGGCATGCCCGCGTCCCGTGCTGCCCGCTGGGCGGCGGTGAGTTGGTCGTCGGTGAGCCAGGCGAGGCGGCAGTGGAAGTCGACTCGGTCCATCAACTCGGCGCGGGCGCGGGCGGTTTCGGGTGAGTGCGGGTCGCGCAGGGCGGCCGGCCACTCGCGCCAGTTCGAGCCGTGCACCTCGGCGAGGGCGTACCAGGTGGCGTGGTCCTCCAGCGCCTCGCCCTCGCGGGCGAGGAAGTCGACGTAGGCGGCCCGTCGTCCGGGGCCGAGGGGGACCTCGCGGACGATTTCCAGCGCCTCCCGCTTCAGCTCCCACACGGCGTCGCGGTCGATCAACGCGTCCTTCTCCAGGACGGATTCACGCAGCCGCACGGCCTGTGAGAGGAGTCCGCGCAGCTGCTCCCGCTCGCTCTCCTCGACGTACGCGAACTCGGGGATGTCCTCGACCCGCAGATACACCGGGTCGGGGAAGCGGCGCGAGGAGGGCCGGTACGGCGACGGGTCGGTGGGCGCGCCCGGCACGGCCGCGTGCAGGGGGTTGACCTGGACGAACCCGGCGCCGAGCGATCGCCCGGCCCAGGCGGTGAGTTCACCCAGGTCACCGAGGTCGCCCATGCCCCAGGAGTGCCGGGAGAGGAGGGAGTAGACCTGCACCATCAGCCCGTACGACCGCCCGGTGGGCGTGGGCAACCGGTCCGGGGCGATGACGAGTTGGGCCTCGGCGCTACGGCCGTCCGGCGCGGTGGCGGTCAAGTGGTGGACGCCGAGTGGGAGTTGCGAAGCGCTCGTCCGCGACTCGCCCTGCTCGGTGTCGATGTGCAGCACGGTGCCTTCGGGCAGCGCGTCGAGCGCGGCGGGCGTACTGCCGTACCGGCCCACGACGGTGGGCGGCAACAGCCGTTCGGCCAGCTCCTGTTGGCGGGCGGCGAGCGCGGCGGCGGTGGCCCGCGGGGTGCTCGCGTCGACGCCGAGGGCGGCCAGCGCGGCGACGACCGCGACGGCCGAGGCGGGGACCGCGCGGTCCGGGGAGGGGCTGTAGGCGGTGGCGACGCCGTGCAGTTCGGCGAGCCGGGACAGGTCCTCGCCGAGGGTGTCCGCCGGCCGGGGTGCGGTCATCTAGGGCCTCGTCGGGTCCGGGGCGGCGAAGGGGGCGATCTCACCGCTCATCGGGTCGTCGAACGCCACGGTCTCGCTGGTGAGCGGCGCGTCCATGGTCGCGGACTCGCTGGTGAGCGGGGTGGCGTCGGCGAGCGGGGGCTCGCTGGTGAGGGGTTCGGCGTCGGCCAGCGGCGGTTCGCTGGTCAGCGGGGTCTCGGCCCAGGTGCCTTCGGAGTCGACGAAGAACAGGTCGGGAGCGAGGTCGGAGGCGAGGTCGGCGGGCGGCTCCGGGGTGCGTTTGGAGCGGGCCGGGCGCGGAAGCGATGCCGATGCTGCGGCCACGGGGGCCTCCTTCTTGTCATGTCGGGCGTGCGGGCGGGTTACCGCAGCCCTACCCAGTGGGCGCGACGGCAGACCTCCAGGTTGGGGTACAGGTGGCACTGCAGCCACTCCCGCACCCCACTCCCCGCAATTCTCCCGCTGATCACTATTCACTCAGTACATGTACTTGATGCATACTGAGCGCCATGAGCACCCGCCACATCCTGCTGGGCCTGCTCGCCGGAGGGCCCAGCCACGGCTACGACCTCAAGCGACGCCACGACGAACGTTTTCCGCAGGCCCGCCCGCTGGCCTACGGGCAGGTCTACACGACCCTGCAACGCCTGGTCCGGGACGGCCTCGCGGAGGTCGACGGCACCGGCTCGGACGGCGGCCCGGAGCGCACGGCGTACCGCTCGACGGTGGACGGTTCGCGTGAACTCGCCCGCTGGGCGGGGGAGATCGCGCCGCCCGCGCCCTTCGTGACGAACGAGATCTTCGCCAAGGTCGTCGTCTCGATCCTGGCCGACGGTGACCCGGAGGCGTATCTGCGGGCCCAACGCGCCGCCCACATGGAGCGGATGAGGGAACTCACGGCGGTCAAGACCGCGAAGGGCTCCGATCTGGCGACCGTGCTCTCGGCGGACTACGCCCTCAACCACCTTGACGCGGACCTCCGTTGGATGGCGACGACGGCGGCCCGGCTGACCACTCTGACCGCGGAGGTCGACACAGCATGAGCAACCAGGGGGACACCTCGGTGCCGCTTCTCGCGGCCCGTGACCTCGCCAAGACGCACGGCAGGACCCGGGCGCTGAGCGGCGCCTCGGCCGAGCTGCGCGCCGGCGAGATCCTCGCCGTCACAGGGACCAGCGGCAGCGGCAAGTCCACACTTCTCCACTGCCTGGCCGGGATCGTCCGCCCCGACGAGGGGACGGTGACGTACGCGGGGGAACGGCTGGACGAGCTGTCCGAGAAGCGGCTCAGCGAGCTGCGGCGCACCGAGTTCGGGGTGGTCTTCCAGTTCGGCCAGCTGATACCGGAGTTGAGGGCCGTCGACAATGTCGCGCTCCCGCTGCTGCTCGCGGGCGCCTCGCGTACGGACGCCCGGGCCACGGCAGGCGAGTGGCTGGAGCGGTTCGGGGTGCGCGGGCAGGGCGAGTCGCGGCCGGGCGAGTTGAGCGGCGGCCAGTCCCAACGGGTCGCGCTCGCCCGGGCGTTGGTCACCGCCCCGAGGATCGTCTTCGCGGACGAGCCGACGGGAGCGCTGGACTCCCTGGCGAGCGAGCAGGTGATGACGGCCCTGGTCGGCACGGCCCGCGAGGCCGGTACGGCGGTCCTGCTGATCACCCATGACGCGCAGGTCGCGGCGTACGCGGACCGCGAGATCCGGCTGACGGACGGGACCGTGGCGACGGCGGGGGTGGCCGCGTGAACGCGTTCCTCGCCGATCTACGGCTGGCCTGGCTGCTGACCAAGGGTTCCGACCGACGCGAGTGGTGGCGGGTCGGGCTCACGGCGGTCGGGGCCGCGCTGGCGACGGGGATCGGACTGGGCGTCGTAGCGCTGCGGTCGTTGGACGGGTTCTACTCCGTGTCCTTCGGGTCCGGGCTGTTCGACTCCCCCAGTGACCGGCGGAACGTGAGTCTGGCGCTCGGGCTGCTGCTGATCCCGGTGCTCGGGTTTCTCGGGCAGTGTGCGCGGATCGGGGCGGTGCACCGGGACCGGCGGCTGGCCGCGTTGCGGCTGGCGGGGGCCGGGCCCTGGCAGGTGCGGCGGATCGCGGCGCTGGAGTCGGGGCTCGCGTGCCTGGCCGGTGCGGTGGTGGCGACGGCGGCCGTCGTACCGCTGCTGCCGTCGCCTGCCACGGACTGGGCCGGTGTCGTGCTGGTCGCCGTGGCCGTGCCGGTGCTGGGCGCGGGCGTGAGCGCGGTGGCGCTGCGGCGGGTGGTGGCCGACCCGCTGGGCCGGGTGCGGCGGGTGCGGCCGGTGCGGGGGCCGGGGCGGCTGTTCGGCACGGCGACCCGGTTGCTGACCGTGACGGTGGTGGCCATCGCGCTGACCCCGGTCTTCGGCAGCCCTGTGTCCTTCGGACTCGGCCCGGTGACGGTGCTCGTCCTGGCCGTACTGATCAGCCTGATCGCGATCTGGTTGTCCGGGGCCTCGTCCCGCCAACTGGGTGAGGGCTTCGCGGCCGGCACCTCGCGCCCCGCGCTGCTGATCGCGGCGGAACGGCTGCGTGAGGACCCCTGGTCGACCGCCCGCACCCATGCGGCGCTGCTGCTGGTGACAGTCGTAGGGTCGGGTTTCGCGGGCGTACGGCAGATCCTGCTCGCGGGCTTGGCGGACATGCGCCGCGAGGGCCGGCTCGGCACGCGCATGTCCTACTACACGACCGGCATCGACCTGACGGCCGCCGCGATCCTCGTCGCCTTCGCGCTCGCGCTGACGGCCCTGGCCGTCGGCACCGCCGAGTCCCTCGCCACCCGGCGCAGGGGCCTTGCGGCGCAGGCAGCAGCCGGAGTGCCCCACGCCGTACTGGCCCGCGCGCTCCTCCTGGAGACCGCGCTGCCACTGCTCCCGGCGATCACGGTGGCGGGCCTCGGCGGCACGGTGATCAGCGCCTGGTACGGCGCCGCCGTCTCCGAGCACACGGACGTGCCGGTGCCGTACGCGGCGCTGCTGGTCCCGGTCGGCGTGTACGCGGCCTGCGTGCTGGCGGCCGCTACATCACTGCCGCTGCTACGGCGGTCGGTGCGGCCGGGCGAGCTGCGGTACGCATGACCGTCCGCCCCGGCAGCACGGGGGGGCTGCCGGGGCGGACGACTCCGTACCGCCGTGCATGGGCGTACACAAAAGCCCGGATCGTCAGGCGGAGATGCCGTCGATCCGGGCCATCGCGTCCTCCGCGCCGTACGGCTGCAAGTACGGCAGCCAGCGCGGGTCCCTATGACCTGTCCCGATGATGCGCCAGGCCAGGCCGGTGGGTGGGGCGGGTTTGTGGCGCAGCCGCCAGCCGATCTCGAAGAGATGTCGGTCGGCCTTCGTGTGGTTGCAGCGGCGGCAGGACGCCACCACGTTGTCCCAGACGTGCTTGCCCCCGCGGCTGCGCGGAATGACATGGTCGACGCTGGTTGCGACGCCACCGCAGTACATGCACCGGCCCCCGTCGCGCGCGAAGAGCGCCCGGCGGGTGAGAGGAACGGGCCCCCGATAGGGAACCCGTACGAATCGCTTGAGCCGGACCACGCTGGGTGCGGGGACTGTGACGGTCGCGCTGTGCATAAAGGCGCCGGATTCCTCAAGGGAGACTGCCTTGTTCTCCAGGACGAGGACGAGCGCGCGGCGGAGCGGTACGACGCCGAGTGGCTCGTACGACGCGTTGAGGACCAGGACATGCGGCACGGATGCCTCCTTGTGCGTCGGCGGCGCGTGGCTCGCGCCGGGACGATCTGTAGTCAGTCTCCCCTCATGCCTGGTGGAAGCGCCACCATGTCCCGGTAACGGGCTGGGAGTGTTTTCGACCACATGTGATGCGGGGCTGGGACGGGTGTGGGTTCGTCCCACCTGTTCTTTCCCAGCCCGGCACGGCCTCTCCCCCGAACACGGCAACGATCCACACACAATGCCCCGATAGTGTGGTGGGCCTGCCCTCTTGGTGACCTATTCGTGACCTTGCCCCTGTCGGACCATGCCGGAGGGCGGACGCAGCACCTGGAGGTACCTGCCGTGTCCTTGTCCGCCGTCCTACTGGCCGCAGCTTCGCCGTCGCCGTCTCCGAGCCCTTCGGGGACGGCGGTGACCGTGCCCTCGCTCCAGGACGCCCAGGAGAGCGCGACCAACGCCGCCAGCTGGGTGGAGCAGAACTGGTCCACATGGCTGGCGATCGGGCTCCGCGTGCTGCTGATCGTGGTGATCGCGGCAGTGCTGAGAATGACGGTGCGGCGGGCGATCACCAAGCTGATAGACCGGATGAACCGCACGGTCGAGTCGGTGGACGGCACGGCGCTGGGCGGCCTGCTGGTGAACGCGGAACGCCGCCGCCAGCGCTCGCAGGCGATCGGCTCGGTCCTCCGCTCGGTGGCATCGTTCGTGATCCTGGGCACAGCCGCGCTGATGGTGCTGGCGACCTTCGAGATCAACCTCGCCCCGCTGCTCGCCTCCGCCGGTGTCGCGGGCGTGGCAATCGGTTTCGGCGCCCGCAACCTCGTCACGGACTTCCTCTCCGGCGTCTTCATGATCCTTGAGGACCAGTACGGCGTCGGCGACCAGATCGACGCGGGGGTCGCCTCCGGCGAGGTCATCGAGGTCGGCCTCCGCGTGACCAAGCTCCGCGGCGACAACGGCGAGATCTGGTACGTCCGCAACGGCGAGGTCAAGCGCATCGGCAACCTGTCGCAGGGCTGGGCGACAGCGGGCGTGGACGTGACGGTGAAGGCGTCCGAGAACCTGGACCGGGTGAAGGCCACGCTCAACTCCGTCACGGAGAAGATGAGCAAGGAAGAGCCCTGGAACGAGCTGCTCTGGGGCCCGATCGAAGTCCTCGGCCTGGACAGTGTGTTGATCGACTCGATGGTCGTCCGGCTCTCCGCCAAGACCATGCCGGGCAAGTCGGTGACCGTGGAGCGCGAGCTGCGGTGGCGGGTGAAGCGGGCCTTCGACGAGGCGAACATCCGGATCGTCGGGGGTGCGACCGCGGATCCGGTGGACGACGCGGCGGATCCTACGGAGGCGGTCGCGGCGCCTTCGGTGTACTCGAACTCGGATTCGCCTCAGGTGGCCAATACTTCGCCGCTTTCTTCGCAGCGGGGGTCGGGGACGCGGTAGGCGTGGCGTACGGGGAGTTGAGCCCGACCCTGAGGCCGGGAGCCACGCCTCAACTCCCCGTCCGCTCGGCCCCCGTATCGAAGAACCGCCCCACATACTCACCGGCCGGCAACCCGCTCTCCCGCATGAGGGAGAAGATCTCGGCGCCCTCCCCCGGCTCGCCGAGCATCCGATACGCCTCGGCGAAGTCGACATACTCGACGCTGTCGAGGTCCGCGCAGTACTCGCGCGCCTCCAACTCCCCACGGCTGATCGCCTCGTCGGACGAGCGGGCCCGCCACAGGGTCAACCGCTCTTCGTAGACGCCGAGTTCGCGATGCCGGAAGACGCATCGGACTCCGTACCAGGACAGTTCACTCACCGGTGTGCCTGCTCACTCGTACTCGCCGGGGTCGCGTCGGACCAGGTCATCTCGAAGTATCTGACGCGTTCGTCCTGTCCGGCCGACCGCATGCCCGCCGCCAGCATGACGTGGTGGGATGCGATGTTGTCGTGGTCGGCGTCGCCTTTCACGCACGTGACTCCGTGTGTCCGCGCGAACAGCAGCAGTTCGCGGAGGGCTTCGGAGGCGTAGCCCCGGCCCTGGGCCGACGGGATGACGCCGTAGCCGATCGTGACGCTGCCGTTCGTGTCCGGGGGGCCATGGAAACCCAGGCCGCCGATCGCCCGACCGTCCTCTCGGCGCCGGATCTCGTAGTTGCCGAACGGCTGGGGATCACCGGTGCTCGCACAGGTGCCCAGGAAGCGCCGGGCGGCGAACACGTCCCCGTCGGTGGGGTATCCGGGCGCCCATCGGTCACCGCTGTCCGGCTCGCCCGCGACCACTCGCTCGGCTTCGCCGACGGTCATCGGGTGCAGCACGAGCCGCTCCGTCACAAGATCAGTCATGAGAGGGAGGAGTATCACGCGGGGCGATCGGACCGCACGGGGATTGTCCGCGACGCCGCACCGATTCAAGACGCACAGCGTTCTCCAAGTACGGCGTCAGGTTGCGGAGTTGGGCCAGGGGGTCGCGGTCTCGGCGGGCGGGTCGTAGTCGACGCCGGTCACGTCGAAGCCGTAGAGACGCTGGACCCCGCCGGTGAGCGTACTTGCCTCCGGTAATGGACGACGGGCCCGCGGCACACGGTCCGAGGCGGTGAACTCCCTCGGGGGTGTCCCGAGGGAGTTCACCGCAGCCTGTCCAGCGCCCAGTTGACGGCGGGCGAGACTACGACGACAGGCTCTAGCCCTGGCGCCAGAGCTGGTTGTTCACGGCACCCAGGCAGTCATAGATCTGGACCACGGTTCCGTTCGCCGCCGAACCGTCCCGGAGGTCGAGGCAGAAGGTGTGCCCGCCGGAGTGGTTCGCGCTGACCACCGTGAGATAGCCGGGGACGTTCGGTGAGACGACCAGCTGCCACCGCTCGGAGAGATCGCTGCCGCAGGTGTGGTGCTTGACGTTCTTTGTGTTCACCGGGCTCGCGAAGTCCAGGCACAGATTGCTCTGGACATTCCGCAGGTTGAAGAAGCCGCCGCCGACCGACACCGGCAACCAGTTCTGGTTGGGATCGGTGTTGTTGGCGAGGCAGTCATTCTCCACCACCGGGGTGTTGTCCAGCAGCGAGCCACCGGCGACCTCGGCGCACTTGTTGGTCCCCCTGTTGATGAGTGTGAAGGCGGCCCCGATATTGAGCGGCCGTACGACATCTGTCGTCCCGCCGGCCGCGTGGGCGCTGCCGCCCATGGCCAGGCCGGCCGCGAGAACCATCAGGGCGGCCAGCATCGCGCTGACCATTCCGCGTCTCTTCATGTACTTCCCCCAGGTGATCGGAAGCGTGGCAACAGGTGCTGCCTGCGCTATGACCGGGGCTGGTGGAACTCCTGCGTAACACCGGTCCGGGAGTTCCCAACCCTCGGCAGTCAGCGTGGGGCGCGATGAACCGGTTGTCGTGTCCTGTTCCGCTCATCGGAACGGGGTCGGAGCGGGGTCGGAACGAGGCAGGAGAGGTTTCGAATTCGAGGCGGTGGTCAGGGCGCGCTTTCCTCTTTCCGAACGCCGGTGTCCACCGAGTTCGCAAACAGCCCCTTCGGTGGCGGCAGGACTCTGGCGCGGTCGGCGGGACTCAGTCGTCGGTGGACGCCCCTGGTCCCGTCGCGGCATACCGGGCGGCGATGGTGCGGACGGCCTCGTCGACCACCTGAGCGACGCGTTCGGCGCTCACCTCCCAGCCCGGCACCAGGAGTGTCGGCCAAAAGACGTAGTTGGAGATCATGCCCAGGAACTGGGTGGCTGCGAGGTCCACGTCCTCGACCCGTACCGTTCCCGCCTCGTGCTCAGCCAGGAGGTAGCCGCGTACGGACTCGAAGTAGGGCATCTTCCCGTGCGAGAACTGCGCTTGGGCCAGCTCAGGGAACCGCGGCAGCTCGGCGATGACGATCCTGAACAGGTCGGTCATCCGGGCGCGGCCCAGCAGCTCGGCGTAACGGCGGCCGATAATGCCGAGCCCGTCGACGACGTTGCCCGCCGGCGGCGGATCCTCCTCGTCGGCGGTCGACCAGGACTCGGTCACGATGGCGTCGAACAGGGCGGCTTTGCTCGGAAACTGCTTGAACAAGGTGGCCCGCGAAACGCCCGAGGCCTCCGCGATCCGCGCCAGCGACGTCCGGTCGTAGCCCAACTCGAGAAACAGTGCGGTCGCGGCCGTCACGATCAGCTCGCGCTTCTCCTGGGCGACGCGCTGGTGATACGTCGTCACGATCCTGCTCATGGGCCGAGCATACGAGGTGAGTGGCTTGACTCGCCACTGCCGCGGACCTAGCGTCAGGGCGATGGTGAGTCGCCCGGCTCACCACTGGCCGCCGTTCATCACTGGTGATCCCGGTCATTCACCCACGTACCGAAGGAACATCTGATGCCCCGCTTCGACAACCAGACCGTGCTCGTGACCGGTGGGGCCGGCGGCCAGGGCTCGAGCCACGTGCGCGCCTTTCACGCGGCGGGAGCGAACGTGGTGATCGGCGGCATCGACGCGGAACGCGGCGCGGCTCTCGCCGACGAGCTCGGGACCCGCGCTCGCTTCGTCCGCCTCGACGTGACCGACGAGAGCTCGTGGTCCGCCGCTGTGCTGGCCGCCGAGAGCGCCTTCGGTGCCCTGAACGTGCTCGTCAACAACGCGGGCGTGCAGAATCCGCCCGCGACAATCGAGAACACGGAGCAGGCCACGTGGTCGCGCGTCCTCGACATCAACCTCACAGGGACCTTCCTCGGCATCAAGGTCGCAGCCCCCGCTCTGCGCCGCGCGGCAGGGGGAGCCATCGTCAACATCGCCTCGGCCATGGGCCTGGGCGGTACGGCTCACTACGCGCCGTACGTCGCCAGCAAGTGGGCCGTGCGAGGCCTCACCCGGACGGCAGCGCTCGAGCTCGGCCGCGACCGCATCCGGGTGAACACCATCCACCCCGGCGTGATCTCGACCCCCTTCATCCACGAACCGGCAGCCGGCGCGGTCGCGGCGATCGCCGACTTCTACTCACCCGAGCCGTTCGCCGTCCCCCGGCTCGGGGAACCGACCGACGTCAGCCGTCTTCTCCTGTTCCTCACGTCATCGGACGCGTCGTTCATCACGGGGTCGGAGTACGTCATCGACGGTGGACTCCTCCTCGGCCCCGCCCTTCAGGCCGAGGCCGCATGAACACTCCGGACCCGACCGGGTCGAACGACTCCGCCGACTCCGCACGGGGCGCGTCTTTGTCCCACCTGCCCGACCACATCCGACGAGCCATCGAGATCACCCCCGCCGCGGGCACCACTTACCTGCGCAGCGGACCGGCTTACCTGCGCAGCGGCGCCGGCTGCCCGCACGGGCCACGCCTGTCACCGACCCGGCTGAACGTCAGGCCGCGTTGGCGGAGATCGTGGCGGATCTCAATCAGCCGCACGACCCCCTTCACCCCGACGCCCTTCACCAGTTGCAGGGTGCGGGTCGCGCCCCGCTGAGGGCCAAGGACCGCTGACTCGCCATCGACTCGCCATCACAAGCAGGGGCTGATCCGCTTGCTTGAAGTGCACTTCAGGGCCATAGCGTCGAGACAGCTGAACCGAACACCCGATGCGTCGGCGCATCAATGCGTCGCCGCATCAGCCCGCACGACCAACGCGAAAGGCGGCAAGTGGTAGACACCCAATTCACCACGCATGCGGAACTCTTCGATCTGCGGGGAAAGCACGCACTCGTCACCGGTGGCACCAGAGGCATCGGGATGATGATCGCGCGTGGCCTTCTCCAGGCGGGCGTCCGCGTGGTCATCAGCTCACGCAACGCGGAAGCGTGCGCTCAGGCGCAGGAGCAGTTGTCCGCATTCGGTGAGGTGCGGGCCATCCCCGCCGACCTGTCCCGCCACGACGAGTGCCGGCGGCTGTCCGACCTCGTCACCGCCGACTCGGAGCGTCTCGACATCCTCGTCAACAACGCGGGCGCCCTGTGGGACGAGCCGCTGGAGACGTTCCCGGACGAGGCCTGGGACACGGTCGTCGACCTCAACCTGAAGTCGCCGTTCTGGCTGGTCCAGGCGCTGCTGCCCGCACTTCACAAGGCGGGCACCGCCGACGATCCCGCGCGGATCATCAACATCGGCAGCATCGCCGCCATCCACATCCCCCAGCGGCCCAACTACTCGTACTCCAGCAGCAAGGCCGCACTGCATCAACTCACCAGAGTGCTCGCCAAGGAACTGGGACCGCAGCACGTCACCGTGAACGCCGTGGCGCCGGGACCGTTCCCGTCGACGATGATGGCTGCAACCCTCGATGAGTTCGGCGAGGCGATCGCGGCGTCGGCCCCACTACGCCGGATCGGCCGCGACGACGACATGGCGGGTGTCGCCGTGTTCCTCGCCAGCCGGGCAGGCGCATACCTGACGGGCACAGTGATCCCCGTCGACGGCGGCATCGCCACAACCGCGTAGGCCGCCCAAGGCCTGTTCCGGAAGTCGTTCCGGAAGTCCGTGGGTGGGCATTTCCCTTGTATGGGTGGGGTGTTGAGGGCCGAGCCGGTTTGGAACGAGGCGTTCACGGCAAGGGTGTCCCGGCCACTCTTGTCGAGGTCGTCACTCAACCGTGAAGAGCAACCGCGAAGAGCCAGAAAACGCTCACTCAATCGCACCCACGAGCGGATTCGCCGCAGCCGGGTCGCCCCCGAGCACCCACTCCGCGTACACGGTCTTGCCGACGGACCGGGGCTCCCATCCCCAGCGGTGAGCCAGAGCTCCGACCAGGAGTAATCCCCGACCGAACTGATCCGTGTCCTCTACTGAGCACGGGCTCGGCAAGCGTTCGCCGCGCGGATCACTGACCTCGACGCGGAGGGTGACCCCGGTGACGGTGATCCGTACCCGGATCAGCCGGTCGCGCAGGCTGCCGTGCAGCAGGGCGTTGGTCATCAACTCGGATACGACGAGGGCGACATCACCGGCGAGGGCGGGGTGTCCCCACTCGGTGACGAGTCGTGCGGTTCGGCGGCGGGCGAGGGTGACGCTGCGGGCGTGGGGGGTGTAGTCGAGGCGGTCTTCGTGGGGGGCGGGTGGGGCTTCGGTCATCAGACACACGCCTCTCTGCGTAGGGGGTTGGGCACCGAAAGTAGCGGCATACACTTCCCTGAGGCAATCGAATCGGGGAAGTTCTTCCCCAAAGAGGGAATGTAGTCGACCCGGTGACGTGCAAGGGACAGACTGTGACTGTGAACCGATCAACCCAGCCCGCGAACAACCGGGCGTCAACTGTCTTGGGTCGCAAGCTCGGTGGGGAACTCCTGCGTCTGCGTGACGTTGCGGGCAAGACCCAGCAGCAGGCCGCGGAGTCCATCAATGCGACCGGCACCAAGATTGTGAAGATGGAGCGCGGCTGGGTACCGATGAGGGACCCCGACATCCGGGTCCTGTGCGAGTTCTATGGCATCGAGGACAGCAGAGTCGTAGGCCAGCTTCTGGAGTTGGCGAAGCTGGACCGTGAGCGCCGTAAGGCCAAGGGGTGGTGGCGCGACTCAGTCGCTACGGGCAGCATCGCCGAGTACGTTGCCATGGAGGACGTCGCCATTCGGATCCGCAACTGGCAGGCGGCATTGGTTCCGGGCCTGCTGCAAACTCCGGAATACACGCGCGCCCTCGGTGTCAGCGATGAGAGCTGGGAGGATCCGGACGACATCGAACGCATGGTGCAGGTCAAACAGAGGCGTCAGGAACGGCTGTTGGGCGAGAGGCCTCTCCAGTTGTACGCGGTGATCTGGGAAGCCGCGCTGCGCCAGGAAATCGGCAGCCCCACCGTCATGCGCACCCAACTGGAGCGCCTGCTCGAACTGGCCGAGCTACCGAACGTACGCCTGCAAGTGCTTCCGTTCCGAGCTGGCGCGCACCCTTGCATCGGAGGTCCGTTCAGCATCATCTCCTTCGCGGAGAGTGAGGCCCTCGACGTGGTCCAGAGCGACACCGTCACCGGCATGGTCTGGGTGGAGAACGAGGTGGAGAGCAACACCTACAGCGTGCTGTTCGACCGCACAGCCCGACTTAGCCTGGCACCACGCGACTCCCTAACCCTCGTCGACAGCCTCCGCAAGGAAATGTGACCATGCCCGAGTTCTTCTTCGTGAAGTCCAGCTACAGCACATTCCAGAACGAGTGCCTCGAAGTCGCCCGCAACGTCCTCGGCACCATAGCCATCCGCGACTCCAAGTCCCCCACCGGCCCGATACTCCGCCTCACCCCCACCACCTGGACGAAGTTCACGGCGACGCTGCACTGACCAACACCCGGCTGACCCCAGCGCGCCTACTCCACGCCTGAGTCACCTGCACAGCAGGCCCGTTGCCGGGTCTTCGAGCCTGGCCCCCGCCAGACGAGACCCTCCCCGCGAAAGTGTGACACTTTCGCGCCGAGTGTCACACTTTCGCACCCCACCCCTTGGCGCCGAGCGTCCCCACTCACCGCCCAACTTCGAAGACCCACCACCTGGACGAAGTTCACCGCAACACTCAACTCGCCCTGGCCCCAAGCGATCCCGCTACGCCCCGCACATATCGATCACGAACTTCCCCCGCACGCCGCCCATTTCGAGCCTCCGATACGCCTCCGCAATGTCGGCAATCGGGAACACCGCATCGATAGCCAGGCGGCAGTTGACTCCACGTGCATCCCAACGTGGCGTTCGGTCACGATAAGATGACGTATGGTCACCGGTCTGATTGTGGACGTCAACGGGTTTGAGCTGGTCGTTGATGACCGGCAGGTCGGGCCCCGTCGGATGTTGCAGACCTCTGACGTCGACCTGCTCAATACCGTCGCCGGCCAGTATGTGGATGCCGTGCGCAACGGCTCGAAGAACCAGGCGCTGCTCGCGGTGGGACGCGAGTTGTATCGGTGGCTCGACGGCGACCTCGGCCAGTTGACGCGCCTGCTCGATGAGGCGTCGGGGCCGCTGGTGTTCGAGGTCCGCGCGCCGGCGAAACCGTCCCCGGCGGCGTGGGCGCTGCTGCGGGCCCCGTACGAACTGATTGCCGCCCCCGAGGGCGGGTTCCTCGCCGAGGCGCCGAAGCTGTTCGCCGTGGCGCGTCGGCTCGGTCGCCCGAGCCCGGCGCAGGCCCTGGACGAGTACCGGCTCGGGGTGGCGTTCATGGCCTCGGCGCCCCGGGGCCAGCACGAACTGGACTTCGAGGCCGAGGAGATGGCCATCCTCAACGCCGTCGGGGAGACGAGCCTCGATCTCGTCGTCGAGGACTCCGGCAATCCCGAGCATCTTGGCCTGCGTCTGTCCGAGCTCGGCGGAATGCCGGTGGTTCATCTGTCCTGTCACGGGCTACACAACTGGCGTACGGTCCCCGACGGGCCAGCCACCCCCGTTCTGCTGATGGAAGACGAGCTCGGGGACGGGCTCCCGACGAGCGCTGACGCGCTGGTCGGTCTGTTGACTCCTCGGCCGCTGCTGGCGTTCGTGTCGGCCTGCCTGACCGCCACCGGTACCGACGTGACCTGGCATGTTCCCGGCGGCGCCGGCCACCGCGGCGGTCCGGCAGCCGAGCCCGGCGTGTGGGTGGCGCACTCGATGGCCACCGGGCTGGTTGCCGCCGGGATTCCTGCGGTCATCGGCTGGGAGGGCTCGGTCAGCGACGAGGCCGCCACCCGTTTCGCCGAACGCCTGTACCGGCAGCTCAGCCGCCGTGTCGAGGTGGCCGAGGCCGTTGCCGACGCCCGCCGCCACCTGCTGGCCTGTTCCGATGAGCGCCAGCGCGCCGAATGGCACCTGGCGCGGCTGTGGCTGGGGCCGGCCGGTGGCGGCCCGCTGGTCGCGGGAAACCGCAAACGCCAGATGGTGCCACCGCACCATGTGACCAAGACGTTCCTGGACCGCAAGCACCAACTACCGGTCGCGGCAGCGGAGATGTTCGTCGGCCGCCGCCCGGAACTGCAGCACACGCTGCGGGCCCTGCGCGGTGGGCAGAAGGTCGGGGTCCTGCTCCACGGGCAGGGCCGGTTGGGCAAGTCGAGCCTGGCCGCCCGCATCGCCGACCGTCACCCCAACCGGGCCGTCGCGGTCGTGTTCGGCGACTACAGCCCGACGGCGATCCTCGACGCCATCGCCGCCGCCACCGCCACCAACCCCACCGCCCGCGCCCTCATCGAAGCGAGGCGTGCCGAGGTCCGCCAACAGCCGGACCTCCTCAAACCGCTACTGATCGACCTGCTGGCCGGACCGTGCGCCCAGGAACTCGACGACGTTCGCAAACCCCTCCTGCTGATCATCGACGACCTCGAACAGATCCTGACCGCCAACCCTCACGGCCCGCACCGGGTCGACCCCGAGCACGCCACCGCGCTCGCCGACGTGCTCTCCGCGTTCGACCTGGCCACCACCGACAGCCGACTCCTGGTCACCAGCCGCTACACATTCGCTCTCAACGGGCTGGAGGCCCGACTGGAACCGATCCAGTTGCAGCCACTGTCGCCAGCGGCCCAGCACAAGCTCCAACGCCGTCAGCAGGACCTCGCCCCGGCCGAATACCGGACCGAGCGCGCCGACCTGGCCCGGCGGGCCCTGGACGTCAGTTGCGGCAACCCCGGGCTGCAGGACCTCATCGGGCTGCGCCTGGTCTACGGCAGCCAGGTCGACGAGGCCCGCGCCGAGGCCGCCGTCGCCGGCATGGAGACCTACCTTCACCAGGGCGACCTCCCCGCCGACAACTCCGACATCGGCGAGTTCCTGGAGAACCTGGCTCTCGACACCCTCCTCGACCAGGCCGGGCCCACCCACCGCGACCTGTTGCGGGCCTGCACCCTGTTCACCGTCCCGGTCCCGCAACCCGTCATCGACGCCCTCGCCACCGCTGTCGGCGGATCGGCGTCCCGCCTGTGCGGCCTCGGGCTCCTTGACACTTTTCCCGACCAACACCGCCCCGACTCCCCGGCCTTGGCCGCCAACGCCCTCGCGGCCGGACGCCTGGCCCCCCTCACCCCCGACGAGCGAACCGCCCTCGCCACCGTGGCCGCCGAACCGCTGTACGCCCGGTGGGGCGGTGCCACGCCCCGACCCGCCCGCGGCAGCGACCTGAACCTGCAACTGACCCAACTGGCCCTGGCCGCCGACAACCCGACCATCACCGCCGACTGCGCCACCGCGGCCGTGTCCGCCCTGAGGGAAGGCCCGGCCTCCATCGCCGCCGAACTCGGCCACCACGCGATCGCCCTCCTCGACCGCCACAGCCACGAAGTTCCTCTCCGCCTGCTACGGGTCGTCGCCGACGCGGCCGTCACCAGCGGCGACGGCGACCACGCCGACACCCTGCTCCACCGTGCCGTCCAGCAGACCCGGACCAGCGACCGCCAGACCGACCCGGCCGGTCACGCCGCGCTCCTCTACGACCACGCCAGCCGCCTGATCACCCGCGGCGAGGTCGACCAGGCCGAGGACCTGCTCCACCAGGCCCGCGAACTGTTCACCGACACCGGTGACACCCGCTC
>NZ_BARF01000101.1 GCF_000367365.1 Streptomyces prunicolor NBRC 13075 | reverse complement strand
TAGGTAGGACAGCTCCCGGAACTGAAAAGTTCCGGGAGCGCTGTCCTACCTACGAATCCTTACGCCTGCGGCAAGCCGGCCAGCTGGTTCGTGATGCGGGCGATGTCCTCGTCCGCCTTCGTCAGGCGGCCGCGGATCTTGTCGACCACGTTGTCCGGGGCCTTGGCCAGGAACGCCTCGTTGCCCAGCTTCGCCGTTGCCTGGGCCTTCTCCTTCTCGGCGGCGGCGAGGTCCTTCGCGAGGCGCTTCCGTTCCGCCGCGATGTCGATCGTGCCGGAGAGGTCGAGGGCGACCGTGGCGCCGCCGACCGGGAGGGTCGCCGTCGCCGCGAAGGTGTCGCCCTCGGGCTGGAGGCGGAGGAGCTGGCGGATGGCGGCCTCGTGGGGGGCCAGTGCCGTGCCGTCCAGGGTGAGGCGGGCCGGGACGCGCTGGCCGGGCTGGAGGCCCTGGTCGGCGCGGAAACGGCGGACCTCGGTGATGACCTGCTGGAGGGTCTCGATCTCCTTCTCGGCTGCGGAGTCCCTGAAGCCGCTGTCCTTCGGCCAGTCCGCGATGACGACCGACTCGCCGCCCGTCAGTGTCGTCCAGAGCGTCTCCGTGACGAACGGGACGATCGGGTGCAGCAACTTCAGGGTGACGTCGAGGACTTCACCGAGGACGCGCTTGGAGACCTCGGCCGGCTCACCGCCCGCCATGAACGTCGTCTTGGACAACTCGACGTACCAGTCGAAGACTTCGTCCCACGCGAAGTGGTACAGGGCGTCCGAGAGCTTGGCGAACTGGAAGTCGTCGTAGAGCGCGTCGACTTCGGCCACCGTCTCGTTCAGACGGGAGAGGATCCAGCGGTCCGTCGCCGACAGCTGCTCGGCGGGCGGGAGGTCGCCCTCGATCGTCGCGCCGTTCATCAGCGCGAAGCGCGTCGCGTTCCAGAGCTTGTTGGCGAAGTTCCGGGACGCCTGGACCCAGTCCTCGCCGATCGGCACGTCCGTACCGGGGTTGGCACCCTTGGCCAGGGTGAAGCGGACGGCGTCGGAGCCGTACGCGTTCATCCAGTCCAGCGGATCGACCGCCGTGCCCGAGGACTTGGACATCTTCTTGCCGAACTGGTCGCGGACCAGGCCGGTCAGCGCGATGGTCTTGAAGGGGACCTCGCCGTCCATCGCGTACAGGCCGAACATCATCATCCGGGCGACCCAGAAGAAGATGATGTCGTGGCCGGTGAGCAGGACGTCCGTTGTGTAGAACTTCTTGAGATCCAGGGTCTGTTCGGGCCAGCCCAGGGTCGAGAAGGGCCACAGGCCGGAGGAGAACCAGGTGTCCAGGACGTCGGAGTCCTGGGTCCAGCCCTCACCGCTCGGCGGCTCCTCGTCGGGGCCGACGCAGACGACCTCGCCGTCCGGGCCGTACCAGACCGGGATGCGGTGGCCCCACCACAACTGCCGTGAGATGCACCAGTCGTGGAGGTTGTCGACCCAGTCGAAGTAGCGCTTCTCCATCTCCTGGGGGTGGATCTTGACGCGGCCGTCGCGGACCGCGTCGCCGGCCGCCTTGGCGAGCGGGGCGACCTTGACCCACCACTGCATGGAAAGGCGCGGCTCGACGGTCGTCTTGCAGCGCGAGCAGTGGCCGACGGAGTGGACGTACGGCCGCTTCTCGGCGACGATCCGACCGTCGGCGCGCAGCGCGGCGACGATCGCGGAGCGGGCCTCGAAGCGGTCCAGGCCCTCGAAGGGGCCGTGGACGGTGATGACACCGCGCTCGTCCATGACGGTCAGCGACTCCAGGTCGTGCCGCTGGCCGATCGCGAAGTCGTTCGGGTCGTGGGCCGGGGTCACCTTGACCGCGCCGGTGCCGAACTCGGGGTCGACGTGGGTGTCGGCGACGACCGGGATGGTGCGGTCGGTGAGCGGCAGCTTGATGTGCCGGCCGACCAGGTGCTTGTACCGCTCGTCGTCGGGGTGGACGGCGACCGCGGTGTCGCCGAGCATCGTCTCGGCGCGGGTGGTGGCGACGACGATGGTGTCGTCCCCCTCCCCGTACTTCATGGAGACGAGCTCGCCGTCGTCGTCCTGGTACTCGACCTCGATGTCCGAGATCGCGGTGAGACAGCGCGGGCACCAGTTGATGATGCGCTCGGCGCGGTAGATCAACTCGTCGTCGTAGAGCCGCTTGAAGATGGTCTGGACGGCCTGGGACAGGCCCTCGTCCATGGTGAAGCGCTCGCGGCTCCAGTCGACGCCGTCGCCGAGCCGGCGCATCTGGCCGAGGATCTTGCCGCCGTACTCGTCCTTCCACTGCCAGACGCGCTCGACGAACGCCTCGCGGCCCAGGTCGTGCCGGGACTTGCCCTCCTTGCCGAGCTCGCGCTCGACGACGTTCTGGGTGGCGATGCCCGCGTGGTCCATGCCCGGCAGCCACAGCGACTCGAAGCCCTGCATGCGCTTGCGCCGGGTCAGCGCGTCCATCAGCGTGTGCTGGAAGGCGTGCCCGAGGTGAAGCGAGCCCGTGACGTTCGGCGGCGGGATGACGATCGTGTACGGCGGCTTCTCGCTCTTCGCGTCCGCCTCGAAGTAACCCCGCTCCACCCAGCGCTCGTACAGCGGCCCCTCTACCTCGGCCGGCGCGTACTGGGTCGGCAGTTCGGAGTCGGGCGCTGGTGGCTGCTGCTGAGCGTTCTCGGTCACGGGCCCAGTTTAGGGGTGTCGCGGGGGTGTCCCGAAACGCGTTTGTTCTGTAACGGTGCGCCCCCCGCTGCCATGTGGTTCCTGTGACTGGTCCAGGATGTTTGGATCGCATAAGCATCTGGAGGGGAACCCAGAATGAGCTACAACCAGCCGGGCCCGTACGGCGGGCAGCCCCAGCAGCCCGGGCCGTACGGTCAGCCGGGTCCCTACGGCCCGCCTCCTCAGCAGGCGCCGCAGGGCGCCCCCCAGCCCGGCTACGGCTACCCCCAGCAGGCTCCGCCCGCACAGCCCGGGTACGGCTACCCGCAGCAGCCCCAGCCTCCGCAGGGCGTCCCGCCGCAGGGTCCCTACGGCCAGCCGCAGCAGCCGTACGGTCAGCAGGCGCCCTATGGCCAACCTCCTTACGGGCAGCCCCCGTACGGTGTTCCGCAGCCGCCCCCGGGCGGGGGCAAGAAGAAGACGGGGCTGGTCATCGGCGCGGTCGCGGTGGTCGCCGCGGTGGCCGTCGGCGCTTACTTCCTGCTGGCGAACGGCAGCGGATCCGGTCTCACGGACGACGGCGCCCACAAGCTGACGACGCCCGCGAAGGTGCTCAGCGACTACAACCGGGCGACCAAGGACGGCGACACCACCGACAGCGGCTCGTCGACCGTGAAGGACCTGGAGCAGAGCGGCGTCAAGAACGGCACCGCCGTCCTCGCTGCCTACACGACGGCCGACCTGAGCGGCTACGACCCGGACGACCCCTCCACCGCGCCCGGTCAGGCGGAACTCCTCACGGCCAAGGGCATCTCCCTCATCGGCGCCTACGGCAAGATCGCCGATCCGGAGAAGGCCCTGGACGCGTTCTTCGCGGACATCCAGAAGGACGTCAAGCAGAGCAACTCCTCCAGCAGCAGCTCGACGGGCGGGAGCGAACTGGTCGGGCAGGCCGAGTCGGTCGACATCGACGGCGCGGTCATGAAGTGCCAGGCGACCAAGGCGACCAACCAGCTGACCAAGAAGCAGCAGACCGACTGGTTCTGCGCCTGGGCCGACTACAGCACCATCGCCATGGTCTCCCCCGGCGACAACACGACCGACGTGTCGAAGGACACCGCCGTCGACATGACCACCAAGCTGCGCAAGGAAGTTCGGGTGAAGGCCTGACTCCGAAGGCCTCAAGTACGAAGGGCGCCCGGTCAGTTGACTGACCGGGCGCCCTTCATGTCGTACAGAGACTGTCGTACCGAGACCGTCGTACCGAGTCTGTCGGCTACGCCGTCTTCTGCTCGCCCGGGCCGCGGCCCCGCGCGTCGCGCGGGATCAGGGTCGGGTTGACGTTCGACAGGACGACGTCCGCCGTGATGACGACGCGGGCCACGTCCTTGCGGGACGGGACCTCGTACATGACGCCCTGGAGGACTTCCTCCATGATGGCGCGCAGGCCGCGGGCGCCGGTCTGGCGGAGGATGGCCTGGTCGGCGATGGCCTCGAGGGCCTCGCGCTCGAAGTCCAGCTCCACGCCGTCGAGTTCGAAGAGGCGCTCGTACTGCTTGACGAGTGCGTTGCGCGGCTCGATGAGGATCTGGAGCAGGGCCTCGCGGTCCAGGTTGTGGACCGAGGTGATGACGGGCAGCCGGCCGATGAACTCGGGGATCATGCCGAACTTGACCAGGTCCTCGGGCATGACGTCCTCGAACTGGTCCTTGGCCTGCAGCTCCCGCTTGGAGCGGATCGTCGCGCCGAAGCCGATGCCCTTGGCGCCGGCCCTGGACTCGATGAGCTTCTCCAGGCCCGAGAAGGCGCCGCCCACGATGAACAGGACGTTCGTCGTGTCGATCTGGATGAACTCCTGGTGCGGGTGTTTACGGCCGCCCTGCGGCGGGACCGAGGCCGTCGTGCCCTCCAGGATCTTCAACAGGGCCTGCTGGACGCCCTCGCCGGAGACATCACGGGTGATCGAGGGGTTCTCGCTCTTCCGCGCGACCTTGTCGATCTCGTCGATGTAGATGATGCCCGTCTCGGCCTTCTTGACGTCGTAGTCAGCGGCCTGGATGAGCTTCAGCAGGATGTTCTCGACGTCCTCGCCGACATAGCCCGCCTCCGTGAGCGCGGTCGCGTCGGCGATCGCGAACGGCACGTTCAGCATGCGGGCCAGGGTCTGGGCGAGGAGGGTCTTGCCCGAGCCCGTGGGGCCGAGCAGGAGGATGTTGGACTTCGCCAACTCGATGGCGTCCTCGCGGCTTTGACCGCCGCCGTGCTCACCGGCCTGGACGCGCTTGTAGTGGTTGTACACCGCGACCGAGAGGGCCTTCTTCGCCGACTCCTGGCCGACGACGTACCCCTCGAGGAACTCGTAGATCTCGCGGGGCTTGGGGAGCTCCTCCCAGCGGACCTCGCTCGTCTCCGCGAGTTCTTCCTCGATGATCTCGTTGCAGAGGTCGATGCACTCGTCGCAGATGTACACACCGGGCCCTGCGATGAGCTTCTTGACCTGCTTCTGGCTCTTGCCGCAGAACGAGCACTTGAGCAGATCGCCGCCGTCACCGATGCGTGCCACGGTGTGCTTCCCCTTCGCCTGGGAGACGCCTAGGTCCAGCGACTCCTGGTGCTGCCTTATGTCCGACGGTACCTTGCCGGGCCCCCCGTTCGGGCCCCCCTTGGCACGGTTCACTTCCACGTGGACCGTGCCGAGGGGTGGTGGACGATACAGGTCCGGGTCAGCGGACGTCGGCGTTGTTCATCTTCCGGGTGGAGATGATCTGGTCGATCAGGCCGTACGACAGGGCGTCCTCGGCCGTGAGGATCTTGTCGCGCTCGATGTCCTCGCGGATCTTGTCCAGCGGGGTCGTCGAGTGCTTGGCCAGCATGTCCTCCAGCTGGGCACGCATGCGGAGGATCTCGTTGGCCGCGATCTCCAGGTCGGAGACCTGGCCCCGGCCCGTCTCGCTGTAGGGCTGGTGGATCAGCACGCGCGCGTTCGGCAGCGCCATGCGCTTGCCCGGCGTACCGGCCGCCAGCAGGACGGCGGCGGCGGACGCCGCCTGGCCCATGCAGACCGTCTGGACGTCGGGCTTCACGAACTGCATCGTGTCGTAGATCGCAGTCAGCGCGGTGAAAGAGCCACCGGGGCTGTTGATGTAGATCGAGATGTCGCGGTCGGGGTCCATCGACTCCAGGCACAGCAGCTGCGCCATGACGTCGTTGGCCGACGCGTCGTCGATCTGGACACCGAGGAAGATCACGCGCTCCTCGAAGAGCTTCGCGTACGGGTCGTACTCACGCACGCCCTGCGAGGTGCGCTCCACGAAGCGCGGGATCACATAGCGGGATTCGGCGGCGGGAGCCGTGTATTCGGCGCGTGCGTGCTCGTACAGGCCGTTGCCGGGGAAGTCGTTCACTGTCTCTCTCCTGGGGGCTGTGGCGGTCGGCTGGGGGCTGTCCTGGGGCCTCAGGCCCCGGTGCCGCCGCCGCCCGGCATACCGGCGGCCGTAGGCATGATGTCGTCGATGAGGCCGTACTCCTTGGCCTCGATCGGGTCGAACCAGCGGTCACGGTCCGAGTCCTTGGTGACCTGCTCCACCGTCTGGCCGGTGTGGAAGGAGGTCAGCTCCGCCATCCGCTTCTTGGTGTGCAGCAGCCGCTCGGCGTGGATCTTGATGTCCGACGCGGAACCGGCGAGGCCGGCGGAGGGCTGGTGGATCAGGATCTCGGCGTTCGGCAGCGCGAAGCGCTTGCCGGGGGTGCCCGCGCTGAGCAGGAACTGGCCCATCGAGGCCGCCATGCCCATGGCGATGGTCACCACGTCGTTCTTGATGTACTGCATGGTGTCGTAGATCGCCATGCCCGCGGTGATCGAACCACCGGGGCTGTTGATGTACAGAAAGATGTCCTTCTCCGGGTCGGAGGCAAGAAGGAGGAGCTGCGCGGTGATCTTGTTGGCGATGTCGTCGTCGACCGCCTGGCCGAGAAAGATGATCCGCTCACCGAGCAGCCGGTTGTAGACCTGGTCGCCGAGGCCACCGATAGAGGGCTCGCCGGCGGCTGTAGGCATCAGATTCGTCACGTATCCACCTGCTCGTCTTTACGACGGCGCCGGGCCGTCTCACCGTGTACTGCCGGGGGCAATGGGGACTCCCCTGCCCTCGTATTCATGGACCCTAACGCGCGGGTCCCTTCGGAGAATCCCGCAAAGGGAACTGTTCGCTGTCAGCACACAGCGCTGCGCTGGCCTGAGCGGAATCCCGCGCGGTGGGGTGGGTGCGGTTTGTAGCGGGGCTGCGGGTGAGTGGGGGCTGAGCGCGCCGTTCCCCGCGCCCCTTCGGGCGCGCTCCAGTGAGCGGTATGACAAAGGGCCCCGGGGCTTGATGCAAACCCCAGGGCCCCACGTTCGCTGCTTACGCCTCGGTCGGCTCCTCGACGGCCTCCGCCGTCTCGGTGGCCGTCTCGTCGTCCTCGTCGTCGAGGTCCACGACCTCGCCGTTGGTGTCCTTGACCGTGGCCGCCTCCACGACGACCGCCAGGGCCTTGCCGCGGGCTACCTCGCCGACCAGGAGGGGGACCTGGCCGCCCTCTACGACGGCCTGGGCGAACTGGTCGGGGGACATGCCGGAGGAGGCCGCGCGGCGCATGAGGTGCTCGGTGAGCTCCTCCTGGTTGACGTTCAGCTTCTCCTTGTTGACGAGCTCGTCGAGGACGAACTGCGTCTTGATGCCCTTGACCGCGGCTTCCTTGGTCTCGGTCTCGAACTCCTCCTCCGTCTTGCCCTGGATCTCCAGGTACTGGGGAAGGTCGAGGCCCATCTGGCCGAGCTGGTGGTGCTCCAGGTTGTGCTTGCGGGTGTTGATCTCGTCCTCGAGGAGCTTCTCGGGGACGGGCACCTCGACGAGCTCCAGCAGCTTCTCCAGGACGCGCTCCTGGGCCTGCGTGGCCTGGTCGTACTGCTTCATGTTCTCGAGGCGCTTGCGGCTGTCCGCGCGCAGCTCCTCCAGGGTGTCGAACTCCGAGGCGAGCTGGGCGAACTCGTCGTCCAGTGCGGGCAGTTCGCGGGCGGCGACCTGGGTGACCTTGACGGTGACCTGGGCCTCCTGGCCGGCCGCGGAGCCGCCCTTGAGCTCGGAGGCGAAGGTGGCCTCGCCGCCGGCCTCCAGGCCGGTCACGGCCTCGTCGATGCCTTCGAGGAGCTCACCGGAGCCGATGGTGTAGGAGACGCCCTCGGCGACACCGTCCTCCAGGACCTCGCCGTCGACCTTGGCCTCCAGGTCGAGGGTGACGACGTCACCGTCGGCGGCGGCGCGCTCGACCGGGGAGGTCGCCGCGAAGCGCTCGCGGAGCTGCTCGACCGACTCGTCGATGTCCTTCTCGCTGACCTCTACGGCGTCGACCTCGACCTCGATGCCCGAGTAGTCCGGGATCTCGATGGTCGGGCGGATGTCGACCTCGGCGGTGAAGTTCAGCGTCTCGCCGTCCTTCAGCTCCGTGATGTCGACCTCGGGCTGGCCGAGCGGGTTGAGCTCCGCCTCGTTGACCGCCTCGGTGTAGAACTTCGGAAGCGCGTCGTTGACCGCTTCCTCCAGGACCGCACCGCGGCCGAACCGCTGGTCGATGACGCGAGCCGGGATCTTGCCCTTCCGGAAGCCCTTCACCGTGACCTGCTGGTTGATCTTCTTGTACGCCGCGTCGAGGCTGTCCTTGAGCTCCTCGAAGGGCACCTCGATGCTGAGCCGAACCCGGGTCGGGTTCAGGGTCTCCACGGCGCTCTTCACGGTTCGGTCTCCTTGGGGGCTGACTTCTTGGGTTGCGGACCCAGACAGGTCCGGCGGTTTCTGGTCGCCCGGAGGACTTCAGAGTGTGAGAGACACACGGGCGCGCAGCTTGCATAGTAGCCGCAGCGACGAGACCCCCCAAAAGGCGATCTCCCGAGGTACTCGTGTGGTACCGGTCCCTGCGGTCCGGTGGTACCGGTCCCTGCGGTCCGGTGGTACCGGTCCCGGAGGTCCGGCAGGTGGTCGGGGTGGCGGGATTTGAACCCACGGCCTTCCGCTCCCAAAGCGGACGCGCTACCAAGCTGCGCCACACCCCGTCTGGTGCGACACGTAGGGTACATGCCCGCAGGCCGCTCGGCCGCCGCATTTCACGAGCGCCGGGGTGCCGGAGGGGGCATGGGGAATGCGGTGTGCGCGGAGGGCACTCGAACCGCTACGATGCCTTCTGTGCCGCGGTCGTCTGACCTGCGGCGCGTCGCGTGCGGGCGTAGCTCAATGGTAGAGCACTAGTCTTCCAAACTAGCTACGCGGGTTCGATTCCCGTCGCCCGCTCCAGGCATCTCAGGGCCAGGTCGGAGGATCATTCCTCGACCTGGCCCTGAGTCGTTCCCGGAAGCGGTGCCCGCCCCGGTCCGACCCAGAACCGTTCCCGACCGTTCGCGGCTCAGAAGCTGATCGAGTTGATCGTCTCCGCCAGCGAGTTTATGAACCGGTTGATGGACGGCGCCATGCCGGTCGAGGCGAGGAAGAAGCCGAAGAGGATCGCGACTATGGCTGGGCCCGCCTTGATCGATCCCCCTCGGATCAACACCACCAGGATGATCGCCAACAGCAGCACCACAGACAGTGAAATGGCCACAACTGATCACACCCTCGGTCGGTTCGCACTCCCGGCCCGGGGACGCAATCGTGCGCACCCCGCCAGAACCATCGTGCCACCAACAGGGCCCACGTATGCGGCGGGTGACGCATCGTTGGTCGCAAAGGTTCGGAAGAGACGCGTTCGCAGTTCGTTCGCATTATTGGCATGCGCACATGAACGACCCTTCCCCGTGTGCCCTTTTGCGCCTTTTGATCGGGATGAATCCTGACATTGTGAACGGTTTTCGGACGCGCGCTCGATGGTTTCACCGATTCCCACAGGCAACGCTAGGGTGCCTCAGATGTTCCACGCTGACACGCCCCCGGGCCAGAACGAACAGAGCAAACAGAACGAAAAGAACGAACAGACCAAACCGCGTGACGCGTTCTTCGACAACGCGAAATACCTGGCGATCCTGTTGGTCGCCATCGGGCACTCCTGGGAGCCTCTGAAGGGCGACAGCAGAGTGCTCCAGGGCCTGTACATGGTCGTGTACAGCTTCCACATGCCGGCGTTCATCGTCATCTCCGGCTATTTCTCCCGCAGTTTCGACATGAGCCCCGCCCGGCTGAAGCGGCTCCTCACCGGTGTCGCGCTGCCGTACATCCTCTTCGAGATCGCGTACTCGCTCTTCAGCCGCTACGCCAATGACGACCCGCACCAGCGGATCACCCTGCTCGACCCGCTGTATCTCACCTGGTTCCTCTGCTCGTTGTTCATCTGGCGGCTGACCACGCCGATCTGGAAACTGGTCCGGCACCCGCTGCCGATCGCCCTCGGCATCGCCATGCTCGCCTCCTGCACCCCGGCCATGACCGACGACTTCGATCTGCAGCGGACGGCGCAGTTCCTGCCGTACTTCGTGCTCGGGCTGGTTCTGAAGCCCGAGCACTTCCGGCTGGTGCGGCGGCGTGAGGCGCGGATGCTGGCGGTGCCGGTGTTCGTGAGCGCGCTGGTCTTCGGCTACTGGGCGGTGCCGCGGATGAACGCGAGCTGGTTCTACCACCACGACTCCGCGCAGGAGTTCGCCGCGCCCTGGTGGGTCGGGCCGGTGATGATGCTCGCGATGTTCGGCTGCTCGCTGGTGCTGACCGCCGGCTTCTACTCCTGGGTGCCGAGCCGGAAGACCTGGTTCACGGCGCTCGGCGCGGGGACGCTCTACGGCTATCTGCTGCACGGCTTCCTGATCAAGGGCGCCGGTTACGCGGGCCTGTACGACCACGCCTGGCTGCACCGGCCGTACGGCGTCGCCCTGGTGACCGCGCTCGCGGTCACCGCCGTCACACTGCTGTGCACCCCGCCCGTACGACGGGTGTTCCGCTTCGCGATCGAGCCGGGCATGGAGTGGGCGTTCCAGCGCGACGCGGCCGAACTGGCCCGCGACCGCGAGCAGTTCGAGCAACGCGTCGTACGGGAGAAGGTCAACGCCTGATCAGGGACGCCTAGTCGGGAACGCCTAGTCGGGAACGCCCAGACCGAGAAGCGCGCGCATCCGTGCGTACTTCTCGGTCAGTCGGGTCCTGGTCGGTTCGTCGAGGACCGCGAGGCGGGCCGGGTCCGCGTTGTGCGCCAGGTCCGCCTCCTTCACCAGGAGCGCGCCGGGGGTCGCGAGAATCCGCCCGGCGTACGCCTCCGGGGGCTCCCCGGCCCGCTTGGTGAGCGCGAGCACGATGTCCTTCGTACGGCGGCTCAGCGGGGCCTCGCGCAGCCGGCGCTCGGTGAGTGCGTCGTCCTCCACGGAGTCGTGCAGCCAGGCCGCCGCGATCTGTTCGGCGTCGCCGCCACGCGCGCGTACCCCCTCCGCCACGGCCTGGAGGTGCTCGGCGTACGGCCGCCCCGCCTTGTCGGTCTGGCCCTCGTGGGCGGCGCGGGCGAGAGTCTCGACCTCGGCGGTGGTCAGACTCCCCGAAGAAGAGTCATCAGAGTCGTCGGTGTTCACCGGGGCAGCGCCTGTGCCGCCGCCGTGGGGCCCTCGCGGCAGACCAACAGCAGGGCGCGGTCGTCGTTGACGTCCTTGGCGACCGCCTCGATCAGGTGCCAGGCAGCGCCGTGGAAACCGCCGGCGACATAGCGGTCGGCCTCGCCGGTGAGACGGTCTATGCCCTCGACGATGTCCCGCTCGGAGGTCTCCACCAGACCGTCTGTGAACAGCATCAACACGTCCCCGGGCCGCAGCGATCCCTTCACAGGGTCGAACTGGGCGCCGTCGTACACACCCAACAACGGCCCTTCGGCCGCCTTCTCCTCCCAGCGGCCGCTGCCCGCGCTGAGCTGGAGGCCCGGCGGGTGGCCCGCGGAGAAGAGTTCGTAGTCGCCGGAGTCGAGGTCCAGGACGAGGTGGATCGAGGTCGCGAAGCCCTCGTCCCAGTCCTGGCGGAGCAGGTAGCCGTTGGCGGCGGGGAGGAAGGCGTGCGGGGGCAGTGAGCCGAGCAGGCCGCCGAAGGCACCGGAGAGGAGCAGGGCGCGGGAGCCCGCGTCCATGCCCTTGCCGGAGACGTCCGTGAGGACGACCTCCATGGTCCGACCACCGTTCGTGCGGGCCGCGACCACGAAGTCCCCGGAGAACGACTGGCCGCCCGCCGGCCGCAGCGCCATCTCCCGGTGCCAGCCCTGCGGGAGTTGGGGCAGCTTGCTCTGCACGCGGATCCGCTCGCGCAGGTCGAAGAGCATGGTGCCGCCGCGCCGCCAGGGCACGCCGACCCGGCTGCGGAACTGGGCGATCAGCAGCCCGAAGAAACCGCACGCGGCCACCACGAGCACCACACCCGGGGTCACCCGCGACGGCCCCTCGGTGTACGGGCCGAGCTTCACCGACTCCACGATCAGACCGGTGGCCGCCGCCGCGTACAGGCCGAGCAGGCTCGCGGGGCGCAGCACCAGGCCGCCCGCGACGATCGGCAGGACCAGCGCGGCCGGTGAGAACCACACCGCGTTGGCCAGGGTCATCGCCACGATCACCGGGATCGTGATCAGCAGTCCGGCCAGCGCGACCCAGTCCGAGCCGTCCCCGCGGAAGTAGTCCACGGCACTTCTGCGCAGGCCGGTGCGGACCCGGTGAACCAGCTTCCTCAACCGGGCCATGAACGTGTCGGCCTCCGCGCGCCGCTCTCGTCCTGCTGCCATTAGTTCGGGACCCTATCCATCCGACCAGCCGCTTGGCACGGGAGGTCCCACTTGTCCCCCCTGCGAGGTTCAACTTCACAGTGAACTTCACCGGAGGCCCCGGTGCGGGCGTCGGGCGGAAATTCCCTGGCTCGTCCCGCAATGCGCTGGTAGGCATGGCTCATGGGGACAGTTGCGAGAAACACACCGGCCGAACCGACCGAGCTGCGGGTACTGCGCCAGGACGAGTGGAACACCTGGTACGACAACCTTGTCAACGCTTTTGGTGGCGTCCCGGAGCCGCCCGAGGAGCGTGAGCTGGACAAGAGGCTCACCGAGTGCGACCGCTCCCTCGGCGTCTGGGACGGGGACGCGTGCGTGGGGACGGCGGGCGCGTTCAGCTTCCGGCTCACCGTGCCCGGCGGCGCCTCGGTGCCCGCGGCCGGCATCACGATGGTCAGTGTGGCCGCCACCCACCGACGGCGGGGCATCCTGACCTCGATGATGCGCCGGCAGCTGGACGACGTACGGTCCTGGGGCGAACCGCTGGCCGTGCTGACGGCCTCCGAGCCGGTGATCTACGGCCGGTTCGGGTACGGCATCGCGACGATGAAGACGACGGCCGAGATCGACACTGCCCGGGTCCGGCTCTCGGTGCCGCCGGGCACGGACGACGTACGGCTGCGCTTCGCCGACCCGGCCGCCGTACGCGACCAGTGCGAGGCGGTGTACGCGCGGAAGGTGGCCGGGCGGCCGGGCATGCTGGCGCGGCGGCCCGGGTGGGAGGATCTGCCGCTGCTGGACCCGGAGAGCGCGCGGCAGGGGTCGTCGCCGCTCCAGTGCGTTCTCGCGGAGCGGCACGGCGAAGTCGTCGGCTACACGCGGTACTTCGTCAAACCCGAGTGGGACGAACAGGGCCCCAAGGGGACCGTACGGCTACGGGATCTGGAGGCGCTGGACCCGGCGTCGTACGCGGCGCTGTGGCGGTACCTCTGTGACATCGACCTGACGGGGAAGGTGGCGATGCACAACCGGCCCGTCGACGACGCCTGGCAGCATCTCGTCTCCGACATCCGCCGGTGCGCCGTCCAGCAGCACGACTCGCTGCACGTACGGCTGGTGGACCTGGGCGCCGCGTTGGAGGCGCGCACCTACCAGACGCCGGTGGACGTCGTGTTCGAGGTCGCGGACGCCTTCTGCCCCTGGAACGAGGGGAGTTGGCGGCTCACCGGCGACGCGAAGGGCGCGTCCTGCAAGCGGACCTCGGAGCCGGCCGATCTCGCCCTGTCCGTACGGGAGTTGGGGGCCGCGTATCTCGGCGGGGTGTCCCTCATGTCGCTCGCGGGGGCCGGTCGGGTGCGGGAGCTGCGGGCGGGGGCGCTGGCGGAGGCGTCGTTGGCGTTCGGGTCCACGGTCGCGCCCTGGCTGCCGCACGGGTTCTAGCCGTACTGCTGAACGCCCTTACGGTTTCTGGCAGTTGGGGCACCAGAACAGGTTGCGGGCGGCGAGGTCGGCGGTGCGGATCTCGGCGCCGCAGATGTGGCAGGGGCGGTTCGCCCTGCGGTAGACGTACACCTCGCCGCCGTGGTCGTCGACGCGCGGCGGGCGGCCCATCGCCTCGGGGGTGTGTTCGGGGCGGACGGTGTCGATGCGGTTGTTGCGGACGCCCTCGCGCATCAGGTCGACGAGGTCGGTCCAGATCGCGTCCCACTCGGCGGGGGTGAGGTCCTTGCCCGCGCGGTACGGGTCGATGCCGTGCCGGAAGAGGACCTCGGCGCGGTAGACGTTGCCGACGCCCGCGATGACCTTCTGGTCCATCAGCAGGGCCGCGATCGTCGTACGGCTGCGGGAGATGCGCCGGTACGCCGCGTTCGGGTCGGTGTCCTTGGGCGGGCGCAGGGGGTCGGGGCCGAGGCGGTCGTGTATCGCCTGTTTCTCGGTGTCCGTGATCAGGGCGCAGGTGGTGGGGCCGCGGAGATCGACGTACGACGTGTCGTTCGCGAGGCGTAGGCGGACGGTGTCCGTGGGCGGGGGCGCGGGGGTTCCGCCGAAGTTCACCTTGCCGAACAGCCCGAGGTGGACGTGGATCCACTCCTCGTCACGGAAACCGAGGAAGAGATGCTTGCCGTGGGCTTCGGTGCGGGTGAGTTCCGTGCCGTTCAGTAGCGCGGCGGCGTCGCTGAACTTGCCCTGGGGACTCGTGACTTGAGTGGCTCGGCCTTTGAAGTGACCGCCGTAGTCCAGTGCGAGTCGGTGAATCGTGTGCCCCTCTGGCACCTGGCGAACTTCCTTTCCCACCCGCCCACCCGTCTCGGTCGCTTGACGGGTGGGCCTTGAAAAGCGTGCTTACTGCTGCGGATGGTGCGCCGGGATCTCCGGCAGCTTCCCCGTCGTCTCGTACTTCGTCAGCATGTCGATCCGTCGAATGTGTCGCGGGTCCTCGGAGAACGGCGTACCCACGAAGGTCTCGACGAACTTCGTCGCCTCTTCCTCCGTGTGCATCCGCGCGCCGACAGCCATCACGTTCGCGTTGTTGTGCTGCCGTCCGAGCGACGCGGTCTCCTCGCTCCAGGCGAGGGCCGCCCGTACGCCCTTGACCTTGTTCGCCGCGATCTGCTCGCCGTTGCCGGAGCCGCCGATGACGATGCCGAGGGCCTCGGGGTCGGCGGCCGCGCGCTCGGCGGCGCGGAGGCAGAAGGGCGGGTAGTCGTCCTGGGCGTCGTAGATGTGCGGCCCGCAGTCGACGGGCTCGTGGCCCGCCTCCTTGAGCCACTCGACGAGGTGGTTCTTGAGTTCGAAGCCCGCATGGTCGGAGCCGAGATACACGCGCATGCGTCGAGTGTGACACGGCTGTTTCCGGGAAGCAGCTCCGGGGCCCGACCACGTTAAATACAGGCAACGCCTCGCAACCTCAAGGAAACCTCAAGTAACGATCTGGATTCAAAGGTTCAGGAATTCCTTTACCTCCGATTCACTGGACCGACCCGTACGCCGCTCGTGCGGGCACCCCCACCGGCATCCCAACCGGCGTAAAGGAATTCCCCCCATGACTGCCCCCATGACTGATGGCTCCGGCCTCCAGGCAGGACTCAAGAACCGACATCTCTCGATGATCGCGATCGGCGGCGTCATCGGCGCCGGCCTGTTCGTCGGTTCGAGCACCGGGATCGCGACCGCGGGACCCGGCATCCTTCTCTCGTACGCGCTCGTCGGCACGCTCGTGGTGCTGGTGATGCGCATGCTCGGCGAGATGTCGGCCGCGAACCCCACGTCCGGCTCGTTCTCGGCGCACGCCGACCGCGCGCTCGGCCGCTGGGCCGGTTTCTCGATCGGCTGGCTGTACTGGTTCTTCTGGGTCGTCGTGCTCGCCGTCGAGGCGACCGCCGGCGCGAAGATCCTCGAAGGGTGGATACCGGCCGTACCGCAGTGGGGCTGGGCGCTCCTCGTGATGGTGGTGCTGACCGCCACAAACCTCGTATCGGTCGGTTCCTACGGCGAGTTCGAGTTCTGGTTCGCCGGGATCAAGGTCGTCGCGATCGGCGCGTTCATCGTCGTCGGCGCGCTGGCGATCTTCGGCGTGCTGCCCGGCGCCCACACCGACAAGGCGGGCCTCGGCAATCTCACCGACCACGGCGGCTTCCTGCCGAACGGTCCCGGCGCGATCCTGACCGGTGTCCTGTTGGTGGTCTTCTCCTTCATGGGCAGCGAGATCGCCACGCTGGCCGCCGGTGAGTCCGAGGACCCGCAGCGCGCGGTCACCAAGTCGACCAACAGCGTCATCTGGCGTATTGGCGTCTTCTACCTCGGCTCGATCTTCATCGTCGTCTGTCTGCTCCCGTGGAACGACCCGTCGATCAAGGAGCAGGGCTCGTACGTCGCCGCCCTCGACTCCCTCGGTATCGCGCACGCCGGCGAGATCATGAACTTCATCGTGCTGACCTCGGTGCTGTCCTGCCTCAACTCCGGTCTCTACACGGCCTCCCGCATGGCCTTCTCGCTCGGCGGTCGCGGTGACGCGCCGAAGGCGTTCGCCAAGACCACGTCCCGTGGCGTACCGATGGCGGCGATCCTCGCCTCCGTCGTCTTCGGCTTCGTCGCCGTGTTCTTCAACTACGCCTTCCCGGACACGGTCTTCCTCTTCCTCGTCAACTCCTCTGGTGCCGTTGCCCTGTTCGTGTGGCTGGTCATCTGCGCGTCCCAGCTGCGCCTGCGCCGGATCATCGAGCGCGAGTCGCCGGAGAAGCTCGTCGTACGGATGTGGCTGTACCCGTATCTGACCTGGGCGACGATCGCCCTGATCGTCTTCGTCCTCGGCTACATGCTCACCGACACCGAGGGCGAGAGCAGCGGCCGTACGACCGTTCTGCTGTCCTTGCTGGTCGCGTTGGCCGTGGTGGCGGTCTCGGTGATCAAGGAGCGGGTGCGGGGCGGAAAGGCGGTCACGACCGCGGTCTCCGACACGGACACCGACAAGGTGTCTGTGAACTGACGGACAAGGTGTCTGTGGGCTGAGGAAGTTCGCTAGAGGCGCTCACAGCACGACGAAGCTGTTCTTGACCTTGTCGTAGGTCTTCAAGGCCTGGGTCTCCACGTCCGGCTGGTACCAGGTGTTGATCTGGTACGACTTCCCGTCCTCGTCGAAACCGAGCAGCCGGGCGTGCCACGGGACGCCCTTGAGCGTGAACGTGTACTCCCAACTCACCGCCGGATAACCGCGGAACGTCGTCCTGCCGAGGCGGATCTTCCGGTAGTCCCGCCCCTTCCGCGCGCTCTGCTCCGAGGCCTCCCAGGTCTCCATCAGATCGCCGCGCGCGAGCGACGACTTGCCGACCAGTTCCTGGGTGCCCTCGGGGGATGTGTAGTGCACCTCGGCCCCCGTCTTCAGATCCCGCCGCCACCCGTTGGGCGTCGCCCACGCGAACCCGCCTGCTTCTCGGTGCGTGCCCGGGGGCAGGGTCGGGGGGCGGGAGGTGCCCTCGACTGTGGGGGACGGGGAGGCGGACGGGGACGAGGCTGTGGGGGACGGGGAGACGGACGGTTCGGTCGACGTCCCTGAAGCAGCTGAAGTACTGGACGAGCCGCCGGAGTTCGCGAGGATCGTCCCGACGGCCGCACCCGCGACCACCACAGCCGCAAGGGCGATCAGTCCGATACGGCGACGGGTGGGGTGCGTCCGGTCAGGGGTGAACGGCTGGGCGGGGCCCGGGAGTTCACCGCCGGACGACGGGCCGGCGGCGGGGCGAGGCACGCGGGCCGGGTGCGGGCCGAGGACGAGGCGCGGTGGTGCCGGGCGGGGCAAGCGGGAGCTGGCAACGGGTCCGGGACCCAGGCCGGGGTGCGGTGGTGCCGGGCGTGGGGCCGGCGGGTGGGCCGGGAGAGGCACGGGCTTTCGCGCGGTCAATGCCTCCGGTCCTTCGGTGAGTTGAGCCTCTTCGCCGCGCTCGGCTTGTGCGGCGCGCTCACCCTGATCGGCGCGGAGAAGGGAGACGCCCGTCCTGCGTGGCGTAGAGCGACGGGAGTTGTTGGACGAGGCCTCGGAACTCAGTTCGGAGCTCAGCTCGGAGGCCACTTCGGACGCGCCTTCGGCTGCGGAAACCAGTTCTTCTACGGCGGGACGCTGCGTCGGTATCGCGTCCTCGACGGGGTGAGGGTCGGCGTCGGGGTCGGGGTCGTACAGCCGGGGATCGCGTGCCGCGCGGACGAGCGGCGGGGCCAGGAAGGCCGGGGTGGGTGACTCCCGGTAGACCTCGGGCGGCGGCTCCTCACGCAACTCCGTTTCCGGCGCGGCGAGTTCCTCCGCCTCCGGCCTCTCCTGTTCCTCCGGCCCTTCCGGCCCCTCCCGCCTCTCCTGCTCCTCCCGCGGAAACGCCACCGGCGCCAACGCCCGCTCCAACTCGTCCAACCCCGGCCGCGCCGCAGGGGCCTTCTCCAGCAGCGCGGCGAGGATGTCGCGCAACGGACCGGCCGCCGACGGGAGTTCGGGCTCCTCGTACAGAACCGCGTGCAGAGTCGCCAGCGTTGTGTCGCGCGCGAAGGGTGAGCGGCCGCCGAGCGCTGCGCAGAGGGTCGCGCCGAGGGACCAGATGTCCGAGGGCGGTCCCTGGGGGTGGCCGGAGATCCGCTCGGGGGCCATGTAGTCGGGTGAGCCGACGAGCATGCCGACCATGGTGAGCGCCGTGGCGTCCTGGATCGCGGCGATGCCGAAGTCGGTGAGCACGACCCGTCGGCCGCCGCCCTCGACGAGGACGTTGCCGGGTTTGATGTCGCGGTGCAGGACGCCTCCCGCGTGCACCTGGCGCAGGGCGGCCACCAGGCCGAGTCCGATGCGGGCCACCTCGCGCGGGCCGAGCGCGCCGTCGTCCGCCAGCATGCGTTCCAGGGAGCGCCCGGCGACCAACTCCATGACGATCCACAGGCGTTCGCCCTCGTCCACGACGTCGTAGACCCGTACGACGTTCGGGTGGTCGATGCGGGCCGTCGCCCTGGCCTCGCGGAGGGTGCGCTCGCGGCGGGTGCGGGTGTCCTCCGCGTCGAGGCCGTCTATGCGCATTTCCTTGACCGCGATCTGCCGGTCGAGCATTTCGTCGGCGGCTCGCCACACCCGCCCCATTCCCCCCTGGCCGATACTTTCGACCAGCCGATAGCGCCCGGTGACCAATAGCCCCGGAGTGCCACCATTCCTCATGTTCCCCGTATTTCCCGGCAATCCGCTGCACCCCCACAATGGTCACACTTCATGCCGTACCAGCATAGTGCGGAGAAATCTTGTGGTACCTCTTCAAGTACTGCGAATTCAGGCACAGTCGCAGGGGGATACAGGGGAACGCAAGGGGGACGAACATGAGTTCTCGTCGCGCGACGACCATCACGACGGCCATCGCCACGACCATCACAGGATCGCTGCTCACGGCATCTTTCTCGGCGGTGATGATTCTTTCCTTCACCGCCTCGGCGGATGACCAGGGACCGGGGAGCAGCAAAGGGGGAAAGGCGATCGACGCCGCTCCGGCCGGGGTGAAACTGACCACGCTCCTGCCGGAGAAGATCTCGGTCGACAACAGTTCGAAAAAGACGGCGATCACCGCCACGGTGAAGAACGAGGGGACCAAGGCGAGCGGCGAAATCGATCTCCTGGTCGTCGGTTTCGACGGCCTCAAGGTCAATGGCGTGCAGGGGTGTTCGGCGATCGGCGAAAAGGATCTGCCGCCCGGTTCGAACAGCGGATTCAAGTGCTCCGTCGGCGCTCTCGCCGCGGGCAGGTCGAAGTCGTACGCCGTCGACGCGACGTACGACCTGAGCAAGGCCGGAAAGATCTGTCTGCCGGTGATGTCCGCCGACGGCAAGGAGACGTTCTGGCAGCAGGGGCCGGTCCCGTTCGGTACGACGAACCCGTCGCCGAACGCCCCGGCCACCCCGTTGCTGCTCGGCACCGACAACAAGCCGGTGGCACCGGGCGGTGACACGCTGCCCAAGACGGGGGTCGGCGATGACGTGCTGCCCCTGGGCGCGGCCGGTGCGGCGCTGATCGCGGCGGGGGCGGCGGGCCTGTACTGGTCGCAGCGACGGCCGCGGCAGCCGCTGCGAGGCTGAGGCCCGTACGAGAAGAGGGCCGGGGTGCGGGAGCACCCGGCCCTCTTCCCCTCAACTACAGCCCTACCGCTGCTTGTTGACGAACTTCCAGGCGGTCGGCGTCGCGCCCATCGCCAGCGCCGCCTTCAGGGCGTCGCCGATGAGGAACGGGGTGAGGCCGGCGGCGAGCGCGGCGCTCGTCGAGAGGTCGAGGGACAGCGCGAGGTACGGGACGCCGATCGCGTAGATGATCGCCTCGCCGAGCAGCATCGTGCCGGCCATGCGCAGGACCGAGCGGTCGGCGCCGCGGCGGGCCAGGGCGCCGACGGCGGCGGAGGCGAGCAGCATGCCGACGATGTAGCCGAAGGAGGCGCCGCCCCCGGAGGTGCCCTCGGCGAACCACGGCACACCGGCGAGGCCGAGCAGCGCGTACAGCGCGAGCGAGAGGAAGCCGCGGCCGGCGCCGAGGGACGTGCCGACGAGCAGTGCGGCGAAGGTCTGGCCGGTGACCGGGACCGGGGAGCCCGGCACGGGCACGGCGAGCTGGGCGGCGAGGCCGGTGAGCGCGGCGCCGCCGAGCACGAGGGCGAGGTCCCGGACGCGGGAGGCGGGGAGCAGGTCGGCGAGGACCTGGCCCGGGCGGGCGGTGGCGACGGCGGTACTCAAGGGGGACTCCGCAGGTTGACGGGGGTACAGGGGGACTTTGTGACGCTATCCCGGGGCCCTTGGTCCGATCACCGTCAGCGTTCGACAAAGGGTTCGGCGGGGACTTGGTGGGCTCCGGACAAAGGATGCCCGCTACACGCGCCCCGGCGTGATGCCGGTCACCCGGACCTCGTGCGGTCTGGCACACCGGCATCCGTGCCGTCTCGCACACCGGTCACCGTCTGGGCAGCCGTGGGCCGCTTTGCTAGCTTCGACCGCATGGTTGCCCAGGCCCGGAACTTCGCGTCGCGTCGCTATGTCGACCTGCGACGCCAGGCCGCGGCGACCTGTTACCGCCCCTGAGGCGGGCGGAGCGGATCCGGTGCGCCTCGAAATCCTCACGGCGCACTGTCGGACCAGTTCCCGAGGAAGATCCCCATGCCCCGTACCGCGGCACCCCTTCTCGCCTCCCACTCGCCCTCCCCCAGTTCCCCCAACTCCCCCGTGCCCCGCGCCGCCGACAGCGACCGGCGGCGCACCAACGCGAGCGTCATCCTGCGCTCGGTGCTGGAGCACGGCCCGGTGGCCCGTTCCACCATCGCCCGGCTGACCGGGCTGTCCCCGGCGTCGGTCACCGACTACTGCGCCCGCTTCACCGAACTCGGGCTGATACAGGAGTCCGCCACACCCCAACGCTCGAAGGGTGTGGGCCGACCCCATGTGCCCGTCGACCTGGACGCATCACAGTTCCTTGTGGGCGGAGTCCATGTGGCCGTGCCCTATACGACGGTCGCGCTGCTCGATCTGCGCGGACGGGTGGTGGCCGAGCGGCGACTGCGGCACGACACCGCGGGTGACCGCATCGAACCCGCCCGGGTACTGGCCCAGGCCGCCGACGGTCTGGGCGCGCTGTTCGCCGAGGCCGCCGGAAGCACCCCGCTCGGGGTCGGCGTGGCCGCCGGCGGCTGGGTGGACCGGGACTCCGGGAGCATCGTCGACCATCCGCTGCTCGGCTGGCGGGAGGTGCCGGTGCGCGAGATCCTCGGCTCCCGCACCGGGCTCCCGGTCCATGTCGACGGCCACGCACGGGCGTTGGTGAACGCGGAGCGCCTCTTCGGGCGGGCGGCGCGCGGCAGCCGTAGCGTGCTGCATCTCTTCGTCGGCAATGTGGTCGACGCGGCGTTCGCCACCAACAACGAGGTGCACCACGGGCCGCGCTCGCAGGCCGGGGCGATCGCCCATCTGCCATTGCGCGGCGGCACGGAACCGTGCGACTGCGGACGCGTCGGCTGCCTCCAAGTCGAGCTGAGCGAACGGACGTTGTGCCGACGGGCTCGGGAGGCGGGGATCGTCGACGGGGTGAACCCGACCCATGTCGTGACGGCGGCCGAGCGCGGAAACCCCGTCGCCGTACGGCTGTTGACGCAGCGGGCGCGGATGGTGGGGCGGGCGGCCGGGCTGCTGCTCGACATCCTCAACCCGGAGACGGTCGTCGTCACCGAGCTGGGTGTCATGCGGCGGGAGGACTGCCTGCGTGCGTTGCGCGAGGAGGTCGGTGACGCGCGGGCCTCGGCCGTCGTGCCGACGAGTTTTCCGGATTCCGTGCTGGCGGTGGCGGGCGGTTCGGTGCTGCTCGACGTGCTGTACCGGGATCCGTTGAGCACTCCACCCGGGCTGTCACCGGCGACGATTTAATTCAGAAACTCGGAATGTTGACAGGGGGCGCTCATGGCCGGGAACATCCTGGTCATGAGCCTGCCGATGAGTTGTCGCACTTCTTGTTGCTGACCCGCTGAAGCGCCCCGAGCGCCGGCCTCATCCTGCCTGAATTTCCTTTTCCGGACTGTTCCAGATTGCTCCGGCTTTCTCCGTCCGTGAATTTCACGTGCCTTCCCGCGTTCCCGCGACTTTTGATCAGGGAGTCCTCCCATGCCTCATTCCCGTGCGCCCGGCCTCGACCGGCGGCTCTTCCTCAGCTCCGTGCTCGGTGCCGCAGCGGGCATCGCCGGCCTCAGCGGCTGTGCCACGAGCAGCGCCGCGGCCGCCAAGTCGGGGGCCGGTCTGTCCGCCCCGCTCGCCGAGAAGGTTCCGTCCGGCACGAGCCTGAAGATCTCCTCGTACCTGAACACCCAGCAGCTCCAGTTCAAGCTCGCGAAACTGCCCAAGTTGCCGTTCACCGTGTCGAGTTGGGTGAACATCGGGGCCGGTCCCGATGTGATCAACGCGTTCCGCGCCAAGTCCCTGGACCTCGCCAACAACGCGGGCATCCCGCCGATCCAGGCGCACTACCAGGGCTACGACGCGAAGATCGTCGCGATCAACGTCACCCGCAAGCCCAACTACCTCTTCGCCACCAAGCCCGGCAGCGACATCCACACGGTCGCCGACTTCAAGGGCAAGAAGCTGGCGTTCTCGCAGGGCCAGGCCCAAGGTGTCGTACTGCTGCGGGCGTTGAAGGAAGCCGGGCTGAAGTACGACGAGGTGAAGCTGGTCCCGCTGACCAGCAACCAGTTCTTCACGGCCCTGCAGTCGGGCCAGGTGGACATAGCCCCGCTCGCCAACAGTCAGGCACCGGCGTACCTCAAGCAGTACGAGGCGAAGGGCGCCCGCGCGATCACGACCGATGTCGTAGACCTGCTCAATCTGTTGTGGGCGCCGGCCGCCGTGCTGGCCGACTCGGCGAAGGCCGCCGCGATCGCCGCGTACATCCCGCAGTGGGCGCAGGGGCAGGTCTGGCAGTACGAGCACCCGGACGCCTGGAACGAGGAGTTCTACGTCAAGACGCAGAACCTGACTCTCGCGCAGGCCAAGTCGGTGACCGCGCTCGCCAACAAGCCGTTGTTCCCGCCGAGTTGGGACGAGGCCGTGAAGTGGGAGCAGGAGACCGCCGATCTGCTCGCGGAGGGCGGCTTCGTGAAGGAGTTCAAGGTGGACTCGCTCTTCGACCGGCGTTTCGAGGGGATCGCGGCGAGGGCCGTGGCGGCGGAGTACCGGAAGTGACGGCCATGACGACCTCCACGTCCCGGACGACCGATACGCACGACACGGCCGCCTCGGCCACCACAACCTCCGCGCCGGTGAACACCGTTGAGGGGAAAACGGCCGTACGGCGCAGGCGGCGCCGCGGTCTCGCCCCCGGCAAACGCCTGCCCGCGTCCCGGGTCGTCGGCCCCGCCCTCTTCTTCGTCCTCTGGGCCGTCGCCTCCGCCGCCGGGCAGTTGGACCCGGCCGCGATCCCGGCGCCCTGGACGGTGTTGAAGACCGCCGGGCGACTGTGGACGTCCGGCACGCTCCCCACGGACATGCTGACCTCGCTGGAACGCGCCGCCTACGGCTTCGCGCTCGGCCTCACCGCCGGGGTCGTCCTCGCGCTGGCCGCCGGGCTGAGCCGGATCGGCGAGGCGCTGATCGACGGGACCGTGCAGCTCAACCGGGCGATCCCGACCCTCGGCCTCATCCCGCTGTTCATCCTCTGGCTGGGCATCGGCGAGACCTTCAAGATCGCCATCATCGCGATCGTCGTCTACATCCCGATCTACCTCAACCTGCACGCCGCGCTGTCCGGCATCGACCACCGTTACGTCGAACTCGCCGAGGTCCAGGGCCTGTCGAGGCTCCAGTTCGTCCGCCAGATCGTCATCCCCGGCGCGCTGCCCGGCTTCTTCGTGGGCCTGCGGCTCGGGGTGACCGGTTCCTGGCTGAGCCTGGTGGTCCTGGAGCAGATCAATGCCACCAGCGGCCTCGGTTACATGATGTTCCAGGCCCAGAACTACGGCCAGTCGGACGTCATCCTCGTCGGCCTGCTGATCTACGGCGTGTTCGGCCTGGTCTCCGACAGCGCGGTCCGTCTCGTCGAACGGAGGGTGCTGTCATGGCGCCGCACACTCAGCAGCTGACCACCGCGCCCGCCGTCGCTGCGGTTCCCGCGGTCCAACTCCGTGGGCTTACGCGGTCGTTCGACGGGCGTACGGTTCTCGATCACGTCGATCTGGATCTGCCCGCCGGACAGTTCACCGCGCTGCTCGGGCACAGCGGTTCCGGCAAGAGCACGTTGTTGCGGGCCATCGCCGGGCTCGATCACGAGGTCGTCGGGAGTGGTCAACTCACCGCGCCTGACCGGGTGTCGGTGGTGTTCCAGGACTCCCGGTTGCTGCCGTGGCGGCGGGTTCTCGACAACGTGCTGCTCGGGACGGAGGGCAGGGAAGCGGCGGAGAAAGGGCGCGAGGCCCTTGCCGAAGTGGGGCTTGCCGGGCGGGAGCGGGCCTGGCCCAACGAGTTGTCCGGGGGTGAGGCGCAGCGGGCTGCTCTTGCCCGGTCGCTCGTCCGTGAGCCTGAACTCCTGCTGGCGGATGAGCCGTTCGGGGCGCTGGACGCGCTGACCCGGATCCGGATGCACGTGTTGCTCCGCGAGTTGTGGGAGCGGCATCGGCCCTCGGTGTTGCTGGTCACGCATGACGTGGACGAGGCGATCGTGCTTGCGGATCGGGTGCTTGTGCTGGAGGAGGGGCGGATCGGGCTGGACCTGGTCATCGACCCTGAGGTGCCTCGTGCGGAGTACCGGGAGCGGTTGTTGGCGGCGCTCGGTGTGACGTCGGATTCCCGGTGAGCGTCCGCTGGTTGGTGAACGTCGGCTGCTCGTGCCGTCTTCTGGGGGCTGCGCCCCCAGACCCCCATCGGCCCTGAAGGGGCCTCGTCCTCAAACTCCCCCAGAGAGGGGACCCCCAACGGGCTGGATTATGCCGGCCTGCGCCGAGAGGCCCCGGGCGAGCTGACCAATGCAGCCCGCGTTGAAAGGTCGCCCAACGGGCTGATGCGCGGCCCGCGTTGAGAGTCACCCGACGAGCTGATTCACGCACCCGGAACTCCCACCCAAAGGACCTCCCATGCCCCGCCAACTCCACCTCAACGCCTTCCTCATGAACACCGGTCACCACGAGGCCTCTTGGCGCCTCCCGGAGAGCAACCCCTACGCCCACGTCGAACTGGACCACTACATACGGCTCGCCCGCACAGCCGAACGCGGCACCTTCGACTCGCTCTTCCTGGCCGACGGACCGCAGTTGTGGAGCAACCTCGCCCAACGCCCGGCCGGCGCCCTGGAACCGCTCACTCTCCTCACCGCACTGGCGACAGCCACCGAGCACATAGGCCTGATCGCCACGGCATCCACGTCCTACAACTCCCCCTACAACCTGGCCCGTAAGTTCGCGTCGCTCGACATCATCAGCGGCGGCAGGGCCGGTTGGAACATCGTCACCACCGCCGGTGCCGAGGCCGCCCGTAACTTCGGCCTGGAACACGAACCCGCCCACGCCGAACGGTACGCGCGTGCCGCCGAGTTCCTCGATGTGGCGCTGAAGCTCTGGGACAGCTGGGAGGACGACGCCATCGTCGCCGACAAGGCGGCCGGGGTGTGGGGCGACGACGCGAAGATCCATCCACCGCAGCATCAGGGGACGTACTTCAGCGTCGCCGGAGCCCTCAACGTCCCCCGCTCGCCCCAGGGTTACCCCCTGCTCGTGCAGGCGGGTTCGAGCGAGGACGGCAAGGCGTTCGCGGCGCGGTACGCGGAGGCGGTGTTCACCGCGCAGCAGACCCTCGGCGACGCGCAGGAGTTCTACCAGGACCTCAAGTCCCGTACGGCGGCGGCCGGTCGGGACCCGGAGCACATCAAGGTGCTGCCCGGCATCGTCCCGGTGCTCGGCTCGACGGAGGCCGAGGCGCGGGCCAACGAACGGCTCCTGGAGGACCACATCGTGTACACGCACGGCGTGGACCGTCTGGAGCGGCTGCTCCAACTACCGCCCAACACACTGGAGTTGGACGCCCCGCTCCCCGCCGATCTACCGCCCGAGGACGCCATCGAGGGCGCGAAGAGCCGCTACACCCTCGTCGTCGAACTCGCCCGCCGCGACCGGCTGACCGTACGGCAACTCATCGGCCGGCTCGGTGGCGGGCGCGGGCATCTCACCTTCGCCGGTACGCCGGAGCAGGTCGCCGACGCGATCGAGACGTGGTTCACGCAGGGCGCCGCCGACGGCTTCAACATCATGCCCGCGGTCCTGCCGTCCGGCCTCGACGCCTTCGTCGACCACGTCGTCCCGATCCTCCGCACCCGCGGCCTGCTCCGCACGGAGTACGGCCCGCGCACCACCCTCCGGGAGCGCTACGGCCTCCCCCGCCCGGCCAACCAGTACACCCGACCCACCACCCAGCCCGCCCAACCCGCCCTCGTCTGAAAGGACTTCACCATGTCCATCGAGATCCAGAAAGTCACCGCGAACATCGGCGCCCGTGTGTCGGGCGTGGACATCAACAAGCCGCTGGACGAAGACCGGACAACAGCTCTCCGTGAGGCCCTCAACGTCCACAAGGCCCTGGTCTTCGACGACGTCCACCTCGACGACGAGGGCCAGGAGGCCTTCGCCCGCCACTTCGGCGACCTCACCACCGCCCACCCCACCGTGTCCGCCGTCGACGGCGCCCCGAACGTGCTGCCCGTCGACAGCGAACGCGGCCGCGCCAACCACTGGCACACCGACGTGACCTTCGTCCTCAACCCGCCCCAGGCCAGCACCCTGCGCAGCATCACGATCCCGCCGTACGGCGGCGAGACCCTGATCGCCAGCTCGGCGGCGGCCTACCGCGACCTCCCCGAACCGCTGCGCGTCCTCGCCGACACCCTGTGGGCGGAGCACACCAACGACTACGACTACGCCGTACCGGAGGAGATCGACGACGAACGGGCCGCGCAGCGTGCCCAGTTCACGTCGATCAAGTTCCGCACGGTCCACCCGGTCGTCCGCGTCCACCCGCTGACCGGTGAACGCGGCCTGTTCATCGGGGGGTTCGCGCAGCGGATCGTCGGCCTGTCGACCGGCGAGTCCCGCAAGATCCTGGACATCCTCCAGGCGTACGTCACCCGCCCCGAGAACGTCCTGCGCTGGCGCTGGTCCCCGAACCAGCTCGTGCTCTTCGACAACCGCATCACCCAGCACTACGCCATCGACAACTACGACGACCAGCCCCGCCGCCTCAACCGCGTCACCGTCGCCGGTGACATCCCGGTCGGCATCGAGGGCAAGGAGAGCTACTCGATCGAGGGCGACGCGTCGCACTACACCTCGGTGGCGGAGTAGCCACGCCGAGCCTCTTCGTAGCCACAGCGAGCCTTTTCGCTGCTAGGTTGTAGTTGCAAGCTATGTGCAATAAGAGGTTCGAAGGGGATCGGTCCGTCATGCCCGTCTACACGCTGCCCGACCTGCCCTACGACTACTCCGCGCTCGCCCCCGTGATCAGCCCCGAGATCATCGAGCTGCACCACGACAAGCACCACGCGGCCTACGTCAAGGGAGCCAACGACTCGCTGGAGCAGTTGGCCGAGGCGCGCGACAAGGAGCAGTGGGGGTCGGTCAACGGCCTGGAGAAGAACCTGGCGTTCCATCTCTCCGGCCACATCCTGCACAGCATCTACTGGCACAACATGACCGGCGACGGCGGCGGCGAACCGCTGGCCGCGGATGGCGTCGGTGGGCTCGCCGACGCCATCACCGACTCCTTCGGCTCCTTCGCCGGTTTCAAGGCCCAGCTCACCAAGGCCGCCGCGACGACACAGGGTTCGGGCTGGGGCGTCCTCGCCTACGAACCGTTGAGCGGCCACCTGATCGTCGAGCAGATCTACGACCACCAGGGCAACGTCGGCCAGGGCTCGACCCCGCTCCTCGTCTTCGACGCCTGGGAGCACGCCTTCTACCTCCAGTACCGGAACCAGAAGGTCGACTTCATCGACGCGATGTGGGCCGTCATCAACTGGCAGGACGTGGCCCGCCGTTACGAGGCGGCGAGGTCCCGGCAGACGATCCTGCCCGTATGACCTGCATGACCTGCATGACCTGCATGAAGCGTCCTGCCTCGTGATCGTCTTCTCACCTTTCGCGCAGGCAGGCGGTTGAAGAGGAGGGCCCCCGCGAGGACGTGACTCGCGGGGGCCCTCCTCTTCAACTCTCCTCCCCACACGGCACGTTGAGCGACATCAGAGCCACCGTGTCGCCCTGCAACCGGAGTTCGCTCACCGCCGCGTTCCGCAGCCGCGGAAACACCCGCCGGTACTCACCGAGCGGAATCGACAGCAACCGGCACAGCACCAGCCGCAGCAGGGAGTTGTGGGCGACGACCAGAACGCGTTGGTCGGGATGCGCGGCGGCGATGCGATGCAGGGCGGCGGTTCCGCGCGTCGCGGCTGCCGTCGGGTCCTCGGCGCCGGGGAAGGCGTGGGCCACCGGGTCGGCGCGGAAGGCCTCCGCCGCACCGGGGTTCTCCGCCGCGAACTCCGCGAGCGTACGGCCCTCCACCACCCCGAAGTCGCATTCGCGCAGGGCGGGTTCCGTGTGGGGGGTGAGGTTCAGGGCGCGGGCGGCGGGGGCTGCCGTGCGGACGGCCCGGGACAGGGGTGAGGTCCAGATCGCGTCGACCGGGTGCTCGGCGGCCCAGCGGCCCAGGGCTTCCGCCTGCGCGACCCCCGTGTCCGTCAGGGCGACGTCGCTGATGCCGGCGTAGCGGTTCTCGGCGTGCCAGACGGTCTGGCCGTGGCGGGCGAGGAGGAGTGTGGTGCTCATGAGTCGATCGTGTCCTGGTTCAGACGGGTGCGGGTGTGCGTCGCGAGCGGGGTGGGCAGCCAGCCCCGGGTCTCCAGTTCGTCCACCAGACGAGCGTACGGCTCGGTGAAGCGGGCCGTGTGGGACGCGCGGGGTTCGAGGACCGTGCGGATGCGGACCATGCGGTCGGCCACCTCCGACAGTGCCCTGCCGCCCGCCCCCGTCCCGTACGCCGCCAACACCGCCATCCCCAGGGCCGGTTCGATCTGTTCCGGTACCCGGGCCGGGTGGCCGAGGATGTCGGCGCGGAGCTGGTTCCAGTACGCGCTGCGGGCCGCGCCGCCCGTGAAGGTGAGCGGGCCGTCTATCGGGGCGCCGAGGTGGTGAAGGTAGTCGAGGCACAGGCGCTCGGTGAACGCCACGCCCTGCAGGACAGCCGCCCACCGGTCCGCCTCCGAAACCGGCTTGCCCAGCGTGAACGCCGTGGCCTCCGGGGCGAAGAAGGGGAAGCGCTCACCGCCGGACGAGGCGAGGGGGTAGGTGAGGACGCCGGACGGTTCGTACGCCGCCGCCTGGCTGTCCAGCTCCGCCGGGTCCGCCGCTGGCGGCAGTGCCCCCGCGCCCACACTCGACGCCCCGCCCGGCAGCCAACTCCCGTCCGGTGCACGGTGGTTGTAGACCACCCCGGCGTCGTCCCGGACGGGGATCGCGGACGCTCCCTTGAGGACCAGGGTGGTGCCGAGCACCGAGTTCCAGGCACCGAAACGCAGCGCCCCCGACGCGATCTGCGCCGCGCAGCCGTCCGTCATCCCCGCGACGACCGGGGTACCGGCGGGGATGCCGGTCGCTTCGGCGGCGGCCCGGCAGACCTCGCCCAGCCGGGTGCCGGGGCGGACCACCTCCGGCAACACCTCACCCAAATGGGCCAGTTGAGGCGGCCAGACCTCGCGCTCCGCGTCGTAGCCCGTCTTGAGGGCGTGACTGGAGTCGGTCGGGACCGTCCCGCCCGTCAACTTCGCGGTGATCACGTCAGGTTGGTGAGTCACTCGTCCGGGGCCATTTGTGTCCAACAGCCACAACGCCTTCGGCAGCGCCCAGCTCGTCTGCATCCCTACCCTCGCCGCCTCCGCCACCGCGCGCCCGTCGTCGTACATCAACCCCCGTGTGAGCGGGCGTCCTTCGGCGTCCGTCAACAGCACCGTCCCAGAGGTTCCGCAGACCGCGAGCCCGCCGATCCGCACCGGCGAGGACCGCTGTCCCGCCAGCGCGGAGCCGGACGCGCTGCACACCGCCTCCCACCACTCCCCCGGGTCCTGTTCGTGCCGTACGCCGTCCCGGTGGTTGGTCAGCGGGGCGGTGCCCGCGCCGAGGACCGTGCCGTCGGCCGTGACCAGCAGTGCGCGGACGCTCTGCGTGCCCAGGTCGATCCCCAGCCACGCCTCGGGTTCACCCTCGAACATCATCCGGACCTCCCACGGGGGTTACGCAATCTGCGTTCCCCGTTCATCGTGGCGGAGAGGGAGGGAGCCCCACGATGACCGAGACCCTGCGTGTCGTCGCCGCCGGTGACCATTTCGTCCTGCCGTCGCTGATCACGTCCGCGATCGCCGAGGAACTGCGCGAACACCCCTTCAGTAGCACCGAGTTGAAGCTCGGCTGGCCATTGGAACCCTTCGGGCCCGTCGCCGAGGTGGAGGAGGCGAGTGATGCCGAGGACGAGTTGATCGAGGCCCTGCGGAGCAACGGTGGCGGTCAGGTGCTGGTCACCCAGATGGGCCCGGTGACGGAGCGCGTGCTGGATGCCTGCCCGGATCTCCGGTTGGTCGTCGTGTGCCGGGGCGGACCCGTCAACGTCAACCTGGACGCGGCGAAGACCCACGACGTACGGGTGTGCTTCGCGCCCGGCCGCAACGCCGCCGCGACCGCCGAGTTCACCGTGGGCATGCTGCTGGCCGCGCTCCGCCGTATCCCGCAGGCGCATGAACTCCTTGCCGGGCAAGGGAGTTGGGAGTCCGGTGCCGCCTACTACACGTACGAGCACAGCGGGTTGGAGCTGGAGGATCTGCCGGTCGGGCTGGTCGGGTACGGGGCGGTCGGCAGCCGGGTGGCGCGGGTGCTCTGCGCGTTCGGGGCGCGCGTGATGGTGTACGACCCGTATGTGCACGGTGAGATCCACGGGCTGCGGGTCGGGACGCTGGACGAACTCCTCCGGCGTTCCCAAGTCATCACGCTGCACGCCCGGTTGACCCCCGAGACACGTGGTCTCATCGGCGCCCGCGAGCTGGCGCTGCTGCGGCCCGGTGCGGTGGTGGTGAATGTGGCGCGGGGTCCGTTGCTGGACGAGGAGGCGTTGTGCGACGCGTTGGAGAGCGGGCAGGTGTCCGCTGCCGCGCTGGATACCTACGCGCGCGAGCCGTTGCCCGCCGGGGCACGGCTGTTCGGCTTCGCCGACCGGGTGGTCCTCACCCCCCACCTCGGGGGTGCGTCCCGGGCCGTGGCCGAGAAGGCGGCACGGATAGCGGCGGCGGAGGTGGGACGGTGGGCGCGAGGTGAGCGCTTGTCACACCAACTCGGGTGAGGGCCCACCAAGTTCCACTGTCCCCACGTGGACGGCCGAGAGGGAGCCGTAGGGGCGCGCCGGTGTCGAGAGTGCGAGCGCGCGGAGGCGCGAAGCGTCGAGCACGGTCGTGCTCTCGACACCGGCTTCCAGCGCCCCGGAGGCGACCGAACCAAAAGAGGTGCGCGCGTGGGTGCGTTGACAACACAGGCCCACCTACGCGACACCACCCAACACCGACCCACCTCCACCCCACTCCACATCACCCACCCCCAGGAGGCCCCCCATGTACGTCGGAATCGATGTCGGCACGTCCACCGTGAAGGCCGCCGCCTTCGACGGCTCCGGGCGTGAACTCGCCGTAGCCGCAAGGCCCGTGGGGTTGTCGATGCACGGTGGGTTCGTCGAGCAGGACATGGACGAGGTCTACGGCGCGGTCGTCGCCGTACTGGAGGAACTCACCGCGGAAGTGGACGGACCGTTCGAGCTCGCCGGGCTCACCGGGCAGGGTGACGGGGTGTGGCTGGTGGACGCGGAGGGGCGGCCGGTGCGGGCGGCGGCGTCCTGGATGGACGGGCGGGCGCATGAACTGCTCGACCGGTGGCTGGCGGACGGGACCTTCGAGACGGTGTTCCGGCGGACGGGGAGCGCGATGTTCCCGGGGTGTCCGGGGCCGTTGCTGGCGTGGCTCGCGGCGCACGAGCCGAAGGCTCTGGACGCGGCGGCGGCCGCCCTGTACTGCAAGGACATGGTGTTCCAGCGGCTGACGGGGGCGCGGGCGACCACCGATGTCTCGGACGCGTCGATGCCGTTCCTCGACCCCCGGACGCGGTCGTACGACAACGGTGTCGTCGAGCTGCTCGGGTTGACCCGGCGGCGCGGGCTGCTGGCGCCGGTCAGCGATCCGGTCGCCACGGCCGAGACGCGCGGCGAGGGGCTGCCGGTGGGCACCCGGATCGCGAACGGGCCGTACGACCTGCCCGCCTGCGCGCTCGGCGCGGGGGTGACCGAACCGGGGGACGGGCTGCTGATCGTCGGGACCTGTCTCGCCAGTCTCGTCGCGACCACGGAGCTGGACCTGAGCGGTGAACCGGCCGGGTTGTACATCTCCCTGGACCGGCCGGGGCACTGGCTGCGGGCCATGCCGGCGATGGTCGGTACGGCGGCGCTCGACTGGGTGCTGTCGACGACGGGTGTCCGGCACGAGGAGGTGGACGGGCTGCTCGCGGCGACCCCGCCGGGCGCGAACGGGGTGCGGGTGCTGCCGTATTTCGCGCCGTCCGGTGAACGCGCGCCCTTCGTCGAGCCCCGGCTCCGCGCCGAACTCACCGGTGTCTCCCTGGAGTCGACGCCCGCCGATCTGATCCGGGCGACCTGCGAGGGGATCGGTTACGCGGCCCGGCACTGTCTGGAGGCGGCGGGGCTGACGGGGTCGCTGGCCGTGTGTGGCGGGGGTACGCGCAGCCCGGCCTGGATGCGGCTGCTCGCGGATGTGCTGGGGCGGCCGTTGCGGGTGGTCGAGGGTGAGGTGGGTGCGCGGGGTGCGGTGCTCGCGGCGGCGGAGCGGTACGGGGTTCCGCTGGACGCGGGGGTCTGGACGCGGCCGACGGAGGTCGTGGAGCCGGATGCGGGGCGGGCCGCGTTCTACGCCAAGGGGTTCGAGGACCATCTGGCGCGGCTGGCGGCCGCGCGCCACCGGAGCCGGTGATTTCGGGGGCGGGCGCCCGCGATTCGCGGTGTACTACCGGCCTGGCCGTGGTGCGTGGCGAGGAGGAGTTCATGACGGTGCTTCGACGGTGGTGCCCGAACTGTCTCGGGTGGCAGGACTTCCAGATGATGGCCGCCGGCGAGAAGGCAGCCGTCCGTGCGGAGAAGGGGCCCCGGCACTACGTGGGCGATCTGTGGCGCTGCGCCGTCAAGGGCTGTGTGCGGTACCAGCCGGCGTACAACGCGCGAGGCGGCGGCGATCTCCCCGAGAAGTTCCGTGAGGAGAAGGCCGCCGCCCCGGAGTGAGCACCGCAGTGCTTACAGGTTGCCGTGCTTACAGGTTGCCGTGCTTACAGGTTGCCGTGCTTACAGGTTGCTGAAGTCCGGGCCCTTCGTGCGGCTGCGCTTGATCTCGTAGAAACCGGGGACCGAGGCGACCGCGACCGTGCCGTCCCAGAGGCGGGCGGCCTCCTCGCCCTTGGGGGCGGGGGTGACGACCGGGCCGAAGAAGGCGATCTGCTCGCCGTCGGGGCCGGGGACGGCGATGACGGGGGTGCCTACGTCCTGGCCGACCTTGTCGATGCCCTCCTTGTGGGAGGCGCGCAGCTCGGCGTCGAACTCGAAGTCCTCCTGGCCGGCGTAGTCGATCAGGTCGGCGGGCAGGCCGACGTCCGCGAGCGCGCCGGCGATGGCCTCGACGGTCGGGCCCTCGCCGTTGTTGTGGATGCGGGTGCCGAGCGCGGTGTAGAACGGGCCGAGGGCGTCCGCGCCGTGCTTCTGCCAGACGGCGGTGACCACGCGGATCGGGGCCCAGGCCTTGGTGGACAGCAGCTCGCGGTACTCCTCGGGCAGCTCGTCGAGCTTGGGCTCGTTGAGCACGGCCAGGCTCATGATGTGCCAGCGGACCTCGATGTCGCGGACCTTCTCCACTTCCAGCACCCACCGGGAGGTCATCCAGGCCCAGGGGCACAGCGGGTCGAACCAGAAGTCCACGGGCGTCTTTGCGGGCGTGGTCGCGGTCTCGGACATGACTCTCCTCGGAATACGGCCTTTCCCCACCGCAACACCTTCCTTCGCCACCTCATTCCCGGGTACCTGCGGTCAGGGGCACATGGCAGGATCGACCCTGACCGCATATCGAACACCAGTCGACATCATTCGAGGGAGCTGCTCCGTGCCCGGTGAGAATCTGACCCGCGACGAGGCCCGTGAGCGGGCCGCCCTGCTGTCCGTCGACGGGTACGACGTGTCCCTCGACCTGCGTTCGGCGGTCGGTGACGATGCCGGGGAGGGGCCGCGGACGTTCCGGTCGGTGACCACGATCCGGTTCCGCTGCGCCGAGCCGGGCGCGGCGAGCTTCGCGGACCTGATCGCACCGGCCGTGACCGCCTTGTCGCTCAACGGCAAGGACCTCGACCCGGGCGCGGTCTTCGACGGCACGCGCATCCAGTTGGAGGACCTGGCCGCCGAGAACGAGCTGATCGTCGACGCGCGGTGCGCGTACTCCCGTACCGGCGAGGGTATGCACCGCTTCGTCGATCCCGAGGACGGCGAGATCTACCTCTACACCCAGTACGAGCCGGCCGACGCGCGCCGGGTCTTCGCCAACTTCGAGCAGCCGGACCTGAAGGCGCCGTTCCGCGCCGAGGTGCGGGCGCCCGAGGGCTGGACGGTGTGGAGCAACGGGGTCGGTGAACTGACCGACGGCGTATGGAAGTTCGCGGAGACGAAGCCGATCTCGACGTACATCACGGCGTTCCTGGCGGGCCCGTACCACTACGTCACGGACTCCTACTCCCGTACCTTCGAGGACGGTACGACGCTGGAGATCCCGCTCGGCGCGATGTGCCGCAAGGGGCTGGCGCCGTACTTCGACTCCGACGACGTGTTCCTGGTGACGAAGCAGGGGCTGGACTTCTTCCACGACCACTTCGACTACCCGTACCCGTTCGGGAAGTACGACCAGGCGTTCGTGCCGGAGTACAACCTCGGTGCGATGGAGAACCCGGGGCTTGTCACCTTCCGCGAGGAGTACATCTTCCGGGGGAAGGTGACGCAGGCCTCGTACGCGGGGCGGGCGAACACGATCCTGCACGAGATGGCGCACATGTGGTTCGGCGACCTCGTCACCATGGAGTGGTGGGACGACCTGTGGCTGAAGGAGTCGTTCGCCGACTTCATGGGGGTGTTCGCGAGCGTCGGCGCGACCCGCTTCTCCGACGCCTGGATCAGCTTCGCCAACCGCCGCAAGGCGTGGGCGTACCGCGCGGACCAGCTTCCCTCCACGCACCCGATCACCGCCGACATCCGCGACCTCCAGGACGCGAAGCTCAACTTCGACGGCATCACGTACGCCAAGGGGGCTTCCGTACTGAAGCAGTTGGTGGCGTACGTCGGCCAGGACGCGTTCCTCGAGGGCGCGCGGCGCTACTTCAAGCGGAACGCGTACGGCAACACGCGCCTCGGTGACCTGCTCTCGGTGCTGGAGGAGACGAGCGGGCGGGACATGGCGTCCTGGTCGCGGTCGTGGCTGCAGACGGCCGGGGTCAACTCCCTCACCCCGCAAGTGGTGTTGGACGTGGAGGGCGGCCGTGTCGCGGAGCTGACGGTGCTTCAGGAGGCGGCCGAGTCGCATCCCGAACTGCGCCCGCACCGGGTGGTCGTCGGCCTCTACCGGACGGAGGGCGGCCGTCTCGTGCGGTACGAGCGGGCCGAGGTGGACGTCGACGGTCCGCGCACGGTCGTGATCGAACTGGCCGGTGCGGACGCGCCGGAGCTGGTGCTGGTCAACGACGAGGACCTCACGTACGCCAAGACCCGCTTCGACGCTGTGTCGTTGGCGACCCTGCGGGAGCGACTCGGCACGCTCACCGACCCGATGGCGCGCGCCCTGTGCTGGTCGGCGCTGTGGAACATGACGCGGGACGCGCTGCTGCTCGCACCCGACTTCATCGACCTGGTGGCGCGGTTCGGGCGCCGGGAGACCGACATCGGTGTCCTCCAGGTGCTGCACGCCTGGGCCAACTCCGCGCTGGTCAACTACTCGCCGCCGTGGTGGCGCGAGACCGGCGCGAAGATCCTGGCGCACATCGCGCTGCGGGATCTGCGGGACGCCGAGCCGGGCAGCGAGCAGCAGCTGGCGTGGGCGCGGTTCTTCGCGTCGGTGGCGTCGGCGCCGGAGGAACTCGCCCTGCTGCACGCCCTGTTGGACGGTACGGAGAAGATCGAGGGCCTTGCCGTCGACCAGGAGCTGCGCTGGGCGTTCCTGGAGCCGCTGACCGCGCACGGCGCCGCCGACGAGGCCGTCGTAGCCGCCGAACTGGCCCGGGACGACACCGCGTCCGGCAAGCGTCACCAGGTGCGCTGTCTCGCCGCCCGGCCCTCGGCGGCCGTCAAGGCGCAGGCGTGGGCGCAGGTCGTGGAGTCGGACGCGCTGTCCAACGCGTTGGTCGAGGCGACGATCGCGGGGTTTGTGCAGCCGTCGCAGCGGGAGTTGCTCGCGCCGTACACGGAGAAGTACTTCGCGGCGATCGAGCGGGTGTGGTCGGAGCGGTCGATCCAGATCGGCGTGGATGTGGTGCGGGGGCTGTTCCCGGCGTTCCCGGCCGCCGAGGACGCGCAGGCGACGCTGGACGCGACGGACGCGTGGCTGACGTCCCACGAGGGGGCGGCACCGGCGCTGCGGAGGCTGGTGCTGGAGTCGCGGGACGACCTGGCGCGGGCGCTGCGGGCGCAGGCGGCGGACAACGAGGGGCGGGGGTCCGACAGTTCTCACGGTTGACCGTTGAGCCGCTGAGCCTTGGCCTGCGATTGGCCTCTGCGTGACCGTTACTGAATACAGGTAATCGCAGCCGTAACCCCTGGTCCACCCCATCCGGACCAGGGGTTTTCGGTGCCTACTCGGCATCCGAACGCCCGTCCTTTAGTACCGCGTTGTCCGGATTCTTCGACGGGCGTGTAACAGCGGTTAGGGAGCGGATCCGGCGCGGGAAACCCCGTTGCATGAACCACAACACCCCGCTCTCCCCCCGCCCCCTCAGCCACCTCTCCGAGGTGCACCGCCGCGTGCTGACGACGGCTCAGCTCCGGGCGCACGGTGTCCCGGCCGCCGAGGTGAACGAGCAGTGCCGTCCCGACGGGCCGTGGCAGCAACTCCTCCCCGGCGTCGTCCTGTTGCACTCCGGCCCGCCCACCGGCGAGGAGCGGCTGCACGCGGTGCTGGTGTACGCGGCGCGGGAGCGGACGGCGGGGGTCCCGGTCCAGCCCGGCGCGGAGGGCCCGCACCGCCCGACGTACACGGAGACGATGGTCACGGGCCTTGCGGCACTGACCCTGCACGGCTTCACGTCCGCACCGGAGTTGGCCTCGCTCAAGCAGATCGACGTCCTGGTCCCCCGCATGCGCCGACTGCGCTCGACGGGCTGCGCCCACATCGTCCGCACGGCGGCGCTCCCGACCCCGCAGCAGGTGAAGGGCGTACCGGTCGCCCCGGTGCCGCGGGCCCTCGCGGACGCGGTGGCCGAGCTGTCGGACGCGAACGCGGTACGCGGGCTGCTGACCGAGGCGGTACGCGGCGGTCACTGCGAACCGGCCGCGGTGGTACGGGAGTTGAACAACGCCAAGCTGCTGAGCCGCCCGCACGTGGTGGACGCGGTGGACTCGCTGCTGGCCGAGGGCCGCGCGATCGCGGAGGACCGCCTCTACCGGATGGTGAGCGAGCACGGCCTCCCCGACCCGGTGTGGAACGTCGACCTGCGGCTGCCCGGCGGCCCGCACCTGGGCGGCCTGGACGCGTACTGGCCGGAACAGGCAGTCGCCGTAGAACTGGACACCCGCGCCCCGCGCCAGGACGAGGACGCGCTGTGGTCGGAGTACGCCCGCAAGCGCGAGCACCTGGAGCGGCTGGGCATCACGGTCGTCCACATCACCCCGAAGAAGCTCCGGGACGCGATGGAGCAGCAGGCGGCGGTGGTCCGTACGGCGCTGATGGCGTCGGCGGACCGCGATCCGGCCGCGTATGTCGTGGTGCTGCCCCGGTAGTGACGGACCGGGGCGGGATCAGGAGGGGAGAGGAGGGGCCACTGGGGGTCGGTGGCCCCTCCTCACATGTGCCGTCCGTTGGGTGTTCTACAGGGGCTCGGGCAACGGCGGCGGGGCGGCGCTCGTCGTCGTGTGTCCCGCGTGCAGGCCGTCGATGAGGGCGGCGTAGGAGGCGATCATGCGCGTACGGCTGAAGCGTTCGCGGCTGCGGGCGTGGGCCTTGGCGAACTCCGCGCGGCCGACGACCGCCTCGGTCCAGGCCGACGCGATGGCGTCCGGGTCGGGGGGTGTGACGATGCCGTGCCCGGCGACGATGGACGCGCTGTCGCCGATGTCGGTGGAGACGGGTACGGCCCCGCACATCATGCCCTCGATGAGGCACAGGGGCGCGGCCTCGCCGAAGGACGACGTCAGCGCGACGACGTCCGACCCGGCGTAGACGGTCTCCATGTCCCGCCGCACACCGAGGAGATGGAGCCGATCGGCGAGTTGCTCCCGGTCCTCCCCGAAGGCGTCGTCGATGTCGGCGGAGAGGGCGGGCTGGTCGACGGCGGTCATGCCCGTGCCGCACATGAGCACATGCCCGGCAGGCTCACGCCGTAGCCACGCGTGGGCGGCGCGGAGGAAGAGCGGGATGTTCTTCATGGTGGCGTAGCGGGCGGCGAAGACGACGACGGGGGCGGTGTCCGGGATGCCGAGGGAGGCGCGGAGGGCGAGCCGCCGGGCGGGGTCGGGCCGGAAGCGGAACAGGTCGACGCCGTTGGGGATGACGTGGAGGACCTCGGGCGGGATGCCGGCGGCCCGGTAGGCGTCGCGGGTGGACTCCGCGCAGCAGACGGCGGCGACGACCTTGCCGTCGGCGATGGCGGTTTTCAGTTCGTCGAGGGCGGGGCCCTGGTGTTCGGGGTCCGAACGGTGCAGGCACACCACGACGGGGCGGCGGGGCAGGCCCGCCTGGTTGAGCAGGGAGAGCGGCTGTTCCTTGAGCGACAGGACGACGTCGGCGTCCGCGAGGGCGCGGGCCGCGTCGGCCAGCTCGGGTCCGGTGAATCCGCCGGTGACGGTCCCGTCCGGGTCCCGGTCGCCGCCGAAGGTGCGGCCGAGGGTGGAGACACCGACTCCGGCCGCGGTCAGTTGCTGGTAGCAGGCGTCGTTCTCCATGGCCTGCCGGGTTGCTTCTCGGTGTACTTCGCCGTGGATGCTGAGCACCGTATGGTGCTGGCCGCCCTCCACCAGTCCCAGAACGACGTCGCTGTGGACAATTCGGGCTCCCCCGGAGAAGAAGCCTTCGTAGACCGACAGCACGTGCAGCTCGTGTCTAGCGCGCACACGACCACCCGCCTTGCGTATGAATCGAGCCATCCCCGTGAACAGCGGGTTAGCCGTTATGAGGCGGCACGGACATTTCGTACGAATGAACTGGGTGTCTCGTGTCTGGGTCCGATTGGTTATCCGGGGGTCAATTGGTACGGAGGCCTACGGCGAGCTGGACGCGAACCGTCTTTCCGATGTCTCCCCGCAGAAACCAATCGAGGGATGCGGAGAGCGCGGCGACGACGAGGAGTCCCCGGCCGTTCTCCGCTCCGGGGGCTTGCGTGACCACGGGGAACGCCGGAGTGGGGTCCGACACGTCGATCGTCAGCGCGGCGTTCTCTTCGCCTACGGCGACTCGTAGCCAGACCTCGTGTCCGGGGACCTTGCCGTGTCGTACGGCGTTGGCGACGAGCTCGGAGGTGACGAGGACGGCGTCTTCGATGTCGCCGGGCCAGTTCCAGAGGGTGAGGCGGCGGCGGGTGTGGAGCCGGGCGAGGCGGACGCTGCGGGGGGTCATGGGGTAGCTCATCGACCAGTCGGGGGTGAGGAGGGTGGGGGCATGGGGGGGTTCCTTTCGGGTGGGGGGGTGCCCGACCACCGTGGCGAGACTGCACATCGAGCTGCAATCGAAACTCCTCAGAAATTTCAGGGAAGTTGAAATTGGACTATGCCCGGATCTGCACAAGCACCTGCACGGCTTGCATACGTCGTGCCACACTCGGCACGCGAGAGCAGGCGACACGTACAGCGGCACAGGGATGGTGCACATGGCGGCGAAGCGCGGGCGGACCGGCCAGCGACTCGAACTTGGCCTTCAGCTACGTCAGTTACGTGAAAGCTGCGGTCTGGGCGACCGCGGGGGCGGCCTCACTCGGAAGCAAGCGGTGCAGGGACTGCGAGTCTCCGAGGCAACGCTGCTGAGGATCGAGACCGGTGCGCTGAACTTCCGGAACGTAGGCGATCTGAGGAAGTTGCTGGACCGGTACGGCGTCACCGACGAGGAGATCATCGAGTCGCTGACCGACCTCAACCGGGAGTCGGGGCAACGGGATTGGCTGACCCAGTTCCCCATGCCGACCGGGATGCCGACGTTCGTGGGGCTTGAGCCGGAGGCACGCAGCATGAGGGCGTACCACCCGACCCTGGTGTACGGCCTGTTGCAGACGGAGGCCTACGCACGCGCGCTGCTCGAAGCACACAAGCCGGTCGAGGAGAACACCTCCGAATTCGTGCGCAGTAGCGTGGAGTTGCGGATGAGACGCCAGGAAGTGCTCACCAGGGAAGACCCGGTCAAGCTTCGCGTCATCCTCGGCGAGGCCGCCCTGCGCTACCCGGTGGGAGGTGCCGAAGTGCAGCGCGACCAGTTCGAAAAGCTCGTGACGATGTCGTCCTGGGACCACATCGCCATCCAGATCCTGCCGTTCAGATCCGGGTACCGCTCGACGAACGACTTCGCGATCCTCAACCTCGGGGACGACCTCCCGCCGAGGGTCCAGATCGACAGTGCCTGGGGCGCGACCCACACCTCGGACAAGCGCCGTGAAGTCGACCGTTTCATCCGCCGGTTCGACGCCATGACAGCATCGGCACTGCCGCCCGAAGACACCCCCGACTTCCTGCATCGACTGGAAAGTGAGCTGTAGCACCATGAACCCCGAGATCGCACCCGAGCACGCCTGGTTCAAGTCGTCCTACAGCGACGGCACGGGCCAGAACTGCGTCGAAGCGGCCCACCTCATCCCCACCGGCATCGCCATCCGCGACTCCAAGAACCCCACCGGCCCGGAGCTACTCCTCCCCGCGACGGCATGGGCCCCCTTCGTCACCCAACTCCGCGAGACGGACTCACGCGACTGACGAACGCCCACCCTGCTGCGCATCACCCGGCTCGCTCCCACCGTGCGCGGTGAAGACGAACGCCGACGTGTCGCCATCCAGATCAATGGTCAGCGAGGCGTCCAGCGCCTTGGCCAGCCGGGTGAGGAGGGCCAGGGTGGGTACGGAGTCGCCGCCCTCGATGTTGGAGATCTGCGGCTGGGTCATCCCCGCCCCGCGAGCCAGCTCGGTCTGCGAGAGGCCCAGCTCGGTACGCCGATCGTGGACGGCCTGCCCCAGGGCGAACGCGTACCCGGCCTCCACGTAGGCCGGCGACTCCTCGACGGACTCGCCCAGGAGCTTCCTGGTCCGCCGGGTCTTCCACTCGGAGTGGTTCACGGCCGCTCCTCCTCGATCCGCTCGTAGCTGTGCTCGGCGGATCCATGCTCCGCCTCGCACACCTTCTGCATCTGCTGGGCTCGCTCGACCTCGGCCACCTCACGCTGCCTGGTCTTACGGAAGACCGTCAGCAGCACAATCCGCCGATCCCGAGTAAGCCAGTACGTGATGCGGACGGCATTGCCATCCATGAGGAAACGAAGCTCTCTCACCTTGCCACCGAGGTGCCGCGAGTACGGCTCCCCCAGAGTGGTCGGCTGAGCCGCGAGCATGTCGGCAGCCCGTTCGGCCTTGGCATACTGCGCATCCGAGAGAAGCTCCAGCCACTGCCGGACTTCGGGCTCGATCCGCCAGAGGTCACTCACGCACGCAAGTATACAGAAATCTGTATAGCGAGGCGGGTAGGTGTTCCCGCCCTGGCCCCCGTGTAGCTACCGCAGCCGCCCTCCTCCTCAGCGCAACGTAGCGTCAGCGCATGGGGTTCATGTTCGCGATCTTCGGTCCACCTGTGATCACTGTCTTTCTCGTCGCCCTCGGGGCGGTTCCGTACGGGTTGTGGGTGACCAGGAAGAAGCCCTCGCGGCTGGCCCGTTGGGCGGTGATCGGGGGTGCGGTCGCGATCGCCGCCTACGGGGCCGGGACCGACTACGGGCTCGCCTTCACACATCCGCTCGATCTGTGTGCGGACAGGACCGGCGACGGCTTGTACATGGACATGGGGCGGGACTCCACCCTCACCTCCGTGAGCCGGGGCAGCTTTCCGCTGTCCGTGAAGTGCCATTGGAACAACAGGTACAGCACCGAAATCGTGTGGCCCTGGGCCTCGCCCCTGCTGTACGCGGGGCTGGCCTGCTGCATCGGTTGCTCCGGCATGCTGCTGCTCAATCGGTACGAGCGCGGAGACCTCACTTTCCGCAGAACTCCCCCACCACCACCGCCCCCGCATCCCCCGACCAGTCCCCGTTGAAGTTGAACGCCAGGGAATGGCGACCGTCCGCCGTCGTCACCGCCACCGACGACGAACCGTGGATGCCGCCGTCGTGGCCCCAGACGTGGACGCCGCAGGGCAGGGTGATGTCGGCGAGGCCCAGGCCGTAGCGCGTGGCGTCGCCGCCCTCGCCCGTCGCCACCGTCGTCTTCATCTCCTTCAGCTGCTTCGGCGGCAGCAACTCGCCCCGCAGCAGCGCGCCGTAGAAGCGGTCCAGGTCGGAGGAGTCGGAGATCAGTGAGCCTGCCGAGGAGGCGATCGTCGGGTTCAAGCGCGTGACGTCGTACGTCGGGCCCGTGGGCGTTCGTGCCAGCTTGCTGTAGGCGTGGCCGCTGGGTTGCGGGACAGTGACCCTTGTGCCTGGGAGTGAAGTCGCCTTCAGGTGGAGGGGGTTGATGATGCGGCTGCGGATCTCCGTCTCGTACGAGTGGCCCGTGACCTTCTGGATCACCATCCCGGCCAGGACGTAGTTCGTGTTGGAGTAGTTCCACGACGTGCCGGGCGCGAAGTCCGGCTTGTGGGTCATCGCGATCGCCACCAGGTCGGCCGCGCTCTTCGTGTCGTAACGGTGTTGGAAGAAGCCGTCCTTGGTGAAGTACGCGGTGCCGAAGTCGTCGTCCGCCGTGTAGTTGAAGATGCCGCTCGTGTGGTTCAGGAGCTCGCGCAGGGTGACTTTCGTGCCGTCGTGGCCGTTGCCCTCGACCACTCCCGGCAGCCATTTCGCCACCTTGTCGTCCAGCGACAGGCGTCCCTCCGCCTCCAGTTGGAGGATCACCGTCGACACGAACGTCTTGGTGATGCTGCCCACCCGGTAGCGGTCGTCGGCCGAACGCGGCTTGCCGGTACGGAGGTTGCCCACACCGGCTGTCGTCGACCAGGTGCTGCGGCCGTCCTTCACCGTCGCCGTGACGCCGGGTACGCCGATGTCGACGGCCGCCTGGATGGCCTTGCTGGTGGCGGTGTGGTCCTCGCCCTTTCCGGTGGGCTCCGCCGCCGTCGCGGGTCCCACCAGGGCGACGACCGACAGCGTCAACGCCGTCGTCGCCATGAGTGCCGTACGAACTCTCAGTCCCATGTCTTCCCCCTTCGTCGAGGGGAGGGACTCGGTGGCGTGTGGCCAAGGTTGCCCGGTTGTACGGCAGTTGAGTGAGTTTCAGCCGTTCTGAAAGACCTTTGTCAGAGTCAGCCCTTCTTGAGGAGCAGCTCCGTGTTGCGGTCCTTCGCGTCGCCGCCCAGCACCGTGCTGGAACCCGGTGCGTTGTACGACAGTTCGCGGTACAGGGCGCCGAGGCCGGTCTGGGTGAGGTCGGAGAAGTCGGTGCGGTGCGGGGCCGCGGACTCGATCAGCGTGGTGAAGAGGGACAGCGTGCCGTCCTTGTTGTCCACCAGCTCGATGACACGGGCGAGTTGGGGATAGTCGACGTGGGAGGCCGTGGAGATCTCCCAGAAGCTGCGGCCGTCGGGCGCCGCGTGCGGGGTGATGACGTTGCGGTGGATGTGGCCGTTGACCCAGGCCAGCACGTTCGGGTGGCTGCCGAGGAGGGCGACGACCGCGTTGCCCTCGTAGCGGCGCTCGGTGGGGTGCGCGGGGTCGGGGCGGGTGTTGTCCATCGTCTTGCTGGTGTGGTGGCTGAAGATCACCGCGTACGAGTCCTTGTTGTCGCGCAGTGTCTTGTCCAGCCACCTCAACTGCGTTGCCCCGATGGACCCTTCGTAGTGGCCGCCCGCGTCCGTGGTGTCGAGGCTGATGCCGATCACGTCGTCGGCGATGCGGAACGCGTAGTACTGGGTGCCCGCGTCGACGTTCGCGGAGGAGTAGCCGTGGCCGACCGGGCCGAGGCCCTGGTAGGCCGGGTCGAGGTGGGCCTTGAGGTACTCGGCGGAGGTGTACGGGGCGCGCTTCTCGTCCGGCGTGATCGAGCGCGCGGAACGGGCGTGCGCCTTGAGGAAGTCGCGGTAGCCGGTGCCCTTGGGGTCCTTGGCGTCCCGGATGGAGTTCTGGAGCTTCTTCGCCTCGGCCGCGGTCGCGGTCATCAACTTCTTGCCGCCGATGGCGAGTTCGGTGAGGTACGGGTCCGCGTGCGAGCCGAAGCAGCCGAGCGGGAGCGCGTCGTGGTTGCCGACCGTGGAGTACCAGGGCAGGTTGAGGCCGGGGCTGCGGACCTCGCGGATCGCGGCGGCCAGGAAGCCCTTGAGGTGCGGGAAGCCGACCTGCTTGTCGCCGTCGCGCAGCGTGGAGTCGGGCTGCCAGTACAGCTTGAGGCCGCTGTTCATGACGCCCTCGTAGTGGCGCGGGTCACCGGTGTTGGGGGTGAACCGGCCGCCGCTCATGATCTTCATGAACCATTCCAGCTCGGACTTCGCGTTGTTGTCCGTGTTGTCGCCGGTGGTCATCACGAAGTGCAGCGGGGAGCCGGTCACCGGGGCGCCGCGCAGCGCGTTGACCCGCTCGACCAGCGAGATCCCGCCCTGCACGGTCAGCGCCTCGTGCGGGCGCCAGGCGTGCTTGTCGGTCGAGCGCAGGTACTCCAGGCGCAGCGGGTGCTGGGTGTCCATCAGGTGCAGGTCGGTGAACTGCACGAACGACGCGAGTGCCGTACGGCGGCCCGCGCGCCCGGACTTGGCGGCGGCGAGGTCGGCGCGCACGACGCGCTTCCAGCCGGCGCCGTCGCCGAGGCGGCGGTAACCGGAGTGGGTGCGCGGGGCGGCGACCGTGGCGAGGGTGGTGCCCTTGGTGTACGGGGCCAGGGGTGCGGCCGGTGCCTTGCGGGACTCCGCCACGGGTGCCTGGGCGGCGGCGTTGGTGGCGTTGGTGGCCTCGCCCGTGGCGGCCTGGCTGTCGGTGGGCCGTAGGGCGTAACCGATGCCCGCGGAGACGGACACGGCCGCGGTGGCGGCGAGGACGGTACGGCGGTTGACCCCCAGCGCGGAGCTGGCGACAGAGCGTGTGCGCGACATGGCGCGATCTCCCCGAGTACGAACTGCGTCGGCAGTGGTCGCGGGGGTGCGCGGCGATCGGTTTTCGATCGCGGTCACGAACTTCCCGCTCGTACTGGATGCTTGGCATCGGGGATGACCTGCGCGTAAACGAGACGGCAACGCGTAGCGCCGATCACCGTACGTCGATCTTGGCGCCCCCTGTGCGTTCGTGAACGCTCGTCGAGCCGCCTGGAAGCGGCTACTCCGTGTTCATCTGCCGGGGTACTGAAGCTATTCCGGAGCTGTTTCGGAGCTACTTCGGGGCTACTTCGGGGAGTGCTCGACCCGTCCGACTGCCGGCCGCTCGCGCCACAGCCGCAGTGCGATGTCGATCAGCCCGACCCGGGTCAGGCCGGGGACGTCGTCCAGCGGATGCCAGGCCGCCATGTCGGTGGATCCGCCGACCTCGTTGCGCAGCTCGCCGCGGACGATCCTGGCCTCGTAGACGAGCCGGAGGCCGTGCTGGTCCACCTTGCGGCGGTGGCGCCACGGAATGACGTGGTGGATCGAGTCCATGCCGAGGAAACCGGTGACCTCGACGTGGTAGCCGGTCTCCTCCTCCAGTTCCCGGACCACCGTGTCGTTCGGGTGCTCGCCGTGGTCCATGCCGCCGCCGGGGAGTACCCACTCGTATCCGCCGCGCTCGGCCGGTGAACGGGCAAGGAGGATTTGTCCGTCCCTGACGCAGACTGCGTAGGCGGCGACTCTCAGCTTTTGGCGCACCCGGAGACGTTAAGTGCTCTGTGGGAAGTGCCGCAATGTGTCGTTGTTTGGCTGCGGCGCCATTGTGGCTGGTCGCGCCCACGCGG
>NZ_BARF01000102.1 GCF_000367365.1 Streptomyces prunicolor NBRC 13075 | reverse complement strand
CCCGCTCCGCCCCGCCCCGCCCTCAGTCCCGTGTCACCCGGAGCCCGTCCCCCGCGCCTTCGACCGCCAACGCCCCGTCCACGTCCGTCCGCAGGACCACCGCGCCCATGGCCCGCAGCGCCGCGACCGTGCTGGGGGCGGGGTGCCCATAGACGTTGTGTTCACCGCAGGAGATCAGCGCCAGCCGCGGAGCCACCCTGCGCATCAGGTCCGGGTCCTGGTAGGCCGAGCCATGATGGGCGACTTTGAGTACGTCCACGCCTCCCAGCAGCGCGGCCGCCGGTGACCTCAACAGCTCCTGCTGGGCCGGGGGTTCGAGGTCCCCGAGCAGCAGCAGTCGTAGCCCGGCCGTCCGTACCAGCAGGGCGACGCTGGCATCGTTCGGCCCGTCCGGGTCCGGCGCCGGGCGCGGTGGGGGCCACAGCACCTGCCAGGAGAGCGGACCGGTGCTGCGCTGTTCACCGGCCACGGCCCGGGTGACCGGGATGTGCTGTTCCGCCGCCGCCCTCCGTACGAACTCGGCCTGGTCCGCGGGCTCTTCGAAGGACGTCGTCTCGATGGCGCCCACCGCGCGGCCCCGCAGCACCCCGGGCAGTCCCGCCACATGGTCGGCGTGGAAGTGGGTCAGGACGACGAGCGGAATCCTGGTGATGCCGAGTGTGCGCAGACACTGGTCGACCAGTTTCGGATCGGGCCCGGCGTCCACGACCACGCCGGTGCCCTTGCCCGCCGCGAGCACCGTCGCGTCGCCCTGCCCGACATCACACATCGCGAACCGCCAACCCGGCGGCGGCCACCCCGTGATCACCCGGGTGAGCGGCGCCGGCGCCACCACGATCAACAGCAGCAACAACCCGCAGACACCGCACAACCAGGGGTACTTCAGCAGCCTCCGCCCGACCAGCACGAGCACCGCGACAGCGAGCGCGAGCAGCAGCGCCCCGGTCCAGCTGCCCGGCCAGTCCACTCCCCCACCGGGCAGCGCCGCGCCGGTCCGGGCAACGTCCGCGATCCACCCGGTGGGCCAACTCGCGCCCCAGGCAAGGACCTTGGCCACCGGCATCGCCACCGGCGCCGTCGCCAGCGCGGCGAAGCCCAGCACCGTGGCCGGTGCGACGGCGATCTCCGCGAGCAGGTTGCACGGCACCGCCACCAGGCTCACCCGCGCCGACAGCACGGCCACGACCGGCGCGCACAACGCCTGCGCGGCAGCTGCGGCGGCCAGCGCCTCGGCCAGCCGCGGCGGAACCCGGTGCCGACGCAGCGTTTCGCTCCAGCGCGGCGCGAGCGTGAGCAGGGCACCGGTGGCCAGCACGGAGAGCAGGAAGCCGTAACTGCGGGCCAGCCAGGGGTCGTAGAGCACCAGTAGCAGTACGGCCGTCGCCAGGGCCGGGATCAGTGATCTGCGGCGCCCGGTCGCCAGGGCGAGCAGCGCGACGGCGCCGCAGGCCGCGGCCCGCAGCACGCTCGGGTCGGGCCGGCACACGACGACGAACCCGAGCGTGAGCCCCCCGCCGAGCAGTGCGGTCGCCCGGAGGGAGATGCCCAGACGCGGTGCCAGACCCCGGCGTTCGATGTGCTGGGCGAGACCGGGTGGGCCGATGAGGAGGGCGAGCAGGATGGTGAGGTTGCTTCCGGAGACGGCGAGGGTGTGCGCGAGGTCCGTCTCTTTGAATGCCTCGTCCAACTCGGGTGTGATCCGCGCGGTGTCCCCGACGACCAGCCCCGGCAGCAACGCCCGCGCGTCGCCCGGCAACCCGTCGGTGGCCTCACGCAGCCCGGCCCGCAACCGCCCCGCGAACCGCTGTGCTCCGGACGGCCCCTCCACCACCTCCGGCACCGGCTGGTTCCGTACCCGCAGCACGGCCGCGACCCGGTCCCCGCTCGTCAGCGAGGGCGCCAACCGCGCGGTCACCTTCACCCGCGTGGAGGGAAGCAGCCCGAGCCAGGGTGAATGCTCCGGCCCGCCACCAGAACCCCCCGTCGCGCGCCCTCCCTTGGCGGACGAGCCCGGGTCGACGATCAACAACACCGGTGCCCGCGTCTCCACGACCGTCCCGTCCATCTCCTCGACCCGCCGCACCTCGGCCTCGATCAGCACGGAGACCGGAGCCGCGTGATCCCCGCTGATCCGGGGCCGGGTCAACCGTGGATCGGAACCGACCTCCACCTCCGTGGTCACGGTCGCGTACTCCCGTGCCAGTTCGGGCACCGGCCCGCGCCGCAGATCCGCCCCGTGCAACCCGGCGGAGGCAGCGGCCGCGGCGATGGCGAGGAGCAGGGCGGCGATCGAGACACGGGGCCATGCGGCCTGCCGCCATGAGGGTGCAGGGTGCATTCCCTCTGGTGAGAGGTCCGGGTGAGCGTCCCGCCAAGAAGGAGTACGACCGCCGGCCGTGCCGTCCCGCCGCCGCGTCACCAGCAGCAGCACGAGCGCCCCGGTCAGCGAGGCGACGGCGACTCCTGTGACCCAGCCCGGCGACGCGTCCAGCGCCAGTGCCGCCGTCGCCCAGGCCGCGAGCGCGGGCGGTACGAGTCGTAGGTCCGTCGGTCCTTCCTGCTGGGGATGTGCGGCACCCCGCCGGCTCCCGGAGTCGGCGTGCACGGTTCGGCGGGCCGGCGAAGGGGCGTCGTCCTGTGCCGTGTGACGAGGGGGCGCGGGCTCGGGCGGATCGACGTGGGCGGAGGGCGTGGCCGCATCGGATCCCGTGGTCATGGCTGCACCAGGTCCCGCAGATCGGCGAAGCGGCGGTCGCCGATGCCGTTGACCTGGCGCAGCTCGTCCACCGAGCGGAAACCGCCGTGCTGGGTGCGGTAGTCGATGATGTGCTGGGCCAGCACCGGACCCACACCGGGCAGGGTGTTGAGCTGATCCGCGGTGGCCGTGTTGAGGGACACCGGAGCCGTCGGAGCCGCTCCCGCGGCGGAGCCCGCCGAGCCCGCGATCCCCGTGCCGTTCGCACCGCCCGCGCCAGGCGCCGCCGCGGGGGCCGGACCGCCGACGACGATCTGCTCCCCGTCCACGAGGAACCGGGCCCGATTGAGCCCGTCGGTGTTCGTGCCCGGACGCACCCCACCCGCCGCCCGCAACGCATCGGTCACCCGCGAACCGGCCGGAAGCCGATGAACCCCGGGCTCCCGGACCTTGCCGCTGACGTCCACGACGATCTCGGTACCGGCGGCCGCACCCGAAGCACCTCGCGCTCCGACCGACGAGGCACGCGGCTCGGCCCCTTTCCCCGCAGCTCCGCCCCCACCGCCGCCCCTATCCGCATCTCCATAGGGAGCCGCCGCCCCCACCACCTCCGGGGCACGCACAGGCTGGGTCCGGCCCACCCAGAAGTGCTGCACGGCGAAGACCGCGGCCACGACGAGCAGGACACCGAGCGCTACCACGTTCCGCCGCTCCAGCCCGCACCGCGTCTGCACCCACACCGGCATCCGCTCCCGCAGAGCCGCCCCGACCCGCTCCCGCCAAGCCCCGGCCGCACGATCCCGCCCGAGGCCTACTTCTCCGGTGCCACTGAAATCCCCACCATCGCCACCCGCTCCGCCCCCTCCGGCATACGAGAAGTCATCAGCCTCCAGGGCAACACCCACCGGCACCCCCACCCGAACCCCTCGCTGCCCCGCCCCCAACCCAGGCCCAAGCCCAGACCCAGACTCCGGCTCCGGCTCCGGCTCCCGAACAGCCCAAGGCCCAGCATCAACAGGCGCGGGAAAACGAAGCCCCGCCGCCGTAACCACAGCCGGAGCAGCCCGCCCCCTCGCCTCGCGCACGGACGGAACAAGAGCCTCTACGACTTCACCAGGCGGCCCATTCCCGAACTCCCCCTGCGCAACGGCACGTTCACCCCGTTCGCCAAAGAGCAGTTCCGCCCGTCGCCGAAGTTCCTCCGCCGAAGCCTGGCGATGTGCCCGCCCCCGTGCAGGCGTGCGGCGATGCCGAGTTCGGCCGTCGGAGGACGGGGTGCGGCCCGGGCCGCTGGTCGCAGTCGCTGTGTGTGAACGTGATCGAAGTGCCATGCGCCGAGGATCGGACATTCCGCGACGTCGCGATGATCTTGGTCAATTCCCGGGGACAACCGCCCAGTTGTGGATAACTCCGTCACCCACACGGGCGTCGCCCGCCCAAAACGCCGCTCAGACACCGCTCAGGCACCGCTCAGGCACCCTTCAAGCACCGGCCCGCGAACGCCCGACGCCTCCCCCAAGAGCGCCGCCCCTCACAGCACCGCCCCGGCAAACCCGTCACCGAGGCGAAACCACAGCCCCCAACAACCCAGGCCCGGTATGCGCCCCGATCACCGCCCCGACCTCGCTCACATGCAGATCGGCCAGCCCCGGCACCCGCGCCCGCAACCGATCCGCGAGCGCCGACGCCCGCTCAGGCGCCGAGAGATGGTGGACGGCGATGTCGACCTGTGCGCTCCCCGCCCGGTTCGCCGCGAGCTCCTCAAGGCGGGCGATCGCCTTCGACGCCGTCCGTACCTTCTCCAGGAGTTCGATGCGCCCGCCCTCCAGCTGGAGCAGCGGTTTCACAGCGAGCGCGGAGCCCAACAGGGCCTGCGCCGCGCCGATTCGGCCGCCCCGGCGCAGATAGTCGAGGGTGTCGACGTAGAAGTAGGCGGAGGTGCCGGCCGCCCGTTTCTCCGCGGCCGTGACCGCCTCGTCCACCGTGCCACCGGCCTCCGCCGTCTCGGCCGCGGCGAGGGCGCAGAAGCCGAGCGCCATCGCGACCATCCCGGTGTCCACGACCCGCACCGGCACCGGTGCCTCACGCGCGGCGACGACCGCCGCGTCGTAGGTGCCCGAGAGTTCGGCGGAGAGGTGGAGGGAGACAATGCCGGTGGCGCCGGACTCGGCGACCTTGCGGTAGGTCTCCGCGAAGAGTTGGGGGCTGGGGCGCGAGGTGGTGACGGGGCGTCGCTTCTGCAGGGCCTGGGCCAGGGAGCGGGTGGAGATCTCGGTGCCCTCTTCGAGCGCCCGGTCGCCGAGCACTACGGTCAATGGCACCGCTGTGATGCCGTGGCGCTCCATCGTCAGCGGCGGCAGGTAGGCCGTTGAATCGGTGACGATCGCGACATGGCGGGACATGAGCTGGAGGTTACCTGCCGTAGCGGCCGGGCGGCAGCCCGACCCCTTTCACCTGGGCCGGAACCGGCGGGATCACACCATGCCGCACGTTCACACCGTGCCGCGCCCTCACACCGTGCCGTCCGATCAAGTCGTGCTCTCCGGACGGGGTTTCTTCTGCCAGGGGTAGGAGGGGCGCCGTCCCGGCGGGGTGATGGCGGACGGGGCCGGTTCCTCGGCGGCGGGACGGGAACGCGGGGGTTCCGGCCAGGTCTGCCGGCCCGTCGTGGCATCGGCGGGCGGGGCCTCGGGCCACGGAGGTGTCGTGTGCTCGGCCTTCGTCCAGTGCCGCAGGGCACCGGCCTCCATGTCTATCTGGGCGCTCAGCGTGTCCAGGTCGTCCTCCGCGAAGCGGCCGGCGCGGTCGCGGGCCGCCCAGCGCAGCGAGTCCGCCGACTTCGTGATGCGCTCGGTGCGCTCGCGCAGGGCGGGCAGCCGCTCGGCGAGCGTCCCGCGGTCCGGCTCGGACTCCAGGCGCCGCAGCTCGCCGTCGAGTTCACGGCCGTGCGCGCTGAGCCGCTCGAAGAGGCCCAGGGACTCCTTGAGCGACTCGTCCTCGGTCACGCCCGCGTGCAGCGCGTCCTGGGTCGCACGCATCGATGTGCGCAGCGCGAGCCGGAGTTGGGCCACCTGTCCCTGCGGGCCGGGCTGGGCGAAGGACTTGGCGCGCAGGGTGTGGTCCTCGACCGAGCGCCGGGCCTGCGCGACCGTGCGGTCCACACCGCGCTTGGCCGCACCGATCGCCTTGACCGCCGCATAGCCGCCTACGACCACGAACAGCAGGAAGAGAAGGGCGAAGACTGCGATCACGGCTTCCAACGCTCCTCCACCGGCTCCGGGCGGCACACGCCGCGCCGCTCTTCAACGGTAAACGCAACGGGCAGGTCCGGAGTTCCACAGGAACCCTGGACCTGCCCGTAGGGGACTACCCCGAGACACTCGCCCCGGCGCGTCAAAAGACCGTGCCGACAACAACTACCGACTACGCCGGAACGATGTTCACCAGCTTCGGCGCCCGCACGATGACCTTGCGGATGCCCGCGCCCTCCAGCGCGGCGACGACCTTCTCGTCGGCCAGCGCGACCTTCTCCAGCTCGGCGTCGGAGATCGTCGGCGGGACCTCCAGGCGGGCCTTGACCTTGCCCTTGATCTGCACGACGCAGGTCACGCTCTCGTCCACGACGTACGCCGGGTCGGCGACCGGGAAGTCCTGGTGGACGACCGTGTCGGTGCGGCCCAGCTTGCGCCACAGCTCCTCGGCGATGTGCGGAGCCAGCGGCGCGATCAGCAGCACCAGCGACTCGGCGACCGGGCGCGGCACGGCGCCGCCCGCCTTGGTCAGGTAGTTGTTCAGCTCGGTGACCTTGGCGATCGCCGTGTTGAACCGCAGGCCCTCCAGGTCCTGGCGCACCCCGTCGATCGCCTTGTGCAGGGCACGCAGGGTGTCCTCGCCGGGCTCGGTGTCGACGACCGTGACCTCGCCGGTCGTCTCGTCGACGACGTTGCGCCACAGCCGCTGCAGCAGCCGGTACTGGCCCACCACCGCGCGCGTGTCCCACGGCCTGGACACGTCCAGCGGGCCCATGGCCATCTCGTACAGGCGCAGGGTGTCGGCACCGTACTCGTCGCAGATCTCGTCCGGAGTGACCGCGTTCTTCAGGGACTTGCCCATCTTGCCCAGCAGCCGGGAGACCTTCTCGCCCTGGTAGTAGTAGGCGCCGTCGCGCTCCTCCACCTCGGCGGCCGGCACCGGGAAGCCGCGGCTGTCCTGGTAGACGTAGGCCTGGATCATGCCCTGGTTGAACAGCTTGTGGAACGGCTCCGGGGACGAGATGTGCCCCAGGTCGAACAGCACCTTGGACCAGAAGCGCGCGTACAGCAGGTGCAGTACGGCGTGTTCGGCGCCGCCGACGTACAGGTCGACGCCGCCGTGCGGCATGCCCGCGCGGGGGCCCATCCAGTACTGCTCGATGGCCGGGTCGACCAGCTTCTGGTCGTTGTGCGGGTCCAGGTAGCGCAGTTCGTACCAGCAGGAACCCGCCCAGTTCGGCATGGTGTTGGTCTCGCGGCGGTACTTCTGGGGGCCGCGGCCGTCGCCCAGGTCCAGGGTGACGGCGACCCAGTCCTCGTTGCGGGACAGGGGCGTCTCCGGGGACGTGTTCGCGTCGTCCGGGTCGAAGGTGCGCGGCGAGTAGTCCTCGACCTCCGGCAGCTCCAGGGGCAGCATCGACTCGGGCAGCGAGTGCGCGATGCCGTCCTCGTCGTAGACGATCGGGAAGGGCTCGCCCCAGTAGCGCTGGCGGCTGAACAGCCAGTCGCGCAGGCGGAAGTTGACGGTGCCCTCGCCGATGCCCTTGCGGGCCAGCCACTCCGTGATGCGGGCCTTGGCCTCGGCGACGGGCAGGCCGTCCAGGGAGATGTCGCCGTTCGAGGAGTTGATGATCTTCGCGTCGTACGACCCGAAGGCGTTCTCCCATGTCGACGTGTCGGTGCCGCGGCCGTCGGTGGGCTCGACGATGCAGTGGATCGGCAGCTCGAAGGCGCGCGCGAAGTCGAAGTCGCGCTGGTCGCCGCAGGGGACGGCCATGATCGCGCCGGTGCCGTAACCCATCAGTACGTAGTCGGCGATGAAGACGGGCAGCCGCTCGCCGTTGACCGGGTTGGTCGCGAACACGCCGGTGAAGACACCGGTCTTGTCCTTGGCCTCGGCCTGCCGCTCGATGTCGGACTTGGTGCCGGCCTGCGCGCGGTACGCGGCGACGGCCTCCGCCGGGGTGGCGTGCCCCCCGGTCCACACGTCGTGCGTGCCCTCGGGCCAGGCGGCCGGCGTGAACTTGTCGACCAGCGGGTGCTCGGGCGCCAGCACCATGTAGGTCGCGCCGAACAGGGTGTCGGGGCGGGTGGTGAAGACGGTGATGTTCTCGCCGTCCACGGGGAAGTCGACGCGGGCACCCTCGGAACGGCCGATCCAGTTGCGCTGCTGCAGTTTGATGGCCTCGGGCCAGTCCAGCCCGTCCAGGTCGCCCAGCAGCCGGTCGGCGTAGGCCGTGATGCGCATGTTCCACTGGCGCAGCTTGGCCTTGAAGACGGGGAAGTTGCCGCGCTCGGAGCGGCCGTCGGCGGTGACCTCCTCGTTGGCCAGGACGGTGCCCAGGCCGGGGCACCAGTTGACCGGCGCGTCGGAGGCGTACGCCAGGCGGAACTCGCCCAGGACGTCGGCACGTTCGGTGGCGCTCAGCTCGGGCCACGCGCGCGTGTGCCCCGGTACGGCTCGCTCACCGGTCTCGAACTGGGCGATCAGCTCGGCGATCGGGCGGGCCCTGTCGGCCTCGTCGTCGTACCAGGAGTTGAAGATCTGGACGAAGATCCACTGGGTCCACTTGTAGTACTCGGGGTCGATCGTGGCGAACGACCGGCGCTTGTCGTGGCCCAGGCCCAGCGCGCGCAGCTGGGACGTCATGTTCGCGATGTTGGCCTCGGTGGACACGCGCGGGTGCGTGCCGGTCTGCACGGCGTACTGCTCGGCGGGCAGGCCGAAGGCGTCGAAGCCCAGGGTGTGCAGCACGTTGTGGCCGGTCATCCGCTGGTACCGGGCGAAGACATCGGTGGCGATGTAGCCCAGGGGGTGGCCGACGTGCAGGCCCGTACCGGAGGGGTACGGGAACATGTCCATGATGAACTTCTTGGGGCGGGCCGCCAGTTCGGGGTCGCCGGCCAGGTCACCGGTCGGGTTCGGCGCCTCGTAGGTGCCCTGGGCTTCCCAGAAGTCCTGCCAGCGTGCCTCGATGTCCGCGGCCATGGCGGCCGTGTAGCGGTGCGGGGCGACCACCTCGGCGGCGGCAGCGGGGTTCGTCTCGCTCATGATCCTCAAAGCTCCATCGATCGTCTCTGCCGGCGGCTGCGACTTTCAGGCTGTGACATCCACCATGTGACATCCAGCAAATGAAAAATCCCCTCGCACAGGAGGGGACGCCGCGCCGATTCCGACCTCACCGTTCGCCGGTGGTCGGGACTGATCAGCGCGGCTCGCTAAGCAGAAGGCGTACAGCACGCATGGCATGAGGGTACCGCAGCCCTTGAGCACAACGCGACGCGCTTCCGTATCACCCTTGGCACCCTGTCCACAGCGGCGTGGACCGACCCCAGTTCGAGGATTACCTTCGCGTACCACCCACTACAGGACATGACAGCAAGCGCATAGTCGTTTGATAACAACGCAATAACTCAAACCTCGTACCCACCGGTATGGAGCCACTTAGAGTTCGGCAGCGGGACCGCTTTCCCGATACTGCTCGGAGTTGCCCCCATGAACCCTCGTCGTAGTACCAGTTCGCTCCCCAAGCCGGGCCGCTCGGCCTATGGCGTGGTGAGCCTCGTCGTCCTGATCTTCATACCCGTGTTCGTGCTGGCCGGAGGCAGCCAGGTACAGGACTTCCTCAACTTCGGTGCGGGCGTTCTCTCGCTCGTCTCCCTCTCCTGCTCGGTGATCTGGGGGCTCGTCGCCCAGGACCGGGTCATCCTCAACATCCGCCAGCGGATCGTGGCGCAGGGCATCCACCGGGTGACCGCCGTCGGCTCGATCGCGTTCCTCGTGATCCACATCACGGTCAAGCTGGCGCTCGACCACACCGTCCTGATCGCCGCGCTGATCCCGTTCAGCCTCGGTGTGAAGGGCAGCGCCGGGCTGATCGGCCTCGGCTCCCTCGGCGGCCTGCTGATGATCTTCGTGGGCATCACCGGCGCCCTGCGCAACCAGTTCGCGTCCCCCGCGCCGGTCGCCGCCCGCTGGCGCGCGATGCACATGCTGGCCTACCCGGCCTGGTGCGCGGCGCTGATCCACGGCCTGTTCGCGGGCCGCGCGGCGAAGCCGTTCTTCATGATCTCGTACGAGCTGTGCCTGGTCGGGGTCGCCGCCGCCCTGGCCCTGCGCTCGGCGCCCCGCCCGTTCAAGCGCAAGTTCGCCGACAAGGTCGCCAGGCTCCTGGGCAACGAGGAGCGGCCGGGTCTCGACGAACTCGACGCGAGCCGCGGTCGCGTGGGCGAGTCGTCGCTGCCGGGCTTCGAGAAGCGCGAGAGCCGGCGGCCGGCGCAGCCCTCGTTCACCGAGACCGGGTCGATCCCGCGCGTGGACTCCAACGCCATGTACGAGACGAGGTCGATGACCCCGGAGGCGGCCAAGAACGATTTCGCCGCCGCCTACCGCACCGCCGACCCGTCCACCGGTCAGATGCCGTTCGTCACCGACCAGACCTCGCGCATGAACATGCCGATGGACATGCAGAACACGCAGGCGGCCCCCCGCGCGGACAACGGCGGCAGCACCTCCGGCAGCTGGCCGGTCCCCTCGCCCCCGCCGGTCGGCGAGGCGCCCGCGTCGGCGTACGACCCGCTCCAGGACACCGGGTACAACAACATCCCGACGTACAACAACAACGCGAACACGGGCGGGTACGGCGAGGGATACGTGTACGACACCGGTGAGTCGAACGGTGCCTCCGGTACGTACAACCCCAATGACACGTACAACAGCGGTCCCGCCACTGATCAAACGCCCAACGCTTCGTACGACTTCGACGCGCAGGGCGGCTCGGGCGAACCTTGGAACACGCCTTCCGGAGGCTATAGGTGAACGAGGCCCTGCCCGACGTCCCAGAAGTCCGCGTGGTCGGCCTTCCGCAGCTCACGTCTGGCTTCGACCTTGTCGAGAGACTCGACCTGCCCATGCACCTGAAGGTGCACGGGCCACTCGAACCGATGGGCGGGGAGCAGCTCGCGAAGCTCTCCGAGGCCATCAACCTGAAGGGCCGCGGCGGCGCGGGCTTCCCCTTCCACAAGAAGCTGCGGTCGGTCGCCGAGGCGGCGATCAAGCGCGGCGTACGACCGGTCGTCGTCGTCAACGGCAGCGAGGACGAGCCGGCCTGCCGCAAGGACACGGTGCTCATCAACCGTGCCCCGCACCTCATCCTGGACGGCGCCCTCCTGGTCGCCGAAGCTCTGGGTGCCCGCACGCTCGTGGTGGGGGTCACCCGTGAGTCGACGCAGCGCTCCATGGAGGCCGCGCTCTCCGAGCGCGGCCTGAGCAACACCCGCCGCTCGGCACTGAAGGCGTTCGTCCAGCGCAACCCGATCCGCATGGTCACCGGCGCCGCCGCGTCGCTGATCCGCTCGATCGACGGCGGCCCGGCGATCCCGCCCGGCCGCAAGGTCAGCGCCTCCCAGAACGGCGTCGGCGGCGCCCCCACCCTGCTCTCCAACGCCGAGACCTTCGCCCAACTCGCCATCGCCGCCCGCATCGGCCCCGAGCGCTACGGCAACACCGGCCTCTACGACGAGCCCGGCACCGTCATGCTCACGGTCTCCGGGGCGGTCGCCCGCCCCATGGTGATCGAGGTCCCGACAGGTGTACCGCTGCGCTACGTCCTGCAGTTGGCCGGTGCCCCGCCGGTCCCCCAGGGTGTGCTGACGGGCGGTTACCACGGCAAGTGGATCGACGCGGCGACGGTCAACGAGGCGATCGTCTCCCGCAACTCCCTGGACGCGGTGGGCGGTGCGCTCGGCGCGGGCGCCATCATGCCGATCACCCAGGAGACCTGCCCGCTGGGCGAGTCACTGCGCGTGGCCCAGTGGCTGGCCGACGAGAGCGCGGGACAGTGCGGTCCCTGCTACCTCGGTCTGCCCGCCGCCGCGCGCGGCATGGAGGACATCCTCAACGGCGGCGGCCCGGCCGCCCTGGAGGCGCTCAAGCAGGTCGCCAAGGCCGTGAAGCGACGCGGCGCGTGCTCCCACCCGGACGGCTCCGCGATGTTCCTGGAGTCGACCATCAAGGCGTTCACGGACGACCTCGCCGCCCACGTCCTCGGAAACGGCTGCGGAAGGCCCGTGGAGGGCGTTCTGCCGCTCTTCGAGGCCGGCCAGCTCCCTGCGGGCATCACGAGTGGCGCGGAGGCCGAGGAGAGCGGTCCCAGCCGTCAGAAGATCTACGTCGACTGGACACTGTGCCGGGGCCACGGTCTGTGCGCGGACATCCTCCCGGAGGTCTTCGAACTCGGCGCCGACGGCTTCCCCACCGTCGCGCAGGCCCAGGTGCCGCGGTACGCAGAGGCGAAGGCGCTCCGCGCGGTGCGCCGTTGCCCGGCGCTCGCCCTGCGCCTGGAGGAGGAGACGGCGCGGGACAAGGGCCCGTCCCGCAACCTGCCGGTCCTCTCCCAGGGCCGCGGCCGACGGGCTCTGGGCCGCTGAGCACACGAGCAGCGGGCCGCCCCTTCTTAAGAAGAGGGCGGCCCGCTGCTCCATGAACGGCATCAACTGCCCCTGAACACACCGAAGGCGGGTCATCCTCTCGGATGACCCGCCTTCGACTTCTGTGGAGCTAAGGAGAATTGAACTCCTGACCTCCTGCATGCCATGCAGGCGCTCTACCAACTGAGCTATAGCCCCGCGCAGGGTGCTACCGGGTCTCCCCGGTGGCGACGCCAACATTACCGGTGGACCCGGTGCACCACCAAATCGTTTCCGTCGGCGTGACGGTGACCGTGATCGCCGGGACCTCCTCGCGGGGTCCCGGCCTCGGTCAAGCGGTGACGAACGAATAGAACCGTTTCAAAGTGCAGTGCTCTTCCAGGAGTCGACCGTAGATCGGCTCACCCTCGAGCTCGCGGTACGTCTCGATCGGATCGCCTTTTATGATCAGCGCCCGCGCGCACTCCTCGCACCAGTACTGGTAGTCGGGATTCACCGGTTCCATGTCACGGACGATCGGCGTCCCACTGCCGCACCAGTCGCACTTTCGCCTGTGTGCACCCATCGATCAGCTCCAGCTGTGGCCGCAGGCCGTGCACACGTAGGAAACTCCGCCGTTGTCACCAAGGACTTGGGCCACGTGGGCGGAACCGCAGGAAGGGCAGCTCAGGCGGGTGATCGTATCCCGTATCAACGCCGCATCGAAGAGGTGGTCGACCTCCTCGATGATGCTCGCAGGCATCGCTACTCCCTCCCGTCGGGCCGCGCCCCCTTCCGGCCGTTTGATTCTGCCACGGCCGGACCAATACGGTCAGCGACGCCTCAGTACCAGTCCGGACACGGCACCCACCGCGGCCGTCCCCGCCAGCGCGAACACGCACGCCAAAAGCGCCTTCGCAGAGGTATACGCCCCCGGGGCCCCAAGTGACTCAAGCCGGTTCAAGAACAGTGTGCCGAAAACCGCGACCCCGATCAGCTGACCCAGCTGCGCGACCGTGGACAGCAGCCCGCTGGCGTCCGCCGCGTCCTCGGGCCGCACGGTCGCCAGGGCCCGGGTCAGCGTCGGACTGAAGGCGAGCGCGAGCCCGGCCCCCACGCCGACGTACGCCACGTACAGTACGGCCCCGCCGCGGTCGCCGCCTTCGAACGCCAGGCCGACTCCCACGACGGCCGGCACCGTGATCACGAAGCCGAGCGGGGTCAGCGCCCGCTGCCAGGCCGCCGGCCACCTCCGCCAGGTCAGTCCGACCGCCCCGAAAACGACCGCGGTCGGCGCGAAGGTGAGACCGGCGCGCAGCGCGCTGAAGCCGAGGCCGCCCTGGACGTGCAGGGTGAGCGCGAACAGGAAACCGGCGTTGATGGCCATGACTGCCAGGATCCGGAAGACGGCGAGACCCATGCCCGGGTGACGCAGCACACGCGGTGCGATCAGCGGAGCTCCACCGCGCCGGGCGAGCCGGGACTCGTACACGCAGAACGCGGCGAAAAGCACCGCCGACGCGATCAGCGACAGCCACGACCACAGCGGCCAGCCCTCCTCCTGCCCCAGCACCAGCGGCACCGTCAGCAGCGAGACGGCCGAGGCGAGCAGCACAAGACCCGGCACGTCGAAGGCCCGTGCGCGCTCCGGCTCCGCCCCGGCGTCCCTCGGCAGCACGCGCCTGCCGAGGAACAGGAGTACGACGCCCACGGGCACGTTGACGAGGAACACCGGCCGCCAGCTCGTACCGAACAGGTCAGCGCTGACGAGGACACCGCCCAGGATCTGTCCGGCCGCGGCGCCGACGGCGATGACCGCCGAGTAGACGCCGAGCGCCCGCATCCGGGCCTCGCCGACGAAGTGCCGCTGGATCAGGCTGAGCACCTGGGGGATCATCAGCGCCGAGCCGGAGCCCTGGATCAGGCGGAACACGATCAGCTCGGTCGAGCCCTGGGCCAGCCCGCAGGCGAGCGAGGCGGCGGTGAACAGGGCGAGCCCGGCGAGGTGGACCCGGGCGTGACCGAGCCGGTCGCCGAGCCGGGCGCCGGTGATCAGCAGCACCGAGTACGTGATGGTGTATCCGGCGATCACGAGCTGCAAGTCGGCGCCGGACGCGTGGAGTTCGGTGCCGATGGTGGGGGCGGCGACGTTCACGATGAACACGTCGAGCAGCGCCATGAACAGGGCCGCGAGCAGCACGGCGAGCATCGGCCCACGGCGATTGTCAGTGCCAGGGTCTTTACTGGTGGCAGGAGTTGGAGCGGGGGCGGAATCCGGTTCCGTCCGGGGTGATGTCGTCATGCGGTCGAGCGTGAGGGCGCTCCGGTACGGGTGCCGAGAGCCCGCTGATGCTGGTACTGGCAGCACCTGGCAGGGACCGGGTCGGGCGTCGAACATGGGGGATGTGACGATGGGGATGGGGACGACACAGCGCCGCCGGCCCGAGCTGGCCGCGTTTCTGCGCAGCAGGCGCGCCCGGGTGACACCGCACGACGTCGGCATGCCGCCGGGCTTTCGACGGCGTACGCCGGGGCTGCGCCGCGAGGAGGTCGCGCAGCTCTCCGGAGTGGGCGTCACCTGGTACACGTGGCTCGAACAGGGGCGCCCGATCAACGCGTCGGCGCAGGTCCTGGATGCCGTGGCGCGCACGCTCCGGCTCGACGCGCCGGAGCGCGAGCATCTGTATCACCTGGCCGAGGTGCCGTACGCGCATCCGCCGGAAGTGATCGCGCGGTCCGTGGGGCCGGAGATCCAGGGCATCCTCGACGCCCTGGAGCCACGCCCGGCGGTGGTCTACAACTCGCGGTACGACATCCTCGCCACCAACTCCCCCTACCGGACGGTGTTCTGGCCGGAGCCACTGCCGTCTGGCCCGATGCCGAACGTGTTGTGGAAGCTGTTCACGGTGCCGGAGGAGGAGTGTCCGCTGCTGTACCGGGAGAGGGAGCTGCCGGTGATGGTGGCGACGTTGCGCTCGGCCTACGGGGTGCATACCGGCGAGCCCGTCTGGGAGGAGTTCATACGCGGGCTGTCCGCGTCGAGTCCGCTCTTCGCGCGACTGTGGAAGAGCGGGGACGTGGCGGAGCCGGGGCGGCGGGTGAAGACGTTCCGGCACGAGGAGGTGGGCGAGATGCGGATGACCTCGGTGTCGTTGTCGGTCAACGGCATGCCGGAGTGCCGGATCGTGGTCTACACCCCGGCCGACGAGGAGACTCGGCTCCGCGCGGAGGCGCTGACAGCGACGAAAAAATCCCACCCCTGAAAGGGATGGGATTTCATCGATTCGATCGTGGACGACTCTCGATCCTTGACAACTCAAGAGTGTCGATCTGTGGAGCTAAGGAGAATTGAACTCCTGACCTCCTGCATGCCATGCAGGCGCTCTACCAACTGAGCTATAGCCCCTTGCGTTCTTCCCGCTCGGCGGGGCGAACAAGAAGAACTTTAGCCTGCGACCTGCCGGAAAGTGAAATCCGGGGTCGGGGCCCTGGAGGGCCGCTCAGTCGTCGTCGCCGAGCACCGGTTCCGGGAGCGTGCCGGCGTTGTGTTCCAGCAGGCGCCAGCCGCGGGCGCCCTCGCCGAGCACGGACCAGCAGCAGTTGGAGAGGCCGCCGAGACTCTCCCAGTGCTGGGACTCCAGACCGAGGAGACGTCCGATGGTGGTGCGGATCGTGCCGCCGTGGCTGACCACCACGAGGGTGCCGTCCTCGGGCAGCTTCTCGGCGTGCCGCAGCACGACGGGAGCGGCCCGGTCGGCGACCTCGCTCTCCAGCTCGCCGCCGCCGCGGCGCACCGGCTCCCCGCGCTTCCACGCGGCGTACTCCTCGCCGTGGCGGGCGATGATCTCCCGGTGCGTCAGCCCCTGCCAGACGCCCGCGTAGGTCTCCCGCAGGCCCTCGTCGTGCGTGACGTCGAGGTCGGTGAGGGCGGCCAGCTCGGCGGCCGTGTTCGCCGCCCGCTTCAGGTCGGAGGCGACGATCGCGTCCGGCTTGAGGGAGGCCAGCAGCCGGGCGGCCCGGCGGGCCTGTCCGATGCCGGTCTCGGTGAGCTCGACGTCCGTGGTGCCCTGGAAGCGGCGCTCCACGTTCCACGCGGTCTGCCCGTGCCGCCACAGGATGACGCGGCGGCCCCGGCCCGCCTTGCGGCCGTCGGCCCCGGCGCTCACCGCACCTCCCCGAACTCGGAGGCGTCCTCCTCGGCCTGCAGCTTGGCATGCTCGGCAGCCTTGCCGCGGGTGGCCTTCGCCTCGACGGGGAGGTCCAGCTCGGGGCAGTCCTTCCACAGCCGCTCCAGGGCGTAGAAGACGCGCTCCTCGCTGTGCTGGACGTGGACGACGATGTCGACGTAGTCGAGCAGGATCCAGCGGGCGTCACGGTCGCCCTCGCGGCGCACCGGCTTGGCGCCGAGCTCCTTGCTCAGCCGCTCCTCGATCTCGTCGACGATCGACTTGACCTGACGGTCGTTGGGAGCGGAGGCCAGCAGGAAGGCGTCCGTGATCGACAGCACATCGCTGACGTCGTAGGCGATGATGTCGTGCGCGAGCTTGTCGGCGGCCGCCTGGGCGGCGGCGGAGATGAGCTCGATGGAGCGGTCAGTGGCGGTCACTACGCGGCTTTCGGTCGGCGGTCAACAGACCTCAAGGGTCTCACGGACCGCGGACGGCCCCCCACGTGAATAACGGATCATGCCCCGGAGGCCGGTAGGGACACCGGCTCCGGCCTCCGGGGCATGCTCTCCGTCACGACCACACCGCTACGACGGCACGGCTACGGCGTCACGAGGACGACGACGGCTTGTAGTCGGTGCCCAGGATCACCGAGACGTCCGCGTTCGCCGAGACTGTGCCCTTGATCACGGTACTGGTGGGCAGGCCCAGGGTCTTGGCGACCTCGGTGGCGTTCTCCTTGTCGGCCGCGTCGGAGTACGTGATCTTGGACGTGGCCGAGGTTCCGGACGGCGTGCCGGCCTCCAGGAAGGTGAAGCCGCCGTTGAGGAGGACGACGCGGGCCTTCTCGGTGTCGTCCTTGACGCCGGTGGCGTTCTGGACGGCGACCCGGACCGCCGAACCCTCGTCGGGGCTCTTCGCGGTGCCGCCCAGGATGTCCTTGACGACGCTGGCGGAGGCCTGCGCGGTCAGGGTGCCGTCGTTCTGGACGGGCAGCAGGGCGGTCTTGTAGTCGCCGCTCTTGGCGAGGTCGGCGAGCTTGGCGAGGAAGGTGCCGAGGTCCTTGTCGGTGAGCGGCGGATCCAGGATCTGGGCCAGGGTCTGCACGGTGGTGGTCGCCGCCGTCGGGTCGGAGGTCAGCTGGCGCAGCACGCCCTGCATGACCTGGCCGAATCGCTCCAGCTGGGCGTTCTGGGCCTCACCGGAGGCGCGGTAGGTGGCGTAGGCGACGGCCATCTTGCCGCTGAGGGTCTGGTCCTTGCCCTTGTGGACGAGGGGCGCGGCGTTCTTCTTCGTCGCGGCCGGGTCGGGCACGTCGGCGTTGGTGTCGAGGTCGATGTTGCCGACGAGGTCGACCAGGTTCTGCAGGTAGGGGGTGTCGAGGCGCCAGGTGCCCTCGATGTCGGTGCCGAGGACGGTGTTGAGCTGGTCGACGGTCCCGGAGGTGCCGTCGTCGTCGACCGACTTGGCCAGCGTCGTCGTGTTGCCGTCGTCGTCCGTGAGGGCCAGGGAATTGGGCAGCAGCACGGTGGTGCCCTGCTTCAGGGTGGTGTTGTCGACGAGCAGCACCGAGGAGGTGCCGCCCTTCGAGGTGTTGTGCAGGTGGACGACGATCACGTCGCGGTTCTGGGCACCCGCGGCCGTGGTGGTGCCCGTCTTCGAGGCGGACGAGGACACTCCGGGGAGCTTCCCGGCGTACCAGAGGTAGCCGACACCGCCGGACGCGACCAGCGCGAGGACCACGACGAGGGCGACCATACGGCCGCGGGCACGGCGCTTGGCCTCCTCGCGGCGCTCGGTGCGGTTCTCGGTGAAGTTCAGCCAGTCGATGACGTCCTCGGAGTCGTCGGTCGGCTCCTCCACGAAGGCGAACTGCTCGGTGCGGTAGTCCCGTTCACCCGTCTCCGGGGTCTTCGGGGCTTCGGCTTCCGTGTCCTCGGCCGGCCCGGCCTGTTGCGGGATGTAGGCGGTCTGCTCGGCGACCCGGGGCTGCTGTCCGCTGCTCGCGGTCTGCCCGTAGGGGTCGTAGGCCGTCGTCGTCCCGGTGGCGTACGGGTCGTAGCCGGACTGGGGCGCCTGTTGGCCGGTGTCGTAGGGCTGCTGGGTGCCCGTGTCGTACTGGGGCGGCTGCTGCTGGGTGCCGGTCGCGTACGGGTCGTAGGCGTAGCCCTGTTGCTGCTGCCCGTACGGGTCGTACGGCTGCTGCTGCGGGGGCTGTTGGGTCTGCTGGGCCGGGACCTGCCGGTAGACAGGCTGGTTGTACTCGTCGTAGCCGACGAGTTCGTACTGGTCGCCGCCGTACCCGGCGTCGTATCGGTCGTTCACCGGTGCCCCTCTCGGCTCACTCGCCGCGGTACAGCTCACGCTTGTCGATATAGCGCACGACTCCGTCGGGCACCAGGTACCAGACGGGGTCTCCCTTCGCGACTCTCGCACGGCAGTCTGTTGAGGAGATGGCCAGCGCGGGAACCTCGATCAGCGAGACGCCGCCCTCCGGGAGGCCCGGGTCGGTCAGCGTGTGGCCGGGGCGGGTGACCCCGATGAAGTGCGCGAGGGAGAACAGCTCCTCCGCGTCCCGCCAGGTAAGGATCGCGCCGAGGGCGTCGGCGCCTGTGATGAAGAAGAGGTCCGCGTCCGGGTTGAGCGCCCGCAGGTCGCGCAGGGTGTCCGTGGTGTAGGTGGGGCCGCCGCGGTCGATGTCGATACGGCTCACCGAGAACTGGGGGTTCTCGGCGGTCGCGATGACCGTCATCAGGTAGCGGTCCTCGGCCAGCGCGACCTTGCGGTCGGTCTTCTGCCACGGCTGACCGGTCGGGACGAAGATCACCTCGTCCAGGTGGAACTGCGCGGCGACCTCACTGGCCGCCACGAGGTGCCCGTGGTGGATCGGGTCGAACGTTCCGCCCATGACGCCGAGACGGCGCTTGCCGGGGTTCGACGGGCCGTTGTTGCGCGGGCCGTTCGCCATTCGGATCTCCGTGCCGCGCGTCGTGTCGTTCGCCGGACCGGTAGGCATGTCCTGCTCTCCCATGCGTGCAGACCCTACCGGCCCGGTGTGAAGGCCCCGAGACCCGTCCGGCGGACAGAAGGGACAGACCCTAGCGGTCCCGGTTGAAGCGGGTGGTGATCCACAGCAGGAGCATGAGGAGGAGGAACGCGCCGCCACCAGTGATGATCGGCTGGAGGCTCTCGTGGTTGCCCCCGCCCTCCCCCTCGGCGGCAAGAGTGACCAACTGGGCAGCAGTGCCGTGGAAGCTCATCTTCAGCAGAACCTATCCGGTGGGCGGGATAAAGACGTCGGCCCATGGTAAGCGGGCGCCCCGGCGGCGATCACGCCGACTCCGCCATTGGGAACGCGACATGGGCGTCGGCAGGGAACTCGACGGGCGTCTCAGTCGTCCTTCTGTTTGTACCCGCGCAGCAGGAACCACGCGGTCAGGATGCAGCCGAGGAACATGACGATCAGTACGACCTTGAGCAGGTCCCCCGATCCTTGCCGGGGGGCGGCGTTCGCGGCCTCTGCGAGCCAGGCGGCTGCGGAATGGGGCTCCATGCGTTGACTCCTTCGCTGTACTGCCCGTCAACGGTATCTCCGCCTAGGCTGGGCTCTGCTTCGGGGGCACTCAGGGCACTCACACGCACATGGGGGACCACATGTCCGAAGACGGCCACGAGCAGAACGCGCACGAGAACGTGCCGAGCAGGCAGCGCAGGCGCTTCCCGGGGATCTCCTCGCGTGCGTACGAGCACCCGGCCGACCGCTCCGCCCTGGTGGCGCTGCGCAAGCTGACCGGGTTCGACACGGTGTTCAAGGCGCTCAGCGGGCTGCTGCCCGAGCGCAGTCTGCGGCTGCTGTTCCTGTCCGACTCGGTGCGCGTGTCGGACCAGCAGTTCGCGCACCTCAACGACATGCTGCGGGACGCCTGTTACATCCTGGACCTGGAGAAGGTCCCACCGATGTACGTCACCCAGGACCCGCAGCCCAACGCGATGTGCATCGGGCTGGACGAGCCGATCATCGTCGTCACCACCGGCCTGGTCGAGCTGCTCGACGAGGAGGAGATGCGGGCGGTCGTCGGCCACGAGGTGGGCCACGCGCTGTCCGGCCACTCCGTGTACCGCACGATCCTGCTGTTCCTGACCAACCTGGCCCTGAAGGTCGCCTGGATCCCGCTGGGCAACCTCGCGATCCTGGCGATCGTGACGGCGCTGCGCGAGTGGTTCCGCAAGTCGGAGCTGTCCGCCGACCGCGCGGGTCTGCTGGTCGGCCAGGACCTGCGGGCCTCAATGCGCGGCCTGATGAAGATCGCGGGCGGCAACCACCTGCACGAGATGAACGTGGACGCCTTCCTCAAGCAGGCCGAGGAGTTCGAGTCGGGCGGTGACCTGCGCGACTCGGTGCTGAAGATCCTGAACGTGCTGCCCCGCTCCCACCCGTTCACCACCGTGCGGGCGGCCGAGCTGAAGAAGTGGGCCGCGTCCCGCGAGTACCAGCGGATCATGGACGGGCACTACCCGCGGCGCAGCGAGGACAAGGACACCTCGGTCTCGGACTCGTTCCGCGAGTCGGCGGCGAGCTACGCGAGCAACGTCAAGAACTCCAAGGACCCGCTGATGAAGCTGGTCAGCGACTTCGCCGGCGGCGCGGGCGACCTCGGCGGCCGGGTGCGGCGCGGCTTCGGCGGCTTCGCGAGCTCGACCCCGCAGGACGGACCGCCGTCGGACTCGGCCAACGGCACGGAGCAGCCGCCGACGGACGACACCCCGCCGCGCGACTGAGGACCGACCTCGCTCATCCATCACGCTACGGGGGCCGTGCACGGCCACTACCGTGCACGGCCCCCGGCGTGGAAATTCAGGAAACTCACACCTTCGGCTGCGCGCTCGTCGCCAGTGAGCCGCACAGTGCCGTCGCGCTGCCCGTCGCGTACGGGTCCGTGCCGGCCGGGCCGCCCGCCTTGGCGGTCTGGCCGGCGAGCAGGGGGCGCAGATGGGTCACGGAGTCCTCGGCGCAGGACAGCGGCCCGGCCTGGACGTAGGAGACGACGAGCTGGGCCTGGTGCATGCGCAGGTCGTCGCGGTCGAAGCGGAAGTGCAGTTCGCGGCGGACGGTGAACAGGGACACCTGGGCCTGGCCGCCGGAGCCGACCGAGGCCGCCGAACCGGTGGACCGTAGGGCGTAGACGAAGGTTCCGTCGGCGGTGACTTCCAGGGTGGACGAGTCGATCTCGGTGGCTTGCAGGGTGCCCTGGACGCGGATCTTGCTGTCGGCCAGCTGGACGCGGGAGGGGTCGAAGCGAACCAGCCATCCGGTGGGCTCGTGGCGGCCGTCGGCGGTCGGGTGCTCGAAGCTCTGGTCGAACTGGTCGAGCTGGTCCGGGTCGACGAGGACGCGCGCGGGGCGGATCTGTCCGCCGGTGAGGACGGCCGGGTAGAGCGAGGACTCCACGATGTAGTCCTTGGCGGTGCTGAGGGCGGCGATGACCTGGCTGTCCGAGAAGTGCGAGGTGCGCCGCGCGGCCGGCAGCGGTAGGCCCTCGGCGCCGACGCTGAACTGCGCGGCGGGGCTGTGCGCGTAGAGGTCCTCGGCGTCGGCCGCCCCCGGCACCTTGCCCTGGGGGGACAGCGGGATGACGGTCATCCGCAGCGGCTCGGCGGGCTGCTGGGCCGTGGGGGTCGTGTAGGGGTGCCGTACGCCCATGTAGATCGCGGTGCCGAAGGCGACGGCGATCAGCATGACCAGGATCAGGGCCTGGCGGGAGAGACCGCGGCGCAGGGCCGGGCGGCGGCGGACGGCGGGGGCGTGGTCGGCCATGCGCTCCTGCGCGGAGAACTCCTGGAGCCGGGCAGCGCGGACGAACGACTCGTCGAAGACGACGGATCGGTACTCGTCCTCACCACCACCGGGAGCGCCCTCGGGCATCCCCTCGGGTGGGTCTCCTGGACCGCCCATACTTTCAGAGTAGGTCTCTGGAGCCTCAGGTAAACGCCCTGCTACACGACAAGTTCTGACAGGTTCTCACCCAGGGCCTGTCCGGCGGGTCGTGGCTCGCTCAGGGCGTGCGCGGGACCGCGGACAGCGGTGGCTGGGAGTTGTCGGCGGAAGCGGAGGGTGCCGCCGCCGTCGCCTGCTCCACGCCGGTGGAGGCCGGGGGCGGGACGCGGTCCCGGCCGCCCGAGGACGCGCCGCGGTAGACCGCCGAGAAAGCCAGGGCGACCATGCCGATGCCCATCACGAGGGCGAGCAGCCAGGCGACGGGGCGGTGCCAGCGGACCTGCCTGCCGTAGGTGCCCGGGGCGCCGTAGCGGCCCTCGACGAGATCGGCGTCGTCCAGGTCGTCGAGTTCCGGATCATGGCCGAATTCACGGCCGTAGGCGTCCTCGAAGGGGTCGTCGTCGCCCCGTGCGCGTCTGCCGTACTGGGCGCGGCGGGATTCGGCCTCGGAGGCCTCCGCTCTCGCCTGCGCGGCGGCAAGGAGGCGCTCGACCGCGGTCGGCTCGTGTACTACGGCCGCCCGTATGAAGGCCTCGTCAAAGACCACGGATGCGAACTCTTCGTCCGACATTCCGCGGTCGTGGTCGTCGTCGGGCTCCCAGCCGTCAGGAAACGGCCTGCCCCCCACGTCCTCCGGCACCTCTCCAGAGTAGACCTGGGGGGTCAATTTGGGCAGGCGGTAGGGAAATTCATCCGTTGTGTGAGACGTCTCTCCCCCGACGAGGCGTTATGCCCACCGCATATGCCGAACGGCGGGGCCTCAGCGGCGGATGTGCCCGTCGCCCGTGACGATGTACTTGGTGCTCGTCAGCTCCGGCAGGCCCATCGGGCCCCGTGCGTGCAGCTTCTGGGTGGAGATGCCGATCTCCGCGCCGAAGCCGAACTGGCTGCCGTCCGTGAAGCGCGTGGAGGCGTTGACGGCGACGGTGGTGGAGTCGACCAGCTGGGTGAAGCGGCGGGCGGCCTGCTGGGAGCTGGTGACGATCGCCTCGGTGTGGCCGGAGCTCCACAGCCGGATGTGCTGGACGGCCTTGTCGAGCGAGTCGACGACGGCGGCGGCGATGTCGTAGGAGAGGTACTCGGTGTCCCAGTCCTCCGGGGTGGCCTCGACGACCGTGGCCTCGGAGTCCTTGGCGTAGGCGAGCACGCGCTCGTCGGCGTGCACGGTGACGCCGGCCTCGGCGAGGGCGTCCAGGGCGCGCGGCAGGAACTCGGGGGCGATGTCCTGGTGGACGAGGAGGGTCTCGGCGGCGTTGCAGACGCTGGGCCGCTGGGCCTTGGAGTTGATCAGGATGTCGATCGCCATGTCGAGGTCGGCGTCGGCGTCGACGTAGACGTGGCAGTTGCCGACGCCGGTCTCGATCACGGGGACGGTCGACTCGCTGACGACGGTCTGGATCAGGGAGGCGCCGCCGCGGGGGATCAGCACGTCGACGAGACCCCGGGCGCGCATCAGTTCGCGGACGCTCTCGCGGTTCTCGCCGGGCACCAACTGCACGGCGTCGGCGGGCAGTCCGGCGCCGCCGACGGCGTCGCGGATGACGCGCACGAGGGCGGTGTTGGACTCGTAGGCGGAGGCGGAGCCGCGCAGGAGGACCGCGTTGCCGGACTTGAGGCACAACGCGGCGGCGTCCACGGTGACGTTCGGGCGGGCCTCGTAGATGATGCCGACGACGCCGAGGGGGACGCGGACCTGGCGCAGGTCGATGCCGTTCGGGAGGGTCGAGCCGCGGACGACCTCGCCGACCGGGTCGGGCAGCGCGACGACGTCCCGTACGTCCGAGGCGATGGCCCGTACGCGCTCGGGCGTGAGCGTCAGCCGGTCGATGACCGTCTCGCTGGTGCCGGCGGCGCGGGCCTTGGCGATGTCCCTGGCGTTGGCCTCGACGATCTCGCTCGTACGGACCTCCAGCGCGTCCGCGATGGCGAGCAGCGCGTCGTCCTTCTCGGCGCGCGGCAGCGGCGCGAGGTCGGCGGCGGCGGACTTGGCGCGGTACGCGGCCTGCGTGACCGGGGACAGGGAGTCGTACGGCGAGAGCGTGGTCATGAGGGAAGGGTAGTGCGCCCTGCGGGGGCGTCCACCGGCTATCCCAAAGCGCGAGACAAGCGCGGAAGGCGCCGAGGACGGCTCAAAAAAGACCCTGCGGGTCTTAGAACGGGTGTACGCCCACCGGGGTCGCGGGCAGCGGGCCGTAGCCCTCGGAGATGCGCTGGTGGTAGGTCTCGCGGTCGATGACCTCCAGGCCGACGATCTCCCACGGCGGCAGCTTGGCGGTCTGGCGGTGCTCGCCCCACAGGCGCAGCGCGACGGCGGCGGCGTCGTGCAGGTCGCGGGCCTCTTCCCAGTAGCGGATCTCCGCGTGGTCGTTGGCGTAGCGGCTGGTCAGCAGAAAGGGGTGGTCGTGGGCGAGCTGTTCCAGACCGCGCCGCACCTCCTTCAGCGGGGCCTCGCCGCCGGAGACGCTGAGGGTGACATGCCACAGCCGGGGCAGGTCCTTGGGTTCCTCGCCCTCGTACCGGGCGCCGGCCGCGACGCTCGTCAGCGTGCGCTCCTCGCCGGGCGCGCGGGAGGTGGCACCACCGCGGGACGCCGCCGCCCCAGGGCGCACTCGTCTCACGACGGCCTCCTTACGCAAGGGGCGAGCTGCAGTGCTCGCGCGGAATTTGTCCCTGGGACAAAGTTGAGCAGGCCGAAGGCGTCCGCGTGGCGCTTTTACGGAAGGTCCACCTCACGGCTGTCGCCGGGGACGGGCGTTCCCGCCCTTTTCGACCCGGAGGGCCCGGAAGCGCCCCCGAAGGAGGCGGACGTTCGGTCGTTCTACGGCTGCAGGACCACCAGGTGTCCTACGGGTGCAGGATCACCAGGTCGTCCCTGTGCACGACTTCCCTCTCGTACGACGGTCCCAGCTCCCGCGCCAGTTCCCTGGTGGAGCGGCCGAGCAGCTGGGGGATCTCCTTGGCGTCGAAGTTGACGAGACCCCGGGCGACCGCGTGCCCTTCACTGTCCCGGAGTTCGACGGGGTCGCCCGCGCTGAACTCGCCCTCGACGGCGGCGATTCCGGCCGGCAGCAGTGACATGCGGCGCTGTACGACCGCGCGTACGGCACCGTCGTCGAGGGTCAACGAGCCCTGGGGCGTGGACGCGTGCTGCAGCCAGAGCAGCCGGTCGGCGGACCGCTTCCCGGTGGCGTGGAAGTACGTCCCCGTGTCGCCGCCGCTCAGCGCGTCGGTGGCGTGCACCGCGCTGGTCAGTACGACGGGGATGCCCGCGGCGGCGGCGATCCGCGCGGCCTCGACCTTGGTGACCATGCCGCCGGTGCCGACGCCGGCCTTGCCCGCGCTGCCGATCTCGACGTGCGCGAGGTCCTGCGGTCCCCGGACTTCCGCTATCCGCGAGGTGCCCGGCTTGCTGGGGTCGCCGTCGTAGACGCCGTCGATGTCGGAGAGGAGGACCAACAGGTCGGCGTGGACGAGGTGGGCGACGAGGGCGGCGAGCCGGTCGTTGTCGCCGAAGCGGATCTCGTCCGTGGCGACGGTGTCGTTCTCGTTGACGATCGGGAGGGCACCCATGGCGAGGAGTTTGTCGAGGGTGCGGGAGGCGTTGCGGTGGTGGGAGCGGCGGCTCATGTCGTCGGAGGTGAGCAGGACCTGTCCGACGCGGATGCTGTACCGGGCGAAGGAGGCGGTGTAGCGGGCGACCAGGAGTCCCTGGCCCACACTGGCGGCGGCCTGCTGCCGGGCGAGGTCCTTGGGGCGGCGGCGGAGTCCGAGCGGGGCGAGGCCGGCGGCGATGGCACCGGAGGAGACGAGGACAACCTCTTTCTCTCCCCCGCTGCGGCTCTTGGCGAGGACGTCGACGAGTGCGTCGACGCGGTCGGCGTCGAGGCCGCCGGCCGCGGTGGTCAGTGAGGAGGAACCCACCTTGACGACGATCCTGCGGGCCTCGGTCACGGCCTGCCTTGCCCCTGCCACGTGCGCGTTCCCCTCGGGTAGGTCAGGCTGGCAATCTACGCGAACCGGGTTGCCCTGTGCACGTTGGTCCAGGTCTCGGACAGGAGGGTTGAGTTCCGGGTGCGAGTGCGTCGTGGCTGGTCGCGCCCACGCGGCGGAGCCGCATATCGACACAGCCCCGCGCCCCTAAAAGACACCGGCCGGCCTGCGCTTTTAAGGGGCGCGGGGAACTGCGCGACCAGCCCCCACCGGGCCGCACTGTGAACTCAAGCGGCTCTCAGCACCCGTCGCGCCTTCCGCGTCACCCGCCGCAGGAACACGCTCGCCGCCCCTTCCCGGTAGCCCTCCACCTCACGAGCCTCGCGAGGTTCGGCCAGGTAGATGGAGTCAGGCAGCCCCGCCTCCCCAGTGCGGAAGTGCGGATACGCCAAGTACACCCGCCGCCCCCGCTTCTCCACCACCGCATCGGGGCGCTTCTTCGACTTGACGAACTCGGCCACCTCCAGCAGGAGTTCAGGGCGCTCCTCCGCCACCAACTGCAGTCGCAGCCGCTCGTCGACCTTGAGGCGTACGGCCACCTCGGGCGTCCAGTGCGCGTCCATCAGCGGCTTGGCCAGCTCGAACTTGTGGCGCCGTACCCGCTCGCTGTCCCCCACGTACTTCGGGCCGAACTGCGGGAGCAGGGTGACCAGGAAGGGGCGGACCATCAGCTTGTCCCGCTCCACCCCCGGCGGGACCATCTCCGCGATGAGGTTCATCAACGCGCGCGCGGAGTCGAAGCGCAGGGTGTAACTCCCGCTCTTCGTCACGTGTTTGCCGTCGTCTCGGCCGACCAGGTAGTAGCAGGTGTGGTCGGCGATGACGGAGACCCCGTCGGCCCGGAGATACGCCTCCATCGTGAACAGCGCGTCCTCGCCGGTGAACAGCGACTCGTCGAACCGCATGCTGTGCCGCTCCAACAGCGCCCGCCGGAACAGCTTCTGGGCGCTCAGCGTGAACTTGATGTTGGAGTGGAAGACGTCGGTGCGCTCCAGTGTCTGGACCCACGCCGCCTTGGGCGGGACGCGGTTGATGCCCTCGACCTTGCCGAGCACCACGTCCGTGCCGTTGCGGTCGGCCATCGCGACCATGCGCTCCAGCGCCTCCGGGGCGAGCCGGTCGTCGGCGTCCAGGAAGAAGACGTAGCGCCCGCTCGCCTTGCCGAGGCCGACGTTGCGCGGGGAGCTGGGGCCGCCGGAGTTCGCCTGGTGGAGCACGGTGACGTGGGTCGCGGCGCGGGCCGCGAACTCCTCCAGGTACTCCCCCGTGCCGTCCGTCGAACCGTCGTCCACGGCGATGACCTCGATGCGGGCCGGGTCCAGCGTCTGCGCCTCGACCGAGCGCAGGCACTCGACCAGGTACGGCATCGCCTCGTACGCCCCGACGACCACGGTCACATCGGGCTCCGTCACGGTCACGCGTCCCCCTTCGTCCATGGAGTGTTCCCCCCGCATCTGCTGAAGCGCCATCTGGAAGACGGCCGACCCTGTGGATCGGTTGTGCTCCATCAGCAGGGGATACGCAAAAGAGCCCGGTTTTCGAGGATCACTCCCCAAAAACCGGGCTCTTCTTGACCAAGTTCTGACTCGCGCGGGTCAGCCGACCGTGGGGTCCGCCGACAGATGGGCCTCGGCCGAAGGCGGACTCATCGCGTCACCGCTCGCCGCCGCCCGCTCCTGCCCGACGTTCCGCGTCTCGGACTTGAGCGCGAGGTTCTCCACCGCGGTGTTGAACTGCTCGATGGATGTGGGCTCGTCGGGACCGAGCAGGTACTCCTTGAGTTCCTTGCGGTCCTCGGCCATCGGGTCGGCGTCCGGGGTGCGGACCGCCGCGAGCAACTCGCCCAGTTCCGTAGCCTTGTTGGAGAGGATCACGGCCGCGCGCACCGCCGTGTTCTGCCGCTTGAACTCCTCCACGCCCAGCTTCGCCGAGTCGGTGACCGCGTACGGCTTGCCGCTCGCGATGAAGTCGGAGACCACGCTGGAGATGTCGGAGACCATCGCGTCGGACACGTTGAAGCAGTCGTACAGGCGCGGCTCGGCACCCGAGATGACGCGGTGCTCGAAGGTGCCGACGGAGGTCCAGTACGCGTCGTTCCACTCGGCGCGCAGCCGGGCGATCTCCTCGTACTTGGCCAGGTCGACCACGCCGTCACGGGTCAGCTCGGCCTCGTCGCCCTTGTCGGCGGGGCCGCCGGACAGTTCGCTGATCCGGGCCTCGATGCGGGCCAGGTCGGCCTTGGCCTTGGTCCGGGCAGCCGTGTCGGCCTGGAAGCGCGGGTCGCTCGCGCGCTCGATCGCGGCCTTCTCGACCAGCGCGGTGACCTTGCGGTGCGCGGAACCGGCCGCGGAGCTGACCGTGCCGGTGAAGGGGTGCGGCTTGTACAGCACGCGCACCGGCGGGTCGGCCTTGAGCAGCTTCTTCACGATGTTCTCGCCGGCCAGCAGGAGGGAGGTGTTGCCGGGGTCGTTGTCCCAGCCCTCCCAGGTCGGCGCGTAGAGCACCGTGGGGATACGGCCCTCGGGGACGCCCTGCCAGGTCTGGATCGGGGCGAGTTGGGGGCGGCCGACCTCGACGATGTCGTCGTCGCGGACACCGACGTCGGCGATGGCGTAGCGGTCGCGGCCCGCGCGGCCGGCGGTCCACACCTCGTCGTAGACCTTGCTGAAGGGGTTGACGCTGGCCAGCTTGTCGCTGTCGCCGTGGCCGATGAAGACGTGCTTCATGGTGGGGACGCGCAGCAGGTGGATGTTCTTGCCGACGTTCGCCGCGTACAGCGCGACGCGCACGCTCGACAGGTCCATGTTCATCAGGTGCACACCGCCGGGCACGCAGATGACGGGGGCCTTGGTGGGGGCGAGGTTCTGCAGTATCACGCGCTCGCGGAGCAGGACCAGCGGCCGGGTGTCCAGCTGCTCCATGGTCTCCAGCCACATGTTGACCTGGTACGCCGAGTCCTTGGAGCCGGAGAAGCAGAGCACCGTCTGCGGCTTGTACTCGTGCAGCCAGTCGTCGACGGCTTCGAGAATGACCTCGGGCGTCGGCGGGATCTTCGTACCCCTTATGTACGGCAGCAGCGCGACGACGTAGAGGGTGCCCAGGAACAGGGTGACGCCGATGCCGATGAAGGCGGCGACGGCCGAGTCCAGCTGTGCGGAGATCAGCAGGCCCACGACGGCGAACAGGTCGAGGTGGAGCATCTTCTCGGCGGAGCGCTCCAGCAGGCCGAACGGCGGGGCGTCCGGGATGTTGATGCGTGCGCCGAGGTCGACGTTGCGGGTGGCGACCGGCATCCGGCGGCGGTTGCGGATCAGGGTGACGACGGCGCCGTGCGGGGCCTGGAGGCCGTAGAAGGCGATGAAGCAGGCGATCGCGCCGTAGAAGATCAGGTGGTCCGAGAGGTCCATGCGGGCCAGCAGCAGGATCAGCAGCAGCTGGCGGATCAGGAAGCGGATGGAGAGGCCCGCTCTGACCTTGCTGAGGCGGTTGATCAGGTAGCTGGCCTGGCGGTGGAGGTAGTGGTCCGCGACGTACGTCACGACGGTCGCGGCGGCGAAGGCGGGGACGCTCGGGATGAGGGCGGCCAGCATGAGGGCCGGGTATCCCAGCATCATCAGGGCGGCGGCGGCCAGCTCAGCCGCGCTGCCCACCCGGGCCACGCGAATTGCGGTGGAAATCACTGATAAACCTGCTCTTGGGGGTTTCGAGTAATTTACCGGGATCTCAGAAGCAGGCTTAATTAAACGCCGTCCTGGACGTCCAGGACCGAGGCGAGGGCGGCCTCGAAGCCGGACGCCTTGGCCGCGCCGGCCGTCGGGTCCTGCTGGCGGACATCGATGACGTGGCCGGTCAGCTCGGACAGCAGCACGTCGAGCGAGGTACGGGCCACGGCCTCGGAGGAGAGCAGCGTGCCGGTGGGCTCCTGGCCGAAGGCCTTGGTGCGCATCGGGGTGGCGGTGCGCTCCGGGTTGATGCAGTTCACGCGGATGCCGTCGCCGGCCCACTCGTCCGCCAGGGCCTGCGTGAGATTGACCATCGCGGCCTTGGTCGAGGAGTACAGGCTGTACTCGGCGCGGCCGCGCGTGTAGCTGCTGGAGGTGTAGAGCAGCAGCTGGCCCTTGGTCTCGGCGAGGTACTTGTACGCGGAACGGGCGATCTGCACGGGCGCCAGGTAGTTGACCTTCAGCGCCTCCTCGATCGTCGCGTTGTCCGTCTCGGCCAGCTTGCCGATGCGCAGCACGCCCGCGGTGTTGATGACGTAGTCGATGCGCCCGGTCTCGCCGTACGCCTTGGACAGCGCGTCGTCGACCTCCTCGGGGTTCTCGACGTGCGTGCCAGTGGTCGAGCGGCCCAGCGCGTACACCGTGGCGCCGTAGCCCTCGGCGACCTCGGCGATGTCCTTGCCGATGCCGTACGAGCCGCCGAAGACGACCAGCGTCTTGCCGGTGAGCAGCTCGCGGTAGGCGGCCTCGTCGACCTGCTCGGGCGCGGCCGTGGAGGCGAGCTGGAAGAGCTTGTCGGCGATGAAGACGTCGACGGGCTGGGTGACCTTCATGTTGTACTCGTCGCCCGCGACGACGTGGATCGGCACGTCCGGCAGGTACTTGAGTACGACCGAACAGTCGTCCGTGGCCTGGAAGTTGGGGTCCCCGGCGGCGACCTCGTAGGCGCGGCGGATCGTGGACAGCTTGAACGCCTGGGGCGTCTGGCCGCGGCGCAGCCGGGAGCGGTCGGGGATCTCGGTGATGAACTCGCCGTCGTCGCCGTGCGTGCGGGTCACGATGATGGTGTCGGCGGACGGGATGGCCACGTCGACGGCCTGGAAGCGCTCCAGGGCGATCACGCAGTCGTCGATCACGCGCCGCGAGAGCAGGGGGCGCACGGCGTCGTGGAAGAGGACGTTGCGGTCCTCGCCCTCGGCCAGGCCCTCACCGAGCGCGGCGATGGCGCGCTCGGTGGTCTCGTTCCGCGTCGAACCGCCCTCGATGATCCGGGTGACCTTCTGGAAGCCGGCCTTGGCGACGATCTTCTCGATGTCCGGGACGTAACCCGGCGCCATCAGGACGATGATGTCGTCGATCGAGTCGGCGTTCTCGAAGGTGGTCAAGGTGTGCTCGATGACTGCCTTGCCGGCGATCTTCAGCAGCTGCTTGGGGATCGAGAGACCCACCCGCTGGCCGGTACCGCCGGCCAGGATCACTGCGGTGGTGCGGGGCTTGGCTATGTGCGACACAGGTGACCTTGACCTACCTCGGGACAATGGGGAACTCGCAAATGGTCCCACTCGCGGTTACCGCAGTGCAAGGCGAGTGACCTCCACCGCATATGTGCGCGACACCTGTCATTCATCTTGCACTGCCGGTAACCGAACGATGACGCGCTCAGCGGCGCCGCAACTTCTTCAGGCAACGGTGACCGAGAACCCGTACGAGTTCCTTCGACGAGGTCTGGTGAACCGTCCGCGCCTTCGCCGGCGTGGTATGCCGCACGGGCGCCGCCGCGACCGCCGCGAGCGCCCCGTAGAGCGCCTGCGCGGCCACGTCGGGCGCGATCCGCGGCGCCCCGGACACCTTGGCCACAGCCTCCGGTACGGCCGAAAGCAGTGACGTGTCCCCTACGACCCGTACGCCCGTGGCGGCGATCGTCCCGGCCATCTCGGCGCCGATCGCGCCCGCGGCCTCGATCGCCCACTGAGGCGTGGTGATCTTCACGTCCTGCGGAGTCGGGCTGCACGCATTCTTCATATGCATGACCGCGCCGTTGCGCACGAGCTTGGAATACAGCTCGTCGGGGAGCCCATTGCCGCGGAATTCGACGTTGAGCTTCCGCAGCATTTCGGTCTCGGCGAGGGTGAGAGAACGGTTCGCCGCGTCCGGAACCGGCCGCAGGAGATTCGCGGGCAGTCCGAGCAGCGCCTCGAAGGTGCGCAGCAGCCCGTCCCGGTCGCTGTCGTCGACCACGACGACGGTCATGCGCTCGGGACCCACGGCCCGCGTCCAGCGCTCCACCAGCCGGTCGTGCCGGTGACGGCGCCAGAAGCTGGGGTTGGGCTGCTCGTAGGGCGCCTTGCGGAGCATGTGCTCCAGCCAGTTGTCGTAGCCCATGCGCAGGCCGTTCTGCACGTACTGCTGCCACTGCGAGGGCATGATCCGCGCCAGCGGGCGCAGGGTGATCAGGATGTGCACGCGCTCGCCGCCGAGCTGCTCCACGATCCGGGCGACCGTCTCGTCGTCCTCGGCGTCGGCGAAGAACTCGCTGCTGATCACCGAGGTGCGGTCGCCGGTGGCCCGCACCGCGTCGAGGAGACGCGTCCAGTGTTTGTCGGTGGGCGCGGTGTCGCCCATCATCGCGGGCCGGGCGCAGGCGGCGAGGGCCGCTTCCATCGGGTGCCTGCTGTGCGCGGGGAAGTCGACACCGTGCGCGGGCATCGTGTCCTTCGCGGCGAACAGCGCGCCCTGGATCGCGGTGGTCCCGGTCTTGTGCGGGCCGATGTGCAACAGCCGGGTGCCGGCGGGCAGCGCTTCCTTAATACAATCCGTCTCCATGGTTAACGGACGGTAAGAGTTGTTCCTGAGTTTGACCTGAGAGGAGCCTGGGACACAGATGAGTCCCAGGCTCCGGCCACACAGGGTTCACAAACCTCGCTACGACAACTTCTCCACGACAGCCTCTATACGACGCTGACGCCCGGGTCGTCCGACTCCACCCGGAGTGAGGCGTACGTGCTCGGCGTCGCCGTGGGCTTGAGCACGGTGTCCACGACCCGCACCTGCGCGTCGATGCCGTCCTTGCGGATGTCGAACAGGTGGTAGCCGCGGTGGGCGTCGATCACCTTCCAGTGCGGGTTGTCCGCCATCAGCGGGTCCCACTGGGCGTGGAAGGCGGCCTGGTCCTGGTCGCCGTTGCTGGAGATGGACGTGCCGACGAACTCGGCGCCGACGACGTCGGAGTCCGGATCGGCGAAGTCCTCCTTCAGATCGCTGATCATCGTGAGGTGCCGGTCGCCGCTGAGCACCACGGGGTTGCGGATCGACTTGAAGTCCTCCAGCAGGGCGTTGCGTTCGACCTGGTAGCCGTCCCAGGCGTCGTAGAACCACTGCTTGCCCGCACCGAGCAGGATGTCGGTCTCGGCCATCATGATCTGCGAGGCGATGACGTTCCAACGGGCGGGCGAGTGCCGCAGCCCTTTCAGCAGCCACGCCTTCTGCTCGGCGCCCATCATGGTCATCGCCGGGTCCTCGGCGCCGGCCTGCGTGGTCGCCTGGTCGCTGCGGAACTGCCGGGTGTCCAGGACGTTGAGCCGCATCAGCCGACCGAATTCGAGCCGCCGGTACATCTGGATGTGCGGCCCGTTCGGCACGGCGCTCGCGCGCACCGGCATGTGCTCGTAGTACGCCTGGAAGGCCGCGATCAGCCGCGCGACGAACGCGTCGTGCGACTGCTGGGCGGGGTCCTGCGGGATCTCCCCCGCCCAGTCGTTGTCCACCTCGTGGTCGTCGAAGGTCACGACCCAGGGGGTGTTGGCGTGCATGGCGAGGAGGTCAGGGTCGGTGCGGTACTGCGCGTACCGGTTGCGGTACTGGACCAGGCTGTACGGCTCCCCCGCCCCCTCGTGCCGACGCGGCCCCGCGTTCGACGGCGCCGACTCGTAGATGTAGTCGCCGACGAAGAGCACGAAGTCGGGGTCCTGGGACAGCATGTCGGCGTACGGCGTGAAGTAGCCGTTCTGCCAGTTCTGGCAGGAGGCGAGCGCGACGCGCAGTCGGCCGCCGGAGCTGTTCGCGTGGGGCGCGGTGCGGGTGCGTCCGGTGGCGGAGAGCTGCCCGCTGACGCGGAAGCGGTACCAGTAGTCACGGCCCGGGCGCAGTCCCCGTACATCCACGTGAACGCTGTGCCCGTACTCGGGCCGGGCGGGCGCGATTCCGCGGCGCACGTGCTTTCTGAAGCGTTCGTCCTCCGCGATTTCCCACTCCACGGAGACCACCTGGTCCGGCATCCCGCCGCCGTTCAGCGGGTCCGGGGCGAGCCGCGTCCACAGCACGATGCCGTCGGGCAGCGGGTCGCCGGAGGCGATACCGAGGCTGAACACCCCGTCGGGCAGCGGGGTTTCGGCAGCCCGGGCGGAGGTCGGCAGCCAGAGCTGGGCGGAGGCGGCGGCCCCCAGCACCGCCGCACCGGCCGCGAGAAAACGTCGTCGATCGGGTGATACGGCTCCGGTCATCGGTGAACTCCCTTGCGACGTTGGCCTCTTGGGTCACTTGGAAGCCTCACAGTGCGCGGAGTCCCGCCCGTTGAACAGTAAGTATCGCGTCCATGACAAATGAGCGCACAGCAAGAGACCCGTTACTCCGAGAGCAACGGGTCTCAGCCACTTTGGTCACGCCGACGAATGATCTTCACGCCGAACGGACGAGCACCGGCGCGGGCAAGGCGCCGGGCGGGTCTGTCAGAACGGCTTGAAGTCGTTGAACTCCTGGGTCGCGTCGTCCCGTTCGGCCTGCTTGTCCCGACGCCGCTGCGTCGCCGGCCGCGGCTCGTCGAGCCGGTGGTCCTCGCCACGCCGGCCCAGCATCTCCGCGCCCGCCATCACCGTCGGCTCCCAGTCGAAGACGACCGCGTTGTCCTCGGGGCCGATCGCGACGCCGTCGCCGGAGCGGGCGCCCGCCTTCATCAGGGACTGCTCGACGCCGAGGCGGTTGAGGCGGTCGGCGAGGTAGCCGACGGCCTCGTCGTTGCTGAAGTCGGTCTGACGGACCCAGCGTTCGGGCTTCTCGCCGCGCACGCGGAAGAGGCCGTCCTCCTCCTGTACGACGGTGAAGCCGCTGTCGTCGACCGCCTTCGGGCGGATGACGATCCGGGTCGCCTCCTCCTGCGGCTTCGCGGCACGCGACGCGGCGATCAACTCCGCGAGCGCGAAGGAGAGTTCACGCAGTCCCGTGTGCGCGACCGCCGACACCTCGAAGACGCGGTAGCCGCGGGATTCCAGGTCCGGCCGCACCATCTCGGCCAGGTCCTTGCCGTCGGGTACGTCGATCTTGTTGAGGACGACCATGCGCGGGCGCCGGTCGAGACCGCCGTACTGCTTCAGCTCCTCCTCGATCATGTCGAGGTCGGAGATCGGGTCGCGCTCGGACTCCAGCGTCGCCGTGTCCAGGATGTGCACGAGAACGCTGCAGCGCTCCACGTGGCGCAGGAACTCCAGGCCGAGGCCCTTGCCCTGGCTGGCGCCGGGGATGAGGCCGGGGACGTCGGCGATCGTGTAGACCGTCTCGCCGGCCGTCACCACGCCGAGGTTCGGAACGAGAGTCGTGAACGGGTAGTCGGCGATCTTCGGCTTCGCCGCGCTCAGCACGGAGATCAGCGAGGACTTGCCGGCGCTCGGGTAGCCGACCAGGGCCACGTCGGCGACCGTCTTCAGCTCCAGGACGATGTCCTGGAGGTCGCCGGGGACGCCGAGGAGTGCGAAGCCCGGCGCCTTGCGGCGGGCCGAGGACAGCGCCGCGTTGCCGAGGCCGCCCCGGCCGCCCTGCGCGGCGACGTACGACGTGCCGTGGCCGACCAGGTCGGCCAGCACGTTGCCCGCGCCGTCCATCACGACCGTGCCGTCCGGGACCGGCAGGACCAGGTCCGTGCCGTCCTTGCCGGAGCGGTTGCCGCCCTCGCCGGGCTTGCCGTTGGTGGCCTTGCGGTGCGGGGAATGGTGGTAGTCGAGCAGCGTGGTCACGGACTGGTCGACGATGAGGATGACATCCCCACCCCTTCCACCGTTGCCGCCGTCCGGGCCGCCGAGCGGCTTGAACTTCTCACGGTGGACGGAGGCACAGCCGTGGCCTCCGTTACCCGCGGCGACATGCAGCTCGACGCGGTCCACGAAGGTGGTCATGGGATGTGCCTCCAGTTACGTACAAGAAAGTCTTAGGGGCGCAGCTACGTGCTGCTACCAGTAGAAACACGCGAAAGGCGGACCCGCTTCCCGGAAGGGAAGTGAGGTCCGCCTCGCGAAAGCTTCCGATCAGTTGCCTGAATCAGCCACCTGATGCCAGTTGCCTGAATCAGCTACCTGATGTCTCAGGCGACCGGAACGATGTTCACGACCTTGCGGCCACGGTGCGTACCGAACTCCACCGCACCGGCGTTCAGCGCGAACAGCGTGTCGTCGCCGCCACGGCCGACGCCCGAACCGGGGTGGAAGTGGGTGCCGCGCTGGCGGACCAGGATCTCACCAGCGTTGACGACCTGACCGCCGAAGCGCTTCACGCCGAGCCGCTGGGCATTGGAGTCGCGACCGTTCCGGGTGGACGATGCGCCCTTCTTGTGTGCCATCTCTCCTCAGTCCCTTACTTCGCAGCCGCGGGGATCTCAGTGACCTTGATCGCCGTGTACTGCTGGCGGTGGCCCTGACGACGGCGGTAACCGGTCTTGTTCTTGTACCGAAGGATGTCGATCTTGACGCCCTTGTGGTGGTCCACGATCTCGGCCTGGACCTTGATGCCGGCCAGTACCCACGGGTCGCTGGTCACAGCGTCGCCGTCGACAACGAGCAGGGTCGAGAGCTCGACCGTGTCGCCAACCTTGGCAGTGGAAATCTTGTCAACCTCAACGATGTCGCCGACAGCAACCTTGTGCTGGCGACCACCGCTGCGCACGATGGCGTACACGCTGATCTCACTCTCTAACTCAGGGACGGCACCCCCGCAGTCCAGCCGCCCTGCAGAGCAGACGGCCTCTCCCGACGGAACACGCCCGGGAGGAAGAGGTTTACGGGGATGTGGCGTGTCACCAGTGGACACGCCGACAGTCAAGGTTACGGGGCCGCAGCCGAACGGGTCAAACCGGGCCCGGTGGGGAGTGCGACTGGTCACATGGACCAGCCGCACCCGCCCGGGGTTCAGCCCTCGTCGGTGGAGGCGGTGACGGAGGACGGGCTCGTCTGCTCCGCCGCCGCGGTCTTCTTCGACGTGGTCTTGGCGGCCTTCTTGGCCGTCGTCTTCTTCGCGGCCGTCTTCTTGGCCGCGGTCTTGGTGGCCGCCGTCTTCTTGGCAGCCGCCTTCTTCGCCGGGGCCTTCTTGGCCGCCTTACGAGCGGCCGTCTTCTTGGCCGGAGCCTCGCCCTCGACATCAGCCGCTACGGCTGCCTCGGCGACCGGGGCCTCCTCCACCACGGCCGACGGTACGACCGTGACGGCCGCCTCCTCGGACGCGGTCGGTGCGGTGGCCTTGCGCACGGCACGACGCCGCGGGCGGGCCGGAGCCGCACTCTCAGCAGGCACCTCGGGCTGCTCGACGGGCGCGGGCGTCTCGACGACGACCGGCGCGGCGGCCTCGGTGACCGTCACGACGGCGGCCTCCTCGGACCCCGCCGGAGACCCGGCGGGCGCGGTCGCCTTACGGGTCGCACGACGGCGCGTACGCCCCTTGGGCGCGGCATCGTCGACCACCGGAGCCTCGACGGCCACAGGCGCTTCGACAGCGACCGGAGCCTCGACGACCGGGTCCTCCACGGCGACGGGCGCGGCCTGCGCGACAGCGGCCGGCTCGGCCTCCTCGCGGACCTCGCGCGACTGCCGCGCCTCACGGGCCTCGGCCCTCGGCGCACCGGCCGGAGCCGACGCCCGCCGGCTCGTCCGGCGCCGCGAACGCCCACCCCGGGTGGCCGCGGCCTCCGCCTCGGCGGCGCTGCTGTACAGGTCCTCGTCGGGCCTGAACTCGGTCTCCGTGAACGGCACCGGCATGGCGACCTCGGCCGCCACCTCCGCCTCGGTCTCGACCTCGTCGGACTCGTGGTCGTGCTCGTGCGTGTCGTGACCGTCGTGCGTGTCGTGGGCGTCCTGCCCACTCCCGTCACCACCGCGCCCGCGCCGCTTGCGCTTGCCGCCGCCACCGACCGAGGTCGGCTGCTCCATGTGCACGATGACACCGCGGCCGTTGCAGTGGACGCAGGTCTCGGAGAAGGACTCAAGGAGGCCCTGTCCGACGCGCTTGCGGGTCATCTGGACCAGGCCCAGCGAGGTGACCTCGGCGACCTGGTGCTTCGTACGGTCGCGGCCCAGGCACTCCAGGAGCCGCCGCAGGACCAGGTCCCGGTTGGACTCCAGGACCATGTCGATGAAGTCGATGACGACGATGCCGCCCAGGTCGCGCAGCCGCAGCTGGCGCACGATCTCCTCGGCCGCCTCCAGGTTGTTCCTGGTCACGGTCTCTTCGAGGTTGCCGCCCTGACCGGTGAACTTGCCGGTGTTGACGTCGATCACGATCATCGCTTCGGTCTTGTCGATGACCAGCGAACCGCCGCTCGGCAGCCAGACCTTGCGGTCCAGCGCCTTCATCAGCTGCTCGTCGATGCGGTACGTCGCGAAGACGTCCACCTCGGAGGTCCACCGGGAGAGCCGGTCGGCGAGGTCGGGGGCGACGTGCGAGACGTAGCCGTGGATGGTGTCCCACGCCTCGTCACCGCTGACGATGACCTTGGTGAAGTCCTCGTTGAAGATGTCGCGCACGACGCGGACGGTCATGTCCGGCTCGCCGTACAGCAGCGTCGGCGCGTTCGAACTGCCGCCGCTCTTCGACTTCTTCTGGATGTCCTCCCATTGCGCCTGCAGCCGCTCGACGTCACGGCTCAGCTCGTCCTCGCTCGCGCCCTCGGCCGCGGTGCGCACGATGACGCCCGCGTCCTCGGGGACGATCTTCTTGAGGATGGTCTTCAGCCGGGCCCGCTCGGTGTCGGGCAGCTTGCGGCTGATGCCGGTCATGGAGCCCTCGGGGACGTACACGAGGTAGCGCCCCGGAAGGGAGACCTGGCTGGTCAGACGCGCGCCCTTGTGCCCGATCGGGTCCTTGGTGACCTGCACGAGGACCGACTGGCCGGACTTGAGGGCGGACTCGATGCGGCGCGGCCCGTTGGCCATGCCGAGCGCCTCGAAGTTGACCTCACCGGCGTACAGGACGGCGTTGCGTCCCTTGCCGATGTCGATGAACGCGGCCTCCATGGAGGGCAGCACGTTCTGGACCTTGCCCAGGTAGACGTTGCCGACGTACGAGGTCGACTGCTCCTTGTTGACGTAGTGCTCGACGAGCACGCCGTCCTCCAGGACGCCGATCTGCGTGCGCTCACCGCTCTGCCGGACGACCATCACGCGCTCGACGGCCTCGCGGCGGGCCAGGAACTCGGCCTCGGTGATGATCGGGACGCGTCGGCGGCCCTGCTCGCGGCCTTCGCGGCGGCGCTGCTTCTTGGCCTCGAGACGCGTCGAGCCCTTGATGGACTGCACCTCGTCGCTGGGGTGCTCGTCCTTCTTGGCGCGCGGCTCGCGGACCTTGACGACGGTGCGCTCGGGGTCGTCGGTCGACGCGGGCGTCTCGCTCTCGCCGCCCGAGTCACCGGCGCGACGACGCCGACGGCGCCGGCGACGGCTGCTGCTCGACCCGGAACCGCCCTGGTCGTCGTCAGCCTCCTCGGCGTCCTCCTCGACCTGCTCGGCGGTGTCCTCGGCATCCTGGGCGACCTGCTCGGCGGCGTACTCCTCGCCGTCCTCGCCCTCGTCCTCACCGGTGGCGGACTCGCCACGGCGACGACGCCGGCCACCACGGCGACGGCGGCGGCGCGAACCGGTCTCCTCGGCCTCGTCACCGTCGGCGGAGTCCTCGGCCTCGTCGGCCTCTTCGGGCTCCTCCTCGACCACGACAGCCTCGACGACGGCGGGCGCATCGGGCTCGGCCTCGAAGGCGGCACCCCGGCGACGACGCCGACGACGTCCGCCGGTCTCCTCCTCGACGACCTCCACGGCCACGGGCTCGGCGACGACGACTTCTTCCTCGTCGTCCTCCACGGCCTCGGCGGCAGCGGCAGCCGCGGCGCGCTCCGGGGTCTGGAACATCGGCTCGGTGAAGACGGGCGCCTGGAACACGGCGACAGCGGGCCGCCGCGGCCGACGCGGACCGTCCTCGTCCTCGGCACTGTTCCCGTTCTTGGGCGCGGGCGCGGAGAACCCGCCGGCAGCGGTCCGCACGGACCGGCGCCGACGTCGCGGCCCCGAGTCCTCGGCGGGAACCTCGGCGGCGGTGTTCGTCTCCGCGGTGTCCGCGGGGGTCTCGTCGTTCACAGGGGCCTCCTCGCCCACGGGCGTCCCGGCAGGCGCGGACACACGGCGCGTGGCGCGACGACGGCTCCGGCGCGGCGCGGCATCCTCATCGGACACGGCAGCCGCGGAACCTTCGGTCACTTCTTCGGTCACTGCAACGCTCTCGGCGGCCTCGGGCACGTCACTCGCCTCGGGCGCACCAGCGGGTGCGGACACCTTCCGGGTGGCACGCCGACGCGTACGCCCAGCGGGCGCAGCAGCCTCTTCGGCCACGACGGGTTCTACGACGGCGGGCGCCTCGGCGACGACGGGCGCGGCCTCGGGCTCCTCCACCGGCTCGGCCACGGCAGCCGGGGCGACGGTCTCGGGCGCGGTGACCCGGCGCGTGGCGCGACGGCGGGTACGCGGCGGAGCGGCATCCCCGTCGGACTCCACGGGCGGCGCGGTCTCCTCGACGGCGGCAGGCGAGGCGGCGGCAACGGCCAGCACCACGATCCCGGCCGCCTCGGGCACCTCACTCGCCTCGGGCGCACCGGCGGGCGCTGACACCCGCCGAGTGGCACGCCGACGCGCACGCCCGGCGGGCGCGGCCTCTTCCGCCACAGGTGTTGCTACGGCAGCGGGCGCGTCGACGCTCTCGTCGGCCCCGCTCTTCTCTTCTGCTTCGCTGACCTCGGCCGGTATGGCCGGAGCGCTGTTCTCGACGGCGCCCTCGGGGGCGGCCGGCGGTCCCGCGGGTCGAGACGCGGCGCGGCGCCTACGGCGCGGCGGCAGCGTGTCGCTCGGGGTGTTGAGTTCGGAACCCTCTGCGGGTTCGGTCGGTTCGAGCATGCGGGGGTTTCTCCCGTCAGGCTCCCGGGCGCCGCGCCTGGTCCGGCAGGGATGCCGGTGACGTCCGCGGCTCGCGCGTTGCGCGGTGCCGCCGTCCGGGGCGCGGGCGCCGCACGGGAGCTCTCTGTGTCCTGTCTCGCCGGTTCCGTACGCCCAGATGCGGACGGCCTGGCGAAAGTCTTGTGGTCGGTGCGCTGCCCGACCCAGGTGGCTCCCGAGTCCGAGGGCGGCGCTACGACATCGGTCCCTACGCGGAACCTTCCCTACGCCGGCGCCTTCGCGGCGGCAGCTTCGGCGACCGTGTGATTCCCGGTCACTGCTGCCTCGCGGTCGGGCGCGAGCGGGTCGGTCACCGTGCCGGTCTCTTCATCGAACAGCCCCTGCGCCAGCCTGGTCACCGCTGCGGCGACCGGCGGCGCCAGGTCGGCCACGGCGCGAAGACCGGACAGGACGTCGTCGGGTCGAACGGCAGGCGTCACGTGCCGAACAACCAGCCGCAGTATCGCACAGGCCTGGTCGGTAGGCCTATCAGCCTGTGGACTGATCGTCTCGAGATGCGCTACGGCGGGGCGGGCGTCGAACGTCCGCATGCCGTTCTTGGCCATGCGCTGGACCTCGACGCTCTCGGCCGCGTTGAACGCGGCCACCGCGCGCTCGGCGTCCTCGGGCGCCACCCCGTCGAGCCGCAGCTCCCACACGGAAGCCGTGAGCCGGTCGGCGAGCCCGGAGGTCCGGGCCTCGACCGCGTCGATGATGTCGAGCCCGACGGGCATCGACTCGTCGAGCAGCTCGCGCAGCTTGTCGGGGTCGCGCTCGGCGGTGAGCGCGATCTCCAGGTATTCCGCCTCACTGCCCGTGCCGGTGGGTGCGGCATTGGCGTACGACACCTTCGGATGCGGCGTGAACCCCGCCGAGTACGCCATCGGCACCTCGGCGCGGCGCAGCGCACGCTCGAAGGCGCGCTGGAAGTCACGGTGGCTGGTGAACCGGAGGCGGCCGCGCTTGGTGTAGCGCAGTCGGATGCGCTGCACCGCGGGTGCGGGCGGCGGGCCTTCGGGCTGTCGCTTGCCCAGTGTCCTAGTCCTTCGTGAGAACGGTCGTACTTCTACCAAGAGTACGTGTGTCGTCGCCCATCGGTTCCCGCAGCTCCACCGGCTCGGGCTGCCGGGGCTCGCCGAAGACCAGCCGCCTGAAGTCGGCGCGCGCCTGCCGGGCGGACTCGCGCGCGGCGGTCAGCACCTGCCGGGTGACCCTCCCCACAGCGCGCGCGGCCTCGGCGACGGGCCGCAGCACCAGGTCCCGTACGACGTGTCCGACCGGGGTGAGCACGGTCCGGTAGACCCAGCTCACCGGCTCCACGAAGATCCACCGCAAGAGGGTCCCGAGCGCCCGCCCCACGGCGAGCGAGATGTGCCCGGCGATCCGCCAGGCGTGCCCGAGGGCGTCCCGCACCTCCCGCCCGACGACGACGAGCACCCGACCGACCGGTGTCAGCACCCAGCGCCACAGGGCGACGGCGGGCAGCACGAGCAGAATCCGGGCCGTCCAGTACAGGGCGACACCGATTCCCGTGCCGATCGCGCTCAGCAGCCACAGGAGTCCCCGCCCGCACCAGGCGACCGCGTGCCCGATCGGCGTGAGGATCCAGGCGTACAGCCACCCGGCGGGCAGGACGAGCAGATACCGCCCGAGCCAGGCCACACCGGCGGCCACCCCGCCGACGACCCACGCCACACCTGCGGCCGCTCCGCCCGCGACCCACGCGCACGCGTGCCCGACGGGAGTGAGCACGCGCGCGTAGACCCACGCCAGCCCGCCCCCGATCCGCCGGGCGCTCCAGGCGAGGCCGTGCCCGAGCGGGGTGAGCACGTACCGGTACAACCAGCCGAGCGGCACAAGGACAAGGAGGTGGGTGAGCCATGCGAGCGCCTTGGCGAGCGGCACGACGCCGTACCGCCACAGCGCCACCCACGGCCACACGAACACCGCGCGCCCCACCGGCCGCAGCACGGTCCGGTACAGGAACCGTCCGCCGACCACCAGCGCGTCCCACACCAACCGGACCGGCACGACCAGCACGAGCACGACGATCCGCACCGGGACGCGGATCGCGACGGCGAGACATCCCTCGGGCGGCTGCGGCGACGGCCGCGCGGGCGGCTTCTCGAATTTCCTGGGGGCGTCCATACCGGGCAAGACGCCTCAGCTCCCCGTCCGGGTCCGGATCCAGTACCGCAATTTCCCGTCCCGCTCGTCCTCGAACTTCCCGCCGCCGGCCTCGATCACCTTGCGGGACGCGATGTTGGTGGCGTCACAGGTCACGAGGACCGGATCCAGGCCGAGTTCACGAGCGTACGGCAGCACGTCACGGAGCATCCCGGTCGCGTGCCCGCGGCGACGGTGGGCCGGCCGGACGCCGTAGCCGATGTGGCCGCCGTAGTCGAGGAGCCACGGAGTGAGGCGGTGCCGTATCTGGATCCGGCCGAGGTAGGTGTCGCCGTCGACGTACCAGTACCAGGTGCTCGGCACGAAGCCCTCGGGGCGTCGCCCGTCCTCCAACTCCTCCTCGCGCACCGCCGCCACGTACCGCGCGAACCCGGCCGGCCGGTTCCAGGTGCCGCCGTGCTCCCGGAGTTCACGCGCGAGGGTGCCGCCGAAGAAGTCGTCCTCGACGATGTGCTCGTGCACGGCGTCCAGGAAGGAGACCCGGAACCGGGCGTCGGGCGGGATCAGTTCAGGCATCGGTCAAGGGTAGGGGTCGCCACTGCGGACACGGGTGTGCAGGAGCCGGGGCGAGGAGGCGAAGCCGCGGCGGGCGTAGGCGGGGATCGCCCGGGGCGCGGACAGGTGGTGACTCGGCGTCTCGGCGAGGCTGGCCCGGACCTGAGGGAATTCCTCATCCCGGCTCAGGAACCGGGGAGTTGGGCAACATCATGCGGTCGAACCCGGGCCGGGTGATCACAGGGCATAGTTACGTGAGGCAAGTAATTACCTGATGACTCAGCGACCGAGCACTCAGCTCGCGGAAGGACCGGCGTGTCCGAGCAAGCCCTCCTCGTCATGGACGTCCAGCGCATGATCGTGGACCGTTACCCCGACCCGGCCTATCTGCCGCGCCTGCGCAAGGCGATCGACACGGCCCGCGCGAACGGTGTCCGCGTGATCTACGTGACCGTCGGATTCCGCCCCGGCGCCCCGGAGATCAGCCCGCGCAACAAGCTGTTCGGCAGGCTCGCGGGCGCTCCCGCGTCGGCCGCCGCGGCCCAGGCCAACGACATTCACCCGGACGTGGCCCCCGGGCCCGGCGACATCGTCGTCACCAAGCGCCGGGTCAGCGCGTTCGCGGGCAGCGACCTCGACATGGTGCTGCGGGCGAACGACATCGACCACCTGGTCCTGACCGGCATCGCCACGAGCGGCGTCGTCCTGTCCACCCTGCGCCAGGCCGCCGACCTGGACTTCACCCTCACCGTCCTGTCCGACGGCTGCCTCGACAACGACCCGGAGGTCCACCGCGTCCTCACGGAGAAGGTGTTCCCGATGCAGGCCGAGGTGACGACGGTGGCGGACTGGGTGGCCGCGCGCTGAACTTCCTGTAGCTGAACTCCCTATATTGGTGGGCGTACTTGAGGCCTGTACTTGACTCCGTGCTTGACGGGACGGAGTCGACGTCGGTGCGATCCGGGGGGATTGAGCGTTCGTGGGACCAGTCAGAACACGCGGGGCGGCAGTGCTGGCCGCCCTCTGCGCCCTAGCCGCCGTACTGCTTCTCAGCGCCTGCGGGACGCGGGTCGCGGGCAGCACGGACGGAGCGACGCCGACCGGGTCGCTCCCCTGGACCCTGGCGTCGCCCTCCAGGGTCACGGGGGCCCAACTGGCCGACGACCAGCGCACGTTGACCGTGAGCGTCCGGGTGCCCGACGGCAAGCAGCCGTGCGTGCGGGCGCTCAAGGCCGCGGTCACCGACTCCGCGAACAACACCGTGTGGGTCCAGATCACCTTCTCCTCACCCTCGGGGGACAGGCACTCCGGATGCACCGGGGAACGTACGGCCTCGACGCGAGTCCGGCTGCCCGCCCCCTTGGGCAAGCAGAGACTGGTCGTCGACTACGACAACCAATTCACCACCGACGGCGCCAAGTTGCCCGCGCTGCGGCTGTGCGGGGAACTCGGCTGCCACCCGCCGGCCACCGGCTGCACCACCGCCTCCTACGAACAGGCGGAGATCGCCGCCGACGTCCCCGCGCACACCTACCGCGACGCGGAACACTGCGACGGCAAGTGGCTGGTCCTCGACTTCTCCTGGCGTACGGGCCCGGTCTGCGGCGATACGACCGCGTCCCCGGCCGGCTGTGCCTCCCGGCTCGGCGACCGCTGGTTCTTCCGTGCGAAGCCCGCCGGTTGGGCACCGATCACCTCAAGCGCGGCCGGCGGCTGCAAGGTTGTCCAGCGTGCGGAGCCCGCGTTCCCCACGTCGTTGTGCTCCGGGCTGGCCCCGCTCTCCGCTTCTCTGCACCCGAGTTACCCACCACCGTCGCCTTCGCCTTCGACTTCGACTTCGACTTCGACTTCGCCCTCGGCCTCGGCTTCGCCGACCCGCAGCCAACTGCCCTAGCCCGGCCGGGAGTTCAGCCCTGCGCCGTCGGCCTGATGACGATCTCGTTGACATCGACGTCCGCGGGCTGGTTGACGGCGTAGACGATCGCCTCACCGATCGCGGTGGCCGGGATCGCGATGCCCATCATGTCCTCGGTGGCCGCGCGCATGCCCAAGTCGCTGATGCTGTCGGTCAGTTCGCTGCGGGTGAGGCCGGGGCTGACCACGGTGACGCGCAGGTCGCGGCTCTCCTGCCGTAGCCCTTCGGAGATGGCGCGGACCGCGTACTTGGTGGCGCAGTAGACGGCCGCGGTGGGGTCGACGCGGTGCCCGGAGACGGAGGCGACGTTCACGATGTGTCCCGCGCCCTGCTCGCGCATCACGGGCAGCACCGCGGCGATGCCGTGCAGCACACCGCGGATGTTCACGTCGATCATGCGGTTCCACTCGTCGACCTTGAGGGCCTCCAGCATCGCCAGGGGCATCACGCCCGCGTTGTTGACGAGCACGTCGATCCGTCCGTACGACTCCTGCGCGGCCCGGACGAAGGCCTGCACGCTCTCCAGGTCGGTCACGTCCAGCTCGCGGTGGTCGGCCGTGCCGCCGTCCGCGCGGATCTCCTTGGTCAGGGCGGCGAGGCGGTCGGCGCGCCGGGCGCCGAGCATCACCCGGTGCCCCGCCCCGGCCAGCAACCTGGCCGTGGCCTCGCCGATACCGCTGCTCGCGCCGGTGACCAGGACGGTCTTGGCGGTACGGGGGCCGGTACGGGAGGTGGACCGGACGGTGGTGGCGGTCATGAGGAGCCCTTCGGAGAAGCCGATCGCACGGCGGTGATCCACCGTGTCGTTCGTGTCGTGTCGTTTCTTCCGAGCATCGGCGGGATCGGTCCGATGAGGCAGGACGGGGCTTCCGGGGTGCGCCACTCCTAGGAAGCGGGAGGGCGCCGTAGGGTTGAGGAATGGACGGTACGGACGGTTACGCGCTCGGTGGTTTCCTGCGTGCGCGGCGTTCCCGGCTGACTCCGGCGGAGGTGGGTTTTCCCGGTTCGGGGGCGCGTCGGGTGGCCGGGCTGCGGCGGGAGGAGGTCGCCGTGCTGGCCGGGGTCAGCGCCGACTACTACGCCCGGCTGGAGCAGGGCCGGGAACGCAGTCCCTCCGGCCAGGTGGTCGACGCCATCGCCCGCGCCCTGCGCCTCGACACGGACGCCCGCTGGCACGCGTACCGGCTGGCCGGCCTGGTCCCGAGGCCCGTCCCCGCCGAGCCGTCCGACGCGGTGGACCCGGCGCTACTCCAGCTCCTGCACGCGTTCCCGACGGCGGCGGCGTACATCATCAACCGGCGCCTGGAGGTCCTCGCGTCGAACCCTCTGGCCGACGCGCTCCTGGCGCCCCTGGGCGACCGCCGCAGAATGGTCCGCACGCTCTTCCTGGACCCGGCGGCCCGGGACCTCTTCGCCGACTGGCAGCACGTGGCCCGCTGCTCGGCCGAGGCGCTGCGCCTGGCGACGGGACACGACCGGGAGGACCGCGAGCTCAACTCCCTGATCGCCGAACTCCTCGGCGGGAGCGAGGAGTTCGCCGCGCTGTGGCAGCACCACAGCGTCAGCCGCCCCGGCCGCCAGTCCAAGACCTTCAACCACCCGGACGTGGGCCGCCTCACGCTCACGTACCAGACGTTCGACGTGCAGAGCGCCCCCGGCCAGTGCCTGCTGGTCGGCACGGCCGAGCCGGACACGGAGGACGCCGTGTCACTGGCTCGGCTGGGGTCCCTGCACGCGGCTGGAAGCCCGAAGGCACCGCTGCCGTAAGCGAGTTACCGCCCGGCGAGCCAGTCCGTGTAGTGGGTGGCGGTGATACGGGCGCCGTCCGGGGCGGTGAGGACGTCACCGGGGACGACGGCGAACATGCCGGCCGCGTCGTCGGTGACCACGGAGCCCGCGCGACCCTTGGCGGTCAGGGTGAGGCGGCCGAGTTCGTCGAGGGGGTAGACGTCCGGGCCGCTGATGTCGAGGACGCCGTTCAGCGGGGCGCCCGCGGCGACCTCGGCGACGACGGCGGCGACCTCGGCGGCGGCGATCGGCTGGATCGGCGTACGCGGCAGCCGGACGGTGTCGCCGTCGGTGGTCATGGCGAGGGTCGCGTCCATGAACTCCATGAACTGCGTGGCGCGGACGATGGAGTACGGGACCGGTCCGCCCTTGAGGAGATCCTCCTGGAGGACCTTCGCCCGGTAGTAGTCGAGTCCCGGCACCTGGTCCACACCGACGATGGACAGAATGACGAAGTGTCCGACCCCGCCCTTCTCGCTCGCGGCGAGCAGGTTGTCCATCGACGCCTGGAAGAAGCCGATCGAGGCATCGTCGAAGGTCGGTGAGTTCGTCAGATTGACGACGACCTCGGCGCCCGAGACGGCCTCCTCCAGCCCTTGACCAGTGATGATGTCCACGCCCGTGGACTGGGAGTGGGGCACGGCCCGATGCCCGGCCGCGTTCAGGTTCCGCACGACCTGCGACCCGATCAGCCCGGTTCCGCCGATGACTGCGATGTTCATGACCTACGCCTTCCGTAGACGACCGACGTCCGATATCTACCGGTACGCACCTCTAGCGGCATCCCGGCTCGAAACTCGGACACTTTCCATCCGAGATAATACCCGGACATTCAATGTCCGAGTCAACGGGAGTCTGAGTAAAATGAGGGAGTGAAGATGTCCGGCGGAGTCGAGTGGGCCCTGCACTGCTGCGTTGTCCTGACCTCGACCCAGGCCCCGGTCCCGGCCGCACGCCTGGCCGAGTTCCACGACGTGTCACCGACGTACCTCGCCAAACAACTCCAGGCCCTCTCCCGCTCCGGCCTGGTCCGCTCGGTACAGGGAAAGTCGGGCGGCTACGTCCTGACCCGCTCCCCGGCGACAATCACGGTGCTCGATGTCGTCGAGGCGATCGACGGCCCCGACCCGGCCTTCGTCTGCACGGAGATCCGCCAACGCGGCCCGATGGCCACCCCACCCGAAGCCTGTACGACGCCGTGCGCGATCTCCCGCACGATGGCCGCGGCCGAGTCGGCCCGCCGGGAAGCCCTCCGCTCCGTCACGATCGCCGACCTGGCACGCGACGTGGAATCGGACTCCGGGGAGGGGACGTTGGCGGGGGTTGGCGTGTGGCTGGCCTCGCCGGTGGGGCAGGACGGCTGAGCTTGGGCGGGCGGGGGGACGAGGCAGTGTTACGGGGCCAGGGGCGCCGTCACGGAGTCAGGTACGGCATGCCGAGCCGGGTGCGGTGGGCCGGACCGGTGTGGCGCCGCAGAGCCAAGTGCGGTGCAGCCCAGCCGACATGGCATAGCGACACCAGCACGGCGCCGCAGCCAGGTCACGTCCGAGAACCAAGTCCCGTGCCACCCAGCCGGCATGGCATAGCGGAACCAGCACAGAGCCGCAGCCGGTGCGCCGCCACGCAGCCGGGACGGCGTTGCCGAATCAGCGTCGGCGTCGCAGAGCCCGGGTCGATATGCCGACCAGGGGTCAACATGCCCAGCCGGGAGCGGTGTTGCTGAACCCGCGTGGCGTCGCAGAGCCGGCGCTTATGTGCAGAACCGGCGCCAATACGCCCGGCCAGGTGCGGTGTTGGTGAACCGGCGTGGCGTCACAGAGCCGGCGCCAATATGCCCAGCCGGGAACAGCGTTACCGAACCCGCGCGGCCTCCCAGAGCCAGGCGCCCTGTTGCCCAGAGCCTGTCCGGCGGACCTCTCCGGGCCCGGCACTCCTGGCACAGCTGGTACGCCTGGCACGGCTACATTGCCGAAGTGTCCAAGTGCGCCCCCACTGGTCCGCACCGACACCGACACCGGCCGGACAGTCACACGAGCGACGGCCATCGATCGGCGGCCCACTCCAGCCATCCTGACCACCCAGGAGGCGGACCTCCCACCACATGTCCATCAAGTTCCGTGGCGTCGGGCTCCTCGAACAGCGTCCGCCAGTGCAGGAGGTCCGTCTCGCTCATCGCGAAGGTCTGATCGGGGACAGTCGACCGGCGATGGGCGATCCGAGCCCGTTGGGTCTCTTGGTCCACCGGCACGTACACCAGTTGACAGGACGCGCCCACAGACATCACCAACCAGCGGATCGCGGACCTCTCGTCACGAGACCAGCAGCCGAAATCCAGGACCACGTTCGTTCCCAGCTTCAGCGCCTCCAGCCCCAGGCACAGCAGCCGTCCTTCGAGCACATCGCGCTTCCCGGCCGGCTGCGGATCACCGAACAGCGGGAGCATCCACTCGTCCGGCGTCAGCCGCAGCGCGCTGTGCTCCTTGGCCAACTGCCGGGCCCTCGTGGTCTTTCCGGCCCCTGGCAGGCCGACCGTCAGGAACAACGTCGTCACACCCGAACCCTGTCACGAAGGCCAGGTGGAGGACGACTGCTCTTTCTGTCGAGATCGCCGGGCCACGACCCGACCTTCACCCCGACCGTCGGGACAAGGTCAGCCTGCGTCGATCCCGGTCGATCTCCAGGACGCTCACGGAGATCTCGTCACCCACCCGCAGGACATCCTCCGGCTCCGGAACGACCCCTCGCGCCGACTCGAACTCACGCAGCGGCAGCAGGCCCCCGATCCCGCCCGCGACCGGACGAAGAAACCGAACGGAACCACCTTGGTCACCCGCCCAGGCAGTGTCCGGCCCACCGCGATACCCTCGACGACCTCGGTGACCGCCTCGAAACGCTTCTAGGAGAGTTCGGGATACGTGATGAACCCGACGCCGGGACAGATCGGATGGGCGGGTCCCTCGTCCACATTCTCGGTAGCCGCCATCGTCATCCGCACCCGCCCCGCCTCCAGATCCACGGCGACCACCTCACCGCTGATCCTCCGCCCGACCACGGCAACGTCAGCGAGGCTCCGAACCCAGGAACCGTCCAACGGCCCCACCACCCCGAGCGGTTGACCGGCGAAGCCGTCCAGGACCACCGACATCTCGGACCGGGAAACGGCCACGGCTGTCCCCTGACAAAGGTCACCGTCCTGGATCGAGGCCAGAAACCTCATGACAGCCTGATCGCCGGACACGCCGGACACGCCAGATGCTTCCCCCCATGCCGCTCACGCCCTCCCACCCTCACGTCGAGACGCCGGCCCGAACCGCCGCCCGACCGATGAGTTCCGGAGCCCGACGAGGTCTACCCCCGCACAAGGGCACAGCCACGCCCACAAGCTCCGTGAGGAACGAGGAACCAATGACGACCGCCGACGCCCTACCCCCCGTCGTGGACACCGCAACGTGGGAGAACCAGCTCGCATCCCTCCGCGCCCGCGAAAAGGCCGCGACCCGTGAACTCGACGCCATCGCCGCCGAACGGCGTCGCCTGCCGATGGTCGAGATGCCCGACTACACCCTCGACGGCGAGGACGGCCCCGTCCGGCTGGCGGAAGTCTTCGACGGCAAGCGGCAGTTGATCATCTACAGCCACATGTGGTTCGCCGGCAAAGAATGGCAGTGCCCCGGCTGCACCGGATTCACCTCGCAGTACACCCGCCTGGAGTTCCTCGACAACTACGACGCCCGGTTCGTCATCGTCACCCAGGGCCCGATCGACGAGGCCCTCGCCTACAAGCACCGGGTGGGCAACCGGATGCCCTGGTACTCGACCGCGAACAGCCCCTTCGGCACCGACGTCGGCGCGCCGCCCGACGGCGGATTCGCGGTCAACGTCTTCCTGCGCGACGGCGACACCGTCTACCGCACCTGGCACACCAACGGCCGGGGCACCGAGCAGCTCAGCCACAGCTTCGCCCTGATCGACCTACTGCCGTACGGCCGCCAGGAGGAATGGCAGGACTCCCCCGAGGGCTGGCCCCAGTCCCCCACCTACAGCCGGTGGGCGGGGTCCAAGGACATCGCCGCGGCCTACGGCCCCTCGGACCCCGTCAGTTGACCGACGCGCCCGCTCAGTGCGTGTGCCCACTCCCCGCAGGCTGCTTCACGGTCAGCGGGAGCAACTTCTTGCCCGTGGGCCCGATTTGAATGGACGTGTCCATCTGCGGACACACCCCGCAGTCGAAGCACGGTGTCCACCGGCAGTCCTCGACCTCTGTCTCGTCGAGGGCGTCCTGCCAGTCCTCCCAGAGCCAGTCCTTGTCCAGGCCCGAGTCCAGGTGGTCCCAGGGCAGGACCTCCTCGTACGTCTTCTCGCGGGTCGTGTACCAGTCGACGTCGACGCCGAACGCGGGCAGCGTCTTCTCGGCGCAGCGCATCCAGCGGTCGTAGGAGAAGTGCTCGCGCCAGCCGTCGAAGCGGCCGCCGTCCTCGTAGACCGCGCGGATGACCGCGCCGATCCGGCGGTCGCCCCGCGACAGCAGGCCCTCGACGATGCCGGGCTTGCCGTCGTGGTAGCGGAAGCCGATCGAGCGGCCGTACTTCTTGTCGCCGCGGATCTTGTCCCGGAGTTTCCCGAGACGCGCGTCCGTCTCCGCCGCCGAGAGCTGCGGGGCCCACTGGAAGGGGGTGTGCGGCTTGGGGACGAAGCCGCCGATCGAGACCGTGCAGCGGATGTCGTTCTGGCCGGAGACCTTGCGGCCCTCGGCGATCACCTTCATCGCCATGTCGGCGATCTGTAGAACGTCCTCGTCGGTCTCGGTCGGGAGGCCGCACATGAAGTACAGCTTCACCTGGCGCCAGCCGTTGCCGTACGCCGTCGAGACCGTGCGGATGAGGTCTTCCTCCGACACCATCTTGTTGATGACCTTGCGGAGGCGTTCCGAGCCGCCCTCCGGCGCGAAGGTCAGGCCCGAGCGTCGGCCGTTGCGCGTCAGCTCGTTCGCCAGGTCCACGTTGAACGCGTCCACGCGGGTGGACGGGAGGGACAGGCCTACCTTGTCCTCCGTGTAGCGGTCCGCCAGGCCCTTCGCGATCTCGCCGATCTCCGAGTGGTCCGCCGACGACAGCGACAGCAGGCCTACCTCCTCGAAGCCCGTCGCCTTGAGGCCCTTCTCGACCATCTCGCCGATGCCCGTGATGGAGCGTTCACGGACCGGGCGGGTGATCATGCCTGCCTGGCAGAAGCGGCAGCCGCGTGTGCAGCCGCGGAAGATCTCGACCGACATGCGCTCGTGGACCGTCTCCGCCAGCGGCACCAGCGGCTGCTTCGGGTACGGCCACTCGTCCAGGTCCATCACCGTGTGCTTGCTCACCCGCCACGGGACACCGCTCTTGTTCGGTACGACCCGCGCGATGCGGTGGTCCGGCAGGTACTCGACGTCGTAGAAGGCCGGGATGTAGACCGAACCCGTCTTCGCCAGGCGGAAGAGGACCTCCTCGCGGCCGCCGGGGCGGCCCTCCGCCTTCCAGACTCGGATGATCTTCGTCATGTCGAGTACGGCCTGTTCGCCGTCGCCGATGATCACCGCGTCGATGAAGTCCGCGATCGGCTCGGGGTTGAAGGCCGCGTGGCCGCCGGCCAGCACGATCGGGTCGTCGAGCGTCCGGTTCTTCGACTCCAGCGGGATGCCCGCCAGGTCCAGGGCGGTGAGCATGTTCGTGTAGCCGAGTTCGGTGGAGAAGGAGAGACCGAACACGTCGAACGCGCCCACCGGGCGGTGGCTGTCGACCGTGAACTGCGGGACCTTGTGCTCCCGCATCAGTGCCTCCAGGTCCGGCCACACGCTGTACGTGCGCTCGGCGAGGACGCCCTCCTGCTCGTTCAGGACCTCGTAGAGGATCATGACGCCCTGGTTGGGCAGGCCGACCTCGTACGCGTCCGGGTACATCAGCGCCCAGCGGACATCGCACGACTCCCACGGCTTGACCGTGGAGTTGAGCTCGCCGCCGACGTACTGGATCGGCTTCTGCACCTGCGGGAGCAGGGCTTCGAGCTGCGGAAACACGGACTCTGCGGCCGCAGCGACTTCGGCAGGCATCTCGCGAACCTTCGTGAGCGGGACTGAACGGACGGGTGACCATCCAGACTAACGCGATCCCGGACCTCACCCGTACGCACCAGCGGTCACACCTGGACGGATCCCTCCGCCACGATCTCCTCCCACGCCCCCGGCAACGCCGCCTCCACCCCCGCCGCCCGCTGCTCCTCCCGCCCGTGCAGCACCCCGTACGTGAACGAGCTCTCCCCCACCGCGTGCGCCACCGCGGACAGCTCGCGCAGGATCTCGCGGACCATGACGCTGTCCTGGTGCTCGCCGAGCAGGCTGGTCAGCGACTTCATGGACTTGGCGAGCGTGCGGGCCGGGGTGCCCAGGGGCGGAGTCGCCGCCTCCGCCGCGTACCGGGTGCGCTTGGCCCTCTTGCGGGCCTCGTGCAGGGCGAAGTCGCGGTCCGGGCCCGGCGGCGCCTCGATCGCCTCCTCGACGAGCGCGGAGACCTTTCCGAAGTCCTTGCGTACGGCCTTGCCGATCACCTTGGACGGGTCGCCGGCCGCGGCCTCCAGGAGGGGCGGGTCGGCGATCACCGCGTCCAGGGTGTCGAGGAGCGCGAGGTAGCGCGGGGAGTCCAGGACGCCGATCAGTCGGCCGCGTGATCCGCCGCGCCGGGCGTTCGCCCAGGTGTCCAGGCGGGTGCGGATCGGGCCGGAGATCAGGGTGTCGGGCAGTTCGCCGAGGACCGTCGTCAGGCGTTCGGTGACCACTTCCCGGTCGCGGTCCACGCCCAACTCGCCCGCCAGCCACTTCAGTTCATCGCCGATCGGGTCGGTGACCGTACGGTCGAGGACCTTGCCGTAGGAGCGGAAGGCGCTGCGCAGCCGACGGGTGGCGACGCGCATGCGGTGCACGGAGTCGTACGCGTCCTGCCGTACGGCGGGGTCGAGTTCGAGGATCGCGTCGCGCTGGGCGCGGACGTAGGCGAGGACATGGTCGCCGGCGGTGACCGCAGCCGCGGGCTCCTCGGGCACGGGCGGCGCCTTGCGCTTCTTTTTTCCCGACCCCGACGAGTTTCCCGACCCCGATGGATTTCCCGACCCCGACCGGCGGGACGTCTCCGCCATCGCCCGCGCCAGCTTCGACGCGGACAACGACGGTCGTACGCCCGCCTTGCGCAACCGTTTCTCCACCTGGTCGAGGAAGTCCGGGTCGCCGTCGTCGGCGAGTTCGACCTCGATCTCGGTCCACTGGGCGGTGCCACCGCCGTCGGTCAGGCGCTCCGCGCGCACGGCGTCCACGCTGACCTCGGCGAGCAGCGCGCCGTCCGCGTCCACGAGGTGCCGTACGTCGCGGTCGGAGCGCAGCCGGACCAGGGGCCGCAGCTCGGCCTCGCGGACGCGGGAGCGGACCAGCGCGGCGAGGCTGTCCGGCACGGTGTCGGAGAGCGGTTCCCGGATCTCGTCGCGGACGCCGGGCGCGACCGGCACCTTGAGGTGCCAGCCCGCGTCGGAACCGCCGGTGCGGCGGCGCAGGGTCAGTGCGGCGGCGGCGAGGCGTTCGTCGGCGGTGTCGTAGTAGACGGCGTCCAGATGCGCGACGCCCTTGTCGATGACGGCCTGCACCCCGGCGACGCCGGTCAGATCGGGCAGACCGCTCTCGTCGGACTCGTACTTACGCTCGATCTCGCGCTTTGTGTCCGCCATGACCTGAATCTAGTTGCCCACGAGGCGGAACGGCAGGGGGCAACCCACATGAACCCGAGGGAAACCCGGGTGAACATGCAGGTAGCGCCCCATGCAACGGCGGCGGTCAGGCGGACATGGGGCGCTGCACCCGGATCGACTGCAACAGCCCCACCGCGAGCCACACCGCGAACATCGACGTTCCGCCGTACGACACGAAGGGCAGTGGCAGGCCGGTGACCGGCATGATGCCGAGGGTCATGCCGACGTTCTCGAAGGCCTGGAAGGCGAACCAGGCGACGATCCCGGCGGCGACGATCGTGCCGTAGAGCTCGGTCGAGTCGCGGGCGATGCGGCAGGCGCGCCACAGGACCACGCCGAGGAGGACGAGGATCAGGCCCGCGCCCACGAAGCCCAACTCCTCGCCCGCGACGGTGAAGACGAAGTCTGTCTGCTGCTCGGGGACGAACTGGCCCGTCGTCTGGGAGCCGTGGAACAGGCCCTCGCCGGTGAGGCCGCCGGAGCCGATCGCGATGCGGGCCTGGTTGGTGTTGTAGCCGACGCCGGCCGGGTCGAGGCTCGGGTTGGCGAAGGCCGCGAAGCGGGCGATCTGGTACTCGTCCAGGAAGTGCAGCTGCCACACGGCGATCGCGCCCAGGACGCCCGCGCCGAGCAGGCCGAAGATCCAGCGGTTCGGGGCGCCGGAGGCCAGCAGCACGCCGAGCACGATGATGACCATGACCATGACCGAGCCGAGGTCGGGCATCAGCATGACGATCATCATCGGCACCGAGGCGAGGCCCAGGGCCTGGAGGACCGTGCGGTGGTCGGGGTGGGGCTTGTCGCCCGCGTCGACCCGGGCGGCGAGGATCATCGCCATGCCCAGGATGATCGTGATCTTCACGAACTCCGAGGGCTGGAGCGAGAAGCCGCCGCCGAGCACGATCCAGGAGTGCGCGCCGTTGACCGTGGAGCCCAGCGGGGTGAGCACCAGCAGGATGCCGAACACCGAGGCGCCGTACAGGAACGGGACGACGACGCGCAGGGTGCGGTGGCCGAGCCAGATCACGGCGATCATCAGGGCGATGCCGATGCCGGTGTTCATCAGGTGCCGGATCAGGAAGTAGTACTGGTCGCCCTGGTTGATCTCGGTGCGGTTGCGGGTCGCCGAGAAGACCAGCAGCGAGCCGATCAGGGACAGGCCGATCGCCGACAGCAGTATCGGCCAGTCCAGCCGGCGGGCCAGCGAGTCACGGGCGAAGACCCGCGTCCAGCCGGCCCGGTCGGGCCCGTATCCGGAGACGGAGAAGCTGTTGCCGGTCACGTGAGCATCCTCCGGCTACCCCTTCTGCGCGGACGCCTGCGGGTGTTGCTGTTGGTGGTGGACGGTGAGGGCGCGATGGCCGGCTGCTGGGTGTCGTCCGCAGGCGTGACGCCGCCCTCGGTCGCCTTCTCCTGCTGCTTCTCCAGCTCCTTGGCCGGGTCGGCGGTGATCTTCGGGGAGGCGATCGTGCCGTCGGCGCGGACCTTCGGCAGGCTTGTCTGCGGCGTGGGCAGCATCGCCTTCTTCTTGTCGATGGAACCGTCGGCCTGGACGCCGTACATCGCGTTGTAGATGTTGCGCACGGCCTCACCGGAGGCGCCGGAACCCGTACCGGCCTGCGCGATCGTCATGACGACCGTGTAGTCCTTGGTGTAGGTGGCGAACCAGGAGGTGGTCTGCTTGCCGTAGACCTCCGCCGTACCCGTCTTGGCGTGCAGCTCGATCTTGTCCTGCGGCCAGCCCTGGAACTTCCAGGCCGCGGTACCGCTGGTGACCACGCCCGCGAGGGCCTTGTCGATGCCCTTGTGGGTGGCCGCGCTGATCGGCAGCTTGGCCTTCACCTTGGGCTTGATCTCCGTGACGGTCTTGCCGTCGGCGCTGACGATCGCCTTGCCGATGGTCGGGACGTACTCGGTGCCGCCGTTGGCGAGGGCGCCGTAGATCATGGCCTCCTGGATCGGCGTGACGAGGGTGTCGCCCTGGCCGATGGAGTAGTTGATCGAGTCGCCCTCGCGCATCTTGTTGCCTTCGAGGCAGTTCTCGTACGCGATCTGCTGGACGTACGTGCCGCCCTTCTTGCCGGTCTTGCACCAGTAGGCCTTGTTGGCCTCCCAGGTCTCCTGCTTCCACTTGCGGTCCGGGATCCGGCCCGTGACCTCGTTGGGAAGGTCGACGCCGGTGGTCTTGCCGAGGCCGAACTGGTGGGCCGCCTTGTAGAAGTAGTCCTTCGGCTCACCCTTCTTCGGGTTGATGCCGCCGTCCTTCTTCCACTGGGAGTCGGCGAGACCGTAGAAGACGGTGTCGCAGGAGACCTCGAGCGCGCGGCCCAGCGAGATGGGGCCGAAGTTCTCGCCCTCGAAGTTCTTGAAGACCTGGCCGCCCACCGAGTACGAACTCGTGCAGGGGTAGCCGCCGTCCCACTTGTAGCCGGCCTCGACCGCGGCGGCCGTGGAGACCACCTTGAACGTCGAACCGGGCGCCGACTGACCCTGTATGGCGCGGTTCAGCAGCGGGTAGTCGGAGTTCTTGCCGGTGAGCTGCTTGTAGTCCTTGGCGGAGATGCCGCCGACCCAGACGTTCGGGTCGTACGTCGGCGCGGACGCCATGGCGACGATCCGGCCGGTCTTGGCCTCCATCACGACCACGGCACCGGAGTCGGCCTTGTAGTTCTCGCCGGTGATCTTGTCGAACTGCTGGCGGGCGGTCTTCATCGCCTTGTCGAGCTGGTACTCGGCGACGCGCTGCACGCGGGCGTCGATGCTGGTGACGAGGTTCGAACCGGGCTGCGCGGCATCGGAGTTGGCCTTGCCGATGACGCGGCCGAGGTTGTCGACCTCGTAGCGGGTGACGCCGGCCTTGCCACGCAGCTCCTTGTCGTACTCGCGCTCCAGGCCGGAGCGGCCGACCTGGTCGGAGCGCAGATACGGCGAGTCGGAGTCCTTGGCCTGGGTGATCTCGTCGTCGGTGACCGGCGAGAGATAGCCGAGGACCTGGGCCGCGTTGGCGTCACCGGGGGCCGCGTAGCGCCGTACGGCCTCGGGCTCGGCGGTGATGCCGGGGAAGTCCTCGGCGCGCTCGCGGATCTGCAGGGCCTGCTTGGCGGTGGCCTCGTCGGTGATCGGGATGGGCTGGTAGGGCGAGCCGTTCCAGCAGGGCTGCGGGGTCTTCGCGTCGCACAGCCGGACCTTCTGGATGACGTCCGCGGGCTTGAGGCCCAGCACGCCGGACAGCTTGGTGAGGACGGCCTTGCCGTCGTCGGCCTGCTTCAGCAGGTCGGTGCGGGAGGCGGAGACCACGAGCCGGGTCTCGTTGTCGGCGAGCGGCACACCGCGCGCGTCCAGTATCGAGCCGCGCACCGCGGGCTCGACGACCTGCTGGACGTGGTTGCCGGACGCTTCCTTCTGGTACGCGGCGCCCTCACGGATCTGCAGGTACCAGAGGCGCCCGCCGAGGGTGCCGAGGAGGGAGAGGACGAGAATCTGGATGACGACGAGCCTGATCTGAACCCGTGGAGTCCGACCGGTCTCGGGAATGTTAGTCATGGGCGAAGCCCATCCCTTTGAGGGTGGTGGTGGGAGACGGGTGGGCGTTGGTCATGTGGTGCTGCCTCCCCCTCTCAGTGCGTGTACGCGTCGATGCGTGTATGAGTCATATACGAACTACCTGTGAGGCCGTACGCCAACTCCCCTGCCCTCAAAGCCGCTTGACCCCCTTGATGCGCCCGGCCCGGGCCACCCGCGCGCGAGCCGTCTTCATCCGCAGGCCACCGCGCTGGCCGCCGATCTTCAGGCCGGTGCCCGAGGAGAGCCAACCCGAGGAGATGTCGGCCGACTTGGCGGCGTTGGTCTCCGCGAGCGGGTCGTTGTCGGCACGCCGGGCCAGCGCCATGACGCCGGGGACGACGAACGGGGCGAGCAGCAGGTCGTACAGGGCGGCCGTGAACAGCAGGCTGCCCAGGCCCACATGGCGGGCGGCGGTGTCGCCGACGAGGGCGCCGACACCGGCGTAGAGCACGGTGGCGCCGATCGCGGCGGCGACCACGACGGCCATCGGGCCGGTCGCCGACTTCAGGCGGCCGTTCTCCGGTTTCGCCAGGCCGGCGAGGTAGCCGATGACGCACAGGACGAGGGCGTAGCGGCCGGCCGCGTGGTCGGCGGGCGGGGCGAGGTCGGCGAGGAGGCCCGCGCCGAAGCCGATGAGGGCGCCCGCGACATGGCCGTAGACCATGGCCAGGCCGAGGACCGTGAGGAGCAGCAGGTCGGGGACGGCGCCCGGGAGGTGGAGGCGGGCGAGGACGCTCACCTGGATCACGAGGGCGACGACGACCAGCGGCACGGAGAGCAGGATCCGGTTGACACGCATGGGGAGGGGCTCCTACTGCTGTTGCTGGCCGTCGACCGGCGCGTTCGCGGACGGGGTGGCCGTGACGGTCACCGTCGGGATCGGGGTCGGCTTGGACTTCGCGGGCAGGACCGTGTCGCGCGGGTCCTTCTTCGGGGCTTCCACGACGACGCCGACGATGTCGAGCTTGGTGAAGTTCACGTACGGCGTGACGTACAGCGTGCGGGTCAGGCCGCCGCCGGAGGGGTCGACGCGCGAGACGACACCGACCGGGACGCCGGGCACGAACGGCTTGTCGGCCTGCGAGCCGAAGGTGACCAGCCGGTCGCCCTTCTTCACCTCGGCCTTGCCGTTGAGGAGTTCGACGCGCAGCGGGCCGTCGCCCTCGCCGGAGGCGAAGCCGAGTTCGTCGTTGCCCTCCATGCGGGTGCCGACGGTGAAGTCGGGGTCGTTGGCGAGGAGCACGGTGGCGGTGTCGGGGCCGACGGTCGTCACGCGCCCGACCAGGCCGTTGCCGTTGAGGACGGTCATGTCGCGCTTGATGCCGTCGTTGGCGCCGATGTCGATGGTGATCGTCCAGGAGAAGCTCTGGGCGGCTCCTATCGCGATGACCTGGGCGCCCTTGATGCCGTACTGGCCCTCGCCGGCCACCTTCAGCATCTTGTCGAGCTGGGTCAGGCGGCTGCGGTTGCGGTCGTCGCTGCCGAGCTTCGCCTTGAGGGCCGCGTTCTCCTTCTCCAGGACCGCGAGCCGGTCGTGCCGCTCACCGGAGTCGCGGACCGCGGAGACCGCGTCACCGACCGGGTCGACGGCGGACGACACACCGTTCTCGATCGGGCCGAACACGGTGGCCGCGGCCCGGCGGGCTCCGTCGACCGGTGAGTCCTGCCCTCCCCGGATGTCCACCGTGATCAACGCGAACGCTACGGCGATCAGCAGCACCAGGAGCAGCCGGCTCTCTCGTGTGTCCCTCACGTGCGGCGGCCGTGCCTTCCTCATAGAAATGTGCAGAGGTTCGGGTATGCAGGTGTGTAGGCAGGTGTGTGTACGGAGGCCCCGTCAGATGTGAATGGAGGCTTATGACGGAGCCTATGCCTCCGTATCAACGATCCGCCGCACGAGAGGAGATCATCCCGTACGGCGGAATCGAAGCGTTACGTCATCTGCGCGGCTGGGCGTCCAGCACCTGCTGGAGCGCCTCGAACTCCTCGACGCACTTTCCGGAGCCGAGCGCCACGCTGTCCAGCGGGTCCTCGGCGATGTGGATCGGCATGCCGGTCTCCCGGCGCAGCCGCTCGTCGAGACCCTGCAGCAGGGCTCCGCCGCCGGTCAGAACGATTCCGCGGTCCATGATGTCCCCGGACAGCTCCGGCGGGCACTTGTCGAGGGTCGTCTTCACCGCGTCGACGATCGCGTTGACGGGCTCTTCGATCGCCTTGCGGACTTCGGCCGCCGAGATGACGACGGTCTTGGGCAGGCCGGAGACCAGGTCCCGGCCACGGATTTCGGTGTGCTGGTCGTCGTCGAGGTCGTACGCGGAACCAATCGTGATCTTGATCTGCTCAGCCGTCCGCTCACCCAGAAGGAGCGAGTACTCCTTCTTGATGTGCTGGATGATCGCGTTGTCCAACTCGTCGCCCGCGACGCGGATGGACTGGGCGGTGACGATGCCACCGAGCGAGATGACCGCGACCTCCGTGGTGCCGCCGCCGATGTCCACCACCATGTTGCCCGTGGCCTCGTGGACCGGCAGGCCGGAACCGATGGCCGCGGCCATGGGCTCCTCGATGATGTGCACCTGGCGGGCCCCGGCCTGGGACGACGCCTCGATGACGGCACGGCGCTCGACGCCCGTGATGCCCGAGGGCACACAGACGACGACGCGGGGGCGGGCCAGATAGCGCCGCTTGTGGATCTTCAGGATGAAGTAGCGGAGCATGCGCTCGGTGATCTCGAAGTCGGCGATGACACCGTCCTTCAGCGGACGTACGGCAACGATGTTGCCGGGCGTGCGCCCGATCATCTTCTTGGCTTCGGAGCCGACCGCGAGAATGCCACCGGTGTTGGTGTTGATCGCGACGACGGACGGCTCGTTGAGTACGATCCCGCGACCCCTGACGTACACCAGCGTGTTGGCGGTCCCGAGGTCGACAGCCATGTCACGGCCGATGAACGACATTGAGTTCCCCATCAGGATTCGTCTGGCCTTCCTGGGAGCTTTTGAGGGCTTTTCAGGTCGGCGAAGTGGGTGCAGTGACGTGAAGGCTTCCATCGTAGACGCGCCATCACGAACACTGCGCGAGGGTCTTCGCCATTGTCAGCATGTGAGGCACGGCCTCGCTTGTGGAGACGGCCCAACGGGGGCACTCGTTCCCCCGATCGGCACGCATATGCCAAGAGACGGCCGGAAAAACGCGGCCGTCCCTGGTCAGGCATGTGGGTTACTGATGGAGATTCAGCCGCGCCCGGGGAAGAAGATCTTCACCTCGCGTTCGGCGGACTCCTCCGAGTCCGAGGCGTGGATCAGGTTCTCGCGCACGATGACTCCGAAGTCGCCCCGGATGGAGCCGGGGGCGGCGGCGATCGGGTCGGTCGGACCGGCCAACTGGCGTACGCCCTCGATGACCCGCTCGCCCTCGACGATCAGGGCGACGACGGGACCGGAGGCCATGAACTCCACCAGCGGCTCGTAGAAGACCTTGCCCTTGTGCTCGCCGTAGTGCTGCTCCAGGGTGTCCTGGTCCAGGGTGCGCAGCTCCAGCGCGGTGATCCGCCAGTCGGCCTTGCGCTCGATCCGGCTGATGATCTCGCCGGTCAGGCCACGACGTACGGCGTCGGGCTTGAGCAGGACGAGGGTGCGCTGGGTCACGACGGGGCTCCTTCTGATCATGATGGTGCGGGTCGACTCACGGTCGTCTCACGACAATCCCGAGGTTACAGGGCGTGTCCATGCGCCCATTACGCAACGTCAGGTGTAGTGGAGTCACGCCGCGCCGGGAGTGGCGGAGTCGGCCTGCGCGGCCTGTGCCGCGAACCGTGCCTTCGCCTCGTCGATCTTCCGGCCGTAGTGGACGGAGGCCCACCACAGGGCCGCGAAGATCGCCCCGAGGAAGAACATCGACGGCACGACCAGGCCCGACGCGATCAGCGCGATCTGCAGCGCCCAGCCGAGCGCGATGCCGCCCGGCCGGGTCACCACGCCGCACAGCGCGACGGACAGGAACATCGCGATCCCGCAGACCGTCCACACGGTGGAGGTGGCCAGGTCCGGGTCCTTCATGGCCACGAGCCCGGCGAAGCCGATCACGAAGAACTCGCCGATCAGCGTGGAAGAACAGAGCGTACGCACGGAAAGTCAGCCCCTCCCCAGGAGCAGTCGGGCCTCACCCACGGTGATGACGGAACCGGTGACGAGCACACCGCCGCCCGCGAACTCGCCGTCCTCCTCGGCCAGCGTGATCGCGGCCTCCAGGGCGTCGGGCAGCCGCGGCTCGACCTGCACGCGCTCGTCGCCGAACACCTCGACGGCGATCCCGGCCAGTTCGTCCACGTCCATCGCGCGATGACTGGAGTTCTGCGTGACGACGACCTCGGCGAACATCGGCTCGAACGCTTCGAGCAGCCCGCGGACATTCTTGTCACCGCTCGCGCCCACGACCCCGATCAGCTTGCTGAAGTCGAAGGCCTCCGCCACGGCCTCGGCGGTCGCACGGGCGCCCGCCGGGTTGTGCGCCGCGTCCAGCACAACGGTCGGCGACCGCCGCACCACCTCCAGCCGCCCGGGCGAGGTGACGGACGCGAAGGCCTTCCGCACGGTGTCGATGGCGAGCGGATCGGGCCGCTGGGCCCCGACACCGAAGAAGGCTTCTACGGCGGCGAGGGCGACGGCCGCGTTGTGCGCCTGGTAGGGCCCGTGCAGCGGGAGGTAGATCTCCTCGTACTCGCCGCCGAGGCCACGCAGGTTGATGAGCTGCCCGCCGACGGCAACATGCCGGGACACGACCCCGAACTCCAGACCCTCCCGGGCGACGGTCGCGTCCACCTCGACGGCCTTCTTCAGGAGCACCTGCGCCGCGTCCACCGGCTGCTGCGCCAGGATCACGGTCGCATCCTGCTTGATGATCCCGGCCTTCTCGGTGGCGATCTCGCCGGTCGTCTCGCCGAGGCGGTCGGTGTGGTCGAGATCGATGGGGGTGACTACGGCCACGGCCGCGTCGATCACGTTCGTCGCGTCCCAGCTACCGCCCATGCCGACCTCTACGACGGCCACGTCGACCGGCGCGTCTGCGAAGGCCGCGTACGCCATCCCCGTCAGCACCTCGAAGAACGACAGCCGGAACTCCTGCTGGGCGTCCACCATCTCGATGTACGGCTTGATGTCCTCGTACGTCTCGATGAAGCGCTCGGCGGAGATCGGGGCGCCGTCGAGGCTGATGCGTTCGGTGATCGACTGGACGTGCGGGGAGGTGTAGCGGCCGGTGCGCAGTTCGAAGGCGCCGAGCAGGGCCTCGATCATGCGGGCCGTGGAGGTCTTGCCGTTCGTGCCGGTGATGTGGATCGAGGGGTACGAGCGCTGGGGGTCGCCCAGGACGTCCATCAGGGCGACGATGCGGCTGACCGACGGCTCCAGCTTGGTCTCGCCCCAGCGGGTGGCGAGGTCGGCCTCTACGGTGCGGAGGGCCTTGTCCAGCGCGGGGTCCTCGGGGCGGCCGGGGACGTCGGCCTGCGGCCCGCTGGTGCCCTGGGTGCGGAGGGTGCGGCTGCCGGCCTCGATCACCGCGAGATCCGGGTCGCGGTCGGTCTCGGCGGCGACGATCTCTTCGAACGGGTCGCTGTCAGTCACGTGGGTCAGTCTACGGAGGTTGGGGTGGCCTTTCGTCTGCGGGCCCGGTGGGGGCT
>NZ_BARF01000103.1 GCF_000367365.1 Streptomyces prunicolor NBRC 13075 | reverse complement strand
ACGCCCGGCGCAACGCTCCCCTGGGCCCTTGGCCCCGGAGCCGGTGTCGCCGCAGGTACCGGGTGGGCCAGGGCTGCGGTGATTGGGGGCGTGACGGGTGAGGGGGCCGTGGCCGACGATGCGTTCGTGGCGTGTGCAGGCTCGCTCGGGGCAACACTCCGCTGGGCCATCGGGCCCAGAGCCGATGTGACCAGACCTGCCGGGTTGGCCGGGGCTGCGGTCGGCCCGTGCGTGGTGGTTGGGGGCGCGGCCAGCGGATGTGCGGTGGTCGGGTATGCGGCGGACTGGTGTGTGAGGGCCGTGGTCGGGGGCGGGGCGGACGTGTTGGGGGCGACGCTTCGTTGGATCGCCGGCCCGGGTCCCGCTGTCGGCCTCGAACCCGGTTCCGTACGGGGCCCGGTGCCGGCCGGTGGGAACGGCGAGCCGATGAGCGGCCTCGCGTCTGCGGGTGTGGCGGTGACCGGAGCGCCGAGGGGTGAACGGCGCTGGACAGGAGTGGGCCTCGCCGGAGCCGGAGATCGGGTGGGCGTGGGCCCGGGCGCCGCAGCAGTGGGCGAATCGCCTTGTGGGGCAAGGGTGTTGGGCGGGTTGTCCTGCGCGGGGTGAGGAGCCGGGCTGGGCATCGGCGGTACGGGGGTGGCGGGCTGCCGTGTTGTGGCGAGCGGGGCGCCGAGGGGGATGCGGGACGGGCGGCGGGCGACGCTGCGTTGGATCTCGGGCGCGGGAGGGGGCGTAGGACCGGGGGTTGGTCCGTTGCCCGGATCGTCGGTTCGTGTGTGGGTGGTGCGGATACGGGGGTTCGGTTCGGCGGGGGAATCCGCCGGTTCCGCGGGGGCTACCGGGGTGTGGGGCTGCGGCCGGCCGGTGCCACCTGGGCGTGGGGCGGATGCGGGCACGGCTCGTTGTACGGGCATCGGTGCGCGGGAGGTGTTCGGTGTCGTCGGCTGGGCCGGGGCGGCGGACGGTGGATCGGCTTGCGGTGGTGCGGAGTTCGCCGGGGGCTTCGGAGGCGTCGGAGCAGTCGGGGTGGCAGTCGCCGTCTCCGGTGTGGCGATCGCCCGCTGCACACTGTCCGTCCCGTTCCCGGGAACGGGAGCCGCGCTGCCCTGTGTACCGAGGCGGCTTTCGGACTCGGCCGTACTGGGGCTGACGCGGGCCGACCTGTCTGAACTCGCCGGAAGCACATCCAGCGGCTCCCCGGCGGCATTCCCTCCGGTGCCGTGAGTACCGCGCGACCGAGAAGGAACAGCGGGAACGACGGGACGAGGTGCAGCCCCTCCCCCGCCACGAACTACGTCGGACACACCGCCGAGTCGCTCCACCACTTCAAGCGGGCCAGGTGGGTCGTCACTCGGACCAACTTCCTTTTGCTCCCCCACAGTTGACGCACCATCCCCCACAGGCGCCGAATTCCGCAGACCAACCAGCCGCCGCTGCACCACCGCCGCACTCGACCTGGTCAGGGCTCCCGACCTCGACCGGGCAGGCTCCGACGACACCGCAGTCACCCGGATACCCGAAGCCGGGCCCGTCGCCCCAACTGGCCCCGCTGGCCCCACCGCAGGAACCGAAGCAGTCCCGCGCGCCCCGGCATCCACGGACCCGCTCCGCGCAAGAGGCACCGCCCGCTGCACCACCGCCCCGGACACACCCCTCGCACTCGCCCGCAACGGAACCGCCGCGGGCGACCCCTGCTGCGGAGCCAACGTCCGCCCCGTCAAGGGAAGTTCACCCCCAGGCTGCCCTAGGCTCGGTACCGCCCGCACCGGTGCCGCAGGCAGCGAGGAACCCGCGATCCGGGCACTCCGCTCCGCGTCCAGCACCGCACGGAACCCCGTCCCCGTGAACGACGGGTTCTGCCACGTGGGCAGCCGCGCACCGAACCCGGCGTCGGCAACCCCGGTACCACCAACGGCGGAGGCCCGCTGGATCGGCGGCAACCCGGGCCAGCTCGCCGGAGCCACCGCGGGCGCCGTAGAAACCGCAGGATCCGTAGAACCCGTAGTACTCGAAGAGCTCACAGGAACAGGACCTACGGAGCCGTCCTCCTCGGCAGAACCCCGAAGCCCGTCGACCCGTCCTCCCCGCAACCGGTCCAAGAACCCCACCGCTCAGCCCTCCGCCCCGGACCGCGTCACCAGGGACGCGATCTCGCCCAAGTAGCGGCGGCGGTCGTGGTGTTCGAGGTCCAGGATGTTCTCCAGGCTCCAGTGGAAGTGGTAGGCGACGTACGCGATCTCCTCGTGCAGCCGGTCGGTCGCGTACGTCACGATTCCCCCAGGCGGCTCCCGCCGAGCTCCACTTCGAAGGGTTCCGCGCAGTGCGGGCACTGAACTGCCGCGCGGGTGTGGCCTTCCGCGTTGATCTGGCGGTAGAAGTCCTGGAGGAAGGCGAGGTCGGAGGCGAACATGTTCTCCACGATCCCGTCGTGGACCATGGGGACGGTGCCCAGCCTCGTGATGACCCGGCCGAGCAGCACCACCGACAGATACGCCGGGTTCTCCTGCACCCTGACGTCCCGCAACGGCACCAACTCGTCGCGTGCGGTGGCCAGTCGCATCACACCGTCCTGGTGGACGGTGCCGGACTCGTCGACGTAGCCGCGCGGCAGCTGGAAGGGGAACTCGGTCCGCAGCGTCTGCCGTACGGCCGGAGCGGGCGCCGGGGCGACCGGAGCCGGGGCCGGAGCCGCTATCGGACCGGCGCCCACCCCCGCCGACGCCTCCGCACCCGGCGTAGCCACAGCCGTAGTTGCGCCCGCAGCCGCCGAACGCCTCATTATTCGATGACCAGTTCTTCGAACACGATGGTCACGGACTCGGTGAGCGCGGCGGCCTCGCCCGCCTTCACCGTGCTCGCGTCGATCTTGCTGCACCAGGCGTTGCGCAGGTGGTAGCGCTTCACCGGGTTGTTCTGGAAGTCCATCATGATGATCGACGCGTTCTTGCGCGCGGTGGTCATCTGACCGGAGATCGACTCGTTGATCCACTGGGTGAACGAGGCCGACTGGGTCATGCCGCGGATCACCGTACAGGTGCCGTTCTTCTTCACTCCCGGCAGGTTCTTGACCACGTTCTGGCCGTTGGGGGTGTTCTGCTGGTACGTGATGACGTCCTGCTCGATGCTGAGGCCGCTGACCTCCGCGAGGTACTCGACCATCACGCCGTCGATCTGTAGGCCGAAATTGTGTGAGGTGAGGGCGTCACCCGGCTGGAGACTCATGAATTCGCGTTCCTTCTGGCGTTACGGCGGCTGACTGCTGGCTGATGGGGCCGGGGATGGGGGACTACTCCTCCAACTCCCCGCTGCCGCTGGAGAACTGAGCCAGTCGGAAGATCACGAACTCGGCCGGCTTGACCGGCGCGATGCCGATCTCGCAGACGACGCGGCCGACGTCGACGGACTCCGGCGGGTTGGTCTCCTCGTCGCACTTGACGTAGTACGCCTCCTCCGGCCGCTGGCCGAACAGGGCACCGCTGCGCCACTCGTTGACCAGGAAGGCCGAGATGTTGCGCCGGATCCGGGCCCACAGGGCGTGGTCGTTCGGCTCGAACACCACCCACTGGGTGCCGATCAGGATCGACTCCTCCAGGTAGTTGAAGTACCGGCGGATGTTGAGGTAGCGCCAGGCCGGGTCGGAGGACATGGTGCGGGCGCCCCAGACGCGGATGCCGCGGCCCGGGAAGGCGCGGATGCAGTTGACGCCGATCGGGTTGAGCAAGTCCTGCTCACCGCGGGTGATTTGGGTCTCAAGGTCGACCGCTCCGCGTACGACCTCGTTGGCCGGCGCCTTGTGCACGCCGCGCTCGGAGTCGTTGCGGGCCCAGACACCGGAGATGTGGCCGCTCGGCGGGATCAGCCGGGACTGTCCGCTGGACGGGTCGAAGGTCTTGATCCACGGGTAGTACAGGGCCGCGTACTTGGAGTCGTAGCCGGCCGTCTCCTGCCGCCAGACCCGGATCTGACGGGCGTTCAGGCTCGGCGGCGGGTCGATGACCGCGACCCGGTCGCCCATCAGCTCGCAGTGCGCGATCAGGCCCAACTGGACCGCCTTGACGGCCTCCAGGTCGATCGCGCCGCGCTGGTAGGCGGCCATCAGGTCGGGCACCGCGACCATGGAGATCTCGTCCACGGCCTCCAGACCGCCGAAGCCGGTGCGGTCGGCGGAGTCGCCGAGGTAGGTGGCCGGGCCGGGATGTGACGCGGTGTCACGTCCCTTGCCGGGTACGGCTGGTGAGGCGGGAGCCGCGGCCGGCGCGGTGAGGGCGACCGTCTGGTTGTCCGGGCGGGCCAGCTGCGCGGCGGGCGCGGTCTCGGCCACGGCGATGAGCTTGGAGCGCTCCTTGACCTGGGTGACCACGTAGTTGCGGCCGCCCTTCTTGGCGGTCACGTCGAAGCTCTCGACATCCTTGCCGGCGTCCTTGACGATCAGCCGGAACCGTTCGGCGGGGCCCTCGCCCTCGGCGTCGGCCACCTCGACGCTCAGGTCGCCGGGTGCCAGCGCGGTCACGGCGAAGGTGCCGAGCTGGGCCGGTTCGCCCGCGGGGAGGGCGGCCTGCGCGGCCGAACCGGTCACGGCGGAGGGGGACTTGGACTCCACTGAGGCGCCCTCGGCCGTACCGCCGACGCGGACGACGTAGGCGGCCGAACCGCCGTTGTTGAAGAAGCCGTAGACGGAGTGAGCGAGGTAGTACCCGTCGGTGAACTCACCGAAGGCAGCCACGTACTGCGTCCAGTTGGTCACCAGGGTCGGCTCGTTCAGTGGACCGGTCGGGGCCAGGCCCACGAAGGCCGCCACCGAGGTGCCCACTCCCTCGATCGGGCGCGAGCCGCTGGCCACCTCCTCGACGTAGACGCCGGGTGACAGGTAGGACGGCATGCTCTGCTCTCCTCGGGGTACGAGATAAGACGCTCTTAAGCGTCACGCGCGTGCCCCGGCCGCCGAAACGTCCCCGAGTGCCTGCCTCGGGGCAACTTCCTTGCCCTCAGGGGCAGTCCGCCGCACGGTTCGCGGGCAGCCCGCCGCGTCGTATCGTCCGCGGGGCCGTCCCGCCGGGGTGAATGCCGTCGGCGCGGGGGCAGTGACGGGTTTGCCGGGCGGCCCTTTTGGGCAACTCCTGCTGCCCCGGCGACTCCTGACGCGCCCTCACCAGCCGTCGTAGCGTCGGCATATGAGTCTGTGGACCTCCCTGGAGCCCGCGTCCGCGACCGTCGATCCCGGTGGCAGTACCCGCGTGCGGCTGCGGCTGCGCAACACCGGCGACGTCGTGGACGAGTACCGCTTCGAGCCGGTCGGGAGCATCGCGCCCTGGACCGCCGTGGAGCCGCAGACGCTGCGGCTCTACCCGGGCACGACGGGGACGGTCGACCTGACGTTCGCGCCACCGCGCACCCCGGACGCGACGGCGGGCCCGAACCCGTACGCGGTGCGGATCACGCCGACCGAGCACCCGGAGGCGGTCACCGTCCCCGAGGGCAATCTGACCATCACCCCGTTCACGGAGGTGCGGGCGGAACTGGTGCCGCCGACGGTCAAGGGACGGTTCCGGGGCCGCCCCCAGCTCGCCGTGGACAACCTCGGCAACACCAAGCTGACGGCGTCGATCAGCGGCAGCGACAACGGCGACCAGCTGGCGTACGACATCCATCCGGGCAATGTGCAGATCGAGCCGGGCCGGGCCGCCTTCGTGAAGGCCTCGCTGAAGCCACGGAAGATCATCTGGTTCGGGCCGAAGGAGCAACGGCCGTACACGCTCAGCGTGTTGCGGTCCGGCGCCAACCCCCTTGCGGTGGAGGGGACTTACCTCCAACGCGGGTTCCTGCCGCGCTGGCTGGCCACCTTCCTCGGTGCCTTTCTCGCACTCGCGCTCACCTTCCTCATGCTGTGGATCGCGTACAAGCCGCCGGTGAAGACCGCCGCCACCGAGCAGTTGAAGGACGCGGGCGTCAGCACGCTCGCACCCAGCCCCACCCTGAGCGCCGCTCCCCCGTCGCCCTCGCCCGTCGTGACGAGCGCGCCCCCGGCGGCCGAGACCTCGACGGCCGCGGCGGCCGGTGGCGGGTCGGGCGGTGGCGGAGACTCCAAGCCGTCCGCCAAGCCGAAGCCCGCGACGGCGGCGACCGCGGTGAACAAGCTGGCCGCGCAGGACTCCGGACGCCATGTCTGCTACCGGATCTACATCGGGGGCAAGGGCTGGCAGGCCCCGGAGTGCGACGGCGCCACGGCCGCCACCTCCACCGACGACGAGCAGATCCTCTCCGTGAACATCGCGGTCTCCGGGACCGCCGGTTCGGCCGCGAACGCCTTCATCCACGACCCCGCGTCGACCAACGGCTACGGCAAGTACCAGCCTTCGGGCTGGACGGCCATCATCGCCGACGGCAAGGACAACTACATCGGCAGCGCGAAGCCGGGCGCCGCGTATATGACGGGTTTCGCGAACAACATCGGCAGTGGTCAACTCTGCTGGATCGTCCGCAACTCCGGCTGGGGCTGGAGCCCGCAGAACTGCACCAAGCCGCGGCCCGAGTACGGCTTCTCGGGCACCCTCGACAACGCCCACTGGTTGGTGGCGGTCAGGCTGACGGTGCCGAACTGACCGCTCCCGACCGGCAGTTGATGACCGGCTGTTGAAGACCGACTGTTCTTGATCTACCCGCGAGGCGGGGTGGCTACCAGGTGCCTTCTCCGGGCACCAGCCGCCCCGCCTTGCGGTATTCGCGGCGGGCCCCCTCAAGGAGGTCCGCCGCAGACACCTCGCCCCCGCGTCCGGCGGCGAGGTACGCGGCGGTGACGACGGCGCTGCGGATGGAACCGCCGGCCAGCTCGAACTCCTTGGCCAGCGGCCCGAGTTCGAGGTCGGGCACGCTCGGCACATGGGTCAGCCCGTGGAGCCAGAGCGCGAGCCGCTGCGCCGGGTCCGGGAACGGGAAGTCGACGACCAGGTCGAGCCGCCTGGTGAACGCCTCGTCGATGTTGGCGCGCAGGTTGGTGGTGAGCAGCGCGATCCCGTCGAAGGACTCGAGGCGTTGGAGCAGATAGGCGCTCTCCATGTTGGCGTACCGGTCGTGCGAGTCCTTCACCTCGGACCGCTTGCCGAAGACCGCGTCGGCCTCGTCGAAGAGGAGCACGGCGTCGGTGCGGTCGGCCTCCGTGAAGATCCGTTCGAGGTTCTTCTCGGTCTCGCCGACGTACTTGTCGACGATCGACGAGAGCTGAACGACATAGAGATCCAGGCCGAGTTCGGCCGCGACGACCTCCGCCGACAGCGTCTTGCCGGTGCCGGACTCCCCCGCGAACAGACCGAGCACACCACGCCCTCGGCCGCCGCCCGCGCTGAGCCGCCAGTCGCCGAGGACCCGGTCGCGGTGCCGGGCGCGCAGGGCGAGTTCGTGCAGCTGGGTCAGGGAACGCTCGGGCAGGACCAGGTCCCGCCAGTCGACGGCGGGCCGGATCCGCCGGGCATGCTGCTCGAGCCCGGACGCCGACTGCTGCCGTGCCGCGAGCCGCAGATGGGCGGCGGTGAGCGGGGTGCCGTCGAACGCGGCGAGTCCCCGGGCCGCCCGGGCGGCGCGCGCGATGCGGTCGGCGCCGAGGTGGTAGGGCGCGACGGTGGCCCGTACGTCGAAGCCGTGTTCCTCACCGACGGCGTCCGTCCAGGCCCGTACCGCCGCGGCCCGCTGCCGGGGCGCCTCCAGGATCAGCGGATCGCTCTCGCACCACTGGGGGTCGTAGGGCCGCGCACCGGCGATCAGCACGGTGACATCGCGGGCAGCGGTCAACGCCCTTACCAGCGCGCCGGGTTGGTCGGACAGTCCGCCCACGACGACGGTACGGCCGCTCAGCCGGGCCTCGCGCAGCAGCTCCGGCACCTGCTCCACGGAGCCGGAGAACCGCACGGCGGCGACACCGGCCACGTGCAAGGCACTCGCCACGCACACGAGCCCGTCGCCCTCATGACGTTCCCTCAGATACACGGCGAGCGGCGGACCTTCGGCGAGCAGCGCGCCCAGCCTGTCCACGAAGCCGGTGAACTCGCCGTCCGTGCCCGGCTCTTGTCCGTCGTACGACCCACTCGGCACCGGCAGCGGGTGGAGGTGCCCGGTGAGGGTCGCGTCCGGGGTGTCGTCGCCGAGCAGATGCGCCACGACCCGGTCGGGCACACGCAACGAGCGGCTGAGGAAGGGGCGTTCGGGTTCCTCCACGGTGAGCAGTCCGAGGGCGGACAGCGGGGCCGTCGGAAGAAACCGGGCCCGGCCCGCGGCCTGGTGTGCCGGTACGCCGCACAGGTCCAGGGCGAGGCCCACGGTGGCCCGGCGGCGGCTCACGTCGTCGTTGAGGTAGCCGTAGAGGGGCTCGAAGGTGCGGTCCAGGTCGGGGGCGAGGACGACGAGGAGGAGGGCGGTGTCGAGGTCGGTCAGGCGCAGGGTGGCCAGCCGGTCGGCCGGGCCGTACGTCAACTCCGGTGCGGGCGATCCCAGTTCACGCTCCGGTTCCGGCGAGCGCAGCAGTAGATGCCGTACCGCCTCCTCCTGGAGGTACAAGCCGCGCAGCGGGTCGGAGGCCGTGGGGTCGGTGGCGGAGCGCCGGTCGACGAGCTGGGCGACGCGCTCGCGGAGGTGGCCGAGGCGGGCGAGGAGAGCATCGGTCTCCGGCTCGGCGGCGAAGCCCAACGCATCTTCTGCCACTGACACTTCGACGTCCCCGGCCTCGTCCGTGACCGTCATGTCGGCGTCCCCGGCGTCCCCGGCGACCTCTTGCGCCGGGCGACCTCGCGGGCCTCCCGTACCGCCGCCACCTGGCGCGGCCGGTGGGCGCGTTCCTCCACGCCCGGCTCGGTGCCGTCGAGGCGGTGTACGCGGACCGCCGCGCCCTCGGTGACGGGCGGACCGGCGTCGTACTCGGGGTAGGCCGGGAAGGGCGCGGTGACCACGAGGTCGAGGGACGGCTTGAGTTCGCCGCCGAGGGCGGACCAGATCTCCGCGAGGGAGCGTGACTCGGTCTGGATACCGGCCACCGAGATCGGCACCGACAGGCCCAACTCACGGAGGGAGCCGGGAAGTTCGTCGGGGGCGAGCAGCTCGCGCGGGATCAAGGTCGACAACACGGCGGACAGCAGCCGGTGTTCGTCCTGCGGCCGCTTCGTCCACGCCGTCACCAGGTACGACAGCCGAAACCAGCGCGGCGGCTGACGGCGCTTGACGACCACGTCCCGCTCGTCGCGCACGGCGACATGCCCGCGCTGGCGGCGGTGCACGTCCTCCCGGATGTCGTACAAGTACGTATTGATCGTGGGGGTGTTGCGGCGGGCGGCCCAGTCGCGGGTCGGGGCGTCGAAGGAGACCTCGATGCCCGAACCGGCCAGTGCGCCGCCGCCGATCAGGTCCCCCAGGACCTCGTCCACCTCGTGGATCACCGCCGTGCTCCCGCCCTGCCGTGCTGTTCGTGCCCCGCGGTACGCGTCGGCGCCCGGTACGCCCCTGTCGGCCGTCCCCCGATCGTGCCGTCCCAACCGCCGGTCCCCGCAAGCACCTTGGGGACAGCGACAGGGCACGGCAGCTTGCCCGCGTGTCCGCCTTCGAGTGCCCGTTCGGTCAGATGTAGCCTTCCCGAAGGGCATGCGCCACGGCATGCGCCCGATTGCGCAGGTGAAGGCGTGTGGTCAGCCCGTGCATGACGTTTTTGACGGTGCGTTCGGAATAGGAGAGCTTGCTGGCTATCTCTCCGGTGTCCAGCCCCTCGGCGACCAGCCGCAGGACGTCCACCTCACGCGGCGAGAGCCCCGAGGGATGGCCTCCAGACCGGCCCGCCGCGCTGCGGTGCAGCGTCCCCACCTGCTCGACGAGTCTGCCGATCAGATCGGCCGGCAGATCGCCGTCACCGCGGGCCGCGGCGACCACGGCCTGCACCAGACGCTGTGCGGTCGCCTCCCCGCGCCACACGATCGCGCCGACCCCGCACTCGATCACATCGAGCAACTCGGCCTCGCGCAGCGCCCCGACGACGAGAACGGCCCGCCCGCCCTCGCTGCGCACGAGCCGCCGCAGCCGGGTGAGCGCGGTCTCGTCGAGGGTGTCGGCGATGAACAGGGCCACTCTGCCGGGCCCGGTGTCGTTCTCCTCGCGGAGGTCGATCTCCGGGTATCTGCGCAGCTGGCTGAGGGCTCCCTCGCGGGAGATCGGGTCCGGGGCGTGCACCGCCACGGGTATCCGGTCGCCGGAGTCGGCCGTGCCGGGGTGTGCGGGCCGCGATGAGCTGAGCAACGTTCTCCCTCGAATCCACATACGTGCCACCCCAGTTGCACTGGTGGCGGCCGTGTACTCCTCACCCTCACGGGGCGGGTGGGGCGCGCGCAATCGTGGAGCACCACGAGCAGCACCACGAGATCGGACGTACGGCGGACCACGGTCAGTGAGCGACGAGGACGGCGGCGGCGACCGACACGACGGGTACGACGGACACGAGGAGGACCGCGATGACGGGGACGACGTCTGACGCCGGAATGTCCGCGACACCGCCCGAACACCGGGACGCGACACGGCTGTTGGCGGCGGAGGCGGCGTGGGCCCGGGCCGGTGCCGGTCGGCTGGTGCTGCTGCGCGGGGCCACCGGGACGGGCCGTACCACCGTGCTGGAGGGCGCCGTCACGGACGCCCTGGCGCACGGCATGCGGGTGCTGCGGGCCCGCTGTTCACCCCGCGACCAGGCGGTGCCGTACGCCACCGTGCTGCAACTGATGGCTCCGGTACCGGAGTTCGGGGACACGGCGTTCACCGGGGACGAGCGGGCGAACGCGGAGCTGTTCCGGCGGGTCCTGCACTCCTACGCCGACCGGGCGCCGCTGCTGATCGCGGTGGACGACGTCCACCTCGCCGACCCTGCCTCGCACCGCTGGCTGGTCGAGTCCGCCCGGCACGTCGACCGATTACGGATCCTGCTGGTCGTCACGGAACGCAGCCAGTACGACGTCGATCCCCCCGCCCCGGGCCTGACCCACACCCTGTCGCCCGCCCTGGTCCGCACCCTCACGCTGGCCCCGCTGACCGCGAACTCGGCGGCCGAGCTGGTGCGTTCGGCCCACCCGGACGCCCCCGCACCGTGGATCGACGACTGCGTACGGGCCGGTGCCGGCAACCCGTTGCTGCTGCGTGCCCTGCTCGACGACCTCGGCGCCGGCCGGCATCCGACCGTGCCGAAGACGTCCGCCGCGCTGTACCCGGGCGCGTATCCGGCCGCCGTGTCCTGGTGGTTGGACAGCGCGGGCCCGGCCACCGGCGAGGTCGCCCGGGCGCTGGCCGCGCTGGACGAGGGCTGGGACGAGGGCACTCCGCGGGATCTGCCGAGCGGCCGCGCCACCTGTCCCGCCGACGAACTGGCCGCCGTCATCGCCGAGTTGGCGGGAGTCGACGCGGCGCGGGTGACCGGCTGGCTCACCGCGATGAGCGGGCTCGGGGTGCTGCGCCCCGACCCCGACGGGCGTCCGCGCTACGCGCATCCCCTCCTGCGGGACGCGGTGCTCACCGGCGTCCCCGCGGCCCGACGGCGGGCCGCGCACGCGGCGGCGGCCGAGACGATGCAGCGCCACGGTGTCTCCCCCGACACGGTCGCCCGGCAGTTGCTGCTGTCCGACCCGGTGGGCGCGCCCTGGACGTCGACCGCGCTCCAGGAGGCGGCCTCGCTCGCGCTGCGCGACGGGCGCACGGCCGACACGGCGGCCTTCCTGCGCCGAGCCCTGGAGGAGCCGCTCCCGGACGCCCGCAGACAGCAACTGCTCACCGAACTGGGCTCCTTGGAGTACCAGGCGCAGACGGCCGCGGCCGGTATCCCCCGACTCAGCGAGGCGTTACGGCTGTCCGGAGCGCCGCAGGACACGGTGCGCGCGGCGGTGGCGCTCGGCACGGCGCTGGCCGGCCGGGGCAGGACCGTGGCCGCCGTGGACGTACTGCGCACGCTGGAGGACGAGTTGACGGACCGTCCGCAGTTGATCCGCACTCTCCAGACCGCCTCGGTGCTGCTGTCCGAGCAGGACCAGTCGGTGCGCAAGGAGGTGTACCGGTGGCTGTGCGACGCCGCCGAGCACTCGCCGGAGCTGGTCGGTACGGCCGGTCACGCGCTGGTCGTGCGGCACGCGGCCACGGCCGGGCTGATCCCGGCGGCGGAGGCGATGCGGCGGTTGCGGGCGCTGCTCGCGCAGCCCGCCGATCCGCTGACCGAGCCGTTCCTGCTCGGTACGGCCGCCGCCGTCGCCCAGTGGGCCGACGAACTCCCGGAAGCGGAACGGCTGGTGGAGCGCGGCCTGGTGGGTCAGCGTCCCGACGTGCTGCACCCGATGCACGAGGCGCTGGTCAACGTACGGGCCGACATCCTGGCCGCGCGCGGCGAGCACGCGCGGCTGCTGGCGGAACCGTGGGCGCGGGACCGGGCCTACACCACGCCCTCCAACCGGCAGGCGCAGGTGCTGCTGGCGCTCGTGGCGACCGGCGAGGAGGCACGGGCGCTGCGGCTCGCGGACGGTTTCGATCTGCGGTCCGCGCCCGATTCCTGGGAGTTGAACCGCTTTCTCTACGCGCGGGGAGTGCTGCGCGCCGCCACCGGCGACACGGCGGGCGCGCTGCACGACTTCCTGGAGTGCGGGCGCCGGCAGTCGGCCCGTGAGGTGGTCAGCCCGGTCGTCACCCCGTGGCGCACGGCCGCCGCCGAGTGCCGTATCGCCCTGGACCGTCCCCGGGAGGCCATCGCCCTGGCGGAGGAGGAGCTGCGGCTGGCCCGGGTGTGGAACACCCCCCGCACGATGGGCCGTTCACTGCGCGTCCTGGCCGCGGCGACCGGCGGCCGGCGCGGTCTGGAGCTCGCGGAGGAGGCCGTGCGACTGCTGCGGGACGGGCCGGTGGGCACGGAGGCCGAGTTGGTGTCGGCGCTGACCGTGCGGGGCCGTGGGCTGACGGCGGCCGGGGACCGGCGGCGGGCCCGCGCCTGTCTGCGGGAGGCCGCGGAGCGCGCCGAGCGGCTGGGGGCGACGCGTCAATGGGCGCTGGCGGAGGAGGCGTTGGGCGAGAGCGGTGCCCGGCGCACCGCCCCCGCCCGGACCGGCTGCCGCTCCCTGACGAGCAGTGAGCGGCGGATCGCCGAACTGGCCGCCGAGGGCCGGACGAACACCGAGATAGCCGATCTGCTGCACCTGGCCCGCCGCACGGTGGAGACCCATCTCACCAGTTCCTACCGGAAGTTGGGCATCCGGCGGCGGGGCGAACTGCCCGGCACGCTGGGACGCGCGAACGGGAAGTGACCGCCGCGGTGCGCTACTTGCGCGTCCCGGCGGTCGGCTTCTTGGTCTCGGTGCCCTCGGCCCGCACGGTGCTGTTGCCCTTCTTGGGGACGTGCCGGGGCACGACGTCCTGGGGGAAGGTGAGTTGCTGGTTCATCCACTTCAGGGTGGCGGGCATCTCCCGTACCCAGGTGGGGAAGTTGTGGCTGCCGGACTCGGGCAGGATCGACGCGACGCGCATGGGTGCCTTGACGGCCTTGATGAAGGCGAGGGTCTGCGGATAGCCGCGCTCGCCGTGCTTGCTGTCGGCGACCAGGACGGAGACCTGGGGTGCGGGCAGGTGCTTGAGCCGCCACATCAGGTCATGTCCGTTGACCCGGTTCACCCGGCCGAGGCCGCTGCCGAAGAGGTTGCCGGTGGTGGGGTCGTCCTTGATCCGGTAGTCGGGCGAGAGCCCGGCGGCCGTCGTGTACACGTGCGGGTTGCGCATCGTCAGCTGAAGGGCGCAGGTACCGCCGGAGGAGTAGCCCATGACGCCCCAGGCGCTGGCGTCGTGGCCCACCCGGTAGACGGACTTGAGGGCCTGCGGAAGGTCCTTGGCGAGGAAGGTCTCGGTCTGCGGTCCGCCAGGAACGTTCACGCACTCGGTGTCGCGCGGCGGGGCGATGGTCGGCCGGATCATCACCATGATGGTCGGCTGCATCTGCCCGCTCTTCTGCAGCTGCCCGGCGGTCTGCGAGACCCGCAGGTACTGCGCGAGGTTGAAGATGCTGCCCGGGTAGCCGCTGAGCGCGACGACGACGGGGAAGCGCTGGCGCGCGTAGGCCTTCTGGAAGTACTGCGGCGGCAGGTAGACGAACGCCGGGTCGACCACTCCCGTACGGCGCCCGATGACCTTGACGGACTCCACCTTGCCGTTCACCGCGGGATTGCCGGTGGGCAGTCCGCTGACCCGCTTCAGCTGCTCGTCGCCGGCGGGCTGCACCAGCGCCCCCTTGACGGTGACGCCGCCGATCGAGCCGTCACCACTGTGGTCGGCCGCCTGGGTCACGCCGACGGGGGCGGTGTCGACGTTGCCGAACAGCTCGCCCCACGATCCGAAGAACTGGTACGAGGAGTTCAGCCAGCACGCGAACGCCGCGATGATGGTGACCTGAGTCACTCCAATGGCCGCCAGCCGCCCGAGCACGTGCCGCACGCCCCGACTGGCGAGCCGCGGCCACACCCAGACCAGCAGCGCCACGCAGACGGCAGCCACGGCCGCCACCACATAAACGGTAGTCTCGCTGGTCAAACCCATGCCACTCAGTCCCCAGATTCCTTGCCTGTGCTGTTTCCTTCACACAGAAGGAGGGCTTCGGACCCTTCCGCGTTCCTCAACGAGCACGAATAGGACAAAGAAGCGGGTCGGTACAGGTTTCCACGGACGGCCCCCTCGCAGGTTTACGGCGTCCTGTTCGGCGTCCGGTCGGCATCTCTCCGGCGATCGACCGAGCCGTCCGTAAGCCCTACGTAAGGTCGAGCCGTATCCCGTCGTCCATTCCGACCCGGTAGGTTTCGCAGCGGCCCGAAGCGCTCGACTCCGGGGAGGGGAACGGCATGGCGAAGGACGATTCCGCCAGCCTGCTGGCCGACCGGCTGGCGTCCGCGCGCCTGCAGTACTTCGTCGGCAGGCGCGAGGAACTCGCCCTGTTCCGGCGGGCGTTGGCCGGCGAACCCGGTGCTCCGATGGTCATCGTGCTGCACGGTCCGGGCGGCATGGGAAAGAGCGCGCTGTTGCAGCGCTTCGGCGCGGAAGCACGCGCCGCGGGCCGGCCGGTCGTCGGCGTCGACGCCCGCACGGTCGAGCTCTCGCCGTCGGCCTTCGAGGCGGCGACCTCCGAGGTCTTCGCCCGCGACAACGCTGTCCTGCTGGTCGACGACTTCGAGCGCTACCGGGGCATGGAGGAGTGGATACGCGACCGCTTCCTGCCCCGGTTGCCGGCCGGCGCCCTGGTCGTCGTCGCCGGACGGCACGCACCCGACCCACTCTGGAAGGCGGACCTCGCGTGGAGCGAGGTCCTCCAGGTCGTGCCCCTGCGGGAGTTGGGGCCCACGGACGCGGCGGCACTGCTCACCTCGCAGGGCGCCGACCCCGCACCGCACGCCTCGCTCCTCCGGTTCGCCGCGGGTCATCCACTCGCCCTGCGCCTGGTGGCGGAGGCCGCGACACACGACAACGCCGCGACGGACGAGGTCTTTTGGGCTCCGTTACGCACGGTCGTCGACCGGCTGCTGACCCATGTGGTCGGCAGACCGCCCTCGCCCGCGCACCGGCGGGCGCTGGAGGTGTGCGGCCATGTCGCGGACACCACCGAGGAGTTGCTGCGCGTGGCGCTCCCGGGCGAGGACGCCACCGAACTCTTCGCCTGGCTACGGCAGTTGTCGTTCATGAAGTCGGGCCCCTTCGGGGTGTGCCCGTACGACGTGGTCCGTGACGCCCTCGACAGCGACTTCCGCTGGCGCGATCCGGAGCGGTACAAGGCCATGCACCGCACGATCCGCCGGCATCTGGTGGGGCGGGTGCGCGAGGCGCCGGAGAAGGAAGCCCTGCGCGCCGCACGGGAGTTCAACCACATCGTCTCCAGAGCGCAGTGGCTGAGGGAGTTCCAGGGCGCCCGGGACGAGGCCGACGTCCACGAGCAGCCGATGCGCCCGGAGGACGTCCCCGCGCTGATCGAGCTGACCCTCGGGGTCGAGGGCGAGCACAACGCCCGTGCGGTCTCCTACTGGTTGAGGCGTCAGCCCGAGGCGTTCCACGTCCACCGGAGCTGCGAGACGGGTCAACTGCTGGGATTCATGGCCTGGTTGCGGATCGACGCGCTCGACGACGAGACCCGGGCGGCCGACCCGGTGACGGCGGAGGCGTGGGAGCTGGTCTCCTCAATGACTCCCCCGCGCCAGGGTGAACACCTCGGTGTGGCGCGGTTCATGGTGCACGGGGAGAACCACCACCGCCCCTCGCGGTCATGGGATTTGGTGCGGATGCGAATCGTCTTCGAGCTGCTGCGCGCCAAGCACTGCGCCTGGTCCTGTTTCGTCAGCGCCGAACCGAAGTTCTGGGCGCCGCTGATGACGTACATGGGCATGTTCCAGCCGCCCCGGCGGGCCGTCCACGCCGAGCGCGGGTACGGCCTGTTCTGCCACGACTGGCGGGCGGCGCGGGTGGAGGAGTGGGCCGAGGGGATCGACGCGCGCCTGCTCGGCGGGGCACCGGCCGCGCCGGCCGGGAAGCCCAAGTCCCGTGTCACACCGCTGAGTCGGGAGGAGTCGGACGCGGCGGTCCGGGAGGCGCTGCGCGGCTGGCTGGACCCCGGCGGCCTCGCCGACAACCCGCTGCTGCGCAGCCGGCTGGTGGAGGAGCTGAGCGAGGGCGACCCGGTGACCGCGCTGCGCGACCTGATCGGCAAGGCCGTACAGCGGCTGAACGCCCATCCCCGGACCCGGCATCTGCACGACGTGCTGACGCTGACCTACCACTCGACGTCCACCCAGGACGCGGTGGCGCGGAAGCTCAACATGGCGTTCAGCACGTACCGCAGGCATCTGGCCCGCGCCCTCGACGAGGTGCGCGAGACGGTGTGGGACTGGGAGGTGCACGGCCGGATCAGGGCCGAACAGGAGCCCTCGCAAGGGAGTTGAGGGGGCGTCCACGGCGGGGCCGTTCACAGACATGTTCCAGCAGTTGGCCCCTCAGGGTTGCCCGAGGGGTCAACTGCCTACACCACCCGCCGAGTTACTTGGCGGGCTTGTAGAACGCGTACGTGGCGGTGTACTGCACGCTGACCTGGTCCGTGCTGGTGCCGGTGCAGGCCGTGGTGGGGGCGACGCCGCCGCTCGTGGCCAGGCGCTGGACGTAGGAGACGTCGGCGAACGTCCCGGTGCCGCGGGTGGCGGTGGCCTTCAGCAGCAGCTCGGGGATGGTGCCCGTCTTGGGCGAGTTGGCGATCGCGGAGCCGTTGACGGCGCTGCCGTCCACCGTGGACACCCACACCGGGCCACGCGAGTGCAGGGCGACGGAACGCTTGGCGGGGTCCTTCTTGGCCCACAGGGTGGCGGCCGGCTCCAGCAGCGTCCAGGCGCTGTTGGTACAGGTGTAGGTCTGGACGCCGGCGGCGGAGAAGACGCCGGTGAGCTTGTTGCCGTCGGGGACCTTCAGCGCGTCGGGCACGGTGACACCGAGGCGCAGCGGCGGCTGCGGGGTGGCGGCCTGGCCGACCGTGGCGCTCACGATCGTGCCGGCGACCACGGCGGTGACGGCCGCGGTGGTGAGGACAAGACGTCTGGCGATCTTCATCGATGTGTCTCCAGAGCAATTTCTGAACAGGGTCGCGGGTATCGGGGTCGCGGATGTCCGGACTCCCGGGCCGATCAGATGATCTTTCGGTCCCGCAGCCGCAATGTACGGGGGAACGACGGGGGAACAATCACGGCCGGGTTGCCAACTTCTGATCGACTTGTGTCCAGCGCTGCTCACCTCGTGCGTATTGCCGACCCTGTTTCCGTTGTCCGGCGCGCGGTCCGCCGGTCTCCTCTACGGAAGACTCCGTCGGCCGGATCGCCGCGCGACGGAGACGTGGGAACGGACAGGAGTGTGGAGAGATGCCTCGTTTCCGGTTGTCCATCCGCCGACAAGGGCGCGCACGATCCGTGGCGGGCCACCGCCGTGCGCCCCGCCCGCGCCGCCCGGGACGCAGACAGGCAGGCCTGGCCGCCGCGGTGCTGTTCACCTGCCTCGCCGTGGTGACCGGCGTACTGCTGGCCCGCGCGCAGACGGGAACCCCGGGAGACCGTACGGTCGCGGGCCCGTCGTCCACGCACGGCACGGCGACCGCCGGCGCCCAATCCCGCCCCGGCCCCTCGCCCACGACGACGTCATCGCCGAGCGCCAAGCCCTCCCCCTCGCCCACCCCTGACGCGCGGAAGCCGTCCAAGGCGAGCGCCTCGCCGTCCCGCGCGGCCGGTCAGCCGAAGGCCGCGACCGCCGGCAAGCGGACCGTCACCCTCGTCAACCGCCTCGACCAGACGATCTGGCCCGCGATCGCGGCGGACCCCAAACACCCTGTGGAGGCGACGGGTTGGGTGCTGAAGCCCGGGGCCAGCCTCAGCTTCACCGTCCCCGACCACTGGGACGTCCGGGTGTGGGCGCGCACCGGTTGCTCCTTCGACGCGGCCGGCGACGGCCACTGCACGACCGGGGACTGCGGCCGTTTCCAGTGCGGCTCGACCTGGGGCGAATTCCCGTCCACGCTGGCCGAGTTCAACCTGAACGCCTGGAACGGCATGGACTTCTACGACGTCAGCCTGGTCGAGGGCAACAACCTGCCGATGTGGATCAACAGTTACGGCGGCTCCTCCCGCGACAAGCTCGACGCGAACGGCTGCTCCGCCGCCGGGTGCACCCGGGACGCCAACACGACCTGTCCCACCAAGTTGCAGCGGATCCGGGGCGGCAAGGTCGTGGCCTGCCTGAGCGCCTGCCTGGTCTTCAAGACGGACCAGACCTGCTGCACCGGCGCCTACGCGGCGCGCCCCCAGTGCGTCCCCTCGTCCTGGCCCGTCGACTCGGCGGCCGTGTTCAAGAAGGCCGAGCCCTTCGCCTACTCCTACGTCAGCGACGACGCGACCAGCGTCCTCACCTGCTCGGGAGAGTGCGGCTACCGCATCACCTGGGGAGTGAGCCCCTGACCCAGGTGATGCGGCCGGGCCCGCTCAGTCGGCGGACTGGAAGGCCCGGCCCGCCGCCGTCGTCGTCGTACCGTTCGTGAAGAGACCGCTGCTCGGCTTCGACGGGTCCGCGCCCAGCCCGAACCACGCGTAGCGCCGCACGTACGACAGGCCGTCCAGCGCCTTGGTGGACGCGGTCACGAAGTCGGCCTGTTGTTGGGCGGACGGGAAGCGGGTGCCCTGGGAGAAGTCGATCAGCGCGTACTCGGTGAGCCAGATCGGCTTGTGATAGCGCGCGTACACCGCCGCCAGATACGACTTCAGCTGGTCGACGGCCTGCGGGGTGCGGAAGTCGCCGCCGTACCAGTGCAGGGTGATGAAGTCGACGCGGTAGCCCTTCGCCTCGGCCCCGGACATGAAACGGTCCAGCCAACCGCCCGCCGTGTCCCCGCCGTAGGCGACCGCGGGGCTGCCCAGGATCTTGCCCGCCGCCATGAGCCTGGGCCACAGCTCCAGCGCCAGGTCGACGGTCATGTTCGACTGCTGTGCCATGTCCGGTTCGTTGAACCCCAGCAGATACGGGCCGTACGACCGGGCCTGGGCCAGCGAGGAGTCGGTGACGGACTTCGCGCCCCAGATCATGGGCACGAACGACCCCGACGAGGGCGTCGTGATCCCCGAGTGCTGCGTGGACCAGGTGTAGTACCAGCTCGCCCCGCTCGCGGCGAGCGCCTGGCTCACCCCGCCGAACGACCACACCCCGACCCCCTTCTTGGCACCGGAGGCGATGTGCGCGGGGGCGGCGGCGGTGTGCTTCGAAGGAGACGGGCTCGGCTTGGCCTTCGGCGTCGGGGACGGGCTCGGCGACGCGCTCGGAGAGGCCGAGGGCGTGGGGCTCGGGGTCACGCTGACCACCGGAGCGGGCGACGCCGCAGCCGTCGTAGCAGAGGATCCGCCGGTCAGCCGGGGCGCGACCAGCGCGGCCACCACGACGACGGCGACCGCCGCCGAACCACCCACGACCTGTTTGCCGCCGATACGGCCGGACCGGCGCCCGTGTCGCCGACGTGCTCCACCATGCCCTGAGGGAGCGGCAGTTGGGACGGCGTCCAGGATCCGGGACACGTCGAACCGGGCCGGCACCGCCACCAGCGGCAACCCGCTCAGCAGCCGGTCCATCGGAAGCAGCCCCTCGTCCAACCCCTGGCACACCCCACAACTACGGATGTGCCGGGCAAACCGCTTGCGCCACAGGGCACTTGGCGTGCCGTCCCACGTGGAAGCCGTCTCGTCCAGTTCCGTGCAGCGCGGCTCGGCCACCAGCGCCCGCACCACGACGCGCGAGACCTCCATCTGCTTCTTCATCCGCTGCACCCGGACGGAGGCGTGCCGGTCGGAGAGCCCCAACGCACCGGCGAGGTCGGCGCGTTCGAGTTCGCCGGTCTTCTCCAGCCACCACAGGGAGAGCAGTTCCTGGTCATCCGGATCGAGCCAGCGGGTGGCCTCGACGACCTCACGGCGCTGCTCGGTCAACCCCAGCCGCAGGATGGTCAGTCCGGCGAAGTCGAGCGCGGGGTCGGTGATCGCCTCCGCGTCCTCCAGGTGCGCCCTGCGGTCCCGGTCGGCGGCCCGTATCTGCTCGCGGTCGCGTACCTGTCGGATCGTGATGGCCACCAGCCAGGACCGGAACGCGGCGGGATCCCGCAGCTTGGGCAGCCCCCGCACCATGCGCAACAGCGTCTCCTGTACGACGTCATCGACGTCGGCGTGACCGTTCAGGGCCCGGCCGACGATGTTGTAGACCAGCGGCAGGCACTGCGTCAGCAGGTGATCCAGGGCCTGCCGGTCGCCCGCGCACGCGGCGGTCACCAGGCCCGCGTCGGGCCCGCTCCTGGGCTTCTCGGTCATCTGGTCGTTCCTCCGCGTGTGGTCCGGCCGTGGCGTCTCTCTGCTTCGGAGACCGCCGACGCGCGCAAGGACTACAGAAAACAGGACACCAAAAGAAATCGGCCGGTCGCGTCCGAATTTATGTTGTCCGGCCGCCGCCGAGAAGGTCACCGATAGGCAGGGACCCATCCGGAGTGCATGAGGAAGGCGCGAGGACGATGGCACGAGGACGCAGAAGGCACAGCGCGAGCCCACCGCGACACCGCCGACGCTGGTGGTACGTCGGGGCGGCCGCCGTCGCGACGGCGGCCACCGTGCTGATCGCCTACAGCGTGTGGACGCCGTCCGGAACGGACGGCACGCGCACCACAACAGCCCACCAGGACACGGCCGCGCGCCCGGCCGTGTCCACCAGCGCGTCGCCCTCGCCCTCGCCTTTCCCGAGTCACAGCGCCTCGGCCTCTCCGTCCCCCAGGGCTACCGCCTCGAAGAAGAGCACCAGCCCAAGCAAACCCACCGCCAAGGCAGTCGAACCGACAGCGCACGTCTCGACAGCCCCGACCGGCAAGCGTCTGATCACGGTCGTCAACCGCACCCCGAAGACGGTCTGGGCGATCGTCACCAACACGGCCGTCTACCCGAAGGGCCGCCGACTCGCCCCGGGCCAGAGCCTGTCGGTGACCGTGGCGAACAACTGGGGCGGCCGCATCTGGGGTCGGACCGGCTGCACCTCGACGGCCGCGGGGCACTGCGCGACCGGTGACTGCACCAGCGTGTGCGAGGGCGCCAACCCGCCCACCACACTGGGCGAGTTCACCTTCGACGCGTACGCGGGGATGGACTTCTACGACGTGAGCATGGTCGACGGTTCGAACCTGCCGATGTGGATCAACATCTCGCACACCACGACCACCGACCCGGTCAGTTCCTCGGGCTGCTACAAGGGCGTCTGCACCTCGGACGTCGACTGCCCGACCGCGATGCGGGCCACCTCGGGCGGTCAGGTCGTCGGCTGCAAGCCGCCCTGCGCGGCGTTCGGCGGTGACACGTACTGCTGCCGTGGCGCCTGGGCGGGCCGCGAGAACTGCGTGCCGTCGAAGTGGCCGGTCGACTACACGCAGGTCTTCAAGCGGGCGGCCCCCTATGCCTATTCGTACGCCTTCGACGACGGGGCGACGATGCCGTGCAAGGGGGCCTGCTACTACAAGGTCACCTTCGGGACGACCGGCTCATAGCTTCGACTCATCGGTTCAACTCGTGGGTTCGGGCAGCGGGTTCAGCTCGTCGCCTTGTTGCCGGTCGGGCCCACCGCGAACCAAGTGCCGCCCACGCCCTGGCCGTTCAGGTCGCCCGGCTTGCTGTCGCCGGAGAAGCGGTAGACGGGCCAGCCGCCGACGGTGATCTGGACCTGGCCGTCGTCACGGCGGATGGCCCCGACCTCCTTCGGGTTCACGCCCGCCAGGTAGACGTTGCCGCCCTCCTCGATGGTCACGGGCGGCCACTTCGCCGCGCAGTCGTCGTTGCAGTTCGACTTGGAGGGGGAGGCGGTGTCCTTGTCGAAGCGGTACAGCGCGGCCTGGTTGATGTTGATCAGGTGCGGTGCGGAGAGCGTGGTCGAGGTCACCGCCGCCAACTGCACCCACTTGGGCGGCGCTTCCTGCACCACGGCCCCGACGACGGTCCCGCCGGTGCCGGTGAGACCGTTGTCCTTCGCCGTCGAATCGACCACCTGGAGCGCCGAGTTGCCACCGCCCTGACCGGACGTCGTGGCCGAGGGGGACGCGGAGGGGGACGCCGGAGCGGCCGACGACGCGGGGGCCGAGGCGGCGGGGGCCGAACTGTCGCCGATGGAGATGGTCTTGCCGCAGGCCGAGAGGCTCGCCACACCGGTCAGGGCGAGAAGGGATGCGACAACGGCACGGCGCGCGGTGCTCTTCGAGGACAGCGGGCGGGTCTGGAGCGGGGTCATGTGGGCAACACGAGACAGCCCCGGCAACGGTTCAATGCCGGTGAACGATTCGGGCCCCCGACCTCGTGTTCAGGACAGAGACGGACCAGAGACACAGATCAGCGACACAGACCAGAGACACCTCCTCACCGCATCCTCATCGCACAGAAACGGGGGCCCGCAGTGGCGTCGGACGTCAACATCCCCGGGAGTGAACTCAAGGAGGCCCAGGACATGTTGGGCTTCGTGCACGACAACATCGACATCGGACACAACACGTTCGACTTCGACGCGGCCTTCGGGCCCGAGCTCTCCCGCGGCTCCGCCCAGAACTTCGAGAACAAGTGGGAAGACGGCAAGGGCCAGTTGCAGAAACAAGTGCTGGGCATCAAGGACGCGATCGGCAGCATCCTGGACTCCTTCGAGAAGACCGACCAGGACGCGGTGTCCAACCTCGACAGCGGGAGCGGCAAGTGAGCACGGCACAGCGGTTCCTGCTGGACATCCCGGACTCCTGGGACCAGGTCGACCTGAGCGGCGAGGAGCTGGCCCGCACCCGTGGGCAGGCCCTGGCCTCGACCGAGGACCCTCGGGAGAAGGCCCGCATCAACGACATGTTCCGGCAGGGCCGGGAGGTGACGCGGGCGGCCCGCCGCTACGGGGCGCTGCTGGCCGCGGGCACGGCGACGATGTACACCGAGGGCCTCTTCATGGCGTACGGCATGGTCTTCGCCGTCAATACGCCCAAGGGTGAGGAGCTGACCCTCCCCGTGCTGTCCGCGCGGCTCGGTGTCTCCTCGGCGAACGGTGTGGCCCCCAAGGACCGGGTCATCACGTCGGCGAAGGTGCCCCATGTGGGCACGGTGGCCCGCGTCACCGGCACCGAGGTGACCCGGCTGACCGGGGACATCGACGTCAAGCTGCTGACGATGCACACCATGATGCCGGTGCCCGGCAGCACGGAGGACTTCCTCGTGGTGACCCTCGCCAGCCCCAACCTGCCGCTGAAGAACGAGGTGTACGACCTCTTCGACGCCATCACCTGCACCTTCCGCTTCGTGACGGACGACGGTGTCCAGGTCTCCCCGGACGGCGCCGAGGGCGTCGCCGCCTGAGCAGCACGTCGTACGGCATGCCGAAGCGCGGTCGGACCTCCTCGGTCCGGCCGCCCTTCGGTGTTCCGCCGGAAGGAGATGCACCCCGAGGGGGGACCCGGGGTGCACCTCCGGCTCTTAGAGTTCCGCTTCCAAGAGCGGGACCTGGACCGAGCGCAGCGTGCCGTCGCCCAGGTGCAGCAGGCCCCGGCCCGGCTGCGGGGCCTGTCCTACGACGCCCCGGGTGAGCTTCACGCCGATGACCTCGCCGTCGCTGAGTCCCTGCGGGGAGAGCAGCATGCCGGTGCGGTTGCGCTTCACCTGGCCCATCCAGCCGGCCAGGCTCAGCGCGAGGGACTCCGCGTTGCCGGCCGCGAGGACGCCCCAGCCGGTGCCCGCGCCGCCGCGGGCGAGCAGCGCGAGGTCGGAGTCGATCTCGGCGCCCATGAACAGTTCGGCGTCGTCCACGACGATCACGCCGTACTCCTCGGGCACGCTGCCCAGCGTCTGCCGGAACTCGTCGACCGTCACCTCGGCGTCGGTGATCAGGGCGGCCACGCCGGGCCGTCCCAGCAGTTGCCGCAGCGGTGAGCGGCGGGGCGCCAGCACGATGAGGCCGGCGCCCGCGGCGAGCAGTGACTCGGCCGCGACGAGCAGGGTGGTGCTGCGTCCGGTGCGCGGCGGTCCGGCGATCACGAAGGTCGGTACGTCCGTCAGGTCGGGGCCGAGCGAGGTGAGGACGTCACCGCCCACGGCCACCAGCGGGCGCATCGGCCCGCTGCGGGTGTGCAGGGTGAGCGCTTCGGCGTACGTGACCCGGTCGGGGAGTACGTCGAGGCGGATCGGGCGGCGCGCGGCGGGGACCGCTGCCTCACGCTCGGTCAGTTCCCGGCCCAGGGCGAGCAGGACTTCGGCCTGGGCGGTGCCGGACAAGTCCTGGCCCAGCACGGCGAGTTGTACCTCGCTCAGGTCCTGGGTGCGGATGCCGCGGCCCGGCGCCGGGTCGGTCGGCGCGGACTTGGTGGGGATGCCGACGCTGGAGTAGTCCTGGCGGTCGTTGAGCCTCAGGACGATCTTGTCCTCGGTGGTGCCGGAGAACCGGCTGCCGCCGAGCACCCGGTCACCGGCCAGGACGACATGGATGCCGACGCCCGCGCCGTCGCGCAGCAGGCGGATCATGCGTTCCATGTAGCTGCCGTTGTCGTACGAGGCGAACTCGCGCTCGAAGACCTCGAACCGGTCGACCATCAGCACGATGTGGGCGAGCCGTTCCTCGGGGGGCTGGCTGCCGCGCAGTTCGGACAGGTCGGCCGTGCCCCGGGCGCCCAGAATGCTCTGGCGCGCGGTGAGTTCGGCGCCCAGTCGGTCCAGGAGCCGGCCGAGGCGTTCGATCTGGTTGCGGTCGACGACCGCGCCGCAGTGCGGCAGCGCGGTCAGGGCGTTGAGCGCGCCGTTGCCGCAGTCGATGCCGTACAGGTGGACGTCGTCGGCGCCGTGGGCCTGGCCGAGGGCGGCGGCCAGGGTGCGCAGGGTCTGGGAGCGTCCGCTGCGGGGCGAGCCGACGATGTGCAGATGGCCGGCCCGGTCGAGGTCGAGGACCAGCGCGGTGCGGGTCTGCTGTGCGGGCAGGTCGACCATGCCGTACTCGACGGCGGGCAGGGCCGCCTCGCGCTCAAGGGTGGGCTTGGGCGAGGGCGGTGCCGTCCAGGGGAGCAGGGTGGGCAGGGCCGGCAGCCAGGGGCTCGGCTGGCGCGGTACGTCCGCGAGCCGGGCCGCCTGGGCGATGGCTCCGGTGAGTACGGCGAGGTCGGTGACGGCCTCGGTCTGCGCCGCCGTGGAGCCACCGCGGGAGCGGGCGCTGGGCAGCGGGCCGCCGAGGTTCTGCCAGGTCACCGGTTCCGCGCGGACGGTCACCTCGGTTCCCGCGGCGGGCTGGCCGCCGGGCCTGCGGCCGCCGACGCGGCCGGACTGGAAGGGCAGCAGGGCGGACGGGCCGAGCCGGGCGTAGGCGCGGCCGGGGTTGGCCGGGGAGATCTCGCCGGAGTCGGGCGCGTCGATGATGTCGCGGCTCTCGGAGGTGTCGGTGGTGCGCAGCGCGATCCGCAGGTTGGTGTTGGCGCGGATGTCCGGGGTGACCGCGCCGCCGGGGCGCTGGGTGGCGAGCACCATGTGGATGCCGAGCGACCGGCCGCGCTGCGCGATGTTGACCAACCCCGAGATGAAGTCGGGCAGTTCGCGCACCATGGACGCGAACTCGTCGACGACCAGGAGGAGTCGGGGCAGCGGGGGCAGTACGTTGCCGCCGCGCGAGCGCTTGTCGAGGTAGTCCTCGATGTCCTTGGCGCCCGCCTGCGCCAACTGGGTCTCCCTGCGCCGCAGTTCGGCACCGAGAGAGACCAACGCCCGCTCCACGAGCCGGGTGTCGAGGTCGGTGACCAGGCCGACGGTGTGCGGCAGGTCGGCGCACTCGGCGAAGGCGCTGCCGCCCTTGTAGTCGACGAGCACGAAGGTCATCTCGTCGGGCCGGTTGACCACCGCGAGGGTGGCGACCAGGGTCTGCAGCAGCTCGGACTTGCCGGAGCCGGTGGTGCCGGCGATCAGGGCGTGCGGGCCGTCGCGCACCAGGTCGACGGCGAACTCACCGTCGTAGCCGATCCCGAGGATGGCCCGGGTGCTGCGGCCGCCGAGCGACCAGCCGGCCACGACGGCCTCGGCGGTGGGCGGTTCGACCTTCAGGAGGTCCAACAGGCGTACGGCGCCTGGGAGTGCGCTCTCGTCGCTGTCGCCGACTCCGCGCAGGGGGGCGAGCGCGCGGGCGAAGTGTTCGTACCAGTCGGGCTCGGGCGAGTCGCTGCGGACGTTCTCCAGCGCGGCGCCGGAGCCGGTGCGCACCCTGGACGTGGTGGCGCCCGCCTCGGTGACGACGACGGCGCCGCACTCCTCGGGCAGCAGCCGCTCCTCACGATCGATGCAGATGGTGTGGACGCCCACGGACGGTCCGTCGCGCAGGAGCGCGATCACACCCGGCAACGAGCGGGCCCTGCGCGCCTGTTCGAGGACGACGAGGATGTCGGGGTAGCCGTTGGCTCCGCCGCGGATCAGGTCGGATCCCGCCGCGACCCGGGAGGCGACGAGCTGGCCGAGTTCGCCGATGCGCCGGGCCAGGGAGTCGGCGGTGGAGCCGATCAGGGCGTAGGCGTCCTCGCCCTGCGCCTGGGTGTGGGGCAGCCAGCGGATCCAGGACCAGTCGCGTTCACCGTCGGGTCCGGCGAGGACGACGAGGCGCAGGTCGGTGGGGCTGTGCAGGGCGGCGGCCTGGGCGGCGAGCCAGCCGGCCAGCCGGGTCGCGCCGGGTCCTGCGACGCCCGCGACGCCGGCCCTGCGCAGCGCCACGCTGACGGGCACCTGGTTCAGCGTCGGCACGGTGGAGCGCCGGTGCTCGTCCTGGTCCGGGTCGTCGACGCTGACGGAGGAGGGCAGGTCGGCGGTGCCGACGCGGACGGAGAGGAAGTCGGGGTCCTGCCAACGGCGTTCCCACAGCCGCTCCGAGGGCTGGACCGCCATCTGGAGCAGGGTGGCCGGATCGGGCAGGGAGAGGCGGAGGTTGTGCTGTTCGCCGAGTACGGCGGCGTCGACGTCGGCGCGCACGCGGGCCAGTGTCTGCTCGTACTCCTCTTTCTTCTCAAGGTACTTGAGCATCGCCTGCTTGCGGCCGCCGAACTGGGTGATCAGGGCGGCGATCGGGGAGAGCAGCGCGATGAAGACGAAGGACCAGTGGTGCGTGACGAAGATGGCGATCGCGGCGCCGGCCGCGGGCACCAGCAGGATCGGCAGCAGCGGGATGGGCCGCTTGTCGGGCTTGACCGGCGGGGTCGGCAACCGGAACTTGGCGCCCGCCGCGGGCGGCAGGAACCTCGGCGGCCGGTTGAACTCCAGGCCGAGACCGTCCTGCGCCGGGGTCAGCGGAGCGCGGGCCGTCTGCTGCGAGGTCAGCTCCAACAGGATGTCGCCGACGGCGAGTTGGCTGCCCTCCCGCCACGGGGACGGCGCCTGCGCGGACTTGCCGTCGAGCAACGCCCCGTTGGTCACAAGGAGTTGGGCGCTGCCGTCGAGCCGGACCCGGACCCGGGCCGCGAGGCTCGGGATACCTGGGGCGAGGCGGACGCGGCACACCGGGCCGCTGCCGATGTCGTAGTCGCCCGGGACGAGCCGGAAGACGGTTCCGGCGCCCGGTCCCGAGACCACCCGGACCTCGGTGCGGCCCTCGGGCTCGGGCTCCCGGGGTACGGGAGCGCCGAGTCCGAGGTCCATGCCGTCGCGCACCCCGGCCGCCGAGAGGGTGGTGTGCGGTTCGACGGGCGTCGGGCCGATGTAGAGGGGCGGCTCCCCCGCCGCCACCCCCGCGTACCCGACGGCGCGTGCCAGCTCGGCTGCCAACCGGCCCGCCTGCGCGGAGGGTTCGGTTTCCACGGCGACGGTGGTGGACACCCCCTCGACCTGCGGATCACGAACGCTGACGGTCAATCGCACTGCTCATCATCCTTCTGGTGGAGAGGTGGGTACGGCACCGCCCGCCGTGGTGGCGGACCGGGCCGGTGGGTCAGCCGAGGTTGGAGCCGAGCTGGTTGTCGGTCTGGTCGAAGGCCTCGCCGACGGCCTTCACGTACTGGCCGATGCCCTGCAGACCCTGGTTGACCTGGTCGAAGCCCTTGGCGAACTCGTCGAAGAACGGCGAGAACTTCTGCTGGGCGGCCGGCGTGCTGTAGCCGTCGGCGAGCAGGGTGGAGATCTTGCCCTTGACCTCGTTGAGCTTGTCCTGGAGCTGGGAGAAGTCGTTGAGGAGGGCCTGCGAAGTGGACGCGGTGGTGTCCGAGTTGACGGCGTAGTTGGGCATGGGAGTTCTCCTTGCAGGTTGTCGGTGGTGCGGTCCATCCCTTCGGGGATGGAGGTCTGGGTGCGCGAACGTGCGGTGCGGGACGGCTAGTTGGCGTTGCCGCCGGTGTCCGCGCCGTCCGTGGGACTCGTCGGTGCGGTGGCGAACCCGTCGGACGGGGTGGGGCTCGTGGGGCTGGTCGGTGCGGTGACGAATCCGTCGGACGGTGACGCGGTGCCGGTGTTCGACTGCGCGTCGGAGGTGTTGATCGGCGGGACCGCGGGGCGTCCCGTGGTGGTGGGCGAGTCCGGCAGCGGGACATTCGCGGGATCCACCGGAGCGGGACGCGTAGGCGCCAGCGGGGGTGGCACCGGGCGGGTCGGCGAAGGCGGCAACGGCACATCGGCGGGCTCCACCGGAACCGGGCGCGGGGGCGGCGGCGGGGGTACGACGGGGGCCGGCGGCTGGGCCGCGGGCACGTTCGGCACCACGGGCGCCGGCCTGACCTGGCCCTTGATCGGGATCTTGTCGGTGACGCCGTCGACCACGCGGCCGAGGCCCGCCGTGCCGACCGGCCCGACGGCCAGCTTCGACGCGGAGTTGGCGATCTCGCCGGCCGCCACCTCGTTGAGGTCGCCGCCCTGGGCGACGCCGACGCCGATCTTCGTGCCGAGGGTGGCGCCTTCCTCCACGAAGTTGCCGACCTGGTCGGACGCCCGCTTGCCCAGGCTGTCCGCCGCCGCCGGTTCCGACGTGTCGCCGAACCGGCCGCCCTTGCCCACCTCGACGTCGGGGTTCCCGCGCCGTTTGCCGATGGCGCCGATGCCGCCCTTGAAGGCGACGCCGGCCACGGCACCGGCGGCGGCTCCGGCGAAGACGCCCGCGGCCGTGATCTTGTCGCCGTTGGCCGCCTTACCGGCCGCTTCCAGCGCCGAGTTGGTCAGGAACTTGCCGGTGACCTCCGTGGCCACCTTGCCGATCGGGTTGGCGAGGACACCGCTGACGATCTTGCTGTTGGTGAGGGACTCGCTGACCTTGGTGATCGTGCCGGCGGTCTTGGTGATGAACCCGGAGCTCTTCACGGCGGCCACGGCGGCCGGCGCGATCGCCTGGACGGCCTTGCCGCCGAGCTTCAGCAGGGCGCCGCCGGGGACGATCCCGATCAGACCGAGGACGAAGTCGCCGGCTTTGATACCCCCGGTCTGACTGGCGACGACTTGGTTGAACAGGAACAACGCCCCGCCGAGCAACGCGCCGACCACCGGGAAGAACACCGCCACGACGGCGACGAGGGCGGCCAGCAGGATCTGGACGAACGGGAAGTCCTTGAAGAAGTCGGCGATCTTCTGGAAGATGTTCCGCTCCGGAATCGCCTCCTGCGCCGCCCGGTCCAGCACGTCGGCACACTGCCGCTGCGCGCTCTCCCGCATCGTCCTGGCCTGGTCGGCCAGGCTCCTGGCCGCGCCCAGCTGGGCCTGGCCGGCGTCGATGGCGTCCTGAGTGCTGCGCGCTGCCGACTTCTCCGCGTCGGTCGGGGTGGCGCTGAGCTCCTTGGGCACCTGGTTCGCCTGCGGTGCGGCGGACTGCGCCTGATCGACGGCCCGGTCGAAGGTGTCCTGGGCCTCGCGCAGCCGCGGCATGTAGTCGCTGTAGGCCTGGGCGGCGTCGTGGTAGGAGGTCACCGTCTTGGTGAGCTTGTCCGGGAGATCGTCGCCGATCTTGTCCTTCAGCGCGTCCATCGCCGAACCGCGGCCCTGCGAGATCGAGCCGTCCTTCTTCAGGACGTTCAGCGCCTTCTCCGCCGCGTCGCCGATATCGCGGTAGCGCTTCATCACGCCCTGGATCAGGTCGGGGTCGCCGGGTGTCGGGTCCGAGTCCATGCCGACGAGCTGGAAGTCCTCGGGCCTGGAGTGCCGACGTGCCATGTGCGATCCCCCGGTGCGCTGCCTGTGACGTGTGGTCGGCAGGTACACGGGGGCGGTGTCGTAAAAGGTTCAAGCGAGTTCACCTCGCACGTTCTCGCCAAGTTCCGAAAGGTTCGGGCGAGTTCACATCGAACGTTCTCGGCCTGCGGCTCCGTGTAGTCGGTGCAACGGAAACTCGGAGGGCATGGGTGGACACGATGACCAACGGCGCGGGCGACAAGCCCGAGCACGGGCCGGCGACCGACAGGGCGCACCGCCTGCCACGGACGCTCCGGCACGCCCTGGCGGCGCTGCTGGCGGCGTGCCTCATGGCGCTCGGCGGGGCCGCCGCCGCGAGCGCGGCACCCGCCGCCGACGACCTGATCAAGGTGTTCGTGGTCCCGGACCCGGCGCAGACCGGCGGGCAGCTGGCCACCCTCCAGTCGATCGCCACGGCCACCCTGGGCGACGCCTCACGGGTCGGCGAGATCCTCACCCTCAACCGCGGCCAGGCGCAGCAGGACGGCGGGGCGCTGAACGGCGCGGACGACCAGCTGCACCCCGGCTGGATCCTGCGCCTGCCGCAGGACGCCTCGGGGTCCGACGTCCAGCTGGCCCGGGACACCGGGAGCCAGAACTCCGCCTCCGCCGCCCCGAGTTCGGGACAGCAGTCGGCCGCGCCGAGCACCGGGAAGTCCGCGGCGTTCACGTTCCCGCTGGCCGCGGCCGTCGCACTGCTCGGTGCGATCCTGCTCGCCCTGATCACCGCGGGCATCGTGGGCAGGCGGAAGGTGCGCGCCGCGTACGCCGCCGTCCTGCGCACCGTATGGCGGCTGGGCGAGCCGATGCGGCGCCGCCGCCGACTCGCGCTGCGCCGGGCGACGGGCCGCCGGTTCGCGACCGACGCCGATTCGGTACGCCGGGCCTACGGCGTCCTGGGCGACTTCGCGCCCGGCCGGCAGCAGCCCGAGCGGCCGGTGCACGCGCTGCGCGTCGACGGCTCCGGTGTGACGGTGTGGCTGACGGCCTCCGACACGGTCGACGCGCCGTGGACGAACATCGACGGCACGCGCTGGCGCCGCCCCGCGGCGGCCGCCGCCGGCTGGCTGTCCACCGGCGACGACACCACCTCGGCCTCACAGGCCTCGATCGCCGCGTCCTGTCTCGTCCGGGCGGGCACGGACGCCGACGGCGAGCCCGTGTTCGTGGACCTCAGCCGCCTGGACGGCGTCCTCAGCGTGAGCGGTGACCGGGCGGTGGCCCGGGATGTCGTACAGAACCTGCTCGCCGAGATCGCGCGCACCCGGCCGGAGACTCCGGTGACCGTGCTGCGCGGGGCGGACAGCGCCCTGCCGCTCACCGTGCCGACGGAGCTGCGGCAGCTTCCCCGGGTCGACGCCCCCGCTCCGGTGGCGCCGGACGCGGGGCGCGGGACGGTGCGCGCCGGTGCGGCACGCCGTCCGGTACGGGGACTGGTCGTGGTGGCGGGCACGCCGGGTGAGCGGGAGGCCGCCGAACTGGCCGCCCTGTGCGGGCCGGGCGGGGCGGGCTGGACCGGCCTGGTGTACGGCGAGGTGGAGGGCGCGCACTGGCGCTGGCACACCGACGCCGACGGCCACGTCGACCTTCCGGTCCTCGATGTCCGGCTCACCGTTCCGGTCTGAGTCCCTTGCCGGCCTCGGCGCGCAGGATGTTCAGGGCGTAGTGGCGGCGGGACTTGACGGTGCCCGCGGGTATCCCGAGGATGCGGGCGGTCTCCTGCACGGTCCGGCCGCACAGATAGGTGTGCAGCAGGACCTCCCGGTGCTCGTGGGACAGCCGCCGCAACAGGCCGGTCGCCTCCACCGAGGCCAGCACGGCGCCGGAGTGGTCGGGCAGCGGCAGGTCCCGGTCCTCGGCGCCGATGGTCTCGTGGCGTGCGACGGCGCTGCGCATCCGGTCGACGACGAGGTTGCGGGTCACCGTGAGCAGCCAGCCGCGGACCGATCCCTCGGTGCTGTAGAGGCGTTCGGCGTGCGGCCAGGCGCGGATGAGGGTCTCCTGGACGATGTCCTCCGCCGTGTGACGGTCGTTCAGCAGCTTGTCGGCGTAGGCGAGCAGTGCCTTCGCGTGGTCGCTCATCATGGTGTGCAGCAGCTGGTTGCGGTGCGCGGCCTTGGGGAGGTCCGCGGAAGTCGTGGGGGTCATGTTCCAGTCCTGAAGGGGAATGCCGTACGCGCCTCCGGCTCCGGGTGGAGCGGAGCGGGGAGCGTAGGCAGGGCCCGCTTTCGGGACGCTGACGTTTTACTGTCGCCGGGACCGATCGGGTTCAGCGAGGTCGGTCAGCCGGTGGCGGACCTGCTCGGCGTCCGGGTGGCCGATCTCGTCGAGGATGCCGAGTGCCTCACGCCAGGCGAGCGCGGCCCGCGTGTCCTGGTGGGCCTCGCGGCGGGTGTCGCCGATGTGCACCAGGGTGTCGGCCTCCAGATAGCGGTCCCGGATCTCCCGGTACAGCCGCAGTGCCTGCTCGTAGCACTCCAACGCCCGCTCGTGGTCGCGCAGATGGTGATGGGCATAGCCGAGGCTGTCCAGGGCGGCGGCCTCGCCATTGCGGTCGCCCGTCTCCCGGTGGGCCGCGACCGCGTGGCCGCACTCGGTCAGGGCGTCCTCGTACTTGCCCATCAGGATGTACGTCCAGCCGACCTCGTTGGCGATGCCGGCCTCGCCGTCGCGCCGGCCGGCCGCGCGGCACAGGGCGCTCGCCTCGGCGTAGTGGTCGAGGGCCTCCTCGTGCCGTCCACGCCCGTTGGCCAGGAACGCGAGCCTGCGGTGGGTCCTGCTCAGGCCGACCCGGTCGCCGGTCTCGCCGAACAGCTCCAGGGCGCGCGCCATGTGTGCGTCGGCCTCGTCCGGCCGCCCGAGGCGACCGCTGACGAAGCCGAGCGCGCGGTGGGCGAACGCCTGGCCGGATATGTCGCCCAGGCGCTGGGCCGCCTCAACTGCCCTTGTCTGCGCGTCGAGTTGCTCGGACCAGCGGCCGCTCCGGTCCAGGTACAGCTCCAGGACCAGGGCCAACTGCCAGCTGTGCTCGCCGCTGCCGTGCCGGGCGTCCTGCTCGATCGCGGCGAGCACGACCGACCGGTTCGTCTCCAGCCAGGCGGCCGCCGCCGCCTGGTCGAGCAGTCGCGGGACGGTCACCCCGGCGGTGTGCGGGCGCAGTTGGATGCTGTCCCGGGTGGGCATCAGAACGCTGTCGGCCGCGTGCACGCTGTGCAGATAGTGGTCGAGCATGCGCCGCCGGGCCGCTTCCAGTTCCTGCGCGGAGTCGTGTGCCCGGCCCAGTTCGGCGGCGTAGGCGCGCAGCAGTTCGTGACAGCCGTAACGGCCGGGCAGGGGCTCGGAGATGAGGTGCGCGCGAGCCAACTCCGCCATGACCGGCCGGACTTGGCCGACCCGCTGCCCGGCGAGGCTCGCGACGGCGGCGAGCGAGCAGTCGGGTCCCGGGTGCAGGGCGAACAGACGGAACACCCGGGCGGCGGCGGGGCTGAGGAGTTGGTACGACCAGGAGAACGCGCTGCGGGCGTCGGCGGCGGGGGCCTCTCCCGCGAACGCGTCGAGGCTGTCCTCGCTCTCGGAGAGTTCGGCGGCGATGGACGCGAGCGGGAAGGCCGGGTTCACGACCGCGCGGGCGCTGACGACGGCCAGCGCCAGCGGGAGGCGGCCGCACAGGGTGATGATCTCCGCGACGGCGTCGGGTTCGTGCGCGATCCGTTCGGCGCCCAGCCGACGGGCGAGGAACTCGCGTGCCTCCGCCTCGGTGAGCACGTCCAGCGTCAGCGAGTGCGCGCCCTCGCCGGCCACCAGGCCGTAGAGCTGGTTGCGGCTGGTGACGACGACCAGGCAGCCGGGGGCGCCGGGCAGCAGCGGGCGGACGTGCTCGGTGTCGCGGGCGTTGTCCAGCACGATGAGGACGCGGCGGTCGGCGAGGAGGCTGCGGTACAGCGCGGCCTGCGCGTCGAGACCGGCGGGGATGCGGTGCCCTGGGACGCCGAACGCGTCGAGGAACGAGCGGATGGCCTCGGCCGCGCTCATGATCGAACCGCTGGGGTGGAAGCCGCGCAGATTGACGTAGAGCTGCCCGTCGGGGAACCGGTCGGCGACGCTGTGCGCCCAGTGCACCGCCAGGGTCGTCTTGCCGACGCCGGCCATGCCGCCGATGGCGCTGATCACCACCGTCGAGGCCGGTGCGTCGGACGCGCACAACAGCTCCCGGACGCGGGCGAGTTCACCGCGCCGGCCGGTGAACGCGGGCAGATCCACGGGGAGTTGGGCGGGCCGGATCGTGGCGACGGCGTCCTGCTGTGCCGTCCCTTCCGCGTCCTCGGCCGACCCCGCGCTTCCGGACGGCGGCGCGGCGCGCTGGGCGTGGGTGTGGCCGAGGACCCGTTGCAGAGCGGCCTGGAGTTCGGGGCCCGGCCGCACGCCCAACTCGTCGGCGAGGCGGGTGCGTACGGTCCGATGGACGTCCAGCGCCTCGGCCTGGTGACCGGTCGCCGCGAGCACCAGGATCAGCCTGGCCTGCAACCCCTCGTCCAACGGATGCTGCGCGGCGGCCTGTCGGAGCGTCACCAACACCCGTGCGCCCAGGCCCGGTCCGGCTTCCAGCGCGAGTTCGGCGGCCTCCTTGACGGCGGCCAGGTGCTCGCCGTCGAGGGCGGTGAAGGCCGGGTGGGACCGCACCTCGGCGGCGATCCCGGAGGCCGCGGGACCCCGCCACAGGGCCAGCGCCTCGATCAACAGCCCGGTGGCGGTGGGAGGTTCACCGTCCCGCACTGCCTGCTCCGCCCGCTGCCGCAGGGCCCGGAAGCGCAGCAGGTCGAGGCTGTCGGGGTCCACGTCGAGCCGGTAGCCACCCGAGCCGCGCACCAGCCGACGGGACGCGCCCCCGGCCGGAAGATCGGGTTCGAGCAGCCGCCGCAACGCTCCGACGTGCCGTTGGACGACGTTGACCGCACTGTCCGGCGGGTCCTGTCCCCACAGCGCGTCGACGATCTCGTGGACGGCGACCGGATGCCCCGCCTCGGTCAGCAGCAACGCGAGCAGAGCACGCTGTTTCGGGGGCCCCAGCGGCAGTTCCGTGTCGCCGCGCCAGGCCCTCACCGGTCCGAGTACGGCGAAACGTGTACGCACCGAGCCCCCCGTACAGACTGTGACGACATGCGCGCCCGGCGCGCCCGGCCCTAGGGACGCGTGGCCACGGACGAGCATAGAGTCCGCGCGAACCCCGTGGCGAAGGGTTGCTCCGCCACGGAGCGTCTTCAGGCCGCGTCGGGCGTCGTCAGTCCTCCTCGGGCGTCAGGCGCAGCGAGATGGAGTTGATGCAGTACCGCTGATCGGTCGGCGTCGCATAGCCCTCGCCCTCGAAGACGTGACCGAGATGCGACCCGCACCGGGCACACCGCACCTCGGTGCGCACCATCCCGTGCGAGCGGTCCTGGATCAGTTCGACCGCGTCGGTGTCCTTCGGGTCGTAGAAGGACGGCCAACCGCAGTGGGACTCGAACTTCTCCGTGGACGTGAACAGTTCGGCGCCACAGGCCCGGCAGGAGTAGACGCCCGTCGTCTTGGTGTCGGTGTACTCACCGACGAAGGCGGGCTCCGTGCCGGCCTGCCGCAGCACCGCGTACTCGGCCGGGTTCAGCTCCGCGCGCCATTCCTCGTCCGGCTTTTCGACGTCGTACGACATGCAGCTCAGCCCCTTACTTCGCGAGACGGTCCAGGATCCGCGGGCCGAGGTCTGTCACATCGCCCGCTCCCATGGTGAGAACGAGATCACCGGGCTTCGCCATTCCCGCGACGGCCTCGGGCACGTCCGCCTTGTCGTGGACCGGGGTCACATCGGCGCCCGCGGCACGCGCGGCCTCGATGATCAGGTCGCTGGTGACGCCGGGGATCGGGTCCTCGCGGGCCGGGTAGATGTCCAGGACCAGGGACGCGTCCGCGAGGGCGAGGGACTGGCCCATCTCCTTGCCGAGCTCCTGGGTGCGGGAGAAGAGGTGCGGCTGGAAGACCACCAGCAGCCGCGCGGAGGAGGCCGCCGCGCGCATCGCCTCCAGGTCGGCGGTCATCTCCGTGGGGTGGTGGGCGTAGGAGTCGATCACCTGGACGCCGGCCGCCTCGCCCTTGAGCTGGAGGCGCCGCTTCACGCCCGTGTACGCGGCGAGCGCGGGCGCCAGGTCCGCGGCCGGAATGCCGAGCGCGACGCCGGCGGCGAGAGCCGCGACCGCGTTGCTCGCGTAGTGCCGGCCGGGGACCGAGACGGTGAAGGTGAGCTCCTCACTGCCGAGGAGGACGGTCACCTCGCTCTTCAGGCCCTGCGCGACGACGGACAGGATGCGGACGTCGGCGTCTGCCGCCTCTCCGTACGTCACCGTCTTCACGGAGTCGGAGACTCGTCGGGTCAGCTCCCGCGCGCCCTCGTGGTCCGCCGAGATCACCAGGGTGCCGTCCGGCACGATCCGGTCGGCGAAGGTCTGGAAGGACTCGTAGATCTCTTCCATGGACGCGTAGTTGGCGTGGTGGTCGAGCTCCACGTTGAGGACGATCGCGACCTCGGGTGCGTACTTGTGGAAGCTGCGGTCCGATTCGTCCGCCTCGGCGACGAAGATCTCGCCGTCGCCGTGCAGCGCGTTCGAACCCGGGGCGTCCAGGTCGCCGCCGATCGCGTACGACGGGGTGCGGCCCAGCGCGGTCAGGGACACCGCGAGCATCGACGTCGTGGTGGTCTTGCCGTGGGTGCCCGCCACGGCGATCGGGCGCAGGCCGTCCATCAGGCGGGCCAGGGCGTCCGAACGGTGGACGACCGGGATGCCCAGCTCGGCCGCGCGGGCCAGCTCGGGGTTGTCCTTGCGGATCGCCGACGACACGACCACGCAGGTGGCGTCGTCGGCGAGGTGCTCCGCCGCGTGTCCGATGTGCACGGTGGCACCCAGGGCGCGCAGGGCGTCGGCGGTCGCGGAGTCCTTGGCGTCACTGCCCGCGACCTTCGCCCCGCGCTGCGCGAGGATCTTGGCGATCCCCGACATCCCGGCCCCGCCGATGCCGATGAAGTGCGGTCGGTCCATGGCGGTGGGAAGGCCGGGTGCCATGTGTGTCTCCCTGTGCGTGCTGGTTCCGTACGGGTACGGCGGACGTTCAGCGGCAAGCCTATGCGGTGCCACTGACAATCACGGACACCCGCCGGCCGCTACTCCTTGCTGTGCGAGAACAGCTTCAGCACCGGTACGCCGACCTTGTGACGCGCGCGCGAGGCCCAGTCCCGGTGGAAGAACTCCTCCACGTAGTGGGGGTCGGTCAGCACGATCACCTCGTCCGCGCCGATCTCGTCCACCAGGGTCTTCAGCGCGTCCAGCGGGTGGTCCTCGATGAGCCGTCCCTCCGCCGCGCTGCCCGCCGCGTGCAGGGCGTCCAGGGACACCGAAAGGGCCTGCGCGCCGAGCGCCGCCGCGTCCTTGCCCTCGGGGGTCTCCCGCTCGTGTGCCGCCTCGTCGAGTTCGCCGAGGGCGACGTCGTCGATGGCCCGCAGCAGGCGGTCCGCCTGGTCGCCGCGGGGCTGGAGCAACACGTGGAAGGAGACGGTCTCGTCACCGTGCAAGGTGGTGACGAACTCCACGTCGGCGGACGTAAGGGCCTTCTCGATCATCAGTACGCTTGTGAACACCAGGCGCCCTTTCTCCTTCGAGGACCCTCGGGCCCTCTCTCCTCCGTGGGCCTGCCAGGCCCTGCGGAAACCATCCTGCCCCGTGATCGCACGGGTACTGCCGGATTTAGTGTGCCCGTCGAAAGACAAACGGAACGGATCATTCCGCCCGTTCTCAGGTCCGACGGTAGCGACCGAACAGGAACCCGGCCTCTTCCAGCAGGGACACCAGTTCGAAGTGCTGGGGAACCTTAACCGACGGCCCGCCGGAGATCCGCTGCGCCTCCCCCGCCACGAGCATCGGCGAGAGGGTCAGACACAGCTCGTCGAGCACTCCGGCGGCCACGAACTGCCCGAGCAGCCGTGGCCCGCCCTCGGCCAGCAGCCGGGTGTGCCCCAGTTCGGCGAGCGCGTGTACGGCCCGCGCGGGGTCCACGCCGGCACCGTCACCGGCGACCACCACCCGGGCGCCCGCCTTCTCGGCGGCGGCGATCCGGTCCGCGGGCGCCTGGGCACCCGTCAGGATCAGCGTCGGCACCAGGGGCGAGGCGAAAAGCGGAAGCGAGAAGTCCAGGTCGAGGCTGGCGGTGACGACCGCGATCACGGCGGCGGGCCCCTGCCCGGCACGCGTGCGTGCCGTCGCGAACTCCGCACGCGCGCGTGCGGGCCGATAGCCCTCCTGGCGTACCGTTTCCGCACCGACCACCACGACGTCGGCCAGCGCCCTCAGGGTGCCGAAGATCCGCATGTCGGCGGGGCCGGAGATGGGCTGCGAACGGCCCTCGTGCTGACCGGCCCCGTCCAGCGTGGACACCATATTGGCGCGCAGCCAGGGGCCGTCGGCGGCGGGGTAGGCGTACACCTCCGCCAGCTCCGAAAGCCCCCACTCCCGGTCCGTCACATCCGCACCGGGGGCCCCGTTCGAGGCCTGGGCTGCTGTTTCATCCGTCACAGGGAACAGGCGTCGCATGTCGTGCAGTGTGGCACGCCCCCTAGACTGATGAACCGTGTCATCCTCCTCCGCCGCCGCCTCCGGGATCAGCCCGATAGCAGACGCGGCCCCGCTGTCCTTGTGCGCCCGTGAGCCGTACGTCCCCGCGGACCGGCTGGTCGCCGAGATGGTGCCGCCGCCGCGCTTCGACTCGGTGCGCTTCGGCACGTACATCCCGGACCCGAACCAGCCCAGCCAGACCGAGGCGGTCGGCGTCCTGGAGACCTTCGCCGCCGGACTCGGCGGGGCGCATGCGGCCGCCGGCGCCAAGCGCGGCTTCCTCGGCTTCGGCAAGGGCAGGGCCAAGACACCCGCCGGCCCCCGTGGTGTCTACCTGGACGGCGGTTACGGCGTCGGCAAGACCCACCTCCTCGCCTCCCTCTGGCACGCGACCCCGGCCGAGCCCGCGCTCAAGGCCTTCGGGACCTTCGTCGAGCTGACGAACCTGGTCGGCGCGCTCGGCTTCCAGAAGACGGTGCAGACGCTCTCCGGCCACCGGCTGCTGTGCATCGACGAGTTCGAGCTGGACGACCCGGGCGACACCGTCCTCGTGTCGACCCTGCTCGGCAAGCTGGTCGACGCGGGCGTGGCGCTCGCCGCCACCTCCAACACGCTGCCGGGCAAGCTCGGCGAGGGCCGCTTCGCGTCCGTCGACTTCCTGCGCGAGATCCAGGGCCTGTCCGCGCACTTCCGCTCGCTGCGCATCGACGGCGACGACTACCGCCACCGCGGCCTGCCGGAGGCCCCGGCGCCGTTCTCCGACGAGCAGGTGACGAAGGCGGCATACGCCACCGTGGGCGCCTCCCTCGACGACTTCCCGCACCTGCTCGCCCACCTCGCCAAGGTCCACCCCAGCCGCTACGGCGCCCTCACCGACGACCTCAAGGCCGTCTGCCTCACCGACGTCCAGCCGATACCCGACCAGTCGACCGCGCTACGGCTCGTCGTCCTCGCGGACCGGCTCTACGACCGTGAAGTGCCGGTCCTGGCCTCGGGGTTGCCCTTCGACCGGCTGTTCAGCGAGGAGATGCTGAACGGCGGCTACCGCAAGAAGTACTTCCGCGCGATCTCCCGCCTCACCGCGCTCGCCCGGGACGCCAAGGGCCTCGTCAAAACCGCTTAGTTCACGCCAGCCCAGGCGCGCTTTTCACGCTCTCTTGCATCGGAAACGCCGCGTTAACCCTGCAAACAACTTCACCGGGTTACCGTGTTACTTGACCAGCCGTTGACCTGGCCTTGGTCTGCACTAGGTACACGAACTGGCTGAAGGGGGGCGCATGTTCCGAGGTAGGACGGCTCGGACCGTCGTGACGCTCCTCACCCTCGTCCTGTTCGCCCTCCAGTTCTTCGCATCCACGGATTCCTTCGCACCCGCGCACACAGCGCGTCATGCGGAGGCCAAGACCCAGCCCGGCCTCAAGCTCAGCGGCAAGGCCCTGCGCGCCGAGACCATCACGTTCCGCGACTGCGGCGCCTCCGGGACTCCCACCGTCCCGCTCCGCCTGCGTGACCGTTACCGCACCGCCGACTGCGGGCCCGAGACGCCCGCGCGTCCCCTTCTGACACCGGACCCGGCGGCCGTACCCACTTCGGTGGCGCCCGGCAGAGCGCCGCACCGCACATCGAGATCCTCGGCAGCACACACTCCGGCGGCACTTCAGGTCTTCCGCTGCTGAGAGTCGAGCAGGCAGTCAATTCCCCCACAGACACTGTCATGCAAGCCCGACGCGCCCAGAGGGCGCGCCAGGAGGAACAAACACGTCATGCAGCCCCTCATCGACAACGCCCGTACGTTCGGACAACGCCCTGAGGAGTTCGCCAAACTCGCTGAAGGCCAGTCCCCGCAGGTGCTGTTCATCACCTGCTCCGACTCCAGGGTCGTCCCGGCCCTGATCACGGGCGCCCGCCCCGGCCAGCTCTTCGAGCTGCGCACCGCCGGCAACATCGTCCCGCCGTACGCCTCCCAACACCCCACCAGCGAGGCGTGCACCATCGAGTACGCCGTGGAGGTCCTCGGCGTCTCGGACATCGTGGTCTGCGGCCACTCGCACTGCGGCGCCGTCGGCGCGTTGGTGCGCGGCGACGACCTGACCGCCGTACCGGCCGTGCGCGACTGGCTCACGCACGCCACCCCGCGGCCGGAAGGCGCGGTCGCGGATCCGGCCGTGTCCGAAGGCGTGCAGGCCCACGTCCTGACGCAGTTGCTCAGGCTGCGCTCGTACCCGTACATCGAGAAGAAACTGAAGGACCGTCAACTGTCGCTGCACGCATGGTTCTACGAGGTCCACACCGGTGCCGTGCTCACGCACGACCCAGCAACCGACACCTTCAAGGCCCTGTGAGCGTCGCGATGTTGACCAAATTCCCTCATCTGCGGCAGGACTTCGCCGCTTCCCTCGTCGTGTTCCTGGTCGCGCTCCCGCTCTGCGTGGGTGTGGCCGTCGCCTCCGGTGTGCCGGCCGAACTCGGCCTGGTCACCGGCATCGTGGGCGGGCTCGTCACCGGATTCATGCGGGGCAGCAGCCTCCAGGTGTCCGGGCCCGCCGCCGGTCTGACCGTGCTGGTCTTCGAGGCGGTGCGGGAGTACGGGCTGCCCGCCCTCGGAGTCATCGTCCTCACCACCGGTGTGCTTCAAATCGCCATGGGCGTCCTGAAGTTGGGGCGCTACTTCCGGGCCATCTCGGTCTCGGTCGTCGAGGGCATGCTGGCCGGTATCGGACTGGTGCTGATCGCCGGGCAGTTGTACTCGGTGGCGGGGGCGAAGGCCCCCGCCTCGGGCCCGGACAAGATAGTCGAGCTGCCCGGCGCGCTCGTCGACGCCGTCGGGAGCACGAAGGCGCTGGCCTCGCTCGCGCTCGGCGCCGCGACCATCGCCGTACTGGTGCTGTGGAAGCGGATGCCGGCCAAGGTCCGTACGGTGCCGGGTCCGTTGGCCGCCGTAGGACTGGCGACGCTCGCGGCGCTCGCGTTCGGGCTGCCGGTGGCGACCGTCGAAGTGCAGGGTCTGCTCGGCTCGTTGCAGCCGCCGCCGCTGAGTGAGTTCGGTGAGCTGGCGCAGGTCGGGCTGCTGGGCACGATCGTCGCGTTCACGCTGATCGCGTCCGCCGAGTCGCTGTTCAGCGCGGCGGCGGTCGACCGGCTGCACTCCGGTCAACGCACCGAGTACGACAAGGAGTTGGTGGCGCAGGGCGCGGGCAACGCGCTGTGCGGGATGCTGGGCGCACTGCCGATGACCGCGGTGATCGTGCGCAGCGCGGCGAACGTGCAGGCGGGCGCGCGGACGAAGGCGTCCCGGGTCATGCACGGCGTATGGCTGCTGCTGTTCGCGGCACTGCTGCCGAACGTCCTCGCCTACATCCCGATCCCGGCCCTGGCGGGCATCCTCGTGCACGCCGGCGCCAAGCTGATCCCGGTCCGGGAGATCGTGTCGCTGTGGCGCGAGCACCGGGGCGAGGCGCTGATCCTGGTCGTCACGGCCGTGTCGATCGTCGCGGTCAGCATGTTCGAGGGCGTTCTCATCGGTCTCGCGCTGGCCGTCGCGAAGACGGCGTGGGAGGCCTCGCACATCAAGCTGGAGGTCGTCGACAAGGGCGCGGGCCCGGTCCAGGCCTACCTTTCCGGCAACGCGACCTTCCTACGGCTGCCGAAGATCCTCGACAGCCTGGAGGCGCTCCCCCAGGACCGACCGGTCGAACTGCACCTCTCCGGCCTGCACCACCTGGACCACGCCTGCCGTACGGCCCTGGAGAACTGGGCCGAGCGGCACAGCGCGGCCGGTACCGAGCCAGTGAAGGTCACCGCGATACAGGTCACGGCGGCGAAGTAGCAGCGGTGCCGGTGCCTGCTCCGGGGAGATCGTGGCCCCGGGGCAGGCACCGGGCATACCCTTGCAGGAGCAGACAAAAGGCCTCTCCGCTAGGGGGTCAGAATGCTCCAGGAACTGCTGGTGGCGGGCGCTGCCACCGGCTCCGCGTGCGTGGTCTACGTCGCCGCTGCGGCCAGGGTCGTCAAGCAGTACGAGCGCGGGGTGGTCTTCCGCCTCGGGCGGGTGGCCGGCGAGGTGCGGGCGCCCGGGTTCACCATGGTCGTCCCGTTCGTGGACAAGCTGCGCAAGGTCAACATGCAGATCGTGACGATGCCCGTGCCCGCGCAGGAGGGCATCACCCGCGACAACGTGACCGTGCGCGTCGACGCGGTCGTCTACTTCAAGGTCGTCAACGCGGCCGACGCGATCATCACGGTCGAGGACTACCGCTTCGCGGTCTCGCAGATGGCCCAGACGTCACTGCGCTCGATCATCGGCAAGAGCGACCTCGACGATCTGCTCTCCAACCGCGAAAAGCTCAACCAGGGGCTGGAGTTGATGATCGACAGCCCGTCCGTCGGCTGGGGCGTGCAGATCGACCGCGTGGAGATCAAGGACGTCTCCCTCCCCGAGACGATGAAGCGCTCGATGGCCCGCCAGGCCGAGGCCGACCGTGAACGCCGGGCCCGAATCATCAACGCGGATGCCGAGTTGCAGGCCTCCAAGAAACTCGCCGAGGCCGCCGAGCAGATGTCCGAACAGCCCGCCGCACTCCAACTCCGGCTGCTGCAAACGGTGGTGGCGGTCGCGGCCGAGAAGAACTCGACGCTCGTGCTGCCCTTCCCGGTCGAGCTGCTGCGCTTCCTGGAACGCGCGCAGCCGCAACAGCCGCCTCCCGTTCCGCCGCCGCCCGCCGTGGAGCAGTAGTCACGCCCGCTGACTGGCGGGCCTGGCCCCCGCGCCGCAGGATCGAGGGAGCCGACCGGAAGAGGTGCCCCCATGGCCAAGAAGGGCGCGAAACGCAAGAACGCGGAAAAGGGCGCGAAGAGCAAGGCGGTCCCCCTCGCCGACCTGCTGCGCGTCCCCGTCGGCGGCCCGGTCGACCTCTCCTCCGCCGACTCCGACGACTCCGGCGGCTCCTACGACGCCGCGGGCACCCCCGGCGGCCCCGCCGACAAGGCCGCCGGTCTCAAGGACACCGCCCGGATGGGCGAACACCTCGCCGACCTGCAAGAACGCCTGTGGGCAGCAAGCACCGCCGGCGACGGACGCCGCCTGCTCCTGGTCCTCCAGGGCATGGACACCAGCGGCAAGGGCGGCACGGTCACGCACGTCATCGGCCTGTTCAACCCCTCCGGCTGCCGGATCAGCGCCTTCAAAGCACCCACACCGGAGGAACGGAAACACGACTTCCTCTGGCGCATCAGACGCGCCCTCCCCCACCCCGGCGAGATCGGCATCTTCGACCGCTCCCACTACGAGGACGTCCTCATCGCCCGCGTCCGCGAACTCGCCCCGCACCGCGAGATCAACGACCGCTACACCCAGATCAACCGCTTCGAGAAGTCCCTGGCCGACGACGGCGTGACCGTCGTCAAGTGCTTCCTCCGCATCTCCTACGACCAACAACGCCGCCGCCTGCTCGAACGGCTCGACAACCCGGACAAGTACTGGAAGTTCAACCCCGGCGACATCGAGGAACGCGCCCTGTGGCCCGCGTACCAGCAGGCCTACGAGATCGCCCTCGCCCGCTGCTCCACCCCGGCGGCCCCCTGGTACCTGATCCCGGCCGACCGCAAGTGGTACCGCAACTGGGCCATCAGCCGCCTGCTCCTGGAACACCTGACGGCACTGGACCCGCAGTACCCCAAGGCGGACTTCGATGTGGAGGCGTGCCGGGAGCGGCTGCTGTCCACCGACTGACCGCTCACTCCGTGTCGATGGCCGCCTAATCCTTTTTATCCTCTTATGTTCCTACAGTGACCATTCGAGTACGACGAGTCGCCGCCGCCTGTGCACTCGGCGCCGCGCTCACCGCCTGCGGGGCCCCCTCGGCGCCCCACGCCAGCCGTCCGGCGCCCAGCGCGCCCACCGCCGCCGTCTCCTCGCGGCCGCCCACGCTCGCGCCCGGTCCCGCCGGGCTGACCCCCGTCTTCAAGAACGGTCCGCGGGTCGGCGGTAAGACCGTCGCGCTGACCTTCGACGCCGACATGACCGCCGATGAGGGGCCGCGCGCGGCGAAGGGCGAGCACTTCGACAATCCGCAGCTGATCTCCACGCTGCGCACGCTGAAGGTGCCGGCGACCGTGTTCATGACGGGGCGATGGGCCGACGAGTACCCGGCCGAGGCCCGCGCCATCGGGCGGGACCCGCAGTTCGAGATCGCCAACCATTCGTACAGCCACTACGCCTTCACCGGCGACTGCTACGGCCTGCCGACCGTGTCCCCGGACCGGATGAAGGCGGATGTGGAGCGGGCGTACACGGCGTTCAAGAAGGCTGGCGTGCCGAACGCGATGCCGTACTTCCGCTTCCCCGGCGGGTGTTACGACCGGCAGGCGCTGAAGACGCTGAGCGCGGTCGGTGTCACGGCGGTGCAGTGGGACGTGGTGAGCGGCGACGCGTTCGCGACGGACTCGGACGCGGTGGCCCAGCAGGTGCTGGAGGGTGTGAAGCCCGGCTCTGTCGTCGTCATGCACTGCACGCGCAGTGCCGCCCCGGCGACCGAGAAGGCCGTCCGCATGATCGTGCCCGAGCTGCGGAAGAAGGGGTACCGGTTCGTCAAGGTCTCCGAGCTGATCGGGGCGGCGGACCGGCACCGCTGAGATCGACCGAGGGTCGCGCACTCCTCTTACGCTGGTCGCATGAGCGACGAAGAGCCGGCACCGGTGTACGCGGAGTGCGTGCTGTGCCGGGAACCGACGGAGTACCCGGAGTCGCACAAGGGGATCACGCTGTGCCCCGTGTGCGAGTGGCAGGAGGCACAGCGCACCGCCTGTTCAGGGTGAGCGGCGGGAGGTGAGGGCGCAGGTCACGGCGGTCACGGCCGCCGCGACCAGGGCCGCACCGGCCAGCGGCAGCAGCGGGACCGGGACCGTGCCGGACTGCGAGCCGGTGACCAGGCCACTGACCGCCGCCTGCGCCGGGGAACCGGTCACCACCACGGCGAGCAACGCCGCCAGCAGCATCGCGGGCACGGCCCGGCCGGGTGAGCGCAGCAGCGGCCAGTTGGTGAGCGCGCCGACCGCCGTGCCGAGCAGGGCGCAGGCCAGGGTCGCGAGCAGACCGGCCGCGGCGGCGGCGAGGAGCGACACCCGGGTACGGTGATCGGCGCTCGCCGGGTCGCTGATCAGCGTGACGACGAGGGTCGCCGCCGTGCCGAGCGCCGCCGCGGTGGTCAGCGCGACCAGCAGACAGGCGAGGTGGGCCCGGCCGGGTCCGACCGCCGCCGCGACACAACTGCGCGCCGCGGGCGGCTCGTTGGTCGTACAGATCCGCACCAGCCAGGCCGCTACGGGGAGCAGGGCCGCGGCCGTGTAGCCGAGCGAGTCGAGCACCGGCTGGCCGCCCTGGACGCCGATGCCAAGGAACGCGGCGTACAGGATGAACGGCGGGAGCCAGCGTTGCGAGCGCAGGAGAAGGGCGGCCTGGTAGCGCAGGAGGGCCGTCATCGTGGACATCGCGGTCACCGGGGGCTTTCGTCGTCGAGGGGGAGGTCGGCGCGCTGGTTCAGGCTCACCACGTGCCAGGGCGGGTGGGCCGTCAGCAGGGCGCGGAGCAGGACGTCCGAGTGGGAGGCGGGGACGGTGAGGCGGTGGGTACCGGGGGTGAGTTCCGTGGATGAAGTGAGGAACTGGCCTGCCTCGGGCGGAAGTTGGCCTCCCGGCGGGCCCTGCACGTCCAGCGATACCTGCGGTCCGGACGGTGAAGTGGGCTTGTCCGTGCGGAGGTTGAGGGTTCCGTCCGTGACCGTGTACGTCCTGTGAGGTGCCCCCGCGAGGCGGCGTGGATCGTGGTCGACGAAGACCACGGCTCCGCCGGCCGCCGTGCGTTCGGCCACCGCCCGTTCCAGCTCTGCCCTCGCGTCCTCGTCCAGGCCGGTCCATGCCTCGTCGAGGACGAGCAACTCCGGCTCAGCGAGCAGGGCTTGGGCTACGGCTACCTTCTGGCTGCTGCCCTTGGAGAGGCGGGTCATGGGGGTACGGGCGTAGGCGCCGGCGCCGAAGCGGTCGAGCCACTCGCTCGCGGCGCGGGGCGCTGCCGCGCGGGAGAGGCCGTGCACCGTGCCGAGGTGGGTGAGGTAGGCCTCGGCGGTGAAGGGGAGTGCCTGGGGGAAGCGTTCGGGGACGTACGCCGTGCGGGGGCGGCCGGTGACCTTGCCTTCGGTGGGGGCGTCTATGCGGGCGAGGAGGCGGAGGAGGGTGGATTTGCCGGTGCCGTTGGGGCCCTCGACGCGGGTGAGGGTGTGGCGCGCCAACTCCAGGTTTACTCCGCGGAGGATCCAGGGGCCGTGGATTCCGTAGCGGCGGCCGACGTTGTTCAGCTGTAGATCGCGTCGCATCGGGGCATTCTCTCGCAGGAGGGGTGGGGTGAATATGTCGTTCGGCGACTGCGGGTTCGTTGTGGCTGGTCGCGCAGTTCCCCGCGCCTCTAGGCAATCCCCTCAGCGGTACTTTCAGGTACCGAACGTCCGCCTGGCAGACTGGCGGGTGTGACCAGTGATTCCACCGTTCCCGGCGACAGTGTCGACCCCTTTCGTAATGAGCGGACCGTTCGCGATGAGGCACCACAGTTCGTGTTGCCGTTGGTTGTGCGGATCGAGCGGGATGCTCCCCCGGCCCGTACCGACGCGTTGGAGACGGCCGCTCGCGCTGTGCTGACGATCCTGAGCGATGAGCGGGCCGTCGGGGACGGGGAGTGGGCGGAGGTCATGCGGGACTGGCAGGACGCGCGTATCCGGAAGGTGGTCCGGCGGGCACGCGGTGCCGAGTGGCGGCGGGCCGAGGCGCTGCCGGGCATCACCGTGACCGGGAAGTCCGCGGAGGTACGGGTCTTCCCGCCCGTCCCGCTCGACGGCTGGCCCAAGGACCTGGCCCGGCTCCAGGTCTCCGGCACCGACCTCGACGACCCCGAACCGCCGGCCGACGCGGACCCTACGGCGCCGGTGCTCTGGCTGAATCCCGACCTCGACATGTCCGCCGGCAAGACGATGGCCCAGACCGGCCACGGCGCCCAACTCGCCTGGTGGGAACTGTCGGACGAGGAGCGGACCGCCTGGCGCCAGGCGGGTTTCCCGCTCTCGGTCCGCACCGCCGACCCCGCCCGTTGGACCGAACTCACCAGCAGCGGGCTGCCGTTGGTCAAGGACGCGGGGTTCACGGAGATCGCGCCGGGCTCGGCGACCGTCGTGACGGAGCATCCGGCGCTGCGGCGACGCGGCTGAGGCAGCGCAACCGGGGCGCCCGCGCAGATCGGTTCGTTGCGGAAGGCGTACGGCCGTGTCGGTGGCCTGCCTGGCCGTATCGGAGTCTGCCCGGCCGTATCGGAGTCTGCCCGGCCGGGGCGACGGCTGCCCGGCCGGGGCGACGGCTGCCCGGCCGGGGCGACGGCTGGTCGGCCGACGCCCCTTCGGGGCCGCGCGATCATCGAACGCTTCGGCGCTGAGCGCGTCGTGACGGTCTCGCCGCCGAACACACGCCGGGTGCGCCACGCCGTCTGCCGCCCGTCGCATGCCGCCCGTCTCCCGGCGCCCGTCACCCCGCAGGCGCTCGCTCAACTCGGCGCCGCCGCCACCTCCTCCTCGTCCTCCTCCTCGTCCTCCTCCTCGGGTGCCTCCTCCGCTGTCCGGGATCTGGCGTCGCGGCGGTCCAGCAGGCTCAGCACCGGAACCGTCATGACCGTGGTGACCAGGGCGACGAGGACGAGCGCGGTGAACAGTTCCTCGCTGACGATGCCGGCCGACAGCCCGATGTTGAGCGCGATCAGCTGCATGAGACCACGGGCGTTCATCAGGGCGCCGACCCGGACGGCCACCGGACCGGGTTCGCCGCGCAGCCGGGCGGCGGCCCAGCAGCCGCCGAACTTTCCGGCCACGGCCAGGACGACCGCGGCCGCCCCGAACAGCAGCACGGGCGGGTCGGAGAATACGTCGAACCGGGTGTTCAGGCCGGAGTAGGTGAAGAACATCGGCACGAACACCACCTGGGTCACGGACTGGGTGGTCCGCACGAGCCGTTCGGACGCCTCGCCGCGTGGCATGGCCATCCCCACGCAGAACGCCCCGAACACGGAGTACAGGCCGCTGATGTCGGTGAACCAGGCCGCACAGAACAGCGCGGCGACCGTGAAGAGGAGGCGGGTGTCGTCGCCGAGGCCCGGGCGGTTCACGATCCAGGCCAGCAGGCGGCGCCCCAGTAGGAGCAGTACGGCGACGAACAGCAGCGTGCCGCCGACGGCCTCCAGGATGGGCCGCACCTTGCCCGAGGCCACGCTCAGCACGCCCGCCAGCATGATCCAGGCCACGGCGTCGTCCGTGGCGCCGGAGGCCAGGGCGAGTGAGCCGAACCGCGAGCCGGCCAGCCCGCGTTCGGTGATGATCCGGGCCAGCATCGGGAAGGCGGTGATCGCCAGCGCGACGCCGACGAACGCCGCCGTCACCCACACCGAGACCCCGTCGACGAAGATGCCGACATGGCCGTGGGCCACGAGGGTCAGTCCCACGCCCAGCACCAGCGGGATCCCCACGCCGGCCGAGGAGACGGCGACGGCGGTGCCGGCCAGACCGCGTCCCGCGTGCGCCCGGAACTCGTAACCGGCGCCGAACATCAGGGCCACCAGACCGATCTGGCCGGCCACGTACAGCACCGGCTTCAGTTCGGGCGGGAAGACATGGGCGGAGGTGCCTGGGGCGATCAGCCCGAACAGGGAGGGGCCGAGCAGTACCCCGGCGATCATCTCGCCGACCACGGGCGGTTGGCCGAAGCGGCCTGCCAGCAGGACGACCAGCCGGCAGGTCAGCAGAATCACGACGACGGCCAGGAAGAAGGCGGGAGCGAGCTCCACGGGAGTCATGGTCTCGGTCCTCTCATCGGCCGGCTGGGACAGAGGTGGTGGAGCCGCCGGACGAGGCGGCGAAATAGTTCCGGCACAGGCCCTGACGCCGGGCGTCCCACACCATGTAGCTGCCGAGGACGAGTTGGACGAGGCTGCGCCAGACGCCCTCCCAGCTGTCGGCGAGGCGCAGCACCGCGAGCCGGGTCCGCAACCGGGCGCCCTCGGCCCCGGTGCGTGCGACGAGCAGGCAGGGACCGCGGCTGGGCAGCGAACGGGTGTGTTCCACCGAGGAGTCGAGTCGGAAGCGGCGCAGGACCTCCTCCGCGGCGACCCTCATGGTCAGGACGGCGAAACCCCGCGCCGGGCAGGGACGGTTGGCGGTCACCCCGAACGGTATGGAGGCGGAGGGCCTCGTGTCCGCGTTCAGCCACCGGTCCGGGTCGAACGGGTCGCCTCCGGACCCCTGGTACTCGGGGTAGTTGAACAGCAGGACCGAACCGGCCGGGATGGGGTCGCGCCCGTCCCGGGGGATCTCCCCCGAGGTGATCCGGTGGGCCACTCCGAAGAGCGGGAAGTGCTGGAGCGTCTCGTTGATCACCCCGTCCAGGAAGTCCGGGCCCTCCTCTCCGGACGCCAGCCGGTCCTGCACCGGCCGGTGGGTGGCGAGGGCCAGCAGCAGATGGGCCATCGCCTCCGACATCTGCACGACCGCGGTGTTGAAGAACGTGCCCTGCAGGTAGTACGCCTGCTCCCGCGCGGTGAGCGTGGATGGCAGCGGCACGGGCGGCGGGTCGTGCGCGAGCCGGTCCCGCAGGTGGGCGGTGAGGCGGGCCCGGCGGTCCATGTGGCGCAGGCCGGTGCACTTCAGGGCGCTGACCACGTCGTCCGCGTTCGCGGTGATCAGGTCCCGGACGTGTCGCGGACAGGGTGCGCGGAAGACCACCTCGTAGTAGACCTCGGCCCAGACGGGCATCATCAGGTCGCGCAGTCTGACCCGGTGCACGCGCGCGTGGCCGTCGAGTTCGTCGAGCACCCGGCGGGTGCAGCGGCCGACCAGCTCCGTCCACTGCTCCCTGGACAGCCCGGCCAGGATCTGCCGGGTGGTCCGGGCCACGTCGTCGTAGCGCGGTCCGGGCTCCAGGTGCTCCTGGTGCACCTCCGGGCCCGGCGAGAGCCAGTACCAGAACAGGTCGGAGAGCGCGGCGCCCCGGCTGCGGCCGTTGGCCGCCGGATGCCCGTACACCTTCTTGAACTCCTCGGCGGGCACCTCCCTGCCCGGTGCCCGGACCCCTTCCTCGCCGCCCACCCGGGCGAAGATCCGCACCCGCAGCGCGATCACGGTCCTGGGCAGCCAGTACGGCAGACCGGCCACCAGGGCCACGGCCAGACCCAGAAGAAGCCAACCGGTGGGGCTCACGCGACCACCCCGCCGAATCGTCGGTCCGTCCCCGGTGTCACGGCGGGACCAGGGACGGGACCCCATGCGGGCACCCGGACCAGATCGGGTGTCAGGTCGGCGAGTGCGGACGCCCCGCACAGGGCGAGGGTGTCGTCGAGTTCGTCCCGCAGCAGTTCGAGGAGACGTCGTACGCCTTTCTCACCGCCCTCGGCCAGGGCCCACATCACAGGCCGGCCGATGCCCACCGCGGACGCGCCGAGCGCCAGCGCCTTGACCGCGTCGGTGCCGCGCCGGACGCCTCCGTCGAGCACGACCGGGACGCGGCCCTCGACCGCGGCCAGGATCTCCGGCAGCAGCTCCAACGTGGCGGGGACGGTGTCGAGTTGGCGGCCGCCGTGGTTCGACAGCAACAGCCCGTCGACGCCGTGCCGGACCGCGAGCCGGGCGTCCTCCGGGTGCAGGACACCCTTGAGCAGGATGGGCAGGGAAGTGACGCCGCGCAGCCAGTCGATGTGCTCCCAGTTCAGTTCGGGGGACATGGCGATCTGGCGTACGTGGCCGCGCTCGCCGTCGCGCAGGTCCACCAGGTTCTCGCAGCGCAGGCCCGGCGGCAGGTCGTGGAAGCCATTGCGCCGGTTGCGCTCGCCCGCGCCCAGCACCGGTGAGTCCACGGTGACGACCAGCGCGGTGCAGCCCGCGTCGGTGGCCCGCCGGACCAGCTCCTCCGTGATGTCCAGGTCGGGCTGGATGTAGAGCTGGAACCACAGGGTCGCGTCGTCGCCGGCCGCGCGGGCCGCGTCGGCGATCTCGCCCACCGCCACCGTGGACGCCATGGCGACGATCATGATCACACCGGCTGCGGCGGCGGCCCGGGCGGTCGCCAACTCCCCTTCGGGATCGACCAGTTTGTGGAATGCGGTCGGGGAGAGCAGGACCGGCAGGCTCGCCCGGCTGCCGAGCAGGCTGATGCCCAACTCCCGTTCGGCACTTCCCCGCAGCACCCGGGGCAGCAACTGAAGCCGCCCGAACGCCGCCTCGTTGGCCCGTACGGTGATCTCGTCACGTGCCCCGCCGGCGATGAAGTCGGCGTACACGGGGTCCAGTTCGGCGCGCGCCGCGGTCTCGAAGTCGCGGACGGTGTACTGCACGCCGCTCACCGCCCCGCCGGAGCCGACCGACGGTCCAGCTCGCGGGCGAAGAACGCGGCCAGTGGGGCGTGGTGGACCTCCGGGTCGTCCCAGTGGTTCTCCAGGTTCTCGGCCATGTGATGGGTACCGAGAAGTTCACCGCCGCCGTGGTGGCGGATCACCGGGTGGAGATACGCCGCGTCGAAGGCGTCGTCGACCGAGTTCTGGGCGGTGCGGCGCACGGTGATGTCGAAGGGGTCGACCTTGTCGTGGTCGGGGCCGTACTCCAGGGTGACGGTGAAGTAGTCGACGCTGCCGGGGAGTTCGCGTTCGTGGGCGTACGCGACCGGCACCTCCTCGTGGTACCTCGCCGGTTCGCCGGGCGGTGTGACGATCAGGTCCCCGATGACACCGAACTGCTGCCACAGTGCCGAGCTGCGGTTGACCCGGGCCACCACGGCGTCCGCCAGCGCGGCCGGGTCGCTCTCCAACTGCCGCTGGGGCCAAGGCTGTTCGTGATGGCGTTCGTCGAGGATGCGGCTCAGGGCGCGTACGGCGTACCGGAAGCCGTGGATGAAGCCACCGGTGGACTTCTTGAAGTCGCGCTGCTGCATGAGTGTTCCGGCGAAGTAGAGACCTGGCACGTTCACCGACTCGTACGCCGGGGAGAGGGCGGCGAAGCGGTCGTCGATGACCAGGGCGGGGCTGCACTCCGGGTCGACGATCGAGGCGTCGAAGCGGAATCCGGTGCAGACGATGACCCGGTCGTAGCGCAGTTCCTTCACGACCTCGTCGGCCCGGGAGAAGCTGAAGCGGACGCGGTACATGCCGTCGGGGTCCTTCTCGACGGAGAGCACGTTTCCGTCCAACAGGGCGTTCTGCGACTTGAGTTGGTAGGTGTCGAGGAAATTGTTGTTGACCGCGCGGAGATGGCCGACGTAGTGGCTGTTCCAGGCCATGCGGACGGAGTGCGGGCCGGCGACATGGATGACGGCGGCGGTCTCGACAAGGTTGTCAGCGGTCTCCAGGGCGGAGTTGCCCTTGCCGATGATCAGGACGCGCCGGTCGATGAAGTCCTCGGGGTCCACGGAGACGACGGAGTAGTCGTCGGCGGTCTCGATGCCGGGGATCTCAGGGGTGTTGGGCCGGGTCAGTCCGGTGGCGACGACCAGCCGACGGGCGCGGTGTTCGTGGCCGTGCTGATCGGTGACGGTGAAGCCGTCCTCGTCCCGCTGGATCCGCTCCGCCCGGGTGTCGTAGGCGATGTCCAACTTGAACGCCTCGGCGAAGTCGGCGAGATAGCGCACCAGGTCGTCGGCGTGCGGGAAATAGCGCTTGCTGTAGCGGCTGAAGAGCAGGTGCGGGTCCGGGGACAGCAGGGAGTTCCAGTCCATCCGGAGATTCAGTTCGGGATCGTCCGTGCCGTTGTACACCTTGTTGATGGAGATCAGCTTGCGGTGGCGGGGGAAGGTGCCGAAGAACGTGCCGGGGGCGTGGCCGCTCTCCAGGATCCGGTATCCGTGCCCGGCCGCCTGGAGTAACTGCCCGAGCTGGAGCCCGGCGGGACCGGCACCGACCACGAGGTAATCCAGACGCTCGCTGTGCGTGGAGTTCACGGAACTCTCCTTCTGCTCCGGGCGGGGACATGCCTGGAGGAGGGTGGGGGGTGACAGGTGGGGTGAGGAAGGACGGCCGCCGTCGCGTGACGACGCGTCTTGGCCGGGCGCTGTTCCTGCGAGGTGTCGTTCGTGCGTCAGGGCGCCTGGGCCCACGTGCGCGTCAGCGGTGGACGGTCAGCCGAAATGGTCGCGCCTCGTCGGCGGACAGAGCGATTCGGGAGCGGTCGCCGTGCGGGCCGAGGACAACGTTGCCGGGCGTTCTGGCAGGGGCATTGCAGACCCTCCATCAGATTTCCCTTTGAAATCTCCATGAGCACGTTAGTGACGAGCTGTGGACATGGGCAACAGCGGCACCGGGATGACAGCAATCCGACAGGTGACCCCGTCAACTTCCGCTCTTGGGGCGGAAATTGGCGCCGTGACCACCACACGACCGACCCGAACTACCCGTGCCGGCTGTCGACGGCCCGGGGTCCGGCCGGAGCGGGCCGGGTCCACGGGATCAGCGCCGGAACGCGGGCGCGGTAGGCGTCGTAGGACGCACCGAACTGCCCGGCCATCATCCCGTCCTCGATGCGCACCCGGCGCAGCAGCCACGGCACGGCGACGGCCAGGAACACGATCCACACGCCGAAGCCGCAGGCCAGCATCCCGCCGAGGACCAGGCCGAGGAGCCCGGTGTAGATGGGGTGCCGCACTATTCGGTACGGGCCCTCGGTGCGCAGTTCGTGGTGTTCGTGGACCAGCGGAATGCTGGCCCACATGACGCCCAGCACCCAACGGGCCCACAGCAGCAGGGCGGTGGAGGCGACGACGAGCACCGCGCCCAGGAGAGCGAGCTCCGGCTGCCAGTACTGGAGGTGGTGCCAGAAGGAGTCCGGGGTGTGTCTGACGAGCAGGGAGAACGCGTACGAGCCCGCGATCAGCAGCGCCCGCCGGGGCAGCGTGCGGCGCAGACCGCGCACCCAGCCGCCCGGCCCGGCCTCGCTCTTCACGCCGAAGTAGACGGCGCCCGCGATCCAGGCCACGACGAAGATCGCGACACAGATGCCGGTGAGAGCGACGAGTGCGGAATGTAGTGAGCCCATGGCACAAGGCTGCGCTCCGACCTGCGTCGACCACCACCACCCACGGGCTGATTCAGCGGCTCCACCCTCGGGTGGAGACCCACGACTCACGCCACGACTCACACCATGGCAGACGGTCGAAGTGACTCAGATCACGACGGTTCGTGGCATCGGACAGCCCCGCCGGAGCGTCCCCCTTCTGAAAGTCCGCGAGGGGGAACCGATCGTGCGCCGTGGCTACAAATGGGTCGACCGCGAACTGGCCCGGATGGACCCGGACACCGACTGGGAGCGGATGATCTCGCTCTACGTCGGCCACCGCGTCCCCGAGTTCGCGCTGGCGATGATGGTCTATCCGGGCACCATGCGCATGATGCAGCCGGGCTTCGGATCCGCCACCCTGGCCCACACCGGGAAGCTGGAGAGGAGACCCCGGCGGCGTTTCGAGGACGGCAACGAGTTCCTGATGGCCTGGATGGTGGACGGCTTGTCGAGCGCCGCGGGCCGCAAGGCCGCCGACCGACTCAACCGTATTCACCTGGCCATCTCCCGCGGCACGCCGCACCTGCCCGGCAACTTCGACGACGTCGACGACTTCGTCTATCCCCTGGTCCTGCTGGCGACGTCCGCCGACCGTCTGGAGACCTCGCTGGGCCTGCCCGGTACGAGCGAGAGCATGAAGACCGCCTGGCATCACTGGGCGCAGGCCCTCTTCCGACTCCTGGAGCGCGAGTCCGGCCCGCTGGCCGACGAGGCTTTCCCCGAGGACTGGGACGCGATGACCGAGTTCGCCTCGAAGTTTGAATCCCGGCCGTACGAGGCGACGGAGTCCGGCCACCGTGTCGCGACCGCGATGATGGAGTTCTTCGCCGAGCGCTGGTTCCCGGTCCCCTTACGGGCGTTCGGCAGGGATCTCACCCGGTATCTGGCCGGCGAGCGAGTGTGCCGGCTCCACCGGATCGGCTGGCTCTCCCCGCGCCGCGAGCGCGCCGTCCGCGCCTTCCTGAAGTCCGCGCTCCTCGCCCGGCGGCTGCTGCCCGACTACCGCAGACCGCTTCCCGAGCGGCTCCGGCGGACCAGGCGCGGGCCGTCCGCCACAAGCCCCTCCCCAGGGTGAAGCGCCTCAACCACCCAGCATTTTCAACGTCCTTCGATGCCACACCAACGGGCTCGTCTCATCGTCGGACCGCATCGCCAGCACCCGCAGCACGATGATGTCGTGATCGCCGGCCGGATAGCTGTGCTCGACGGTGCACTCCAGCCACACCGGAGCGCCGTCGAGGAAGATCGCGCCGGATTCCGCCTCCACCGTGCGCAGGTCGGCGAACCGGCCCGCCTTGCTGCGGGAGCCGAGTTGGCGGGCCTTGTCGCCGTGGGCCTCGCCGAGCACGGAGATGCCGATCGCCACCGCGCGGGACAGTACCGGCCAGGTCGTCGAGGTGTGCTGTACGGCGAAGGAGACCATGGGCGGGTTGTGGGAGACGCCGACCGCGAACGACGAGACGATCATGACGGTCGGGTCGCCGTGGACGCGCGCGGAGAGGGCCGCGACCCCCGACGGGAACCCGGAGAACGCCCTCGTGATCTCCCCCGGGTCCGAGGTGATGCCGTCCAGATTCTCCAGGCCTGCCATGCCTTCCGTTGCCGTCATCGTGCAACCCCCGTCTGCATCAGGCTTCATGAGGCCTCATCAGCTCTCATCGGGCTTCATCAGGCGACTCCCGTGGGTAGTTGTGGCGCGGCGGCGGACACCGGCAGGGCTCCATTGCCGGGAGACTCGGTGCGGAGAAGTGCGCACGCCAGGAGGCAGAGCACTCCGACCACCGCGAGCCCGCCGAGCGTGACCGCGTACCCGTGCCCGGCCAGCAGAACCGCGCACACCGCGCTGCCGAGCACCGCACCGAGTTGCTTCATGGCGTTGAAGGTTCCGGACGCCGCCCCGACCTCGTCCGGGCCTACCGAGGTCACCGCCGCGATCGAAAGAGGCGACCAGACAAAGGAGTTGGCGACCCCGTACACCGCGAAGGTGACGGTCAGGGCGGAGATCGGGGCGTCCGTCGCCACGAGCACCGCCGATGTCCCGATGGACAGGACGAGGGCGCCGGAGCCGATGACGGCGACCGCGCGGGACCCGATCCCGTTGTTGAGCCGAGCCGACACCGGCGCCCCCAACAGGCAGACCACGCCCATCGGTACGAGGGTGAGCGCAGCCGCGCCGACATCGAGCCCGCGCTCCCGCTGGAGGTACAGCATCAGCGGGATCATCGCCGACCCCGAGCAGAAGGCCGCCGCGGCGCCGGCCCAGGCCGCGACGACGAACCCTCGACTGCGCAACAACTCGACCGGTACCAGCGCACGTTGACCGTCCCGGCGCTGGAACCACACCACGCCCGCGACAACCACCACTCCGACGGCGATGAGCAACCACCTTGGAACGCCCAGCACTTCGCCACTCGTCGCATCCGTGCCCTGGATGCCGATCACCAGCGCGCCGACCCCGCTCGCGTTCGCGCAGATCGCCCACACCGGGATACGCGCCTCCTGTCGCGGCAGGACCGGTACGAACACGGCAACGGCCACCAACGCGCCCACACCGACAGGGACGTTGACCCAGAACACCGCAGGCCAACCGCCGGCAGCCACAAGGAAACCGCCCAGCAACGGCCCTACGGCCACCGCTGCTCCCCCGACCGCGCCCCACACCCCGAGCGCCACGGCGAGCCGCGGCGGCCGGAACAACGCCTTGATGAGAGTCAGGCACTGCGGTGTCATCAGCGCGGCCCCGATGCCCTGCACCACCCGCCACGCGACAAGTGCCGTGATGGAGGCGGCAGTTGCGCACAGCAGCGACCCGAGCGTGAAGGCCGCGAGCCCGACCAGGTGGACGCGCCGATGACCGTACCGATCCCCCAGCCGCCCCGCGACGACCAACGGCACCGCGTAGGCGATGAGATAGCCGCTGTTGACCCACATCGCGGCGGTCTCGTCGGCGTGCAGCCCGCTGATCAGGGACGGCAGCGCGACCGAGGTGATCGTGCTGTCCAGCAGCAGCATGAAGAACCCGGTGCAGAGGCTGCCGAGCGCGAACCATTCGCGCCGCACGCCCGCACCCCCATCCCCAACCTCACCATCACTCTCGCTCTCGCTCTCGCTCTCCGCGGGCATCTCAAACTGCCAGGTTCTCGCGAAGAGTTGGCCCCTGATACGGCGGCGCGAGCGCACCCCGGCGGCGCAGTTCGGGCAGCAGCAGTTCGCTGATCCCGGCGAAGCCTGAGGGCATGGCCAGCGGGCTGGAGAACATGAAGCCGCCGCGCGATCCGGTCGCGGCGAAGTTCTCCTCCAACGCGTCGGCCACGGCGGCCGGTTCGCCGACGACGCTGTGGTCCAGGCCCGTCGCCCTCCCCCGTCCGTGGGCGAAGAACTCGCTACGGCTCATGGTGTGGTCGGCGCCGAACTCCGCGACGAGCGAGCCGACGATCCCCGCGGGGCTCGCGTTGGCCGCCGCCAACTCGTCGCGCAGCTCGCCCAGTTGGAAGGAGGCCGGAAGCGTCGAGAAGTCGTAGCCGGCGTTGTGCGAGAGGTAGGTGGCGACGGCCTCCTCGTTCCAGAACTCGTGCACCGCCTCGCAGCGCGCCAGCGCCTCGGCCTTCGTGCGGCCGACGATCACCTGGGTGGCCCAGAGGATGCCCACGTGCTCCGGGTCCCGCCCCTCGGCGAGGAGCGCCTCGTCGAGCAGTTTGCGGTGGCGCTGCTGGCCGGCGAGGTTGCCGCCGAAGCCGAAGACGAGGTCGGCGAAGCGGGCCGAAGCGGCAATGCCCCGGGACGAGTTGCCCGCCTGGACGATGAGCGGGTGGTACTGCGGACCGGGGACGGACGCGAGCGGTCCCTTGACGGTGAAGAAGCGCCCGTCGTGGTCGATGGGGTGCACCTTCTCGGGATCGGCGAACCGACCCGTGCCGCGGTCGCGCACGATCGCGTCCGGCGCCACGGAGTCCCACAACGCCTTGCAGACGTCGACGAATTCCTCCATCCGCTCGTAGCGCAGGTCGTGGTCCATCAGCTCGCTGAACCCGTAGTTCGCCGCGTCCGCGCCGCGTGTGGAGGCGACCACGTTGAAGGCGATCCGGCCGCCGGTCACATGGTCGAGCGAGTTCAACAGCCGTGCGACGTAGAAGGGATGCATGAAGGTCGAGGAGTACGTCAGCCCGAAGCCGACCTTCTCCGTCACCGTGGACATCGCGGCGATCACCGGTGACATGTCGTGGCGCGGCCACTGGATGCCCCACTCGACGGCCGGTGCGATGCTGCCCCGCCAGGTGCTGGGGATACCGCTGCCGTCGCCGAAGAACAGCAGGCCCACGCCCGCGCGTTCGGCGGTCTGCGCCAGCTCCATGAACATCCGGACGTCCGGGAAGTCCCGCCCGATCCAGGAGCCCTGTCGCGCCCAGGCGCCTTCGGTGTGGGTGAAGGAGAGGTCGTAGCCGATGTGCATTCCGGTCATCGCGCGGCCTTCTTCCACAGCTCGACCACTTCGTCGGCGTCGCTCAACACGGCCACGTTCAGGCCCAGTTGGAAAAGCGCGGCGGCGTTGACGTGGTGGTCGTAGGCGGTCGTCGTGTCCTGCGGTACGACGACGGGCCAGTCGAGTTGGACGGCGTCCTGGGCGGTGGCGTACACGCAGCACTCGCTCGTCAGGCCCACGACGGTGAGCCAGTCGTGGCCGGCGGCGCGCAGCCGCGCGTCGAGATCGGTGCCGAGGAAGCCGCTGTAGCCGCGCTTGACGACCCGCAACTCCCCTTCCTCCGGCCGCATTTGATACCACTCGGCGCCGACCGTCCCGACACGGCACGGCTCGTCCGGGCTCATGGGCGCGTCGTAGTCGCCCTCGCGCAGCCAGTTGCCGGACCGCCACGGACGCGCCGGGTCGCTGCCCAACTCGACCCAGACAACCGGCACTTCGGCGGCGCGCGCGGCGTCGACGAGTTCGGCGATACGGGTGACCGTACGGTCGAGTGCGGCCAGCGCCGCGTCCGTCAGGCCGTACGCCCCGAGCCGGTCCGGATCGGCGAAGTCCCGTTGCACGTCGACCACGACGAGCGCGGGCTTGCTGAACGGCCCGGCAAGCTGGGCGAGTTGTCTGTCCCGCAGGTCGGACATCAGGCCGCCACCTCGTCGCGGGCGCGCAGCTCGGGCAGCACGGTCTCGCCGAACAGCAGCATGTCCTCGTCGTACTCCGGGAAGATCAGCATGAGTCCGTCGAGGTCGGCCTCGCGCACGATGTACTCGATGTGCTCGGTGACCGTACGGGCGCTGCCGGCGACGTACGGCGTCTGGAAGGCCGCCTCCCCGTCGGCGCCATCGGCCCACGCGCGGGCCTGGTCCGCGGGGACGCCCCAGGTGTGCCGCATATGGGCGAGCGCCTCGCGGTCGACGCCGACGCCCCACTCCTTCACCTTCTTGACGGCCAGCTCGTCGGTGTCGTCCTGGACGACGGTGAGCATCGAATACGTCTTGCACACACGGCCGTTGGCCTTGGCCCGCGCATGCACGTCCGCCGAGAGCGACCGCATGTCTTCGAGGCTGTCAGCGGCGAGAAAGGCGCCGTCGGCGTACCGGGCCTGGAAGCGGCGGGCGTCCTCGGACCGGCCCGCGCTGATGAGGGTCGGCCGGGTCGCCGGATGCGGACGGGACTCGCAGTCGACGAGGTCGAAGTACGGGGTGCCCAGGGTGACCGAGTCCTCGGTCCACAGCCGGGTGACCGCCTCCGTCCACAACTCCGTCATCCGGTAACGGTCCTCGTGACTCAACTCCGGGTCCCACTCCCCGAATTGCTCAAACTCCCCCGCGTACGACCCGTTCACGATGTTCATCCCGGCCCGCCCGCCGGAGATGTCCTGAAGCGTGGTGAGCATCTTCGCCGCGATCGCGGGATTGTGGACATTCGCGTGCAGAGTCGCCCAGATCTTGACCCGGCTGGTCGCCTCGGCGAGCGCCGCCATCATCGTCATCGACTCCAGCGAGCGGCCCCAGTGGTCCGTACTCCCGCCGAAACCACGCCACTTGGCCATCGACATAACGAAGTCGAGCCCGATGCTCTCCGCGTGCACGGCGGCACGCTTGTTGTACGCGTAGGTCGCCTCGGGATGCGGCGCGGTGGTGGACAGCATCCAGCCGCCGTTCCCGATGGGAAGGAAGATTCCATACTCTTTCGCGGGCACGTCACGGACCTTTCTACGGCTCTGCTTTTTCTACGGCTCTGCTTTTTCTACGGCTCTGCGGGTCTCTTGCGTTCCTACGGCGCGGGCCAGACGAGCTTGTCGCCGCTGTAGATGTCCTTGACGAAGGAGGTGTCGAACCACCCTGTGGCCTTGGCGGCGGTCACACTGCTCGGCACGATCTTGAACTGGTGCAGCATGGCGACGAGTTGGGTGACGTTGGCGGAGTCGATCCCGCCCAGCGGCTGCCCCGGCGTCGGGTTCTCCTTGACGACCTGCGTCTCGGTCTTCCAGATCGTCGCGTTCAGCTTCTTGTCGTAGGTCGGGCCGGACAACTTGGCCGCGTAGCCCACGCATTCGGTGATGTGCGCCTCGCTGGCCGAGCAGTACGCGTACGCGTGCAAGGCAGCCCGCAGAATGTCCTCGACGGCGTGCGGATGCGCCTTGGCGAACGCCGGGTTGACCGCCATCGCGCCGATCGAACTCGGAATCTTGTAGTCGACCGGCTTCCACACCGTGACGTCTTTACCGGCCGCCTTGAGCTGATTGGGCTCGTTCGAGATGAACCCGGTGAGCGCTTCGAGGCCGCCCTGCTTACGCGGCAACACCGAGGGGTCGTACCCCTCCTTGACCAACTTCAGCGAGTCCCACTTGACGCCGGCCTTGACCAGCATCGCCTCGACGGTGGCGGGCACATACCCCTTGTGCCCGACGACCTTCCCGTCCAGCTGGGTCAGATCGGTGATGTCCTTGTTGGTCATCAGAATGTCGAGCCCGGCATTCGAGTACGAGGAAATCCCCTTGATGTCAATCCCGTTGGCCTGCGCCTGGATCAGATCCTGCTCGGAGATCGCGGACACGGTCGCCTGTCCCCCGGCGAGCAGCTTGGTGTTCTGTGCGGTGTCACCACTACCGGGCTTGAGATCGACGGTGAGGCAAAGGTCCTTGAAGTAGCCGAGCTTGGCAGCGGCGATGTACTCAAGAATCGAGACCGAGGACTGGAACTGATACCCGGAGAGATACGTGATCTTCCCGGCAGCCTTGTTCTCAGCACACCGCTTCGCGGAGATGGCGGACCCGGCCGACCCGGCGGAGGAACTGTCATCCGACCCGGAGCCACATCCGGCGACTCCGAGCACCAACACGGCGGCGACGAGGGTAGATCTGGTGACGAGATAACGAGGCATGGGTGACTCCAAACTGGCTGTATGCCGGTGAGTTGAGCGCCCCGAAAGGGGCGCGGGGCTGTATCGATATGCGGCTCCGCCGCGCGGGCGCGACCAGCCCCCACCGGCCCGCAGCTAAATAACGACCGAGCCGCGCAGCGCTCAGTCCTGATTACTGTCGTGCCAATACAGCACACGCCGCTCAACGACAGTCACCGCGAGCAACAACAACACGCCCATCACCGCAAGCACGAGGATCGAGGCGTAAACAACAGGGAGTTGATTCATCGAAGAGGCCACACTGATCGCGGTGCCCAGTCCCCCCGTAGACCCGGACGCCGACATCTCCGCCACCACCGCCCCGATGATCGACAGCGGAAAGACAATCCGCAGCGCAGCAAAGAGATACGGCAGGGCATGAGGAACGCGCACATGCCACAGCAACTCGACCCGACTCGCGTCCATCGTCCGATACACCTGCAACACTTGCTGCGGCACAGACCGCAACCCCGTAGCCGTGTTGATGAGAATCGGAAAGAAACAGATCAACCCAGTGATGATCAGCTTGGGCATCGGCCCGAACCCGAAAGCCACGACAAGGGCCGGCGCGACAGCCACCAGCGGCGTGACATTGAGGACGACAGCGATCGGCATCACCGCCCGCCGCACCAACGGAAGTTCACTCGTCAGCACCGCAAGGACGAACGCCCCCACGAACCCCATCCCCAGCCCGGCCGTAGCCTCACCAAGGGTCACCAGCGCGTTGTGGACGTAGTAGCCGAGTTCATCGGAGAGCGAGCCACCGACATCCGACAATGGCGGTAGCAGATAGGGAAGTTGCTCGGCCCCCCAATGCCAGAGCCCGCCAAGCAGCACCAGCATCACGACAAGCGGCAGCCACACGGCCGGCCGGATCCACGCGATCCGCGACCTCGGGTGCTTCAGGCTGAACCGGGACGGTTCGACAGGCGGCGGTGTCTTCGCCACCGGAGCGGTGGTGCGTTCGTCGGCAACGGTCATGTCCCTCACGCCCCCACTCACGCGGCTTCACTGCTCCACGCGCGCCGCAGCCGCTCTCTCACCAGGTCCTCGTACTCGTGGAACCGCCGTTCCCCGAAGAGCCGTTCACCGCGCGGCCGGGGCAGATCGACGTCGATGCTCTCGACGATGCGGCCGGGGTTCGGCGCCATGACGACGACGGTGTCGGAGAGCCGTACGGCCTCGGAGACGGAGTGGGTGACGAACAGGACGGTCGTCCTCAACTCCTCCCACAGGTCGAGGAGTTGGTCCTGAAGGCTCTCGCGGGTGAACTCGTCGAGCGCTGAGAAGGGCTCGTCCATGACGAGCACATCCGGCTGCAGCCCGAACGCCCGCACGATCGCCGCGCGTTGGCGCATGCCGCCGGACAACTGCGCGGGAAGTTTGTGCAGGGCGTCGCCGAGACCGGCCTTGACGAGGAGTTCCTTCATGTCGGGGACGGTCGCGGCCTGCCGCTCGGCGAAGTCGGCGATGCGTTCGCGCCGCCTGCCCGCACCCCGGTTGATCTTCTGCGGCAGCGTGACGTTGCGCAGGACGGACAGCCACGGCAGCAGCGCGGGGCTCTGCGGCACCAGGCCGATCATCTTGGCCGCGCACGCGTCCGCCGGTGTCACCCCGTGCACCAACACCTCACCGAGGTCCGGCTGTTCGAGGCCCGCGACGAGACGCAGCAGAGTGGACTTACCGCAGCCGCTGGGGCCGATGAGACTGACGAAACGGCCCGACGGCACCGTCAGGTGGACGTCGTCGAGGGCCGTGGTGGCGGCGGACCCGAAGCCGTAGACCCGTCGTACCGACCGCAGTTCGAGTGCTGGCGTACCAGTCACCTTCACGCTCCCATCCATGTCGCGGGCACAAGTGCCCGATCCTGGAAGTCGGAGAGCGTGCGTAGCGAGTGCGACTGACTGCCACGCGGAAATCCGCTTAGGTGCCCCCGACCGTAGGAAGATTGTGTTTCGGGACAGCGCAGTTGACTGTTACGGGCGTTTTACGTCTGGCTTCGAAGAAGATCTCAGCGGAGCGACCGCGCTGCCGTCGAAGACGTGGATCTCGATCCCGAGGTCCGCCGCGGCGCGCGCCACCCAGCCGCCGAGGGCCTGCACGATCAGCTCGGTGACCAGCAGCACCGCGCGCTCGGCGGTCGGTACGGACTCCCGCAGCCAGAGCAGTTTGAACATGTCCGCCATGACCTTGTTGCGGTAGGCGGGTTTGTACGCGCCCTGGTTGCCGACCAGTTGGACCAGTACGCGGCAGCCCGCGTCGATCCCCTCGACCTCGACCCGACTGCCGTCGGGCAGCATGAGCGGCTTCGGCCGCAAGGGCGTGCCGAGGTGGTCGCCGAGCGCGAGCAGCATGCGGCGCTCGACGGAACCCTCGGCGAACCGGCTCCACTCGGTGGGGGCGTCCAGGACGATCAGGTGCATCCGTCGCATCCTAGGAAGGGTCCGTTTCCCCTGTGTTGCTTAGGGTGGACCACCATGAGCGCAGGCGGAGCGACAAGGACAGCTGACGGGGACGCGGGTACGACACGACTCGACGGCCGGGTCGAGCGGGGCAACCGCACCCGGCGACTCGTCCTGCGCCGTACCGTCGACATCGCCTCCGTCGAGGGCCTGGAGGCGCTGTCCGTCGGCCGGTTGGCCACCGAGCTGGAGCTCAGCAAGAGCGGGGTGTTCGCGCTCTTCGGCTCCAAGCAGGAGCTGCAACTGGCCACCGTGCGCGAGGCCGCCCGCATCTACACGGAGAAGGTCATCAAGCCCGCCGCCGAACTCCCGTTCGGCGTAGGCCGGTTGTGGCGGCTGTGCGAGCTGTGGCTGGAGTACTCGCGGGGGCGGGTCTTCCCGGGCGGCTGCTTCTTCTACGAGGTCATCGCCGAGTTCGACGCCCGGTCCGGGCCGGTGCACGACGCGGTGGTCGGCGCGCAGCGGGACTGGACGGCCCTCGTGGAGCGGACGGTCGCCGAGGCCCGGGACGCGGGCGAGTTGCGGGCCGACACCGACATACCCCAACTCGCCTTCGAGATCGTCGCGTTGATGGAGACGGCCAATGTGGTCTCCGTACTGCACGACGAGGAGACCGCGTACCGCCGGGCCCGTGTCGGCATAACGGCACGGCTGCGGAGCGCGGCCGTAACCCCTTCGGAAGTTCCTCAAGTCCCTGAAGCGCCTGAAGCCCCTCAAGTCCCTTGATCCGCACCGCATTTGCACCTCCCTGCCACTTCGGCCGAAAACAAGTAGCACGACCGTTCGCACAGTTTTAGGCTCACGTCCCATGACAGCCACCGGAACGGACATCGTCGAGCTCGACCGGATCGCCGTGTACGAGGCGCTGCGCGTAGTGGAGTTGGCGCAGGAGGAGGACTGGGAGCGGGACACCCCCTGCGCGGGGTGGAACCTGCGGCGGCTCGTGGCGCACATGGCCGCGCAGCATCACGGGTTCGCGGCCGCCGCGCGCGGGGCGGGCCGGGACAGGGCGTACTGGCGGGAGCCGGCGGACCTGAGCGAGCCGGCCCGGACGCACCGCGCGGCGGCCACCGCTGTCCTCGCCGCGTTCGCCGAACCCGGCGCCACCGAGCGGGAGTTCGCGCTTCCAGAGCTGGGCGCGAGCTTCCCCGGCCGGACGGCGATCGGCTTCCACTTCATCGACTACGTCGTCCACGCCTGGGACGTCACCGCCACCCTCGACGTGGAACTCGACCTGTCGGACGACGTGTTGGGCATCGCCCTGGTGGTGGCCCAGCTGGTGCCCACCGAACCGGCCGTACGCGGACCGGGGTTCGCCTTCGCCCCGCCGCTCGACGTACCGCCGGACGCCGGCCCGCTGGACGAGGCGCTACGGCTGCTGGGCCGGACGCCGGAGCACTGGCCGACGAAGAGCCGCTGAACTCGCTTCCTTTGCCTGCCCTTTGAGAGAACCTGCCCTCCCTTTGAACAAGGCGACATGCCCGCGCGTACCTCCTGGCACTGGCCAAGCGTCACTTTTCCAACGACCAGTTGGTTCCCCCGGGAGGCTCCCTTGCGTCGTATCAACGGTACGGCTGTGTTCATCGCGACCATCGTCGCCACCACCGGTGCGCTCGTCTTTCCCATGTGGTCGTACGCCGACCGTGGGGGGACCGGGCAGGCGAACGTGGCGGCGGGCACCGTGAACACCGAGTGGGGCCGTTGACGGCCGCCGACCGGGATCTGATCGTGCGGGTGCGGCTGGCCGGGCTGTGGGAGTTGCCGGCCGGGCAGCAGGCGATCGAGCGGGCGCCCAGCCAGGCGATCAAGGAGGCCGGGGACCATCTCATCGTCGGTCACGCCGACCTCGACAAGCGGGTGCGGATCATCGCGGCCCAGCTCGGTGTCGCGCTGCCGAACGTGCCGAACGAGCAACAGCAGGGCTGGCTGCGGGAGATGAGCGCGGCGACCGGCGCCGAGTACGAGTACAAGTTCGCCAACCTGCTGCGGGCCGCGCACGGCAAGATCTTCCCGGCCATCGGCGCCGTACGGAACACCACCCGGAACACGCTCGTACGACAGCTGGCGTCGGACGCCAACCAGACCGTGCTCGATCACATCACGATCCTGGAGAAGACCGGGCGGGTCGACTTCGACTCGATCGCCAACTCGATCGCCAACGCCTCGACCGCGAGCCCGACCGGCCCCGCGGCGCCGGTGCCCGGCCAGGTGGCGCCCTCGGCCCCCGTCGCCGAGGCGAGCCCGAACATCCGGACCACCTCCCGGCCGTCCCCGGCGGCCCCGGGCACGGTCAACACCGGCCGACCGGATCCGGTCGACTCGAACGGCGTGCTGGGCTAGGCCGCCCCCGGCCACCCGAGTCCGGGCCCCGAACCTCAAATGTTGCTCTGAAGGTGACGCGGCCGAGGTTCGGGGCCTTGCCCGTGGGTGATACCCCCGTCACACCGAACAGCGAACTTGTGGAGTTCATGGCTTGCCTGGAGAACGGGGACGGACGATGGAGCGACTGGGAACGGGCATCGGCTGGCGGCCGGAGATCGCGGACGCCGTGGAGCGCATGCCGGGCATCGACTGGGTCGAGGCCGTGGCCGAGAACGTCTGCCCCGGCCACCTCCCCGACTCGCTGATACGGCTGCGCGAGCGCGGCGTGACCGTGATCCCGCACGGCGTCTCCCTCGGCCTCGGCGGCGCCGACCGCCCCGACGGGGGCAGGCTGACGGCACTCGCCGAGCGGGTCGAGGCGCTGGGCGCGCCGCTGGTCACGGAACACATCGCGTTCGTCCGCGCGGGCGGCCCGCTGACCGCCTCCCCGCTCCTGGAAGCCGGCCACCTGCTGCCCGTCCCGCGCACGCGCGACGCCCTCGACGTCCTCTGCGAGAACATCCGCATCGCCCAGGACGCGCTGCCCGTACCCCTCGCCGTCGAGAACATCGCCGCGCTCCTCGCCTGGCCGGGCGAGGAGATGACCGAGGGCCAGTTCCTGTACGAACTGGCCGACCGCACCGGCGTACGCCTCCTCATCGACGTCGCCAACCTGCACACCAACCACGTCAACCGCGGCGAGGACCCGGCCAAGGCCCTCGCCGAACTCCCCGTCGAGGCCATCGCCTACGTCCATGTCGCGGGCGGCGTCGAACGCGACGGCGTCTGGCACGACACCCACGCCCACCCCGTCCCCGCCTCCGTCCTCGCGATCCTCACCGACCTGGCGTCCCGCGTCTCCCCGCCGGGGGTGCTGCTGGAGCGCGACGACAACTTCCCCGAACCGGCCGCGCTGGAGCGGGAGTTGGAGGCGATTCAGGGGGCGCTGACCAAGGGATGGGCACGGTCGGCCGCGAGCAGGGTGCCCTCGCGGGAGGCGGCACCCACGCCCGAGACCACCACCGCCTCTGCTCGGCCCACCCCTCCCACTTCCCCGGCCGCACCGCAGTCCTCCGACTGCACCCGCCAACGCCTCGCCCTCGCCCAGACCGCCCTGCTCTCCGCCCTGGTCGCCGGGACGCCCGTTCCCGACGGGTTCGACCGGATTCGGCTCGGTGTGCAGGCGCGAGCGCTCGGGGTGAAGCGGGCCGATGTCGTGGCCAAGGTGGCTCCCGAACTGCCGTTGATCCTCGGGGAGTCGTACCGGCCGGCCTTCCTCGCGTACGCCCACTCGCACCCGATGACCGGCGGCTATCGGCGTGACGCGCTGGACTTCGCCGGGCAGTTGCTGCTCTCGGGCGGGCCCGAGGACGCCGGGGCGCGGCGGGAGTTGCGGGAGTGGTGGCTGGAGCGCTCGGGGCCCGCGCCGCGTTCGACGCGGCCCGCGGTCCGGCTCGCCCGCGCCACCCGGCGGGTGCTGCTGCGGCGTTGAGGGGTCGACAGCGGGCGGGCGGCGGCGCTGACGTGGGGCCTTGGAAGGTGACAGTGACTCCACAGTAATATTGCGGTTCCGCACGAGAAGCGCACGAAAAGCACACTCATGTGCGGTGCCGTGACAGGAGGCATCCCATGCGACCGCGACCCCCCGTACAGGGCCGAGGCATATTCAGTGGCACAGGCGTCATCATCATGGGCCTGACCGCGACCCTGGCCGCGCTGGTCTTCCCGGTCTGGTCCTACGCCGACCGGTCCGGGACGACCGGTGCCAGCGTGCTCAGCGACCAGACCGTGACCACGCAGTACGGGCCGTTGTCCGCGCTGGACCGGGACTTCGTCACCAAGGTCCGGCTGGCCGGGCTGTGGGAGCTGCCGGCCGGCCGGCAGGCCGAGGAGAAGGGCACGACCGCGGCCGTACGGACGGCGGGTCAGCACCTCATCGACGGGCACACGTTCCTCGACGAGCGGGTGCGTGACGTCGCCGCCCGGCTCGGGCTGCCGCTGCCGAACCAGCCCAACGCGCAGCAACAGCAGTGGCTCGCCACACTGAACGCGGCGCAGGGCGTGGACTTCGACCGCGAGTTCGCCAACATCCTGCGTCTCGCGCACGGCAAGGTGTTCACGGTGGTCGCGCAGGTCCGCGCCACCACCCAGAACTCCCTGGTCCGCGCCCTCGCCGACGACGCGAACACGACCGTCCTGGACCACATCAAGGTCCTGGAGGCCACCGGTTACGTCGACTTCGGCGCGCTGGCCCGGGACATGGCCACGTCGAGCTCGCCCGTACCCAGCGTCTCCGCCGCGGCCGACCCCGGCCAGGTCGTCCCGCTGACCCCGTCGGTCTCCCCGACCTACACACTCCCGCCGGCCGCCTCCAGCCCACCGGCGCCGAACCAGCCGTAGAGCTGTTTTCGGCCGTGGTTCGTTTCCGGACATTCGGAACGTCACATACCGACAACGCTCCGTCCGGATTGTGAACAAGGCATGGCGTCGCACTGGGCCTTTGGCATAGAAACTTGGCATGTTCTGGGTCCTCCTCCTGCTCCTGGCCTGGGCCGTCGCCAGCACGGCGTGCACGCGGCTGTGCCTGGCCGCCGTCAGAGCGGCGGCCGTCGACACGGACGACGCGGGCCAAGGACACGATCTGACGCTCTACGAGGCGGCGTTCCTGTCCGGCGGTCCCGCGCGGGTCGCCGATCTGACGCTCGTCTCCATGGCGCGGCAGCACCGGCTGCTGCTCGCCCACACCGGCTGGGCGACCGTCGTCGACCCGCGCGGCCGGGACGCCATCGAGCGGTCGGTGATAGGCGCGATCGGGCCCGAAGGACAGTCCAGGATCGGCCCGGTGCGGGCCAACGCGGCGGCCACGGACGCGGTGCGCGACGTCGCGGTCCGGCTCGTCGACGCGGGTCTCGCCGTACCGGACGGCAGCGGTACGACCGTTGCGGCGGGGGTACGGCAGGTGCGGGCCGCCGCGCTCGTCGTGCTCGCGCTGGGCGTGATCGCGCTGCTGACGCCGGGGGCCGAGATGCCGCGGGGGCTGGTCGCGCTCTGGTTCGGGCTGCCGCTCGCCCTCACGCTGAGCTGTCTGGCCATCGCGCGGGTCGAGGTGCACCCGTACTCGCGCTGGGCCTCCCCGGCCGGTCAGCGGCTGCTGGGCACGCTTGCGCGGCACGCGGGCAGCGGGGACGACCGTACGTATCTGACGTCCGTCGCCGTACGCGGCATCCGCGCGGTCGGTGAGCCGGATCTGCGGGCGGCCTTCGCGCATCGCGAGCAGTACCGCGAGCAGTTCGACGAGTGGCGCCGCTGACCACAGCGTGAAGGCGCTCCCCGGGGGCGCACAGGGGTCATTGGGGCCGACACCGCCCGACGGTGCTTGCCTTCGTCAACAAGCGAACGAAACATCCCTTCTGTTGCTGCCGTGCTCCGAAGGGATACCCCACCATGCGAGCCGCCGCCCTGTACTCGGCCGCCGGGTCCTTGCTGCTGACCACCCTCGCCGCCGCCCCGGCCACCGGTACCCCGGGCGTTCCCGGCGTCCGGGCCGCCGAGCTGACCGGCACCGCGCTGGCCGCCGCGCACGCCCGCGCGCGGGGCATCGACTTCGGGAAGTGCCCCGACGCGCAGGACCTGCCCGGCACCATGGAGTGCGGCACGGTCTCCGTCCCGCTCGACTACGCGCACCCCGACGGCAAGCAGATCAAACTGACCGTCGGCCGGGCCCGCGCCACCCACAAGGACCCGCACAACAGCAAGCGCAGAGTCCCCCGCCAGGGCTCCCTGGTCTACAACCCCGGCGGCCCCGGCGCCTCCGGCCTCTACTTCCCGCTGATCGGCATGCTCCCCGAGTGGAAGCGCATCGCGTCGGCCTACGACCTCGTCGGCTACGCCCCCCGCGGGGTCGACAAGTCGGCGCCACTGTCCTGCGAGGACCCCAAGCACTTCTTCAAGGCACCCTCGCAGTCGCCGACGTACCCCTCCGAGTCGTACAAGAAGGAACGCATCGCCGAGGCCAAGAGCTACGCACGCGGCTGCGCCAAGCGCTCCGGCAGCAAGCTCCGCTTCTACAACTCCCTGAACAACGCCCGCGACCTGGACGTCCTGCGCGCCGCACTCGGCGAGGACAAGCTGACGTTCATGGGCGCGTCCTACGGGACGTACTTCGGGGCGCTGTACGCGACGCTGTTCCCCTCCCACGTACGGCGGATGGTGTTCGACTCGGCGGTGAACCCGGACCCCGAGCAGATCTGGTACCGCAACAACCTCGACCAGTCGGCCGCGTTCGAGGGCCGCTGGACGGACTTCCGCGAGTGGATCGCCAAGCACGACGACGTCTACGGCCTCGGCGACACGCCGGAGAAGGTGCTCGGCAACTACCGCAAGGCCGAGGCGCGGCTCGCCGAGAAGCCCGCGGGCGGGAAGGTCGGTCCTGCGCAGTTGCAGGGCGCGATCCTGTCCGCCGGGTACTACGACGACTACTGGCCGCACAGCGCCGCCGCGTTGTCGTCGTACCTGAAGGGCGACCCGAAGCAGCTGATCCAGCAGGCCGGGCCGACGCCGGGGGCCGCTGTCGAGGCGGAGAACGGGAACGCGGTGTACACGGCCGTCGAGTGCAACGACGCGGCCTGGCCTACCGAGTGGAGTGTCTGGGACCGGGACAACACGCGGCTGGCGCGGGTGGCGCCGTTCGAGACGTGGGACAACGTGTGGATGAATCTGCCGTGCGCGTATTGGCCCGCGCCGCGTCAGCAGCCGCTTGATGTGCGGACCGGGCCGGGTGAGTTGCCGCCAGTGCTCATCCTTGCTGCCGAGCGGGATGCGGCTACGCCGTACGACGGGGCGCTTGAGTTGCAACGGCGGTTGTCCGACTCGGTGTTGGTGACCGAGCGGGATGCGGGGACCCATGGGATCGCCGGTGGATCCAATAAGTGCGTCAACGGGTATCTGGACGCTTACCTGCTGGAAGGGCGGTTGCCGGAGCGGCGGGCTGCTTGTGCGCCGCATGCTGAGCCGAAGGCTGCGCGACCGGGCAGTAAGTAGTCTGCCGCCCGGTGGGGGCTGGTCGCGCAGTTCCCCGCGCCCCTAAAAGACTAAAAACAGGGCGACTATGCGAGGCCGGCTACCAAGTCTGCGATGTCCTTGCGGCGGCCCGTGTAGAAGGGGACCTCCTCGCGGACGTGCATGCGGGCCTCGGAGGCGCGGAGGTGGCGCATGAGGTCGACGATGCGATGGAGTTCGTCGGCCTCGAAGGCCAGGAGCCATTCGTAGTCGCCGAGGGAGAAGGACGCGACCGTGTTGGCGCGCACGTCCGCGTAGCCGCGGGCCATCTTGCCGTGGTCGGCGAGCATGCGGCGGCGGTCCTCGTCGGGCAGCAGGTACCAGTCGTAGGACCGCACGAACGGGTACACGCTGACGTAGTTGCGCGGCGTCTCGTCGGCCAGGAAGGCCGGGATGTGCGAGCGGTTGAACTCGGCGGGGCGGTGCAGCGCCATGTTCGACCAGACCGGCTCCAGGGCGCGGCCGAGCTTGGTGCGGCGGAAGAGGTTGTACGCCTCCTGGAGCTGGTCGGCGGTCTCGGCGTGCCACCAGATCATGAGGTCGGCGTCGGCACGCAGGCCCGAGACGTCGTACGTGCCGCGGACGGTCACGTCCTTCGCGGCGAGCTGGTCGAACAGCTCCTGGACCTCGTCGGCGTATCCCGCGCGGTCCTCGGGCAGCACGTCCTTCAGCTTGAAGACGGACCACAGGGTGTAGCGGATGGCCTCGTTGAGGTCCTTGGCCAGCTTGCCCTTGTTCGGGATGCGGTCGGGCTCGGTGGTGGGGGCGTCGTCGCTCATGGGGCTATTCTCCCGCTCCGCCGGAGGCGCTCGGCACCGGGTCACCGGTCAGCCGCTCGACGGCCGCGTACGCGCTCGCGATGGTGGCCGGGATGCCGACACCGTCGTAGGCCGCGCCACAGACCGCCAGGCCGGGGAGCTTGCCCACGTGCTCGCGGATGCGGGCCACGCGCGCGTGGTGGCCGACCGGGTACTGCGGCAAGCCGTCGGTCCAGCGGGTGACTCGGGTTTCGAGGGGCGTGGCTTCGAGGCCGGTGGCCTCGCGCAGGTCGTGCCGGGAGACGTCCACGAGGCCGGTGTCGTCGCGCTCCAGGATCGTCGTCTCGCCGTACCGGCCCACCGAGGTGCGCAGAACCAGCACGTCCGGGTTCTCGTCGGCGATCCAGCCCCACTTCTGGGAGGCGAAGGTGGACGCCTTGATGGTGCGGCCGTCGACCGGCGGCACCAAGAAGCCGCTGCCTTCGGGGAGTTCGATGTCCGCGCGGCGGTAGGCGAGGGTGATCAGGGCCATCGACGCGTACTCGACGGCGCTCAACTCGGCGGCGGCGCCCGGTGCTTCGGGCCGCAGCAGCTCGGCGGCGACCGGGGCCGGTACGGCGACGATCACCCCGTCCGCGTCGAGCACGCGGTCTCCGGCGACGATCCGCCAGCCCGATGTCCCGCTGCGGCGCAGCTCCGTCACCGGTGTCCCGGTCAGGATCTCGGCGCCCCGCGCCCGTGCCGACTCCGCGACGGCGAGCGGGAGTTGGCCCACTCCGCCCTCGATCCCCATGAAGACCGGGCCGGTCTGCTGTGCGGCGGCGGCGCGCTCCTGGATGCCCCGGACGGCCTCGGTGAGCGAGTCGTGGGTCTTCGCGGCCTGGTAGAGCTGCGGGACGGCGGAGCGCATCGAGATGCGGTACGCGTCGCCCGCGTAGACCCCGCCCAGGAGGGGCTCGACGAGACGGTCGACGACCTCGCGGCCGAGGCGTGCCGCCACGTACTCACCGACCGCGACATCGTCGCCGACCTCCGTGCGGGGCAGATCGGCGTCGCGCTCGATGCGGTGCAGGCCCTCGTCCGAGAGGACTCCGGAGAGGGCGGCGGCGGTGCCGGGGACGCCCATGACGTGGCCCTTGGGCATGGGGCGCAGGGCACCCCGGGTCCAGATCGACGCGGTGGCCGTGGCGGGCGGCTGGAGGCGGTCGGTGAGGCCCACCTCGCGGGCCAGTGCGACGGCCTCGGGGCGGCGGGCCAGCATCGACTCGGCGCCGAGGTCCACGCGGGCGCCCGCGATCTCGCCGGGCAGCAGCTTGCCGCCGACCCGGTCCGACGCCTCGACGACGGTCACGCGCACGCCTCTGTCCAGCAGCCGGTGTGCGGCGGCCAGCCCGCCGATCCCGGCGCCGATGACGACGACATGCCCTGTGCCCGTACGGGTCTCCACTTCGCGCATGTTCCCAGCCTCTCAGACCCCACTGACAGTCCGGCTCCGGCCCGGTGTCCTGCCCGGTGTCCGGTGCGAGTCCCGACCGTGACCGCATCGGGACCGTTTCCGGCCAACGTCCCGCCCGGTCCCGGCGTCGAAGGAGCGTCAGTCGTCACGACGATCCTCGGGGGTACCGACCCATGCGCACACGACACTCCGCACGCCCCGTCCAGGCCCTGGCCGGTCTGCTGCTGGCCTCGGCGCTCGCGCTGGCCGGGTGCAGCGGCAGCGCGGACAAGGCGACCTCCGCCAGCGATGCCGGCGCGGGCGCCAAGGCAGTCGCCCCGGACACCGCCCAGCAGGAGGGCGCGTCCGGCAGCGGCAACGCCAGGAACACCAAGACGACGCCCAAGCTCACCGCGAGCAGCATCATCCGTACGGCCTCCCTGTCCGTCCGGGTCAAGGACGTGCCGAAGGCGCTCGACGAGGCGCGGACCACCACCGAGAACGCGGGCGGGTTCGTCGGCAACGAGTCGACCAGCCGCGACGGGCAGGGCCACGAGCGCACGCGGGTCGTCCTGCGGGTGCCCACCGACAAGTACGACGAGGCCCTCGCCGATCTGGAGGGCGCGGGCAAGCTCCTGGAGCGGACGGCGAAGGCTCAGGACGTGACCGACCAGGTGGTGGACGTGGAGAGCCGCATCACCTCGCAGCGGGCCAGCGTGGCACGCGTGCGTGAGCTGATGGACCGGGCCACCAAGCTCAGCGATGTGGTGCAGTTGGAGGGCGAGTTGAGCACCCGCGAGTCCGACCTGGAGGCGCTGCTCGCCCAACAGGCCTCCCTGAAGGACCGCACCGGCCTGGCCACCATCACCCTGTCCCTGTCGCAGGCCGCCGCGAAGGACGACAGCCCCGGCTTCGTGGACGCCGTGGCGGGCGGCTGGCACGTCTTCGTGACGATGCTGCGCTGGATCGCCCTGGCGCTCGGCGCGGTGCTGCCGTTCGCGGCCGTGGCGGCGCTGGCGCTCGTCGTGTGGCTGCGTCTCGTACGGGCGCGTCGGGCCGCGACCGTTCCGGCGGCCCGGCTGGAGGAGTCGGGTGGGCAGGACTGAAATGACCGGCCCCCGTAGCGTGTTCGCATGGACATGAGCCGTGCGAGGGGCACCCGGGAACGACTGGTCGTCATCGGAGGCGACGCGGCGGGCATGTCCGCGGCGTCGCAGGCACGTCGCCTGAAAGGGCCGGACGAGTTGGAGATCGTGGCCTTCGAGCGCGGCCACTTCACGTCGTACTCGGCGTGCGGCATCCCGTACTGGGTGGGTGGTGACGTGTCCGCGCCGGAGGAGTTGATCGCCCGCACCCCCGAGGAGCACCGGGCGCGTGACATCGACCTGCGGATGCGGACCGAGGTCGTGGAGCTGGACGTCGCGGGCGGGCGGGTACGCGCGCGTGACGTCGATTCCGGGGCCGAGTCCTGGACGTCGTACGACAAACTCGTGATCGGGACCGGGGCGCGGCCGATCCGGCCCGACATGCCCGGGGTGGACGCGCCCGGAGTGCACGGGGTGCAGACGCTCGACGACGGGCAGGCGTTGCTCGACTCGCTGGCACGCACGCGTGGGCGTCGGGCCGTGGTGGTCGGGGCCGGGTACATCGGGGTGGAGATGGCGGAGGCGTTCGTCAACCGCGGGTATGACGTGACCGTCGTCAACAGGGGCAAGGAACCGATGTCGACGCTCGACCCGGACATGGGGCGGCTGGTGCACAAGGCGATGGAGGGCCTGGGCATCACCATGGTCAACGACGCCCATGTCACCGAGCTGCGCACCGGGGACGACGGGCGGGTGCGGGCGGTGGTCACCGAGGACGCGGAGTATCCGGCGGACGTGGTGGTCCTGGGGATCGGGGTGCGGCCCGAGACGACGCTCGCGAAGGCGGCCGGGCTGCCGGTCGGGCAGCACGACGGGCTGCTCACCGACATGGCGATGCGGGTGCGCGGGCACGAGAACATCTGGGCCGGGGGCGACTGCGTCGAGGTCCTCGACCTGGTCTCCGGGCAGGAGCGGCACATCGCCCTGGGGACCCACGCCAACAAGCACGGGCAGGTCATCGGCACCAATGCGGGCGGCGGTTACGCGACCTTCCCGGGGGTGGTCGGTACGGCCGTGAGCAAGGTGTGCGACCTGGAGATCGCGCGTACCGGACTGCGCGAGAAGGACGCCCACCGCGCGGGGCTGCAGTTCGAGGCGGTCACCATCGAGTCGACCAGCCGCGCGGGCTACTACCCCGAGGCCTCCCTCATGACGGTGAAGATGCTCGCCGAACGCCGGACCGGCCGTCTCCTGGGCGTGCAGATCGTCGGCCGGGAGGGCGCCGCGAAGCGTGTCGACATCGCGGCGGTCGCCCTCACGGCCCGGATGACGGTGGAGCAGATGACGGCCCTGGACCTGGGTTACGCCCCGCCGTTCTCACCGGTGTGGGACCCGGTCCTGGTGGCGGCCCGAAAAGCGACCGCCAAGGTCCAGGCGAGCGGGCGTTGAGCGTGGTTACGCGGTTCCGTTGATGCGGTCTATGGCCTGCCGTGCCTGCTCGGCCGGCGGCCTGGCGGGCAGCGAGGACACCGACGCGCTCGGCGGCATCATCGCGGCGGGCTGTGCCGCCGTCGCGGGCTTCGCGTGGGCACCCAGCGCGTTGGACCGCAGCCGGTTGCTCACCGCCTCGTCCAGGGTCACCGGCCGCTGCATCTGCGCGGCCAGGCGTCCCGCTTCCTGGCCGAGCCTGGCGACGTCTTCCCAGGGGAGGCGCACCACCAGGGAGATCTCGGCCTCGCCGTCGGGCGTGGCGGTCATCTGAGGGGAAATCCGGTCGTTCATCGCCTGTTCCTCACGTCGTCCCCGCGACACGCCTTCCCCGCGCCGCAGGCGGTTGAGGAGTCATACGCACAGGCGGACGGCGGTGTTCACCGGTTCGCCGCGCGGATCGGGGGCACTAATCCCTTGTGGTCATCCCCGTCCATGACGTGAACCCGGTGCGCCGCACGCCCTGGGTGACGTATGCGCTCATCGCCGCGAACGTGCTCGTCTTCCTGTTCACGCCCGGAATAGCGGGTTCCGTGGCGGGCGGCAGCGACCTCTCGCAGCTGTGCCATCTGCAGGCGTTCCTGGACCACTACGCGGCCGTACCGCGGGAGTTGATCCACCATCAGATGCCCCAGATCGTCCCGACCGGCGCCGTCCAGGCCGGCCCCGGCGGCGCGGGCTGCGCCGTCGGCCCGCCGAGCTACGACAAGTCGGCCCCGCTGAGCGTCTTCACCGCGATGTTCCTGCACGGCAGCTGGATCCATCTGCTGGGCAACATGCTGTTCCTGATGATCTTCGGCAACAACGTCGAGGACCGCATGGGCCACATCCGCTACACGCTCTTCTACGTAGTGTGCGGTTACACGGCGGGCTACGGCTTCGCGCTGCTCAACGCCGACTCGACCGACCCGCTGATCGGCGCCTCCGGGGCGATCGCCGGTGTCCTGGGCGCCTATCTGGTGCTGTACACGAAGGCCCGGGTGTGGGTCCTGGTGCCGTTCCTGTTCTTCCTGCCGCTGCGCCTGCCGGCCTGGCTGGTGCTGGGCTTCTGGTTCGTGCTTCAGGCGTTCTACTCGTCCGGCGAGGGCGTCTCCGACGCGGGCACCGTGGCGTACGCGGCGCATGTCGTCGGGTTCCTGGCGGGCATGCTGCTGGCCTGGCCGCTCAAGGCGGGCACTCCCCCGCCGCCGGAACCGCGCGGCCTGCTGTTCGGCAGGCGGGCCCGGCCCCGGCACACGTGGTGAGGGCGCCTATCGGCCCGTCTGCGTGTGGACGTACTCGACGAGCCGGGTGAGCGCGTCCGGGTCGGTGGACGGCATCACGCCGTGCCCGAGGTTGAAGATGTGCCCCTCCAGGCCCTTCGCCGAGTCGAGGACCTCGCGGGTCTTCGCCTCGACGGCCTCCGTGGGGGCGAACAGGACGGTCGAGTCCAGGTTGCCCTGGAGCGCCTTGCCGGGGCCGACGCGACGGGCGGCCTCGTCCAGCGGGACGCGCCAGTCGACGCCCACGACGTCCGCGCCGGCCTCACCCATCAGGCCGAGCAGCTCGCCGGTGCCGACACCGAAGTGGATGCGCGGGACGCCGTAGCCCTCGACGGCCTTGAAGACCTTCGTGGAGGCGGGGAGCACCGAGCGGCGGTAGTCGACCGGGGCGAGCGCGCCGGCCCAGGAGTCGAAGAGCTGGACGGCGCTGGCGCCCGCCTCGATCTGGACCTTGAGGAAGGCGGCCGTGATGTCGGCGAGGCGGTCGAGGAGGTCGGCCCAGAGCTCGGGGTCGCCGTACATGATCGCCTTGGCGTTCTCGTACGTGCGGGACGGGCCGCCCTCGATGAGGTAGCTCGCGAGGGTGAACGGGGCGCCGGCGAAGCCGATGAGGGGGGTGGAACCGAGCTCGGCGGTCAGCAGGCCGATGGCCTCCGTGACGTAGGAGACGTCCTCGGGGGTGAGGTCGCGGAGCTGGGCCAGGTCCGCGCGGGTGCGGATCGGCTTCTCGACGACCGGGCCGACGCCGGGCTTGATGTCGAGGTCGATGCCGATTGCCTTGAGGGGGACGACGATGTCGCTGAAGTAGACCGCCGCGTCCACGTCGTGCCTGCGCACCGGCTGGAGGGTGATCTCGGTGACCAGCTCGGGCCGCGTGCAGGACTCCAGCATGGGGATGCCCTGGCGCACCTTGTGGTACTCCGGCAGCGAGCGCCCGGCCTGCCGCATGAACCACACCGGTGTGTACGGGACGGGCTCGCGCCTGCACGCCTTCATGAAGGCGGAGTCGTAAGTGGCGGTCTGCTGCTGGCCCGCGGGGCTCTGGTTGGCACTCACGAGGGCAAGTCTCGCACGGCGGCAGAAGGCGATTACACGGTGTGCTGAACGCAAGAGCGGGTGTCTAGTCCCGCACGATGCCTCCGTTCCCCTTAATCTTCCCGCATGGCTGCGGCTCAGGGACGATTGTCGGATGGCGCTGACGGGATGGACGACTCCAAGGAGGGGGACCGGGATGGGGGCGGTACGGCGCCGCCGGCTTTCCAGGCAGCGGTCCAGGCGCTGCGGAACAGCAGGCTGCGGCCGCAGATCGAGATCGATCCGACGCCCGCGCCCCAGCGGCTCGCCCCCTACGCGTACGCGTTGGAGGCAGCGGTCGTCGACGGCGATCAGGACCTGGCCGACGGCCGGCTGGTGCTGCTGCACGACCCGGCCGGGCACGACGCCTGGCACGGCACGTTCCGGCTGGTGACGCTGGTGCGCGCGGAGCTGGAGCCGGAGATGGCGGCGGACCCGCTACTGCCCGACGTGTGCTGGTCGTGGCTGACCGGTGCGCTCCAGGCGCGCGGACTGACGTACGGCGAGCCGAGCGGCACCGTCACGCGGGCCAGCTCCCACTACTTCGGCGGGCTGTCCGAGCGCCCGTCCGCGTCCCAGATCGAGATCCGCGCCTCGTGGACTCCGCGCGAGGGGCTGGGCGGTGTCCCGGACACGGCGGCGCATCTGGCCTCCTGGTGCGATCTGCTGGCCCAGGTCGCGGGCCTGCCGCCGGCGGGTCCGGGCGACGCGTCCATCGTCACGCTGCCGCAACGCCGGGGCCCGCAGTCACGCTGAGCCTTACCCGAGGCACACCGAGGTCTTACCGACCATTTCCGGTGTCTTTGTCGATACGGCCACTTTCAATCAGGAGTGGCCCCTCGAACGAGCCGTTTCGTTCACCGAACGATCGACAGCGTGTCCGAATTGAACTGATTGATACTCACTAAATCGTGATCTTTCTCTAAAGGACCTGGGGTTTGGTGCCGAAGACGACTGTGACCTTGAAAGTCGTCCCACACCCCAGGAGGCCTGGTGTCCGTTCTCCTCGAGCAGCCCGCAAGCCTGGTCGCCTACCGCCCGAACAAGCCGACCGCCATGGTGGTCGTGGCCGACCCGCGCGTACGCTCCACCGTCACCCGCCACCTGTGGGCGCTCGGTGTGCGCGACGTCATCGAGGCCTCGTCCGTCGCGGAGGCTCGTCCCCGCATCGGCAACCCCCGCGACATCTGTGTGGCAGACGTCCACCTTCCCGACGGTTCCGGTCTCACCCTGCTCTCCGAGACCAGAGCCGCAGGCTGGCCCAACGGCCTGGCCCTGTCCGCCGCCGACGACATCGGTGCCGTGCGCAACGCCCTCGCGGGCGGCGTCAAGGGCTACGTCGTCACCGGCACCCGTAACAACGTCGGGCTCCCCACCCGACCCGGCGCCGCCCCCATCGGCTCCGCCGCCGCCCGTATGCACCGCCGCCCCCCGGGTTCCCCGAGCCACCCGGGTGGCTACCGCGAACTGTCCGGCCGAGAGGTCGAGGTCCTGCGTCTGGTCGCGGAGGGCCAGTCGAACAAGGCGATCGGCGTCTCCATGGGCCTGTCCGCACTGACCGTCAAGAGCCACCTCGCCCGCATCGCCCGCAAGCTCGGCACGGGTGACCGCGCCGGCATGGTCGCGGTGGCGCTGCGCACCGGAATCATCCACTGACCCTGTCCCGCAACCCCGTCCCCACACCCCCTTCGGCTCTCCTTCCCGCTCCCCCATCGAGCCGTGAACCGGATCTTTCACTTACCTGACTGGTTTACGACCCCCAGACGCCCGTCGACGGAACGTTCCGTCGGCGGGCGTTGTCCATACACGGATACCCTTGACAGGTGACCGACGCCCAAGAAACCGCAGCAGACAGCTCACTGCGAACCACCGGAGGCGCCCCTCCGGACGACGTCGAAACGGCGCCGATCCCTTTGCTCGAGCCCCGAGAGGGCATTCCGCCCGTGATCGCCGACGAGGAGTCCCTCGCCGAGGTGATCGCGGCCTTCGCCGCCGGCACGGGTCCCGTGGCCGTCGACGCCGAGCGCGCGTCCGGCTACCGGTACGGGCAGCGCGCCTATCTGGTGCAGCTGCGCCGTGAAGGCGCGGGCACCGCACTCATCGATCCCGTGGCCTGCCCCGATCTTTCCGGCCTCGGTACGGCCATCTCCGGCGTCGAGTGGGTGCTGCACGCCGCCACCCAGGACCTGCCCTGTCTGCGCGAGATAGGCATGGTGCCGACGCGGCTCTTCGACACCGAGCTGGCGGGTCGGCTCGCCGGATTCCCGCGGGTCGGCCTGGGCGCGATGGTCGAGAACGTCCTCGGATTCGTCCTGGAGAAGGGACATTCCGCCGTCGACTGGTCCACCCGCCCGCTGCCCGAACCCTGGCTGCGCTACGCCGCCCTCGACGTCGAGCTCCTCGTCGATCTGCGGGACGCGCTGGAGAAGGAACTCGACCGGCAGGGCAAGCTGGACTGGGCCCGCCAGGAGTTCGACGCGATCGCGGCGGCGCCGCCGGCCGAGCCCCGCAAGGATCCGTGGCGTCGTACGTCCGGGATGCACAAGGTACGGCGGCGTCGGCAGCTCGGTGTCGTACGGGAGCTGTGGCAGACGCGGGACCGGATCGCGCAGCGGCGGGATGTGTCGCCGGGGAAGGTGCTGTCGGACGCGGCGATCGTGGAGGCCGCGCTCTCTCTTCCCGTCGACGTGCAGGCGCTGGCCGGGTTGAACGGATTCGGGCATCGGATGGGGCGGCGGCAGCTGGAGCAGTGGCAGGCGGCGGTCGATCGGGCGAAGGCCCTTCCCGACTCTGCGCTGCCGCAGCCTGGGCAGCCGGTCACTGGGCCGCCTCCGCCTCGCGCTTGGGCCGACAAGGATCCTGAGGCTGCGGCTCGGTTGTCCGCGGCGCGGGCTGCGGTGTCGGCGGTGGCCGAGGGGCTGAACATGCCTCAGGAGAACCTCATTACTCCGGACACTGTGCGGCGGGTTTGCTGGGAGCCGCCGAAGAGTGTGGATGTGGAGTCTGTGGGGGCCGCGCTTGCGGGGTACGGGGCTCGGGCTTGGCAGGTTGAACAGGTTGCGCCGGTTTTGGTGGAGGCTTTGACCGCCAAAGCGCCGTAAGAGGTTTCTGTTGTAGCGCGAGTGCGGGTCCGCTGTGGCTCGTCGCGCAGTTCCCCGCGCCCCTTAAAGGGGCGCGTCAACTGGTCCGGGAACGTCGAGATCGCGCCAAGATCCTTGGGCGACATGTGCAGGCATGTAGGGCGCAAGGGTCTTCGGAGTGTGACGTTCACCGCTTGGGGCCCCGGGGGTGGGCAGGTTGGTTACCCGCAAGTAGCATGGGTACTGAGCGCGCGCTCAGCGCATCGCGGCAGTGCCGATCCCGCACCCTGGAGGAGAGCCAATCGTGCCTCGTACCGTCAGGGACGTCGTCTTCGTCGACGGCGTCCGCACCCCGTTCGGCAAAGCGGGCCCGAAGGGCATCTACCACGAGACCCGGGCCGACGACCTCGTCGTGAAGGCGATCCGGGAGCTGCTGCGCCGCAACCCCGGACTCGACCCCGCGAAGATCGACGAGGTCGCCATCGCCGCGACCACGCAGATCGGTGACCAGGGGCTGACCCTGGGGCGGACCGCGGGCATTCTCGCCGGGCTGCCGCAGTCGGTGCCCGGTTACTCGATCGACCGTATGTGTGCGGGCGCCCTGACCGCCGTCACGACCACCGCGGGCTCCATCGCCTTCGGTGCCTACGACGCCGTCATCGCCGGTGGGGTCGAGCACATGGGCCGTCACCCGATGGGCGAGGGCGTGGACCCGAACCCGCGGTTCGTGAGCGAGAAGCTGGTCGACGACTCCGCGCTGTTCATGGGCATGACCGCGGAGAACCTGCACGACCGCTACCCGCACATCACCAAGCAGCGTGCCGACGAGTACGCGGTGCGTTCGCAGGAGAAGGCCGCCAAGGCGTACGCCAACGGCAAGATCCAGCAGGACCTGGTGCCGATCTCGGTGCGCAACACCAACGAGCAGGTGGGCGAGACCGGTTGGGGTCTTGTCACCGCCGACGAGCCGATGCGTCCGGGGACCACCCTGGAGAACCTGGCTGGTCTGAAGACGCCGTTCCGTGTGCACGGGCGGGTCACCGCCGGTAACGCGGCCGGGCTGAACGACGGTGCCACCGCTTCGATCATCGCCAGCGAGGACTTCGCGCGCGAGCACAACCTGCCGGTGAAGATGCGTCTCGTGTCGTACGCCTTCGCGGGCGTCGAGCCGGAGGTCATGGGCTACGGCCCGATCCCGGCGACCGAGAAGGCGCTCGCCAAGGCGGGCCTCGGTATCGAGGACATCAACCTCTTCGAGGTCAACGAGGCTTTCGCCGTACAGGTGCTGGCCTTCCTCGACCACTACGGCATCGCGGACGACGACGAGCGCGTCAACCAGTACGGCGGCGCGATCGCCTTCGGTCACCCGCTGGCCTCGTCGGGTGTGCGTCTGATGACGCAGCTGGCCCGGCAGTTCGAGGAGCAACCGAACGTCCGCTACGGCCTGACCACCATGTGCGTCGGCTTCGGCATGGGCGCCACGGTCATCTGGGAGAACCCGCACTTCGAGGGGGACAAGTGAGCACCACCACCGAGCTTCTGAAGGGTGCGGCCGAGCTGTTCCCGGACGAGGTCGTGACGTCCGCGCACGTCCGCCACCTGGAACTGCCGTACGGCGCCGGGCGGTTCGCGCTCATCACGCTGGACAACGGCTTCGACCACACCAAGCCGACCACCTTCGGCCCGGCCTCGCTGGCGAACCTGAACACCGCCATCGACCAGGTCGAGAAGGAGGCCGCGGCCGGCGAGATCGTCGGTGTCGGCATCACCGGCAAGCCGTTCGTCTTCGCCGTCGGCGCGGACCTGAAGGGCGTCGAGCTCCTCAAGAACCACGACGACGCGCTCGCCATCGGCAAGGGCGGACACGAGGTCTTCAAGCGCCTCGCGGACATCGCGGTCCCGACCTTCACGTACTACAACGGCGCGGCCATGGGCGGCGGTGTCGAGGTCGGTCTGCACTGCGAGTACCGCACGGTATCGAAGCACATCGCGGCGTTCTCGCTGCCCGAGGTCTTCCTCGGCCTCGTCCCCGGCTGGGGCGGCTGCGCGCTGCTGCCGAACCTGATCGGCGCGGAGAAGGCCGTCTCGGTGATCATCGAGAACAGCCTCAACCAGAACAAGCAGCTCAAGGGCCAGCAGGTCTTCGACCTCGGGATCGCCGACGCGCTCTTCGAGGGCGCCGACTTCCTGGAGCAGTCGCTGATCTGGACGGCGAACGTCCTCAAGGGCGACATCAAGGTCGAGCGTCCGGCGATCGACCGCGGTGACGCCTGGGACCAGGCCGTCACCAAGGGCCGTTTCGTCGCGGACTCCAAGGTGCACGGGGCTGCCCCGGCCGCCTACCGCGCCCTCGACATCATCGGGGCCGCGAAGAACGGCGACCTCCAGCAGGGCTACGACGCCGAGGACCTGGCCCTCGCCGACCTGATCATGGGTGGCGAACTCCGCGCCGGCATCTACGCGTTCAACCTCGTCCAGAAGCGCGGCAAGCGTCCGGCGGGTGCGCCCGACAAGTCGCTGGCGCGTCCGGTCACCAAGGTGGGTGTGGTCGGCGCGGGTCTGATGGCCTCGCAGCTCGCCCTGCTCTTCCTGCGCCGCCTCGAAGTACCGGTCGTCCTCACGGACATCGACCAGGAGCGCGTCGACAAGGGTGTGGGCTACGTCCACGCCGAGATCGAGAAGCTGCTCGGCAAGGGCCGTATCAACCAGGACAAGGCCAACCGCCTCACGGCCCTGGTCACCGGTGTGCTGGACAAGGCCGAGGGCTTCTCCGACGCCGACTTCATCATCGAGGCCGTCTTCGAGGAGATCGGCGTCAAGCAGCAGGTGTTCGCGGAGGTCGAGGCGGTCGCCCCGGCGCACGCGATCCTCGCCACCAACACCTCCTCGCTGTCCGTCTCCGAGATGGCGTCGAAGCTGAAGAACCCCGAGCGGGTCGTCGGCTTCCACTTCTTCAACCCGGTCGCGATCCTCCCCCTGTTGGAGATCGTGCGCGGCGAGCAGACGGACGACGCCTCGCTCGCGACCGCGTTCGCGGTGGCCAAGAAGCTGAAGAAGACAGCGGTGTTGGTGAAGGACGCCCCGGCGTTCGTCGTCAACCGCATCCTCACCCGCTTCATGGGCGAGATCCAGAACGTCATCGACGAGGGCACCCCGGTCGCGGTCGCGGAGAAGGCCGTCGAGCCGCTCGGCCTGCCCATGTCCCCGCTGGTGCTGCTGGAGTTGGTCGGTCCGGCCATCGGGCTGCATGTCTCGGAGACTCTCAACCGGGCCTTCCCGGACCGCTTCACGGTCTCCCGGAACCTCGCGGCCGTCGTCAAGGCGGGCAAGCGCGGCTTCTACGTCTACTCCGCCGAGAACGGCTTCAAGCCCGAACTCGACCCCGAGGTCGCCGCGTTGCTCCAGCAGGGCGACTCCGTGCTGACCGAGGAGCAGGTGCGGGACCGGGTCCTGGACGCGGTGGCGCAGGAGATCGGGCTGATGCTCGACGAGGGTGTCGTCGCCGAGGCGCAGGACATCGACCTGTGCCTGATCACGGGCGCCGGCTGGCCCTTCCACCTGGGCGGCATCACGCCGTACCTGGACCGGGAGGGTGTGTCGGAGCGGGTGAACGGCAAGCCGTTCCTGGCGCCGGGTGTGGCCAGCGTTCCGGCGTAACAACCGCCGTACGGACGTGACTTGGGGAGGGCCTCCGCCTTTGGGCGGGGGCCCTCTTCTCATGCCTCGGCGTCGGTCGCTGCCAGCCTCGCCTTCAACTCGGCGTTCTCCGCCTCCAAGTTGGCGATGCGCTTGCGGGCGAAGTACAGCTCCATGACGGCGTCGTGGAACTCGGAGATGAGTTCGTCGGGGGTGAGTTGCATGCCGAATTCCCCTTACGCGGAGGCCAGTTGGGTGACCGCGCCGGCGGAGCCCTTCCAGAACAGCTTGCCGTCGCGGGCGTAGAGGGAGCCGCCGCCGGCCGCGGCGGGCGCGTTGGTCGGTTCCGCCGTGACGTTCGCGAGGCGTACCGCGCCCTCGGCGAGGATGGCCGAGGCGGCGCCGGTGCGCTGGACCACGTGGAGTTGGGACTGGGGTGTGGCCCCGCGGTCGATGCCGACGCCGATCCGGCCGGTACCCTTGACGACGAGGTCGTCCAGGCCGTCGTTGTTGCGCAGGACGAGCAGGGCGCCCTTGGTCGCGCCGTTGGTGGCGGTGAGGTAGATGCCCTGGGAGGCCGTGCCCGTCGTCTGGAGGTCGATGGAGAGGGCGGAGGCGTTCGCGTCCGAGCCGTCGGCGTGTCCCACGTGCGCGATCTTCAGCGTGCCCCGGCCGGTCTCCACACCGGTCAGATACATCGCCGAGGTCTCGGGGTTGTCCGAGGTCACGTTGAGTGCCACCGCCGACCCGGAGGTGGCCTTGTGGTTGATGGTCACCGTGTGGGCGGTCGTGGAGGTGCCGTAGAACTGGGCGGGCGCGGTGTACTCGGTGTACTCGCCGTCGGCCGCCGCGTCCGGGCCGGCTGCGACGGTGACGGCGCCCGCGGTGAAGGCGCCGAGGAAGATTCTTCGTCCGACTGTCATGGGGTGTACGACCCTTCGGTCCGCGGGTTGGTTGCCCGGTGCCTCAGTACGTTCCGCCGTAGTACGACGCGGGTGTCGCTCCGGTGGAGGTCTGCATGACGGTGAAGGGGACCCTGGTCGCCGGGGACTCCGTACCGGAGGCGTCGACAGCGAAGACGTCGATGACGTGCGCCCCCGCGGCCCACTGCCACCCCGCTTCCCACGACCAGCTGCCGTTCAGGGCGACGGCCGTGCCGCCCAGCAGGACTCCGTTCTCCCGGAACCCCACCTGGGTGGAAGCGGCGGCCGAGCCGGCGAAGACGACGCGTGAGTCCATCACCTGCTCGTGGGCCACCGGTTCGAGCACCACCGGTGCGGTGGTGCTCGGCCCGGCCGTCGAGATGACGGAAGCCCGCTCCATGGGCTGGGCGACCGCCGCAGCGCCGGAGTCGACGGCCGTGAAGCGCACCTCGGTCCGCCGGGACTGGAAGCCCGAGGCGTCCACTCCGTAGACCTTCACGGGGTGTTCGCCCTTGCTCCAGGCCCTGCCGAGCTCCCAGGACCAGGCGCCGTGGGCGTCGACATCGGTCTGTCCGAGGTACTTGCCGTGCTCCCAGACGACCACCCGGACCGCCCCCGGGGCATGGCCCGTGAGCCGTACGGCGTCCCTGCGCAGTTCCGCGCCCGGCCCGGGTGCCGTCACCGCGGGGGGCAGGAACTCGTCCCCGCGCACCCTGCTCGTGGCGGCGAGGTAGGAGTCGATGGCGGACCGGTCGCGGTTCGGCTCCTCGAAGCCGTTGCTCACGAACCCGAGTCGTGGGGCGATGCCGTCGATGAGGAGGTTGACGATTCCCATCAGCATGGGGACGTTGCGTCCCGCGATCTGGGTGTGGTCCGCGATGTGCGGGGAGTCGCTGAAGACGAAGTTGAAGTTCTCGTAGTGCTGGAAGAGCCCGAGGAACGGCTCCACCTGGGTCGGATACTGGTCGTCCTGCGGGGAGGAGACCAGGTAGATGTTGGCCGCGCGGTTGGCGCCGGAGCGGGCCAGGTCGGGGACGAGCGAGTCCACGATCCGTACGTTCTCCTCCGGCACGCCCTCACCGAGCATGAACCGGGCGGTACCGGGGTGCACGTTCTTCACGTACGTGCCGATCGAGAACTGGGGCGCGATGGCGACGATGTTCTTGAAGCCGTACTTCAGGCCGAAGTAGAGGGCCGCGCTGCCGCCCTTCGAGCCGCCCCAGAGCGTGACGGATTCCGTGGTGAGGTCGAGGGACTTCATCACGTTCGAGATGAGGGTGACGACGGACTGCTCCAGGCCGAAGTCCATTCCCCTGCACAGGTAGTAGCTCTGCTTGCCCTCGAAGTTGTCCCGGATCCAGAGGATGTTCGCGCGCAGCTTGTCGAACACCCCGTTGGACCAGCCGTAGTCACCGGGTGCGGAGAAGTTGGCGAAGACGACGACCAGGTGCCGGTTGCCCTTCTGGGCGTGGGCGAACCGGTACTCGACGGGGAACGCCCCGGCGGCTTCGATGCCGGTGAGCAGGTGCCTCCCGTTCACGGGTGCTGGGGACATGGGCGTCATCCGTTCCTGGGTGTCTGGGTTCAGTGGGCGGGGGCGGCCGGGGTCGGGATGACCGCGAAGGTGACGGGGGCGGGCGGGGACTCGTCGCCGGCGGCGTTCACCACGAACACCTCGACGGTGTGCGGGCCTTCGGTCCACCGCCAGTCCGCGTTCCAGAGCCAGCGGCCGTCGTGGGCGAGGGGGCAGGAACCCAGGAAGACGTCGTTCTCCCGGAAGCCCACCTGGGTGGCGCCGTTGGCCGCGCCGGTCAACCGGACCTGTACGTCGAGGAGTTGCTGGTAGGGCTCCGGCGTGTGCACCAGCGGGGGCAGCAGGGTCCGGCGGGGCTCCGGGGAGTCCGGCACCGGTGCCGTGACGTGTTCGGAGGTGGTGAACCGCACCTCCGTACGCTCGGACTGGTAGCCGCTGGCATCGACAGCGAAGAGCCGGACCCGGTGTTCACCGGCGGCCCACGGCTGTTCCCGGTGCCAGGTCCATCCGCCGTCGGCGTCGACCGGCGCCGACGCCAGGTATTTGCCGTGCTCCCAGATGCTGACGCGTACCGCGCCGGGGGCCCGGCCGGCGAGGCGGACGTGCATCGTGGACAGCAGGTCGTGCCGGCGGGGCGCGGTCACGACCGGTGCGGCGAACGAGCCCTGCACCACGGCGGTCGACTCAAGGAAGGACGTGATGCCCGACTTGTCGGCGTCGGGTTCCTCGTAGCCGTGTCTGGTGAGCCCCAGGCGTGGCGCGATCCCCTCGACGAGGAGGTAGGCGATGCCCAGCAGCGGGGGTGTGTTGCGCTGGGTCACCTTGCCGTGGTCGGTGATGAACGGGGACTCGCTGAAGATGAGGTTGAAGTTCGGGTACCGCTGCAACAGCCCGAGGTAGGGCTCCACCTGGGTCGGATACTGCTCGTCCTGGGGCGAGGACACCAGGTAGAGGTTGGTCTCCGGACTGGCTCCCGAGGCCAGCAGGTCGGGCAGGACCGCGTCGAGGACGCGGACGTCGTCGTCCGTCATCGCCTCGCCGAGCATGTGCTGGCCGGTGTCGGGATAGACGTCGCGCACGAAGGTGCCGATCCGCAACTGCGGGACGCTGGCGACGATATTGCGGAAGCCGTATCTGAGCCCGAAGTACAGCGCCGCGCTGCCGCCCTTCGAACTGCCCCACAGGGTCACGTCTCCCGGGGTCAGCCCGAGGGACTTCATCACTCTCGTGATGAGCCCGATCACGGACTGCTCGACCGTGAAGTCCATCTCCCTGCACAGGTAGTAGGTGTTCCCGTCGTCGAACCGGTCGCGGATCCAGAGGATGTTGGAGCGCAGGTTGTCGAGGATGCCGGTGGCCCAGCCGTAGTCGTCCGGGGCGTAGATGTTGGCGAAGACGACCATCAGATGCCGGTTGCCGCTGCGGGCGTGGGTGAACCGGTACTCGACGGGGTGGCCGCCCGAGGCGTCGATCCCGCCGATCACCTTGCGGCCCTTGGCAGTTGCTTCAGACATGGTGCGCTTTCGCTCTCGTCGGGTGCTGCGGAGCCGGGCCGGTGCGAGGCCGGATCGGGAGGTCGGCCATGATGTCGTGATGCATCCCGCTACCTCCCCGCCCGGGACCGGGCACATGGGCATCCCGTGGCGCAGGCTCGCCGTCGCCGCGGCGGCGCTGCTGGGACTCGCCACCGTGGTGACCATGGTCCAGACGTACGGGCCCACCCGCTCCGCCGCGTCCACCCGGGCGCTGACCGTGGCGACGTGGAACATGTGCGGTGTCCGGCAGTGGGGGTGCGCCGACACCGGCAGTTGGGCGGAGAAGAAGACGCAGTTGAACCATCTCGCCACGCGGGCGGGGGCTCGGGTGATCTTCCTTCAGGAGACCTGCGGCGCGGAGCTGGAGTCGGCGCGCCGGGGACTCGGCACGTCCTGGCACACGGCGTTCCGTGCGTACTCCAGCGGCGACCGGGCCGGGCGTACGACACCGATCCGGTGCGCGACGCCCGGGGCGGGTACCGCCGGTTTCGCGATCCTGTCCGCCTATCGTCTGTCGGCCGTCGCCTCCGTGGCCTCGCAACAGCCCACGGTGGGGGTGCGGCGCGGGATCCTGTGCGCCACGGTCGCGGCGCACGACCTCCGGGTGTGCACCGCCCATCTGAGCCCGCGGCACAGCGACGCCGCGCACCCCGGCTGGGAGTTCCGCGACGACCAGCTGAAGGCCCTGGCCCACGCGGGGGCCGCCCGCCGCACGGTGTACGGCGGTGATCTCAACGTGAATCCGCCGGGATCCCGCAACCCCTTCTCCTGGGTGTGGCCGTCCGGCCCCTACACCGCCCAGCGGGAGTGCGACCAGGCTTCCGGGTCCTCCCGGGCGGGCCGGGCGACCCATGTGTCGGGCCACAAGTTCGACTACCTCTTCGCCGGGCTGCCCAGGGTCCGCTGCACGGTGCGTGACACCGGCAGGTCGGATCACTTCGCCCTGCTCCTTAGGGTGCGCACGGGCTGAGCGAAACCCTCGGCGACCCTCGACGGTGGTGTCGAGGGCCGAGGGTCCACCGGCTTGCTCCGTCATGAGGTGCCGTGCTCGGTCGCCGTCATACGACCACGCCCTCGACGACCCTTCCCGGGGGTGACGACTCGTCACGGGAACGATTCTGCTGTGCACCGGCGGGCGCGGCCGACTGCTGCGGCCGCACCATCCGCCGCTGCGGCCCGTCCGGTGCGCCACGGGAGACGAGGGTGTCGGCCGGCGCGGGCTGGGCGGGCAGCGCGTTCACGGACCCGGGGACCTCGGTGGCGGGCTGCGCCGGGTACCGCTGCGGGGTGAACCAGTGCTGGGCGTTCCAGCTGACCGGCGTGAGCGGACGGCCCGAGTGACTCGTGTCCAGGGAGCCGACAGCGGGCGCCCGCGCCTCCTCCTGGGCGAGGTCGCCGCCGGCGACCAGCATCCGGTCCGCCAGGCGTGCCGAGGCGTAGCCGTCGTCGAGGTCGCAGAACTCCCGCCGGAACCAGCGGTAGCGCTCGGCGTAGGCGTCCTGGATCCGGTCGATCTCCCGGATCGCGGTCACCAGGTCCTCGGAGGAGTACACCAGCGGGCCGGGCGCGCTGCGCTCGAAGTCGAAGTAGAAGCCGCGCAGGGTGTCCCGGTAGTGGTCCAGGTCATAGGTGAAGAAGAGGATCGGGCGCCCGGTGTTGACGTAGTCGAACATCAGGGACGAGTAGTCCGTGATCATCACGTCGGTGATCAGGGACAGATCGGCCATGTCCGGGTAGTCCGAGACGTCGAAGACGAAGCCGTCGCCGGCCCCCGGCACCGGGTCGACCACGTTGGGGTGGCGGCGGACCAGGAGCACATGGTCGGCGGCCAGGCGGGCCCGGGCGTCCGCGAGGTCGACGCGGAAGTCCAGCTTGTACTTGCCGGGCGCGTAGAACTGGTCGTCGCGCCAGGTGGGCGCGTACATCACGACCCGCTTGCCGTCGGGCAGGCCGATGCGTCGGCGGATCTCCCGCTCCTGCTGCTCCGTGTCGGGTCTGCGCAGGATGTCGTTGCGCGGGTAGCCGGACTCCACCATCTCGCCCGGGAATCCGAAGGCGCGCTTGAGGATCGGGGTGGAGAAGCTGTTGGGCGAGACCAGCATGTCCCAGTTCTGCACCTCCTTCTCGACCCGTTCCAGATAGCGCTGGTCCGCGAAGTGGATGGCCTCGATGTCATGGCCGATCTTCTTCAGCGGGGTGCCGTGCCAGGTCTGTACGACGATCTGACCGTCACGTTTCTGGAACCAGTCGGGCAGGTGGTTGTTGGCGACGATGTACCGGCTGGTGGCCAGCGCCTCGTACCACTGCGGCGACCACATGCGCACCGGGGTGGCGGTCGGGGGGACCTGGACCTGGTCGTCGCGGACGACGAAGAGGTGCTCGATGTCGACGCCCCGCCGCACCAGTTCCTCGTGCAGGGCGCGGGGGCTGTCGGAGTACTGGGTGCCCTTGAAGGCGTCGAAGAGGATCGCGGGGCGTACCTTCTTCCGCCGCGCGGCCGGGTAGGCCTTGGTGCGCAACAGCTTCTGGCGGTACGGGCCGCGCGCGTAGTCGGGCATGGCGGAGTGCACGAGGAGGGACAGCCGGTCGTAGGCCTCGGCCTGGAGTTCGTAGCGGCGCTCGTTCTCCTCGAAGTCCTGGGGGAAGGATGCGACGAGGGACTGCTCGATCTTCACCATGAGGTCTTCGAGGCGGTCCTCGCGGGCCACCGAGGACAGGTCCTGACGGCGCAGGAAGAAGTCCCAGCGCCCGGCGGCCAGCGGGATCTCGCCGGCCAGGGTCCGCATGGCCGCCGGTGACAGGACGGCGCGGAACGCGTTGCCGTCCCACTGGAGCGGTACGGTGCGTTCCGCCCCGTGCGCCCGCGAGCGCACCACGAGATGGGCGTCGCGGTACTCCCGCGCGGACAGCCGGTCGGCGGCCAGATAGCGGCCCGTGATCTGCAGTGAACCGTCCTCGCCCCAGGCGAAGTCGCTCGCCGTGGGCAGGGTCGCGCGCTCGAAGAGCACGAGGTAGCCGGAGCCGTTGCGGTGGACGACGACCTCGCGGTCGCCCTCGCGGGTCTGGAGCGCGGAGGGCATGCGGTAGTGCCCGTCGGGCGTCTCCTCCGCGACCACCGGATAGATGGTCATCTTCCGGCCCTCGACATGGAAGGTGGTCTTCCAGCCGTTGCTGCCCATGTCCCAGGATTGGGGCACGTCCGCCCCGGCCTGGGCCTCGGCTCGGTATCCCGGTATGAGGACGCGCAGCGGAACCCGGGCGGTGAACGTGCACCAGCCCTCGCCGCCGGCGCCGAAGTGGACCCGTGCGTCGTGCTCCCCGGTGCCGCTCATGCTGGTGACCCGGAGCTTGCCCCACTCGGGGACCTTGGACCCGAGATAGACGCCGTTCAGCTCCAGTTGGTCGCCGTTGACGCGGTGGCCGGTGATCCGGCAGCGCACGATCTCCACGCGTAGCTTGAGCTTGCCCTGGAGGAACACGGGCAGCACGCGGGTGTTCTTGTCGACGTAGCGGTACGGCGGGTTGGCGGCGGATCCGGCGCCGCCCCGGTCGATGCCCCGGTAGCGGAACAGGCCCCGGCTGAGCACCCCGGCGGCGACGTCCCAGGTGCCCTCGACCCACTGGCCCTTGCGCTTGAGCCGGGTGGTGTCGATCCTGGCCTCGAAGCCTGCCCAGTCGTAGCAGTAACGATTCTGGTTGGACTGCTCGGTGGCCTGCGGCGCGTAGGTGGTCTTCGCCGTGGTGATCACCATCCGCCCCTGCTTCTTGTTGCGCAGGGCGATGGCCTTCACCGACATGTGCTTCTTGTGCACGTTGATCAGACGGACATATGCCGAGCCCCTCAGGGTGAGCAGATGGCCGTTCGTGCTCCAGCGGGCCCCGCCGAGCGAGCCGTGCAGCGAGAACTCCTTGTCGAGCCGGTAGGCCTTCTTGTCGAGGCCGACCTCCCGGTCCCCGAGGTAGGGGTACTTGAGGTAGCGGTGGAACCGGCGCTGGACGGGCATCGGGCCGCCGCGCCGCTCGAACTGGATGACCTCCAGCAGCTCGGGCAGCCGTCCGTCGCGCACCAGGAGCCATTTGACCCGGGCGTCCGCCGGCAGCTCGTCGATGATGGTGGCGTCGGCCTCGTCGAGGAACTCGTTGGCCCACTCCATGAAGGCCTGCTGGTACTCCTCGTCCGCGTCCGGGAGGACCTTCAGATGCAGCATCAGGTCGGACTTGAGGCAGGCGAGGTCGTACTTGCGCTTGCTCTCCTCGTACAGCCGCGAGCGCCGTTCGGCCAGGAAGCGGCTGACGGACTGGACGGCGGCGACCCGGTCGCGCAGGTTGGACAGCTCGGTGTGGCGCTGGGTGATCGAGGGGGCCGCGCCGCCCTCGCGACGGCGCCAGTAGTAGACGATGTCGGTGATGACGTCGACCTTGGCGGCACGGAAGTGGGCGAACATGTTGACCCAGGAGTCCTCGTAGAGGACGCCTTCGGGGAACTCGATGAAGTGGTAGTCCCAGAAGGACCGCCGGAACAGCTTGTTCCAGACGGTGCGGTCGTAGATGAGCGCTTCGAATTTGGTGATGTGGGTGCCGCGCCGGTTCTTCTGCATCGGGGTCTTGTGCAGCGGTGACTGCCACTTCTTGGTGGAGTTCATCATCTGCACGTTGCCCGAGACGAAGTCCGAGCCGGACTCCTCCAGGGTGCGGACGAGCAGTTCGTAGGCGTACTCGGGAATGACGTCGTCGCCGTCGACGAACGCGACGAACTCCCCGCGCGGATGCATGGCCCGCAGGCCGGTGTTCCGGGCGTGCCCCGGCCCGTGCGACTCCTGGCGGATCAGTCTGAAGCGCGGGTCCGCCGCACAGAACTCGGCGACGATCTCCGTCGAACGGTCGGTGGAACCGTCGTCGACGAGGATCACCTCGAAGTCGCGGAACGACTGACGCGCGATCGACTCCAGACATTCCGCGAGATAAGACTCAACATCCTGAAAGGGAACGACAACACTGAGACGCGGATGATCCGCCAACTCCGACTCCTACCGAGACAATTCGCCCGCTGAGCTTGGTCGAGAAGCCCACTGCGGGCGGACACCCCCCTGACTCGGCACGCCCCCCAGCCCCATCGCTGGCACGCAACTGCCGCCCCTGTGACCTCGGACAGAGCCCCCTCCACCGGGAGCCACAGGATCCCCATATTCTTAACAGATACTAACCATGGGTCAAGGACAGGCCATGTGGCGTTCATCGCTACCTGAGGATCCGTACATCCCGGCTTAAAGCAGGGTCACGGGGATGCCTATAGTTCTGCCACTGCACTGCTCGTATCAGTTGGGCCGGAATCCCCCCTACCCGGGCCCCGCACCTCCGCGGAAGCGGAGCCCGTGAGGAGAGGAACCGCACCCCCATGTCACACAGCGCCACGACCGAGCCCCGGCGTGCCCGGAAGTCGACCGGCGGCCGGAGAGCCACCCCACCCCGCAAGAGACGCCGCGGGCGCGTCATCCTGGTGTCGTTGCTGGTCCTGGTGCTGGCGGCGGGCGGTACGGCCTACTGGCTCTACAGCGGAATCGACGGCAACATCAAGGGCGTCGACATCGACAAGGCGATCGGTGACGACCGTCCGGAGAAGCTGCCGACCTCGGGCCAGAACGTCCTGATACTGGGCTCCGACTCCCGCGCCGGCGCCAACGCGAAGCTGAACACGGGCAATGTCTCCGGCGCCCGATCGGACACCGCGCTGGTGATGCACATACCAGAGGGACGTAAGAAAGCGGTGGCGGTGAGCATCCCGCGCGACACCCTGGTGACCCGCCCGAAGTGCACAAAATCAAACGGCTCCTCGGTCGCGTCGGCGAAGCGCGTGATGTTCAACTCCATCTACTCCCAGGTCGGTCCGGCCTGTGTGGTGAAGACGGTGGAGCAGATGTCCGGGGTCCGCATGGACCACTACGTCGAGGTCGACTTCGCCGGCTTCAAGAACCTGGTGGACGCGATCGGCGGCGTGACCATCACCGTCGACCAGGACATCCACGACACCTCCAGCGGCCTGGACCTGACCAAGGGCACCCACAAGCTCAACGGCACCCAGTCCCTGCAGTTCGTCCGCACCCGGCACGGCATCGGCGACGGCAGCGACCTCGGCCGGATAGGTCTCCAGCAGCAGTTCATGCTCGCGCTGCTCACCGAGATCCAGAAGCAGGACCTGCTGGGCAGTCCGGTCAAGGCCTACAAGATCGCCGACGAGCTCACCGCCGCGCTGACCACCGACTCCGAACTCGCCTCGCTCACCAAGCTCGCGGAGTTCGGCCGCAGCCTGAACGGCGTCAACCCGTCCACCATGGAGACGATCATGCTCCCGGTGGCGTACGACAAGGTCGACCCGAACCGGGTGGTGGCCGCCGAGCCGCAGGCGAGCACACTCTGGAAGGCGGTCCGCAGCGACTCGACCATCCCCGAGTCGGCGAAGAAGTCACCGGCGACGGGCGGCTGAGCCGCCCGCGCGAGATCTGTACGGCGCGGACGGGTCAGAGTTCGGACCAGGGGCCCAGGCTCAGCCCCGTGCCCGGCTCCTGCCGGGCCACTCTCGGCCTGCCCTCGGGGTCGATCAGCGCCATGACCACCCGTCCGCGGCCGTCCCTGGCCAGCGCCGGCGAGCCCTCGCAGGGCTCGGTCAGCGCGTACCACCACAGGCCGTTGCCCTCGTCCCCGACACCGCCCACGCCGAACACCGCGTGTCCGTCGGGGTCCCGGTAGGCGAGGACGAGGCAGTCGTAGCCGTCCAGGGTCGTACGCAGCGTCGCGTACGGCCGCTGCGCCGGGGAGCCGCCCAGCGGCGTCGGCCAGCCGCCCGCCCGCCAGGAGACCGCGGCGCCGCTGTCGGCGTCGGTCCAGAAGAAGGTGGCCTGCTCCGGGCCGGTCTCCAACGCGGCGACGGTGCCCGGCGCGGGACGCAGCGCGAAGCCCCGCGGGCCCGTGAAGTCACCGCCTGCTTCGAGTTGGCGCCACACGAACACCCCGGTCTCGGCGTCGACGCACACCTCGATCCGCCCTCCGGCGAGGGCCACCGGCGCGGGCCACGGGCTGAGACCGACGCCCTGCAGGTTCTCCCAGGCCCGCCACTTGCCGTTCGGTGCCTCACGGCGCAGCACCAGACCGCCGTGCGCGCCCCGGGCGAAGACATGCACACTGCCGTCCGACGCGACCGCGCCCACCGGCGGGCCCAGCAGCAGCCCCTGCTCCCGGTCGGGGTGCGGGTTGCCCAGTGAGCGCCAGTCCGTGAAGGCGAGCCCCGTCTGGTACTGGATCGCGTGCACGACGTCCACCCGGCGAGCCCCGTCGGCGCCGACGCGCTCCCGGCGGCCGAGGAAGTGGACGTAGGAGTCGTCGCCCTGGACCACCGTCAGGTGGGTCAGCCCGGCCCCGGGCACGAGATGGGGTCCGTTCCAGTCGGCTCCGCCCACGGTGGTCTCGGTCCAGCGCAGCAGGCCGCCCTCGGTCGGTGCGTAGAGGCTGAGCCGGTCGTCCCTGCCGAGGGTCAGCCAGTCGCCGTGGGCGGCACCGGACGCGGCCGGTCCCGGGGTCCGCGCGCCCGCCGCGTCCGGAGGGACGGTGCCGACGGGACCTGACGACTTCTTCCGCATGGCCTGCCGCACTCCCCTGATGCCGACGCGTCATGCGTACGGATTGGCTGAAACACCGGTCATCATATGTTGCCCGCGGGCAGGTGCCCGGGCTCCGGTGCGGAGCCGTTCCCCGGTGATCAGACCTCCCGCCAGGCCCCCAGCGCCAGCCCTTCCTCGTCCTTCCGCCGCGTGAGCAGGAGCCGGCCGTCGGACGGGGACACCGTGGCGGCGGCGACCCGGTCGTCCTCGTCCAGGGTGAGGGAGACCTCGGCGTCCGCGGGGAGTTGGGGGCCCGACTCGGTCCACCAGGCGCCCGCCGACTCCTGCTCCGTGGGGTACGCGGCGAAGGCGACCCGGCCGCTGGCCGAGCGTTGCGCGAGCAACGTGCAGTCGTGGCCGTCGAGTTCGCAGCGGATCGCGGAGACCGGGCCGGGTCCTGCCGAGGGGAGGAGGGCGAGCGGCTTGGTGCCGGGGCGCCAGACGCAGAGGTCGCCGGAGTCGTCCGTGTAGAAGAGGGTGGTGTGCTCCGGCGAGGTGGCCAGGGCGCGGAGTGTGCCGGGGCGGATGCCGGACTCCATCGCCTCCTCCAACACCGGCTGTTCACCCGTCTCCTCCTGGCGCCAGTGCAGGATCGCGCCGGGTACCGCCGCGTACAGCTCGACCGTGCCGGACTCCCCCGTCACCGCCGCCAGGTCCTCATGAACGTCGCTCCCCTTGAGGTCGCGCCACGGTCCCCAGCCGCCCTTCTCCTTCTGGGCCAGCATGCTCGCGCCGCCCGCCGCGTTGCGCACGAAGACATGGGCGCGGCCCTCCGCGTCGACCGCGACCGCCGGTACGCCGGTGCGGTCGCCCGTCCTGTTCGGGTGGCCGATCGGATACCAGTCGAGGGCCGCGAGCCTGGGCCGGAAGTGCGTGGAGTGGACCAGCCCGGACTCGCCGGGCCGCGTGGGGCGCCAGGACACCAGGTGGGCGTAGCCGTCCGCGCCCTGTCCGACGGCGAGCAGCCCCGGGTGCAGCTTCTGGTCGCCGCCGACCTTGCGCGGGTCGCTCCAGAGGCCGCCGGGGCCGCGTTCCGCCCGGCACAGGACGGCGTCGCCCGAGGGCAGATACACACTGAGCCGGCCGTCACGGCCGCGCATGAGCCAGTCGCCGTTCACCGGTTCACTGTAATTGGGGCGGCCGCTGCCGCGCGGGGCGCCCCCGGCCCGCGTGCGACCCTTGCCCCATGGACGAGGACACTCCCCTGCTGGTGATCGTCGACGGCGCGAACGTCGTGGGCTCGGTGCCCGACGGCTGGTGGCGCGACCGCAAGGGTGCCGCCGAGCGCCTCCGCGACCGGCTCGCGAGCGACGGTCTGCCGGGCCGCACGGACCCCGTGGCACTCGTCCTCGTCGTGGAGGGCGCGGCCCGTGGCGTGGCGTCCGTCCCGGGCGTACGGGTGGACTCGGCACCCGGCAGCGGCGACGACCGCATGGTCGAACTGGTCGCCGAGGCCCACGGCCGCCCCTGCCTGGTGGTCACCGCGGACCGCGAACTGCGGCGCAGGGTCACGGAGTTGGGCGCGGAGGTCACCGGGCCGCGCAGCGTACGGGGCTGACCCGCATGCGACGAGGCCCGCAAACCCCCTCCACCGAGCGGAACTTACGATCCCGACGGCCGGCACGCGATACGGCCCCGCAAGTCCCCTCCAGCGAGCGGGGCTTACGGGCCGGACAACCAACTGGGTTGATCGCGAAGGAACTACGACGCGTTTCCGCTCGGCGGTGCCGTCGACTCGCGCGCCTCCGCCGCCTGTTGCAGGCCCAGGCGGCTGTGTGTGCGGCCGTAGAAGAAGTACACGGCGAAGCCGATCGCCATCCAGATGGCGAAGCGGAGCCAGGTCTCGGCGGGGAGGTTGAGCATCAGCCAGAGGGAGGCCAGGACCGAGACGATCGGGAGGGCCGGGACCAGGGGGGTGCGGAAGGCGCGGGGCAGGTCCGGGCGCTTGTTCCTGAGGATGACCACGCCGATCGCGACCACGATGAACGCGAACAGCGTGCCGATGTTGACCAGTTCGGCGAGTTCGCTGAGGCTCGTGAAGCCCGAGACGATCGCGATGATCACGCCGAGGAGGATGGTCGGGCGGTACGGGGTGCGGAAGCGCGGGTGGACGTGCGAGAAGAAGCGGGGCAGCAGGCCGTCGCGGCTCATCGCGAAGAAGACGCGGGCCTGGCCCAGCAGCAGGATCATGCACACCGTCGTCAGGCCGATCGCGGCGCCGAAGCTGATCAGGCCCGCGAACCACGGGTGGCCGGTGGCCTTGAACGCGTCGGCGAGCGGGGCGTCGATCGACAGTGAGCTGTACTTCTGCATGCCGGTCACGACGACCGCGACGGCGACGTAGAGCGTGGTGCAGATGACCAGCGAGCCGAGGATGCCGCGCGGCACGTCGCGCTTCGGGTTGCGGGTCTCCTCGGCGGCGGTGGCGACGACGTCGAAGCCGATGAAGGCGAAGAAGACCACGGACGCGGCGGTGAAGATGCCCATGACGCCGAAGTTGGAGGGCGCCCAGCCGAACATCAGCTGGATCAGCGGGGCTTTGAGGTTTCCGCCCGCCTCCACCGACTGTGCCTTGGGGATGAAGGGCTTGTAGTTGTCGCCCTTGATGAAGAAGGCGCCGGCGACGATCACCACGAGCACGACGGCGACCTTGATGGCGACGACGACGGAGGTGACCCGCGCGGAGAGCTTCATGCCGAGGACGAGGATCGCGGTGAGGACGAGCACGAGCGCGGCGGCGAGGATGTCGAAGCCGAAGCCGTGGGCGCCGTCCCGGCCGCTGAGCGCCTCGGGCAGGTGCCAGCCCGCGTTGTCCAGCAGCGAGTGGATGTAGCCGGACCAGCCGACGGCCACCACCGCCGTGCCGAGGGCGAGTTCGAGGACCAGGTCCCAGCCGATGGTCCAGGCGGGGAGTTCGCCGAGCGAGGCGTACGAGAAGGTGTACGCGGAGCCCGCGACCGGGACCGTGGACGCGAACTCGGCGTAGCAGAGCGCCGCGAGGGCACAGACGACGCCGGCCACGACGAAGGACAGGGCGACCGCTGGACCGGCGGTGTTCTTGGCGGCCGTGCCGGTGAGGACGAAGATACCGGTGCCGATGACGACGCCGACGCCGAACACGGTCAGATCCAGGGCCGAGAGAGACTTTCTGAGCGCGTGCTCCGGTTCCTCGGTGTCCTTGATGGACTGTTCGACTCTCTTCGTCCGGAAGAGTGTGCTGCTCACGGGTGTACCTCCCACGCTTGGCGTCCTCGACATGATCGAGAGGGGGCGTAGTGCGTATGCCCCGGCGCGAGGGGATTCACGCGAATGGGCCGCTTTCACCACTGCAAAGGGTGGTGGAAGCGGCCCGTTCAGCGGCGTTGACCGTGCCTCAGTCGCGTGCGGGCTCCACCGAGTCGACCTCCGCGGTGGGGCGGTCGAAGCGGCCGTCCAGCTTCGAGACCAGGCCGGTGACCTGGCGGGCGATGTCCGGCGCGGTGAGGCCGATCTCCGTCATCACCTCGGCGCGGGAGGCGTGGTCGAGGAAGCGCGGCGGGATGCCGAAGTCGCGCAGCGGAACATCCACGCCCGCGTCGCGCAACGCCTGCGCGATCGACGAACCGACGCCGCCGACACGGGAGTTGTCCTCGACGGTGACGACCACCCGGTGCTGCTCCGCGAGCGGGGCCATGGCCTCGTCGACGGGCTTGACCCAGCGCGGGTCGACGACGGTGGTGGTGATGCCCTGCTTGTCGAGCAGGGCGGCGATCTCCAGGCACATGGGCGCCAGGGCGCCGACCGAGACCAGCAGGACGTCCGGTGCGTCGGTGCCGGGCGCGCGCAGCACGTCCATGCCGCCGATCCGGCCCACGGCGGGTACGGCGGGTCCGACCGCGCCCTTGGAGAAGCGGACGACCGTCGGCGCGTCCTCGACCTGGACGGCCTCGCGCAGCTGGGCGCGGACCTGGTCGGCGTCGCGGGGTGCGGCGAGCCGGAGGCCCGGGACGACCTGGAGGATCGACATGTCCCACATGCCGTTGTGGGAGGCGCCGTCGGTGCCGGTGACGCCGGCCCGGTCCAGGACGAAGGTCACCCCGCACTTGTGCAGGGCCACGTCCATCAGCACCTGGTCGAAGGCGCGGTTGAGGAAGGTGGCGTAGACGGCGAAGACGGGGTGCAGTCCCCCGGTGGCGAGGCCGGCCGCGGAGACGGCTGCGTGCTGCTCGGCGATGCCGACGTCGTAGATGCGGTCCGGGAAGGCGTCGGCGAACTTCTTCAGGCCGACGGGCTGGAGCATCGCGGCGGTGATCGCGACGATGTCCTCGCGCTCCTGGCCCAGGGCGACCATCTCGTCGCCGAAGACGGAGGTCCAGTCGGCGCCGGAGGCCTTGATGGGCAGGCCGGTGTCGGGGTGGATGGGGCTGATGCCGTGGAAGCGGTCGGCCTCGTCCTGGAGGGCGGGCTGGTAGCCGCGGCCCTTCTCGGTGAGGCAGTGCACGATGACGGGCCCGCCGAAGCGCTTGGCGCGGGCGAGCGCGGACTCCAGGGCGTCGATGTCGTGGCCGTCGACCGGGCCGACGTACTTCAGACCGAGGTCCTCGAACATGCCCTGCGGGGCGATGAAGTCCTTCAGGCCCTTCTTCGCGCCGTGCAGCGTCTCGTAGAGGGGCTTGCCGACGACCGGAGTGCGCTCCAGGAGGTCCTTGCCGCGGGCCAGGAAGCGCTCGTAGCCGTCGGTGGTCCGCAGGGTCGCCAGGTGGTTCGCGAGGCCGCCGATGGTCGGTGCGTAGGAGCGCTCGTTGTCGTTGACGACGATGACGAGCGGGCGGTCCTTGGCGTCGGCGATGTTGTTCAGCGCCTCCCAGGCCATACCGCCGGTCAGCGCGCCGTCACCGATCACCGCGACCACGTGGTCGTCGCGTTTGAGGACCTGGTTGGCCTTGGCGAGGCCGTCGGCCCAGCCGAGGACCGTCGAGGCGTGCGAGTTCTCGATGACGTCGTGCTCGGACTCGGCCTGCGAGGGGTAGCCGGAGAGGCCGCCCTTCATCTTCAGCTTCGAGAAGTCCTGGCGGCCGGTGAGCAGCTTGTGGACGTAGGACTGGTGGCCGGTGTCGAACAGCACCCGGTCCTTCGGCGACTCGAAGACGCGGTGCAGGGCGATGGTCAGCTCGACCACACCGAGGTTCGGGCCGAGGTGGCCGCCGGTCTTGGAGACGGCGTCGACGAGGAAGGTCCGGATCTCCCCGGCCAGCTGGTCCAGCTGCTCCAGGCTGAGCCGGTCCAGATCGCGCGGTCCCCTGATGCGGGTCAGCAGCGGCACCCGTGCCTCCTTGCGAGTAGAGCTGATCGAGCTGTTGCCGGGCTTGTCGAGTCTAATGTTCCGCCTTTGCGGACGGCGCCCGGGCTCTGCGTCATACGTCACGCGATCGGCTGTACCCACGAACAGCCTTTCCTACGACATGACTGTGCCCGGCACCGTGTTCGGTACCGGGCACAGTCTGCGCGAAGGGGCGGGTCAGCCGCGACCGGACGCCTTCTGGCTCTTGCGGGACACCGAGTCGATGACGACCGCGCCGAGCAGAACGCCGCCGGTGATCATGTACTGGATCGACGTGTTCATGTTGAGCAGGTCGAGGCCGGTCTGGATCGACTGGATGACGAGCATGCCCAGGAGGGCGGACCAGACGGTGCCGCGACCGCCGAAGAGGCTCGTACCGCCGATGACCGCGGCCGCGATGGCCAGCATCAGGGTGTTGCCGCCGCCGGCGTTGAGCGTGGCGCTCTGGGTCTGACCGGCGAAGAACATACCGCCGACCGCCGCGAAGCCGCCGGAGATGGCGAACACGGTGATCCGGATCATGGACACGTTGATACCGGCACGACGCGCGGCCTCGATGCCACCGCCGACCGCGAAGACCTTACGGCCGTACGGGGTACGACGGAGGACGAAGTCCACGATCACCAGGGACGCGAGGAAGATCACCAGGGAGTTGGAGACACCGGCCGAGGAGTTCAGCACGTACGCGGTGACGAACGCGGCCACGGCGAGCAGACCGACCCGCAGCCCGATCTCGCTGGTGGGCCGGAACGGCACCCCGGCGGCCTTGCGGCGACGCTGCTCGACGAGCGAGCCGTAGGCCAGGGAGGCGACGCCGAGCGCGGCCAGGATGTAGGCACCGGCGATCGACTGGTCCATGAAGAAGGAGCCCTGGCCGAGCAGGTGCACCGGACCCTGGTCCGGGATGTTGATGGTGCCGCTCGAACCGAGCAGCCACAGCATCAGACCGTTCCAGCCTAGGAAGCCGGCGAGTGTGACGACGAACGCCGGTACGCCGATCCTCGCGAAGAAGAAGCCGTGCAGCGCGCCGATTCCGATACCCGTGATGATCGTCAGGACCAGCGCCAGCCAGCCGTTCATCCCGTGGTTGACCACGAAGACGGCGAACAGGGTGGACGCCAGACCGCTGACCGAGCCGACGGACAGGTCGATCTCGCCGAGCAGCAGCACGAAGACCAGGCCGATGGCGAGCATGCCGGTGGCCGACAGGTAGTAGCTGATGTTGGACAGGTTGTCCGCGCTCAGGAACCGGCTGTTCTGCGCCTGGAAGATGATGCCGATGACGATCAGGCCGGCGACGACCGGCAGCGAGCCGAGTTCACCGCCCTTGACCTTGCGCTTGAACTCGGTGATGTAGCCCTTGTAGCCCTCTTCGCGGACCAGCAGACGCGGGTCGACGACGGTGGCGGACGCGGCCGCCGCCGTGGGGTCCTCCGCGGGCGCGGCGTTGGCCGTGGCCACCGCGTCCTTCTTCACGGTGTCTGACGTGTCGCTCACTTTGCCGCCTCCGTGCTGCGCACCGCACGACGGGTCACGGCGTTGTCCGTGGCACCGGTGATCGCGGCGATGATCGTTTCCTGACTGGTGTCCTTCACCGGGAAGGAGCCGTTGTTCTTGCCCAGGCGCAGCACGTTGACGGTGTCGGCGACCGCCTTGACGTCGGCCATGTTGTGGCTGATGAGGATGACGCCGAGGTTGCGCTCGCGCAGCCGCTCGACCAGGTCGAGGACCTGTGCGGTCTGCTCGACACCCAGGGCGGCGGTGGGCTCGTCGAGGATGACGACCTTGGGGTCACCGATCAGCGCGCGGGCGATGGCGACGACCTGTCGCTGACCACCGGAGAGGCTGGCGATCGGGATGCGCACGCTCGGGATGCGGATGGAGAGCGTGCTCAGCAGCTCACGGGAGTTCTTCTCCATCGTGACCTCGTCGATGACCCCGTGGCGCAGCAGCTCACGTCCGAGGTAGAGGTTGCCGACGACATCGAGGTTGTCGCACAGCGCGAGGTCCTGGTAGACCGTCGCGACGCCGAGTCCCTGGGCGTCGTGCGGCTTGTTGATGCTGACCGGGTTGCCCTCCCACTCGATGACTCCCTCATCGATGGGATGCACCCCGGCGATGGTCTTCACCAGGGTGGACTTTCCTGCGCCGTTGTCGCCGACCAGTGCGACGACTTCTCCGGCGTGGACCTCCAGCTCTACTTCGGTGAGGGCCTGCACCGCACCGAATCGCTTGGAGACTCCGCGCAACGCCAGCACGGGCGTAGCGGACACGTTGACCATCTCCTTCGCCGCCTGACCGGCGGGGATGCCGCGCTTGTCAAAAGCCGCGGAGGGTTGTGCCTAGGCACAGATTTACAAGATGAACATGCGCGCGGCCGGTGCCAGTTGGCAACGGCTGCGTCCGCACGGGTTCCGATCGGCGCCCGCCCCACAGCGGGGTTGGAAGGTGGGGCGGACGCCGAAGGGGGTCTGTCACCGCTGGGCGGTGATTACTGGAGACCGGCCGCCTTGCACGCCGCGGCGTAGTCGGCGGTGCAGATCTGCGCGACGGTGTAGAGACCGTCCTTGATGACCGTGTCCTTGATGTTGGCCTTGGTGACCGACACCGGGGTCAGCAGCTGCGAGGGCACCTTGTTGCCGGAGCCGCTGGTCTGGGTCGTGGTGGCGAGCGAGGAGATGCTCTTGTTCTGCGCCAGGTCGACGGCGAGCGTGGCGGCCGCCTCGGCCTCCGGCTTGAAGGCCTTGTAGACGGTGCTGGACTGGGTACCGGCGACGATGCGCTGGATACCGGCGAGCTCCGCGTCCTGACCCGTCAGCGGGATGCTGCCGATCTTGGCGCCCTTGAGGACGGTGGCGATGCCGCCGGCCATGCCGTCGTTGGCGGAGTAGACGCCCGCGATGTTCTTGGCACCGAGCTGGGTGATGGCCGCGGACATCTTCTGCCCCGCGACGCTGTCCTTCCAGAGGCCGGACTGCTCGTAGGCGATGTCGACCTTGCCGTCGAGGGCCTCGTGGGCGCCCTTCTTGAACTGCGCGGCGTTCGGGTCGGCGTCGTCACCGTTGATCATGACGATCTTGGACGACTTGGTGGCCTTCGAGCCCAGCGAGGTGAGGAGCGCCTCGCCCTGGAGCTTGCCGACCTGGACGTTGTCGAAGGAGACGTACGCGGAGACCGGGCCCTGGGCCAGCCGGTCGTACGCGACGACCTTGATGCCCTTGTCCACGGCCTGCTGGATCGAGGACTTGATCGCGGCGGAGTCCTGCGCGCTGACCACGATCACCTTGACGCCCTTGGTGATCATGCTGCTGACCTGCTGGGCCTGGGTGGCCGCGCTGGCGTTCGCGTTGTTGTACTCGACGGTGCAGCCGGAGCAGAGCTCCTTCACCTTCGCCTCGAAGTACGGCTTGTCGAACTTCTCGTACCGAGTGGTGACGCTGTCGGGCAGGAGCAGACCGATCTTGGCGGTGGTGCCGCCCGCGGAGCTGGAGCTGCTGTCGGACTTCTTGTCGTCGCCCGCCTTGCCACAGGCGGCCATCGAAACGGCCATCGTGGTGGCGATCACTGCAACGGCGGCACGACGCATGCGCGTGTTCACTTTGAAACCTCCCTGACGAGGCCGCGTCGTTGCGGCCGAGGTGGCTGGAAGTCAACTCGGCCGCGCGTTCGGCGTCAAGAAGTAAATACTTAACGAGATGGCAACGGCGTCGTGCGTTCTCTAAGTGAAGACAGGTGTCGCTGCGGTCAGCGACCCGTCCAAAAGGGTCGAATCGCCCATCTCGCTGAGTGCGAGAGCGAGCGCTCCGAGCACTTCCGCACGGCCTCCAAGTGCCCCCGGGAGAACGGAAAGTTGACGCGCCGCACTGGGGATCGCGTAGCGGCCGACAGACTCCCTGATCGGCCCGAGCACCAGCTCACCGGCCTCGGCGAGATCGCCACCGAGGACCACCCTGCTCGGGTTCAGCAAATTGCAGAGATTGGCGACTCCACTGCCGATGTGGCGGCCGACGTCGGCGATCACCCGACGACAACCAGGGTCCCCGTCCCGCGCCAGCCGCACGACTCCCTCCATGGTCAGGTCGGTCCCGTGACTGGACTGGAGGAGCGGCAGCACATAGCGCGCCGCCGTGAAGGTCTCCAGGCAGCCCCGGTTTCCGCAGCGGCAGACAGGGCCGGACTCATCAAGAGTAATATGCCCGATTTCTCCCGCTGTGCCACCCGGGCCCCGGTAGATCTTGCCGTTGATGACCAGTCCGGCGCCGACCCCGCTCGCGACCTTGATGTACGCCAGGTCCCTGACGCCCCGCCCACTGCCCCAGACCAGCTCACCGAGGGCGCCGAGGTTCGCGTCGTTGTCCACGTGCACCGGTACGCCCAAACGGCTGCCCAGCTCCTCCGCGGGTCTGGTGCCGGTCCAGCCCGGGAGGATCGCGGTGGAGCCCAGGGTGCCCGACTCCACGTCGATCGGGCCGGGCACGCCGAGGCCCACCCCGGCGATCTTGGAGCGGTCCACTCCGGTCGCCGTGATCAGCCGGTTGACCAGCTCTTCCGCCCGGTCGAACCCCTGCGTCGAGGAGGCGTCCACATCGACGGGCTCGGACTCCTCGGCCAGCACCTGGTGGGCGAGATTCCCGACCGCGACGCGCAAATGCGTGTGCCCGAAGTCGACGCCGATGACGATGCCGGCGTCCCCGCTCAGCGAGACGCTGCGGGCCCTGCGGCCGCCCGCCGAGGTGGGCGTGACCTCGACCGTTCCGCCGTCCTTGAGTTCGCGCACGATGTTGGAGACCGTCGCGGCCGACAGGCCCGTCGTCCTCGCGATCTCCGCCTGCGTCAGCGACCCGGCCAACCGCACCGCTCGCACGACCCGTTCGAGATTGGCTCGGTGCAGTGACGACTGCGACCCCGGAGTCTCCACGACGACCTCCTGCGCGCGGGACCGCATCGATGAGGCCCCGTCTATGTCCAACTAGTGAACTCTAAGCTGAGCTGTTCGGGTCGCCTCCCGTCAAGAGGTTGAACCGCATCCGGGTACTTGCACACATGCGTGCAGGCCGCTCCGGAGGCCCGGAGCGGCACACACGATTCAGGGGCGGGTCGCTACTTGAGCGCCCCCGCGGTGAGGCCCTGTACCACCTGACGCTGGAAGACGATGTAGGCGGCGAGCACCGGCAGCATGGCCATCACCAGACCGGCGAAGAGCCCGGACCAGTCGCCCTTGTAGCCCTGGCTGGCGGCGAGCTGCACCAGGCCCTGGGTGAGGACCCGCTTGTCCGGGTCGGTGTTCAGGACCGTCGGCAGCATGTACTGGTTCCACTGGCCCAGGAAGTTGAAGATCCCCACGCTGATCAGGCCCGGCTTGGCCATCGGCAGCATGATCTGGAAGAACGTCCGGGTGTGCGAGGCCCCGTCCACGAACGCCGCCTCCGCCACCGAGGTGGGCAGCGTGCGGAAGAACGCGGTCAGGAAGAAGACCGTGAACGGCAGCGAGTACGCGATGTAGACCAGGATCAGACCGTGGATCGTGTTCAGCAGTCCCATGTTGTTGACGACGTAGAACAGCGGGACCAGGGCGAGCATGATCGGGAAACTCATGCCGCCGATGAACAGGAAGTAGATGAAGCGGTTGCCCGGGAAGTCGAACCGGGCGAGCACGTACGCGGCCATCGAACCGAGCACCAGCGTGCCGATGAGTGAACCACCCACCACCAGAATGGTGTTGAAGAAGTAGTCGCTCATGTTGGCGTCGGTCCAGGCCCGCGCCCAGTTGTCGAAGTGCAGTTTGTCCGGCAGTGCCCAGGGCGAGCTGAAGATCGCGCTGTCGCTCTTGAAGGACGTCATCACCGCCCACACGAGCGGCAGGACGACCATGAACGCCCACAGGATGAGCATGCCGTGCGAGAAGACGCTGAGGACTCTGCCCTCTTTCTTCTTCCGCTTCGGCGAATTTCCGGGCGGTGTGTCGACCTTGGCGACGGGGACACCGGACTCGGCTGGCACGGGGGGCTCGGTCGTCTTCATGTGATCAGAACTCCAGCCGCTCACGACGGCCCAGTCGCATCACAATGGCGGCGAAGGCCAGCGTGACGACGAGCAGGGCGACGCCGATGGTGGTCGCGTAGGCGGCCTGTCCGTCCCGGAACGCCTTCTGGTACACGTACAGGACCAGGACGGTGGTCGAGTAGTCGGGACCGCCGGGACCGGTCGTCATGATCTGTACGACCGCGAACGACTCGGCGCCCAGCGCGAGGATGCCCATGTAGACCCAGCCGGACATCACGGTGTCCCACAGCAGCGGCAGGGTGAGGCGGAAGAACGTGGTCATCCGGTTGGCGCCGTCGAGCAGCGCCGCCTCGTACAACTCCGCCGGAATGGACGCCATACCCGCGGAGAAGAGGACCACGAAGAACCCGACCGAGGACCAGACGAGGACCGCCATCACACACCACAGGGCGAGGCTCGGATCACCGAGCCACAGCGGCTGGACGCTGTCGAGCCCGATCCCGCGGAGCAGGGAGTTGATCGCGCCGCTGTCCGGGTTGTACGCGAAGGCGAACAACAGGGCGACGATCGCGATCGACAGAACCTGCGGGAAGAAATAGACGATCTTGTAGAAGGAGGAGCCGCGGACGCCCGAGATCACCGGGCCGCCCGCCCGGCGCCGTCCACCCACGTTGATCATGAATGCGAAGAACAGCGCCAGACTGATCGTCACCAGCGGCAGCACCAACGCGAACAAGAGACTGTGCTGCAACGACTTCCAGAAGATCTCGTCGTGGAACATTCTCTTGTAGTTGTCGAAGCCGACCATTTTGAATTCCGGGCTCAGCCCCGTCCAGTCCGTGAACGAATAGTAGATGGACTGGATGAACGGCCATACGACGAAGAGCGCGTACAGCCCGAGGGGAACCGTCAGGAACCCCACGATGAACCGGTACTTGCCGTGCTGCATTGCTACCGACCCCGTTCTCTGGGCGGGCGCCGCCGCTGGTGACGGATCCTCACTGGTGCTTGTAGTGCTTGATCGACGTGTCCTTGGCGGTCGCGTCGGCGTAGCCCTGGATCTTCTTGATGGTCTCCGCCGGGGTGGCCCGGCCGGCCATCATCTCGCCGAGGCCCGCCACGCCGATCTGCTCCTTCTGCAACTGCACGTACCAGTCCTGGAGACGCGGGTTCAAGACGTTGGCACCGGCCAGCTTCAGCGCCGCCACACCGGACGTGAGGCCCGGCGTGAGGGTGATCCCGGTGGTGCCGCCGTTGTACGCGGTCAGCGACTTCACCTTGCTGGTGAAGTTCTTCGAGGAGGCCTCGCTGAGCATGATGCGCAGCTGCTCCATGCCGCCCGCCGCGTTCGCCCCCTTGGCCGGGACGATGAAGGGTTCACCGCCGGACGCCCAGATGGTGCCGAAGGGCAGCTTGTCGGAGCTGTCGATGCCGGTCGGCGCGGAGACCGCGAGGTTGAAGTCCTTGGGGATGACGTTGGCCGACTCGTTCTCCACCCAGGAGCCGTTCGGGATGAACAGCGCCTTGCCCTGGGCCCACGCGGTCTGCGACTGGATGTGGTCGATGCCAGGCGTGCCCTTGAGGATGTAGCCCTTCTTGAAGAGCTCGTAGTAGGCCTCGAAACAGGCCTTGACGGCAGGGTGCTTCCAGGCGTTCGGCTCCAGGTTGTCGATCGCGTCGAGGACCTCACGGCCGCCGACCTTGCCGATCATCGGGTAGAGCGAGAAGGGAAGGTAGTACGGGTACTTGCCCGCGTACGTCCAGCCCGCCATGCCCTTCTTCTTGGCCTTCGCACAGACCGCGAGCATCTGGTCCCAGGTCTCGGGGTACTTCTCGTCGAGCGAGTCCAGGGCCTTCTGCGAGTACCAGACGCCGTACACCGTGTAGGCGTAGTACATGATCCAGACCGGGTCGCCGTCGAGCTGGCCCATCTCGACGATGCCGGGCCGCAGGGTGTCGCGGACCTTCTTCGACGGGTCGTCGTAGGAGGGGGCGTCCAGCAGCGGGGTGAGGTCGGTGAGCTGCTTCTTGCTGGCCAGGACGCCCATGTCCATCTGCTCGGCACCCGAGTTGTCGATCAGGTCGGGCGGGGTGCCCTGGTTGAAGCGGGGCTGCAGCGTCGACTGGATCTTCTGCGTGGCGGAGAACTTGACCTTCGCCTTGGGGAAGTCCTTCTCGTAGATCTTTACGGCGTCCTCGGCGTACTCCTTTCCGAAACCGCCGTCGAAGAGCACGAACTCCATCGGCGCGGTGGCGTTCACCGCGAGGGGGTTCTTGGCGGTCTTCGTGCCCGCCGTGGCCTTCTTGTCCGAGCCGCTGTCGCTGCTCGCGCACGCGGACAGGAAACTCATCGTGGGTACGGAGATCAGACCGAGTGCGGCCGACCTCTTGATCAGGTCACGGCGGCCGACGCCATTGGAACCGTTGTTCTCGGCGGAAGTGGATCCCATGCTCAAGTCCTCGCCTTCAACAGGACTCAGGCGGTGAACCGGATCCTCCCCGGCACCGCGGTCAGGTCGAGCTTGGTCGTGCAGAGGTACTTCGTGCGTGCTGCTGTGAGAGCGGTGTCGAACGCGACAGGTATAGTCCACTTCCCGCCGACAGAGCAAGATCGAATGCAGGGTAGGTTGTCGGTCTTTTCCGAAGTGAGACCTCGCGGAAATATGAACGCCCTGTGCGTTCGATGACGGAGAAATCCGCGTTATTGCCCTCGAATGCCTCACTCAACACCCTTGACATCCCTGGCCACTTGACTCCCTACTGTTGCTTGCGCGTCGAATCTGACAACGTTGTCCAGCGTGCAGGGAGGATGCCCTCGTATGCATCACAGATGGTGGGGTACGGCGGTCGTGTCGACCGCCGCACTGGCTTTGCTCGTGGGTTCGCAGGGGGTGACGGTCGCCCTGCCCGCAAAGGCCCCGACCGGCGGGGAGTTCGCCTCCTCGTTCGAGTCGGGAGATCCGGCACCGGACTGGCTGAACACGGTCGACACCGCGCCGGACGGCACCAAGCGTGCCTCGGGTGTCGACGGAGGCTACAGCACCGGCATCCCGGGAAATGTGACCGATCATGTCACCGACGTCCGGGCCAGCTCCGAGAACACCGGCGGCGGCGAGGTGAAGGAGAACCTCGTCGACGGCGAGTCCGGCACCAAGTGGCTGACGTTCGCGTCCACGGGCTGGGTCGAGTTCGACCTCGACAAGCCGGCCAAAATAGTGACGTACGCCCTGACTTCGGCGAACGACTTCGCCGAACGCGATCCGAAGGACTGGACGCTGTCGGGCTCGACGGACGGCAAGGACTGGAAGACCCTGGACACCCGCTCCGGCGAGTCCTTCGCCGACCGGTTCCAGACGAAGTCGTACGACCTCGCCGAGCCGGCCGAGTACCAGCACTTCCGGCTCGACATCACGAAGAACAACGGCGCGAGCGGCATCCTTCAGCTCGCCGACGTCCAGTTCTCGACGGGCGGGACCACCGCGCCCATCCCCGAGGACATGCTCTCGCTGGTCGACCGGGGCCCCAGCGGCTCCCCCACCGCCAAGGCGGGCGCCGGCTTCACCGGGAAGCGCGCACTGCGCTACGCGGGCCGTCACACGGCCACGGGACGGGCGTACTCGTACAACAAGGTCTTCGACGTGAACGTGCCGGTCGGCAAGGACACGGCGCTGTCGTACAAGATCTTCCCGCAGATGTCCGACGGCGATCTCGACTACGACGCCACGAACGTCTCCGTCGACTTGGCCTTCACGGACGGCACCTATCTCAGTGATCTCGGCGCGACGGACTCGCACGGCTTCGCGCTGACTCCGCAGGGGCAGGGCGCGGCGAAGATCCTCTACGTCAACCAGTGGAACAACGTCCTCTCGCGGATCGGTTCGGTCGCGGCCGGGAAGACCGTCGACCGGATCCTGCTGGACTACGACTCCCCCAGCGGGCCGGCGAAGTTCCGCGGCTGGCTGGACGACGTGAGCCTCAAGTCGGTCGCGCCGGAGAAGCCGAAGGCGCATCTGTCCGACTACGCGCTGACGACTCGGGGCACCAACTCCAGCGGCAGCTTCTCGCGCGGCAACAACTTCCCCGCCGCGGCGCTGCCACACGGCTTCAACTTCTGGACCCCGGTGACGAATTCGTCGTCGCTGAGCTGGCTCTACGACTACGCACGCGCGAACAACGACGACAACCTGCCGACGCTCCAGGCGCTCAGCCTGAGCCATGAGCCCAGCCCCTGGATGGGCGACCGGCAGACCTTCCAGGTGATGCCGTCGGCAGCCTCGGGCACCCCCAACACCTCTCCCACGGCACGGGAGTTGGCGTTCAAGCACGAGAACGAGACCGCGCGCCCGTACTACTACGGCGTCACGTTCGAGAACGGTCTCAAGGCCGAGATGGCCCCGACCGACCACGCGGCCTCACTGCGCTTCACCTACCCCGGCGACGACGCGAGCGTCATCTTCGACAACGTCACCGAGCAGGCGGGCCTGACCCTCGACAAGACCAACGGGACCGTCACCGGCTACTCGGACGTCAAGTCCGGGCTGTCCACCGGCGCTACGCGGCTCTTCGTCTACGGCACGTTCGACGCGCCGGTGACGGACGGCTCCTCCAGCGGAGTCAAGGGCTATCTGAAGTTCAAGCCGGGCGCCGACCACACGGTCACCCTGCGCCTGGCCACCTCGCTGATCAGCGTCGACCAGGCGAAGGACAACCTGCGCCAGGAGATCCCGGACGGCACCTCCTTCGACACGGTCAAGAAGCAGGCCCAGAAGGTGTGGGACAAGCTGCTCGGCAAGGTCGAGGTGGAGGGCGCCACGCCGGACCAGCTGACGACGCTGTACTCCAGCATGTACCGGCTGTACCTGTACCCCAACTCCGGCTTCGAGAAGGTCGGTTCGACGTACCAGTACGCGTCGCCGTTCTCCCCGATGACGAGCCAGGACACCCCGACCCACACCGGCGCGAAGATCGTCGACGGCAAGGTGTACGTCAACAACGGCTTCTGGGACACGTATCGGACGACCTGGCCGGCCTACTCGTTCCTGACGCCCAGTCAGGCGGGTGAGATGGTCGACGGGTTCGTGCAGCAGTACAAGGACGGCGGCTGGACCTCGCGCTGGTCCTCGCCCGGCTACGCGGACCTGATGACCGGCACGTCCTCGGACGTGGCGTTCGCGGACGCGTACGTCAAGGGCGTGAAGTTCGACGCCAAGTCGGCCTACGACGCGGCCGTGAAGAACGCGACCGTCGTCCCGCCCGCGTCCGGTGTGGGCCGCAAGGGCATGACCACCTCGCCCTTCCTCGGCTACACCAGCACCGACACCGGTGAGGGCTTCTCCTGGGCGATGGAGGGCTACAACAACGACTACGGCATCGCGCAGATGGGTCTGGCCCTCTACAAGAAGACCGGCGAGAAGCACTACAAGGAGGAGTCCGAGTACTTCCTCAACCGGGCCCAGGACTATGTGAACCTGTTCGACAAGCAGGCCGGGTTCTTCCAGGGCAAGGACGCCAAGGGCAACTGGCGGGTGGACTCGGCGAGTTACGACCCGAAGATCTGGGGCTACGACTACACGGAGACCGACGGCTGGGGCTACGCCTTCACCGCCCCGCAGGACAGCCGCGGCCTCGCCAACCTCTACGGCGGCCAGCAGGCCCTCGGCGACAAGCTCGACCAGTACTTCAGCACCCCGGAGACCGCTTCACCCACCAACGCCGGTTCCTACGGCGGTGTCATCCACGAGATGACGGAGGCACGGGACGTCCGCATGGGCCAGTACGGCCACTCCAACCAGGTCGCCCACCACGTCACGTACATGTACGACGCGGCCGGTGAGCCCTGGAAGGCGCAGAAGGACGTGCGGGAGGTGCTGTCGCGGCTGTACACCGGCAGCGAGATCGGGCAGGGCTACCACGGTGACGAGGACAACGGCGAGCAGTCGGCCTGGTACCTCTTCTCCGCGCTCGGCTTCTACCCGCTGGTGATGGGCAGCGGCGAATACGCCATCGGCTCCCCGCTGTTCACCAAGGCGACCGTGCACTTGGAGAACGGCAAGGACCTGGTCGTCAAGGCGCCGAAGAACAGCACGAAGAACATCTACGTGCAGGGTCTGAAGGTCAACGGCCAGAACTGGACGAAGACTTCACTCCCCCACTCGCTGCTGGAGAAGGGCGGAGTGCTGGACTTCTCCATGGGCTCCAAGCCCTCGTCGTGGGGCAGCGGCAAGAACGCGGCGCCGGTGTCGATCACCAAGAACGACAAGGTGCCGACACCCCGCAGCGACCAACTCGCCGGTGTCGGCGCCCTGTTCGACAACACGTCGGCCACGAGCGCGACGGTGACCTCGGTGGACCTGCCGATCGCCAAGGCCACCAAGGGCATCCAGTACACGCTCACGTCGTCTGCGGACCACACGCAGGCACCGACCGGCTGGACCCTGCAGGGCTCTGCCGACGGCACCACGTGGAAGACGCTCGACAAGCGCTCCGGCGAGTCCTTCACCTGGGACAAGCAGACGCGCGTCTTCTCGGTCAAGTCACCGGGCTCGTACGCGCGTTACCGCCTGGTACTGGACAGTTCCGCGACGCTCGCGGAAGTGGAACTGCTGGCCTGAGCTCACCTCACGACACGGGGAGGCGGGGCAGCAGTTTCCGCAACGCCTCCGCGTGTTGGTGAACCCGTCTGAGCACGCCTCTCCTGGTCGACGCGAAGACGGGGACATCCTGGGCCGGACCGCACGCGGCGGCCGCGTACAGGTCGTCCAGCCACGCCCCGCTCCCCCTGGTGCCGTCCGGCGCCAGGGGGATCAGTCGTGTCAGAACCTCCGATTCGGCGCCGCCCAGGAACCAGACGCGCACCATCAGATCCCCGCGCAGATAGCGCAGGCCGCCGTCTATGTCCTCCGGCGGCGCGAAGCCCTCGTCCCCCACCAGGAACGCGAAGGCCGTACGGGCTTCGGCCCGGAACTCCTCGGGCAGCTGCGGCCGTTTCACCATCTGCGGATGCTCGCACGCGACGATGTGCCCCCGCCACCAGAACGGGCGAGGGCACACATTGTGGACGTCAGTTCACCGCAAGGGTGAACACATGGAGATCCGTGTCGTCCGGAAGTGTCACGCTCTTGATGGTCTTGCCCGTGGGTGCCGCGAACGGCTTGGTGGCGAACACATAGGTGACGACCGGATCCTTGTCCGCACCCGCTACATTGCGGTACGTGGTCCTGGCGACGACCTCGTTGCCGTACTGCACGGTGCCGCCACCCCCGCCGACCGTCCAGTCCGTGAAGGACAGGTCGATCGCGTCGGTGCTGCCGTCGGTGTAGGTGACGGTCGCCTTCGTCTGCTGGTTGCCGTTGACCGCGCTGCCGATGAACGACAAGTTGGCCGCGGGCTGCGGAAGTTGGACGGTCTGACCGGCCGCCGAGACATTGTCGGGGCGCCCGTTGGGCGAGCTGGGCCAGGTGAAGCCGAGCCCGTCCACCGTGCCCGCGCCGCCCGGGGTCAGCCCGGCCGCCGCGAGCGCCTGGAGGGAGTAGCTCCAGCCGCCTCCGTCGTAGTCCGCCTCGTCGTGCTCGCCGGTGTCGTCGGAGACGCCGGTGTTGTTGTAGGCGGCGAGGAGGGTGCCGGGCGCGGCCACGGTCAGGGACACCGGCTGCTCGTACGACGTGTCGCCCGAGGTGACGGTGACCTTCACGTCGTGGAAGCCCTGTGTGACGTCGTCGGCGGCGGTGAGAGTGATGTCCTGGGAGCCGTCGACGACCGTGCCCTGCGCGGGAGTTGCCGTGACTCCGGCGGGGGTCTCGACGCTGTAGCGGACCTCGGGGCCGGTGCCGCCGCTCAAGGACAGGGCCTTGATGTTGACCTTGGTGCTCTCGCCGGGGGCGAGGGTCGCGGCGGTCGGGCCGACGCCGATCTGGTACGGCTGTTCGCCGGTGCGGAAGGACGGCGGGGCGTCCGAAGGGGCGCTGCCCCAGGTGCGGTTCGGGGTGGTGGAGAGGGTGTAGTCGAGGGTGCCGCCGTTCTTGACGATCGAGGACGAGAGCCAAGGCTGTTGCGTGCTACGGCCGTTGACCTTCAGGGACTGGATGTACGGGGCGTCGGTCGCAGCGCCCTTCGCGCGGATGGAGATGTCGTTGCCCTGCGGGCGCTTGATCTCGATGCGCTCGAACAGCGGGGAGGCGAGGGTGAGTTCGGCGCGGGAGGGGACCTGGGGGTACATGCCGAGGGCGGAGAAGACGTACCAGGACGACATCTCGCCGAGGTCGTCGTTGCCGGGGATGCCGGCCGGGTCGGTCGACCAGAGCTGCTTCATGGCCGCCCTGACCGTCTCCTGGGTCTTGTAGGGCGCGCCCGCGTAGTCGTAGAGGTAGGGGACGTTGACGGACGGCTCGTTGTCCAGCTCGGACTTGTCGCCGCCGCTGCCCGTGAAGGCCCAACTGCCGTCCGCCTCATGGAAGAAGGAGTCGAGGCGGGCGAGGGCCTTGTCGGTGCCGCCCATCGCCGCGAAGAGGCCGGCCGGGTTGTGCTGGACCATCCAGGTGTACTGGGCGGCCGTGCCCTCCACGAAGCCGTTGCCGGTGCCGGGGGTGAAGCCGGTGACCCAACTGCCGTCCGCCTTGCGGTTGGCGATGTAGCCGCCGGTGGGGTCGGCGGCGATGTTGAAGTTGTTCTGCCACCACTGGGCGCGCTTGGCGAAGTCGGATGCCGTACTCTTCTTCCCTGCCGCCGTGGCGAGTTGGGAGAGCGCGAAGTCCGCCGTGGACATCTCCAGGGTTTCGGCGGCGCCGCCCCAGGCGTTGGAGACGGACGGCATGTAGTGCAGGTTCAAGTACTTGTCCAGGGACGGGCGTTGGCCCACCGAGAGCACCGGCTTGCCCGAGGAGGACAGGTCCTGTGCGGTGGGTACGGTGGCCGCCTGGACGAGGGAGGCGAGGGCTCCCTTGAGGTCGAAGTCGGTGCCGCCGAAGGCGCGGATGCCGGCCAGGGCGGTGGGTGAGGGGTCGCCGTTCATGACGTGGGTGCCGCTCGCGCCGTGCAGCCAGCGGTCCCAGACTCCCCCGTTCTGCTGGGCGAGTTCGTAGAGGGACTGGGCGATGTCCGAGCCCGTGCGGGGGCTGAGGAGGGTGAGCAGTTGGACCTGCGACCGGTAGATGTCCCAGCCGGAGAAGGTGCCGTACTGCGCTTGATGCCCCCGGCCGACCTTGTGCACCTTGCCGTCGCTGCCCGTGTATCTGCGGTCGGCGTCGCTGATGACGTTCGGGTGCAGGAGCGAGTGGTAGAGCGCGGTGTAGAAGGTGGTGCGCTCGGGGTCGGTGCCGCCGCCCACCTTGATCGCGCCGAGCTGGTCGCGCCAGGCGCGGTGGGCCGCGTCCTCGACGCCGTCGAAGGACCGCTTCGGCGGGTTCTCCGCCGCGAGGTTGGCCTTGGCGCCGGCCTGACTGACGTACGAGATACCGACCTTGACGCCGACCGGGCCACTGCCGGGCTCGAACTCGACGTAGCCGCCCGCGCCCTTGCCCGCGACGGGACGGCCGCCGGTGGTGAAGCCGCCCGTGCCGCCGGTGGCGTTCGTCGAACCCGGGGTGAGCCTGTCGTCCTGCCAGGTGCCGGTGGTCTTGAAGGCGCGGTCGAAGGTGGCGGTGAAGTACAGGGTGTAGTAGGCGCGTTGACCCTCGGGGTCGAGGTAGCCGCAGAAGTTGCCGGAGGTGACCGAGCCGGAGACGGTGTTGGTCTTCGGGTCGATGGTGACCGCCGAATCGGCGGACCCCACCTCGGAGTTGGCGGTGCGGATCAGCAGCGAGGCCGGCTTGTCGGCGGGGTAGGTGAAGCGGCCGGAGCCGGTGCGGGCCGTCGCCGTGAGGTCGGCGGTGACGCCGGAGGCGAGGCCCACCTTGTAGTGGCCGGGCTCGGCGGTCTCGTCGGTGTGGCTGAAGTCGGAGGCGTAGACGGCGTCCTTGGTGTCGCTCGCCGGGGACGAGGTGACCTCACCGGCGTACGGGTAGAACGGGATGTCGCCGCTGCCGCCCGCGCAGCCCGTGCCGGACATGTGGGTGAGGCTGAAGCCGCGGATGCGGGTGGCGTCGTACTGGTAGCCGCCTGGTGCGGCCGTGCTCGTCGCGCTGCCTCTGGTGTTCTCCGGGCTCCAGGAGAGCATGCCGAAGGGCACGACGGCGCCCGGGAAGACATTGCCGCCGTTCTTGGTGCCGATCAGCGGATCGACATAGGCGCTGGGGTCCTTGACGAGTTGCGGTGGGGCGGTGGTGGCCGCCAGGGCGGGGGTGGCGCCGCCGAGCGCGAGCGCGGCGGCGAGCATCAGGGACATGGGACGGAAACGCATGACGCGGCCCCTCCTCCTTCGGACGGGTCGCGCACCACAGGTCGCACAAGCCGCAGGGACAGTAACGTGCGCCACCCGTACCACGGAAGAGCGCGTGGGCCGGCGAGGGCACGCAAGGCATCCACTCGGACGGCGCCCGCAGGCCAACTGGCTTGACATCGTTGTCCGTTGGGGCGGTAGAGTCATATGCAGACCATTCGACAACGTTGTCGCACCGCAGTGTCGCCCCAAGCCACGCACCACCCGGACAGGTTCAACCCCCATTGCCTGTCCGGCTCGCGGACCCGGTGGCCCCCGACCACCGGGTCCGCCCCGAGCTCAGACTCAACCCACCTGGCAGGGCAGGGTAGTTGCCGTGTCCCCGCCGTCGCCGTTCACGACGTATCCGAAGGTGGCGCTCTGCCCCGGACTCAGTGAGCCGTTCCAGTCGGCGTTGTGGACCATCACGTCCTGGCCGCTGTAGGTCGCGTTGCCGTTCCAGAGACTGGCGACCGACTGGCCTGCGGGGAGTGCCCAGTTGACCATCCAGCCGAGCATCGGGACGTCGCCGGAGTTGGTGACGGTCACCTCGGACTGGTAGCCGCCGGGCCAGGTTCCGGTCGTGTGCCGGGTGGCCGAACAGACGCCGGGTACCGGGTCGGTGGGGTTGCCCGGGTCGTGAATGCCCGTCACTTCGCCGTTGCCGCCGTCGAAGTCGACGTCCGAGCAGGAGTAGAAGGTCTCCGCGCTGTCCGAGCGCTGCCACACCATGTAGACGATGTTCCGCCCCGACTTGTTCGCCGGAAGTTGCCCGGTCCAGGAGTAGTTGGCCTCGACCGTACCCGGGGTGCCGTTCAGCGGCGGGTGGTCGACCGTGAGGAACGGGGCGTCCTCCATGTCGTCCCAGGTGAGCGTCTTGGTCGGGTCGAAGCCGTCCTTGGTGATGTAGACGTAGAACCAACCCGGGTGCGCCGCCCAGGCGTTGTACGAGAAGTCGACCGTCGCGCCGGAGGTCAGATGCATCAACGGCCAGTCGTCGCGCGGGAGATCGAAGCCCGTGAAGTTCGGGTTGCCGCCGCTGCACAGCGAACCGTCCGGCACGAAGCCCCGGGTGCGGCCGGCGCCGTCGGAGCGCAGGACGGAGAACCAGTTGTAGAACGGCGTTGTGCCGCTGACTTGTTGGGCCGCCTTGCACGCCGGGTTGATCGGTTTGATCTCACCGGTGTCGGTGAGCGCGTCCTGCCAGCAGAGGAAGGTGCGGCTGCCGGGTTTCATGGGGGTGCCGTGGGCCTCCGCCCGGCCACCCGTGGCGAGGATCAGGGCCAGGGCGGGGACGGTGGTGAGGAGCGCGAGGAGGACGAGGAAGAGGGCTCGGTGGGGGGTGGGGCGCCGTAATCGCGGTACCGCGCGGGGAGTTGGGGTTGGGGTTGTCATAGGCATGACAGTTTTACGTCCCTTCGGTCGGCGAGTGCGAGGAACGTGCGGAGATGGATGCGTGGGGTGGGGCGACCCGGCCACCCGGCGGGTTCCGGACCGTCGGGCGGGTGGGAGCGCTCCCACCCCACTTGTCCGTGAAGTTAGCGCGGACTGGGGTGGCTGTAAACGGCTGGCGGCGCGTGAAGTGGCGCTCGGGGCGGGCTTGTTCGGAGCCGGGTCTCATACGATCCCGGCATGATCGCAGTCGTCGTCACGGTCGCACTGGCCTTCGCCGGGTATGCCGCCACATACCTCAACGGCCTCCGGTTGACCCAGCGACAGGAGCGGCTCGCCCGGGTCAATCGTCAACTCGGCGACCTCTACGGACCGTTGCTCGCGCTGACGGAGGCCAACGCCCGCACCTTCGCCGCGTTCGTGGAGCGACACGCCCGGCCCGGAGGCATCTCGCCCTTCAGCGGCGGAACTCCGCCGACCGACGAGGAACTCGCCGAGTGGCGGCTGTGGGTGGCGACCGTTTTCCTGCCGACCCTGCGGGAGATGCGCGAACTCGTCGTCGGACGGGCGGATCTGCTGCGCGAGCCGGAGATGCCGCCGCTGCTGCTGGAGTTGTGCGCGCACGCGGCCGGATACGAGATCACCACGGCGCGCTGGGCGCGGGGCGACTTCGCGGAGCACCTGTCGCTGGTCGCGTTCCCGAGCGCGGAGCTGGCCGCGTACGCACGGCGGGGATTCGGCGAACTGAAGCTGGAACAGGCGCGGTTGCTGGGCGGGCGTACGGGCGGCGGCAGATGGCCGCGATGACCGAACGAGCCGATGTGCGGGGTGGGACAGACAGGACTTCCTCCGGCCGGCGCCACAGTGGCCCCACAGACTTGACCCAGTTTTGGCCAAGCGCGCCATGTGGTGACTGGCGTTCGGTCCTGTTCACTTGTCGCGTCCACGGGGTTGGTTCTTGACGTTTTCTGAGTCGAGTGGGCGTTGCGATGGAGGAACAGCTCATGAGAAGACAGATCCGCGGTGCACTGGCCGCGTTCACCGGAGCGCTGCTGCTCACCATGGGAGTCACCGCGACCGGCGGTCATTCCGCGCGGGCCGATGACAACGGTGTCGGGCTCAAACCCGTGCTGGGGTGGAGCAGTTGGAGCTTTGTGCGGCGCAATCCGACCGCGCAGACCATCGAGGCGCAGGCGAAGGCGCTCAAGACCAGTGGCCTGGCGAAAAACGGCTTCGTCTACGCCAACGTCGACGACTTCTGGTACCAGTGCCCGGGCAGCCAGGGACCGGACGTCGACCAGTACGGCCGCTGGGTCACCGACCCCGTCAAGTTCCCGCCGCGCGGCGGTGAGAACGGCGTCCAGGTCGTCGCCGACTATGTGCACTCCCTGGGGCTGAGGTTCGGCCTGTATGTCACGCCCGGCATCTCCCAGCAGGCGGTCGCCAAGAACACCGAGATCAAGGGGACCAGTTACCACGCGCGGGACATCGCCACCACGGCGACGGAGAGCAACTACAACTGCGGTGGCATGGTGGGCATCGACTACACCAAGCCCGGCGCGCAGACCTTCATCGACTCGTGGGCCGGGCAGTTCGCCGGGTGGGGCATCGACTATCTGAAGATCGACGGTGTCGGCACGTCCGACCAACAGGACGTCCAGGCCTGGTCGGACGCCCTGCATCACACCGGGCGGCCCATCCATCTGGAGCTGTCCAACAACCTCGACATCAACAACGCGGCCACCTGGAAGAAGCTCTCCAACGGCTGGCGCACCGGCGGCGACATCGAGTGCTACTGCGGTCCGGACGACAGCAGTTACCCCCTGACCACCTGGGCCTCCATCGCCTCCCGCTTCGACCAGGTCGCGGCCTGGGCGCCGTACGGCGGGCCCGGCGGTTACAACGACTACGACTCCCTCGAAATCGGGAACGGCGCGAACAACGGCCTCACCCCCGACGAGCGCAGGACGCAGATGAGTCTGTGGTCGCTGGCCGCCTCGCCGCTCATCCTCGGCACCGACCTGACCCATCTCGACCCGGCCGACCTCGCGTTGCTGAAGAACACCGACGTCCTCGCGGTCGACCAGGACGGTATCGACGCCAAGCGGATCTCCTCGGACGCCAATTCGCAGGTGTTCGCCAAGACCGAGGCCGACGGGGATGCCGTGGTCGGTCTGTTCAACACCGGGTCGGCTCCCCGCGAAGTCGCCACTACCGCTTCCGCGTTGGGGCTGCCCGCGGCGCGTGACTACGCCCTGCGGGATCTGTGGAGCCAGCGGCTGACCGAGTCCGCGGGACGGATCGCCGCCAATGTGCCCGCGCACGGTGTGGTCCTGTACCGGGTTCACGCCACCCACCGCACGGTGACCGGTGCGGCTCCGGACGTGTCGTTCGGGCTCAACTGGGCGCCCGCGTCCAGCGACAGCACCACCCGCACGGTGACGGCGGTCCTGTCCGACAGCGGGTCTCGGTCCGTCACCGATGCCGACCTGACCCTCACCGGGCCGGCCGGCACGAAGATCACCACGCGTGACGTGACACGGGCCCGGACGATCCGGGGCAGTCACGCGCTGAAGGTCACGTACTCCGTGTCCATCCCGCCCTCGACCAAGCTCTTCGCCTCCAACGACTTCCAGGGGACGGCGAGTTACCGCTTCCGGTCGGGCGGGAAGACCCGGCTCGGCGCCGGTGACACGATCACCGTCAACCATCAAGTGACCGCCCCTTACCGGACGTTCGCCTCCACCACGGCGAGCTTCAGCGAGTCCGGTACCCAACTCGGTATCCGGGCGCAGGGTGCGGATCTGTACAACGGCACCAATGAGTACGGCTCGATCTATCTGCCGGGTGCGGAGCACGACGGTTCGGTGACGACCGTGAAGCTCAACTCGCAGTCGGACACCGATGTTTGGGCGAAGGCCGGGATCATGGTCCGCAACGACATCACCCAGTCGAACACGTCCCCCGGGTATGTGGCGCTCGTCGCGACCCCGGGCAACGGCTATCTCCTCGACTGGGACAGCGACGGTGACGGAAAGCTCGACTCGCAGGACTCCGCCGGTACCGCCGCCTACCCCTCGTGGCTGAAGCTCGTCCGCAACGGCACCTCGTACAGCGGCTATTACTCGACCGACAACGCCACCTGGAACCTGGTCGGCACCATCGACGTCCCGACCGCCGCGGCCACCCAGGACGTCGGCCTCACCCAGACCTCGCATGCCTCGGGCACGACTGGCGAGGCCGACTTCGACGGGTTCACGACCACTCCCTAGGCCTACGAGGACAGCCACGGTGATGCGCGTCCGCCGGCGCCCGGTGCTCTCTAGACCGGCGCCGTGCGGGCGCGCATCGCCGGTTCGACGGGCGGGAGTTGGGCCGCGGGGAGTTCGATGGTGAACTCCGTGCGGCCCGGGACGCTGGTGACGTCGATGCGGCCGCCGTGGGCTCCGGTGATCGCCGTCGCGATGGCCAGGCCGAGGCCGGAGCCGCCCTCCTTGCCGCCGGCCCTGGCGCGGGAGGCGTCGGCGCGGGTGAAGCGTTCGAAGACGGTGGGGAGGAGGGCCGGGGGGATGCCGGGGCCGTCGTCGCGGACCCGGATGACGACGGTGTGGGCGGCGGTGGCCTGGACGCTCGCCGTGACCGTCGTGCCAGCAGGCGTGTGCATACGCGCGTTGGCCAACAAGTTGGCCAACACCTGGTGCAGGCGGGCCTCGTCGCCGATGACCAGGGCCGGGGCGTCCAGGGACAGTTGGAGCTGCCACTCGTGGCCGGTGCCGGCCGCGCGGGCGTCCCACACCGCCTCGGCGAGCACCGCCGCGAGGTCCACCTCGGCGGACTGCAACGGCCTGCCCTCGTCGAGCCGGGCGAGCAGCAGGAGGTCCTCCACCAGGCCCGTCATGCGCGCCGACTCGGCGGTGACCCGGCGCCAGGCGAGCCCCGGCTCGATGCGGTCGGTGCCACGGTTCATCAGCTCGGCGTAGCCCGCGATGGAGGCCAGCGGGGTGCGGAGTTCGTGGCTGGCGTCGGCGAGGAAGCGGCGCATGCGTTCCTCGCTGCGGCGCATCTGCTCCTCGCTGCGCTGGCGTTCGGCGAGCGAGGACTCGACGTGGTCGATCATCCGGTTGAGCGCGGCGCCGACCTGGCCGGCCTCGCTGCCGGGGTCGGTGTCGCGCTCGGGCACCCGGGTGAGCGCGGTGACCTCGCCGTGCCCGAGCTGCGAGCGGGAGACCTCGACCGCGGTGGCGGCGACCCGGCCCAGCGGCCGTAGCTGCCGCCGTATGACGACCGCGCACAGGCAGCCCGCGACGGTCAGGCCGGCGAGGGCGACGACGGCCTCGACCGCCACCAGGCCGCTGATCATGTCCTGTACGTCGTCCATCGGGAGGCCGGTGAGGACTCGGACGCCATCGGTGTTGAGGGCCGTGAGCCGGTAGGTGCCGAGGCCGGGGACGGTACGGGTGTGCATCGCGCTGTCGGCGGTGATGCCCGCGAGAGCGGCGCGCTGGGTGGCGGTGAGGTTCTGGGGCGGGGCGTCCTGTCTGACGACGGCGGCGGCGATGATCGAGCCCTTGGCGTCGAACCGCGCGGCGAGCGTCCCGACGGCGTGACCGTTCTCCATGAGGAACCCGAGGTCCCCGGCCGTGTCCGGGTGATGCTGGGCCCCGCCCAGACTGCGCTCGGCGGCGTTGCCGACCCGGTCGTCCAAGTCGCCCAGCAGAGAGGCGCGTTGGACGAACACGGTGGTGAGGGCCATCGCGGCGCACACGACTACGAGGGTCGCGCTGATGAAGAGGAGGAGGCGGGTGCGCAGTGAACGGCCGTGCAGGCGGCCTCGGTTGCGGATACGGAGCTTGCGGGTACGGAGGTTGCGGATACGGAGGTTCATCTGGCGTCCTCCACGGGCCGTAGGGCGTATCCCATCCCGCGCACGGTGTGGATCATCGGAGCGCGGCCCCGGTCTATCTTCCGGCGGAGGCTGGAGATGTAGACCTCGACGAGGTTGCCGCCGCCGTCGAAGCAGCTGCTCCACACCTGGTCGAGGATCTGCGCCTTGCTCAGCACCTGGCGGGGATGGTCGAGGAACAGGGTGAGCAGGTCGAACTCCTTGGCGGTGAGCTGGACCGGCTCACCGGCGCGCCGCACCTCGCGGGTCTCGCCGGTCAGGACCAGATCGCCGAGTACCCGTACGGAGTCGTCGGTCGGGGTCTGTTCGCTGCCCGCCCGGCGCAGCAGTCCGCGCAGCCGCAGCACGACCTCCTCCAGGGAGAAGGGCTTGGTGACGTAGTCGTCGGCGCCCGCTTCGAGGCCGTCGAGGCGGTGCTCGATCGCGTCGCGGGCGGTGAGCATGAGGACGGGCAGCCGGGGGTTCTCGTAGCGGAGTCGGCGCAGCACCTGGATGCCGTCGAGGTCGGGCAGCATGCCGTCGAGGACGACGGCGTGCGGGGCGCAGCCGCGGGCGATGCGCAGCGCGCTGTGTCCGTCCGGCGCGGGGTAGGGCCGCCAGCCGGCCTCGGTGACCGCGACAGAGAGCAGCTCGGTGAGCGCGGGCTCGTCGTCGACGATGAGCACGCGCACTCGGCTGCCGCGGGACCCCGATGTGCCAGTCATGTCCCGATTCTGTCCCGGCCTGCTGGGGGAACCCTGTGTTCCACCTGAGCGCTGGCGATGACCTGCGCGGACGGGCGGTGGACAGACGCGGAGAGCCGCACCCCCGTCGCCGGGGATGCGGCCCTCAACTGCCTTGCCGTAGCCGCTAGTTGCGGATCAGGTTGCGCAGCACGTACTGGAGGATGCCGCCGTTGCGGTAGTAGTCGGCCTCGCCGGGGGTGTCGATGCGGACGACCGCGTCGAACTCCACGCCGGTGTCGGTGGTGACCTTGACCGTGCTCGGGGTGGTGCCGTCGTTCAGCTCGGTGATGCCCGCGACGGAGAAGGACTCCTCGCCGGTCAGACCGAGGGACTCGGCGGTCTGACCCGCCGGGTACTGGAGCGGGACGACGCCCATGCCGATGAGGTTCGAGCGGTGGATGCGCTCGTAGGACTCGGCGATGACGGCCTTGACGCCGAGGAGCGCGGTGCCCTTGGCGGCCCAGTCGCGGGACGAGCCGGAGCCGTACTCCTTGCCGGCCAGGATGACCAGCGGGATGCCCTGCTCGATGTAGTTGCGCGAGGCGTCGTAGATGAAGGAGACGGGGGCGTCCGCCTGCGTGAAGTCGCGGGTGAAGCCGCCCTCGGTGCCGGGCGCGACCTGGTTGCGCAGGCGGATGTTGGCGAAGGTGCCGCGGATCATGACCTCGTGGTTGCCTCGGCGGGAGCCGTAGGAGTTGAAGTCACGCCGCTCGATGCCGTGCTCGGTGAGGTACTTGCCGGCCGGGGTGTCGGCCTTGATGGCACCGGCGGGCGAGATGTGGTCCGTCGTCACCGAGTCGCCGAGCTTGGCCAGCACGCGGGCACCGGCGATGTCCGAGACCGGGGTGGTCTCCATCGTCATGCCCTCGAAGTACGGGGGCTTACGGACGTAGGTCGACTGGGCGTCCCACTCGAAGGTGTTGCCCTCCGGGATGGGCAGCGCCTGCCACTGGGCGTCGCCCGCGAAGACGTCGGCGTAGGACTTGTTGAACATGTCCTCGCCGATGGAGTTCGCGACGACGTCGTTGACCTCGGCCTCGGTCGGCCAGATGTCTTCGAGGTAGACCGGCTTGCCGTCCTGGTCGACGCCGAGCGCGTCCTTGGTGATGTCGACCTTCATGGAGCCGGCGAGGGCGTACGCGACGACCAGCGGCGGGGACGCCAGGTAGTTCATCTTGACGTCCGGGTTGATCCGGCCCTCGAAGTTGCGGTTGCCGGAGAGCACCGAAGTCACGGCCAGGTCATGGTCGTTGACGGCCTTGGAGACCTCTTCCGGCAGCGGGCCGGAGTTGCCGATGCAGGTGGTGCAGCCGTAGCCGACGAGGTTGAAGCCGACCTTGTCGAGGTAGGGGGTGAGCCCCGCCTTGTCGAAGTAGTCGGTGACGACCTTGGAGCCGGGCGCGAGGGTGGTCTTGACCCAGGGCTTCCGCGTCAGACCCTTCTCCACGGCCTTCTTCGCGACGAGCGCGGCGGCGACCATGACGTACGGGTTCGAGGTGTTGGTGCAGGAGGTGATGGCCGCGACGGTGACCGCGCCGTGGTCGAGCTCGTACGTCGAGCCGTCCGGGGCGGTGACGGTGACCGGGTTGCTCGGTACACCGTTGCTGGCGGCCGGGGAGTCGGAGGCCGGGAAGGACTCCTTGCCCGCCTCGTCGTCGTCGGCGACGTAGTTGCGCACGTCGCTCTTGAACTGCTCGGAGGCGTTCGCGAGGACGATGCGGTCCTGCGGGCGCTTCGGTCCTGCGATCGAGGGGACGACCGTCGAGAGGTCCAGCTCCAGCTTCTCGGAGAAGTCGGGCTCGGCGGCCGGGTCCAGCCAGAGGCCCTGCTCCTTGGCGTACGACTCGACGAGCGCGACCTGCTGCTCGTCGCGGCCGGTCAGGCGCAGGTACTTCAGGGTCTCGTCGTCGATCGGGAAGATCGCGGCGGTGGAACCGAACTCCGGCGACATGTTGCCGATGGTGGCGCGGTTCGCGAGGGAGGTGGCGGCGACGCCCTCGCCGTAGAACTCGACGAACTTGCCGACGACGCCGTGCTTGCGGAGCATCTCGGTGATGGTCAGCACGAGGTCCGTGGCGGTGGTGCCCGGGGTCAGCTCGCCCGTGAGCTTGAAGCCGACGACGCGCGGGATGAGCATCGAGACCGGCTGGCCGAGCATCGCGGCCTCGGCCTCGATGCCGCCGACGCCCCAGCCCAGCACACCGAGGCCGTTGACCATCGTGGTGTGCGAGTCGGTGCCGACCAGGGTGTCGGGGTACGCCTGGCCGCCTCGGACCATGACGGTCCGGGCCAGGTGCTCGATGTTGACCTGGTGGACGATGCCGGTGCCCGGCGGGACGACCTTGAACTCGTCGAACGCGGTCTGGCCCCAGCGCAGGAACTGGTAGCGCTCGCGGTTGCGGCCGTACTCCAGCTCGACGTTCTGCGCGAACGCCTCGTGGGTGCCGAACTTGTCCGCGATGACGGAGTGGTCGATGACCAGCTCGGCCGGCGCCAGGGGGTTGATCTTCGCCGGGTCGCCGCCCAGCTCCTTCACGGCCTCACGCATGGTCGCGAGGTCCACCACGCAGGGCACGCCGGTGAAGTCCTGCATGATCACACGGGCCGGCGTGAACTGGATCTCCTGCGACGGCTGGGCCTGCGAGTCCCAGGTGCCGAGGGCGCGGATGTGGTCGGCGGTGATGTTCGCGCCGTCCTCGGTGCGGAGCAGATTCTCCAGCAGGACCTTAAGGCTGTAGGGGAGCCGGGCCGAGCCCTCCACCTTGTCCAGGCGGAAGATCTCGTACGACTCGTCGCCCACCTGCAACGTGCTGCGGGCGTCGAAGCTGTTCGCCGACACGACAGTCTCCTTCATTGATGTGCGCGTTCCCACCGCATCCTGCCGCTACGACGTCTTGGCCGATCCGCTAAGGTAAGGCTAAGTTAGGCAAGCCTTACTACTGGATCGGCGGAGTGTGCGGCTGCGGTGCACCTCGGCATATATCTCGATGTCGAGATAACTCTAGTACACGGGGGCGGATTGGTCATGCCCGGCCGCCCTCCACTCCCGCACAACCGGACGATCCCTGCTCGAATACTCCGGAACGACCGCCGTCGGCGCGATGGTCGGCGGCGCGGCGGCGGCACGGCCGGCCCAGGCCGCGGTGGCCACCACGGACACCATCGACACTGCGGACACCACGTCGGTCGACTTCCCCGCGGGAACGCTCTTCGCGGGGGCGAGTTCCCTGGGCTCCGAGCGTCCGCGGCTCACGATCAAGTTCAGCGTCGCCGCGAGCGAGGCGCCCGAGGCGGCCAACGCCGTCTCCCCCACGGACCTCGCCGACGCGCTCAACGACTTCATCGCCTCGCGGGGCCGGCCGTCGATCACCTTCTACGGCACCCCGGCGCCCGCTCCGCTGAACTGACGCCATATTCCCGGGACTTCGGGGTACCCGGTGCGGGACGAAAGGGGGCGGGTATGCCGCTCACGTTCCGCAAGAGCTTCCGGATCCTTCCTTGGCTTCGGCTGAACATCAACAAGGGGTCCATGTCGTTCACGACAGGTGGCAAGAGTGGCCCGCGGTACACGCGCAGCACCTCGGGGCGCCGTACGACATCGATGAACCTGCCCGGGCCGTTCGGGTGGCGCAAGACGCGCACCGAGAAGGACGACTGACGGCAGCCGGCAGGATTGCTGACCGGCCGTCACCCGAACGGCCCCCCTCAAGAGGCGCCATCTCATATCTGAGATAACCTCGGCCTCATGGCAGACGACTACCTCGTACGTATCGGCAAGCTCATCCGTGACGCCAGGCAACATAGGGGCTGGACACAGACGCAGCTTGCCGAGGCGCTCGGCACCAGTCAGAGCGCCGTCAATCGCATCGAGCGCGGCAACCAAAACATCAGCCTTGAGATGATCGCTCGAATCGGTGAAGCCCTGGACAGCGAGATCGTCTCTCTGGGCTACGCCGGTCCGATGCATCTGCGGGTGGTCGGCGGTCGCCGGCTGTCCGGCGCGATCGATGTGAAGACCAGCAAGAACGCGTGCGTGGCACTGCTGTGCGCCTCGCTCCTCAACAAGGGGCGCACAGTGCTGCGCCGGGTCGCGCGGATCGAGGAGGTGTACCGCCTTCTGGAGGTACTCGGCTCGATCGGCGTCCGCACCCGCTGGATCAATGACGGCGTCGACCTGGAGATCGTGCCGCCGGCCGAGCTGGAGATGGAGTCGATCGACGCGGAGGCGGCCCGCCGCACGCGCTCGATCATCATGTTCCTCGGCCCGCTGCTGCACCGCATGGACAGCTTCAAGCTGCCGTACGCGGGCGGCTGCGACCTCGGGACGCGCACGATCGAGCCGCATATGATCGCGCTGCGCCGGTTCGGGCTCGACATCGCCGCGACCGAGGGGCTCTACCACGCGCAGGTCGACCGGTCCGTCTCCCCCGGTCGGCCGATCGTGCTGACCGAGCGCGGCGACACCGTCACCGAGAACGCGCTGCTGGCCGCCGCCCGCCACGAGAGCGTCACGGTCATCCGCAACGCGTCCTCCAACTACATGGTCCAGGACCTGTGCTTCTTCCTGGAGGCGCTGGGTGTCAAGGTCGAGGGCATCGGCACCACCACCCTCACCGTGCACGGCGTGCCGACCATCGACGTCGACGTGGACTACTCCCCCTCCGAGGACCCGGTCGAGGCGATGAGCCTGCTGGCCGCCGCCGTCGTCACCGAGTCGGAGCTGACGGTCCGCCGGGTGCCCATCGAGTTCCTGGAGATCGAGCTCGCGGTCCTGGAGGAGATGGGCCTCGACCACGACCGCACCCCCGAGTACGTCGCCGACAACGGCCGTACCCGGCTGGTGGACCTCACGGTCCGGCCCTCCAAGCTGGAGGCGCCGATCGACAAGATCCACCCGATGCCGTTCCCCGGCCTGAACATCGACAACGTGCCGTTCTTCGCGGCGATCGCGGCGGTCGCACAGGGCCAGACCCTCATCCACGACTGGGTCTACGACAACCGCGCGATCTACCTCACCGACCTCAACCGCCTCGGCGGACGCCTCCAACTCCTCGACCCGCACCGGGTGTTGGTCGAGGGCCCGACCCGCTGGCGGGCCGCCGAGATGATGTGCCCGCCGGCGCTGCGGCCCGCGGTGGTCGTGCTGCTCGCGATGATGGCGGCGGAGGGCACGTCCGTGCTGCGGAACGTGTATGTCATCAACCGCGGTTACGAGGATCTGGCGGAGCGGCTCAACTCCGTCGGGGCGCAGATCGAGATCTTCCGGGACATCTAGCACCGGGCTTGAGCGTCTGGGTGTCCATGGTGCCGCCGTGCCTCTACGGGTGCGGCGGCACCGCCGTGTTCAGCGGGTGCTCCATTTCTGGTTGTCCTGGCCGTTGCAGTCCCAGAGTTGGAGCCGGGTGCCGGCCGCGGTCTTCTGGTCCTTGACGTCCACGCACTTGTTGGCCTGCGGATTGACCAGGTCGTTGCTGGAGTTGAGGCGGAACTGCTGGGCCGGGTTGCCGCTGCACACCGCGAGCTGGATCACCGCGCCGTTCGCCGACGAGCCCCAGGCGACGTCCATGCACAGGCCCATCGAGCGGATCGTGCCGTCCGAACGGAAGTCCCACTTCTGCCAGTTCTTGCCGGTGCAGCTGTTGATCTGCAGCGGCGAACCGTCGGTTCCCTTGTGACTCACCATCTCGATGCACTTGTTGGAGGCGTGGCCGTAGATGGTGGTGCCGGGCGCGGTGGTCACCGTCTTGGTCTTGGTGGCCGTGGCCTTGGTCGTGGTGGACTTCTTCTTCGAACTCCCGCCGGAGGAAGCCTTCTTGGGGGCCTCGGCGGAACTGCCCACGACCACTCCGGCACCGGCACCGCCGGCCACCGCGGCGCCCGCGCCGTTCTTCACCGTGTTCTTCTTGCCGCCGCCCGTCGTGAGCGAGGGGTTCGGCTTCGTCGTCGGGTCCGGACTGGCCGAACCGTAGGCGCCGGCGCCGATGTCCGGCGACGCGCCGTTCAACACCGTGCCGGCGTCGGCCACTTGGTCCGACGGCTTCGAGTCCGAACCCGACTTGCCGAGCATGCCGGACACCAGGAACGGCACGCCGATCAGCAGCGCGCCGGCGATCGCGGCTCCGGCGAGGATGCCTCGGGAGGGGCGGCCGAAGGCGGGGGCGGCTGCTGCTGCGTCTTCGCCGGGCTCGGATCCGGATCCGGATCCGGCCGCCGTCGCGGCCAGGGCGTCGGCGCCCGGGTCGGGGGCGGTATCGGGGTCGGCGTGGGTGCCGGTTGCCGCTTCCGGGGTCGCGGTCTCGTCGGTACCGGCAGCGGCTGTCGCGGCAACTCCCGTGCCGGCGGCCGGGAGTTGGGCCGGTGTCGTAAGTGCCGCTTCCGCCTCCGCCTCCGTCTTCGCCGCCGTCTCCGGGGCGCCGGTGCGGGCGGCCGTCGTCTCGCCGCTGGTCGGCGGAAGTGCCGCCGCTTCGGTCTCGGGGGCGCCGCCCGCGGTGGTGTCCGGGGCCGGGGCGGGCTCCGTCCCGCCCGTCGCTGCCTGGTGCTGCGGGCTGTTCTTGCCGGACATGCTGTTCCTTCCAGAAAAGTGATCGGGTGACGACCGGTCAGTCGTCCTCCGGGGCGGGCGGGTCGACCGAGAACCGGTTGCCGTCGAAGTACAGGGTGAGCGGGGTGCCGTCGGCCGGGCCGAACCGGTGGGTGAGGTCGTCGGGGCCGAGCACCTGGACCGGCCGCCCGGTGTCGCGTGCGACCAGCGCGGCCAGGGTGGACACGTAGGCGGGGGTGTCGGGGCGGGCCAGCACCAGGGCGAGGCGCGCGACGTCGTCCAGTCCGGCCTCCGCGACGGTCACCGTGCCGTTCTGGAGGATCGACTGGGCACGCAACTCCTCGGTGAGAGCGCCGATTTCGGCCAGCGCGTCGGTCCGCACCGAGGCGCCGGGCGCCGGGAGCACCGCGTCGTCGGGGGCGCCGTGAGCCGCCACGTCGACCTGGGCCCAGGTGAGGAGGGCGGCGTGGGGGTCGCGGGTACCGGTCCAGGTGGGGGCGGGGGTGGCATGAGCGGAGGTGCCGGGGGCGGCGAGGAGCCGCGCCAGTGAACGGACGAACGTCGCTGGGCGCTCCGCCCGCGATACGGCGAGGCGGTATCGGGCACCGCCGGAGCCTTCACCGCGCTGCCCGTTCGCGCCGCCGTCCTCGTCGCCGCCGTCGCCATCGTCTTCACCGTCGCTCTCCTCGTCGCCGTCCTCGTCCTCGTCGCCCTCGGACTCCTCGCCCTCGGACTCCTCGCCTTCGGGTTCCCCGCCGGTCACGCCCGCGGCTCCGCCCGGCCGGAACTCCCGTTCCTGGGGCTCCACTTCGGGCTCGTCCTCAGGGTCTTCCTGCGGGTCCTCCGTCTGTTCGGGCGCCGGGCCCGGGCCGATGCGGGCCGGTGTCGGGCGGGGGGTGCGGCGGGGCCAGGTGGCCGGGGTGGCGGCGAGGGAGCCGGTCGGGAGGGGGGCCGTGCCGTCGCCGGTCGCCGCTCGCTGTGTCTCCAGGAGGGTGACGACGTCGGCCAGATCCTGTTGCGCGTTGCGCTGCCGGGCCGCCTGCCCGGCCTGTTCCGCCAGCGCCTCGGCGATGTCGCGGCCGAGCGCGTCCAACGCCCCCCGGGCCTCGTCCCGCGCGGCGGCCAGCTGGTCGCGGTGTGCGGTGGCTTCGGCGAGTTCCGCCTGGGCCGTGCGGTCCGTCGCGGTCGCCGTCACGGCGATGGTCCGGGCCCGGGTCAGGTCCTCGGCGGCGGTGCGGGCCGCGTCCCGGGCCAGACCGAGCCGGCGTGTGGTGTCGTCGGCGGCGTGCCGGGCGGTCTCGACGGCGCGGTCGGCCGCCGAGGCCGCGATCCGGGCCTGGTGCAGTGCGCGTTCCGCCCGGTTCCGGCGCGACGCACGCCGGGCGGGTGAATCGGGGCCACCCGCGGCGGAGTTGCCCTCGGCGCGCTGCGAACTCCCGCCCGGTGTCGCCGAGTCGGCAGGTTGCCGTACGGCCCGTTCCGCCGCCGCCAGTTCCTGCTCCGCCGTCCGGACCGCGTCGTGGTACTCCCCGGCCGCCCGGGTCGTGTCCGCCACCCGCTCGGTCTGGTCGTCGAGATCCGCGGTCAACTCCGTGACACGGGCGCCCCGTTCCTGATCGGCGCGGGCGGCGGCCACGACGGTCCGCTCGGCGGCGACGCGTTCGGCGGTCGTGGTGTCCGCGGCGGTACGGGCGTCGTCCAGGACCTGTTCCGCCTGTGCCAGCGGCGGCAGAGCTTCCGCCAGCGCGTGTTCGGCGTCCGGCACCTCCGCCTGGAGCTGGGCCTCCTGCGCCCGCGCGGCGTCCTCCGCGCGCCCGGCCACCTCCAGCACACCTATCTGATCGCGTACGGCCGCCCAGTAGGCGTCGTCAGCAGGGGCGCCCCGGCCGTCCCGCCGCGCTCCGTCCCGACCCGCGTTGCTCGGACCCGCACCGCCCTGACCCGAGCCGCTCGGGCCCGCGCCGTACCCCTCCTCCTCGTCCCGCTCGTCCGACCCCGGCGTCACGTCGGGATTCCCGGCGGCGTCGAACCGCCGGAACCGCACGCCCTCGCCGTCCCGCAGCGCGAGTTCGACGGGCCGCCGTAGCAGCGTGGCCGTGCCCGAAGCGGCGTACAGGGCGCGGGCCGTCTGCTCGGGGCTGCCGTTCGTGGCCAGCCACAGCTGGAGCGTGTCGTCGGGGCCGGGTGCTTCGGGGTCCGCCTGGACGCCTTGGGACAGCAGGGTCGGGAGGTCGCGGAGCGGGACCGTGCGCCAGTCGCGCAGCACCTCGTCCGCGCGGTCGCCCGGTGCCTGCGCGTCGGCGGCCTCGCGGGTCAGGGAGGCGCCGTCGTACACGCCCGGGTCGGTGCGGGAGGTGGTGACGCCGTGGCCGAGGAGGTCGCGCTCCAGGGGGCGCAGCCGGACCGTGCCGGAGACGTACCGGGTGCCGTTCGGGCCCTGCACGGTGAGCAGGGCGTCGGCGAGGATCTCGTGGCTGCGGGTGCCGCGCGAGCCCGCCGGGGTGGTGGTGTTGCCGTGCTTGAGCCACTCGCGGCGGGTGCCGCCGACGGCCGCGCCGGTGCCGGGGTCCTGGGGCTGGCGGGCCAGTACCGGCACGGTGAAGCCGAGGAGTTGGCGGTTGGAGTCGTCGGCGCTGAAGCCGCCCTGCGCCGCGAGGCTGCCGGTGATGCCCGCGTGCGAGGCGGAGCCCGCGCTGACCGTGCTGAGCCGGACCCGGTCGATCGTCACGTCCCCGGTGTCGGTCACCGGGCGCGGCCGGTACAGCTCCAGGGTGAGCCGGGGCGGGGTGCCGGGAGCGCTCTGGAACGGGTAGGCGCCCGGCACCGTGGTGGTGAGGCCGGCGGAGCCGCGCGGGTGGTCCAGGGAGATCGTGCCCGCCTGGAGGAGTTCGCCGATCCGTACGGCGGTGGCGTCCGCGGAGTCGGAGGCGGCGAGCGCGCGCCAGGAACGGGTCAGGGCCGGGGCCACCTCGCCGAGCGCGGTGGCGAGTTCGGTGCCCGCGTCGAAGGCGAAGACCGGTGCGGGGCCGCCCGGTGTGAAGCGGCGTCCGGTCGGCGTCGGTCGTCGTACCGAGTGGCCCGCCGTCAACTGCGCCTCGGGCGGGGCGGGTTCGGCGGTCTCGCTGCCGGTGAAGCGCAGTGCGGCGGCGGTGTGCACCGTGACGCTCCGCGCCGGGCGGCCGAGGAAGAGGTGGGCGATGCGGTTGGCCAGCGGGACGTCGGCGTCGGTGAGGCTGAGCACGCCGTGCTGGAGGACGCTGCCCGGCAGGTCCACCAGCCAGTCGGCGGTCGGCGTGGACCGTACGGTGGCGACGATCCGGTACGGGACGCCGTCGAAGTCGGCGACGTTGTCGGTGCGCAGCCAGTGCCGGTCCTCGGCTGCCCGGGTGACCCGGGCGGAGTTGCCGCGCACCGTGTCGGCGCCGAGCAGCGCGCCCGCGCGGTCGGTGCGGGGGCCGCCGGTGGGCCTCGGGAGCCGGGTCTGGAGCTGGACGAACCCGGAGTGCCGGGTGCTGTCGGCGGTCCGGTCGGTCACCGAGGCCGGGGTGTGGCCGTGGTACTGCTCGATGCCGGAGCCCGCTGCCGCGGGGTGGCCGCGCAGCAGTCGCAGCGCGTGGTCGTCGGCGTCCGGCTGGGCGGCGAGGGTGACCTCGACGAGGCGGGCGCCGCCGTAGCCGACATGGCGGAAGCGGAAGCGCTGGACGTGGCCGGGGCCGCGGCCTGCCAGGGTGCGCAGGCCCGCCGTGGAGGTGAGGTCGGCGATGCGGGTGGCGACGCCGGAGAGGTACGACGCGTGGCCCGGGCGGGTGGTGCCGGGGGCCTCGTCCTCGACGAGGGTGAGGAGTTGGCGGCGCAGCAGGTCGGGGCGTTGCACCGTGCGGGTGGCGTCGGTGTACTCGTCCATCGCCTGGACGCTGCCGAGGCCCACCTCGCGGGAGGCGACGAAGCGGCGCGGCAGCTGCACGGAGCCCGGTACCGGAGCGGGCAGGGTGAGCCCGGGCACGGTCGTGAACCAGGCGGCGTGCCGCCGGATCTGTGCCGGGGTGGCCAGGAACCGTACGGCGTCCGGGAGTTCGACCGCCACCGTCACGGCGCGGCCCTCGCCCTGCCCGAGCGCGTTGCCCACGGCGTTGCGGGTGCCGCGTCGGAAGGTGACCAGCAGGAGCGCGTCGGCGGTGATGCGGTGCTGGGCGCCGCTCTCGGTGGCCGTGCGGTTCACGACCGTCGAGGAGGCGAGCCCCCGTGCCTTGTCGCGGCGGGTGGTGCGGGTGTAGCGGCCCGAGGGGTTGAGGGTCGTTCTGCGGGGCGCGGCGGTGGTCGTGGCGGCGCCCTCCTGCTGCTCCGGGTCGTCGGCGCGGCGCAGCAGCGTGGCACCGTCGTCGAGGCCGCCGACGTCGCCGTCGTTGCCGGCGGCCTGGTCGGAGCCCGGGGTCTGTACCGAGGAGCTGTTGCGGACCGCGGTGAGGCCGCCCGCCCACTGCGCGGCACTGGACACCCCGCGCTGCTGTCCGGCGCCGTCGGCGGCGCCGAGCCCGGTCTCGAAGTACTGGGTGATCTCGTCCGAGGCCCGCGGCGCGCGCAGGGCGCCGCGGATCTCCACCGACAGCACCTCGTCGGCGGCGAGCCCGGGCAGGGTGAGCCCCTCGATCACGTAGGCGCCCTTGAACACCTGGTGGCCGCGGGCCAGCAGGGCGGCGGGGCTGCGGGCGGCGGTCAGCATCTCGGCCGTGACCGTGGTCGGGTCGGTGGCCGCGGCGCCGGCCAGCGACTCGCCGACGGCGCGTCCGACACGGGCCACCGGAGCGGGAGTTCGCTCCGCGACCGCGTCCCGCATCCCGTCCAGCAGGCCGCGTGCCGGATGCCCCGTGTAGGTGTTGCCGAGCACTGCGCGGAACGCCTCGTCCAGCGCGGCCGAGGCCTGGAACACCTCCACCATCGCGTCGTCCGGCAGCGGTACCGAGTCGGGCAGCGGGGCGCCCGCCGCGTCGGTCAGATCGAGCAGCGTGCGGTCGGCGTCGGTGGCGGCCCGCACGGTGTGCGCGCCGGGCGCCACCGGGACGGGCTCGTCGGCGGGCAGCGTACGGTGCGTCGGCACCGACAGCCGCAACGCACCCGGTACCCGGTCCGGCGGCGGAGGCGGGGCCGGGTCGTTCGGGCCGGGCTGCTGGGTACCGTGCGGGACGTACGGCTGCTGGACCGTCTCGTGCGCGAACCGCAGCAGGGGCTCCTCCCCCGGTCCCTCGTACAGGTCGAGCGCCAGGTCGGCCGGCACCTCGAACACCTCGCTGCGCTGGCCCGCCCCGCTGCCGATGAACTGTTGGTCGTGCCCGAGGGACAGCTGCGCGCTGTTGTCGTGCTGCACCTGGTGGGAGCGCACATGGTCGCCGGTGCCGCCGACGGTCCAGGCACCGTCGCGCACCGGCAGTCCGAACGAACCGCCGCCGCCGTACGACGCCCCGTACTGCGAGCCGTTCTGGTCGGTGGCCACCGTCGACAGCGAGGACAGGCCGATGCCCTGCACATCGGGCAGCACCGTGGTGTGTGTGCTCTCGCCCGCGCCGCGCACCGCGCTGAGCACCAGCCGCACCCGGCGGGTGCCACTCACGGTCGGGATCTCCAGGAAGAGCGAGTGGCCGCCGTCCACCATGGAGTCCGCCGCGGCCCGCTGCCCGACCTGCGAGCGGGTCTGCTCGAACCTGCGCAGATTGTTCAACTGGGCCTGCACCAGCGCCTCGTCGGGCAGCACGCGGTTGCGGGCGGTGGTGTCGCCGGGCAGGAATCCCTCCCTCCGCAGCCAGTTCTCGGCGTGCACGAAGAGGGGTTCGGTGCCCTGCACCTCCAGCGGTGTCGCCGTGGTGCCGATCGCCCGCAGATGCTCCAACTCCGCCGGGAGCAGCCGCAGTTCGTCCTCCGACGGCGCATGCCCCTGAGCGTCCTCTGCGGTCAGCACCCGCAGATGCATACCGCGCGGCCAGTCACCCGGCTCGAAGGTCCGCCGCCCGCCGCCCGGCAGATGCAGCACCAGGGTGTGGTGCACCTGGGCCGGGGCCAGCAGATGACTGCGGTTGGTGCGCACCGCGTGCATCAGTGCCGCACTGCCGCTCTGGGTCAGCGCGCCGTTCGTCGCCGCCTGGACCGAGACCCGCCCCAGCAGACCGCCGCCCGGACGCCGGGACGCGTCCGGGTGCCCCTCGGTGTGATCGCCGGTGAACGCCGGGCCGACACTCCCGGACAGGGACACACCGCTGCTGAACCTCGACTGGGCGTCGATCTTCACCACCTGCATCAGGTGGCTCTCCAGGTTGATCTTCCCGGGGACGCTCCGCCGCAGCGGCTCCCCCACCTCCACGTCGGTCAGCAACTGGAACATGCCGACCGCGCGCCCCGAGCCGTCGAGGAGCACCGGCGAGAAGACGCCCCGGTCCCGCTGCATCGGCAGGGTGCCCCGCAGCAACGGCTCCGACAGGAACGTCTCCAGCTCCGCCAGGGAGTCCCTGTCCAGCGTCCGCAGTTGGGCGTCGAAGTGCTGCAACGCCTCCGCGAGCAGCCGCCCCGGCTCCGCCACCGTGTCCACGCCCCACACCGGCAGAACGTCCAGACCCGCCGCCGCCGGCAACTCCCCCTCCTCGTCCCGCGCCAGATGCTGCGGGAACCAGAACGTCACCGGCCCGTGCGCCTGCGTCGCCCCCCAGGTGACGGGCGCGGCCAGCGCCGGAGTGTCCAGCCGTACGTCCCACAGGGCGGTGAAGTCGTAGGGCTCCGAGGGCTCGTTGCTGCGCTGTGCCGTCGTCGACTGCACCACGGTGGTCACCGACGCGGTCGACGAAAGCTGGTTCAACGTGAGTGCGAGGGTCAGCGCGACATCGACACCGCGCACCGGGATCGCCCGGCTCACCGGGAACAGCGCGGTCCAAGGCAGCATCAGCGTACGGATGTTGCCGGAGGCCTCCGACGACACCGACTCCTGGGAACCGATGCCACGCCGTTCCACCCGGACGTCCCGCTCGGCGCCCTCGGCCTGCCCGTACCGGGCCGCCGCCACCGGGTTCGCGAGCCGCATCCGCAGGTCCACGTCCCGGTCCCGGCCGTCCACGCGCAAGGTGATCCGGAAACCCAGACTCCCGCGCAAATAAGGCAGGTTGAGCACCAGCGCCTCGGCGCTCGCCACCGTCCGCAACTGCTCCCGCACCGGATGCGTGTCCGGCGCGGCCTGTAGCCCGAGCGCCGTCATCACCTGCTGGTGCAGCCCGTTCACCACGGCCGCCGACAGCGGTTCGAGGAACACCAGGCCTACGTTGCCGTCCAGTTGGGACCCGTAGGCGAGGACGTACGTCGAAGAGGGCGCGGCGACCGGGGCGTTGGAGGTGGGCCAGGTGGGTGCGGTGT